>JAFWRO010000024.1:0-54961 GCA_017519885.1 Bacteroidales bacterium | reverse complement strand
TGGAATACGCCCTAAAAAATCTGAGCCTCTTGTCGGATTCGAACCAACGACCCCGAGATTACAAATCACGTGCTCTGGCCAACTGAGCTAAAGAGGCAGATGCGCTTCAAGATGGGCTTGAACCAACGACCCCCTGATTAACAGTCAGGTGCTCTAACCAACTGAGCTATTGAAGCAGTATTAAAAAACCCCTCAGCCACCGACGAGGAAACTCAGATTGTGACTCCTACAGGATTCAAACCTGTAACCTTCTGATCCGTAGTCAGATGCTCTATTCAGTTGAGCTAAGGAGCCATCGTAGATCTATCAAAGAACGAATATTTTGTGGTGTGTAGTCGGGGTACCAGGATTCGAACCTGGGACCCCCTGCTCCCAAAGCAGGTGCGCTAACCGGACTGCGCTACACCCCGTTTCTTGTTTTGCGGGTGCAAAGATAGCGCATTTATTTCAATCCTCCAAATTTTTTGGCAAGATTTTTTGAAAAATGTTTGATTTTGGCCTCAAACGGGGTTCTTACAATCCAGTTTTGCTTTGTCTGTGCGGCAAAATCAATAATTTCTATCCGAGAAATAGTCTATCAGACACATCACAGCTTCACGAGCATCACTCTCGGGGAAGGTGGAGAGCAGTTTCTTGGCCTCGTAGGAGATATTCTTCATCTTTGCCTGTGCATATTCTATGCCTCCGATACTTTTGGCAAACTCCACCAACAGCGCAACCTGACTACCTGTCAGTTCCTGCGGCAGCTCGATGATAGCCTTCATACGAGCAGCTTCGTCGGCAGGTGCATGCTGCAAGGCATAGAGCAGCGGCAAAGTAATCTTGCCCTCCATGATGTCATGACCCGTAGGCTTGCCCACTTCCTTGGTCGAAGGATAATAGTCGAAGATATCGTCGCGAATCTGGAAGACCATGCCCATCAGTTCCCCCACCTTTGTCAATCGCTCCTTGTCGGATTCAGAGGCCTCTACACTGAGTGCACCAATCTTCATACAAGCGGCAAAGAGCGATGCCGTTTTGCCACGAATCACCGAGAAATAGGCATCTTCGCTCAACAGATGGGTGCGCACGTTGGAAATCTGTTCCAACTCGCCTTCGACGAGCATCGTCACCATATCGGACAACACGCGCGAAATCTGCAACGATCCAGTGGCATTGCTGCAATAAAGGCATTTCGAAAGGAAAAAGTCACCCATAAGCACAGCGACCTTGTTGTCCCAAATTTTATTGATGGTATCACTACCACGACGCGTAGGACTCTGATCGATGACATCGTCGTGCATCAATGTGGCATTGTGGAGCAACTCCAAGGCGACAGCGCCATAGGTGGTAGCTTCGTTGACATTGCCCAGCATCTTGGCCGCAAGAAGTGTCATAATGGGGCGCAACTGCTTGCCGCTACGCTCCAGAAAATAGTGAATAACAGAATCGGCCAAAGGTACCCGCGTTCGCAAAACGCCTTCAAACATATGTTCGAAATCGTTCAACTCTTCGGAAATACAATTTCTGACGCTGTTATATACTTGTGTCTTATCCATAGGAATGCAAATCTCTTCGTCTTTTTAGAAATAGCGGCGCAAAGATACATCTTTTTTTGCACACTTGCAAATTTTTCAGGCACAAAGTTTTTCGCGCGCGTACATATAATATATATTAATGAAGCTATTTATTGTCAAATCTGAAAAATAATTATCAATACTTTTGGAAATTTCGCAAAAAGGCATTATCTTTGCACCCGCAAACTGACATTTGCCATATCGCGATGAAGCGACAGTTACGGCAACTTGGGGTGCTTCGCTTGTCCTGCAGGACTGTGAGGCTGAGATTAGACCCATTGAACCTGGCCAGGTAATTCTGGCAAGGGAACATGCAGAACCCCATCTCGTCTTATTATTCATTCTAATTTTTCTTCGCAAGATGAAAAAGGTATTGTTTATGGTTGCCATTCTGGCAACAAGTACAGGCATGGGGTTCGCTCTCTCTCCAACTGCAAATGAGGCCCCAGCAGAACAGCAGGTCTCATCACATCGAGTAACCGGCACAGTCGTTGACGAGTACGGTGAGCCACTTCCCGGCGCACACATCATGCTCAAAGGGCGCAGCATCGGCACCATCACCGATGGCTCTGGCAATTTCTCTCTCAATGCAGCCAGTGGCACCGAACTGGTGGTTCGCTATCTCGGCTATGAGGATCAGACATTCACGGCCGAACCTGACACGAAGCAGCAGATTCGTATGACAGCGAGCAAGATTCACCAACTGAACGAAATCGTGGTCAAGTCGGTGAAAGCTCAGAAGGAAGCACCTTTCTCGAAGACCAATATCGAACAGGAGGAACTCGAAGAATTCTCGAAGACAGGACGCGAGTTACCCATGCTCTTCACCCACACTCCAGGTGTAGTTGCATACGGCGAAAATGGTCTGGGCACGGGTACCGTCTATATGCGCATCCGTGGTGCCGCTGATTCACGCATAAATGTCACCCTCGACGGTGTGCCTCTCAACTCACCAGAAGACCAGTGTGTCTTCTGGGCCAATATGAACAGCTACGCTTCGCTGCTAGGCGGCGCACAGATTCAGCGAGGTGTAGGTACCTCGTCCAATGGTGATGGCGCCTTCGGCGGCACCATCGCGCTGACCAGCAAGGCGCCCAACACCAAGCCATCGGCAGAAATATCCGGCTCGTATGGCTCCTATAACACATTCAATGTCGGCGGCTCGTTCTCAACCGGCTTATTTGCCGACCACTGGATCTTCGACGGTGCCTATCACGAAACCAGCACCGACGGCTATATGCATGGCACATCGGGACGCAGCGGCTCCTACTACGGAGGCCTCGCCTATATGGGGGAAAAATTCGTGGTGCGCCTCAAGAACTTCGGCAACTTCGAGAAGACAGGCCAGGCATGGAACGGCCTCGACACTGGCGACCTGCTCGACTGGAACTATGGCGGCATGGGCACAGGACTCTTCGAATACAAGGACTTCTATGACGCAGGCCTCGGCAAGTACAACACACTCTACGAGCATCTCGTTGATGGCAGCGACCCCTCAAAGGGCACCGAACGCTACAAACTCTCTGACGGCTCGCTTTGGGACAAGACCACCGACAACTTCTGGCAGAATCGCACCATCCTCTCATTGGCCTGGGAAATCAATGACCATTGGACCACTTCGGGTTCAGTGCACTATACCCATGGCTACGGTTACTACAAGGAGTTCCGCTACAACAACAAACTCTCAAAATTCGGATTCTCCAACTTCACGTTGAGCGATGGTTCGACTCTCAAACGCACAGACTTCGTGCGAAAGAAGGGACTCTCGCAGGACTTTCTGGGCTTTGTTTGGAATGCCAACTACAAGGACGAGCGCTGGGATATCATCGGAGGCCTCTCTCTCCAAAACTTCTGGTCGAACCATTTCGGTTACATCACGTACATTGCCAATAACGAGATGAGCAACAAGTACCTGAATAACGGCGATTACCAATATTACGACAGCGATGCCGACAAGCTTGACGGCAACATCTTCGCCAAGGCTACCTATCATCTCACCGACCAATGGGACGTCTTTGCCGACGTACAGTATCGTCACGTCTCCTACTCCACCGATGGCATCAATGACAAGTTCGTCTCCACCGATAACGGATATGTCAACCAACGTCTCGACATCGACAAGAAGTACGACTTCGTCAATCCAAAAGTGGGCATCAGCTTCCATCAGGATGGACATCACGCCTTCGCATCGTTTGCCATGAGCAATCGTGAACCCGAGCGCAACAACTTTACCGACAATTACAACTACCCTGCACCCAAGGCCGAACAACTTCTCGACACCGAGATTGGCTATAACTATATGGCCAAGCGTTGGGCGGTAGGCGCCAACCTCTACTGGATGCACTACAAGGACCAGTTTGTGCAGACCGGCGAATTGAGCGACATTGGCGAAAACCTGACCACCAACATCGACAAGTCATATCGACTCGGCATAGAACTCACCGCAGCATGGACCATCCTTCCTGGACTCACCATCGAGAGCAATGCTGCACTCAGCCAGAACAAAATC
This sequence comes from Bacteroidales bacterium, assembly GCA_017519885.1. Taxonomy (GTDB): domain Bacteria; phylum Bacteroidota; class Bacteroidia; order Bacteroidales; family UBA3663; genus Liminaster. The sequence goes on along the minus strand of JAFWRO010000024.1, from coordinate 50,896 downwards.
AAGGATTTCAACGAGCATGTCGAAAACTGGGACGACTGGGAGGGCAATACTGATGCCAGCGGCAAGGCTTACGATGGCGATGGCTTCGACGTGATTCACTACGACAACAGCACGCTTGCCTTCTCGCCTTCTGTCATCCTCAACGGATTTATCACCTACCGAAAGAACGGGCTCACGGCTACCTGGCACACCAACTACGTGTCGCGCCAATATCTCGACAACACAGAATGCAAGCAGCGCTCATTGCCGAGTTTCTCGACCAGTGACATCTCGGCCAACTATGTGTTCAACTTCAAGAACAAAGGCATCAAGGAGATGATTCTTGGTTTCAACATCAACAACATCTTCGACCTGCACTATGCCGCTTCGGGCTGGGTTTATTCGGCCATTTACGAGAGCGGCGGCAATCCTAACAGCAACCGCTACACCGAAATCGGCTACATCCCACAGGCTGGCACCACGGCCATGGGCAGCATCACGCTGAGATTCTAAACTTGATATGGATTTTTTGACTGCTCATTGGCTCGACATCCTCACCACCATCCTCGGCCTAGCCTATATCCTGTTGGAATATAAGGCCAGCCTGTGGATGTGGCTTGTCGGCTTCCTCATGCAGGCGCTCGGCATCGTGCTCTACTATCAGAAGGGCCTTTACGCCGACTGTGCCATGGAGTTCTACTACCTCTCGATAACCATCTACGGCTACTGGCGATGGATCAGGGGCAGCAAGACGAAGCAGGCCCTGCCCATCCGTCACTTTCCCCGCCGACTGATGCTGCCCTGGCTTGTGCTCATGGCTGCCATCTGGGGCATCATCTACTGGCTGCTTGTGACGTTCACCAACAGCAACGTACCCGTGGCCGACAGCTTCACCACCGCCCTCAGCCTCGTCGGCATCTGGGCACTGGCGCACAAATACCTGGAGCAATGGCTCATCTGGATTGCCGTCGATGTCGTCACCTGCGTGCTCTATTTCTACAAGGACATTCCCTTCAAGGCCAGCCTCTACGGCCTCTACGTCATCATCGCCATCTTCGGCTACTTCGAGTGGAAGCGACTGATGAAAGAAGAGACGGCGTAAGAACATCTGTTCATTGCGACAGATGAAATTGCAGCAATTTCAAATACTTCTCTCGTTTCACAATTTATATATTCAAGCATTCGTGGCATATCAACTGAAACCTCCAGATGGTATGCCACGAATTGTTTGTTCTAACAAAAAACGACATTGCGACACATGTCGGCTATCCTTCATAGCAGACGGAAGAATCTGCAACAGAAAAGCCATTGTCACGAAACATATCTTCAAAGCTAAGATCCTCGTCAATCTGAGGCCAATGAATACCGAAATAGGTCAGATAAAAATCTTGACGTTCATCTTCAGAAGCCTTCTGCAATCGGGGCCAATCGGAAAAGGCATAATGAGCTCGAAGACCTTCTTCTGTCTCTGCATACACATGGTTAGCATCAACCCATACTCTTGAAATCTTCATCTGTTTCATACATTATTTGTTAAAGAATGTCTTCCATCTCTCAACTATTATCATTTCATTCTCTTCAATTATCGACTCTATAATCGCTATCTGATGTTTCTTGAACCCATGATTATATATCTGCTCTATTGGACAGACATTATATTTGGCTTCACAATCATCCTTGATAATGTGAATATGGATAGGTTCATGATCATTAGAATAGAACAGAAACCGAAAACCAAAAAATATAAAAACAGTCGGCATTACTAAACCAATAATAATTCTATATGCAAAGATAAGAAAATTTCCAGAAACGTGATTCTCTAAAGAAGAATAATTAGACATAGAATTACATTTCTAATAATAACACTAATTTTTGTAATCTACTAGTGTCACTATATCGCCAGATGCTATCATTCCTTCGTCACACCACAGGGCAGCACAAAACGGACCTCCTTGAACCAATAGCGGCGCACTTCGCCCGTTGGCAACTCCAAAACCAGCGGGCCTTGCGGATCGATTCCGATGATTTCAGCGTCAAAGTGCTCGTCGCTCGCCGGGTCATAATAGGGGTAAAAGCCAGAACGGCGATAGAGGCGTGCCATATAGCGGTCATGGAGCGCCTCGATGGCTGACGACTTGTCGCGGCGCAAGGCCCGGTATCGTTCGCTGAGGTGACGGCTGACGCAATCGAGCACACGTTCGGGAGTAGTCTCCACACCCAGCAACTTGAGCGAAATGGGATTGGGCGCATTGCCTATCCACTGCGTCTGATTGACATTCAAGCCGATGCCGAGCACGCAATGCTGGAACGTGGTGCCGACCAGACGATTCTCGATCAGGATGCCGCCCAGCTTCATGTCGCCCGCATAGATGTCGTTGGGCCACTTGATACAGAGGCGAAGGTCTTCGGGGCGAATCCCCTGCTCGGCGGCTATCTCGTCGAGCGCCTCCACGATAGCCAGGCTACAGAGCTGGCCGATGACAAACTGCTCGCGAATGGGCAGAAACGTGGGGCACAACAGCATCGAGAACGAGATGTTCTTGTCGGGCTCGGCCTCCCAGCTGTTGCCCATCTGCCCGCGTCCTGCCGTCTGCCTCATCGTATAGACCACCGTCTCGTCGGCCAATGGTGTGCCCTGGGCCAATGCGTCGAGCATCCATGTGTTGGTGGAACGCACCTCGGGTAAATGGATCATCTTCATCGCAATCTCATTTTGGGTCCAATGCGTGGATGTCGACCACGCCGAATTTCTGCTTCATAGCCTCCAGGCTGAATTCGCATCCGCAATAGAGCTGGTTATAGAAACCGTTCTCCTTGAGCAGTTCGTTGCGACGCTGTTGCAGACCGCCCTTGCGCCAGTTTCGATCGTCGAAGCGGACCGTTTTGCCCGTCTCCTCCGATACTTTCTTTGCGGCCCAATGCCCCGCTTCGTTGATTTGAGTGAGCGACTTCCAGCGACTCGATGCCAATGTCGTCGTGAACACCCCAAAGCCCAGTTCCACTGCTATGCGTGCAGCCTGAAGCAATCGCATCTTGAAGCATTGCAGGCATCGTGCGCCACGTTCTGGCTCCATCTCCATTCCCTTCACCTGGCAACGCCAAGCCTCATGATCGTAGTCATCGTCGATGATGTCCAAATCCAACGAAGCAGCATAGCGCGTGCATTCATTCTTGCGAATCAGATATTCTTCCTCGGGGAAGATGTTGGGATTGAAGTAATAGAGTGTGGGACGCACGTCGTGGGCCAACATCCATTCGATGATGGCACTCGAACATGGGGCACAACAGCAGTGCAACAGCACTTCATTTTCAGCTCTTTGCATTGTTATATAAAAAAGCCAGCCGGACACAAATGAAGGACCGGCTGGGTATAAAATGATTAACTGTTTTCAAATCTCAACCTGGACAGGTTACTTGAAGATTGCCCAAGCCACATAAATCAGGGCAGCTGCGTAAGCTGCAAGAGTTCCCATCATAACGGGTCTCTTATTCATAAAATTCATCATACCTTAAATAATTAAATAGTTTCTTTGGTCCGCTTCCGGGACTATTATTCTTTGTTTTTGCGGTGCAAAATTACGATGAATTTGTGGTATGACAAAGGGAAACGCCCTAAAATCGAACGTTTCGAGAGTTTTTCAGCCGATATTTACGCGAATTTGGCAAATCGGGGAGGCAAAATAAAGGTCGATAGACGGATATCAGTCATCGCCCCAAAGGGTTCGACTGGGTGCTTTATCACTGAAATCTGTGTTCGTATCGGTGACATTTAACGATTTTTGGTCGTCGTTACTCATAGTAATGATATCAGCATCGTCCAAAATGACGAAATGAACAGCGGGTGTTTTATATAGTTTTTGCATAATTATATTGAATAACCAAGTAAAAAGGCCTGCAAAGATAGTAACATTCCACGAAACGACCAAAGAAAAAAGCAAAAAAGTGTTTTTTGCATTTCACTTTTTTGCTTCATTACCTTCAGAATAGCCCTTTTTATCGCTTTTTCGAGAAGAAATCCTTCACCAATTGCAAAGATTCCTCTTCGAGAATGCCTCCTACAACCTGTGTCTTGGGGTGCAATGCCTTGGGAGCGAAGAGAGCATAACCCCGACGTGGATCGGGAGCACCATAGACGATGCGAGATATCTGACTCCATCCCAATGCGCCTGCACACATCACGCAAGGTTCAAGAGTAACATAAAGCGTGCAATCGGTAAGATATTTGCCGCCCAGCGTTTCTGCAGCTGCCGTGATAGCCTGTATCTCGGCATGCGCTGTGACGTCGCGGAGTGTCTGAGTGAGGTTGTGCGTGCGTGCCAAGATGCGGTCGCGACACACGATGACGGCGCCAACTGGAATTTCTCCCTCATCGGCTGCCTGTCGTGCCTCAATCAAGGCCTGTCGCATATAGTATTCGTCGGTCATCACTTTACACTGAAATATTCCGCATCGGGATAAGGGATATAAAGACCGCTCACCGAAGCCTGTGGATACATGGCACCGTTTTCGGTCAAACTGATGCCAATAGCCTCGAAGTCAATCATCCGAGCCAAGAGGAAAATGGTCTTCTGGTCAGGCAAAGAAGGATAACCTACAGCTGGACGAATGCCACCCCATTGGTTTTCCACCTTTAGTTTTTGAGAAAGATACTCTGACGCTGCCTCAGCAAGCCGATCGCCCACAGTCTGAAGCAGAAGTACATCGTAGTCGCTGCCACCCTGGCTTTGCTTGAGCGTCTCAAGACGTTGCACGAACTTCTCACTCACCGTACAAGCAAAGGCGCCCACACAGTCGTTGACATAGTCGCAGAGAGCAAGGCACGTGCCCATCTCCTTCTGCTGGCGAGGAGTCGGAATGTCGAGTGTCAGATTGCAACAGGGACAATTCAGGTCATGCCCATTTCGACGAAACGTCACACGAATCCTGTCTTCGAGTCCAACGGCGGGATAGAATGCCTGAGTCACACGCACAGCATATTCCTGTCCTTCGGCAATCTGAGCCAGAAGGTGATCTGCATCATGGCGAAGCTTCTTTCCCTCTTCGCTGTCTTCCTTCACACGCCACGCCCAGAAGAAATACAACCAATCGATGTGAGGGATGAGGTCGCGAACAAGTATTTGAGGCAAAACACGGGCTCCATAGAATGGTGGAACAACTTTGGGATATTTTTGCCAATCGACCTTCAACCTGCGCTGCAACGGCGATGCCTCGCCCAAAGTTCGGCTGGTCTGTTCATGTACCTTGTCGCGCAACTGACGCTGAGACTGTTGCTGACGAATACGTTCCTGCTCGACACGATTGGCGTCTATCACTTGTTCTCGAGTAGCAGGATCGAGTAACTTCATCGCCAATACAGGATTGCTGGCAGCGTCACGCACATGGAATACGGGACCTTCATAGCAAGGAGCAATCTTCACAGCCGTATGCACAGGTGAAGTTGTGGCTCCACCTACAATCAGCGGGATATCAAGTCCTTCGGCTTGCATAGCCCGCGCCACGACACACATCTCTTCGAGGCTTGGAGTAATCAGTCCCGAAAGACAAACGATGTCGATGGTTTGCTCACGGATAGTGGCAAGTATCTTCTCGACAGGCACCATCACACCGAGGTCGACTACTTCGAAACCATTGCAGGCAAGAATTACGCCTACGATGTTCTTGCCGATGTCGTGCACATCACCTTTCACCGTCGCTATGAGTATTCGGCCACGCGAGGGTGCTTTTGCAGAGACGTCGGAAGACTGTTCGCTTTTGATATAGGGATCAAGAATCTCAACTGCCTTCTTCATCGTACGTGCCGTCTTGACGACCTGGGGCAGGAACATCTTTCCTTCTCCAAAGAGACGCCCAACCTCATTCATTCCCTCCATCAATGGGCCCGAAATGATCGAAAGAGGAGAATCGCCCCTAGCAAGCAATTCCTTGAGATCGATGTCGAGCGTAGTGGTTAGACCCTTCAAAAGTGCATCCTGCAATCGCTGTTCTGGGGTATCAACCATTGGTCTCTGAGAAACACGGGGGATGTCTCGTTCCGCAAATGTCTTCTCGACAGGCTGCGGCATCGTCGAGAAAATAGCTTTCGGATCATATTTCAAGCCAGCCTCTTTTGCCGCCGATTGTGCTTCACTCATCTTTTGAGCTATTTCAATGAGGTCCTCGCTGGCATCTGTCGCCGTATTCAGAACCACCTCGGTAATGGCCATACGCAGTTCAAGAGGGATTGTCTTATATGGAACCTCAGTCGCTGGATTCATGATGGCCATGCCCATTCCGTTGGCAATGGCATGATGCAGGAAAACAGAGTGCATCGATTCACGCAGATAGTTGTTTCCACGGAAGGCAAACGAAAGATTCGACAGTCCGCCCGAGACGCGAACCCCAGGCAAGTTGTCAGTAACCCAACGAGTTGCACGAATGAAATCCTGTGCATAAGCAGCATGTTCAGGCATACCCGTAGCGATAGTCAGCACATTGGGATCGAAGATGATATCCTCGGGGGCAAAGCCCACCTCTACTGTAAGCAACTTATACATACGCTGACAAACCTTGATGCGTCGCTCATAATCGGTAGCCTGCCCTTCTTCGTCGAAACACATAGCGATGACTGCAGCACCGAGCCGCTTCACGACACGTGCCTTGGCAAGAAAGTCCGCCTCTCCCATCTTCAAACTGATGGAATTAACAATGCCTTTTCCTTGACAACACTTCAACCCTGCCTCAATCACCTCGAAGCGCGAACTATCAATCATAATCGGCACACGACTGATGGAGGGATCGAAAGCCAGAAGATTGAGGAAAGTCTGCACTTCCTGCTTCGCGTCGAGCATGCCATCATCCATGTTGACATCGATGACCATTGCTCCATCCTCCACCTGTTTGCGTGCGATGTCGAGCGCCTCGTCATAGTGTTTCTCTCCAATGAGTCGCAGGAACTTCCGACTACCAGCCACATTGCATCGCTCGCCCACTTTGACGAATGTTCTTGAATCAGCCTTCAACACATCAAGGCCGGAAAGCAACAAAGGTTGCACTCCCCTTCTTGACTTCGGGACACGTTTCGTGTAAGAATCAGGCAGACTGTCAAGCATCAAGCGCATTGCAGAAATATGTGCAGGTGTCGTTCCACAACATCCACCTATCATATTGACCAGATGCTCCTCAAGATAAGGCGACATCTGACGCACCATATCCTCAGGACTATCCTCATAAGCGCCGAACTCATTGGGCAATCCAGCATTCGGATGACAACTTACGAATGTGGGCGCAAATGCCGACATCTGACGTAAGTAAGGCAACATACCATCGGCTCCCAATCCGCAGTTCAAGCCGACACAAAGGGGATTGGCATGCATTACTGACGTAATGAAAGCCTCAACCGTCTGTCCGCTCAACGTTCGCCCACTGGCATCGCTCACCGTCATACTCAGCAAGATCTCGGGTGCTCCTGCCTTCAAGCAGGCGCTGATGGCAGCCTTTGCATTGAGCGTGTCGAAAATTGTCTCGATGAGGATACCATCGACACCTTCTTCGACGAGCACCTGTATCTGCTCGAGATAAGCCGCTTCGAGTTGGTCGAAAGTAATGGAACGAGCTGCAGGATCGTCTGCATCCTCGCTCATCGACAGCATCTTGCTGGTGGGGCCCACATCGCCTAGCACAAAGACCTGGTGGTCCCAGGCTTCGGAAGCAGCCTGTCGAGCCAGTCGCACAGCTGCACGATTCATTGCCTCAATCTGCTCATCGAGGTGATAGTCGTGCTGCGAAATGCGCTGCGAAGAGAAAGTATTGGTGGTAATAACATCCGCACCGGCAGCCACATAGCGCCGATGTATATCGAGGATCGCCTCCGGATCGGTAAGCGAGAGATGATCATTGTTGCCTTTCATCAGCAACGAGCCCATCGCTCCGTCCAGAAGAAGAATTCTATCGTTAAAAGCCTCCCTTAAAGTCATAAAGGAATTACTTAAATGGCAGACATGATCTTCACAATCTGATTGGCAGCATTCATCGAATAGAAGTGGAGACAAGGCACCTCGCGGTCCTTCAACTCACGGCACTGACGGGTGAGCCACTCGACTCCCACTTCCTTCACGTCGTCATTGGTCTGGCACTTCTCAAGCATCCGCACCAGTTTCTCGGGGAAATCGATATGGAAAGTGCGTGGCAGCATGGCCCGCTGATTGAGGGCGGTGAGAGGTTTCAATCCGGGGACTATCGGCACATTGATGCCTATCTCGCGACAACGCTTCACAAAGTCAAAGTACTTCTTGTTATCGAAGAACATCTGCGTCGAAACATATCCTGCGCCCAAGTCCACCTTGCGCTTCAAGGCACGCAGGTCGGCAGCAGGACTCATGGCCTCTTCGTGCTTCTCGGGATAACCAGCCACGCCATAGGTGAAAGGCGTCTCACGTGTCAATTCATGCTGTCCGCCGTAGAGGAGTTTTCCCTTGTTGAACTCGTTGATTTGCTCACAAAGTTCGCTGGCATACTGAAGACCTCCCTCTTTGGGGATGAAGCGGCTATCCTGTTTCGACTTGTCGCCACGCAACACAAGCAAGTCATGCATTCCGAGAAACGCAAGATCCATCAATTCGTTCTCGGTGTCCTGTTGCGAATAGCCCGAACAGATGACATGGGGCACCACGGGAACATTATAGCGCTGCTTGATGGCATAACTGATGGGCACGGTGCCTGGGCGAAGACGCTCCTCTACACGGCGATACTGACCGGGAGCCAACTCCTTATAGACATAGTCGCTGCGATGGGTCGTCACTTCGATGAATGCAGGATTGAATACGATCAGACGATCGATGGTATCGTAAATCTGTTCGAGGCTCTTCCCACGCAACGGGGGCAACACCTCAAACGAGAATAACGTCTCTTTGGTACAACGCAGAATCTCTGATACGCTCATAAAAAAGAATTTTGGAGTTGCAAAGATACATATTATTATTTAAAATGTAAGGGTTTTCGAAAAAAAACACTCAAATCTGCCGAAAAAAGACAAAAATTTTGTATATTTGCGCGCTAAAATGAATAATAAAAAGCAAAATTGAGTATTTAATAGGACTATGAATAATCCGAGAACTCCGAATACTCAGAGGACTCCGAATAACTAAAAAGAAATATGGCACAAGTAAAACCAAGTATCCCCAAGGGAACACGCGACTTCTCGCCTGTCGAGATGGCAAAGCGCAACTACATCTTCAACACCATACGTGACGTCTATGGCCTCTATGGCTACCAGCAGATCGAAACTCCTTCGATGGAGAATCTTTCAACACTGATGGGTAAGTATGGTGAAGAGGGTGACAAACTGCTCTTCAAGATTCTTGACTCGGGCAACTTCCTTGCCGACGTAAAACCAGAGGAACTTCAGGATGGCGGCACAGCCAAGCTTGCAGCACGCATCTGCGAGAAAGGTCTGCGCTACGACCTCACCGTCCCCTTCGCTCGCTTTGTGGTGATGCACCAGAACGAACTGGCATTCCCCTTCAAGCGCTATCAGATTCAGCCCGTATGGCGTGCCGACCGTCCGCAGAAAGGCCGCTACCGCGAATTCTTTCAGTGTGATGCTGATGTAGTGGGTTCCGACTCGTTGCTCAACGAAGTGGAACTCATCCAGATCATCGACGAAGTGTTCCGCCGTTTCGGCATCCGTGTGGCCATCAAGATGAACAACCGCAAGATCCTTGCCGGCATCGCTGATATAATCGGCGCTCCTGAACTGCTGGTCGACATCACCGTTGCCATCGACAAACTCGACAAGATCGGCCTCGACAATGTGAATGCTGAACTTCGTGAAAAGGGTCTTGGCGAGGAGCAGATTGCCAAGCTGCAACCCATCATCAAACTGGAAGGTGAGAACCGCCAGAAACTTGCCACCATCCGTGAGACATTGGCACAGTCGGAAGTTGGTGTAAAGGGCGTCGATGAACTCGAATATATCTTGAACAAGGTTGAGAAACTGGGCGGCACAGATTGTCAGCTCGATATTGACCTCACCCTAGCCCGTGGCCTCAACTACTACACAGGTGCCATCTTCGAGGTGAAAGCACTCGACGTGGAGATGGGTTCCATCACAGGCGGAGGCCGCTATGATAACCTCACAGGCGTTTTCGGCATGCCAGGTATGTCGGGCGTAGGCATCTCATTCGGTGCCGACCGCATCTATGACGTGCTCAACCAACTCAACCTCTACCCCACCGATGCCCTTCACTCGACACAAGTGCTCTTCGTAACCTTCGGCGAGGCCGAACAGGACTTCTGTCTGCCCCTCCTTGCCGCACTTCGCAAGGCTGGCATCCGTGCCGAAGTATATCCTGAAGCACACGCCAAGATGAAGAAGCAGATGACCTATGCCAACGCCAAGCAGATTCCCTACGTTGTTATCGTAGGTTCTGAAGAAGTGGCTTCGGGCGAGGTTTCGCTCAAGAATATGATCACCGGCGAACAGGTCAAGGTGAAGGCTGACGAACTTGCATCCAAATTTTCCAAATAAAGGAAGCAACCTTTCTTAACCCTTCAGAACTCTAATGAAAACCTCAACAATCCTCTGTGCAATGGCCGTTACCGCATTCACCTTGGCCAGCTGCACTGACCGTAACGCAAACAACGATATGGAAAATCCATTTCTCGTAGAATCCACCCTTCCACACGGTGCATTTCCCTTCGATAAACTCAAGACCGAGCATTATAAGCCAGCATTTGAGGCCGGCATCGAGGAGCACAACAAGGAGATTGACGCTATCGTCAACAATCCCGAGGCTCCAACCTTTGAAAATACAATCGCTGCGCTTGACTACAGTGGCGGTCTCCTGAACCGCGTAGCCGGCATCTTCTACAACCTGCACGAGTGCGATGGCACCGACGAGATGCTCGCCCTCGGCGAAGAACTCCAGCCGATGATGAGCCAGCACAGCCTCGACATCAGTCTCAACGAGAAACTGTTCGAGCGCATCCAGCAGGTATGGAACGACAATGCCGACCCCAAGACCACCTCGCTCACCACCGAGCAATATCGCCTGTTGAAAGACACCTACGAAAGTTATGTTCGCAGTGGCGCCACCCTCAAGGGCGAAAAACGCGAGCGTTGGCGCCAGGTGAGCGCCGAACTCGACAGCCTTACCCTCGTCTTCGGACAAAACGTGCAGAAGGCTACAGGCACATGGAAGTACCAACTCAATCCCGAGACCGACCTTGCAGGACTTCCCGGCTTCGTGACCGAAGCACTCAAGCAGAAGGATTATCAGATCGGACTTCTTGCTACCGACTATCGTCCGTTCATGACCTATTCGAGCCGTCGCGACCTTCGCGAACTGCTTTACAAGGCATACAACTCGCGCTGCGTTGGCGGAGAATTCGACAATACCGAAAACATACGCAAGATTGCCACGCTGCGTCAAGAGAAAGCCGATCTGCTGGGTTACGAGACTTTTGCCGATTTGCGCCTTACCAACACCATGGCGCATACGCCCAATGCGGTCAACAGCCTGCTTAATCAGTTGCTCAAGGCATATAAGCAGCCTGCCTTGAACGATGTCAAGGAGGTGGCAGCCTTTGCCGCAAAGGATGGCGTCAAGGATCTGATGCCTTGGGACTTCAGCTACTATAGCGAGAAACTCAAGGCCCAGAAGTACAACGTCAGCGATGCACAGGTCAAGCCCTATCTCTCCCTCGAAAAGGTCAAGCAGGGTGTGTTCGGCCTGGCCGAGCGCCTCTATGGCGTCACCTTCCACAAGATTGACGTGCCCGTCTATAACGAGGCTGCCGAGTGCTTCGAGGTGCTCGATGCCGACTCATCTTATCTTGGCCTCCTCTACACCGACTTCTTCCCACGCGAGGTGAAGCGCCCCGGCGCCTGGATGACCGAGTTCAAGGGCCAGTGGCGCGAGAAGGACGGCACCGACAGTCGTCCGCACATCCAGATTGTCATGTCGTTCAGCAAGCCTATCGGCCAGCCCGGCGATTCGACCTATGTCCCCTCACTGCTCACCTACGACGAGTGCACCACCTTCCTGCATGAGTTCGGACATTCGCTCCACGGCCTGCTCACCAAGTGCACCTACAAGGGGCAGAGCGGCACCAACGTAGCCCACGACTTCGTGGAGCTGCCTTCGCAGTTCAACGAGAACTTCATGCGCGAGAAGGAGTTCCTCGACACCTTTGCCGCCGACTATCAGACGGGCGAAAAGATTCCGCAGGACCTCGTCGATCGCATCCAGGACGCTTCGAACTTCCAGGCCGCTTATGCCTGTGTGCGTCAGCTTTCGTTCGGCATGCTCGACATGCAGTTCCACACCCTGGGCAAGGGCAACACCGGCAACAGCAGCAACGAGATCACGGCTCGTTTCCCCCAGCTCCAGAACATCGAGCAGTTCGAGGCCGACGCCATGGCCCCCACACAGGTGCTGCCGCGCGTCGAGGGTGCCATGATGGCCACCTCGTTCACCCACATCTTCAGCGGAGGCTATGCTGCCGGCTACTACGGCTACAAGTGGGCCGAGATGCTCGATGCCGATGCCTTCGCCGTGTTCCAGAAGGAAGGTCTTTTCAACCCGGCCACGGCCCGTCGTTTCCGCCATCTGCTTGAGAGCGGCGACACCGTCGATCCGGCCGAGCTTTATCGTCAGTTCAAGGGCGCCGATCCCGACATCAACGCACTGATGCGTCGCGACGGCATAATCAAATAAGTCATGCTCATAAATATTGCTTATATTCTGTTAGGATTGCTGCTGCTCGTCAAGGGCGGCGATTATCTGGTCGATGGCTCGGTGGCCATCGCCCAACGTGCGCGGCTCAGCCGCATGGTCATCGGTCTCACGGTGGTAGGCTTCGGCACCTCGATGCCCGAACTGCTCGTCTCGCTGCAGTCGGCCCTCATGGGCAACTCTGGCATTGCCATCGGCAACGTCGTCGGCTCGAACATCGCCAACATTGCCCTCATCCTCGGTATCACCGCCCTGGTGCACACCATTCCGACGCAGCGCATCACCCTGCGCCTCGACCTCCCGTTCATGCTGCTGGCCAACGTACTCTTCATTGCCGTCGCCATGACGGGCACCATCGGCCGCCTGGCCGGCATCGTCGGCTTCCTGTTGCTCGTTGCCTTCGTCGCCTATCAGGTGCACAACTCGCGCAAGGCCAGCAATGCCTCCGACGAGGAAGGCGAACAGGCCGAACCTATGGCACTCTGGAAGGCCCTCGTGATGATCATCGTGGCATTTGCTGCCATGGTGTTCGGCGCCAACCGCCTTGTGGAAGGTGCTTCCGACATTGCCCGTCAGCTGGGTGTCACCGACCGCGTGATCGGTCTTACCATCGTTGCCGTCGGCACCTCCCTGCCCGAGCTCTTTGCCAGCGTCATGGCTGCCGTCAAGGGCGAGACCGACATGGCCATCGGCAACATCATCGGCTCGGTGACGTTCAATCTGCTTTGCGTCATCGGCCTGTCGGCTGCCATCACCCCCATCCATGGCTCGGACATCGGCTTTGCCTTCGACTATGCGCTGATGTTTGGTCTGGGCATCCTGCTATGGCTCTTCCTGCGTACCAGCTACAAGATGGTGCGTTGGGAGGGAGCAGCCCTCACAGCCATCTACGTGGCCTACATCGTGAAGCTCATCGTGCTCGGATGATGAACAATGACTAAAGACGAACTGCGCCGACATATCAAGCAAGAAATACAGCGACTGAGTGCCGCCGAACGCGACACCCAGTCACTCTATGTCTGTCTGCAGATCCTTGGTTCGCCAGAATGGCAACAGTCCCGGACCGTGCTGCTCTATGCGGCCCTGCCCGACGAAGTCAGCCTCCAGCTGCTCATCGACGATGCTGTCGGCTCGGGCAAGCAGGTCATCCTGCCCGTGGTCCATGGCGACACGCTCCTGCTGCGGCACTATGACCCGCAGCACATCGAGGTGCAGGGCAAATTTCGCATCGAAGAACCTACCGAAGCCTGTCCCCAGCTCGATGACCCCAGCCTGATAGACCTCGCCATCATCCCCGGCCGTGCCTTCAGCCGCAAGGGCCATCGCATGGGGCGCGGCAAAGGCTATTACGACCGGCTCCTCCCCCAACTGCTGTGTCCGAAGTGGGGCGTCTGCTTCACCTGCCAGCTGCAACGGATGGTGCCTTGCGACGAATGGGACGTAAGAATGAACAAGGTGGTGACTGCTTGAGTCACCACCTTGTTATTTGTTTGAGGGTTTGAGGGGTTTGAGAGGTTTGAGGCAGCTGCGCTGCGGTTTGAGGGGTTGAAATGTTTGAGGGGTGACACCTTCACCTGTAGAAATCGTGTCCCAAGAAACATTCGTCCGTTAACTCCCGCTAACTCCCGTTTACTCCCCTCAACTTTCGGACATTCGAAAATTGAATTACCAGTTCACACCCTTCCCCGCCTTGAGCGTATTCTTCATCAGCGAGCAGATGGTCATAGGGCCAACGCCGCCGGGAACGGGCGTGATGAAGGCGCACTTGGGAGCCACTTCGTCGAACTTGACGTCGCCTTTCAGCTTGAAGCCCGACTTCTTGGTGGCATCGGGTACGCGGGTGGTGCCTACATCGATGACCGTAGCTCCCTCCTTCACCATGTCGGCGGTGACGAACTCCGGCTGGCCAATGGCTGCGATAAGGATATCAGCCGAAGCACAGATTTCCTTGAGGTTCTCCGAAGCGCTGTGGCAGACGGTCACCGTCGAGTTGCCTGGATAGGCCTTCTGCATCATCAGCGAAGCTACAGGCTTGCCCACGATGTTCGAACGTCCGAGAACCACGCAATGCTTGCCCTTGGTGGGAATGTTATAGCGCTCAAGCAGATCCATGATGCCCATTGGCGTAGCGCTCACGAAGCATGGGAGACCGATGGAAAGACGTCCAACGTTGACCGGATGGAATCCGTCCACATCCTTGCGGTAATCAATAGCCTCAATGATCTTCTGGCTATTGATGTGCTTCGGCAAAGGAAGCTGCACAATGAAGCCATCGATCTCGGGATTCTTGTTCAGTTCGTCCACCTTGGCAAGGAGTTCCTCCTCGGTGACATCACTCTCGAAACGTATCAGTGAAGAAGTAAATCCACACTCTGCACAAGCCTTCACCTTGGCTGCCACATAGGTCTCCGAGCCGCCATCATGGCCCACCAGAACAGCAGCCAGATGGGGTGCACGTTTGCCTTCGGCCAGCATCTGCTGGACTTCTGCTGCTATCTCTTGCTTAATGGCCGCAGCAGTAGCCTTTCCATCTATCAATGTCATAATTGTCTGAATTTAGGTTTGCAAATGTAATGCAAATTATTCAATTGGCCAAATTTCGAAGACAATAAAAGACTTTATCCCCGTTTTTTCTGCAGAAATGGCGTTTTTTGTTCGATACAAATTATCTTTGCAATATGAAATGGCACAAGTTCCACACCCTTAGGCACACAATGTACTTCCTCCGATTATTGACATTGTCTTTCGTTCTGCTGATGGCAGAAGAAGATGCTTATTCGCAGCTTAGGAAAGAGGCCAAACGAGAGCCTCTGATCAACGAATGGGGAATTGGCTATGGTGCCGGTTCGCCATTTGGAGCTACGGAATGGAGATCGGTCAAGAATTCGGAGTTCACACAGAAGTTCAGCCAGATGTGGCAGCTGAATATCGGGCACCAGTTCTCTTCGAAGGATTATGGGGCTGCGCCCAAGGGCTATTATTACCCTACTCTCGGCATGTTTTTCCAATGGCTGGACTATAGTCATCTGAAGATTCAGGGTGTGGAACCCATTATTCCTAAAAGCAAGACTGCCGATTACGGACAGATTGCCACGTTTGGCATAACCTTGCACCAGTACTGCTGGACAAGCGGCAAATGGCGTGGATACCTGAATCAGGAAACGGGAGCCGCCTACGTCTTCAATCCTGTCTATGAAGTCCCCAGTTGGGTCACTCTTTCCAAGCCTTGGCAAATCTTTGTGGGATTCGGGTGGTTCTTCGCCTACGAGGTCAAAGGAGGGGAAATAGCCTTCGGCCCGCAATTCACGCATCTCAGCAACAGTGGACTTGCCAACTACAACACAGGCATCAACAACTTCTCGCTTTCGCTGCGCTACCGGCACAAGACTTTGAAGGAAATACAGAAATGCAAACCTGAGGAAGCCCTCATCGAGAAAGATGGCAGGAAGTTCCAATCACACTTCTATGGCAGCGTGATGGCGGGATATGGTAAAGTGTATTTCGAAGACCCGAATTCTGCCGTACAAATCACCATAATGACGGATGCAATGTATAAAATCGACCCAAACAACGGCATTGGCGTGGGTCTGGACTACTATCACAACGATAATCCCGACCGAACCTACCGAAAAGATTATATTGGAGCGGGCATCAAATATGACCGATGGTTCGGGCCCTTTGTCATCCACGTGCAGGTCGGCTCCTATTTGAACGGCAAACGCCCTATAAAATATAAAGGAACCGCGCGAATCTATGAAAATATCGGATACAAATACGTGATGTTCCGTCATAAAACCATATCTCCTTACATAGGATTCTACACCAAAGGCAATGGTTTCGAGGCCGAACAGATGTCATTTGCACTTGGTTGTACTATTCAGTAAATAAAAAAAAGTTGAGCAAAAGCCCAACTTTTTTTTCTTTGACTTACATTCCGAAGCCCTTGCCTCGCATCTTGGAGGCCATCTGTTGCATCTGCATCAGAGCTCGAGGATTGCCCTTCAGATCGTTCATCTTCTTCATCACCTTGCGCATGTCGTCGAACTGCTTTACAAGGCGGTTTACTTCCTGGATGTTGGTGCCCGAACCCTTGGCGATGCGCATCTTACGGCTCTGGTTCATCACCTCGGGATGCTCACGCTCGAAAGGTGTCATCGACTGGATGATGGCCTCGACACTCTTGAAAGAGTTGTTGTCGATGTCCACATCCTTGATGGCCTTGCCCACACCAGGAATCATCGAAGCGAGATCCTTGATGTTGCCCATCTTCTTGATCTGCTGAATCTGCTCGAAGAAGTCGTTGAAGTCGAACTTGTTCTTCGCAATCTTCTTTTGCAGCTTCTTGGCCTCCTCTTCGTCGTACTGCTGCTGGGCACGTTCGACGAGCGAAACCACATCACCCATGCCGAGGATACGACCGGCCATACGTTCGGGATAGAACACGTCGAGTGCCTCCATCTTCTCGCCCGTACCGATGAACTTGATTGGCTTCTGCACCACGGTGCGGATTGAGAGGGCTGCACCACCACGTGTATCACCATCAAGTTTGGTGAGAATGACACCCGTGAAGTCGAGACGATCGTTAAATTCCTTGGCAGTGTTAACAGCATCCTGACCTGTCATCGAATCGACGACGAAGAGGATCTCGTGTGGATCAACGGCATCCTTGATGTTCTTGATCTCACGCATCATCTGCTCATCCACGGCAAGACGACCAGCGGTATCGATGATGACCACATCATTGCCGTCGTGCTTGGCCTGTGCGATGGCATCCTTGGCTATCTTGACGGGATCCTTCGAGTCACGATTGGTATAGACGGGCACACCCACCTGGCCTGCCACGACTTCCAACTGATCGATGGCAGCGGGACGATAGACGTCGCAAGCTGCAAGCAACGGACGCTTGCCTTTCTTCGTCTTCAGCATCAGGGCAAGCTTGCCGGTGTGGGTAGTCTTACCAGAACCCTGCAGGCCTGCCATCAGGATGATGGTGGGATTGGCCTTCAGGTTCAGATCAACGGCCTCGCCGCCCATCAGCTGTGCCAGTTCGTCATGAACGATCTTGACCATCAACTGACCTGGCTTGACGGCTGTAAGCACGTCCATACCCAGAGCCTTCTTCTTCACCTCGTCGGTGAAGTTCTTGGCAACCTTATAGTTTACGTCGGCATCGAGCAGCGCACGACGCACGTCCTTGAGAGTCTCTGCAACATTGATTTCGGTGATCTTGCCTTCACCCTTGAGGATTTTGAACGAGCGCTCAAGACGCTCCGATAGATTGTCAAACATTACTTTCAGCTTTTGTTGACTTGACCGCAGCAACGGAAATTGCGGCGCAAAGATACGCAAAATTTCCGAAATAACCAAAAACTGCCATCAATAATTGTTAATTGTCGGGAATTATCAACTTACTTATCAAAAAAATCACTATATTTGCACCGCAAAAATCGCAATCATGATTGAAGTAAAGAACCTTTATAAGTCTTTTGGCGAGCAGACGGTGCTCAACGGCATCAACTGCATCTTCGAGCCAGGCGTCAATAACCTCATCATCGGGCAATCCGGTTCGGGCAAGACCGTGCTGCTCAAATGCCTCATCGGCCTTCATAAGCCCGAGCAGGGAGAAATCCTCTACGACGGACGCGACATCACGAAACTGAAGGACAAGGAGATGAAGGAGATCCGCAAGGAAATCGGCGTGCTCTTCCAAGGCTCTGCCCTCTTCGACTCGATGTCGGTGGAAGAAAACGTTGCCTTTCCCCTCCGTATGTTCAGCGACAAGACAGTGGCTGAGATACGCGAACGCGTGGATTTCTGCCTGGAACGTGTAGGCCTCAAGGGAGCACATCAGAAGATGCCCTCCGAACTCTCTGGCGGTATGCAGAAGCGTGTGGCCATCGCCCGTGCCATCTCACTCAACCCTAAATACCTCTTCTGCGATGAGCCCAACTCGGGTCTCGACCCGCAGACCTCCATTCTCATCGACCAGCTCATCGACGACATTACACGCGAGTATAACATCACCACAGTGGTCAACACCCACGATATGAATTCCGTGCTCGGCATCGGCGACCACATCACCTTCCTAGCAGGCGGCGTGGTGAACTGGCAAGGCAACAAGGATAACATCCTGCACACCGAGAGCCCCGTGCTCCGAAAGTTCCTCTATGCTGCTCCCACCTTGCAGCGCATCGCAAAAGAAAATCAAATATCACACAAATAATCAATGCCCCCGAAAGTGCATATCCTACTTTCGGGGGCATATTATTTTAAGAGACCTTAAGGTCTTTACTCTACGATCATCTTCTTGCCACCACGGATGAAGAGCTGACCACGACGAGGTGTGGAAATCTGACGGCCCTGGAGGTCATAGGTAGGAGCCTCGGAAACATTCACGTCCTCGCGAACTGATTCGATGCCCTCGCCCGATGATTTGGCGATAGCCACCTTCACGGCTTGCGCAATTGCGCCCTCGGAATTGAGGACAAAAGCGACAGCATAAACCTTATCAATGCTTGCATCTACAGCTGTACGAAGAGTAGCCTTGGCTGGCAAGGAAAGTGTGTAACTATCCTCAACGCTCTGGCCAGCAGCAAGAAAGCCCAACGATGCAGCCTGATTGTTGCCCAGAGAATTATAAGAGCTTGCAATCACCACGTCATCGAAGTTCCAAGCGAAACGGCTTGTGCCATATTCGCCACCTTTACAGAACTTGGCAAGATCTGCATCTCCAACTTCGGCAGCCGAATACTGGTTATAATAATTGGACTGTCGCCATGCAGTAGATGTACCAGTGAGGCTATCTGCAGTAAGAACATAGACAACTTCGTACTTGTCATCTACCAAAGGTTCTATTTTTGCATCAAGCTGCACTTTGTCATTGTCTGCCCACTCAGCCTTCAAGTCAATATCCACTTCGGCTGGAATAGAACTATAATCCTCGAAGTCCTGAAGCACATAACGCTCATTCTTCTGTGTTCCATAATAGGGATCCATCACTTCCTTACGATCCATAACACAGCTTGGAGCACCTGAGATGCCAAGTTTGGAAGCCGAGATGTAGTAGTTGGGATACATCGGGTCGGAAGTATTATAGGCATGGAAGGCCAAGCCAATGAAACGTTCACCGAATTCTGCACGCAGATTGGCCATACCCTGCATACCACGCGGACACCATCCGCAGCCTGTACCTGTGAATTCCTCAACAACAGTATTGCGCTGTACGATGCGGCTAAGGTTCTTGAAACTGATTACCGTCAGATCATCAGCCAAAGAATTGTCTTTTCCATTGACCTTCGTGATGGCGAGGGTTACATTATACACACCAAGTTCGGCAGGCGAAGCTACCTTGACCATGATTTCGCCCGACTTGTTGAAGCCTGATTCGATAGAGACATCAGCTGTACGAGTTTCCTTGACACCATTTACATCAATCGTATATTCGATGCTATTGACGGCCTCCGAAGCATCCGAATAAACCGTGACTGGCCATTCGGTCTCTGTATTTACACCGGTGACAGCATTCTTGATTGTTCCGAAATGTGCAGCTGTCTCAGGCAACTGGAGATCCTTGAACAGCGCCTGCAGACACGACTGTCCATAATCGTTTCCGATGTCCTGCCAGCCATACTGGGCACTGTACCAAATCCAAAAGCTATTTGGAACCTGGGTCGAAGGATCATAAACAGCTGGATACTTGCTCCCTTGAGTATTGAGGGCAGTATTGACCGTAATGGTATAACCTACGTAACAACCCGATTCGGTTACTGTATAAGGCTCATCAAAGATAGCCTGATTGAACCCGCTGGCATAACCAGTCAGGTCAACCTGCTGAGTATATGTCTCATCGGAGGAAAGTGTTGGAGTAACCCAAGCACTGAGTGCAGTCACAGCCGATGCATCGGCCACTGGAACGTTAACGCCCGCAACGGTTCCACCAGCCAGAATTCCATCGCCGGGCACAAAGATAGCGATACGAAGAGTAGCCACACCTGCACCGATAAGACCAAGGTTATCGTTTTCGATATTGCCCATATAATAACCCCATGGGGTATAGTCTTCAGCAGAAACGGAAGAGATGGCAAGCATAGAAGCTGCCAGTAAAGTGAAAAGTTTCTTCATAGATTTGTCTTAATTGTTCATTTTACGAAAAGACCGATTCCCGAAGGAATCGGCCCCATTTATAATACCGGTAAAAGTCGTTACTTACTTCACGAACTTCTTGCCATTCTTCACATAAACGCCAGCGGGGAGATCGGCCTCCGACTTGCTGACCTTTACGCCCTGGAGGTTGTAAATCTCGGTATCCTCCTTCTCGGCATCCTTGTTGATGCCCTTGATGCCGGCACCTGCACCATACTGGGTAATGGTGATAGGATACTCAACCTCCTCGTTGGAAGTGAAGGTAACGGTGGTGGTGCGGGTCTCCATGTCGGCGGGAAGCTCCTTCACAGCCACGAAAAGGGCGATGAGGCTGTGGTCGGCATAGTAGGTGGTATCGAAGTCGAGACCAGCTACGACCTCAGGATCGTACTCGACAGTGAAGTGCTCAAGGTCGAAGGTGCTCTCAACGTCAAAGTCGTTGTAAGCCTCGCCTTCCTCGTTGACACCAGCCACAGCCCAAGCATACTTGGTGCCGTCGGAAGCCTCGCTATAGGTAGCATCATTGGGCACATAGCCGGTAGCCGAACGCTCGGGGGTGCCGTAGGTGGTAAGGGCATTGTAGCGTGCATCGAGGATGACGCAAGCGTCGTCGGCAGTCCAGCGATAGAAACGTTCCTGCATGCCGTCGGCCGAGCCGTCGCTCCACCAGTAGGAGCGGGAATCATAATATACATAACCCTCGGCGTCCTCGTCCTCCATGTCGGACGAAACCATGATGATACCATAGTCGGTTCCCTCGCTGCCAGTGATGTCAATGAAGACATTACCAGTGAGGACAGGCGATACCTCGCTCTCGAAGCCATCCTCATCAATCTCGACAAACTTGCCGACACCGCAGGTCGAACCGTTGCTGGCTGTCTCGATGTTCTCAGCACGGATGTAGGCCTCGTAGGTCTTAACAGTCTCGTCAGCCTGCGTGTCGCTAATGGTCACGAGGATATAGTCGTCGTCGGTAGCAAAGAGCTGGCTATTGGTGGTGAGCCAGAGGCAAACGTCATCCACAACGAGCGGACCGCTAAGCTGACCAATAACTACGCGGGTGAGGTTGGATGGACCATAAGGAGTATAGGAACCGTAGCCGTAGTTGCCACCCGTAAAGCCACCATAGAATGCCTCGTGCTCGAAAGCATCGAACACACCCATTCCCCAGCTGTCGGTGAAGTATGCGCCGTCGAGAATCTGACCCTGGGTGTCACGGGTGCTCCAGGTGTAGCTGGTCTTGCCGTTGGTGATGGTCGGCATGTAGAAGTTGCCGATACCCAGGTCGTTCAAGACAAGGTTGCCCTCAGAATCGGCCTGGTCATTCAAATCGACAGTCTGGGTCGAGGTGATCATCGACCAGCTATTGCCAAGGAGAGCATTGAACTTGGCAGTATAGGGGAAAGCGTGAGCCACAGCATAGTTATAGCCATAGAAGCCGCCATCCCAGACGAGCGAAGACTTGAGAGTGCCGTCGCCCATCGAATAGTAGGCGCCATAGGTGGTGGCAGGAGCACGACGGATGCCCATAGCGGCCTCGTCCATTGCCTCGAAACGACCAGGCTTGCGCGACTCGCTGGAGCGAAGCTCGATAGGACGAGTGGCCTGCTGAAGCAGGGCACGCTCAACCTTGGCTGGCTGGCTAGGCAAGCTGATGTGACGACTGACAGCGCCCTCAAGCTGGGGCTGTGCTAAAGCTGTAGCGCTCAGAAGGGCTGCAGCAGAAAGTAGATACATTGCTTTCATAATGAAATTAATAATTGATGTTATAGATTAGTTGATAGTTCCAGAACTTGAGAAGTCGAACTGGGTGACGAAGTAGAATGTCGGATCATCGACCTTGGTCCATACTACCTCGGTAGGCTTGAAGTGGTTGCTGGCCGTTAGCGTGTAGGTGCCGTTGAGCGCATTGACGATGTTGGTGAACGAGTCGCCGATGCCCTTGCGGCTGTAGCTCGAGAAGTTGGACGAAGCGTCGTTGGAATCGGCCTGGATGGTGGCGCGTCCGGTCTCGGTATCGACGGTGATGGTGCCCTTGAAGCCCGTCAAGTACTTGCGCGTGCCGCTCGAGCAGCTGAAGACCACACCCACGCGGCTGCTGGTACCCGACTCGGACGACTTGCCGAAGGTGATGCCGTTGAAGGTCTGAGTCGAGAAGTTGCTGGTGATGTCGGCGTTTAACTTGTTGTAAAGAGCGGCGAAACTCTCGCAAGCACCTTGAGCCGTAATCTTGGCACCGTTGGTGTTCTGGCAAAGTGTGTTGACAGCCAGCAGCCAGCAGGGTTCCACCGTCACATTGCCCGACACCAGAGCCGTCTTCTCGTCGTTGAGCACAAATTCCTGACACGTGTCCGAACCCAGCACGATGGGGTCACGCAGACGGAATCCGTTGGGGGTGAATACGCAGCTCTTTGTTTGCTTGTCCAATGGGTCAATCAAACGGTCATTGTAGTCGAAATAGCCCTTGTAGAGGCCGTCGAAGAAACGTGTCAAAGTGCCGTTGCTCACATAGTACTGGGCCAGCTTCTCGTTCGAGATATAGTTCTTCATCTCGTTAGTCTGGGCAATGTACTCCTCGGCCGAACGGTCAAGGCGCACAAAGCGCACAGGAGCCGAATGACGCTCACCGCGCAGCAGAATCTCGTCACTGTTGTACGAGATTACCACCAGGCGGTCATCGCCATTCATACCCTCGCCATCGTCGATGAGCGTATTGGGCGCCGAAGAGGGGCTGACGGGATCGACGAAAACCGAGAGGATATTGTTCCAGGTGTTGAAAGCCAGCACCGGACCCTCCTCAGCCAGCATCTCGTAGTAGCTGGAGTATTCGGTATATTTGCCGGCATTCGAATCGCGCAAGAAACGATGGTCGCTGCACAAGGTCACCTTGCCCGACTCGTAGAACTTGCCGAAGAGGTTGAAGCCCTCGAAGGTATAGTCGTCGGTACCGGCCACATAATACTGGATGAGCCAGCCGTGCTCAGAGCTGGGAGCACAGAGCGTGGCCTTGATATCGTCGTTGACGTGCTGGATGCGAAGGGCAGCCGACTCGTCGAAGTAATCTTCCTGCTCGAAGGTGCAAGCCGACAGCAGCGCAGTGCCGACAGCAGCCGACAGTATGGTGCGGCAAAGAGTTGAATATCTTTTCATTTTAATCTGAGTCCTTAGCAATTATTGATAATCATAGATCACACATGCATCGCTGCTCACATAGTCGTTGACATGCTTCTGGCGATAATCCACTTCATGGCGAATCGTGTAAAGATAGAGGCCCCAGCTTTCGGTGTACCATTTGGTGGCGATGTCAATCTTCTTGAGCATGGCGTTGATACCCTTGGTCTCGTCGCTGGTGTCGTAGGTCACCCAGTTGTCGAGGAAGTCGCGAAACGAGGTGAACGTCTTGTATTCTGTCCAGTTGTAGTTGCGATATTCGGCATCGGTCACGTTGGACTGCAGGTGCGAACGCGAGTCGCTCAGATGGTCGTCGAGGATGTAGCGTGTGTGGACACGCACTCCCGAATCGTCGAGCGTGGTCTCGTCGTAAATGGTGAAGTTGTTCCAGTGCATCTTGGGGTCGTCGAAGTTCTCGATTTCGAGGCTATCGATAAGGGTGTAGATCTGCTCCTTGTCGCCGGCCTTCACGCCACCATTGAGGCAGCCCTCGATGATGGTGTTCATCCAGCGGCCGTCGGTGTCGGTGATGGTGCACGAGAGGGTCTCGACGAAGTCCTCGTAGTTTGCCGACGAGCCGTACTGGGTGACATAACCCAGCGAATGGCTGTCGCAAGAGTCGCGCTCCTGCCACGAACGTGGGTCGTAGGTGCCAGAGGTGACGATGCCGAATGACGTGGGGTACGACTTAGTCTGATGCAGGATGTGCGAGAACTCATGGTGCATGGTGTGGAACTGACGCTCGTTGAGCACGAAGATGTCGTCCTGGTTGAACGTCATGCCGTTGGTCACTTCGCGCATCTCGTTGACGTTGATAAGCGTAATCTTCACACCTGCCGATGCGTAACCCAGGGTCTCAGTGCCCGTAGTGGGGCTGTAGGCCGACGAGCCGATGAAGTGGAAGATACGGGGGCCGTACTTCTTCATGAAGATGGCGTTGCCACTGGCATCCTTCTCGCCATACTTGTCATATACCTCATAGAAGAGGTACTTGATGAAGTGCGAGAGGAGCTGCGACTTCTTGTAGTCGGCCGGAGCCAGCTGATAGCCGAGGTCGGAGGCCGTGAAGTTGAACTTATACTGGATCTCGGTGTTGTAGGGCACCACGAAGTTGTCGTAGAGCCACTGGTCGAAGGGTGCCGTGGCGGCACTCTGATCGACGGCCGAGATGCTGGTGTCGAAGATCGACTCGGTGAAGTCGTCGTCCTCACCGCAGGCGGTAACCATCAGCGCGGCTGACAGCACCATTATCATTTGAAATATCTTTTTCATTCTTCAGATGGTTTTATACTTCGACATTTACTTGGTTTGAAGTTGCATAGGATTGAGCACACCAGCCTTCGACTGGTCGTGGACCATGCTCGACGAACTGCCGCCTCCGCCCATAGCGCCCGAGATGCCACGGTTGGCGGGATAGCCGGCGTCGATGACGTTCTTAGGCAGCTGCAGCACACGGCGCGGGTCGTTGTAGGTGAGCGAGTCGGTATGGATAGCGTCCTCGTTGGCTCCACGATAGTGGTGATAGACTGTGATGCCGTAGCGCTTGATGTCGAACCAGCGCATGCCCTCGAACATCGTCTCGATGCGGCGGAAGTGGAGCACGCAGTCGAGCACGGCGAGGTCGTCGCCCGTCAGCACCTTCTCGAAGCCCATTTCGGCAGGATGCAGAGGGCTGCACCACTGGTTGCGGCCGGCACGCGAATACTTGCGCTGGATGCCAGCCAGATTGAGGGGGCTGGTGACAAGCTTGCTGTTGGTCCAGAACCCGAGGTCCTGGATGGCACCGTTGCGATCGCCCTGGTAGAGCTTGGCCTCAGCACGGCAGAGCAGGGTCTCCTCGGCGGTGAAGGGGTGATAGAGCATGTGGACGTAGCCGATGCCTGCAATCTTGTCGGTATATTCGAAATACTCATAGACGGTGAAGAGCCATACGCCATACTGCTGGCCACCGAAGATGAAGAGGTTGCCCGAATAGGCAGGTACATAGCCCGACCAGTTGGGGCCGCCACCCTCGTAAATGATGTCGAGCGTGGAAGGAACGGTCCAGGTCTGTCCGTCCTGCGTGAACGTAGAGCCCGAATTGATGGCATAACGGCAAGCCGAAAGCATGCGGTCCTGCACCGAGTAGGTGGACTGGATCATGAAGTTGCAGGGGGCCGTCTCGTCGTTGTAGTCAAGCAGACGCGACTCGATGGTATTGGTGTTGAGCGACGACCACTTGCGCAGCATCGACGAAGGATTGCTGCCCAGCGCCACGTCGGCATACTGGATGCACTTGGCATAGTCGCGCTTGAAGAGATAGAAGCGGGCCGCAAAGGCGTTGGCCGCATTGCGGTTGAAGTGATAGGCACCGACCTTGTACTGTGCATCGTTGATCAGCGGCAGACCGGCCAGGAGGTCACGTTCGATGAGGTCGTAGGTCTCCTTCACGTTGTGCAGATACTGCGAGTCGCCGTAATCGACATAGACGGTCGATTCGGGCTCGACTACGTAGGGGATGCCCACATCATTGAGGCTGAGCTGGTCGTTCTTGTAAGCCTCGGCAAAGATATTGACGAGCATGAAGTGGAGGTAGGCGCGCAGCACCATAGCCTCGCCCCATGAAGGCGAAACCTCGGGGAAGTTGAGGGCGATGTCGGCTGCCGACATCGTCTCGATGCCGGGGCACATCTCCTTCATGGCCGTGATGGCATGGTTGCAGACGGCGATGCCGCCATAGTAGGCCTGCCATACGCTGTAGGGCGTATCCTGGGCACCCATCGAGTAGTTGTTGATATCGACCCACTTGTAGGCCTCCTCGTGGAAGTCCTGATAGGCATCGTTGTGCGTGGCAGGAACCACCACATTGTCGTCCACATAGTTGTCGCCCGACAGCTCGAGGATAACGGCGGCCGTGTGGTCGGGATAACCCGAAGTGAGCAGCGAAGCCACCTTCGAGGGGCTGTCAATCTCGGTACGGTTGTCTGGCACCTCGTCAAGCTTGTCCTGGCACGAAGCTACCGTCAGGGCGGCAGCTGTCAGCATCATGCTCCTATATATATATTTAAAAGGTGTATTCATATCTTTTGTATTGCTGATAGATGATTAGAATCCAAGACGAAGAGTGGCAGTGAACTGCTTGGAGATAGGCGAAGCCACACCACCGGCATTGACGTACTCAGGGTCCTGGCCGTTGAGTGCATCGTCGGCATAGATGAGGAAGAGGTTAGTGCCCGACAGCTTGAGCGAAGCGCTGCTCAGCACACGGCTCTTGCGCACCACATCGTTGGGGAGCGAGTAGGTAATGGCAATCTCCTTCATACGCACAAAGTCACCCTTGGCCACGCGTGCCGTCGAGTAGTTGTAGGCGTTGTAGCCCGTGCTGAGGTCGGTAGAGCCATAGCGGTCGAGCTGGTTGCGCGATGCGATGACAGGGATGTTGGTCACCTTCTCGTCGCCAGCGGTCATCCAGCGGTTCTTGTACTCACGTGGCAGCGAGGTCAGGTCGCTGTAGCCCGAACGGAACACGGGGTCGAGGCGCACCTTGTTGCCACCCGAATAGGTGATATAGACGTTGAGCGCAACCTTGCCGCCCTTGCCGAAGTCGTAGCTGAACGTGTTGCCGAGCGAGCCGTTCCACGTAGGTTCGCCTGGACCCTCATAGACGAGGAAGTCGGTCAGGTTCTCGGTCTCCTGAAAGTTGAGGTTACCCACAGTGACGTCGCCGGCCTCGTTGATGACCGTAGGCAGACCCTCGCTGTTCAGACCTGCGAACTGGTAGCTGAAGAGGGCACGAACGGGATAGCCCTGCACACCGTAGCCGGCACCCGTCACGAGATCGACGGCACGGTCGGCGGTGTTGAGCTTCGTGATCTCGTTCTTGGCATAGGTGTAGTTGAAGTCGAGATTCCAGGTGAAGCGGTTGGTCTTGACAGGCACGGTGGAGAGCGAGAATTCGAAACCGCTCGACTCCATGTCGGCCACGTTGGCCATCTTCGAGATCACACCACCGGCGCCCTGCGTGTAGGCAGTACCGATGAGGTCGAAGTTGTTACGCTTGTAGTAGTCGGCGATGACGGAGATGCGGTCGCCGAGGAAGCCCATATCGAGGCCGACGTTGAACTCGTGCTTCTTCTCGTAGGTGAGCTCGGAGTTGGCGATGTCCGACAAGTAGATCATCGACTCGGCAGCCGACGTGGTGGGACGCCAGACGTTAGCCGTATGGTAGATAGGCGTTGCGTTGGTCACATAGGCCGGTCCTGTATCGGCGGTCAGCGAGTAGGACACACGGAACTTGAACATCGAGAGCCACTTATTGAAGCGCTCCATCCAAGGCTCGGCTGCGATGTCGTAGCTGCCCGACACGTTCCAGGTGGGCAGCCAGCGGCTGCTGGTGGCCTTGCCGAGGCGGTTGGTGCCCTCGTAGCGATAGGTGCCCGACAGGGTGTAGCGCTGGTCGTAGCTATAGGTGGCGGTGGCGAAGTAGGCCAGCGAGTTGGTCTGGGTGAACGACTCGCCGAAGTACTCGGTGTTCTCTTCATTGGCCTGCTTCAGCCAGAGGTAAGGAGTGTAGGTGATGCCGCCATTGTTGTACTGATAGCCCCAGCCGGTGAAGTTGGCCGACGTGCGGCGAACAGTGGAAAGTTCGGAGCCGATCATTGCATTGACGGTGTGAACCTCCTTGAAAACGTTGCGGTAGTCGGCGTTCATACGGTACATGAACGAACGCATGGCGTCGTCGTACTGGTAGCGGATACCGCCCACGGGGAGCACCGACTCAGGCAGGGCCAGGTCGTTGTCGGGGTCGGTATAGAGCAGCGAGTTGCTGCTGCGGATGGTCGAGTTGTCGTCAGTAGCATCGGTACCGGCACGGTAGGCGTTGGCCTGGTTGGAGTCGTCCATCACATTCTGCACACGCTTGATTGATGTCATACGTGCCGAAGCGAAGCCATTGAGGGTCATGCCACGGAAGGGCTTGTACTCCAATTCTCCACGGAACATGAGCTCGTTGACGTTGATGTCGTTGTAGTTGTTCTCCAGCTCGTCGAAGATGTTGAA
The DNA here is from genome assembly GCA_017519885.1 of Bacteroidales bacterium. GTDB lineage: Bacteria > Bacteroidota > Bacteroidia > Bacteroidales > UBA3663 > Liminaster. The sequence continues at coordinate 21,854 of JAFWRO010000024.1, read as the reverse complement.
GCGCGTATAGAAGCGCGTGTAGCTGATGTTGGGATCCAGGCATCGGCTGGTGTTCATCGCATAGCTGAAGGGGTTGATGTCGAAGTCACGCTTCACCTCACCCGTCACCACGTCGGTGGTCTGGTTGAGCGAACCGGGAGCCTCCTGCTCACGATGCGTACCCGAAGCGGCAAAGCGCACGGTGAGGTTCTTCAGTATGTCGTACGAGGTGTTGGCGTTGAACGTATAGCGGCGCACCTTGCTGCGGTTGATGTACTGGCCGGGGTCGTTCATGAGCGACATCGAAAAGTAGCTCTGCGACTTGTCGGTACCAGCCGACATGCTCACCGAGTGCGACTGGCTCACCGAATTGGAGAAAAGGAGGTCGAACCAGTCGGTGTTGCGGAACTCGGCCTGCTGCAGGTAGGCGTTGCGTGCGGCCTCGGTGTTCTCCAGGCCGAAGGTGCCCGACGACGTATAGTTGCGCAGCTGCTGGAACATGTAGCCATAGACACCCGTGTTCGAGGCATTGGCCAAGTTCTCGAGCTGGAGCCAGCCCTTGTCGGCCATCTCCTTATAGACGCCCATCATCTCCTGCGAGTTCATGATGTTATAGTCGCGATACGAGGGCTTCAAGCGGGTGGTGAACTCGCCCGTATAGTTGAGCGTGGCACGTCCCTTCTGGCCCTTCTTGGTGGTGATGACAATCACACCAGCCATGGCGCGCGCACCATAAATAGAGGTAGCGGAACCGTCCTTGAGCACGGTGAACGACTCGATGTCGTCCGAGTTCAGACCAGCCACAGCCGACGAAATCAGCGTCTTGGCATCGCCCGACGAAAGTTCGTCGGAGGTCACATCCACGTTGTCCTCATAAATCACACCGTCGATGACCCACAGAGGCTTCGAGTTGCCGTAAATAGATGTGGCACCACGGATACGGATCTTGGGAGCTGTACCGAACGTACCGCTCACGTTTGTCACTTGCACACCGGCCACGCGGCCTTCGAGCGAACGACTCACGTCGTTGGCGCCGGCCTGCATCATGGCATCGGCCTTCAGGTTGGTCGATGCACCGGTAAACATTCGCTTATCGACCTTGCCCATACCGGTGACGACCACCTCTTCGATGACCTGTTCGTCCGACTCGAGCGTAATCGAGAAGTTCGACTTCCCCTTGAGGGAAACCTCCTGTGTCCTCATACCGATGTACGAAATCTGCAGCGTCTTGGCGTTGTCAGGAACACGAAGGCTGAACTTGCCATCGATGTCGGTCGTGGTACCCGTCTGCGTGCCCTTGACGACAATCGAAGCACCGATAACGGGCTCGTTGTCCTCGGCTGCAATGACAGTACCTGTCACCTGTCTCTGCGCCATCATCACCGCGAAGCTCATAACCAGAGTCACAATGAAGGATAGAAGTTTTTTCATATTTAATGTTTATAATGATTATAATATTGCCGTTATTTGCTCATTAATGGTGATAAAAAAAGATAATACGGGCACAAAGATACAAAAAATAATTCAAAGATGTACAAAAAATATTCAATTTTTGTTCATTTTCTTGAATTATATCATTTTTTCGATACGTTTGGCACTTAAAAATATGTTTTTTAACACAAAAAATTATCTATCCACAAAAAAAGGGCCAGCATTATCGCTGGTCCTTGATATTGTTGCGGCACTCGTTGATGTAGGCGAGCAAACGTTCACTGTCGTGCCGTTTGATGATGTCGGAAAGTTCCGCCAGTCGAGCACAGATTTTGTCGATCTGTCCAGGGCTATACGGATTGAACAAGATCTCAGTGAGCAAATAATCGTCCTCACTCAAGAGGCCTCGGGCGATAGCCATGTGCTTCTTGAAAGTCGTTCCCGGAGCATCCTGTGGCTTCATCACACCCGTGAAGGCGAGCGTCGAGACGAAGGGGATGGACAGCGAATAGGCGATTGTCTCGTCGTGCTCCTCGAAAGTGTAGTCGTAGATGTTGAGGCGCAAGCCAGCATACACTTCACGGAAGAATGCCTTGCCGAAGGGGTCAGACTCCTTGATAATTACGGTGTAGTTCTGGCTTAAGTCATTCAGATTGGCAAAGGTTGGACCGAACATCGGGTGAGTCGAGACAAAAGGATGTCCGCACTTGGCGTAGAACTCGGGCAAACCCGTCTTGACCGATGCAATGTCGGAAAGCATACAGGAGGGGCGCAGGTTAGGCAGCACCTCTTCGAAGGCTGACAGCGTATTCTTGATAGTTACCGCATTGATGAGCAGGTCGGGGTCGAATTCCCGAATCTCCTCCATCGATGTAAACCGGCGCGTGTTCAAGCAATAGCGCAGTTTCTCAGGGCGGCGGGCATAAACGGCCACATCGTGGTCCATGCAAAGCGTGTCGGCCATAAACATACCCATCTTGCCGGCACCCATTATACAGATCTTCATTGGTTCAGGATTTCCATTTGTTTACGTACCGATTCTGCGTGGATGGCCTCAAAGACCTCCTTGATGAACTCGGGTGCCATCTCGAGGGTAGCGCCCTGCTCGCTGCGCTTGGTGAGGATCTCGTCGTAGCGCGTTGCCTGAAGTACCGGCATCGAGTGTTCCTTCTTGTAGAGGGCAATCTCGCGTGAAATACGCATACGCTTCGATAGGATGGCAATGATTTGATCGTCGATCTCGTCAATTTGTCCACGCAGGTCGCGTAAATCTTCGGTATGGACAATATTGTTTCGGATAATCAGGTTGCCAAGAATCTCCTCCAATCGTTCTGGGGTGACCTGCTGCTTGGCATCACTCCAGGCCGCATCAGGATTGCAGTGACTCTCGATGATAAGTCCATCGAAACCAAGGTCCATAGCTTGCTGCGAAAGGGGCTGGATAAGATCGCGACGTCCGGCAATGTGCGAAGGATCGCAAATGATGGGCAACTGGGGCAGACGACGACGCAGTTCGATGGGCAGATGCCACTGGGGGACATTGCGGTAGATGGTCTTGTCGGCACTCGAGAAGCCGCGATGAATAGCACCGATGCGGCGAATGCCTGCACGATAGATGCGTTCGATGGCACCAATCCAAAGCTCGATGTCTGGGTTGACTGGATTCTTGATCAAGACGGGCACGTCCTTTCCTGCCAGTGCATCAGCAAGTTCCTGCACGGCAAAGGGATTCGCAGTAGTGCGTGCACCGATCCACAGCACATCCACGCCAAAAGCCAGGGCAGCATCGACGTGCGCCTTGGTAGCCACTTCGACACAAGTGAGCAATCCCGTCTCGGCCTTGAGTTTCTGGAGCCACGGCAGACCGATGACGCCTACGCCCTCGAAGCCTCCTGGCTTGGTGCGGGGTTTCCAGATACCGGCACGGAAGAGTTTGATACCCTGTCGGGCGAGAGCGTGTCCAGTGGCCAAAACCTGTTCTTCACTTTCGGCGCTACAAGGGCCTGCGATGACGAGAGGACGTTCGACGTCGAGCTGCGGCAGCAGCGGAGAGAATGTCATTTCCATAATGTATAGTGATAAAAAGTTAAAGTTCGAAGGGTTTGAGGAGTTCGAGGGGTTCGAAGGGTTTGAGGAGTTCGAGGGGTTCGAAGGGTTTAAGAAGTTCGAGGGGTTCAAAGGGTTTGAGGAGTTCTGAGGACCACCTTTCGAACCTTTTGAACTTTCGAACCTTTTGAACCTTCTCAGAGTCCCGCCGCCTTAATGCGGAGCAGGGCCTCCTGCATCTTCTCGAAGGGGGCACAGAGGCTGATGCGCACAAAGCGCTCGCCATTGCGGCCAAAGATAAAGCCTGGGGTCAGGAAGACGCGCGCCTTGTGAAGTACCGGCTCGGTCAGTTCCTCGCAGTGGTCATATTTGTCGGGGATGCGCCCCCACAGGAAGAGTCCGCGTTGCGCAGGGTCGAATTCGCAACCAAGGTAGTGCATAATCTGTTCGGCAGCGATGCGGCGCACGCGATAGGCTTCGTTGAGCTGGGTAAAGTATTCCTGCGGAGCGCCAAGGGCGGCGATGGCGGCCTTCATCACAGGGCGGAACATGCCCGAATCGACGTTCGACTTCACGCGCAACACCCAATCGATGTATTCCTTCTTGCCTACCACGATGCCCTGTCGCCAGCCTGCCATCGAGTGGCTCTTCGACATCGAGTTGAACTCCAGGCAAACGTCCTTTGCTCCTTCGACCTGCATGATCGATAAAGGCTGGTCGTTGAGGATGAACGAATAAGGATTGTCGTTGATGATGACGATGCCGTGACGACGTCCGAAATCGACGATGCGCGTCAAGAGTTCGAGCGATGCACAATGTCCGGTCGGCATATGGGGATAATTGACCCACATCACCTTCACATCGTCGATACCAGGAGTATTCTCGAGAGCTGCGAAGTCAGGCTCCCAATCGTTTTCGTATTTGAGATCATATTTGATGATTTCTGCACCGACCAATTTGCTTACCGACGAATAGGTCGGATAACCCGGATCGGGGACGAGCACCTTATCGCCCGGATTGAGCAGCGCCATCGAGACGTGCATGATGCCTTCCTTTGAGCCGATGAGCGGAATCATCTCCGTGGCAGGATCCAGATCGACGTCATACCAACGATGGTAGAAGTCACTCCAGGCCTTGCGCAAGGCTGGAAGTCCCACATACGACTGATAGCTGTGGGCATCGGGCTTCATCACATCCTCCATCAGCGCAAAGATGGTCTGCTGTGAAGGCATGAAGTCGGGACCTCCGATGCCAAGACTGATGACGGGCAGTCCTCCATCGGCATTCATTCGAGCCACTTCCTTGAGCTTGCGGCTGAAGTAATATTCTTCAACGTGGCTGATACGGTCGGCAGGCTTGATCTCTTTCATACGTCTATTTCCATTAGGTTTTCGGTGTATTCACCCAGAATCATAAAGTCGGTAGTGAAAGGCATGATGGCATCGAGCGCATTGCGATAGGCCATATAGTCGCTGAACGTCATATCGACGAAGAAGCGATACTCCCACTCATGCCCGATGATGGGCATCGACTGGATCTTGGTTAGGTTCATATCGTAGAACGACAGGATGGTGAGCACCTTGGTGAGCGAACCTTGGGTGTGCCTTACGCAGAACTCGATGCTTGACTTGTTGACGCGCATGCGGTCCATCTCAATGAGCGTCGAGTACTTGTCCTGAAGAATCAGGAAGCGCGTGAAGTTGCGCTTGTTGGTTTCGATGGCACGAGCCAGAATCTGCATACCATAGAGGTTGGCAGCATATTCCGAGCAGATGGCTGCGTGTCCCATCATCTTGTTGTCCATGATTATCTTTGCCGAACCAGCAGTATCAGCCATCTCCACAATCTTGGACTTGGGCAACTGTGACTGAAGGAAGACCTCGCATTGCAACAGGGCTATCGGATGCGAATTGACCTCGACGATATCTTCCATCGTCTGGCCAGGCACGCAGCAGAGCACGTGGCTGATGTGGAGGCGCTGCTCCCCTATCACCTGACGCTGCGACTGGCGCAGCAGCTCATGGTTGCCCAACAGGTTGCCGGCTATGGTGTTCTCGATAGCTATCACGCCAAGGACTCGAGGATCGGCAGCCATCGTGTCGAACTCTGCCTGGAACGACTTGCAAGGAACGGTCTCGACTTCACAATCCTTGAAATACTCGCGGGCTGCCATCTCGTGGTAACAACCCTCCTGGCCCTGAATGGCCACACGTAATCTCTGTTGCATATTTTATTATATAATGTAAAAAATCCCGGCCATGTGCATGGTCGGGATTTTAGTCTATTCTTTAGTTATCGCATACAGTTATGCACACGTCGACCCGACCTTACCTTCAGCAAAGCAATAATAATAGTAAAAGTAAAATCGGCCAAATAAATTGTTCATAATTCTTGAAAAAAACCGGGGCAAAGATAAGGCAAACTTTTAAAACCTCCAAACTTTTTACCGATTTTTTTCACTCTACATTACGATTTTCATAAAAAAACCGATGAAAAGCATTATTTTTCCGACTAAAATAACGCTTTTCGAATAAAAGTTATTATATTTGCAACGTCTAACGAAAAGAGACAATAACAGCGATTAACTAACTTAACAATACCAAACAACATTTTTAACAAACTCCAATTATGATCAATTACAAAGACCTCGGCCTCGTGAACACCCGTGAGATGTTCAAGCGTGCCGTTAACGGCGGTTATGCCATCCCAGCTTTCAACTTCAACACCATGGAGCAGATGCAGGCTATCGTGCAGGCTGCCGTTGAAACCAAGTCTCCCGTCATCATGCAGGTATCGAAGGGCGCTCGCAAGTATGCCAACCCGACGATTCTCCGCTACATGGCTGAGGGCGCCGTTGCATACGCCAAGGAGCTTGGCTGCGCACATCCCGAAATCGTGCTTCACCTCGACCACGGTGACAGCTTCGAGATTTGCAAGGACTGCATCGATATGGGCTTCTCATCTGTAATGTTCGACGGCTCGGCTCTTCCTTACGAGGAGAACATCAAGATCTCTCGTCAGGTAGTTGAATATGCCCACAAGTACGATGTTACGGTAGAGTGTGAGCTCGGTGTACTCGCAGGTGTAGAGGATGAGGTTGCCTCTGAGGTTAGCCACTACACCAAGCCTGAGGAAGTGATCGACTTCGCTACCCGCACAGGTTGCGACTCCCTCGCCATCTCTATCGGCACCAGCCACGGCGCTTACAAGTTCAAGCCCGAGCAGTGCACCCGCGACCCAAAGACCGGCAAGCTCGTTCCTCCCCCACTCGCATTCGACGTGCTCCATCAGATCGAGAAGAAGCTCCCCGGCTTCCCAATCGTTCTCCACGGCTCTTCGTCAGTTCCACAGGAAGAGGTCGACACCATCAACAAGTATGGTGGCAAGTTGCCCGATGCTATCGGTATCCCCGAGGAGCAGCTCCGCGAAGCTGCCAAGAGCGCTGTCTGCAAGATCAACATCGACTCCGACTCACGTCTTGCCATGACCGCTGCTATCCGCAAGCATCTCGCCGAGAACCCATCGCACTTCGATCCTCGCCAGTACCTCACCCCTGCTCGCGAAAACATGAAGAAGATGTATATCCACAAGATCGTCAACGTACTTGGCTCTGACGGCAAGCTCGCCCAGTGCTAATTCGCGTTTCGACTGAATAATAAACGTGTCAAAAGGTTTAGGCCTTTTGACACGTTTTTTTATGTTACACTTTACAATATGACCTGCTGGTTAATCTCGCTTAATCATCCGGCAGGAGATCCTCCATCTCAGTCATTGTATCTTCCGACTCATCAGTAACCGCAACGACATCCTCGACAAGGCGATCGTTGATGCGAACAGTCGCGCCATCCTGTGCCCGCAGGAAGTCGACGAGGCCAGTGGTGATGTGAGCCTTGTGGTTACGGCTGTAGAGCTTCACAACGTAGTTCTTGAGAGGATCGCACAACTCGAAGAAGAGCGTTGTCTTGGCTTCAACATTCCTGATGCGAGTCTCTTCGAGCGAACGCTTGATGATGGCATCGGCCATCTGCTCGATTCCTGCGTGGGTTAAGCTATGGCAATCGAGCACCACCGTCAGGTTGTCGAGCAGCGAGTCAGCCACCTGACTGAGTTGCTGGATATTGCCGATGTTGAACTCCACGTCGAAGATCGTACGAGGCTCACCTCGCAGAAAACGCTTGGGCTGATATTTTGCCTGGATATACAGATACATACCCTCCTTGCCAAAACCGCGCCACTGTGGATAGGCGGTGCCGAAGAGAGCAAACTCATGTCGGCCCGAATAATCCTCCACAGTGAGGATGCCGTAGGGATTGCCCGAACGCGAAGTGCCTTCGCGCCAAGCCGTGACGATGCCACCGCAAGTGATGTCGCGATTCTGGATTTTGCGAATGCGCTCCACTTCGACAGGATTACCCTGCAGTTCCTTCCACTTGGCATCCTGCTCCTCCTTTGTGCGTGGATTGGGAATCGATTCAAGCTCGGCCATCGTCGTATTGCAGGCATATTTCAGCTGGAACTTGTACTCGTCGAGCGGGTGTGCCGAAAGGAAGAGGCCCACCAGCTCCTTCTCGCGATTAAGGCGCTCCAAGGTGCTCCACTGCTCAAATTCCTTGGGAGGTTCGGGATGCTGAATCATCACATCGTTCTCCTCCAGGTCGCCGAAAAGGCTCATCTCGTTCGACTCCTTGTCGGCCTTGAATTTCTGACCATATTTGATGACCTGATCGAGGAAGGCAACGCCCTGCGGATTCAGGGCAAGATATTGTTCACGGCTGATCTTGCCGAAACTGTCGAAGGCGCCCGACAATGCCAGCGACTCGAGGGCCTTGCGATTGACGGCACCGAGATCCACGCGTTCCACAAAGTCGAAGATATCCTTGAACGGACCATTGGCATTGCGCTCCTTTACGACTGCATCGGCAGCTCCTTCGCCAAAGCCCTTGACACCTGCCAATCCGAAACGAACTGCACCTTCGGCATCGACCGAATAACGCTGACGCGAAAGGTTGATGTCGGGCCCCTTGACCGAGAGGCCGATGGCACGGCATTCGTCCATCTGCTTGGCCAATTCGTTCACGTCGTTCAACGAACGCGAAAGCACAGCCGCCATATATTCGGCCGGATAGTGCGCTTTGAGGTAAGCAGTCTGATAAGCCACCCATGCATAGCAGACGGCATGACTCTTGTTGAAAGCGTAGGAGGCGAACTTCTCCCAGTCGCCCCAGATCTTCTCAAGCTTTTCCGGGTCGTGTCCATTCCTCTTGCCACCTTCGATGAACTTGGGCTTCATCGCATCGACGATGTCCTTCTTCTTCTTGCCCATCGCCTTACGGAGGGCATCCGACTCGCCACGCGTGAAGTCGGCCAACAGGCGCGACAAGAGCATGACCTGCTCCTGATAGACCGTGATGCCATAGGTATCCTTCAGGTACTTCTCCATGACGGGGATATCGTAGGTGATGGGTTCGCGGCCATTCTTGCGGGCGATGAACGACGGGATGTAGTCCATTGGGCCCGGGCGATAGAGGGCATTCATGGCCACAATGTCGCCGATGCAGTCAGGCTTTAGTTCCTTGAGATATTTCTGCATGCCGGGCGATTCGAACTGGAATGTTCCCACGGTGCGTCCTGCCTGGAAGAGTTTGTAGGTCAGCTCATCGTCGATCGGAATCTTTTCGATATCGATTTCGATGCCTCGTGTCTCGCGGATATTGTCGAGCGCCTCGTTGATGATGCCCAAGGTCTTGAGGCCAAGGAAGTCCATCTTGATAAGGCCCGTCGATTCGATGACGTGTCCGTCGTACTGGGTTACAAGCAACTTGGTACCGTGATCATCAACCACAGATACAGGAACGACAGTATCGATGGGGTCACGACCAATAATCATACCGCAGGCATGCACACCCGTGCCGCGCACGTTGCCCTCGAGCATCTGTCCGAGACGCATCACGTTGCGGATAGCCGGATCCTCGCTGTTGCAGGCCTCAGCCAGTTCGGGCACCACCTTGATACAGTTCTTGAGGTTGCACTTCAGCGCCTTGCCGTTCTCTTCGGGCATTCGGTCAGGTATGAGGCCCGCCAGATGATTGGCCACAGGGATGGGCACCTTTTCGACGCGTGCCATATCCTTGATAACCATCTTGGTGGCCATTGTGCCGTAGGTGATGATGTGGCTCACGCGGTCGGCGCCATACTTGTTCTGCACCCATTCGATGACGCGTGCACGGCCGTCGTCGTCGAAGTCGGTATCGATATCGGGCAGCGAGATACGGTCGGGATTGAGAAAACGTTCGAACAGCAGATCGTACTTGATGGGGTCAATCTTGGTGATGCCGAGACAGTAGGCCACAGCCGAACCGGCTGCCGAACCACGGCCCGGACCTACGCTGACGCCCAACTCTTCACGGCAGGCGCGAATGAAGTCCGACACAATGAGGAAGTAGCCGGGGAAGCCCATCGTCTTCATAATGTGCAGCTCGAACTTGATGCGTTCCCAAACAGGAGGGTCGAGAGAATCGATGACATCCTGGTCGGTCACAGACTTTGGATCGGCCGCATATTTTGCCTGGATAGCCTCGTTGCCATAGAGGGGAATAGCGCCACGAAGAGCGAGGAACCTTAGGTAGTCGGCCTCGAACTTGATGCGGTATAGTTTTTCGTAGCCGCCCAGTTTCTTGATTTTCTTCTCAGCCTCATCCTGGGGAAGTACCACATTGCCGTTCTCATCCTGTGTGAACTCGTCGAAGAGGTCCTGGTCGGTGAGCCGCTGACGGTATTGTTCCTCGTTGCCGAACCAAGCGGGAATCTCGAAGTTAGGCATGATGGGGCCGTTCTCGATGCTATACTCTTCGCATTTATCAACAATTTCGATGGTGTTTCTCAGCGCCTCGGGCACGTCTGCCCAAAGTTCGTTCATCTCAGCAGTGGTCTTGAACCACTCCTGCTTGGTGTAGCGCAAACGGGTGGGGTCGTCGAGGTCCTTGCCCGTATTCATACAGATCAGGTGATCGTGCGCCTCGGCGTTCTCTTCATCGACAAAGTGCACATCGTTGGTGGCAATCAGCTTGATGTTGTGCTTGTGCGCCATCTCGATGAGCCAGGGGTTGAGTTTGTTCTGCTTGACAATACATCCGGGATTGTACATGGGATCCTTCGACGGATGGCGCTGGAGTTCAAGGTAATAGTCATCGCCGAAGAGCCGCTTGTGCCAAAGGATGGCCTCTTCTGCCCCTTCCAGGTCGCCGTCCTCGAACTTGCGCGGCACTTCGCCGCCTAGACAGGCCGAGCAGCAGATCAGTCCTTCGTGATACTTCTCCAGCACCTCGTGGTCAATACGCGGACGCATATAGTAGCCATCCACCCAGCCAATCGAAACTGCCTTGATCAGATTCTGGTAGCCCTGCTTGTTCTTGGCCAACAGGATCAGGTGCCAGCCGCTCATATCAACCTTACCTTCCTTTCGGGCCAATCCACGATGCGCCACATAGACCTCACAACCAAAGATAGGCTTGACAATAGGTTGTCCTGCCTTCGAACGAGCCTTGTTTTCCTTGGATGCAATGTCGAAAAAATCCTTAATGCCGTACATATTGCCGTGATCAGTGATGGCGAAACCCGGCATACCGTCGGCGGCAGCCTTAGCGAAGAGTCGGCTGATTTTACACTGCCCATCGAGGAGTGAAAACTCTGTATGTACGTGGAGATGTGCGAAAGATTCCATAGTCTATAATTTCTGAGGGTGCAAATTTAGGATATATTTCCGACTTCTCCAAATATTTTAACTGATTTATCAAAATTTTAAATCTTGGTTCTTGCCTAACGAGCAAATTTTGTTGCCACGATTGGTTGGACGAAGGCTCAATTATGGGAAAAGGGCACTCAGTCATTATGGGTCCAATTTACGTTACTGAATTGGACTCCGACGATCGGATGGGTCCAATTTACGTTACTGAATTGGACTTTGACAATCGGATGGGTCCAATTTACTTTAGAGAATTGGACGCCGACGATCGGACGGGTCCAATTTACTTTAGAGAATTGGACGCCGACAACCGGATGGGTCCAATTTACTTTAGAGAATTGGACGCCGACAATCGGATGAGTCCAATTTACGTTAGAGAATTGGACTCCGACAATCGGACGGGTCCAATTTACTTTAGAGAATTGGACGCCGACAATCGGACGGGTCCAATTTACTTTAGAGAATTGGACGCCGACAATCGGATGGGTCCAATTTACTTTAGAGAATTGGACGCCGACAATCAGACGGGTCCAATTTACTTTAGAGAATTGGACTCATACCATAAAAGATATTATAATATGAGGGAAAAGTGTCCAAATCAAGACAAAAACCTTTGTCTCCAAATTCTTTTCCAATGCTTTTCAGCCTTAAAAATATCAAACCTTTTATATAATTATATGAAACAAAATGGACGATAGATTGAATTCCATTTTGTGTATTCCATATTACAAATATATTCCATTATCAAATGGGCTGTTGTTTTTTAGGTTCAGCAATTACCAACATATCAGGATTTTTATTAACTTTGCGCGCTGATTATTAAGTTATATGAAACAAAACATCCGTAATATTGCGATTATCGCACACGTTGACCATGGCAAGACGACCCTGGTCGACAAGATGCTCTACGCCGGCAACCTCTTTCGTGAGAATCAGGTGACCAATGACCTCATGCTCGACAACAACGAGCTGGAGCGCGAGCGCGGCATCACCATCCTCTCGAAGAACGTGTCAATCAATTACAAGGACACCAAGATCAACATCATCGACACCCCAGGCCACTCGGACTTCGGCGGTGAGGTGGAACGCGTGCTCAACATGGCCGACGGCTGCCTCCTCCTGGTCGATGCTTTCGAAGGCCCCATGCCGCAGACACGTTTCGTGCTGCAGAAGGCTATCGAAATCGGTCTGAAGCCCATCGTTGTGGTCAACAAGGTCGATAAGCCAAACTGCACCCCCGACATTGCGCAGGACAAGGTCTTCGACCTGATGTATAACCTCGGTGCCACCGAGGAGCAACTCGACTTCGTGACTATCTTCGGCTCAGCCAAGCAGGGCTGGATGTCGGACGATTGGAAGAAGCCAACCAACAACGTCTATCCCCTACTCGACGCCATCCTTGAAAATATCCCAGCACCCGAGGTTATCGAAGGCCCCACTCAGATGCTCATCACCTCGCTCGAATACTCTTCGTTCGTAGGTCGTATCGCAGTGGGCCGTGTTCATCGCGGCAGCATCAAGCAGGGACAGATGGTGCTCCTGATGCACCACACCGATGAGGGCATCGTCTCGAAGCAGGTGAAGGTGAAGGAACTCTTTACCTTCGAGGGCATGGGCAAGAAGAAGACCGACGAAGTCTTCTCGGGCGATATCTGCGCCATGACCGGCATCGAAGGTTTCGAGATTGGCGACACCATCAGTGACATCGAGACGGCCGAAGCCATGCCTCGCATCAAGGTCGATGAGCCCACCATGTCGATGCTCTTCACCATCAACGATTCGCCCTTCTTCGGCAAGGACGGCAAGTACGTCACCTCGCGCCAGATTCAGGACCGCCTCTACAAGGAACTTGAGAAGGATGTGGCCCTGCGTGTCGAGAAAGACGAGACCCGCGATGGTGCGTGGGTAGTCTATGGTCGTGGCGAGCTCCACCTTTCCATCCTCATTGAGACCATGCGTCGCGAGGGCTACGAGGTGGCTATCGGCCAACCTCAGGTCATTGTCAAGGAGATTAATGGACAGAAGTGCGAGCCTATCGAGCAACTCACCATCAACTGTCCCGAGGAATTCAGTTCGAAGATGATCGATATGGTCACCCGCCGCAAGGGCGAAATGATTGCCATGGACACCCAGGGCGACCGTCAGCACCTCGAGTTCAAGATTCCATCGCGCGGCGTCATCGGCCTTCGCACCAACGTGCTCACCGCTTCGGCTGGCGAAGCCATTATGGCCCACCAGTTCCTTGCCTACGAACCCTGGAAGGGCGACATCGTGCGCCGCACCAACGGCTCGATCATCGCCAAGGAGGCTGGCACCGCCTTTGCCTACGCACTCGACAAACTGCAGGACCGCGGCAAGTTCTTCATCTTCCCGCAGGATGAGGTCTATGCCGGACAGGTAGTGGGCGAACACGCCAAGGACAAGGACCTCACCGTCAACGTCACCAAGTCGAAGAAACTCACCAACATGCGTTCGAAGTCGAGCGACGAGAAGGCTGCGCTCATCCCGCCGAAGGTATTCAGCCTCGAGGAGGCGCTGGAATACATCAAGGCCGACGAATATGTAGAAGTAACGCCCCACAACATTCGCATGCGCAAGATTGTACTTGACGAACTGGAGCGCAAACGCCTGAAGCGTGCCGCCGGCATCGTTGACGACGAGGACGAGGATTAATGGTAAAGGTTCTGAAGGGTTCGAAAGGTTAAGAAAAGTTCGAATGTCTTTAAAGAAGATCGATTGGTACATCATCAGGAAGTTCCTGGGCACCTTCTTCTTCGCAATCTTGCTCATCATGGCCATCGCTGTGGTCCTCGACTACAACGAGAAGATGGACAACTTTGCAGAGCATGAGGCGCCCACCTTTGCCATATTCAAGTACTACTGCACGTTTGTACCTTATATGGCCAATATGCTGTCGCCTCTCGTCATCTTCGTGGCTTGCATCTTCTTCACCTCCAAGCTGGCCGGCAACTCAGAAATCATCGCCATGCTGGCCACTGGAATCTCGTTCAACCGCCTGCTTCGACCCTATATGTTGTCGGCCCTCTTCCTTGGCTTGCTCACCTTTGCGCTCAACAGCTGGGTCATCCCCGTCACATCGGTGCCGCGTCTTGCCCTGCTCAAGCAATACTACAAGGACAAGGACAAGAAGACGCAATACAACAACCAGTTTATGGTGGCGCCCGGCGAAGTGGCTTTCTTCTATTCTTTTGACCGCGACAGCCAGACAGGTTATCGATTCGCTTTGGAAAAGTTCGAGGGCACGCAGCTCGTCTCACGACTGACGGCCGACCGCGCTTCGTGGGAGGGCAACGACACCTGGCACCTCACCAACTACAAGATTCGGGACATCACTGAACGTGGTGAGACCATCACCGAGGGTTATGCTGTTGACACTGTGGTTCACGTGGCACCCGAAGACATCATCGTCGGTTCGAAGGACATGGAGAAACTCACCACACCCGCGTTGAAGGAATATATCGACAAGCAGCGTGGCCGTGGCGTAGGCAACATCAAGGAATACGAGATCGAGTACCACAAGCGCTTTGCTGCCATCGCTACTTCGTTCATTCTGACGTTTTTGGGCGTTTGCCTTTCGTCGAAGAAGATTCGTGGCGGCATGGGCATCAATCTGGGCATCGGCCTGGTGCTGGCGTTTGCCTACATTCTCTTCCAGACCGTCAGTTCTTCGTTCGCAGTGAGCGGTGCGATGAGCGTGATACTCGCTGTGTGGCTGCCCAACCTTGTTTACCTGCCCCTTTGCTGGTATGTCTATGAGAAGAAGGCTCCAAAGTGATGGCTGTCACACTGCCAAAAGACAAAAAACCTAAAAAAACGCTCCATTTTCGCAAATTTGGAGCGTTTTTTTTTGTTTATACAAAAATATTCATTATCTTTGTCCCCGTATTATATACTAAACAACACCAACAAATTACCAATATTCATCTAATCATTACACAATGAACAATTCGATTGAGTTAATGAACAAGGCTGCCAATAACATTCGCATCCTTGCTGCTGCTATGGTCGAGAAGGCCAAGAGTGGACACCCTGGTGGTGCCATGGGTGGTGCTGACTTCATCAATGTACTTTACAGCGAGTTCCTGGAGTACGATCCAAAGAACATGGCTTACGAAGGCCGCGATCGTTTCTTCCTCGATCCTGGCCATATGGCACCTATGCTTTATGCACAGCTTTGCCTGGCTGGTAAGTTCACTACCGATGAGCTCCAGACCCTCCGTCAGTGGGGTTCTCCAGTGACCGGTCACCCAGAACTTGAGGTTCGTCACCGTGGCATCGAAAATACTTCTGGACCTCTCGGTCAGGGTCATTGCTTCGCTGTGGGCGCTGCTATTGCTGCCAAGCACCTCGATGCACTCCTCGGTGGTGGTATCATGGACCAGACCATTTATGCATATATCTCCGACGGTGGCGTTCAGGAGGAAATCTCGCAGGGCGCAGGCCGTATCGCCGGCACTCTCGGCCTCGACAACCTCGTAATGTTCTACGATTCGAACGACATCCAGCTCTCCACCGAGACTTCTGTCGTTTCTTCTGAGGATACTGCTGCCAAGTATCGTGCTTGGGGTTGGAAGGTTCTCGAGATCAACGGCAACGACGTTGAGCAGATCCGTGGTGCCCTCAATATTGCCAAGGCAACCAAGGGCCAGCCTACCCTCATCATCGGTAAGTGCATCATGGGCAAGGGTGCCCTCAAGGCTGACGGCACTTCCTACGAGCGTAACTGCAAGACCCACGGTGCTCCTCTTGGTGGCGACGCTTACGTCAACACCATCAAGAATCTGGGTGGCGATCCCGAGAATCCGTTCGAGGTATTCCCCGAGGTTAAGAAGCTCTATCTGCAGCGCCGTGCCGAGCTCCGCAAGATTATGGATGCCAAGTATGCCAAGAAGGCAGCTTGGGCTGAGCAGAATCCCGAGAAGGCTCATATGCTCAAGGACTGGTTCAGCGGCAAGGCTCCTGTCATCGACTGGAGCAAGGTTCAGCAGAAGGCCGACGACTCGACCCGCAGCGCATCAGCTGCTGTCCTCAGCCAGCTCGCTCTTCAGGTTCCCAATATGGTTTGCGCTTCGGCCGACCTCTCGAACTCCGACAAGACCGACGGCTTCCTGAAGCAGACCCGCTCTATCACACGCGGCGACTTCGGCGGTTCGTTCTTCCAGGCTGGCGTTGCCGAGCTAACCATGGCATGCTGCTGCATCGGTATGGCTCTGCATGGTGGTGTTATCCCCGCTTGCGGTACCTTCTTCGTATTCTCTGACTACATGAAGCCTGCCGTTCGTATGGCTGCACTCATGGAGCTCCCCGTCAAGTTCATCTGGACCCACGACGCATTCCGCGTTGGTGAGGATGGTCCAACCCACGAGCCAGTTGAGCAGGAGGCTCAGATCCGACTCATGGAGAAACTCAAGACCCACAAGGGCCGCAACTCTATGCTCGTGCTTCGTCCTGCCGACTCTGACGAGACCACCGCTGCCTGGAAGCTCGCTATGGAGAACACCGTCAGCCCAACAGGTCTTATCTTCAGTCGCCAGAACATCAAGACCCTGCCCGCTGGCAACGACTATAGCCAGGCCGACAAGGGTGCTTACATCGTAGCTGGTTCGGACGAAGAGTTCGACGTTATCCTTCTCGCTTCGGGTTCGGAGGTTGCTACCCTCGTTGCTGGTGCCGAGATGCTCCGTGCCGACGACATCAAGTGCCGCATCGTCAGCGTTCCTTCCGAGGGTCTGTTCCGTCGTCAGCCCAAGGCTTACCAGAACCGCATCCTGCCTCCCGGCAAGCCCAAGTTCGGTATGACCGCCGGCCTGCCCGTAACCCTCGAAGGTCTTGTTGGCCAGGATGGCGAAATCTGGGGTCTCTCCAGCTTCGGTTTCTCGGCTCCTTACAAGGTGCTCGATGAGAAGCTCGGCTTCACCGGACAAAACGTTTACAACCAGGTGAAGAAGATGCTCAAAAAATAAGATATCCTAATTAAACAAATGCACGGGACTCTGATTCCGTGCATTTGTATAATAAAACCAATAGAAAATGGAAATCAAGAATTTTGTGGGTCTGGCAAGCGACCACGCAGCATTTCCGCTGAAACAGTTTGTCAAGAAATACCTCGATGAGAAGGGTATCAAGTATCACGATTACGGCACCTACACCGAGGAAAGCTGCAACTATGCTACCTTCGGCCATGCTTTGGCCAACGCCATCGAAGCCGGTGAATGCTATCCCGGCATCGCCATGTGCGGCAGCGGCGAAGGCATCTCGATGACGCTCAACAAGCATCAGCAGATTCGCGCCGGCCTCGTCTGGCGTCCCGAGATTGCCCACCTCATCCGCGAGCACAACAATGCCAACGTCATCGTCTTCCCTGGCCGCTTCATCAGCGAAGAGGTTTGCCGCCAGTGCCTCGACGAGTTCTTCGCCACCGAATTCGCAGGTGGTCGCCATCAGCAGCGCATCGACGACATCCCAGTAAAGTAATTCACGACAATTAATCCTTTCCGTTTATGAAGAAGTTATTTGCTCTATTCTCTTCCATAGCTCTTCTCGCATCCTGCCAACAGGCACCCAAGGGACCTACGCAGGCCGAGTTTGATGCCCTTGCCCAAGAGAAGGACTCATTGACAACCCACATCGTCGAACTTCAGGACCTGATTGGTTCTGTCACTGCCTGCTTCGACAGCATCGATGCACAGGAGAATCTCCTCTTTGTCAACAATGAAGATGGCACTAAGGCTACCAAGCGGCAAATCCTGGATCGCATCCAGAACTACAAGGACCTCCTTGCCCGTCAGAGTGAGCAACTCGCCAGACTCGAAAACCAAGTCAAGAGTGACAAGGCAAGCATCCGCGACCTCCGCACCATCATCGGACGCCTTCGTCAGGATATTCATGACAAGGAAGTTCGCATCGCCGAACTGGAGAACGACCTGAACAATCGAAACAAGGACATCGCCCAGCTGGAAAAGACGCTCGCTAAGAGCGAAGAGAACACTGCCACCATGACCAAGGCACGCGATGCATTGCTGGAAGTGGCCAACTTCCAGAAGGATGTCATCAACACTGCCTACTTCGTTGTTGGTTCGAAGTCTATGCTTCGTGATCTGGGTCTCATCAAGGGAGTCTTCAAGAAGAAGGCCGACTATGCAAACCTCGACAACTCGAAGTTCTCGAAAGTTGATATCCGCGAATTCAGGGAGCTTAACATCAATAGCAAAAAGGCCAAGCTCATCACCGAGAAACCTGCCAACTCCTACCTGCTCATCGAGAATCCCGACGAGACCACTACGCTCCGCATCACAGATCCTGATGCATTCTGGGAGGGTTCACCCTATCTGATTATTCAGACAAAGTAATACTTTCCGGAATAACGGAATAACGAGATTCCGGAATATCAGTATTTCGGAATAACGATATTACGAAATCCCGTAATACCGAATCCTGAAATACCTTTATCCCGAAATTCCGAGACTAAAGATTAATACAGTTATGAAAAATTTTCTTCTCACCCTCCTCCTCGCCTGCGCTCTTCCCGCTACTGCGCAGCAGATTGTTCCTCGTCAGGCTCTAGGTCCTCGTCACTTCGGCCATGATACCATTCGCGTGGCTTGTGTGGGCAACTCCATCACCGAAGGCCATGGCTTGAAGGACAAGAAGACCGAAGCCTATCCCGCACGCTTGCAGGAACTGCTCGGCGACCGTTACTTCGTACAGAACTTCGGTCTCTCGGGCCACACGCTTATGAATGGAACTGATCGCCCCTATATGCACGATGGCAAGTGGTTCCGTTTCCAGAAGGCATTGGCCAGCAATCCTGACATTGTGACCATCAAACTTGGCACTAACGATTCGAAGACGCCTTACGACTCGCTGCTCCACGCCGACTTCATGCGCGACTTGAATGCCATGATCGACTCGTTCCAGGCCTTGCCCAGCAAGCCATACATCTACCTGTGTCTGCCTATCCCAGCCAATGGCGAAGTATGGACTATTCGCGACTCCGTAATCGAAGGCGAGGTCATCCCTCGTATCCGTGCTGTGGCACAAGAACGCAACCTGCCCGTCATCGATCTCTATAAGCCCATGAAACCGTTTATGGATTTGCTTCCCGACAAGATTCATCCCAATGCTGCCGGTGCTATGCTCATTGCTGAGGAAATTGCCCGCCGCATTGAGACGGATATGCTCAAGGGTGTCATCCGTTTTGGCAATGGTCCACGAGGTCTGCGTCCTAGAATGGCCCGCTCCGATCAGGGCAAAAAGATGGAAGCTGCTCCCAAAGAAAAACCGGCAGATGATTCAAGCATAAAGGTTGAGCACAAGTCACGTCATCAGAAAGGACGTCGCAAATAACTTCTTCATATATTATATAATGAGAGGCACCATCCAAGTGATGCCTCTCATTATTTATTTTATTATATAGCAGCTTTATTCCTAATCGTTGGTTTTGGACATCCTTGCATAAATAGCAAAAGCAAGCACAACCACAAAGCCACAAAGCGGCAGGAAGAACGGCAGAATATAACCAATATTATCGGCCATTATGCCCATCAACAGGAAGGCACATCCACCAACAGGAGTCATCATCAAGAGACTTCCCGCACGACCCACCAGACGAGAGGGTACGTAATTCAATGCCATACTATAAATGGTTGGGAACATGATGGATTCGCAAAGATAGTTCACCATCAGGAATGCAATGGGAAGATAACGCGTCCAGGAAGTGTCATCTTGTACTGACGAACTGGTCAACAGGATCATCAGCATACTGAGAATGCTGCCCGTAGCACACCATGACAACATACGCGCCGGTTTGACACTGCGCATGATCCAACTGCCAAGGAATCGTCCTCCCATGAAGATAAACAGGCTTAATCCCAGCACATAGCTGGCGCCATCGGCAGCCAGCCACCCCATACCAGTCACGAAGAGCACGAAATAACTGTTGATACTGATTTCACTCACCTCGTAGGCTAGCAAGGCCAATAAACCAAATAGGAACATTCGATTGCTCATCAGCATCTTCAAAGGATGCTTAATTGCTTCCACTTCAACAGTTTCATCCTCGTTCTGTATTTCAGGCAGGTTCACTCTGCTGAAAATGACAGCAACAACAGCAACCACGACACCCATCACAGCATATGGAATCGAAAGGTCGGCATCAGCCTGACTAAAGAGATAACCGCCCATGATAAGTGGGCCAAGTGAGCTGCCCAAGCCATTGAACGATTGACTCAGATTCAGTCGACTGGTAGCTGTCTCCTTAGGGCCAAGCAAGGTGGAATAGGGATTGGCTGCAGTCTCAAGGAATGCTAAGCCGCAAGCAATGATGAAGAGTGCCCCTAAATAGACGGAAAAAGATTCTATCTGAGCACCAGGGATAAAGATAAATGCACCTGCAGCAAAAAGCAGCAATCCAAAGACTACGCCCCTGCGATATCCATATCGGCTGATGAAGATGCCTGCAGGAATTGCCATCATGAAATAGGCCAGATAACTACAAACCTGAATCAGAGAACTCTGTGTGATGGAAATGTTCAGCGTATCCTTGAAGTGCTGATTAAGCACATCCAGCATGGAACGCGCAAAACCCCATAAGAAGAAGAGGGTTGTAATAAGAATAAACGGAACTAAATACTTCCGGTTTGTCAGAGAAGTTTTGCTCATTTGTCAAAAAGAGAACCGAGTAAGACAATCAATTATTGAATAATATCGTCGCAACAGAAAACTTTGCGTAACAAAATATCGCTGCAAATATACACATTATTTCCGATATGACGAAACTTTTGAAGTTTTTTTTAGATTTTTTATTGGAATTCATCACTTTCGCCCTCTTTAAAGAAAGGAAAGTAAATATACAAAAAGAGACTCGAGTTAAAACAACTCGAGTCTCATAGAAGGTGGCGGCTTCCTACTCTCCCGCTTTCGCAGTACCATCGGCGTTACAAGGTTTAACTTCTCTGTTCGGAATGGTAAGAGGTGGAGCCCTTGTGCTATAACCGCCTTATTTTATAGTCTTTGGTTTGACTAATGTTGCTGTACCAGGACTCGAACCCAGACTAAGAGAACCAGAATCTCGCGTGCTACCATTACACCATACAGCAGAGATGTAGCGCCTACGGGACTCGAACCCGTGTACCCGGCGTGAGAGGCCGGTATCCTAACCGCTAGATGAAAGCGCCAAAATAAATAAAGATCGTGACGGGTGGGCGCTGAGGGATTCGAACCCCCGACCCTCTGCTTGTAAGGCAGACGCTCTGAACCAGCTGAGCTAAGCGCCCTCGATATTTTTTGAGCCGTCACCGAGAGTTGAACTCGGGACCTCATCCTTACCAAGGATGCGCTCTACCACTGAGCTATGACGGCAACATAAATGTGACTCCTACAGGATTCAAACCTGTAACCTTCTGATCCGTAGTCAGATGCTCTATTCAGTTGAGCTAAGGAGCCAAAGGACTTTGAGAGTCAAGAAAATCGTCGGGGTACCAGGATTCGAACCTGGGACCCCCTGCTCCCAAAGCAGGTGCGCTAACCGGACTGCGCTACACCCCGAGATTTGACATGAGGAGAAAAGTTTTGTTCGCTCAGTAGATCTTTTGTCTATAGTTACTATAGTGAATATAGTGACTATAAAGTCTTTTTT
>JAFWRO010000023.1:0-74037 GCA_017519885.1 Bacteroidales bacterium | reverse complement strand
TCCCTCCAAATTTCGAGCCACCAATAGCAACAGGAAAAGAATCAACGAGCGCATAGCCAATGGCATTGCGTTTAAAGGAAGGCAAAAACTTTACTAGTTTTTTTACTAATGCTTCGTTCATATTGGAATATGATATTTGGAATTATTGGTTTATTTAGTTCCAATATTATGCCATTTGCATCGATTAGGGAATAGAGAGGAGCATCTCAGTTTCGAGCAGTTCCTTAATAGTCTCTCTACCTCAATAGCCTTTTCCTTAATATTGGACACTAGTGTTATCATATAATACCCGATAATTATTTTTTAAGTTCCCCCAAAAAGTGGCTGGGGGTATCTTTGGAATTTAGATGTTAAATCAAAGCCAAGTGGCTTAAATACTCTTTCTAACTAAAAGTGTAAAAACTAGGCACAATCTTTGAAATCTTGATTATATCTGAGGTTCTATTCCAGATCCATTCTGGTCTCAGGATCAGCAATGGCCTTCTCGTACTGTTCGTCTATGGAGGATTCAAAGAGCCTTGCTGACCTTTCCCTCAAATCTGCGATCAAGTGAAGTAGCCTCTCAATGAAGGATTACTCCAGCATCACCTCCCTTATGTCCAGAAAAAGCTCTTCGAAGGTCTCGAAGTCGGAAAACCTCTTTCACAGGGTGAAGACGAAATAGGCGAGGGATGCCAGTGCGCAGTCAGAAATCTGAGCATCGAGGACACTGGAGCAGAAGGACGTTTTTAGTCCCTTTCTCCTTTTCCATTTTGAGGCATAAAAGTGAACATCCAATTTTAAATATGTCCAATAGGGAAAGTAGAACAGCACAAACTGCAGATTTGTCGCCATAAAAATTTGGATTGTTCCGAAATATGGTCTATCTATTTTTACGCTCATAACTGGTCGTTTAGATTGTATATCTTTTTTGCACTACAAATATACGGATTTTCCTTGACAATCTGTTATTTTTCTCAGATTTTTTTCAAGTTTTTCAAAGATTATTGGCCAAACTCCCCTAAAGGGAGGCTTCGGCTGATAGTTTGCTACATCCACTTGTCACAGGTTTGAGAAACTTTAGTTATTACTTAAAGTATTTAAATAAAAATCAATCATTTGTATTCGATTAATCTGAGGTCTATCCGTCGAAGGATTTTGCCAATTACCATCATGTCCATCTTCGAGATGTTCTTTTCTGGTCATAAATTCAATGTTATTGGGATCTTTTGCCATTTCAGGATTTGAATGAACATCTTTTGTATGATGGCCTTCAAATCCTTTCACTTTCCCAGTCTTTAATAATTCTTTTTTTTGATCAGTTGTCCATCTTCTGGAACCCTCTCCAGTCTTCTCTACTAATTCTTTTTCTTGTTTCCAAGCATTTCTGACCCCTTTACGTCTTTCTGAATTAATTGAAATATGACTATTAGACAATCTTTTTACCGTTTTGGCATCTTTGACACTAATTGGACTGAGTAATTCAGAAGCCAAACTTGCAACGGCCAAAGTTTTATCTTCAAGAGATGCGCTAGAGGAAGTCATAGTTTTAAAATCATCTACTACATCACTAAATGCTTGTGAATATGTTGCTCCCTCATTAAGGGCCTTTACGCCTTTTTTAGAGACAGTTTTACCAACTTTAATCGCACCTTTTATAACGTGTTTCCAGACGTTTTTCCCATTATAATCCCCAAAGTTCACTGGGTCTCCCATACAATAGCTGTAGGGACTTATTCCATAGTACTTTTCTGCTAACGGATCAATTCTATCCCACGATGGTGCCATTGCGAAATACTGTCGTGCTTGAATATCATAGTTATCCAGTCCGAAGGTGCGGTCAAACTCCTTGCCCTCGAACTTATAATTCTGAAAGCTCTGATTTGTACTTATGTCTCCGATTATGCCACCGTAGGGATAATAGTGATTAATCTGCTCGATAATGCTGTCGCAGACAACCATGCGGTTGTTGCCCATGTAGTCCGAGATGTAGTAATGCCAACCCTCAAAAGCTCCGCCATTGGCGAATGTAGCATAGCCGCCATCAAACTGAAGCATCTGAGGATAACCCGTCTTCACAATCAAAGGTCCATAATAATTTTTCGTCTCATTTGTATAGGTTGTTCCAGACGCGTTGACAGTTGCCAACTGATGGACCTCCTGTAGTTTCGTTCCATCAACGGCGTAGGTGTATCGGATAATGTTAGAGTTAGAGAATTGAATTTTCTTCAGGTGGCCGAGATTGTCGTATTCAATCGATTCTATCCCTCGGTTGACATCGCCGATGAGGTTACCATTTGAATCATAGATAAACTCTGCACCAGAAGAGCTTTCATCTACGAATTCCGAAGAACCGTAATAAGACAGATTGTCAACGCCATCTTCCACAGAAATACGCTGATTGCCCAGATAATCTATTGTTAGTTGGTCAATCAAACCGAACGATCCGTTGTCCTTTGCGCCATAGCGCTCTATACTTGTAATATTACAATTCTCGTCATAGTCGTACTTTTCACCGTATTTGTTTATGTTATATTCGAAACCGTACTCAATGTTCCACAAATCCGACTCTATGCCACTTGCGGATTCAGATGGTTCGATGGTAGAGATTCCCGATATGGGCACAAGACCTAGGCCAGCTGGACTGGAGGATTCTAATGGGAAAGGTGCAGGACCGGGATTGGGATTGAATGTTGCCGTCGCCATCTCAGAATAGGTCGCCTCCCTCAACCGGTTGGCTGAATCATATTCATAATCATATTGTCGAGTACGTGTTTCCCCTGGTATCTGCCATGTCATAGATGTGATGAGGCCGTCATATCGAGGACGGGATAATGAAGATTCTCTGAACAGACGCTGCCTAAATCCACCTTCTGAAGATATGCCAGTGACCCATCCTCTAATTAGATCATATTCAAATTCCATATCTGCCAAGGCTCCATCTCGATGGATTTCTAATACATTGCCAAGGCTGTCGTACGTAAAACTCTGAATGGTATTGGTGTGTTGGGTTCCTGTCATATCCGTGACGGTCAGTTCAACGTTTTGCAGAAGTCGTGTATTAGGATAGTAACTATTTACTTTTTGTAAGCCAGTTCCCATCGTGTAGCCATTTCCCGTATAACTATTCATTGCAAAGTCTTCACATATTACATCGCCCACATAATTGTAATTGTACCCCCGAGACAAAGTATATTTATGTGGAAAGACATCCGTTTTCTGCACAATTCGTCCGTAACAGTCGTATTCCTGGACAGTTATTATTCTCTCGTTCATCTTCTGAAAGATTCCTGTCTGACAACCTATGCTGTTAGATGCTGATGGCATGTCAATATCATCGAGATCCGATGTCAGCAATGTCATGAATGTGTAATCGTCATAGTAGTAGGCGATTTCCAAAGAGCAATTGGACGATGGAAGGTCCGACAAGCTCCCACTGAAATTATAGCAGGATCCCAAGAACCCTGTTCCAGAAATAGCAAGTGATACATAATCCGATTTGTATGACTGGTCATATCTCGTAGAAGTCGTGCCTTGGACACAGAGCCGTCCCATTCTGTCATACATGAAGAACCTATACAGCCCCTTTCCCCTGAGCAGACCGTCCCGCATCCGCACCATTTTTCCTGCCATGTCATAACCATATTCAATGACTGCAGCACCAGGTAGTTTCTTAGTTAGAGCAAGCCCCTGATTGTTGTAAGTATATTGGTATGCAAGCGCATCCAAATCAGATTGAGTCGGACTCTCTATTGCCGAATATTTCGGCGGTAGGACATAAGTTAAAAAATCATGGTCGTCATATACATAATAAGTGTCGAGACGAGTAGTGTTCTTGGATTTTCGTTCCAAGATAGTTCGTCCGAGGAAGTCAATGAATATGGTAACATGCAGGCCTTCCTCATCGACAACATCTTTGCATTCCAGACGGTCGGCCTCATAATAAACATAGTTCAGAGGATTGGAAGCCAGATACTTTCTGACCGAATCCGCCGCAGTGTTGCTTCTATAGGTAATCGTCTGTGGTATGTTTGCCCATGCTGCGCCTGGTGTTGTAATCGACGATATGCGATCCAGAGCATCGTAGGTCATGCGTGAGCAACTAAAGTCGTCATAGCCGCGTGTGGTCTGAGACTCTGCTCCAATGTCTGAAACAGCAATGTAGTCTGGCGTATAGGTACTGGCTGAAAAAGGGCACCATTTGACAGATTCCCTTTCTGCGGAGTCGTATTGGACATGTCGATATATATATGTACCCACAGTATTTGCCCCTCCGGTGACAGTCTGGTCAAGACGTCCGAGTCCGTCATAATACTGAATGGTAGTGATTCGTTCGCTTTTGGTGCTATCTAGATAGTTGATTATGCTTATATGGTTGCAATTCTGGTCTTGTGCATAACCATGACATAACACCGCCATTGAGCCGGCAAATACACACCATGTAATGATATTTATCCTCATCGCTCTATTTGTTTAAGTAATTGTAATTGTTTTCTTGATGCACGCCCCGATCATCGCTTGTCTCTACCAATCTGCCGCAAGCATCGTATTTGAATCTTGTCTTGAGCCCATTAGGTAAAGTGATGTCGATCAACTGCCCTGACAAATTATAATTGTATAGTGTAGTTTCGAGTCCCGTCGTCTTTTCGATGACCCTGCCCCAGTTGTCATATTGAAGTGTCGTAGGAGCCTTGCCAGTTTCTGTGAATCGAGTCAGCTCGCCCTTTTGATTAAACGCATTGTATGTAACAATAGGATAACCTGAAATACCATTTCCAGTATAAGAGTTTGCAACCCCGTATGCCTCGGATATGACATTTGGTACAAGATGAATGCCATTAGATGTGGCAATTTCTGAGTATGTTGCATACTGAACTCTGACGGGACTGCCATTTTTCGTCTCATAAATTCTTGTCATGGGGAAGTAGAAATCTTGAATAGCATTGGCATTACTGGTTTCATAAGTATAGTTCAATACTTGGGCATCTACAGCGGTTCCGCTGCAAACTCTGCTTTTTATAACAGAGTCGCATAATCTTGCCATGCCAGATTCAATACAATAGTCTGTTTTATCATATTCCGTTACCGTAGTAATGGAGTCTCCGCCTGATGTAAAGATTTTCTCTGTTGTCTTAACAATGTCATATTTGGGGTAATATATTTTATATACTCCTCCTGTATAAGTGACGTAGTTCCCCGATTTAGAGATGGAATTAAGGTCCATATTGGAGGTATAAACAAACTGGTCAAGGAAATTGTCGTTCCTGTAATCGTATGTCATTTCCCTTACCTTGTTTCCTTCCCTGTCGAACGTTGTTTCAGACAATAATTGTCCTCTCATGAACCCCAGGCTTGAAAACTCGGAGAATGGAGATAGCGGGAAATCGTTGTAGAATGGCTGAGATAGCTGGTCACGCATACCTGTATCCGAAAGATTCGTATAGCGATAAATTGTACTCTTTTCTATGGCACTGGTATTTGATAAATCCCTGATCTTTTCGGTTACATACTTGTATCCGACACTAGCTCCAGAAGAATTCACAAGTGGCACAATTGACGATGTTTGTGTGATACTGTAACCGCTCACATATCCTGATTCTGTAGGCATGACAAGCCCCCATTGATACTTTGGGACTGCAAATAACTCGCCACTGGATGTGCTAGTACCAGGGGTGTTATAGTCGAAATCTCTGGATTTGACAAGATTTGAACGGTTGATGGAATCATACTCCCTGATGCTTTTTATGCGCAAGCCACCACCTGACCCCAATATGGATATCATATTCTGTCTGTTATCCGACAGCCTTCTGCTATATGAATTCAATTCATAATCGAGTTCCGTTACTCCTCCAGTCGGATATTGGATTTTAGTCAGAGTGCCTATTTTGCAATAATCGGGCCTGGCATTTCTTATTGAATTATTCACCGAGCAGCTGTTGGACGAAATATTCGCATAATTGATCCCGTTGTAAAATCCCCAGTGATCAGTTTTTGTTGTCAGGTAGTCGGACGGCAAGTCTTCGAACCTATCATATTCGAATGCATATTTTCCGATGATGTCCTCCGATGAGGCATATCCTCCAGCATGCCATTCCAAACCGTCCAAGCGGAGTCTATGGCATGGATAACTGTGTTTGAATACAAAACAATGTTTTTTGCAGGTATCGGTTTCAATCTCAATATAGTCCAGTTTTCTTAACCTGGTGTGCCCTAATATATCTTTTGCAATGCCATTTTCATAACGGTATTCCTGTAGGGACGGGTTGAAATTAGCACATAAGTAATAGAAATATTCTTTTGGATGACTTTGGTTGTTAAGTAAATCATAATACTTCGCAGATCTTTTGCTCAGCTCTTCGTAAATAGTGTTTATATTCCATTGGTACCTTTGGCAAAAACTGCCATACAAACTATCGGTGGCTAGTGCATCAGGGACATACGATGATCCTACATTTATAATTGTCCCACCGCCTTTAATCTTTGTCAGATAAACTGGAGAACTGATAGATATGTTATATGGGAAAGACTCGTTGGTTGAAAAAAACTGTACAACATCAATTCCATTCCCTTCCTTGTAATTTCTATAATATGAGAAAAAAATTTGCATGACGTATGCCTTTCGTTCATATTCTAATTCGAAAATTATATTTCCGAACCTATCAGTTACCTTCGTGAGATACCAGCTCGTAGCATACCAAGGGATCTCGTTTTCCATAATGCTCATATGCCAGAAATTTGTAGTATATTCTATAGCATTAACATCATACCCGAACTGATATATATAGCCGCTGTCATCCTGTATCTTAAACCCAAATATTGACTTTGGTTGAAGTCCATACACAGGGTAATTCCTTATAAAAGGGGGCTTGAAATTGACAGTATCTGTCACACTATGGGAATAATCGAAAATAACCTTCAAGTTGTCTTTGCTCATGACACGCCACTCGCCATTTGAATCGAGGAAGAATTTCCCCGACTTTCCCATAAAATGAAATGAAAACTCATCGGGAGCATAATCATAGAAAAAGAGGCTGTCCTTTAACTTCCTGTAATTATCTCCCTGATTCAAACAATACAGGAACATCCCTGGATTACGGAAATAACTTTTGAAGTAAGGAACTTCAGACGATATTCTTTCATCCAATTTGCCATTGCTCTTCCTTGTTATTAGTCCTCCAGCGTCAAGGGTCCAGTTCTGTCCTGCCCATCCTGGCAGATTATTCACCATGACACCGCTCGGCTCGTAGGTCAGGGCAACAGGCAGGCTGAGATTCCGGCAAGTCAGATTACAGATCGGGATGCTGATATCGGGTCGGCCTGAAAAATAGGAAACCGGGAAATCTCCGAATCTGGCAATTGATGCAGCCGTCGGAGTTTGAGGGTCCTTATTCAAACTGGGGAACTCAACATTTGGACTCATTCCCGGCATATTGGACTGTGAAATGGAAACTTCTGGCGAACCAAATAATAACATTGCCAGCAAGGAATGTATAATTCTGTGTTTCATATTTAATATCTTTTATTCTCTTTATTTTTGATCAATGCTTCAAAAGATATGGACAGAGTGCAAGCATCAGCTCAGCCTGCATTATACCAATATTGCCTTTGATCTGCCGTTATTATTTTTCCACCATCCAACTCAATCTCGACTCTCAGGTAGTTTCCATTCTCAAGTGCATCCTTTTCTACTTCTGGGAAAATGAAGCGCGCTTCCGTGAATACCATCGGTTTTTGCGCAAGATACTCCTGTATGGTCATTCCGATAGGAATATTCCCCAACAGTTTCTTCGATGTGTTGATCAATAGATTGAGTTCTTTCCCCTCATCTGTGTACCCGACATAATAGAAACAGGCCTGATCCGTAATGTCCGAAAGGAGTTTTTCATCCTTGTCATGAATGGTGATGCGAATCCTTTTGCAGCCTTCAGTCGTATATTCGATAAAAATAGGCATACTACCGTTGTATTTTTCACCAGTTGGATCAAGATAATCTCTAATTTGCTGCTCTATCCACTCGTCACCCTCTATGCGATAAGGCACTAAACTGGAACCTGCAAACTCTTTGCGGAATTCACTGGTTACAAATAAATGGAGGTCAGCACAAAAAAGATCTGCGGAAATCGGCAAATAATGATCATCCTTGATGATTATTTGTTCTGGTGGCCTGTGTGCAAAGTATAATGACGGACCATAATTACCCTGCACCATCACATCTTCGCTGTTTCCGCATGAAGTTATGGCCATGAAGATAATTGAAAAGGTCACAAACCTACCTAAAGTTATAATTGATTGTTTTGTCATAACTGTAATTTTTTCCATCAACTGTCCAGACAGAAGATGGATAAGTAGTGTAATATCCCTCGTTATAAGCCCCATCATATCCCCAATTCATTAGAAGATATTCAGTAGTATAGGTGCCGCCATCTTCCTCAACAATATCGTATTCACTATTAATGTGGTAATGCCATCTTAATTCATCGAATGTATTATAATATTCGGACTCATGCATCCAATTCTCGGTGTATTCAAAATGTTTTTCGACTACATAATGACGAACTTTTTCACCGATCCCATCGATTATCCAAGAATGGCCTATTCTCTCATTGCTTCCGTTTTCTCTATAGGAAGCTGTGATATTTACCGGCTTGGAATTAAACAAATCATTCCTGACAGTTTGATAATTATATGTGGATTGGGAATAAGCGAGATTGAAATATGACAAAGCTGTGGCTGATATATGCGAACTACTGCCAGATCCTGAATAACTCATGCCAAGTCGATTTCCCATATCTAACATCAGGTCTCCTACGTAAGCCTCATTACCAACGCCAAACCGTTCAAGTGACATATCATCCCAATGGGTAGAATTGGAAACGTAGTTTGACCTGGAGAATCCGATGTTAGTAGTTGGGCCAGAAATCGACGTTGAATCAATAGATATATTGTGATAGAGGCCCGAAGGTTTGCCCAAATAGTAATGCATATAGTAAACTATTTGAGAAAGAGCTACTGCGACACAACCAATCGGGCATTTTTCATTGTTGTTTGTGTCTATTGGAAGTTTTACATTCCAAAACAAACCCTGCCCCCATTTTGTTGAAACCAAATGGGATATCAAAGGATTATTGGATTCAGATTCCAGATATGTATATGAAACCACAGCCCACTTGTATTCAACCGATCCACGAGTTTGAGGGTCGGTTTTAGACTTATTTCTTATAATATTGGACCAAAGTTTAGTGAATTCATTATCACCATTTTCACAGCAATACATTAGCACACGAATCTCATCTGCATAACTGTCAATCCATGTCCTTAGATTAACATTGTTTGATTTCAAAGAAATATTGCCAGTATCAGATTCTGCTACGGTTGGATTTATTCGTTTGTCTCCTGCTATGATTATCCAACCTTCTTCATAATTAATTAGGTATAATAGTGTATCCTCTTCAACGACGTATGGCTCTATGGAAAATTCTTTTCCAGGACGCAATACCATGGCGAATTGCTTGGCATCTTCTAATTCAACACAGTACTTCCCTTTGGATTCTATTGAGGTACAGAATGTCGAGACACGTGCTGCTTCTTTATCGGTGGATGGTAGTGACTCAACCTGAATGACCTCATTACTATCACAACTAAAAAAAGCACAACTAACAGCTAATAACATTGGACTACAAATAAAAAACGTTTTCATTATCGGCAATTTGTTTATTATTTTATAATGGATGATGTAAAAAAAAACAATCATTCCCTGTTGAAAAAGGAAGAGTAGGAGGGCTGACATATTTCGAGAACAAGAATGTCTATTCTATACTATATTCACCATAATATACCGTACCGTCCGCGCACGTGAGGGTGATCTCATAGTCATCAGCATCAGTGGAGACATAGAGGCTATCGGAACCTCCGCTGACTGCGTAGAACATGGCATCGAAAACTTCGTTGTCTGAAACTCGTACAACCTCGCACTCTACTATGCCAAGAGGGGCTGAAAAGGTAAAGGTCAGTTCGCCTTCTAAAAAGTAACAAGTGATGGCAGCAATGCCTGGTGAACGGAAAACACCTTCTTTTGTAGGATTGCTGGCAAGGGGGACTTCTTTAGGAATATTGTCCTCTTCGGCATAAAGAGAGGCAGCTCCACTAAGAGCAAACATAATCGCTGTAAGTAAAAAAAAGATGATTTCTCATAATGAAAGGTTACAATTAATTAGTTTGAAACATTTTGATTTTAGCACTGCAAAGTTATAGATTTTTTCCTAAATAATTGGGGGACATCATCAAATAATTATTATTTAATTTATTCAAAGTAATTCCCTAAAAATTAAGTAATAAAAATGAAGCTCACTGAAAAAATCAGTGAGCTTCAATTGTTAATAGGGGGACAGACTACAAAAGTGAGGCTATTTCGACACTAAAAGGAGAGCCCGATTGGAGAATCTTAGCTTTCAGCCGCTGCACTCGTTTCTTAATCGTATCGGGGTTTTCCTGCTTCATTAACAAACCAATGGATCGATAGCTGAATCCAGCGACTTTTAATCGATACAATAGAAAATCTTCGTCTGAAAGTCCGATGTCCAATGACCTAGCTTTCTGCATTACATTATTAAAATGTTGGTCAATGATGTGCTCAAGTTCTTTCTGCTGAACAGGAGAGGCAAATCCCTTGATAAGCTTCAGAACATTCTCATAAATTATTTGCTGCTCGTCCACTCTCCCCTTATTATTGAAATACGAAGTACAAAGGATGTTCAAATCTCGAAAACTTTTGGAAAAAAGGTTTCTGACCTGGATTTGAAGGGCTTCTTCCCGAAAAAGATGGGCTGATTGACGACTCTCAATATATTGATGAAGAGCAGAAATATCGCTATCGCGGTCGAAAAGCGTCTGCTGAAGAATTGATACACTAACAACATAGGCATCAATCTCTTGTTTGTGCTCTTTTCGCTTCTGAATAACGTACGAAATACCCCAAGCCACAATCATAAGAATAAGGATAGACACCAATACCCATTGTTTCTGTTGCTGAGCTGATACATATTGAATGTGTAAGTTTTGCTGATAAAGCAATTCTTTCTGAACTGATGCAACAGAATGAGATGACATAGCACGTACAAGGGAGTCCTGAAGAAAGGATTTACGAGCAAGCGCATCGTATGCACCTCTGTAGTCTGACGTTTGATAACAAACATTGCGCATTGCAGCTAAATAGAAAACGGAATCTCGGGCATCTTGAATCAACTCCTTGGCAAAAAGCAGGTCTTGTCTTGCACGATCAATATCTTTTCGATTGATATCTACATAAACACGATTGGAGTAGTCTAAGAATGAGAATGGTGGTGAGAGTCGGTCAAAAAGCTCGTTTCCCTTTTCGAAATCCCCCATATTCACACAAAGGTCAATATACTGGCGGATGCACTCATTCGTAGTGATTGGATTGCAAGAATGAGAAAGAACGTCTTCAAAAAGTCTTCTGGCCTCATCATTCTGCTTATAATAACTTAGCGCTATACCCTTATACACCAAAGCCTGTTCCATGCGATGAGAAGCTCCAGCTACCGAGAAACAATGATATGCAGAATCGGCATAGGAAATGGCATCAACGCTGCCGAGCATACGGCATATCAGAGAAAGATTTAAGTATGCCATACCTTGCCACGTCTTATCTGATGGCTCATAAGCTAAATCTGCAGCTTTGTAAAAGGATGTAAAGGCAAGCGCATAGTCATTATTATTTCGTTGAATGCTTCCATGGTAAAAATGCGCTAGCAACCGTTCGTGGTCACTTCCATGTTCGTCATAGTAGCGGACGGCACGAAGGATGAGACTGTCGCTGGTGTCGTCAATCCAGTTCTTGTCGTGGGTCTGCGTCTTGAGCAGAGCATAACGCGCCATCTGACGGTCGCCTTCTATGTGCACTGCACCTGCATCAAGGAGACTGTCGAGGCGAACAAGTTCGATGAGGGCAGAATCGGGATGCTGCTCAACGACTTGCTCGATGCGGTCGAGAGAGGCAGCTACCTCACGATTGCCACGACTGCATGATGTTAAAAAAGACAGGAGGAGCATGATGAGAATCGAGAATCGGCTCCTCCTGTTAAGGAAATCTATCATCATAAGAAAAACGATGTCAGATAATCATCAGCGGGTGATATCGACCTTGCCACGGATATCGACCGAAGAGGAGCCGACAAAGACGGTGAAGTCGCCAGGTTCGTAAAGCCAGCGGCCTTTCACTTCATCGTAATAGCAGAGGTCATCGTTCTGAATGACGTAGCTCACTACCTTGCGCTCACCAGGCTTGAGGTTGACCTTCTCGAAGTGCTTCAATTCCTTCTTGGGACGAACGACGGAGCTCTTGTTATCGGAGACATAGAACTGCACCACCTCCTGGCCTTCGACCTTGCCGACATTGGTGATTTCGACACTGACGGTGCCCGCATAGATGGTGGGTATGCCATAAGCGAACTTCGTGTAGCTCAAACCATAGCCGAAGGGGAAGACAACGCTCGAGGTTCCCACACCATTGAGCTTGTGATAGTCGTACCAGCGGTAACCTACAAGGATGTCCTCAGCATAGACTTCCACTTCGTCGCCTGCACCACGATGGGAGGAGGGATCGATGGATGTGTTGAGCGTCTTGAGCGATGGATCAAAGTTACGAGCGGCATCGCGCAGGGCCGTAGGGCTCTTGGAAGCGATGGCAAGCAGATCGGCCGAACGTGGATTCTTGTTGGGTTGGTAGCGCCAGGCGGCAGGCACCTCATCGGGACTGACACCAGGATAGCTGACACGGCCCAGCTGATGGGCAGGACAGTCGGCAAGCGAGGCTGGATAGGTGAAGATGGTCTTGCCCGACGGACACACATCGCCCGAAAGGATGTCGGCCAAAGCAGCCCCCGCCATCGAGCCGAGATACCAGCTCTGAAGGAGCGCAGGCACACGGCTGAGCCACGGCATACGGAAGGCATTGCCCGAGATGATGACGCAGACTATTCGAGGATTGGCAGCAGCAAGCGCATCGATAAGCTCGTTCTGATGGAAATCGAGATCGTAGGAGAGTCGATCGCCGCCCTCGCAGTCAGAAAAATGGTTCTTGTTCAGACCGCCAACGAAGATCACAAGATCGGCCTCGCGTGCCTTCTTGACGGCTTCGGCGCGCAACTCGGCATAAACGCTATCGTCAATGGGTTCGATACGACCATAGAAGGCACCTCCCGAACGATAGCCTTCGGCATAGTCGATGGTGACCTTGTCGCCAAAACGATCACGGATGCCCTGCAGGGGCGAAATCTCTACCTTGGTCTTGAGTTCCGATGAACCTCCACCCATACAGAGGCTGCGTGTAGCATTCTCACCCACGACAAGGATGCGACGATAGCGCTCGGGACGAAGAGGCAGCAGGGAAGTCTCGCCCTTACCCGCTCCAGCAGGAGCGGAGTTCTTGAGGAGGACGATGCCTTCGTCGGCAATGCGACGGGCAGCGGCAAGTTGCGTGTCGCTGGCAACACGTCCATTGGGATAGGCGGTGACAGCGCTGGCCTCGGTGCGGAATATCAAACGAAGAATGCGAGCAGCCTTGTCGTTGATGATCGAGTCGGGCACTTCGCCACGCAGACACTTCTCATAGTAAGCTCGGCCCAGGTAATAGTCGTCATAGCCGAAATCACCAGCCTCAGATGTAAGACCATTGGTATAGGTTCCCATCTCGACATCGAGGCCGTTGAAGATAGCTTCGTCGGTATTGTGAGCAGCACCCCAGTCGGTAATGACCACGCCATCGAAGTTCCAATCACCTTTCAATATATCATCGATGAGCACCTCGTTGTGCGAAGCATGCTGGTCGAGATACTGGTTGTAAGAGCCCATAATGCTCCACACCTTGCCTTTCTCGACGGCAGCCTTGAAAGGTGGCAGGTAGATCTCGTGAAGGGCTCGGTCGGACACCTTGACATCGACATGGCCGCGGAACTCCTCCTGATCGTTGAGGACATAATGCTTGACACAGGCAGCTACGCCGTTTCGCTGAATGCCATCGATGTAGGGTACCACCATCTTCGAAGCGAGACAGGGGTCTTCGCCCATATACTCGAAGTTGCGGCCATTGAGCGGCGTACGATAGATGTTCACACCAGGACCAAGCAGGACATTCTTGCGGCGATAGCGCGCCTCTTGTCCTACATTGAAGCCGTAGGAGAAGGCGAGGTCACGATTCCAGGTGGCGGCAAGGCAAGTGAGCGCAGGATAGGCGGTGATGGAGTCGTTGTTCCATCCCGCATAGCCCCAATCGTTCCAATTGATTTCGGCACGCACACCATGGGGTCCGTCGCTGTAGCGCACCTCGGGGATGCCAAGACGTGGCACACCTGGGGTAGAGAACTTCGACTGAGCATAGCACAGACGAACCTTCTCGGCCAGCGTCATCTGGCTGAGTGCATCCTTGATGCGCTGCTCGATGGGTTGGGTACTGAGGGAATAGGTGGGTATAAAAAGGGTGGATTGGGCCTCATAGGGATCAATCACCACCTGCTGAGCCATAGCAGTAGTAGCTAATGTGGCCAGGAGGATGGGTAATGTAAGACGAGAGTACATATGGGGTTAGGATAGGTTATGTTTGGCAGCCAAGGTTGGCTGCCAACTAAAACAAAATGAATGGGGAGTTAAAGCTTCACGACTTGAGCCTTGCCATCGTACTGCACTTCGATGCCCTTGGCTTCGGGATCGTAGCCCTGGATGTGTTTGGCTCCGACAGGCACGACGATGAAGGTGCGCTTCTGAAGCATGCCAGGGAACTCGCCTTCGCGGTCGGAGATGGTGAGTTCCTTCTGAGCCTCGTTATAGCTGAAGTGAATGTTGGCGAAACGTCCAGCCTCATAGCCATAGTTGGTACCTTCGTCCTCGTAGAGGGTGAATTCGCCGTCCTGACCCTCATAGAGGTAGAGACGGATGGTTCCAGCAGGTTTCTCGTCGCTATACTGCAAAGCGGGACCGAAGGGGATGATGGAGCCACTGGGCACAAAGACGGGTATCTGCTCGTAGGGAGCGGCACAGATGCGGGTCTCGCCACCTTCGGAGGCGATGCGACCATCATAGAAGTTGTACCAGATGCGGCCTTCGGGGAAATAGACGTCACGCTGGCGTGCCTTGTACTGATAGACAGGGCAAACCATGAACGAGGGACCGAACATGAACTGATAGCCCAGGTCGAGCACCTTGGGGTCGTAGCCGAAGTCCATCACGAGGGGACGCAGCATAGTGTAGTCGTCGAAATGAACCTTGCCTGCCAACGAGTATATATAGGGCATCATTCGATAGCGGAACTCAATGCAGGAACGGATGACCTTGTATGCGGGATGCGACTCGGGAGCGATGTTCCAAGGTTCGCGGAACGGGAACTGGCCGTGTACGCGGTACATGGGTGTGAAAACACCCCACTCGTGCCAGCGCACATTGAGTTCGCGCCAGTCGCGCATGTCCTCGTTTTCGCGTCCAGTAGCATCAAAGAAGTGCTGTGCTGCCTCGTAACGCTTCTCAACCGAGAAACCGCCGATGTCCTGGCTCCAATAAGGAATGCCCGAGATGGAGAAGTTGAGACCTGCGGTAATCTGCGTCTTCATGTCCTCCCAGCGGGTGCCGATGTCGCCCGACCAAGTGGCAGTAGAGAATCGCTGCTCGGCAGCGAAGCCGTTACGCGTGAGGAGGAAGACACGCTGATTGTCGGGTGAGAATGCAGCGTCGTTGCCAAAGCCGTACTGGTTCCACTTGGCCTGCTTCTGGAGAGCCTGCGAATCGTCGGCCTTGATGCCCTGACGCTCGACAGCCGTCTCATAGCCACGCTGACCGTCGTAGATGGCCTCGGCATTGACAATTGAATATGCGTTGAAATATTCGTCGCTCGAACCAAGGGCAGTGGGTCCGCAGAGCAGTTTGCGATAAGGCAGGTCGGTGCAGTCGCGCACATTAGGCTCAGAGGCATCCATCCACCAGGCATCCATACCGATGACGCCGAGTTTCTCGTAGAGCTGACGCCAGAACACCTTGCGTGCATCGAGGTCGTAGGCATCGTAGAAGGCATATTTGAAGCCGAGCCAGTCGTAGAGCGAGTCCTTGATGCTCTGCTGGTAGATCTTGCCCATCTGGTCGAGTTCCTTCATATTGTCGGTGGTGAGGTAGTACTTGGGCCAGCAGGAGATCATGATCTTGGCGTGCTGAGCATGGATGGTATCGATCATGCCCTTGGGGTCGTTGAAACGAAGGGTGTCGAAGGTGAATGCACCCCAAGAGTCGGGACTCCAGTAGTTCCAGTCCATAACGATGTTGTCGATAGGCAGCTTACGGTCGCGGAAGCCCTTGAGGGCATCGAGAATCTCGCGCTGACTCTTGTAGCGCTCGCGGCTCTGCCAGAAGCCGAAGAGCCACTTCGGCATAATCTGAGCCTTGCCGGTGAGTGTGCGGTAACCCTTGACAACCTCATCGCTGTTGTCGCCTGCGATGAAGTAGTAGTCGAGCTGCTGCACCATTTCGCTCCAGAAGCTCAGCTTGGCCTGCTCTTCGGGAAGAACGGGAGCCAAGGCTCGCAGTCCGCAATAGGCTTCACCACCATCGGGTGCCCATTCGAGACGGAACTTGTAGCGCTTGCCTGCCTCCATATTGACGGCGAACTTGCGGGCATTGGGGTTCCAAGCGGTGCGCCAGATGGTCTGGTCGCCCTCGACACCTGTGCCCTGCACATCCTCGGTATAGACGTTGCGGTCATTGATATAGATCTTCTGATAGCCGCTGTAGTAATGACTGAAGTTGTATTCGCCGGTCACACGAGGCACGATCTCGCCCTCGAAGGTCACCTGTGCCTTATAGAGCGGGTATTTAGGCAGGTTCTTGGCCGAAGCAAGGTTCTCGAAATAGATGCTATCCTCACGACGAACAAGTGTCTCCTCGCCCGGTGCAGAATAGGTGCCAGTGAGCGCACCAGCGACACCTTCCTTGTCGTAGAGGTCGAAGAGTTCGGGCAGCTGGCTGTAGTCCTTGGGGTTGCCGAAACGCATCAGCGAATAACTATCGACAAGCACACCGTAGTTGCGGCTCGACACGACGAATGGAACAGAGACCTTGGTGTTGTACTGGAAAAGCTCTTCGTTCTTGCCCTTGTAGTTCCAGTCGTCGGCCTGATGTTGACCGAGGCCATAGAATGCCTCATCGGCAGGGCTTTCGAAGACAACGCGAGTGGACCATCCCTTCCAAGTGGTTGGATTGGGCACTTCGGCAGGGCCGTCGGCATTAGCTGTCCAGACAGTCTGCGTTGCACTATAGGGAGCAAAGGTCTTGCTGCCCTGGGCCTGTTCGGCAAGGATGACATCACCCTTGAGGTTGGTGAACCACACCTGTCCGTTGCTCTTAAGTACATTGGCCTCAACGAAGGCGGTCTTTACCTGCACGGTATCGCCACGCTCGATGGTCTCGTACTTGACCTGCTGGTCCTGCGGCACGATGATGAGAGAAGGACGATCGGCAAACTTGTTTTCGGCAGTAGCCGTTACGCGAATGATCTTCTCGCCCATCACTTCAAGACGGACGAGCTTGGGGCCATCGGCGGCTGTCTGTTCGACGCGAACCGTTACCTGCTGACCCTTTTGGCTCACGGCCTTGCCCCCACATGAAGTGAGAAGAAGGACTGAAAGCAGCGACAATGATGCAATTAGAATATTTTTCATAAGTTTTATGAGTATTAATTATAGTGGCTATATTGACTATAGTGACTATATTAACTATAGTAACTATTATTATTTTTCAAGATCCTTCTTAACGAAGTTCATCACCTGCTGGGCGATAGCCTTCATGCCTGCCTGGCTGGGATGACCCCACTGCTTGTCAATGTCGTGCAGTTCGATGAGGGGCAGACCGTAATGTCGGCAGATGACACGCATCGACTCAGCATGCTCGGGCTTGAGTTCGGTGTTGAGGATGAAATAGATGCGGGCCATAGGATAGTTCTGCTTGATGACACTGCAGAGGCGTGCCATGGCAGGACGGAAGAACCACAGGTCGTTATCGGTCCAGTTGGCCCACTTGTAATCGCCGACAAGTTCGCCCGTCCACGAGTCGTTGGTGATGCAGCACGAAAGGATGATGTCGGGATTGCCGAGATTCTCCACGCGGGTGTTGAACGAGCGAGGCTTGTAGTTGTCGTAGTTGTAGCCTGCATAGCCTACGGTGGCTCCGCTGTAAGAGTTGTTCATTTCGAGCTTCCAGCCCATCTGGTCGATGACCTGCCACCACCAGGTCTGCTCGACGCGTGTCACGTCGTTGCCCTTCTGACGATGAGGACTGTCGGCGCTCCAATACCAGGGTTCATTGGTATCGGGGGTAAGCCAGCCCTCGAAAGTGGAATAACTGTCGCCGAAGATGGTGACGCGAAGGGAGTCCTGTGCCTGTGCTGCCCAAGTCAGGGTGGCCAGGATGGCTATAAATAATGTTTTTTTCATAAGGATTTCTTTTATAGTAGCTATAGAAATTATAGTGACTATAATGGTTATAAATCGTTAGAATTCCCAAGTTTGACCATCGAGCGACTTCACATGGAGTTTGCCCGGAGTCTTGCGATGGCTTGTGACGTCGAGCTTTGTTACCTTGCCATCCTTCCACTCCATACTAAGTTCGTAGCCGCCACGCAGACGCACACCCTTGATATGTCCGCACGGTTTCCACTGCTCGGGCAATGCGGGGAGGACAATGGCCTCGCTCTCGGTATCGCTGATCCAACGGCTTTGGACAAGCATCTCCATCACACCGGCCGTTCCACCGAAGTTGCCATCGATCTGGAATGGTGAATGGGCATCGAAGAGATTGGCATAAGTGCCACCTCCGCGACGACGATCCTCTCCCCGGTAATCCTGAGGATGCACAAAGGTCATCAGTTTGCGGAAGATGTGGTAGGCACCCCCAGCATCTCGAAGCCTTGCAAAGAGATTGACTCTCCAGCCTGCGCTCCAACCTGTAGTTTTATCTCCCTTGATCTCGAGAGTCCTGGCACAAGCCTGGGCAAGTTCAGGAGTGCCATCGACCGTGATATGATGTCCAGGATAGAGCCCGAAGAGATGCGACTGATGACGATGGTGCGGATCCTTGTCCTCCCAGTCGAAGTACCATTCCTGCAGGTTGCCCTTGGCACCAATCTTATATGGAAGAAGTTTTTCTAATGTCTTGTTGACCTGTTCGAGGAAGGCAGCATCACTCTCGGTCACGGCTTCGCCATAGAGGACATTGGCAGCACGTCTGACATCGGTGAGCAATTCTCGAATCATGGCCACATCAGCTGAACCGCCATAGAAAGTGGCACCTTCGAAACCATCGGCAAGGCGATATTCGTTCTCGGGTGTCGTCGAAGGAGAAGTCATCAGATAACCATCCTTCTCGACCAACCACTGCATCAGGAAGCGGGCAGCACCCTTCATCACAGGATATGCCTCAGCCAGGAACTTACGGTCCTGGGTAAACATATAATGTTCCCACAAGTGGGTCGATACCCAAGCGCCACCAATGGGCCAGCAGCACCACATCGGGCTTTCGTTGCGATAACCTACTGGATTGGTCATACACCAGATGTCGCTGTTGTGACAGACGAGCCATGTAGGCACACCCTGTTCCTCAGTGATGGTAGCACCATAGTAGTTTTGCGCGGTGATGGCACCACTCCTGGGCAAACGCTTGATCCACGTCAGCATGGAGTTGTGCATCTCGGGCAAGGCACCGACCTCCGAAGGCCAATAGTTTTCTTCGACATTGATGTTGACCGTATAGTTGCAACTCCAAGGAGGTGTCATACGTTCGTTCCAAAGGCCCTGCAAGTTAGCAGGCACACCCTCGGTACGGCTCGACGAAATGAGTAAGTAGCGTCCGTATTGGAAATAAAGTTCCTCAAGATCGGGGTTGAAATAGTCCGGGTCGTCGTTGAGAAGCAACTGCTGATCGGTATCGAGCGCCAGGATGGAATCGGACGTCTGTCCCAGGTCAAGACTCACGCGGCAGAAGAGGCGCTGAAAGTCCTCAAGATGACGCGACTGCAAGGTTGAGTAGTCCTTCTTCACGGCTTCGGCGAGACGCTGGGCCACTGCCGAGCGGTAGTCGCGGCCTTCGGTGACGGGGTTCTTGTAAGGACCATTGTAACTGGTCACATTGGTGAGCAAAAGAACAGCCTCGTCGCAACCACTGATCACAAGGGCAGTGTCACCCTCCACCTTGACGCAACCCTCGGGTGCCTGAATGCGCAGTTCTGTGCGGAAATGGATACCACGGTTCGCATCGTAATGGAACCACTCGTCCTTGCCCTTCTCGGGTTTGGTGCTATAGGCCACATATCCTTCGGTGAAGAGTTTGTCGGGTTGCACAGTAATCACACTGCCCGGCTGGGGGCAAGTCAGACGAATACGCTGGTTCAAGGATGTATTGTACGACTTCAGTCGAACCACGATGACCGAATCGGGAGCAGACGCAAAACTCTCGTGCTCGATGCGACTGCCATCGGGCATCTCGTAGGTGACATATGCAGTCGCCTTGGTCAAGTCGAGCGAACGGGAATAGGATACAGGTTCGCCGGCGGCCTTCAGATCGGTGATAAGCAGTGAACCTAGCGGTTGATAGATTTCGCTGTTGTGACCCTCGATCTTCATGTTCTCCCGCTCTGCCCCACGATAGTCTTCATTGTCGAGCAAGGCGCGTACTTTCGGCAGATTCTTGTAGGCATTGGGTGTCCAGGGGACGAGGTCGGGTTCACCCGTCCACAGCGTGATATCGTTGAGCGAAAGGCGTTCCTCAGTCACGCCGCCATAGACCAGCGCTCCGAGTTGTCCGTTGCCGATAGGCAGGCTTTCCTCGAAGTACTGCGCGGGACGACTGTAATGCAGAATCAACTTGTTCACGGCCACAGGTTCCTCCTGCTCGCAGGCTGTGAAACCAAGCACTCCGACCAAGGAGAGAAGGATAACTTCGTATTTCATGCGTATAAATATATATGGTATAACGGCGCAAATATACAGTTTTTTTTTAACAAGTCCAATTTTTCGGCTTATTTTCACACTATTTTCTCACTTTTGTCGGCTCTTTTTTGGCCATTATACAAAAAATGAGTACTTTTGTACCCATCAATCCTCAAAAAGAATGAAAACTAAATCACTAAGCATCATGGCACTAATCAGTGCAATCACAGTCTCCTGTTCAACCACAGGAGAGAAGCGAGGAAGCGGCAATCCGCTTCTTGAAGAACCCACCGCCAAATATGGCATCATCGACTACGACCGCATCACACCCGAACACTTCAGCGAGGCCATCGAACTAGGCATGGAGGAGCAAAAGCGCGAGGTAAAAGACATCTGTGAAAACCCAGAGGAGCCAACGTTCCGCAACACCATCGCTGCCCTCGACCAGAGCGGCCAACTGCTCAGCAAGTCGGTTCTGATCTTCGAAGACCTGACGTCAAGCAACTCCACCCCGGAACTTGAGG
Organism: Bacteroidales bacterium; assembly: GCA_017519885.1. Lineage (GTDB taxonomy): Bacteria > Bacteroidota > Bacteroidia > Bacteroidales > UBA3663 > Liminaster. The sequence continues at coordinate 52,562 of JAFWRO010000023.1, read as the reverse complement.
CATTGCAGACCAAATATTCGCCAGCCTTAACCGCCCACAACGACGGCATCTACCTCAACCCACAACTTTTCGACCGCGTAAAGACCGTCTATGACAAGCACTACAAGATGGGCATCGAGCAACCGGAGGCCGAGAAGGAAATCCTGAACCACGAAGAGATGTCGGTGCTCCGAAAGACCTACGAGGCATTTGCCAAACGTGGTGCCGAACTCGGCGAAGAGCAGAAGGCACAACTGCGCGAACTCAATGCCCGCATCAGTGCACTCCAGACCAAGTTCAGCCAGAACCTGCTGCACGAGACCAACAACACCTACGTGACCGTCGATTCGAAGGAAGAACTCGATGGACTTCCCGAGGCAAACATCCAACGTGCCGCCGACATGGCCAGGCAACAGGGACAAGAGGGCAAGTACATGTTCAACATGCAGCGCCCATCGTGCAATCCCGTGCTCCAATATTGCACCAACCGTGAACTGCGCCACAAGGTGTACGATGCATATTACAACCGTGGCAACCAGGGCAACGAATGGGATAACAAGGCCATCTGCGCCGAACTCGTCAAGCTGCGCCTCGAACGCGCCCAACTGCTCGGCTACAAGAACTGCGCCGAACAGATACTGAAATACCGTATGGCCGAAAACGAGGAAAATGTCTATGACCTGCTCAACGCCGTCTGGGGACCTGCAGTCGAAAAGGCCAACCAGGAACTTGCCGACATCCGCGTCGAGATGAAAAAAGACGGATTGACCTGCGAGCCGGAGGGCTGGGACTACATGTTCTATTCCAGCCGCGCCAAGGCAGCCAAATATGCCATCGACGAAGAAAAGATTGCCGAATATTTCGAGATCAACAACGTCCTCAAAGGTATCTTCTATGTTGCCGAAAAACTGCACGGACTTACCTTCAAGGAAATCACCGGCCAGGTGCCCACCTACAGCAAGGAGACACAGACATGGGAGGTCTATGACCGCGACAAGAAACTGGTCGCCATCTTCTACAACGACTATTTCCCACGCGACGGAAAGGGTGCTGGTGCCTGGATGACCGACCTGCGTCCACAATCCTACGTGCAGGATTCACTGGGCAACGAAGTGCGACAGATTCCCATCACCATCAATGTCTGCAATATGACGCGTCCGAATGCCGAAGGTGCCGCCTTGCAGAGCATCGACAACGTAACTACCATGTTCCACGAGTTCGGTCACGCCATGCACTTCATGCTCCACGACGTGCACTACAATGCCACCTACGATGTGGAGTCGGACTACGTCGAACTGCCGTCCCAGCTCAACGAGCATTGGGCCACCGAACCCGAAGTGCTCAAGGTCTATGCCAAGCACTACAAGACGGGCGAAGTCATCCCCATGGACCTTGTCAAGAAACTTGACGAAAGCAGCAAGTACGGACAGGGCTTTGCCACCGTGGAGTATCTTGCCGCCTCGCTCGTCGATATGGATCTGCACACGCTGACCGAAGTACCCGAGGACCTCGACGTCATCGAATTCGAGACCAGGAAACTGCAGGAACGCGGCATACCACGACAAATCCTCCCCCGCTATCGTGTGACCAACTTCAGCCACACCATGGGAGGAGGATATACTGCCGGATATTATAGTTATCTTTGGTCGGAAGTGCTCGACTGCGATGCCTTCGAAGCCTTCAAGGAGACTGGCGACATCTTCAACTCCGACCTTGCCCTGCACTATCGCAAGACCTGTCTTGAACCTGGCGGCATCGACTCAGGCCTGAAGATGTACATCAACTTCCGCGGTCGCAAACCCGGCATTGAGGCATTGCTCCGCAACCGAGGCCTCAGTACCGCTGCTTGTCGCTGATGTCAATGCTTCGAATGACGCACGAACAAACGAATTGACCGAGATAATTCGGGAACGATAAAGACGGGAGAGGTCACCAGCAGGATCAATCCCCAATCCTTAAGACTTAGCCTATCAACTTCGAAGAAGTCGGGCAGCAGATCGACAATGACGAACTGCCCGACTAATATTATTGCTGCCACCAGGACAAAGCCCGAACTAAAGGACTGCTTGAAGCGCTCTCGGTCGGTAAAGAAATGACGTATCTCGAGCAACATACTGCTATCGGTGCGGTAATAGCGCACGTTGAACAGGTTCCACAATTGCAGCACCACAAAGAAAGTGAAGTAGATGCCATGCTCGTAGGCCGATAGGAAAGGCTTGCCTGGGTGTCTTTCAAAGTAGCCCGTAAAGTACTTCTTCAGCGCATCCACGTTGAAGAGGTCGGACACTTCGTCAACATCCGTATGGTAGAGCAATTGCCAGATGCCCACCATCACCACGAAGAAGCCCAATCCCCAAAGGGCGATGCGCCAGCCCATCTGATGATTGACGATATGCGCCTTGGGCGAACGCGGCTTGTCGTGCAGCACCCTCGGGTCGGCAGGAAGTGACGACAGGGCGCCTGCGGCAAACGTGTCCATGATAAGGTTGACCCACAGCATCTGTGTCACATTCAAGGGCGAATCGAGACCCGTGATGGCACCCAACAGCACCACCAGACACGCACACACGTTGATGGTCATCTGGAAGATAATGAATCGTCGGATATTCCAATAGATACTGCGTCCCCAAAGAATGGCCTTGTTGATTGACGCGAACGAGTCGTCGATAATAGTGATGTCCGAAGCTTCCTTGGCACGCGATGTGCCAGAGCCCATTGACAATCCCACCTGTGCTTTTGCCAGTGCAGGAGCATCATTTGTGCCGTCGCCTGTCACAGCCACTACCTCGTGGTTCTGCTGCAGCAGTGTCACCAAGCGTGCCTTATCCTCGGGACGGGCACGTGCAATGATGCGAATACGGTAATCACGAAGCAGTTCGCGCAAATCCTTGTCCGAACGGGTGGCGAAGTCGGGGCCTTGCAAGGTCTTGTCCAGCTCGCCTTCCTTCAGCAATCCTATCTCACGCCCAATCTCGTTGGCAGTGCCTACGGTGTCACCTGTTACGATAATCACCTTTACGCCAGCGACATCCTTGCACTGGTGGATGGCTTGGGCCACATCGGGACGAATGGGGTCGGCAATGCCCACTACACCGAGGAAGACATGCGGTCCCTCGCCCTGCTGCATTGCAAAGCCCAGCGTTCGCATGGCTCGCTGCTGATAGGAAGCAAGGAGTTCTTCCACCTCGTGTTTGGTCACACCGCCTGCTATCTCTTCACATCGGTCGAGCAGCAGTTCGGGAGCACCCTTGACGTACTTCACAACCGTACCGTCTGTTTTTTCGACACGGGTGAGCATGTATTTTGTTTGCGTCGAAAAAGGCTGTTGACCCACCACCTTGGCGCTGTCGCGCAACTGCTGGTAGTCGAAGCCCATCGTGTCGAGCCACATCAGCAGGGCACCTTCCGTCGGGTTGCCGATAGGAGTACGTTCCACGGTGAGCGCTGCTGTGCTATTGACGCTTATGCCAAGGGCAAGTTCCTCGCGGTCATAGTCTCCAAAGAAACGATGCTCGACCACCGACATACGGTTTTGGGTCAATGTGCCCGTCTTGTCGGTGCAAATCACCGTTGTCGCACCCATCGTCTCGCAAGCATGCAACTTGCGCACCAGATTGTTCTCTTTCAGCATCTTGCGCATACTCAATGCAAGGCTCACGGTGATGCTCATCGGTAATCCTTCGGGCACTGCCACCACAATCAGCGTAATGGCTAGCATCAATGACTGCAGGACGAAACCGAAGATGACGATCGGCTCCATCTTGTCGGGCATGTCACTGAATGCAAAATAGTAGAACAGACGACCCAGAACGATCAACAGGGCGATGGTAAAACTTGCATACGAAATCCATCGGCCCAATTGGTCCAACTGACGACTAAGCGGTGTCTTCACTTCCGAACCTTCACGCGTCAACGCCACGCCACGTCCCTCTTCGCTATCCACAGCCGTCTTGTCAACCACATAGACACCATTGCCCTCGATAACTGTGCTTCCGCGCAGCACACGATCGGCAGGATAGGCCGACTCGGAGTATTTGTGATAGTCCTTCTGGTCGGGTGTGAACTTATCCTGATAAGGTTCGCCGGTGAAGATTGATTCGTCCACTCTAAGCGCATTGGCAACCACAAGCAGACCATCGGCAGGAAGTTGGTCTCCGCTTTCGATGCGGACCACATCACCTACCACCACATCCATCTTCGGGATGCTGTACATCTGAGGGTGTGCATCCCTCCAGGGACGGCGCAGTACTTTCACAGGTTGGGTATCCTTCACTTGATTAAGCACATCGAACTCGTGGTCGGCCTTCACTTCGAAGACGAAACCCACGCCCGTCGAAAGCAGGATGGCAAACAGCACTCCCACGGGTTCGAACAACAGACGCCAATTGCCAGTTGTCATTATTTCGTAACCAGATACGAAGCACGAGAGAAAGAGCGCAACAAGCAGAATGATAATGAGAGGGTCCTTGAACTTCTCGAGGTAGCGCTTCCACAGGGGTTCTTTCTCGGGGTCGGGTATCTTGTTTTGTCCCTTACCCGCGATGACGGCAGGATCATCGACCGAAAGAGCCATTTCGAGGTATTTCTTGCGTTTATCCATTCTATTTTTCTTTTTTCGGCCGCAAAGATACATCATATTTTCAACAATTCCAAATTTTCAGGTTAAGAATCTATTAAGAATCCGATTTGAACGGCATGGAATGCGAAGAAAAAATATTATAAAACATATTTTTTAGGTTTTTTGTGCGAAAATCAAAGATTTTTTGTAAAATATTTGGAATTATCGGGAAGTTTTACCATATTTGCAGCAGCAAATTGTTAGCCGCGCCCATGAGATACACCCATTACCCACGCGGTTTGCTATCAAAATGACAGATACAATTCATCAAAGATTTAACCAAATCAACATTCGCTATGTTAAACATTGATCAATTTATGGCCAATCTGGAGAAAAAGCATCCAGGTGAAAAGGAATTCCTTCAGGCCGTTCGTGAAGTTCTGATTTCAATCAAAGACGTTTATGACCAGCACCCCGAATTCGAGCGTGCATCGCTGCTTGAACGCCTCGTCGAGCCCGAACGCATCATCATCTTCCGTGTACCTTGGGTAGATGATCGCGGCAAGACGCAAGTGAACCTCGGTTATCGTGTGCAGTTCAATTCAGCCATCGGCCCATACAAGGGAGGTCTCCGCTTCCACGCATCGGTTAACCTCTCGATCCTCAAGTTCCTCGGTTTCGAACAGACGTTCAAGAACTCACTCACCACACTCCCCATGGGTGGTGGCAAGGGAGGCTCTGACTTCTCGCCCCGTGGCAAGAGCGAGGCCGAAATCATGCGTTTCTGCCAGTCATTTATGACCGAACTCTATCGTTATGTAGGTCCCGAGATTGACGTTCCCGCAGGTGATATCGGTGTTGGCGCACGCGAAATCGGCTACCTCTTCGGACAATACAAGCGCATAACACGCGACTTCAGCGGTGTGCTCACCGGCAAGGGTCTCGAATATGGTGGTTCATTGGTTCGTCCAGAGGCTACCGGCTTCGGCGGACTCTATTTCGTTCATGAGATGCTGCAGGATGCAGGCATCGACATCAAGGGCAAGACCGTCGCCATCTCAGGCTTCGGCAACGTAGCATGGGGTGCAGCCACCAAGGCCACACAACTTGGCGCCAAGGTCATCACCATTTCGGGTCCTGATGGATATGTCTATGATCCCGAAGGCATCAGCGGCGAGAAGATCGACTACATGCTCGAACTCCGTGCATCGGGCAACGACATCGTTGCGCCTTATGCCGACGAGTTCCCCGAGGCTACCTTCTATCCCGACAAGCGTCCATGGGAACGCAAGTGCGACATCGCGCTCACCTGCGCTACCCAAAACGAACTCAATGGTGACGATGCCGCCCAGCTCATCGCTAATGGTGTACAGTGCGTGGCCGAAATCTCCAACATGGGATGTACCCCCGAAGCCATCGACCTCTTCATCGAGAAGAAGATGCTCTACGCTCCCGGCAAGGCTGTCAATGCAGGCGGCGTAGCCACCTCAGGTCTTGAGATGAGCCAGAATGCTGCTCACCTCAGCTGGAGTGCTGCCGATGTCGATAAGCGACTCCACGAAATCATGCACGGCATCCACGAGCAGTGCATCAAGTATGGCAAACAGCCCGACGGCTACGTCAACTACGTCAAGGGTGCCAATGTCGCTGGCTTCATGAAGGTCGCTCGCGCCATGATGGCGCAGGGTGTGGTATAATTTTGAGTGATCAGAATCCGATAAGGCGCTTCCCAAATGGAAGCGCTTTTTTCTTCACATTTGCGTATTTTTGGATATATGATTCAATGGGGTATGGGTTACCTGATTAACAATCGGATCTCATAGGAGTCATCCAGTTGGTAGGTATTGCCGTTCTTGATCCATTTGCCGACCGAATCTTCTGGAACGGAGAGTGTCCCTATAATGATGGAGTCCAAAGCGTTGAAATCGAGTCTCTTTTCGCCTTTGTTACCATCCATATACCTGGTGCTGCAGAATTCGACAAACAGGGAAGTCAGCACTTGTGTCTGTTGGTTATAACAATAGCCGACCCAGAAGGTGTCGTGAGCATCGAGTATATGGTAGTAACCGATACGTTCATACCCGCTTTCCTGATCCTTTATCATGCGGGAAAACCAATCGGTACCATACGTTTTGTCTATATTATCTAATTGTAGGAATCAGTAGATGGTGATACGGTCATCATGGAGAAAATAGGTGTGCCCATTCCTATGCCAATACCTTTCTGGAAAATTTTCGTTTTTTATATCAATAGAGTCGGGAGGGGAAGCAAGATACTGCTCCATGAATTCTGGCAGTGTTTCTTTAGTGATCGTTCTTGAGTCATCAAATAGTCTGTTTTCCCCCTGGTAGTATCGTGTTTTTTCGAACTCGATGGAAACTGCAGCTGCAACATTCGTTTCCTTATGACGGCAATATTCGACTTCGAATGAATCGTTTTCATCTATTGCATGGTAATAGGTGATTAGTTCGTAAAGACTGTCTCCAGATTGTGGGAAGTAGTGGTTCATGAAGCTTGCCCTGACTCCCTTCCCGGACTTTCCACCAACTTGCTTCTCAAATTGTGCCACATCGTCCATCGTCACCTTCCCGATGTTGTCAGACAGATAGTTCAATACCTTTGGCCAAACTTCTGGTCTAAGATACTGCAATGTGTCGGGGTTGGTTCGAAGGTAGGTGAAATGTATGGTGTCGGACTTCATGTCAAGGATCACATCTGTATTCCAGTTTCCATGGAACATGCATAGTGACCGATACGGATTCCAGTTGTTAGACATATATGGACCAACGGGCAAGTCATGCCCCATTTTCTCCAGCGTTAGGATCTTTTGAAACTTGGGTTGACCTGTGGGATGGATTTGGGCAAGGTACAGTTCATCCGTATTCCCCGCCAATACGTAAAAGTTGTCATCATGAATAAATCCTGTGAAATACAGGGTATCCGGGCTCTGGTCATCACCCATATAATACTCGTAATCCAAATATCTCTTGTATTTTGAGGAGATAAATGTTTTGGCCGTGGGTGTATGGTATGCCCATTTATCATAACGGGTATTGTCCATCACCCATCCCTCGTGGGGATCCTTGACTTCGTAGATGAGCGCCTTGCTGATAATGTAATAGGTGTCGTGGTATCGTACAATCTTGTCCATATCGGCATCGAAGAGATGCTTCAACCCTGTCTGCTTGTCATGGAAGCAGGTGAAAAGTCCCCATTCCCCTTGTGGTTCGAACGACACTGCAAAGTCTTCGTCTTCATAGCAGGTGGTCGAAAAATTGTCCACCTTGATCCAATGATGACTATTGTCATCCCAACAGAGATCTGGGGCTCTATTCTCTGATTCTCGCGAATACCAAAGATACAATTGGTTATCCTTGGAGGACAACAAGTAACTATGCCACCCAAATCTGGTCTTAGGTGGTATTTCGATGAAACTTTGTCTTTCATTACCAGGTGAGACGGAAACAATGAGATACTTGTCCCTATAATCACAATTATTAAATGCCGTGTAGTTATGGGCTCCGAAGAAATACAGATTGTTCCCACGATAATCCACCACGTATTCCAACTCCATGTTCGAAACTGGGGTTGAAAGGCTCGTCAGGTCAATCCCGATGGTGTCGGTGATGATGGTGAACCCGGAGGCTGCATCATAACGAACTGTACGTTCGAGTTTCCGTTGTCCGAAACTGACAAGGGACGCAAAAATCATCCAAGCGACGACAAATAATGGTTTTCTGCTCATGGCTTTTCGGTTCTTTTTGTGCAAATATATCAATTTCACACGAAAAGAAATGCAGATAATCGGAAAAAACTGCACATTTAAAAACGCAGAAGCCCGCAAATACTACTTTTTTTAATGCAAAAGTGACATTATGATGCCGATTCATCGGAAAATTCGAGAATTTAGCCATAAGGTCATTCCATTTGGACAAGCCCTGTATTTCAGCAGGGAAAGATAACGACCTTATCTTTGACACCCCAAATGGGATGCCACTCTTCGTAACAAATCATCACAAATAACCGAACAAAATCGTCACAAATAACCGAACAAAATCGTCACAAATAACCGAACGAAATTGCCACAAACAACCGAAAAATCGATAAAAATCGCTGAAAACTACAAAAAAATTTGGCCAAATGAAATAAAAATCATACCTTTGCACCCACAAACGAATGATATGGCAGAATACAAACGACGAATAGCAGACAAAATCCTTGAACGCAAGGTTCTTGGAAAAGGAGCCGTCCTGATAGAAGGCCCCAAATGGTGTGGTAAAACTACAACTGCAAAGCAACTAGCAAAAAGTGTGCTCGACCTTGGAGATGCATCTGTGTTAAAACAAAGTATGCAGATGATAGAAATCAGTCCCAAAACATTGTTAGAAGGTGAAACTCCTAGACTGATAGACGAATGGCAGGCATTACCACCCATTTGGGATTCCATACGCAGCGAGGTGGACAACCGTGGGATTCCATCGCAATTTATCCTTACAGGGTCATCCGTACTGCCAGACGCCGAGGAAACTATCCATAGTGGTACAGGGCGATTTGCGCACATCATGATGCGACCAATGAGTCTATATGAATCTGGGGAATCGAACGGCACTATCAGCCTAAGGGACCTATTTGAAGGGAAAACGCCCGAGATACAACAAAACAAATTAGAGATAGACGACATCGCCTATCTCACCTGCCGAGGTGGATGGCCATGGGCCACAATAATCCCAAAGGAAGTCGCTTTAGATCAAGCATTCGACTATGTCGATTCCGTTATTCAACGTGACATACAGCGCGTTGACAAAGTAAAGAGAAGCCCTGAACGCGCAAATCTTCTCCTTCGTTCATATGCAAGAAACATCTCTCAACAAGTGTCATACTCCACTATTCGTAAAGACATGCTTACTAACGATTCAAGCAAATTGGATGAAGATACTGTAGCAGATTATATTAAGGCTTTGAAAAAATTGTTTGTTATTGAAGATCTTACTGCATGGAATCCGAATATACGCAGCAAAGCTGCAATTAGGACAAGCGATACACGTCATTTCGTAGATCCAAGCATTGGAACGGCGGTTTTAGGACTTGGGCCAAACGATTTGGTCAATGATCTAGATTCGTTCGGCCTTTTCTTTGAGGACTTGGTAGTACGCGACCTTCGTGTCTATGCCGAGTCTCTGGATGGCCAACTCTATCACTATAGAGACAGTAGTGGTCTTGAATGTGACACAGTCCTTCATAGACGAAATGGCAGTTATGCTCTTCTTGAAGTGAAACTGGGTGGTGAAGACAATATAAACAAAGGCGCTGCCAGCATGATAGAATTATCCAACAATATCGATACGGATAAAATGCCTCTTCCTTCTTTTATGGCTGTTATTGTCGGTGTCGGCAAGTTTGCATACAAAAGAAAAGACGGAGTGTATGTCATACCTATAGGCTGCTTGAAAGACTGACAACAAGTTGCAAGAACAGATAAGGCGTTTTCCAACAGGAAAGCGCCTTGTTCTATAAAAGGAAACAATATCTCAAGTTTCGCTTTTGCTCAACTTGGTGGAGTTCTTGCGGAAGTTGAATAACGAATTCTCACGAATCCTGCTTCTGAACAGGAAATAGATCCCCAAACCGATGGCCAGAAGAACAATGGCCAGCGAAAGGTAGAGCGCCCAATTGTTCTTGCCGCTCGAAGTGGCTTTGATAGAATAGCAAGGGGCGAGGAGCCTCATACCATTCAGTCGGTAATGCAGTTCTCCATCGCGAAAGACACCGTCGCCGCACTTCAGGACTTCGATGATGCCCCCCGGCATAGTCAACTGATAGTCCACATCGAGCATCAGCAGTGACACATAGACATTCTGGCGTTGCTCCCATGCTTCGGATATCACAGGGTCATCTTTCAGCGCTTGATTATATGCTTCTGTTTTGAAAGTCTCGGCAAGAAGTTTCTCTGGTTCAAAATTCAAGACATCGGTTGACATCTTATCTGCTCGTTCTATCAATTCCGACTTGCTCGCAAGAAACTCCTCCTTGCTGACAGGAACTTTGGCGATGTCGTCATAATGCTCGGCAAGCACATCCATGAGGTCATTGAGAATGTTGGCATTGACAAAGTGCAAGTATGCATCCTCCATCGAGTCCAAATAGTCCTTCATCTCTAGGCCGCTATATCCCTTCATAACATCAGGTGTGCCCGTCAGCCAAAAGTCAGCCATGTCTTTCTCCATATAATTGGTCAAGGGAATGACGAAGGTTGGAGCGATGCTTTCGAATGTTTCAGTATAAATGTAGTCGGTATAGAACCAACGGAATTGCTTCTCGAGTTTAGCTTTCGACTTCACCTGTTGTCCTGCCACCTTTAGAGGCATAGCCTCGGCCATCTCATCGGGCGACGAAAAGTCACGGTACGCCTTGATCCACAATGTATCTTGCACTTCGTATGTCCAATCATTGTCGTTCAGAATATCCAAGACATTAGAATGAGCATTGATGGAACCGTTAACCAAGGCAGCGGAGTCGGCCTTGAAACAAATCTCGCGCCGACAGGTGCCATCAGCATGGATGATGGTATTCATGTCGATATGTCCGCTCTCACAAGCTGAAAGCGCGACCAGCAGCATAGCGAAAAGAAAAAGATACTTTTTCATAAAGTGATATTTTTTTAGTTGGGCATGAGCAGGGCATGCCGATAATTATTGCAGTGAGGTAAAATGTCTCTTAATGTGGGAAATGGAGGCCCTGGACCGCTTCATTTCATTGAATTGGCAAAACGCTTCACGAGGAGGTAGGTTGTCAAGGATTTGCAGATATTCCGGCTGAAACCGCTGTAAGCTTTGGCCGTAGTCGATGTCGTTAGGACGCTCGACAATGCTGCGGCGTTGGCTATAGAACAGGACCAACAGGCAGATAGCTGCCACAGATGAGATCCATTGCACTGCTCGCAAGTATTGTTGGCCGAAAGGCCGCTGTTGCGAAGGCAGATTACTCATGATATTATCGGTCAAAGCATCCGCATCGAATAGCATGGGCTGTTGCGAAGCCAGCCGTCGGGTGATTTCATCTATCTTTTCCATATCCTAACTGATTTAATTGTTCGCGTATCGTTTTCCGTGCCACATAAAGGTTGCTCTTGATCTTGGCAGCATCCAGCCCCGTGATCTGTTCCACCTCTTCCGTGTCGAGGTTCTCCAGATGAACCAGCGTGAAGACGATGCGTTGCTTGGGACTGAGTCGGCTTACCAGCGTCTTGATGACCGAGAGGAGTTCGTGGTTCTCCAACTCCTTTTCCGTGTCGCTATCCGAAACGTATTGGGAGAAGTAATCTTCGTCTTCGGGCAACGGTTCGATAGAGGCCTTACTCTTCAATCGGTCAAAACATAGCCGGATAGCAATAGTGTAGATCCAGTTTCTCAGATTTTGCCTGGGGTTGTAGGATGCGAAGTTGACCCACACCTTGATCATCGTCTCCTGCACCACATCCTTAGCCTCCTCTTCGTCGCATAACGAGCGAAAAGCCAAGGTGAAGACCATCTGCTGATAGGTCTGCACCACTTTCCGGAAGGCGGCTTGGTCGCCGCATCGGCATCGCTCGATTATGTCATTAGTAATGATGTCCATACTGAATCTTGCATCTTGCTCTCATCCAATATACGACGGACAAGCGCAAAAGTCGAAAAAACTATTTCATCTTTTCAAGATTTCAGGGCAAAGATAGGATGTTTTCTTCAAACCACCAACTTTTTTTTGCCAAATACTTGCAAATGTCAAGAATTCTTACGAACTTTGCCGCGATATCGTACGGAAAAACATCGTAATCACTATGCAATCACGACTGACTCCTCTCCTCACCTACTTCTGCAAGATGTTCTGCCTGAGCATCCTGCTTTGGACGGTATGCGGTTGCACGAGGCAGAAAAGCGAGATACCCAACCCTCAGAATGCGATGTATTACTGGCGACAGGAGCTGAAACTCAACGATGCTGAACGCTCTTTCATCAATCGTCAGAAGGTAGGAAAGGTATATCTGCACCTTTTTGATGTAGTGAGAAGAAACGGAGAAATTATCCCTTCCACCACCTTGACGTTTACGGATACATTGCCTGCACAGATAGAGGTGATTCCCACTGTCTTCCTGGCAGTCAATGTGATGAACGATACCACCGGCCTGTCGACACTGCCGCGACTCATTGCAATGCGTGTTCGACAGATGTTGGAGCAGAATGGCCTGGCAAAGCCTACCGAACTGCAAATTGACTTCGACTGGACACGGCGCAACCAGGAACGCTATTTCAATTTCCTTAGTCAACTACGCAAGGCTTTCGAGGCAGAAGGAGGTTCTAAACTATCGGCCACCATCCGTCTGCACCAGCTCGGCATGGAGGCACCGCCCGTCGATTACGGAGCATTGATGGTTTATAATGTAGGCAAACTGACTGACTTCGACGAGGAGTGCAGCATCCTCACCAAACGAGGCATCGAGCCCTATCTACGTTACTTGCCGCGCTACAGTCTGCCTCTATGTGCGGCGTTGCCAGTCTATAGTTGGAATCTGCTATTCCACGATAAGAAGTTCAACTGTATCCTGCGCGGTGTAGATATCGGCGATACAGCCCGATTCAAGCCCATCGACGAAAGCCACTTCCTGTCGGTCGATTACCAACCCATCCCACCCTCTGGGGTGGCTATGCGGGGCGAAGGACGCATTTTCCCAGGTGACATTGTGCGACATGAGTTTGTACCAGCCGATGTCCTGATGGACGTGCGTCGCACGCTTACTGACCTTCGTCCCGAAATATGTGACCAGGTTATTCTCTATCACCTCGATGAAAACCAGTTAAAACAATACAGCAATGAAACTCTTCAAAAGTTATTTTCTGGCCATTAGCCTCGGCCTGATGACCACCTCGGCCAGTCTGGCTTGCGGATGGGACGGCGACGATCCTTCGTATTACGACCTGTTCCATTGCACACAGGAATTGCCCAACCTTGCCGATCAGCACACCAACGAATCCGCCCAATTCTGGGCAAGATATGCAGGTCTGCCTGCCGATGATGCTCTCCTCAGCGCCGTACGCTATCTCCGTATGGACGATTTCGAGGATTCCGAAGAACCGACTACCAATCTACTGATCACCACCTTGCGCGAACAGGGGAAGACCGATGCCATCGCCCTGCTGCAGATCAACACCGAGCTCAACGAGCTGGTGGAATCCACCCAGTTCTGGGAGTACAGGAAGGTGACCCCCGAGGAATACCAGCAAGTCCTCGACAAGGCGAATGCCCTGAAGGTCGGAAAGGATCTGAGCAAACGCCTGACATTCCTCAAGATGCGTATCCTAGCCCGACTCAATGCCGACGATGCTATGATGCGTCTGTGGACCGATGAGGCTTCCCGTTGGGAGCCCAGCGAAATACGTGACCGTATGGAGGGCTATGTTGCAGGTATCTATTTCCGAAAAGGCGATTACGACAAGGCTTTGCCCATCTACTTCCGTCTGCGCGATGGTGGAAGCATCAGCCTCTGTGTGAATCGCCTGCTCGACTCGACGAGCATCGAGGAAGTCTATCGCAAGGATCCCAATGCCATGATACTGGGCTATATCCTCGAGGATTATGCCAACTACTTCTACCACGCTTCGCAACACGACTATTGGGAGATGGATGACGAAGACTACAAGATCTGGACCAAAGTGACCCGTCATCGTGAAGCTGTGGTTGACCTTGCCGAAAAAGTAGTGGCGGAAGGCAAGGCCAAGGACCTGCGAATGTGGCAGACGTTCGTCGGCTTCATCCAGCTCATCACAGGTCAGGAAAACGCAGCTTATCAGTCATTTGTGAAAGCCGAGGATTTACCAGGTGAAAATAGTTTGAAGAGTCTGTTGCGTCACTACAAGTTCGCCGCATCGCTGTCGTTGGACAACAAACCTGCCCAATACGATGAATATGTGGCCGAGGAAATACGTAATTACAAGGAGTTCGCATATTATCTCAGCGATCCCGAGCGCAGCGTGGTGCAAGGTCTTTGGGGCAACGAAATCGACAAGCGACTGCAGGCCTACGTCAATCAGCGCCAGGATCCTTCGCTTTCCTTCCTCACCCGCAATCTGATCAACGGCAATTATTGGGAACTGGACCACGATATGCCAACCCAGCAGGTGAAGGAATTACAGCATTATATCAAGCACGGAGGCGACAGTCCCTTGGGCCAATGTTTAGTCAAATATTGTGCCCTTGGCCAGAACTTTTTCAATGAACTCATCGGCACCAAACTTATTCGTGAAGGAAACTTCGAAGAGGCCCGGGATTTCCTCGAAAAAGTGCCTGAGGATCACCTTCGCAATCTAGGCATTACGCCCTACCTGATGCATCGCCATCGTCCCGATACGCCATTCCAACGCAAGGATCGCTCTGAGAACTGGGATTCCAATACGACCGAGGTAGATAATATCAAATACCAATTCTGCCTACAAGTGATTTCGATGAAGGAATGGCTCAACAAAGCCAAGGGAGAGGAGAAAGCAGAGGTGGCGTTCAACCTGGCCGACATGCTTTTCCAAGCCTCCTATGCTGGCGACCTTTGGGCCATCTCGGAATACTCCTGGTCGGGTGCCGACTATCATTACAACCAGCTGAACGATCAGGCTGCACACTATCTGCAGCTCGCCCTCGATTGCACTAACGACTTCAACATGAAAGTCAAATGCCATTTCGGTTTAGCGGCCAATCCGACCTCCGAGCAGGAAACGTATATTCGGTACGACAACGACAAAAAGCGCTACTACATCCTCTCACCCGAAGGACCGCAGCGCGAAGCCTACAAGTGGCTACGCTACCAGACCAAACGTGACAGCCCGATCTACGAATCCTGCGACTGGCTGAAGCTATACGTCGCCGACACCTATGAACCATATTCCTATTATTGATATTCTTTAACACCAATCCCCAATGAAAAAAATCTTATCGACATTGCTTGTTGCCTGCACAATGCTCTCACATATACAAGCACAAGACTACAAAGAGGTGTGGATATATCCCGATGGCAACTATCCCGAACTGAACGGTCACGAAAACGACAATCCCCGCACCACCGAAAGATGGACGGCACAACCCTATATGCACATCTATCGCGCTGACAAGACCAAGGCGGCAGCGCGCACCGTGGTCTGCCTGCCTGGTGGCGGCTACAGCCATCTGTCGCTTGTCAACGAAGGCTCGAGCTGGGCTCCCTATTTCAACGATTTGGGCATCAACCTCGTGGTGCTGGCCTATCGCATGCCTTACGGGCACGACCAGATTCCACAGAACGATGTCTATGACGGCATCCGTTATCTCAAAGCGCACGCCACCGAACTTGGCATCGATCCTAATGATGTGGGCATTATGGGCTTCTCGGCTGGCGGTCACCTGGCTTCGACAGTTGCCACCCGTGCGCCCAAGGACGTTCGTCCGAACTTCCAGATCCTGTTCTATCCCGTCATCTCGATGGACACACTTGTTACCCACCGCGGTTCGCACGACAACCTAATAGGGCGCTATGCCGGTCAGGACCTCGTTGACCTCTACAGCAACGAGAAACAGATTGACGCGCAGACGCCTCGCGCCATCATCCTCCTTGCCGATGACGACCGCGCCGTACCTTCTCCCAACGGTGTGAACTACTACCTTGCGATGAAGAAGAAAGGCATCCCCGCCACCCTGCATGTCTATCCCAAGGGAGGACACGGCTTCGGTTTCAAGGACACCTTCAAGTATCACGATGCTATGCTCAAGAATTTGACCGACTGGCTAAAGAGTTTTTAGAAAAACTAATTTATGAAATGAAACTCCCCCATCTCCTTTTTCGGAAAGATGGGGGAGTTTTCTTATTACCATACATCACAAGTCTGGCGTTCGGTACTCTCGGCAGGGTGCTCGGGTACGGGTTCGCCATTCACCGCACAATCGACGAACGAGCAATCGTCGGTACGGTAGAGATACCAGGGATGAAGTGCCTTTGTGACATGGAAATCGGTCACTTTGACGTTGCGGATAGGCTTCTCATCGTTGCCATCGTAGAAGATGGCATAACTTTCGGCCTCTCCCGCCGTAACATGACTGATATCGAAATCCTCGTATTGTGCCTGATAGTTGCCTCCGTGATAACCAAAGTAATTTGTCTCGAAACGAAGGATGGCACCAAATGCTTTTTCAATGGTGACGTTGCTGATATGCACGTCGCGTATGAACCCGCCACGATCCTTGTTCGACTTGAAATAGAGCGCATTCTTCACCGTGCCAATACGAATGCTGTCCATCCAGACTCCTTGCACTCCTCCACTCATTTCCGAGCCGATGCAGAGACCATTGCATTCGCTTTGGAAGTCACATCGACGAATGACGATACGCTCCGAGGGACGACCCACCCGGCGCCCATCGGCATTGCGTCCCGACTTGATGGCCACGGCATCGTCTCCGCAACGGAAGAGACAGTCCTCTATCAGTACGTTGCTCGACGACTCGGGGTCGCATCCGTCATTGTTTGGAAAATGTGAGTCAATGGTGATGCCGCGCACGATGACGTTGTCGCAATAAAGAGGATGAATGGTCCAAAATGGAGAATCCTTGATGGTAATGCCTTCGATGAGGACGCGCGAGCATCCGAACGTCTCGACACAAGTGGGACGCAGCTTGGTGTCCTCGGCAAAGACTCGCTCATTTACGGGAGTTAGGTCTTCGCCCATCTGGCGCAGACGCGCAACGAAAGGCTTTTCGGGCAATTCGCCAGGCGTGCCATGCAAAGCTGTCCCTGTCTCGTGTGCTGCAGGGTCCCATCCCCACCAGCCCATCTCAACACCAGCCTGACCATCAATGACGCCACTTCCTGTGATGGCGATGTTTTGCTGATGATAGGCATAAACCATCGGCGAACGGCCATATAGTTCTGTTCCTTCGAAACGAGTCAAAACCACTGGCAGGAAATCGTCGGCTTTTCCACTGAATCGCAGATAAGCACCCTCTTGGAGATGAAGGTTCACGTTGCTCTTAAGATGCAGCGAACCGCAAAGCAGATATTCGCCAGCTGCTACATCGACACTACCACCACCCAAGAGCGAACACGAGTCGATGGCATGCTGCAACATCGGCAAGGCATCGATATCAGGAGCGGGGGTCACCGTGATAGTGCGATCGGGAAAAGAGGTACGTGCAATACCAGCCACAATCTGCTCCATAGGACTTGGCTCAGGGTTCCGCGAACACGAAGGAAGAAGGACAAGAAGGGTTAAAGACGAAAAAAGGGAAAGAAGACAGTGTTTCATGGGAAAAAACGTTAAAGCGGGAGCCAAGCTTGGCTCCCAACGAAGACAAAGTGGGAGCCAGACCTGGCTCCCACCTACTAATTAGATACCAAATGCCTCTCGAACCCGGTCCTTGTAGTCAAGCTTCTCCCAAGTGAAGAGCTCCACTTCGAGGGTCTTGGTTTGCCCAAGGCGATTGGTGAACGTTTTAGTTACCTTTTCGCAAGGACGACCAAAGTGACCGTAGGCTGCTGTCTCCTCATAGATGGGATTGAGCAGGCCCAAACGCTGCACGATGGCGTGAGGCGTCATATCGAAGATCTTGCCGACCTTGTCAGATATCTCTGCATCGCTCAAAGCAACTTTGGCAGTGCCGTAGGTGTTGACATAGAGGCTCACAGGCTTGGCAATGCCGATGGCATATGCCACCTGAACCAAAGCACGATCGCAGACACCAGCTGCCACGAGGTTGTTGGCAATATGGCGGGCAGCGTAGGCTGCCGAACGATCGACCTTCGATGGATCCTTGCCCGAAAATGCTCCTCCTCCATGGGCTCCATGTCCGCCATAGGTATCAACGATAATCTTACGTCCCGTGAGACCAGTGTCGCCATGAGGACCGCCAATCACAAACTTACCTGTCGGATTGACATAGAGATTTAACTTGTCGTCGAAGAGAGATGCTTCGAACTCGTTAAGACGAGCCTTGAGACGTGGGATAAGGATATCACGCACATCCTTACGGATTTGTGCCAGCATGGCCTCATCGTCATCGAGCCATTCGTCATGCTGTGTACTGATGACGATGGTGTGAACACGCTTGGGGCAATTGGTTTCACCATCATACTCCACGGTAACCTGACTCTTGGCGTCAGGGCGCAGATAAGGCATAGGTGAATTGGCCTCACGACGGATTTTTGCCAATTCTATGAGGAGCAGATGACTGAGCTCGAGGGTGAGTGGCATGCGGTTGTGAGTCTCGTTGGTTGCATAGCCGAACATCATGCCCTGGTCTCCGGCGCCCTGTTCTTCTGGCTTCTGGCGTTCCACGCCGCGGTTGATATCGGGACTTTGTGCATGAATGGCCGAGAAAATGCCGCAAGAACTTCCATCAAACATATACTCAGCTTTGGTATAACCGATACGCTTGATGGTCGCGCGCACAGCCTCGCGAAGTTCCACATCGGCCTTCGTCGTGATTTCGCCAGCCAATACGACCTGGCCGGTGGTAACTAATGTTTCGCAGGCAACCTTGCTGGAGGGGTCCCAGGCAAGAAGGTTGTCAAGCACAGTGTCGCTGATCTGGTCGGCGACTTTGTCAGGGTGTCCTTCAGACACCGATTCGGAAGTGAATAAGTAGTTCAACTTTTTAGATGGTTGAGCAATCATCGGCAACTTTTTCAATGGTTACCAATCATTGTGAGTTATTTTGCAATATTGCGGCGCAAAGGTACACAACAAAGCCCGGAACTCCAAATTTTCCGGGCTTTTTTTGTTCGATGGCCAACAAAATGAGGAACACCAGGCTTGCAGTGGAATGCCCGCGTGACGTTTTTGCTCAATGCTTGTCGCTCCTCCGCTGATAAGGTCTAATACCAAATTCCTTGGCACGTGCAAGCATATATTCCAACATACGAGCTTGAATCTCCTCGAAGTCTTCCCATTTCTTGGTGAAAGTGAAGGCATAAATCTGGATGGGAATACCTTCGGCTGTCTGCGGCAGGTGACGAACCATCAATGTCATCTCGTTGTTGATTTCCGGTTTTTCTGAAAGGTATTTGAAAATGGCGCCTCGATAAGCCTCTAGATTGGTAGCTTCGTTAGCTTGGGCTGTCGAAGGCAGATAACCCAACCGCTGGTATTCTACAACTTGCGAGGCATCCAGAAACTTCACCGAATCTACATCGACATTGATACCGCGGGTGAAGCAGCGACCATCGCTATCCTTCATTCCACGCCAGTTCTGAAACGTCTCTGAGAGCAGTGTGTAGGGTTGAACTGTCAAAATGGTTTTGTCGAAATTCTGAATCTTGACGGTACTGAGCGTCATCTCTGTGACTACTCCATTCACACCTCGAGCAGGAATGGTGATCCAGTCATCTACTCGCACCATATCGTTGATAGCAAGCTGAACACCTGCTACAAGACCCTTGATAGTATCCTGAAATATCAGCATCATCACCACCGAAGCAGATAGCAGACCAGTAATGAGATATAGTGGAGAGCGTCCCATCAGCGTGCTTATCATTAGGATGATGCCCACAAACCAGACAATGATCTGGAACGTCTGAAGTATGCCTTTCAGCGAACCAGCCTTGTGCTCCTTCACATGTACGAAAATGTCGAAGATGCCACGCATAAACGCTGCAATGAAATAGCAGACGGCGAAGATGATATAGACCTGTAACAGACGCACCACAATCACCTCGAAGGATCCTTTGAGGGCGTAAGGCAAGGCTATCAGCATAATAACGGGAGGAACGATGTGAGAAAAGGAACGACATACACGCTCGGAGAGCAGGATATCATCCCATTGCGTCTCGGTCTGCTTGACGATCTTTTGTATGATGGGGATAACCGCATATTTGACAACAAAATAAGCGATGAATGAGACGACGATGATAATTAGCACAATCAGCAGTCTAATACCTCCAGAAAGGTGGGATCCATCAGAACCGAGATTTTCAACAAGCCATTGTTCCATAAGGTCAATGAACAATTAACAAATAACAATTAATAATTTACAATTTGAGCTGGCCCAAGCCAACATTAGAGCAAACCCAAACCGCTCAAAAAGATGAGCAGAATGCAGATAGGCGCGAAATAGCGGACAACAAACAAGAAAAGAGGGATATAGCCTCCACGATCGCGGCCAAAATTGGTGAGCGTGTCGTGCAACAACCGACGATCCATTCTCCAGCCAAGAAAGACAGCCATCAATAGTCCACCAAGCGGC
This sequence comes from Bacteroidales bacterium, assembly GCA_017519885.1. Taxonomy (GTDB): domain Bacteria; phylum Bacteroidota; class Bacteroidia; order Bacteroidales; family UBA3663; genus Liminaster. Next base: position 31,798 of record JAFWRO010000023.1, on the reverse strand, counting down.
AAAATGAAGTTGGCAGTCACCTTGTCGAAGATATCGAACAACGACAGGCCCCAGAAGGTCAGGCTATCAGCAAACTCAGGGCAGAACGACAAGCAACAGCAGGTGCCAAGTACCCATGCTATCAACGTGACAATGACGACCGAACGACGGCGACTTACCTTCAACTGTTCCTGCAGAATGGCAATGGGACACTCCATCATCGAGATGCTCGAAGTAAGTGCAGCAATAGCCAACAGAACAAAGAAGATGATGCTCCAAACGTAGCCGCCCGGCATCTGCACGAAGACACTGGGCAAAGTGATGAAGGCAAGACCTGGTCCTGCATCGGGTTGAATACCGTAAGCAAAGCAAGCAGGGAAGATGATGATGCCAGCCAAGATTGCAATGAGCGTATCGACGAGGCAGATGAAAAGCGAAGTCTTACCCATCTTCGTGCTATTGGGCAGATAGGAGCCGTAAATGAGCAGGGTGCCGACACCCATAGAGATGCTGAAGAACGATTGTCCCATAGCCGAAAGTATGACTTTACCCGTGATGCGGCTGAAGTCGGGATGAAACAGGAACTTAAGGCCATCGACAGCACCTGGAAGCAACAACGAATTGATGCAAAGCACCAACATCAGTGCACCCATAATGGGCATAAGGATGTTGGACCAACGCTCAATGCCCTTCTGCACTCCTCCCATGAGAATCAGCATATTGAGTAGCACAAAGCCAGTCATATAAAGGAAAGGCAACCACGCTCCTTGAGAATAAGCACCGAAATCCTGCACCGTAAGTCGATCGAGCACCGACACCACCGTATAATGCAGCGTCCAACCTGCCACCACTGAATAGAATCCCACAATCATAAGCACACCCACGGCTCCAAAGAACCCAGTCACCCACCAATAAGTGCCAGGAGCTAGTCGGCGAAATGCGCCCACGGCATTACTGTGCGAGGCACGACCCAAGGTGAGCTCGGCAAGCATCAGCGGTGTACCCAACATAAGCACACACAGCACATAGATCAAGAGGAAGGCTGCCCCTCCATTTTGGCCCGTTTCGTAAGGGAAACGCCAAATGTTGCCGAGTCCGACAGCCGAACCGACAGCAGCCAGGATTCCACCCAACTTTGTTACAAATAACGCTCGTTCGTTACTCAACTATCAAATACTACTAAAAATGAATAATAAAAAATCAAAGCAGGCCCAAACCGCTCAGGAAGATAAGCAGGATACAAATAGGCACAACAGTGCGTAGCAGGATGATCAAGGGACGTAGATACCAGCCCGAATCATTGCGCCAATTGGTGATGGCATTGCGTATGATTTCCCGCTCGAGCCACCAGCCCACAAAGAGTGACGTCAAGAATGCACAGATAGGCATCATGTAACGTGCCGTGATATGATCGAGGAAATCAAAGAGTACATCACCATTTATCGTGAAGCCACTCCATATGCCCATCGACAGCGAACAGCCAATGCCAAGCAACAACGACCAGATGGCACTGATAATCACAGCACTTCGTCGCGACACGTGGCACTCCTCCTGCAGGAACGAGATTGGCACCTCGAAAATGCTCATACAGGAGGTAAGACCTGCCAAGGTTACCAACAGGAAGAACAACAACCCCATCACCCAACCAAAAGGCATAGAGTTGAAGACCTGGGGAAGGGTGACAAAGACAAGTCCCGAACCCTCGCCGGGAGCCACACCGAACGAGAAACAGGCAGGGAAGATGACGATACCCGCAAGAATTGCAATAAGCGTGTCAAGACCCGCCACTTGAAGTGCTGTCTTGCCAATCTTTGTATTGTCGGAAAGATAGGAACCGTAGGCTACCATAATACCCATGGCCACTGAAAGGCTGAAGAAGGCCTGACCCATCGCATCAATCCACGTGCGTCCGCTAACCTTATCCCAATCGGGCACGAAAAGAAACTCCATACCCTTGCGGAATTCAGGAAGGAAGAAACTGTTACCGACAAGGATAAGAAGCAGCACGGCAAGGATGGGCATCATAATGTTCGAGGCTCGTTCGATGCCCTTCTGCACACCTCCAAGGAGAATAGCCACATTGATAACGATGGCCAAAACAGTCCACAAAAGTGGTTCGACAGGACTGCTGACAAAACTATGGAAGTCATCGCCATTCATCGTATTGGTCAGCGCCTGCCATGTGGCATGCAAGGTCCAACCCGAGAGTACGACATAGAACCCAAGGATGAGACAAGCGACAAGCAACCCCAAGATGCCCACCAGGTACCAATGCGTGCCGGGAGCGACCTTTCGGAAAGCTCCTACCACATTACGATGGGCAGACCTGCCGATGCAGAACTCGGCAATCAGCAACGGCACACCCAATATCAATACACTGACAACATAGATGACCAGAAAGGCTGCACCACCATTCTGACCAGTCATGTAAGGAAATCTCCAGATATTACCGAAACCCACGGCAGAACCCACAGCGGCGGCCAAGGCACCTAGTCGAGTGCCAAATGTTGCGCGAGAGTTTCCAGGGTTGACTGTTGTTTTATTACTCATTTCAATAAGCTTTCCGACAAGAGATGAAAACACATAATAATGGCTGCAAAATTACCAAAAAATTTCGTTCCAAACAACAAAATGCATGAGAATATTGAAAAAAAGTGCGTTTTTTGATTGTTTTTTCGTGAATTATTTGCTTTAGTAGAAAAAAAAGTGTAATTTAGCACCTCGAAAATCGCGTATTCGCGCGTATGTGAAGGAAAAATGAATATAGAAGGATATCACGTACCCGTAATGCTGAATGAATGTCTGGAAGGTCTCCAAATCCGCCCGGATGGCATTTATGTCGATGTCACATTCGGCGGAGGAGGACACAGCCGCGCCATCCTCTCAAAACTTGGCCCCAAAGGACATCTTTTCAGTTTCGACCAGGATCCTGATGCCGAACAAAACATCGGAGGTACGTCGGCAAACTTCACTTTCGTACGCTCCAACTTCCGCTATCTGAAGAACTGGATGCGATACTACGGCGTGGATCACATTGACGGACTGCTGGCCGACCTCGGTGTCTCAAGCCACCACCTCGATGATGCCGAAAGAGGCTTCGCTTTCCGTTTCGATGCTCCACTCGACATGCGAATGAATACGCGAGCCGGACGCACAGCAGCCGACCTGCTGGCCGAGGCCGATGATAAGGAATTGACGAGAATATTCACCCTTTACGGAGAATTGAAGCAGTCTCGACGCTTGGCACAAGCCATCGTCAAACGTCGTGCGCAGCAACCAATCCTCACCACGGGTGACCTGATGACGACCATCAAACCCCTGATCAGTCCGAAAGCCGAGAAAAAAGAACTCGCCCAAACATTTCAGGCCCTACGCATCGAAGTGAACCACGAGATGCAGGCCCTCGAAGAGATGCTGACGGCAGCTATCGGACTTCTCAGACCGGCCACCGAAAAGCGCGCAGGTGGACGACTCGTCGTGATGACCTACCACAGCCTCGAAGACCGCATTGTCAAGAATGTGATACGTTCGGGAAAGGCCGATGGCGAGATTGAGAAGGACTTCTATGGAAAGATCATCGCTCCCCTCAAGGCCGTCAACAACAAGGTGATCGAAGCATCGGAAGAGGAGGTGGAACGCAATCCACGTGCACGTTCCGCAAAACTCCGCATCGCGGAGAGATTGGCAAACAATTAACTACACAAAGACTTTGGCAAAGAAATTCAACATCATCGACGAAGCAGGAAAGGTCATCAGTGATGACCAGAACCCGCTCTTCAGCAAGAAGTTCTACGAACAGCATTTCCAAAAGATTATTGTCGTGATTATTCTGCTGATAAGCTATATCCAACTTCGCTATGAATACGAGGACCACATCATCGCCATCGCCCGTCTGAAGAACGAGCGCAATGACGTGCGTTACACCAGCATCGAGAAATGGGGCGACCTGACACTTCGCAATCGCCCCGAAGTCATCAAACAAAAGGTGGCCGACAGTGATGTGAACCTAATCGAAAGTGACGAACCTGCAGTAATCATCAAATAAGCCATGGGGTTCCTAAAGAAACTTATCAACAAATATCTCTTAGGTTGGACGCCATCCTTCAGCACAAGGTTCGGCATCGTGCTGGGCGTACTGCTGCTTTACGTCCTGGCCATCATTGCATGTGCCACAAAAACCTTTATGGTGGATCGTCCTCACTATGAGCGGCTCGTCAGCAACCTGAAGCGCGACAGTGTCAGCATCCCGCAGATTCGTGGCGTGATCTACAGCGAAACGGGCGATATGATTGCTGCCTCAGCTCCCGAATACGATATCTTCTTCGATTTCCGCAACAAGGATCAGGAGTGGTACAAGACGATCTACGATTCGGTGAAGCATAAGAAGATTAGAATAACAGCCAAACTGCTGCCCAAGGATTCGATGGAATATTATTTCGGTTCCAACGGTCCTGCTGCACAATGGATGCACAAGCTCAACCCGAGGAAGACTGCTGCCGAACACGCCCTCGGTATGATGAAGGCTTATCGCGAAGGCAACCGTCGCTACCTTGCCCTGCGTAGAATCTCCTACCTCGAATACAAGGAACTCCGCAACAAGGCTCCATTCTTTTCGAAGAACCGCAACCACATCGGTATGTTCAGCGAAGACCGCCCCAACCGCAAGCGCCCCTATGGCGAGCGTCGTATGGCAGCCTCAACTATTGGTGGAGTATTCCCCACCGATACATTCCGTATCGTAAACGGTGTGCGCCGCAACATGAAAGGTCACGGGCGCAATGGCCTGGAGCAAACCTTCGACAGCTTACTCAATGGTGAACCTGGCATCGGTTTCACACAAAAGGTGAAACTTTATCGACAGACCATCGTCCAGCGGGAGCCTGTCGATGGCGCCGATGTCTATACCACTCTCGACATGGAGATGCAGCGCATCCTCGACTTCGAGCTCAACAAGCGCATCCTCGAACTGAATGCCGCAGGAGGTTGGGCCGCAGTGATGGAAACCAAGACCGGCAAGATCAAGGCCATCTCGAACCTGCAGCGTCGAGGCGACTACTGCGTCGAGGACTACAATCACTTTGTAATGGACCTCTATGACCCAGGCTCGACATTCAAGACAGTCAGTTACACGGTTCTCCTCGACGATGGAAAGATTACTCCCGATACAGAGGTGGATACTGGCAACACCCATGACCATCCTAGCTCATGGAATTATCATGGCAAGGAGATACGCGACGACCATCCTGTGGGCAAGGTGACAGCCGACGAAGCCATGGTGCAGTCATCCAACATTTCATTGGCCAAGCTTACGACAGGGGCTTACGACCGCAATCCGCAGCGTTATCTCGACCTCATCGATAAGATGAAGATCTTCGAGGACCTGCACCTCAACGTAGAGTTCCAGGGTGCCCAGCGTCCCCGTAACCGCAAGGTCGGTGATGCCACTTGGAGCAGGGTTTCGCTCGGACAGATCAGCTATGGCTACGAGACACGCATCCCTGGCATGTATATGCTCAACTTCTACAACGCCATTGCCAACAATGGCAAACTGATGCGCCCATATATTGTGGACCGTGTTGTGAAAGACGGACAAGTGCTCTACCATCGCGAACCAGAAGTCATCAATCCGAGCATCTGCAAGGATTCCACACTGAAGGCTGTGCGCCACGCCCTCGAAGGGGTTGTGGAGCACGGAACCGCTCATGGCAATTTATGGTTGCCAGGTGCTTATTCGAAGAAAGTGAAGATTGCCGGCAAGACAGGCACTGCTCAGCGCTATGCCAACGGTACCTACGTGGGAAATGGCCATTATGTCTCGTTCGCAGGATATTTCCCGGCTGACAATCCACAATATACCGGCATCGTCGTCATCGATGCACGTCCCGGCGGCAATTTCGGCCGTCCCGGCGGTGGCTATATGGCAGGACCCGTCTTCCGTAATTTTGCCGAGCAGGTTTATGCCAATAGCATTTACCTCACAGTGAACGACATTAAGCCAGATTCGGCCAATGTCGCCAATTACGGTATGTTTCCCAAGGCAAAACGCGGTCCTGAGCTGCCCACCCGGGAAGTAACCAACGAATTAGGTTTCGACAACGTGTTCGAAAAATTGGACGCTCGCTATGTGAATCTTAACAACGTGACGCCAGGTATCGTGCCCGATGTTCAAGGCATGGGTGCCGCCGACGCGCTCTATATGCTTGAGAATGCAGGTCTGCGCGTCAACGTCTCGGGGCTCGGTAAGGTCACAAGCCAATCGCTCGTTGCCGGGTCTTCATTTACAAAGGGACAAACCATCAGCATAACATTGAAATAACAAGTCTATATTATTGCCAAAATGAAACTCAGTCAACTTCTGGAGCGCCTCTCCTACCAGTTTGAAGGCGCCAGAATAAAAGATATCGAGATCAGCGCCGTCGTGACCGACAACCGCATAGTTACCCCGGGCGCACTCTTCATTGCCGTACATGGTGCTACCGTCGATGGGCACTCGTTCATTCCCCAGGCCATCGAGAGCGGGGCTGTAGCCATAGTGTGCGACAAACCATGGTGGGACGAACAAGGTCGCCAACTGGCGGCTTCGCTCGAAAATGCACCTGCTTTCATCGTTGTCGAAGATTGTAATCTGGCACGTGCTCTTCTTGCCGCTGCCTGGTACGGCTATCCGTCGGAACAGCTGACCCTCGTCGGTGTGACTGGCACCAACGGCAAGACCACCATCGCCACCCTTCTCTACAAGCTCTTCTCCAAGCTCGGATATCCCTGCGGACTGATTTCGACCGTATGCAACTACGTGATCGACCGCCCTGTCCACGCTTCCTTCACCACTCCCTATCCCGAGGAACTCAACAACCTGCTCCAGCAGATGGTCGATGCCGGTTGCGCCTTCGTCTTTATGGAGGTGTCTAGCCACTCCGTCGATCAGCAACGCATCGGCGGCCTGGACTTCGATGGCGGCATCTTCACCAATCTGACACGCGACCACCTGGACTACCATAAGACGTTCGAGAACTATCTGCATGCCAAAAAGAAGTTCTTCGATGGCTTGAAGAAAGAGGCCTTTGCTATCACCAACCTCGATGACCGCAATGGTGAAGTGATGTTGCAGAACACCAAGGCTCGTCATCGCAGTTACAGTGTGCGCACCATGGCCGACTATACCACCCGGATTATCGAAGAGTCGTTCGAAGGCATGTCGCTCCTCATTGACGGACAGGAGGTGCAGACCAATTTCGTGGGACGCTTCAATGCCTCCAACCTCATCGCCGTCTATGGTGCAGCCTGCGAGATTCTGCAGAACGAGAATGCCAGGAAACTTACGGCAGGCATCACCCGACATGACCTGCTCGTCAAGATGTCGGAACTCATTCCCGTCAACGGTCGATTCGAGTCCATCCGTTCGCCCAAGGGCTTTTCGGCCATCATCGACTATGCCCACACCCCCGACGCCTTGGTCAACGTGCTCGGCACCATCCGCGAAATCCTCGATGCAAAGGACAAAGGCAAGGTCATCACAGTGGTGGGCTGTGGCGGCAATCGCGACAAGGGCAAGCGTCCCATCATGGCTCATGAGTCGGCTGTCCATTCCGATCGCCTCATCCTCACCAGCGACAACCCACGTTTCGAAGAACCTATGGACATCCTCAACGATATGCAGGCAGGTCTCGACAGCGAGGAACTCCGTCAGAAGACCATCACCATCTGCGATCGTCGCGAGGCCATCCGTACTGCCGTCATGATGGCCCAGCCCGACGATGTCATCCTTGTGGCCGGCAAGGGACACGAAGATTACCAGATCATCAAGGGCGTAAAACACCACTTCGACGACCACGAGGTGGTACGCGAAGCCATGGGTTTGAATCCCACTGGCGAAAAATGAAATAATTAACGAAACTACTAAATCCATCCTCTACTCAAGTGTTATACTACATCTTTCGATATCTCAACAACACCTTCGACCTGCCGGGAGCCGGCATGTGGAGTTATGTGTCGACACGTGCCATCACGGCACTCATCCTGGCACTGATCATCTCCATGTCGTTCGGTGAATGGTTTATCCGCTATATGCGTCGCAAGAACAGAACCGAAGCGCAGCGAAATCGTGAAATCGACCCTTATGGAGTCGAAAAGGTCGGTGTCCCCACTATGGGCGGCATCATCATCATCGTAGCCACCGTCGTTCCTTGCCTGCTGATGGGGCGTCTGCGCAACATCTACATGCTCCTGATGCTGTTCACCACCCTTTGGCTCGGTATGCTCGGATTCCTCGATGATTACCTCAAGGGTCATAGCAAGCAATTCGACCGTATGCCCCGTCTGCTCAAGGCCATCAGCGAATTCAGCGGTGCCTCGCCTGCCTATCGCGAGAAGAACAAGAACGGTATGCGTCCCATCGTCAAACTGCTCGGGCAGGCGTTGCTCGGACTGGGTGTCGGTCTTACCCTATGGCTAGCTCCCGATGCTGTGATGCGCGAAGGCGGACATCTCATCAAGTCCACCCTCACCACACTGCCCTTTGTCAAGGACCACAACCTCGACTATGCGGGATTCTTCGAGTTCCTTGGCAGTTGGCAACAGGCAGCAGGCTGGATCTTCTTCGTCTGCGTTACCACCTTCATCATTATGGCAGTAAGCAACGGCTCCAACCTCGACGACGGTATGGACGGCCTCTGCGCTGGCAACTCGGCCATAATGAGCGTCGCGCTCGTCATCCTGGCATATTTCTCCAGCCATGCCGGCTTTGCTGACTATTTCAATATCATGAACATCCCAGGCTGTCAGGAACTGGTAGTCTTCGGTGCCGCGTTTGTCGGTGCATTGATTGGCTTCCTTTGGTACAATGCCTTCCCTGCCCAGGTCTTCATGGGCGATACGGGTTCGCTGCCCATCGGTGGCATCATTGCCGTGATGGCCATCATCATCCGCAAGGAACTGCTCCTGCCCATCATCTGCTTCATCTTCCTCATCGAAAGCATTTCGGTCATGGGACAGAACTTCGTCGCACGCCGGGGCAATGCCATCGGCAAGAAGTATCGTTTCGTCAACCGCGCGCCCATCCACGATGCATTCCGTCTGAAGACCGAGCAATTGACACAATTACGCTCTATGGACAAGATTATTTTGAAGTGGCCAAAGAGTTCGTTCCACGAGAACAAGGTGACCGCCCGCTTCTGGATTGTAACCATCATCCTGGCATCGTTTGCCATTATGACACTCAAGGTAAGATAATATAAAGCAATGAAAAGAATAGCCATCATAGGCGCCGGGGAAAGCGGCACAGGTGCCGCCGTCCTGGCAAAAGTTAAAGGGTTCGACGTATTCCTCAGCGATATGTCGCCCATCAAGGACAAATACAAGGCGCTGCTCGAGCAGTACCAGATTCCCTACGAGGATGGACATCCTCACACCGAGGAACTCATCTTCAATGCCGACGAGGTAATCAAGAGCCCGGGCGTGCCTCTCACTGCCCCGCTAATCGTCAAACTCATGCAGCAAGGCACACCCATCATCTCCGAAATAGAGTTTGCGGGTCGATACACTGATGCGAAGATGATCTGTATCACCGGATCCAATGGCAAGACCACCACGACGATGATGACCTACCACATCCTCAAGTCCAGCGGCCTCAATGTCGGACTGGCAGGCAACGTAGGCAAGTCGCTTGCCTTGCAGGTGGCCACCGAGCACTTCGACTACTATGTCATCGAGTTGTCGAGCTTCCAATTGGACAATATGTACAAGTTCCGCGCTAACATCGCAGTGATCATGAACATCACTCCCGACCATATGGATCGCTACGACCACGAGATGCAGAACTACATCAACTCTAAGTTCCGCATCGTCCAGAACCTCACCCCCTCCGATCATGTCATCTACTGGAATGGCGACAAGACAGTAATGCGAGAACTCGAACGCCGTCTGCACGCTCCATTAGGAGGCGAAGATTATACGGGCACCAACAACGAGCGCCCTGACTTGCTGGCTGCCGATGGCTCCCGGTTATATCCCTTCAGTGGACACATCGAACCGCTCAAGGCACAGCTTGTCCCGTTCACAGGATTGACCTTGAAGCAGATGGGCAACCGTCCCCTCGTGCCTGGTGCTTACGTCAAGGACGGCAACCTCGTCATCAATGTCCTCGATGCTGCCCTTTCGGCCGACACCACCGAGATTCCGCTCGACGAACTGCCTCTGCCCGGCCCGCACAACCTCTACAACACGATGGCGGCAACGCTCTCTGCACGCCTCAGCGGTATTCGTAAGGACGCCATACGCCGAGCCCTCGCCACTTTCAAGGGAGTCGAACATCGTCTCGAAAACCTTGGTTACGTCGATGGCGTGGAATACGTCAACGATTCAAAGGCCACCAATGTGGACTCCTGCTGGTACGCACTCGAGTCGATGAAGAAGCCTACCGTACTCATTCTAGGCGGCAAGGACAAGGGCAACGACTATACGCAAATCGAGCAACTGGTGCGCGACAAGTGCACAGCCCTCGTCTATATGGGACTGCACAACGAGAAGCTCCACGCCTTCTTCGATGGTATGGGCAAACCCGTAGCCGATGCCCTGTCGATGCGCGAGGCCCTCGAAAAATGCCGAGCCTTCGCCCGTCCCGGCGATGTCGTGCTGCTTTCGCCATGCTGTGCCTCGTTCGACCTGTTCAAGTCGTACGAAGACCGCGGCGACCAGATGAAGGCCATCGTCAAGGAATGGCAACAGCAATAACAATCATCTTTTTCAAAAAATAAATTGTCGAATGCAAGAACAAGACACTGCCAACGTCGAAACAAGTAGCCAATATGACTTCTTGGGCAGCATCATGAGAGGCGATTACTGGATATGGGGTATCTACATATTCCTGTTTTGCATCTCTGTGGTCGAAATTTTCAGTGCCACCAGCCAGCTCACCTTCCGGGGGGGCTACGCCAGTGACCCTGCGGTTCGCCATGTCACCTTCCTGCTGGCCGGCGCCGTCTTCCTGCTTATTTCGCAGAGTATGAGCCTTTCCGCCATCCGTGCTTGGGACAAACTCATCTATTTCTTAGGATTCTGTCTCTGCATCACCACCATCTTCGTGGGTACGGAGCAGAAGGGCGCTGCTCGTTCCATCGCCGGACTCCAGCCTGTCGAACTTTGCAAACTCGGTGTCACGATGGTGCTCTGCGCCCTCGTCACAGCTCGCGATGCCACGTTCCATATCATCCCGTTTTTCCGCACCCGTACACCAATACGCCGATTCTGGACCTATCTGCTCATCATCGGTCTGGTGGCTCTTCCCATCGCCACGCAGAACCTTTCGAGTGCCCTCATCATCTGTATGGCATCGTTCGGCATCATGTTCCTAGGAGGCGTCAATGGTCGCTACCTTTGGGGGACCATCATCGTTGCCGTCATCGTTGCCGTCATCGGCTTGGCTGCCCTGCGTGTCGTCTATGAGACCCATGGTGGCGAACGCAATGCCCGAACCGCCGAGATGGAACAGGCCGAAAGCGGCATCGCCAACAGCAAGGTCCTGGGCCGTGTCATCACATGGTCCAACCGCATCTACGACCATTCCGGCAAGCCTCTTTGGGAAGAGGATATCAATGGCAAGAAGAGCCAGGAGATCTATTCCCACATGGCCATTGCCAACAGTTATCCGTTCGGACGCTTCATCGGCAACAGCAAGATGCGTGACTTCCTCCCCGAAGCCTTCTCCGACTATATCTTTGCCATCATCTTCGAAGAAGGTGGCCCGGTTATGGCAACCCTTGTGCTCTTGCTCTATCTCACCCTCTTCATCCGATGTTATGTGCTGTCGCGACGCACCGAGAGTCCTTACATTCGGCTTATGATGTTAGGCCTGCCGCTCATTATAGTAATCCAGGCTCTCATCCATATTGGTGTCTGCACCGGGGCGATGTTTGTCACAGGACAGCCACTGCCACTCATCAGTCGTGGTGGTTCGAGCATCATCGGTACGAGCATCTCCTTCGGCATCCTCCTTGCCTTGAGCCGCCTCATCCGTCAGGAACAGCAGGAGCGTGCCGAACTTGAAGCCGAAACAGCCTCCCTCTCTGAGAATGCATTATCCGTTAACATAAATACCGAAACAGAATGAAATACCTCATTAGCGGTGGTGGCACGGGTGGCCACATCTTTCCCGCTGTCTCAATAGCCAATGCCATCCGCAAGGCGCAACCCGATGCCGAGATACTCTTCATCGGAGCCTTGGGCCGTATGGAAATGGAAAAGGTGCCTGCCGAAGGCTACAAGATCATCGGACTACCGGTGCGCGGCTTCATCCGTCCACTCTTCCATCCCGGCAACCTTATGGTGCTGTTCGACCTGTGGAAGAGCATCCGTCAGGCCAAGCAGATCATCCGCAACTTCAAACCTGATGCCGCTGTCGGCGTGGGCGGTTATGCCAGTGCAGCAGCCTTGAAGGCCGCAGCTGCGCTTCACGTGCCCTATATCCTGCATGAGCAGAACGGATTTGCGGGTGTCACCAACCAGAAACTGGCCAACGGTGCGCGTCGCATCTGCGTAGCTTATCCCGGCATGGAGCGTTTCTTCCCCGCTGATAAGATTGTCGTCACCGGTAATCCTGTGCGCCAGGCCCTCCTTGAGTGTACGTCCACTGTCGAAGAGGCACGCCGTGCCTTTGGGCTCGACCCCAATCGGCCCACCATCTTCGTCACTGGCGGCAGTCTAGGCGCCCGCAGCATCAACAATGCCATCTGCGCTGGACTCGACCAATTCCAGAAGGCTGGTGTGCAGGTGCTCTGGCAGACGGGCAAGGCCGATGGCGACAAGTGGGAACGCGCCGTAGCTGCCATGCACCCAGTGGGTGCCGATGGTTCTCCCGAAACTGTCCTCATCCATCCCACTGTCTTCGTGAAGGACATGGCGCAAGCCTATCGTGCCGCCGACATCGTCATCTCACGTTCGGGTGCCGGTGCCGTCAACGAGGTCAGTCTCATCGGCAAGGCCGCAATCTTCGTTCCGCTACCCACAGCAGCCGAAGACCATCAGACGGCCAACGCACGCTCCCTCGCCGACCGCGATGCCGCCATACTCATCCCCGACAAGGAGGCTCCAGTCCGACTTGTCAGCGAAGCCATCCAACTGGTCGGCGACAAGCAGCGCATCGCCACGATGGAGCAGAACGCCCATGCCATGGCACACTTCGGAGCTGCCGATGCTGTGGCAGCGATTGTAATCCAAGAAGCCAAGAACAAATGAAATCCATATACTTCGTAGGCGCCGGCGGTATTGGCATGTCCGCCCTTGAGCGCTATTTCAATGCCAACGGATACAAGGTGGGAGGCTACGACAAAACGCCCTCACCACTCACCGATGCCCTCATCAGCGAAGGCATCGACATTCATTTCGAAGACAATATCGATGCCGTCGATCCTGCTTTCAAGGATCCTGCCACGTGCATAATTTGCTATACGCCCGCCATCCCTAAGAACCATGGCGAGCTCTGTTGGTTCCAGCAGAACGGCTTCCAGGTGATGAAGCGCAGCCAGTTGCTCGGCATCGTCACGCGTCAGAAGCGCGGACTCTGTGTAGCTGGCACCCACGGCAAGACTACCACCAGTTCGATGATAGCCCATCTGCTCAAGCAGAGCCACGTCGATTGCAACGCCTTCCTCGGCGGCATCCTCAAGCCTTACGACAGCAACCTCATGCTCAGCGACAAGAGCGACTTGGTTGCCATCGAGGCCGACGAGTTCGACCGTTCGTTCCACACGCTTTCGCCCTATATGGCCGTCATCACTTCGTGCGATCCCGACCACCTCGACATCTACGGCACCGAAGAGGCTTATCGCGAGTCGTTCGCTCATTTCACCGAACTCATCCGTCCTGGTGGCCTGTTGCTCAAACATCGTGGCATCAAGGTCGATTGCCGACCGAATGCCGAAGTGCGCTATGCCGAATATGACGTCGTGCCTGATACTTCGGGGCTCGATGATAGCGAACTCCCCGACTTCTATGCCACCAATGTCCGCATCGGCAACGGCACCATCCTCTTCGACTTTGTCATCAAGGAGGGACAACACATCTTCCGTGACCTCGAACCCGGTGTTCCCGCACCCATCAATGTGGACAATGCCACGGCAGCCCTCGCAATCTGTTGGCTCAATGGCTGCACCGAAGATGAACTGCGCAAGGGATTGAAGAGCTTCGGCGGAGCCAAACGTCGCTTCGACTTCTACATCAAACGTCCCGACCTCGTCGTCATGGACGACTACGCCCATCATCCCGACGAGATCCGTGCATCGCTCCATTCCGTACGACAGCTCTTTGCAGGGCGTCACCTGACCCTCTGCTTCCAGCCTCATCTATACAGTCGCACCCATGACCTGGTCGATGGCTTTGCCTCGGCGCTCGCCATCCCCGACCGCACCATCCTCCTGCCCATCTATCCGGCACGCGAGCAACCCATGCCAGGCGTCACCTCGCAGTGGCTCCTCGACAAGATTGACAGTCGTGACAAGTCGTTGGTCGAAATATCCGCCCTTGTCCCCTATCTTGTCGCGCTCCGCAAGGCCCACCAGCTCGATGTCCTCGTCATGATGGGTGCCGGTGTCGACATCGAGCGCCTCGTTGCTCCCGCCACCGAAGCCCTCCGTGCTCTTTGAAACCAGACCCCCTCTAATCCCCCTGCTTAGGGGGAAGAATCAAACCTCGGACAAACCAGTCCTCCCCCTAAGCAGGTATTCTGCCCCCGCTGTTCGGGGGATAGAGGGGGTGCGGAGGACCGAGGGGGTCCTCTTTTCTGTCAAAGCAGCAGCCATCTATGGCTGCCACATATATTAATACATAAATATGGTCAAAACCATCTTCAAGGCAATAGGCGTCACCCTCCTCTTAGGCTACCTGCTGGGAGCCGGCTACCTCTATGGCTTCTGGCGCAACGAACCCCGCTATCGTGGCATGCTCATTACCATCGACTATCCGAGCGACGATGCCCACTTCGTCACCGAGGCCAGTATTCGCCAGCTCGTCGAAGGCAAGCCGGGATTCCGCTGTAAGGGCAAGCCATACTCCGAGGTCAATACTCTTGAACTTGCCAAGTACATCGAGGAAAAGAACCGCCTGGTACTCCATGCTTCGTGCTATCACACGCCCGATAGCCTTCTGCGCATCGACATCGAACAGCGCAATCCCATCATGCGTGTCAAGAGCTCGACGCTTGTCAATGCCGGCGACGGACACTCCATGTCCGATTTCTACATCGATCGCGATGGCGCCATGATGCCTGCCCAGTTTGGCACAGCCATCCAGTTGCCTCTCGTCACTGGCTTTGTCAAGGCACGTCACATCCAACCCCTCCACGACTTCGCCCTCTTCCTCAAAGGTGACGACTTCTGGTCGGCCGAAATAACACAGATCTATATTCGCGAAAACGGTGATGCCGAACTCATCCCGCGAATCGGTGACCACACCATCCTCATCGGTTCGTTCGACGACACCCAGCAAAAACTCGATAACGTACGTACATTCTACGACAAGGTCCTCACCCGCAAGGGCTGGAACTTCTACAAAACCATCAACGTCAAGTTCCATGGCCAGGTCGTAGGCGAAAAATAATAAAAATCCCCCTCCCCCATGTCCACCCTTACCTGTGCCATCCAGTTAGGCTCTTCACGCATCTTGGCCATTGCTGCCGAGAAGGATCTGTCGAACGGAACCCTCACCAATATACAGATCGAGAGCGAGGTTTCGTCCGACTGCATCAGCCATGGCCGTATTGTCAATATCGAAAAGACGGCCATGCACATCCGCGCTCTCATACAGAAACTCGGCAATCGCATGCGCACCCCCATCGCCGCAGCTTATGTCGGCGTAGGCGGCATGTCGCTCCATTCACTTGTACAGCAACCATCGGTCAAGATTCCCGACTACGACGTGCTCAACTCCCAGCCCATCAGTGACAACCAGCATCAGCTCATCGTTGGTGAGAAACGCATCCGTGAGTCCATCCGTGCCGCCATGGACCGCGCCGGCATCCGCATCGTCGATATCATCGTCTTGCCCATCGCCACAGCCAACATTCTCACAAGATCCGAACGCCAGAAGGGTTGTATCCTTGTCGATATGGGTGCTGGCACCACCACCGTCTCCATCTACAAGGACGGTGAACTCAAGCACCTTGCCGTCATCCCGTTGGGTGGCGAAAGTGTTACAATCGACATCCAATCGGCAGGCTGTACCTACGACGATGCCGAGCGCATCAAGCGCGACTGGAGCGATGTCTCGCTGGAGGTGACACCCGAATCTCCCGCAGGAAACGCTCCCAGCGCCATGTTTGCCGAAAGGGCACTCCCCATCCCGCAGAGCAAGCTCAACAACATCGCCCTCTGCCGCTATGAGGAGATTGCCGCCAACATCGAACATCAGATCGAAGCATCAGGCTTCAAGGACCAGCTCACAGCAGGCTGTATCCTCACTGGTGGTGCTGCCTATCAGAATGGCATCACCACTCTCCTGTTGCGTCGCCTTTCCATCCCGCAGGTCGAAATGCGTGCCTCTCACGTGCCCGCCCTATTGAACAGCGACCGTAAACCAGATCTCACCAACCTCCTGTCCCTCCTCTCATTCTGCACCGAGGACTGCCAGGCACCCAAAGTTACCCCAGTGGTCGAGACGCCACGTCCGACACCTGTCACTCGTCCCGTTACTCCTCCACAACCTGCTCCTGCCGACGACAACGAGCCAACGCTCGAAATCCCCGATCGCGAGCCCGAACCCGAGTCGGTAGTGCAGCCCGAACCCCAAACCGATCCGAAGCAACAAACCCAACCCGAGAAGGAAACCGAAGAGGAGGTACGTCCCTCCACCACCTTTGGCGAATTCGTCGGACGCTTCGTCAAGGATCTTTTCACTGGTCAGAAATAATTTAACATTCAGCATATATGGAAAATCAGAACGATATCAACAATGCAGTTCTCGAGTTCGATTTCAAGCCTACCCAAGAGAACCACTCCATCATCAAGGTGGTCGGTGTAGGTGGCGGCGGCTCCAATGCCGTCGAGCATATGTATGAAACCGGCATCGAGGATGTCTCATTCCTCATTATTAATACAGACAAGCAGGCACTCGAAGGCTCCAACATCCCCAACAAGCTCCTCATCGGCGAAAAAGGACTCGGTGCAGGTGCCAAGCCTGAAATCGCTCGCAACTTCGCCGAGCAGTATGCCGAAACCATCCGCCAGGCTTTGTCCGATGGCACCGAGATGGTCTTCATTACCGCAGGTATGGGTGGCGGAACAGGTACCGGTGCCGCACCCATCGTGGCACAGATCTCCCACGAACTCGGCATCCTCACCGTCGGCATTGTCACAATCCCGTTCAAGTTCGAAGGCAAGAAGAAGATCCTCATGGCGCTCGAAGGTGTAAAGTCCATCGAAAAGTGGTGCGATGCCCTTCTCGTGGTCAACAACAATCGCCTCATCGACATTTACCCCGACCTCAACTTCGGCAACGCTTTCAGCAAGGCCGACGATACGCTCACCACTGCCGCCAAGTCCATCTCCGACATCATCAACAAGCGCGGATACATCAACCTCGACTTTGCCGATGTCTCCACCACCCTCCGCAACGGTGGCGTGGCACTCATCTCCACCGGTAGCGCCAACGGCGAAAACCGCCTCAGCAAGGCCATCGAGGCAGCCAAGACTTCTCCGCTGCTTCAGGACAACAAGATCACCGATGCCAAGCACCTGCTCTTCGAACTCTGTTTCAGCCACCAGAACCCAATCTCCATGGCCGAGATCGCCGAGATGAACCATTTTGTCGATGGCCTCAACAGCGACATCGAAGTTATCTGGGGTGCTATGTACGACGACGAGCTTGGTGAGGATGTGCGCATCATCCTTCTTGCCAGCGGCTTCGCCATGAACCACAACACCGGCGACATCATCGTCGGTGCCCAGCTCGAGGACAAGGTCAAGGAACTGCAGCAGCAGTTGCGTGCTGCCATCGCCGAACACAAGAACCAGGTTGGCGAGTTCGACGGCTATCAGGAGGCTGCCGACATCCTGCTTACTGCCCTTCGTGATGCTGCCGTCAAGGCCGAAAATTTCACCATCGACGATTCGCTCGACGAGGAGATCGCTCGCCTCGACATAGCCTACCAGCAGGCTTGCGACAAGAAACTCAAGATCATCCGCGCCATCGAAGCCGAAATCGAGCGCAAGAAACTCGAACAGCAGGAGCGCGAGATTCGCGAAAAGATTGCCGCCCTCGAAGAGCAGCTCCGACAGACCTCCTTCCGTGTTGCTCAACCCGAGACTGCACCAGCACCAACGCCGACACCAACTGTTACACCCGTTGCTCCGACACCCCCCTCTACACCAGTAACTCCGGCAGCACCGGCAGTTACAGTGACTCCAGTTGCTCCTGTTCCCCCGACCGTTCCCTCGTCTGAGCCCTCCCTCTTCAACCAGCCCGAACCCGCTGCACCGACTACACCTGTCACTCCTGCAGCCACGGCAGTCCCAGTAACCCCAGTTACTCCAACTGCTCCAGTTACACCTGTGACGCCACCTGCTCCCACACCACGCACAGCCACCGACCCCATCGACGGTATCGAGGCCATCCGTCATTTCTATGGCGAAGAGACTGCCAACCGTATGCTGCTCGACGACACGCGCAAGGCCTACTACGTTCTCGACGAGCAGGACCTCACCAACGAGGAACTCATCGAACGCCTCGAGCATCTGCCCGCCTACAACCGCAAGCTCTCCGACCTCGGTCAACTTCGCGCCGTCAGCCGCCAGCCCTCCAAGGCCCGCCCCGCAGGTCAGCCTGGCAACATCGAAAAAACACTCGATTTATAGTTCTGAAAAGTTCAAAAGGTTCTGAAAGGTTCAAAAGGCTCTCCCCTCGAACCCTTCGCACCTTTCGAACTTCTCGAACCCTTCGAACCCTTCGAACCCTTCACCTATGCCCAAGCAAAAACTAACTACCCGCCAGATCGTAGTCCGCACCCTCTTCTTCCTCTTGGCAATCTTCATCATCACGTGGTGCTTTCCACGTCAGGAGAATTTCCACTATGAGTATGAAGTGGGCAAGCCATGGCGTTATGCCCGCCTCATTGCGCCCTACGATTTCCCGATTCTCCGCAGCGACTCCGCTGTGATGCAGATCGAGGACAGTATCCGCAATCAGATCATCCCCCGCTACACCTTCGACACCAAGGTGAGCGAGGATGCTCTACGTCAGCTCCAGAAGACGGGTGGCAAACTTCCTGCCGAGGCAAGCACCCATCTACAGCAGACGCTTGAGCAGATCTATCGCCAGGGTGTCATCACCGGCGAGGAGCAGGGAAGATTGGCCCAAATCCATTCTGCCGACGTTATCCTGATCGATGGCGACGTGGTCACTACCGTACCCAAGCAGACGCTCCTCACCGAAATGCAGGCCTATGAGCTGTTGCGCGGTGACTCGCTCTTTGCCAAGGAATACGAAACCTTGCCCCTGCAGCGGCTCCTGAGCAGCAACCTCGTCAGCGACACCGCAGCCATGAACCTCGAATACAAGCGTCTGCGCCAGCAAGTCAGCTACACCAGCGGTGTGGTGCTTGCCGAAAGCCGCATCATCGACAACGGCGAGATTGTCACCCCACGCACCTTCGACATCATCAATTCCTATCGCAAGGAGCAGCAGCACCGTCGCAGCCTTTCATCAGGCCTTGCCTGGGAATGGATAGGGCGCTTCTCCATTGTCGCTCTCTTGCTCAGCAGCATCCTTGTCTTCCTTGGGCTCTATCGCAGGCATATCTATATCCGCCAGGCCAACATCTTCGTCATCATCGGCTCCATCACCATTATGGCCATCCTGACGTCCATCGCCAGTCACATGGAGATCAATTCGGTCTATCTGGTGCCCATCGGCATCGTCACCATCCTCATCAGCACCTTCTTCGGCTCGCGCACGGCATTCTTCTGCCACATGGTTATGGTGTTGCTCTGCTCGTTCATTGCGCCCTCCCGCTTCGAATACGTCATCATCCAAAGCATCGTTGGCATGGTCATCGTGTTCAGTCTCAAGGATGGTCTGCAGGACCGCAAGCAACTGATGCATACCGCCCTCTTTGCAGGCATCGGTTATTTAGGCACCTATCTCATTTATACCCTTGCCAACCAGGCCACCCTGGCAAGCATCTCACCATCCATCGCAACGATGATGGTCCTCAATGCCATCCTGCTACTGCTGTCCTACCTCATCATCTACAGCTTCGAGAACATCTTCGGCTACACGTCGGGCGTAATGCTCGTTGAGCTCTGCAACATGGGCAAAGGTCTGCTGCTCCGCCTCTCCGAAGAGGCTCCCGGCACCTTCAACCATTCGCTCAATGTGGCCAATCTCTCGGCAGCTGCCGCCAAGGAGATTGGTGCCAACATCGCCCTGGTGCGCACTGGTGCCCTCTATCACGACATCGGCAAACTCATCAATCCGAACATGTTCACCGAGAATCAGCAGCTCAACAACCCGCTGAACGAACTGTCGATCGAAGATGCTGTGCAGACCATCAAGAAACACGTCACCAACGGCATCCGCCTCGCCGAGAAGCAGAAGTTGCCCGAAGACATCCTGGGCTTCATCCGAACCCACCACGGACGCTCGCAGGTGAAATATTTCTACATCAAGTGGTGCAACGAACATCCCGACCAGGAGCCCGACCACGACTTCTTCTCCTATCCCGGTCCCGACCCTATGACCAAGGAGCAGGCCATCGTCATGATAGCCGACAAGATCGAAGCCGCGTCCCGCTCCCTCAAAGACCTTACCCGCAAGGGTATTCGCGATTTGGTGGAGCGCCTCACAAACGAACTCCTCACTGATGGTCGTCTCAACGATGCCGACATAACCCTGCACGAGCTCCAGCAGTGTCAGGAAGTCTTCATCTCCCAGCTCATCACCATCAACCACGCCCGCATCGCCTACCCCACCCTCCACGCTGACACCGCAGCCGCCAAGGCTGAAAACAAATAAACAAGACCTCCCTCAATCCCATGATCGACCCCATCTACTCCCCCAACCCCGATCGCTACGACGGTCTGATGCAGTATCGCCGCTCCGGCCGCTCCGGCATCCTCATGTCGGCGCTCTCGCTCGGCTTCTGGCACAACTTCGGAAGCATCTCCAACTTCGCCAACTGCAAGGCCATGATGCACTATGCCTTCGACCACGGCATCACGTGCTACGACCTTGCCAACAACTACGGCCCCACCTACGGCACTGCCGAAGAGACCTTCGGCCGCATGATGGACCTTTCCTTCCGTCCCTATCGCGACGAGATGTTCATCACCACCAAGGCCGGCTACGACATGTGGCCCGGCCCCTACGGCAACTGGGGCTCGCGCAAGTACCTCATCTCGTCGCTCGACCAGAGTCTGAAGCGCATGCACCTCGACTACGTCGATCTCTTCTACAGCCATCGCTACGATCCCAACACACCGCTCGAAGAGACCCTGCAGGCGCTCGTCGATATTGTTCGCCAAGGCAAGGCGCTCTATGTCGGCATCTCACGCTGGCCGCTCGAAGCCGCCGAGTTCGCCTATCGCTACCTGCGTGAGCGCGATGTGCCCTGCCTATGCTATCAGGGCAAATACAACATTCTCTATCAGGAAGACGACACGGGAGGCATCCTTGCCAGTGCCACCGATGCAGGCGTAGGCTACGTAGCCTTCAGTCCCTTGCAGCAGGGATTGCTCACCGACCGTTACCTCAACGGCATCCCGCAGGGTAGCCGCATGTCGCGTCGTGAAGCGCTTACACCCGACGACCTCACGCCCACCCTCCTCCAGCAGATACGCGACCTTGCAGAACTGGCGGCACAGCGCGGCGAGTCATTGGCCGACATGGCACTTGCCTGGTGCCTGCGTCGCCCCGAAGTCACCTCCGTCATTGTCGGTGTCAGCAGCGTCGCCCAGCTCGAAGACAACCTCCGCGTGCTCGACTCTCAGTCGTTCAGCGCCGAACAGCTCGACATCATCGAAGATATCATCCATCAGAAGTGAATAAGCATCTTTCTTTGCTGACCACGGCCATTCTGCCCATCATTCTTGTTTCATGCAGCCGAGGGCCGCAGTATCCTGCGGTTCTCGAAACTGCGGATAGCTTGGCATATGTCAATCCCGACAGTGCGGTGGCATTGCTTCGGAGTGTTGAGGCTGAGATGACAGCATCGCAGCCAGCTGTTCGTCATTTATATGATCTGATGACTCTGAAGGCACAGGACAAGGCAGACCTGCCCCTAACTTCCGACAGTCTGATTCTCGACATTCTACAATACTATGAGCACGGGGGTGACCCCAACAAGCTGCCCGAAGCCTATTATTATGCAGGGCGCGTCTATAGTGAACTTGGCGATGCTCCTCTGGCCATCGATTATTTCCAGAAAGCACAAACTTCACTGGATGAACTCGATTTCCGAAAACTACCCGCGGCTAATGCCAAGCGATATGAGAAGTTGAAAGGTACCATCTTGGCACAGAAGGGATATCTGCTCGAGGGACAACATCTTTATCAAGAGGCTCTTGAAAGCTTCAAACAGGCATATAAAATCGATAGTATTTACCATGACACTACAGGAATGGTTTTGTGTTTGAAGGATTTGGGAGGTGTTCTATCTACTGCAAGAGACAATGAAGAAGCCATTAACTTATATGATTTAGCAGCACAATTAGCCTCTGAATATAGTGATATTATCAATCTTGATAATCTAATTACGCAGAAATGCCATTGCCTAATAAGACTCAAAAGATTTGATGAGGTAGCAACTATTCTGCAATCATTCCAGCCTCGAATTACTCGTGGCAATTTTGAAACCATCTGTACCATGTATGGAGAATACTATTGGAAGATGGGAGAGAGCGAGAAGGCAGTTCCCTATTTTAGGAAACTATATGAAATGGGGTCCATTTATGCTCGGTCGAACTCAACACTTTGGTTTTCTGACTACGAGACAAAACGTGGTAATGCCAAGGCAGCACTCCGCTATATGGCAGAGTTTTCCAATCTCGAACTGGAGGTGCGTAAGTTGCGTGACGAAGAGGTCGTTGCACTGACTAATTCACTCTATAATTATCATCTTCGCGAACAGGAAAACCTGCGGCTTAAGGCAAAGCAAGAAGCATTGAAATCGCGGTTGCGATATCTATCCATCATTGCTGCACTTTTGGTAATTGTTCTGTTTTACGTTTTCCGATACGAAACGAACAGGCGTCGGAACTTGGCATCTCGCTACGAACAACTGCAATATCTGCTTGCGTCCATGCAGGCAGACAAGGAAAAACGCCAAAGAGTGGTTGATGCCGGAATGAGTGCGCTTCGCAGTTCCGACACTTATCAAATGATCATTGAAAAATGCAAGAATGGAAAGGAGCTGAAACCTGAGGAATGGAAGATGGTCGAGCAGACACTTCAGAAGTGCCTTCCCGATTTCCTGTCTAATCTGAAAGGCGTTTATGATTTCTCTGAAATAGAATGGAGAGCCTCGCTGTTGATGAAATTCGGATTCTCCGTCAACGATATAGCAGTAGCTGTAAGTCGCTCCAACGATGCCATTTACTCGCTAAGGGCTCGCCTATATAAAAAGGCACTTCGTGAAGACACTTCCTTCAATTCCTGGCAAGACTTTATAGATTCTCTCTAAGAATCAACGATTTGTACAATTTTACACCTCTGTGCATTTTTTGTGCATTGCATTTGCACAAAATTTGCACAGACTTTTTTTGCCCTTTTCTGAACTATTCCATCTATCTTTGCAGCATAAATTCATGCCATTAATAACCTATTAAAAACGCAATTATGAAACACTCGCTTCTTTTACTTCTATCATTAATTCCATTTATTGGACTCGGTGGAGAACCTGAGATTGAACTCTATCAAGCTTCGATCTCAAAAGATCAAAAATCTGAGATCCCAGTATTTCATGCTGAGGTTGACTTTAGCAATTCTGTATCTGTAACCGCTGACCTGCCATCAACTTTCTGTGTTAAGTTTTTAAGATCAAGTTGTTAATTGCTAACCCAAAATGTTCAAATAATAATATGAAAAAGTTAGTTGTCCTTTTTTTGGTATGCCTTTCCTGCATATTCTATTCATGTGATTATATTAGCATGTCTTACTTCTCTGTAATCAACAAATCTACAGACACCATTGGTTATTCTGTTTATCTTCATGAAAGAAGTGACATGAATAATAGTGATGTTTATTTTCTAATGAGTGGCAATTCGGTGGCTCCCCGCGATACAGTTAAGCCCTACATAGAATATATGGGAAAAGGATACTCATGGAGAGATTGTTTCGATTATTTGGGAGTAGATACAGCTTATGTTTGTATCTCAAAAAAAGTCAAAGAGGCTGATTGGGAAAAACATAAACTACCGAATAAGGAAGATGTCCTTAAGATTTTTAGGATCTCAGAGGAAGACTTTGATATGACTCAGAATCATGTATCTATTATTTATCCATAATCCAATATTTTAAGTATCAACATATTGTTGAGAAATACAAAGATGTATTAATTTTTAATCAGAAAGATCCATTAGATTACTCTGTATATAGACCTGTTGAGAACCTTTACAAATGTATGGTGCTCAATCGTTTTGGTCAGGTAAAGATTGATGGAGTTACTGTCAACGAACTCGACTATACATCTGAGAATTATCCATTTGATAGTTTTGATGATATAATCCCTACGAGGAGCGGTAATGTTGATATACGATCAGGTGAGAATGAGATATTTGTTTTAGCCAATCATCGAAAACTATTCGTGAACTTTTACAAATATGGTTCAGATCAGGCTAAATACGAAGTCAAAACAAGGAAAAGAGTCCTTGGTGGATGGTACGATTATAACAATACTGTATATTTTCAATATCCTAATGGCACTCAAAGTTTTGATAGTCATGGTAGATGTACAGTTTTTTTCCCATTGCCAATGAACGGATTACAAATACTAATGTGGAGTGATGGCGTTGGTTCTGACCATAAGGCGACAATGACTATATCATATTGATTTTTTTTGCTTATCCGTTAAAAAGAGATAAAAACTGAACCATATTTTGGTTTTGTCAATGATACTTGCTATCTTTGCGCCATCATTAGTTATTCGCTCATCGGCCATAAAAGAGTTTATCTCCTTTTAACGGATAAGCATTAATATTTTTTTGATATGTTTAGAAATCTGTTCATCCGATTCTTTGCAGTTATAATGCAGGTCTCATTCCTCTTTTTCATATTAAGTTGTGACGATGAGGACCATGTGATTGTATTAGATACCCTCCACCTGGACCAGAAGGAATTTGTTGCGAGCAGCGAGGGTGGCAATTATGATGTCAATGCCAATGAGACCATCCAGATGACGAGCAACAATAAGAATTTCCAACTAAGTAACACCGAACGATTCTCTACGCTCGAACGCAACAAACTGGAAACAGTGTGGTATAGTGCTATCGTCGATTCGAGCGATAAGAAACTCCTGCATCTATCCATTCAGCCAAATGGAACAAACGCTGTCCGTGAAGACTATATAACCGTCTTTTCCAGCGAATCGGAGTCATACGAAATGGTTCATATCAAGCAGTCGGGCAAGCAATGAATAAGTTCGTGCCCTGTTTTCTGGCGTCATTCCTTCTGCCCCTCGGTGCCACGGCCCAGAGCAGGCAGCAGGACAATGATGCATCGACGCAATCCCATACTTATACGATTCACGGCCATGTAATCGACGCTGAATCCAAGGAGTCCCTCATTGGTGCAAACATCCATGTATCGACCCTCGGAACAGGCTGTTTCACCAACGAGTACGGATACTTCAGCATCACGTTGCCCGAAGGCGAAAATCTCCTGACATCTTCCTACATCGGATATGCTTCTGACTCGCGAAATATCCGTCTTAACAGGGACACTTTGGTAACGATAGGATTGAAGCCCAGTCAAACGCTGGATGAAGTTGTTGTGGATTCCGACAGGCCAGAGACAGGGGCATTGAGCAGCCGGAGCGGTGCAAAGACCATCACGGTCCAGCAAATCATGAGGATGCCGGCACTGTTAGGCGAAGCCGACGTAATCAAGACGCTGCATCACGAACCTGGCGTACAGTCCTCGATGTCAGGACAGGCAGGAATGAGTGTGCGCGGTGGCGATACAGACCAGAATCTGTTCTTACTCGACGGTATGATGCTATATAATGTCGATCACGTGATGGGATTCGAATCCGCATTCATGCCCGATGCCGTGAAACATGTCGATTTCTTCCGCGGCTCATTCCCCGCTCGCTTTGGCGGCAGACTTTCATCCGTCACCGATGTCAGGACAAAAGATGGGGATATGTGCAACTACCACGGCACATTCTCGATAGGTCTGTTGTCATCGCATGTCAATCTGGAGGGTCCCATCCGCAAGGACAAGGCTTCATTCCTGTTCTCGGCAAGGCGAACCTACGCCGACTGGCTGTTCAATGCCTTCCAAGGCATCACCGATGCTGAGATCGACCACCTCGGCCTGTATTTCTATGACCTGAACGCGAAGATCAACTACAGGATATCGGACAGCGATCGTGCCTACATCAGCTTCTATCGCGGCAGGGACGTGCTGGATGTCGCCGACAAGAACAAGAGCGAATATAAGGAGAGCAGAAGTTCCGACAGGACTGCCCAGGACCTGCATTGGGGCAATACACTGTACCAGTTGCGATGGAACCACATCTTCAGCCCTGGGCTATTTGCCAACGTTTCGGTCGGATACAATCGTTTCCGGATGTCTAATCTTGCAGGATTCCAGAATGAGGAATACTACGAGGGTCGTCTTATTGGCCGTCAGCTCTCCAATCTTGAATACCAGTCGGGAATCGACGATCTTTCAGCATCCATCGACTTTGACCATCATCTTGGCGCTTCCCATCATCTGCGCTACGGCATCCAGCATATTCAGCATCAGTTCCGTCCCGAGCACCAGTCCTATCGTGTAAAGACTTTCGAGGCTGGCAGCAACGACACCGATGAAACCTTCAGTAGCGGCAACGCATCCATCCGAGCCCACGAGACATCGATATATGCCGAAGACGACATGAACATTGGCCGCCGATGGCAGGTGAATGCTGGCATCCGAGCAGCCTTGTTCCGAGTATTGGCGAAGACCTATCCGGCTATGGAGCCAAGGCTCTCGATAAGCCATATCCTGAAACCAGGATTTCGCACCAAGGCCTCCTATTCAATGATGCACCAGTATGTTCACAAGATCACATCGTCGCAGATTGCTTCGCCGAGCGACCTGTGGGTACCAGTGACCAGAACCTTGAAGCCGATGTCTGCCCAACAGTGGACCGTCGGCATGAACCACACTGCGCTGAAGGGTTGGGAATTCGGTGTCGATGCGTTCTGGAAGGAGCTTTACAATGTGATCGATGTCATCGACGGAGCCAGTTTCTTCGGCAACTCGAAGGGCTGGGAAAGCAAGGTCATCGGGGGAAGGGGAAATTCATACGGTCTGGAATTCAGTGCAATCAAAACTGCAGGACGCACTACGGGAATGGTCAATTATACATTGTCGAAATCAGACCGATGGTTCCCCGATGGTCGAATCAATAGCGGCAAAAAGTTCCCCTATCGCTACGACCGCCGTCATGTCATCCATCTTGGGATCAATCACCAGTTGACTGACCACATCGACATCAATGCGACTTGGCATTTCGCATCAGGAGCATGGATCACCGTGTCCAAGCAACAGACAGAATACATAGAGCCTGGTGGCAGACTGATAGAAGGTGACTACTACAGTCATCGCAACAACTACCGGCTTTCGCCGACACACCAGCTCGACCTGTCAATCAATTTCCATCGCCCCAAGCGGCGAGGCGAAGGCATCTGGAACGTCAGTCTCATGAATGCCTATTGTCACCTGAATCAGGATATGGTCTTCACGACCACCAGGACTGTGCAAGTCCCCGATCCGAATGGGAAACAACAGGGCATGATCGAGAAGGATGTGCGAGTCCTGAAGCAACTCACCGTCATCCCCATTCTTCCATCTTTCTCCTATACCTATAGATTCTGATATGAAACGAGTCCTTTTGATGCCATTGGTCCTCATCTTGCTTGCTTCCTGCGAAAGAGAAGCAGGTGTGCTGGACGAAAAGGAAGAGCCACGTCTGGTCGTGAATGCCATGATCACGGCGGGTGCAGATTCCCAGCAGGTGCATATACGGACAACGGGGCTTGCCCGCGCCGAAAATGCGTCAGCTGCTGAGGTCAGCATCCTGCAAAATGACATGGTTGCCTATTCTGGAATTGCCGACAAACAAGGCTCTCTGATGTTTTCTGCCAAAGGCTTCGGTCCTGATGACGAAATCGCCATCGATGCTCGATATGGGAGCATCCATGCCAATGCACGGGTCAGGGTTCCCAAGCCGATCATCATCATGGGTCTTGACACCATGACGGTAAGGGTCAGACGCAGCTCCAGCAATAAGAATCTTGAACGCCACACACGCTATCTTGTTCATCTGCGACAGCCTGAAGGATATGATTCCAAGCAGACACACTATTTTCGTGTCGAAGTTTACAAGGATATCTTGTCTTTGAAGAAGACTTCGGACCAAACCGCAACAGAAGAACAGTCTATTGTCGTCGATGCCGATCATGACCAGTTCTCATATTCCTCCGATCCGGCCTTAACTGAATCGGAGAATGATTCGCAGGACGACCTGCCTATAGAATTCGATTGGCTTGCAGGGGTGGAGAACAAGTATCATGTCTTCCGCGATGTCTATTTCGCTGATGGCAGGTATGATCTGCGCCTCGACCTGCCTTATCCCTATTATGCATCCTCAAGGGACTGGTCCCAACATGTGAACATCCGTATCTATTCAATCACCGAAACCGAGTACTACTATCTTCAGTCACTCGCCGTCTATACCACACTTGATGCAGGTACAATCTTCGACACCGAACCCGGAATAACCTCGAACGTCGAAGGAGGAGCGGGGATGTTTTGTGTAGAATCGGTGACAGATATTAGTTTTGAAGAGGAACATTTTGTGTTGCCCTGAAACAGCCTGACCATTTCCTCGGCAGACGATAGATAAGTCAGTCCTTTCTCGCTCCATCCGCTGAAACCGAAGGCGCGGCATCGTATGGTGCTGCGCCTTCGCTAATTTTATAACAAAAAACAAAAAGAATTGACATCGAGGCGACAGATATTAAAGGGGGGCGCGAGGATTGTCGCCATTTGGCTATTGTGACGCTATATCATGATCGCTTTTTTAGGAAAAAGTTTGCAGAGTTGCGAAATACACCCTATCTTTGCGGTGAGAAAAACAAAGAATCTCTGCTTCCGTAGCATTGAGAATTGGTGCAATGATCATGGATAATCATAATCATGCAATGTAACTCCTAAGAAGGTTTGGTTTTAGTTAATAATATGTGTGTGTGAAGCGCTCTGCCGGATTCGGCAGAGTGTTTTTTTAACAAAGAAGTATGGTCAACACATTTTCCTACCGACTTTTGGTGCAAAAGAAGTAAAAGTTCCAAGGTATTGGTTGATTCAAAATCTCCAAAGAATTCCATTTATCGCAGCATGTCCGCTTACGTTCGTTGGAGGACATGCGACGACGGGAAGATGTCCGCCTACGTTCGTTGGGGGACATGCGACGACGGGAAAATGTCCGCCTACGTTCGTTGGAGGACATGCGACGACGGAATGATGTCCGCCTACGTTCGTAGAGGGACATGCGACGACGGAATGATGTCCGCCTACGTTCGTAGAGGGACATGATTCGACGGGATGATGTCCGCTTACGTTCGTAGAGGGACATGATTCGACGGGATGATGTCCGCTTACGTTCGTTGGAGGACATGCGACGGTGGGAAGATGTCCGCCTACGTTCGTTGAGGGACATGCGACGATGGGAAGATGTCCGCCTACGTTCGTTGAGGGACATGCGACGATTGGATGATGTCCGCTTACGTTCATTGGGGGACATGCGACGATGGTATGATGTCCGCTTACGTTCGTAGAGGGACATGCGACGATGAGAAATAGCTTTTCGATATTTATGACCAAAGATCTTCCTTCGTCGGAAAAACGATCTTGATAGCAAATTTTCGATCTTCTACATCTTTAAGCATTCTGACGGCCGACAGAATGCTTTCTGATGCAGAATAAAGCACTCTGTCGGCCGTCAAGATGCTTCGTCATTTGCCCTGACGAAGTTTTTCAAGTCGCGGATTGGGAGTCCCCTGATAATACCGGTTCTTGTCGAAGGCAAATGGCTGGGACTCAACGTAGTCATAGCCACAGATGAATGAGGGGACATCGACACCTTGCATCAACGAATCGCGGTAAAACACAAGGTTGCCGTCGCAGGAATAATAGTGGTCTTTATTATTATTGGATACGTGTTCCTCCGAAACATAGTGTGACGGGAAAATCATAAACGTCTGCGGTTGGGCTCCAGGCAACAACTTATTTTCATAGTAAACACGCTTGTCGTCGGCATACCAGTCACGATAACGTTCCACCCTATGGATTGTCGCAAAATCAGTACCAGCAGGCATTTCCATCAATTCGGGATTATATACTGTGGTCCCATCGGTATGGAAAGCATCCCACATTCCATTCTTTGTATTCTTATGCTTCAATGCATTCAGGTCGCGGATGGATGACCCGTGGGCTTCGCAATAGACTCGGTTCTTATCCTGGCCATAGCGTTGTTCGCCCTCCAGCACGGTGAAAGTCTTGGGATCAGCCCCTTCGACGATTGCATTACGGTAATAGACAAATCGGGCATCGGCAGCATAGTAATCGCTCAAAACCCGGAACGTGTCATAATCACCGATTGGCACTGTATTCTCTCCTATCTGGACATCAATGCCGAGGTAATAGACATTCTTACTGTCTATTGCCCAATTGTGATCCTTCTGCACAAAACTGCCCATGTCCACGACATGAAGTGCATTTTGTCCACTGTAATAATCATGGTCATCGTGTGCAAGCGGCAAGGTAAAGATCATAGACCTGTTTCTTTCCGGAACCACAAAGGTGCTGGGATCTGCCCCATCGATGAGATACATAATATACCATACATGATCCTTGTCGGCTGCATAGTTTTCGCTCAAAACCTTGAACGACGCAGGATCAGCACCTTCAAGTATTCCATTGCCATAATATGCATGGTTAACATCGACGGCATACACATCGTTCAGGCGCTTGAATGTCGAAGAATCATATCCTTCGGGTTTCATTTTAGCATATTCGCTTGAAGCCAATGTAGCAAAAACGATGAACAACAACACAGGCACCAAGGGACAAGTATAGAAAAACCATTTTGACCCCATGCGCCTGGATGCCTGAAACCATATTCTCATCAATGGAATCAGATAGAGAGGATATAGCGCAATGGTCAGAAACATTCCCCAACGGCAAACCTCGTCGAAGGTCGTATGAATTGGAGCATCGAAGATGAATAATGAACCATAGAAAAACAGCGGCCACATCAACAGCGACGCGACCATGAACCAGAAGAACAACTTCTGAAACATCGTAGGCTGCCCTCCCAATATGCGACCAATAAATCCCTTGGGTTTGGAAGCCAGTATCATTTTTTGCGGCATAACTTGAAAAACTTGCAATAATAAAAAGAGACCCGAGCTATAGCAACTCGAGTCTCATGTAAGGTGGCGGCTTCCTACTCTCCCGCTTTCGCAGTACCATCGGCGTTACAAGGTTTAACTTCTCTGTTCGGAATGGTAAGAGGTGGAGCCCTTGTGCTATAACCGCCTTGTTTTTAAGTCTTCACTGACTGTAAGTCTTG
>JAFWRO010000022.1:0-21720 GCA_017519885.1 Bacteroidales bacterium | reverse complement strand
TTGACCAGGACTTCAGCTCCCCAGTCAACAAATTCCAGGGATAGAGATCGCTAGTAAACCCAAGTCAGGGTTAGGTCATGAAATGGTCAACTTTTACTAGGGTTAGATCAAAAACCAGTCAACTTTTTTTAGGGGAGTACAACAATAGACAAACAAGCTCGAAAAACTTTTTTTCTTTTTTCTTTTTTTTATTATTTCGTTTGGGGGACAAATAAGTTTAGGGGGTTGTTGTTACCTTATATTATATATGTATTATATAGGCGCACGCAAAATTTGATAAAAAAGAAAAAAAGTTTTTAAATACCTATTACTTCGGCATCATGAGATACGAGATAAAGGCGAATATGATAACCAGCAGAATGAACCAGAAGACAGAGGTCACCACCAGATAGACAAAGATGCGGCGCTTGGAATAGCCCGAGAACTGGCTCAGCGAAACCATTGCCATCAGAATGGCTATGAGGGGGATGATGCTCGTTCCCTTTTTCATTGCTGACAGATATTCAATCGGATGTTATAGTTGTCCCTCAGTTTGTAGGTCTTGCCGTCCTTGATCCATTTGCCGACCGAATCTTCGCGTACGGAGAGGGTCCGTGTAATGATAGAATCCAACTCGTTGAATTCCAGACTCTTTTCACCACTATTGCCATTCATATACTCGGTTTTGGAGAATTCGGCAAACAGGGAAGTCAGCACCTGGGTCTGAGGGTGATAGCAATAGCCGACCCAGAAGGAGTCGTGTGCGTCGAGTACATGGAGATAGCCGGTGCGCTCGTAGCCGCTTCCCTTATCCTTTCTTATGCTGGAAAAATTGGTGCCCAACACTCTGTCGACGAATGCCGTAGTTATATAGCCTTCGCTGTCGGTTTCGGCCAAATAGCCATCGCTGTATCCTCCGATGCGCTCCTCGAAAGCCCGTACACTGTCCATCGTGGCCACTCCCAGATTCCTTTGTGCAAAATCAATCACCTGTTCTATGACCTGAGGCCCCAGATAAGGCAACGAATCATAATCCAGGCGCAAATAGGTCGTTCGAACCGTATCGTCGGCGATGTCGAGAATGCCATCCATCTGCCAGCTTTGTTTGAAGTCGGCGAGCACCTTGTTCTGGCGTGACCGGCACCCTTCGTCAAGAGGGAGTTTCCCTAGCGAGAGAACCTTCTCGAAGCTGCTGTGCCTCGATTTCTTGTACTTGGCGATGAATACTTCATCCATGGCCCGCACCAAAAAGTGCAATTTGTCGTGGCGGATGAAGCCAGAGAGGAACAGGGTGTCCTGGCTGTGGTCTTCGCATAATTCATAGTCTGTCATCAGGTCGCGGTATCGGGTATTGATGACAATCCCCGCAGGAGGGGCATATTTATACCACATTCCGTAGCCGATGGCATCGTCCATCACCCATCCAAGGCGTGGATTCGAAATCTTGCGGATATGCAATGGTTCAATCAGATAGAAGGCGCTGTCGTACTTGATGATCTTCGTCAAGGGTGTCTCGAACAGATATTTGGTGCCGGTGCTTTTCTCGTGAAACTGCACGTAGTCGCCAAATTCTCCACGAGGTAGCGCCTTGACCGTAAACTCTTCATCTTCCTCGTCTTCATAACGGATGGAAGGGATGTTATCGGTGGTGTGCCACTCTTGGAGGGCTTCGTCCCAGTAGCTGCCCGTTGAGAATCCGCGATTCAAGAAGTAGAGTGTGTCGTTGACAACCTGGATGGTCAAGGGCCCTCTGTTCCATTCGGTGAAGCCTGTGGGGGTGGGTATCTGTTCGAAGTCCTGGCCATCGCGTGAAAAGGACAAAATGACATATCCATCCCCCTGAAGCAGTTCAGGAATATGACCGGTATAGTCATGGTACCAGAAAAGGCAGGCGTACCGATTGCGGTAGCGCTCGACCTTGTTCAACGTCATCTTTAGGTTTCTTGCAATGTATTTCTGAGCATTGATCCTCACCGTGTCGGTGATCAGGGTATATCCGGATGGCTTATCGTGGATGACTGTCGGACCTGCTTCCTCGTGGCCTTGACAGGACGTCAATGCCAGCATACAGAGGGCGAAGAAACAGAATAGGCAAAGGTTCTTCATAGTTTTCATTTGTTTTCTGATTGTTGATATGTGTGCTGCAAAGATAATGACTTTGAACGAAAAGAAATGCAGAATCCGGCAATTTCTTCATTTTTTCATTCAAAACAGACAATCAGAGCCTATTGTGGATGCAGCAATTGGCAAAAAAAGACGTCGGTGATCCTCTCTCGCAAGAAATAATCGCCCGAATATTTTGCAATTTAAGAAAGAATTGGTACCTTTGCGCCAAAAATTCAGGCAGATAATTTTCCGATGGCATTCGACTCAATCACTTTTGCACTCTTTCTCCCGCTCGTTTTCCTGCTCTACTGGGCTCTGCATCAGTCGAGGAGGGGGCAGAACGTGCTGCTGCTCGTGGCGAGTTATGTGTTCTACGGGTGGTGGAATTGGCGCTTCCTGGGGTTGATACTGCTCACCACATGCAGCGCCTACCTGTGCGCGCTGTGGGTAGAACGCTGCAAAATGCGGGGACAGACAAAGTGGGCAGCCACTGCCAATGTCGCTAATCTGGTGCTCAACCTCGGTGTGCTCGGCCTCTTCAAATACTACGACTTCTTTGCCACAAGTCTCAACGCACTGATGATGAGCCTCGGCCTCCAGGCCGACTGGCCCCTGCTGCATCTGATATTGCCCGTTGGCATCAGTTTCTATACGTTCCAGGCATTGAGCTATACGATTGACGTCTATCGCGGTGATATCCGTGCTGAGCGCAATTGGATCAGCTTTGCCACATACATCGCCTTCTTCCCGCAGCTTGTGGCGGGTCCCATCGAGCGAGCGGGGAAGATGCTGCCGCAATTCGCCGCGCCGCGCTCGTTCAGCAGCGAAGAGGCCGTGAAGGGGTGCCGACAGATGTTGTGGGGTTTCGTGAAGAAGATTGTGGTGGCCGACAACTGTGCGCCCATCGTCGAACAGATATTCGCCAATCCTGATGCACAGGGCGGTTCGACCCTGCTCTATGGCACTCTACTCTTTGCCTTCCAGATCTATGCCGACTTCTCGGGCTACAGCGACATCGCCATCGGCTCGGCACGCCTCTTCGGCCTCCACCTTTCGGACAACTTCCGCAATCCCTACTTTGCCACGAACATCCCCGACTTCTGGCGTCGCTGGCACATCTCGCTCACCAGCTGGTTCCGCGATTATGTCTATATCCCGCTGGGCGGAAACAGGAAGGGGAGGGGTCGAACGCTGGCCAACACTGTGGCCGTCTTCTCGCTGAGTGGGTTGTGGCATGGCGCCAACTGGACCTTTGTCCTGTGGGGATTTTACCACGGATTGCTCTTCCTTCCCTGGTGTATGGGCTGGCTTAAGAGAGAGAAGCGAGAGGTTCGAAAGGTTCGAGATGTTGCTTCCTTCGGGGCGCGCGAGCGGAGCTCGGAGCGAGAGGTTCAGAAAGGGTCTCCCCTCAAAATCTTCAAACCCCTCAAACTCCTCAACCTCCTTACAACCTTCCTGCTAGTCTGCCTGGGGTGGATGCTTTTTAGGGCTGAAAGCATAACTTCGGCCAAGGTCATCTTGTGGCGTATCGTTACACAGATGGACCTGTCGTTCCTGCAGCAGAGCAAATCCATCGTCCTTTTCGCTGTGCTGATGCTGGCAGCCGAATGGTGGCAGCTGCCCTTGCCGCGCCGTCGCTGGCAGCGTTGGGCAATCTATTACCTGCTCATCGGCCTGATGCTTTGGAAAGCCACCGCATCGACACAATTCATCTATTTCCAGTTCTAGGTTATGAGAGAGAATAACGGTTTCGAACGAGAGATGTGGCGGTTCCTGAGGCCCCTGATGTGGTTTGGCTGCCCATTTGCAGCCCTGCTGCTGGCTTACGTCATGGCCGACCCTTTCAAGGTGATCGGGAACTACGAAAGCTATTATCCGGAGCAGGTGGCAGGCGGCGTATCGCTCAATCCTGCGCATGTCGCCACTCGCAACTACCTGCGACAGCACCAATCGGGGCACTACGACAGCTTCATCCTCGGCAACAGTCGAAGCATCTATTATCCCATCGCAGCCTGGCGGCAGCATTTGCCCGAGGGCAGCCGTTGCTATCACTACGACGCTGCCAACGAGTCGCTGCTCGGCATCTGGCAGAAGCTGCGCTTCATCGCCCATGAAGGTGACACCCTGCGCAACGTGCTGATGGTGGTCGATACCGGCCTGCTGGAGAAGGTGGATTGCGACCACTGGCACCTGTGCGAGACGCCTCCCGAACTGACAGGCTACAGCAACCTGGTGGCCTTCCACTGGTATAATCTCAAGACCTTCCTGACTCCGACGTTTCTGGTGGCTTATATCGATTATAGCCTGTTCCATCGTCTGCGTCCCTATATGCTCCGAAAAAGCCTGCTCACCGATGATATGTTCGTCTATGATGCCAAGGGCAACGAGTGCAACTTCGTCCCTTTGGAACAACAGATTGCCGACGGCACTTATTACGACGAGGCGCGACTGCGCGTGTTCGAAGGGGTGCAGTTCCCCGACTCGGTGTCGCCCCCTGTCATCGGCAAGCCCCAGCGCGTACTGCTCGACTCGATCAGCAGCATCTTCGCACGGCAGGGAACTTCGGTGCAGATCATCATCAGCCCACTCTACAATCAGATTCGTCTCAACCCGAGCGACCTCCGGTGCCTCAAGCAGCTTTTCGGTTCGGATCACGTCAACGACTTTTCGGGCCCCAACCTCTGGAACACCGATCTGCACAACTATTACGAGGCTTCGCACTACCGCCCGCATGTGGCTGTCGCCGTGATGGATTCGGTGTATTAAAGCCGTGATGGATTCGGTGTATTAAAAAAGTGTTAGCGCTCCTCTCTCGCGAGAGGGGCGCTAACGTCACACACATATTATTAATTATCAATACCCGGGATTCTGTTCGAGCTTGGCATCCTTGTTGGCCTGGATGGCTGAGAGCGGGATGGGGAGCAGGTCGAAGTGGGCATCGTAGGCCTTGCCGTCGGCGCTGTTCTCGGCATTGAAGTAGGGGTTGTACTTCGTGATGCGCTCGAAGAGCTTGCCGGTGCGGGCGAGGGTGAGGCGACGCTTCTCTTCGCAAACGAGCTCACGCAGACGTTCGTCGAGGATGTAGTCGAGGGTCATCTGGTCGGCGGTGCACTCCTTGGCATGGGCACGGGCGCGGAGGACGTTGATGTCGCGGGCAGCCTCGGCCTTCTTGCCGGTAGCGACGTAGGCTTCGGCACGGAGCAGATAAGCCTCGGCGAGACGATAGAAGTACTGGTCGGTGAATGTCTTGCCACCGGTGCCTGCCAGCTGATAGACGGCCTTGTTGCCATATTGTGCATCGGGATGATGGAATGGCGTGGTCATCTTGGTCGAATAGCCGCACATGAAGCGGTTGGGGAGCTGGGTGGATGGGGTAGTGCCTCCATCGTAGCCGGTCTCCATCGAATAGCCTTCGGGGAGCACGGTGTTCTCGAGGTCGAAGTATCCGTCGGGCATGGCTGCAGCGAGCTTAGGATCGGCTGCAATCACGTCGGGACGATGGATCTTGTACTTGCGTGGCCAGTTGAACTCGGAGTTGCGCATATCGTTCCAGTCCTCTTCCCAGATCTCGCGGTAGAGGTGAGGAGCGGCATAGTGGGTGCCGATGCCACGACCACCGGTCATGTCGCCGATAGGCCAGTCGAAGAGCTGGAGGTTGATGCCGTCGGGAGTGATGATGTGGAACTTATCGACCTGAGGTGCGAAGAAACGCTCGCCCCAGAAGCTGCCTGGATTCCAGAAGAAGTGGCTGGTGTTGTTGCCGCCACCATCGACGTTGGTCTCGAACTGGATGACCCAGATGCTCTCGGTGTTGCCCGATGCGCGGTTCTGGTTGTTGGGACGGAAGAGATCGTAGAAGACGTCACCATCCTCCTTGACCTGTGAGCCGAAGCGCTCGGTCATGAGCTTGAGGTTGGGGTTGTCGATCACGGCAGTGGCTGCACCGACGGCCTTGTCGTTGGCACCTGTGGCGAGGTAGAGCTCGGCAAGGAGCATGTAGGCTACGGGCTTGCTGATTTCGCCATCCTTCACGGTGTTGATCTCGGGGAGGTTGGCAGTGGCAAACTCAAGGTCCTGCACGGCCTGTGCGAGTACGGTGGCCTTGGCTTCGCGGGTGTAGTCGGTCTTTGGAGCGGTCACTTCCTCAAGCTGGAGGGGCACATCGCCATAGAGATAGCAGAGGGTGCGGTAGCCGAGGGCACGGAAGAAGCGTGCCTTTGCCTCGTAGGCTGCCTTCTGCTCGTCGCTCAATGCAGTGCTGGCTGGCAGACGGCTGATGATGGTGTTGGCCTGGGCGATGAGCTTGTAGTTCTCGTCCCAATAGAACTTGGCGATGGCACCCGAGGGTGAGAAGTCGGCGGTGACGTTCGACTTGAGTGGGTCGGCAGTGATCCACATATCGGCAACCTTCGAAAGGTCGGTAGTGCGGTCGTAGGTGGTGTAGTACTCCTCGCGAACCAGGAAGTAGAGTTCGGTGACGGCTGCGTCGAAGTCAGCCTTCGTGGAATACGAATTGGATGCTGAATTGAAGTCGAGGGCCTTCTCCTCGAGGAAGGTGTCTTCGTTACATCCGGTCAGCACCGCTGCGGCTAAGGCAGCACAATATAATAATTTCTTCATAATTTTATTGTGGTTTGGGGTTCTGAATGGTTCTGAAGTGTTCTGAATGGTTCTGAAGGGGCGTTGTTGCCTTTCGAACTTTTCATAACTTTTCGAACCTTTTGAACCTTATTTAAAAATTGATGTTGATACCAAATGTGACACTCTTCATGATTGGGCGATCCTCGTAGCGGCTGCCAGTACGGCGGTTCTGACCGTTGATGTCCTGATAGGTCATATCGGGTTCAGGATCCCAACCATTCCAACCGGTAAAGGTGAGAAGGTTCTTGCCGCTGACGTAGAGGTTGATGCCGTCCATGCCGATCTTCTTCATCCAGGTAGCGGGGAGGTCGTACGAAAGGGTGATGTCCTGAAGACGTACGAACGAGCGATTCTCGTAGCGGAATGGGTTGATGGCGGGGTTGGCGTGATAGAGTGCGAAGATACCGTCGGGGTTGCTTGGTGTCCAGAAGTTGTCGACCTGCTCGGTGAGGCGGTTGTGACGCAGGGTGTTGTCGTTGACGAGCTCAGCATAGGAGTTCTTGCCCTGATAGCTCTTGTCACCACCGAGAACGGAGTTGAGGAAGAAGCTGAGGGTGATGCCCTTGTAGCGGAAGGTATTCAGCATACCCATGCGCACTGCTGGATCGGTGCGGCCGATGATGCTGCGGTCGTTCTCGTCGATCTTGCCGTCGTTGTTGATGTCCACGATGCGGTAGTTGCCTGGGTGATATCCGTCGGGGATGTTGTCGCCCACCTGGTAGATGCCGTCAACGGTGTAGTCGTAGATGGCCGAAAGCGATTCGCCGATGAAGAGTGACGAAGAGGTGAGGTCATCCTCCTTGCCGTCGCCGTCGGTGTCGAGGCCTGCGAGCTTGGTGATTTCGTTGCGGTTCATCGAGAGGTTGAACTGAGTGGTCCACTCGAAGTCGCGGGTCTTTATGTTCTGGGTGTTGAGGGTGATTTCGAAACCACGGTTCTTGATTTCGCCCACATTCGACATGATTGAGGTGAAGCCGGTGATGGATGGGATGGAAACTGCATAGAGCAGGTCCTTCGTGGTGGTCTGGTAGTACTCGATGTTACCGCTGATGCGATTGTTGAGCACAGCGAAGTCGAGACCGAAGTTGAGACCGGAGGTCTTCTCCCACTTCAGGTCGGCATTCTCCATCGAAGCGAGTTCCTGACGCATTGCTCCCGAAACGCCGTCGCCGAAGATGTAGCCGATGCTGGAGTTAACCTTGGCAAGCGAAGAGTAGCGGCTGGTCTGGTTACCGCTGACACCCCAACCTGCACGGAGCTTCAAGTAGTCGATACCTGCAACCTTGAACCAGTCTTCGTTGGTGATGACCCAACCGAGGGCAACCGATGGGAAGACGGCTGACTTGTTGTTGGCAGAGAAGCCTGAGAAACCATCTCGACGCAGGGTAGCGGTGAGGAGGTAGCGGCTGTCGTAGGAGTAATTGACACGGTACATCTGATAGAGCAGGGTCTCAAGCCAGGCGTCGGAGTT
Organism: Bacteroidales bacterium; assembly: GCA_017519885.1. Lineage (GTDB taxonomy): Bacteria > Bacteroidota > Bacteroidia > Bacteroidales > UBA3663 > Liminaster. Next base: position 13,523 of record JAFWRO010000022.1, on the reverse strand, counting down.
GGTGGTCTGGGTAGAAGCGAGCTCGAGCGAGTTGTAGCCGAGGGTCATACGTGGGAAGAGCTTGGCGTCGGCAGCGGTGTAGCTGTACTTGCGGCGCGAAGCACCATAGACGAAGGTTGCACCTACGTTGTGCTTGCCGAAGTCGTTCGAATAGTTGACGATGTTATCGAGGGTGTAATCGTAGTAGGTCGAGTGGTGCTTGTAAGCCTGGCCGTTGTTGTTCTCGGCATATTCGCTTGCATAGTTGTGCTCGCCGATGCGATAGTTGTTACCATAGTTCACGCGGTAGGTAAGGCCCTTGAGAGGCAGCTGCACCTCGGCGTAGAGGTTGGCGAAGAACGAGTTGTTGCGATCGTAGTCATCAACCAATGAACCATGATATGGATTCTCGCGCGCATCGTGTGCGGGATAATCAATGATGACGCCGTTCTCGTCGTAAGGATGGGTGAGAGGGCTGCACTCGATGAGGAAGGGGAGGTAGGTCTCCTGGCCGTCACGATTCTCGAATGATCCGAAGGCCTGCACACCGGCCTTGAGCCACTTGGTGGGCTGGATGTCGAGGTTGACGCGGATGGAGTTACGCTTGTAATCGTCGTTGAGAAGGTAGTTCTTCTGGGTGGTGTTGCCTACAGAAATGAGGTAGGACATGGCATCGCTGCCGCCCGAGATGTTGAGCTTGTTCTCCTGGATATGGCCATTGCGGGTGAAGTCGCTCCACCAGTCGTAGTCACCGGGGACGATGTTGCCCTGGCTGTCGGTCATCCACGAGTCAGGCATACGCGAAGCGAGGTTGAAGTTGGGATCCTGCTGGGTGTAGCCCGATGCTTCGGTCTTGGAGTAGAGCCAGAGGCACTCGTTGTCGAAGTTGAGCATCTCCTCGCGGTTCATGGTGTGGAGGTCCTTGGTTGGCTTCTGGATGCTGTAGCTGCTCTGGAACGAAACCTTGGCCTTGCCCTTGGCACCTTTCTTGGTGGTGATGAGGAGTACGCCGTTGGCAGCCTGTGCACCATAGACGGCGGTGGCAGAAGCGTCCTTCAGTACATCGACGCTCTGGATGTCGGCAGGGTTGAGGCTCGAAAGGCCGCCGGTGTAGATGATACCGTCGAGAACGACGAGCACGCTCGAGTTACCCGAAATGGTGTTGGTACCACGCACGGTGATCGATGGGTCAGAACCTGCGGAACTTGCCTGGCCTACGTTCAAGCCGGGGACGGTACCCTGCAGGGACTGCAGTACGTTGGTGTTGGGCGACTTCTCGAATGCTTTAATGTTCGCGCTTGCGACTGCGCCTGTGAGGTCGCTCTTCTTCATGGTGCCGTAACCAACCACTACGACGTCGTCGAGCAGCTTGTTGTCTTCGGCAAGAACTACGCGGAAGTCACTGCGACCTTCGGTGGCAATCTCCTGGGTGGTGAAGCCCACGTAAGAAACCACAAGGACAGCATTGTTCTTCACAGCGAGGGTGAACTGTCCGTCAAGGTCGGTCACGGTGCCATTGAGCGAACCCTTTTCGAGTACAGTAGCACCAATGATTGGCTCCTGATCGGTAGCTGAAATCACAACACCACGCACCGTATTCTGGGCGTAGGTGACTACCACACTTGCAAGAAGCATGAATAGTAACAGGAATCGATTTCTCATTAGTTTGATTTTAATTATATGTGAATATTTTTGGGTGATTTTTCCGTTATTCCCGGTAAGTCTTTTTTTGACGGTGCAAAGGTACGGCATTTATTTGACGCGGGGAAATTTTTCCGATACACGTTTTTCGCCCGATGAAACGAATTGCAAACACCTCCCCTCGAAATGATACAAGTTCTTTCGATTATGATACATTGCCCGATTTTTTGCTCGAAATTATTTGCATTTTTCATAATAACTATGTATTTTTGCATCGGATTTTGATACATACGCTGCTATGAAGAGACGCCTACTTTTTTCGCTGGTTGCCTTGGTTCTGGCCTGTCTTTCGGGTCAGGCACAGTCGTACAGGTTCCTGACGTCGGACAACGAGCTGCCCAGTTCGATGATCAACGACCTCTTCCAGGACCACTACGGATTTGTGTGGATTGCCACTGAGAACGGCCTGGTGCGCTACGATGGCGCCCGCTTCGTCACCTTCACCAACATCCCCTCCGACGATCATTCCCTGGCACACGACTTCGTCACCTCGCTGGTCGAGGATCGCGACGGACACCTCTATATATCCACGTACGCGGGCGTGCAGGTGTTCGACTATGCCACCAATACCTTCACAGCAAATGTCACGTGGGAGGATGGCAGCGCCTTTGGCGAGAACTCCAACCACCTTTTCGTCAACGCTTCGGGTAAGGTCTATTCGTCGGGACATTCGGCCTGCGAGATTCTGTTGCAGAATGATCGAGTTCTGGCTCGCAAGTTGAAGTATTCGCCCGAACTGAAGAACTATTCGAAGACCCTCGAGGACCAGAACGGACAGCAATGGGTGCTGGTGAGAGGCGTGAATGCAATGCTTCGTATTCGTGATGAAAAGATTGAACAGACTTATATCTTCTCCGAGCCTAATGCCACCCTGGCTGACTTCACAACTACTGCCGATGGCGTTGTCTATGCTGTCGTTTCGGAACTCGGCGTGGTGGAATACAACCCCTCGACCGACCGCTTCGAGACTATCCTGCCCGAACTTGCGCATCTACACCTTAATTATATATGCGCGATAGAGGACCGTCTGTACATCCTTGCCGAGCAGAGCCCCATCTACATATACGACCGCAAGAAGAAGGTGCTGACGCAGCAGAACATCGAGATGGGCAACGGTTGGCTCAATGAGTTCAACCCCACTCACTACCTCATCGACCGCGATGGGAACACCTGGCTGAGCGTGGGTCAAAAGGGAGTGCTGATGATTCCTGCCTATAATTCGCCCTTCGGCTACCTCGGCAACCGTGTCGCCAATGCCGACGTGGTGGGCCGTAGCCCCATCAGCGCCCTCTTCGAGGATTCGGAAGGTCTGATCTGGCTGGGCACTGCAGGCGACGGTCTCTATTGCCTTAACGACAAGTTGAAGCCCGTGGCCCACTACAAGGAACCCGCCGTCGTCACCAGTTTCTATGAGGATGCAGGGGGTGACATCTGGGTGACCAGTTCGAGTTCGGGTGTGTCGCGCCTCAATCGACGCACAAAGACCTTCACCCACCATGCGATGAAGACCGCTTCTGGAGCCCTGACCACGGCACACGACATCGAGAGCGACATCCGTGGACGCATCTGGGTGGGTACGATGGGCAACGGACTCTATGGCTACGACAAGCAGACCAACCAGGCTTTCAGCATCAACGAAATCAATAACACAGGCATCCACAAGTGGGTCGATCGTGTCTTTGTCGCCAACGACGGCACGCTTTGGCTAGGCACTTTCGACGGCCTGGAGCGCGTCAATACGCAGTCGCCAACCTTCGAGAGCGTTCGTTATCTGAAGCGAACCATCGTCTATGACATTGCCCAGGACAAGGACCAGAGCCTTTGGCTCGCCACGAGCGTGGGCCTGTTGAACGTTTCGAACGAAGGCGATACACTGCAGATGTTTACTACCGAAGACGGACTGCCCAGCCAGTCGCTGGCTTCGCTCCAGCTGGCCTCCGACGGCAGCATCTGGGTGAGCAGCAACAAGGGCCTTTCGAAGGTCGACCCCGACAAGAGGACGGTGACCAACTACTACACCGGCGATGGCCTGCAGGGCAACGAGTTCTGCAAATGTGCCTCGATGATCGACCGACAGGGACGTATGTGGTTCGGAGGCAACAACGGCGTGACCTATTTCACTCCGAACAGTGTGCGTGCTGACAGCAGACTGTGGCAGGTACGCATCGTGGCAATGACCTTGGCCGACCGCGAAGTGACCACGGCGACGCTCTCCGACGGACATCCCGTGACCACGGTGCCCATCTATCTGTCCGAACAGGTGACCTTGGACCACGAGGACCATGCGTTCACCATCTATTTTGCCACCGAGGAACTGAACTGTCCCGAGACGATGCAGTTCGAATACCGGCTGAACGACCAGCCCTGGCAACGTCTGCCCGTGGGAGTACACTCTGTGTCGTTCTCCAATATGCCGACGGGCACCAACCTCTTTGCCGTATGTGCGGTGAATAACCAGCGCGAATCCACCGTCAAGACGCTGCGCATCGTCATTCGTCCCCATTGGTACGAGACGTGGTGGTTCATGCTGCTCACCTTGTTGCTGCTGGCACTGATTACGGCTCTCGTCTTTATGACCGTCCGTTCGCATTATCGCGAAAAGAACGAACGTCTTTTGACCGAAAACATGGAGGCTGTGCACGATGCGCAGACGCGACTCTTCATCGACCTCACCCACGAGATACGCACCCCGCTGATGCTCATTCTTGGCCCCATCAAGAAACTGCTGGCACAGGACGATGATGCTTCGCGTCGCAACTCCTACGGCACCATCCAGCGCAACGCCAACCGCATCATGCGGCTCATGGACCAGATGATTGACATGAGGCGTATGGACAAGGGTGTGCTCAACCTGCACTTCGAGGAATGCAATCTCGTCGAGACGGTGGGCAATGTCTTTGCCGACTTCCAGGAGCAGGCACGCATCAAGCGCATCGACCTGACGTTTGTGCACGAAGGGCTTTCGCAACTGCCCGTGTGGGTCGATTCGGGTTACTTCGACAAGATCATCATCAACCTCGTCTCGAATGCGCTCAAATACACCCCGACGGGAGGCAAGGTGCAGATTGCACTTTCGCGTCTGGGCGATGAGAAGGCCCGTATTGCGGTGATTGACAATGGCCCGGGTGTACCCGTAGGCGACCGCGAACGCATCTTCGACCGCTTCTATCGCGGCAAGAATGCCGATGGTTCGAAGATTCAGGGTTCGGGCATCGGTCTTTCGCTCACCCGTTCGCTTGTCGAGAAGCACCATGGCACTATGGGCCTCGAGAGCAGCACCGAACCGCCCACAGGTTCGACATTCTGGGTGGAACTGCCTTTGGGTCGAAAGCATTTGTCCGACAGCGAGATAGCCACCGTGCCGACACCTGATGCCCCTGTTGCGAAGGAGGAGAATCCTTCGATTCCGCAGATGGAGAAGGACAATCCGCACGCCAAGACCAAGTACCACGTGCTGGTGGTCGATGACGAAGAGGAGATTCTGCAATATCTGAAGCACGAACTTTCGACCGACTTCCATGTGGCAGGTTGCAACAACGGCAAGGAAGCGCTTTCGATGCTCTTGAACGTGAAGTTCGACCTCGTGATTTCCGATGTGATGATGCCCGTGATGGACGGTGAGGCGCTATGCCGCAAGATCCGCCAGAACATCAACCTCAACCATCTGCCCGTCATCCTGCTCACAGCCAACACCGAAGAGGAAGCGATGATTTCGGGCCTCGACACCGGTGCCGACGAATACATGGTGAAGCCAGTGAGCATGAACCTACTTCGCACGCGTGTCTATAACCTCATCCATGGCCGCGAACGTCTCTACAACAATTTCGCAGGCAAGCAGATTGAGGAAAGCAAACTCGAGGAACTGCATGTGAAGACGCCCGACGAGCAGCTCATGGAGCGTATTATGCGAGAGGTGAACAACAACCTGAGCAATCCCGAACTCACCGTCGAGATGCTCGCCGACAAGGTCGGTATGAGTCGCGTTCACCTCAACCGCAAACTCAAGGAGCTGACCAACCAGACGGCACGCGACTTCATCCGCAACATCCGCCTCAAGCAGGCTGCCACCCTCCTCGAACAAGGCAACCACCAGGTGAATCGCATCGCCGAACTGGTAGGCTTCACCAATGTCAGCAATTTCACCACCGCCTTCCACAACCTCTACGGCGTCGCCCCCAAGGACTATCCCCATAGGGAAGGTTAAGAAAGGTTCGAATAGTTCGAAAGGTTGGTCGCCCTCGAACCCCTCTTAACCCCTCGAACCCCTCTTAACCCCTCATAACCCTTCGAACCCCTCTTAACCCCTCGAACCCCCTCATAACCCAATGAGACCCCTCCTTATCCTCCTCCTCCTCGCCCTCGCCCCAATCGCCCGGGCCATCGACCTCACCAAGGCCACGATTGTGTATAACCCCAAGGATGCGCCCCTAGTCACTCAGATGGCGCAGACCCTTGCCGACGACATCGAGCGTGTCGCTGGCGTTCGTCCCGCTGTAGCCACCCGTAAAACCAAGGACGAGAACATCCTCCTCGCTACCTCGAAATATGCTGCACGCAGCCCAAAAGCCCTGCGTGGGGCTTGGGAACGCTTTGCCATCGAGACACGTGGCACCGACCTTTACATCACCGGTTCAGATCCCCGTGGCCTTGCCTACGGCGTGTTCCACGTCAGCGAACAGATTGGCGTGAGCCCCTGGTACTGGTTTGCCGACGTTCCTGTGCTCGATGCCAAGGTCCCCGTCAGCGACTATGTCGAGAACTTCCTCAGCCCTTCGCCCACCATCCGCTATCGCGGCCTTTTCATCAACGACGAGGACTGGGGCCTCTTCACCTGGGCTTCGCGCAACTACGAGAAGGAGCTGGGCGACATCGGACCCAAGACCTACGACCGCGTCTGCGAACTCATCCTTCGCCTCAAGGGCAATATGCTGGCACCTGCCATGCACAGCATCACCGGTGCCTTCTACAGTCATCCCGAGAGCCAGGTGATGGCCGACAAGTGGGGCATCATGATCACCACCAGCCATTGCGAACCCCTGCTCTTCAACAACGCCTCCCTCTTCGAATGGGATAAGCAGCGCGATGGCGAATGGAACTACGAGACCAACAGCCAGACCATCTTGCGCAAGCTCGACGACCGCATTCGCGAAACTGCACAGTACGACAACATCTACACCATGGGTATGCGCGGACTTCACGACGAGGCTATGAAGGGCAGCACCGATCCACGCGACCGTGCACGCACCCTCGAACAGGTTTTTGCCCGTCAGCGCGAAATACTCGAAAAATATAAAGGAAAGAAGACTGCAACCATTCCACAAATCTTCGTACCTTATAAGGAGACCCTCGACATCTACGATGCAGGCCTTCGTGTGCCCGATGACATCACCCTCATCTGGCCTGACGACAACTACGGCTATATGAAGCGTGTGAGCAACACCAACGAACGCCTTCGCAAGGGAGGAAGCGGCGTCTATTATCACCTCAGTTATCTCGGCACGCCCCACGACTATCTTTGGCTCCCCTCCACGGCTCCAATGCTGATGTACGAGGAACTGCTCAAGGCCTACGAGGCTGGCGCCGACCGCTATTGGCTCCTCAATGTGGGCGACATCAAGCCTATGGAAATCGAGACGCAGATGTTCTTCGACATGGCCTACGACTTCTCGCGTTTCAGCTATGACAATGCCAATCGCTATCAGGCACAGTGGCTTGCCAGCGTCTTCGGCGAGCAGCACCTCGACGATTTCCAGTTCATCCTCGACCATTATTATCGCCTGGCTTGGGACCGCAAACCCGAATTCATGGGCTACGAATGGGAGTGGAATACCCCCGAACGTGAACGTCTGCACGACAGCGACTTCTCGTTTGCCGACGGCTCGGCACAGCGTCGCCTCGTCGAATACCAGGACATCTGCTATGTCGTCGATCGCATCGACCAGAGCGTGAAGGAGGAGCAGCGTCCCGCCCTCTTCGAGATGTTGGGCTATGCTGTGCAATCGGCCTATCAGATGAACCGCAAGTTCCTCTATGCCCAGGCCAATCATGAGACGGGCTTGGCTCACTATGCCCAGCAGGCTACCGATGCCTACTACGAGCTCAACCACCTGCGTCAGTGGTACAACACGTTGCTCGACGGCAAGTGGGACCAGATGATGTCGGAGATTCCCCCGGGATTCTGTGCCAGGTACCAGGAGATGCCCGAACTCTCCGATGTGCCCACCGAGTCCTATCGTCTGCCTGCCGACCAGTGGCATCCATCTCTCACCCACAAGGTCGATCTGCGCTCTTTGGCTTCGCAACTCGAAGGCCAGGACACCTTCCGTCTGCTCGAAGGACTGGGCACCGATTGGGTGGCACTCCAGATGGGACAGCCCCTCGATACCGACGTTCGTGGCTCCATCGACATCCCCCTGCCTGCAGGTTTGGCCGATTCGGTCACCGTGTGCATCTCGGTACTCCCGATGTGGCCCGTTTCCTATGACGTAAGCAATCGCATCGGCGTCAGTGTGGATGGCGCCGAAACAGTGGTTTGCGAAAATAAGTTCAAGGAATGGGGAACCTCATGGAGCATTCAGGTGCTTGCAAACAGCAAGGAGTATGTCCTCACTTTCCCCTTGGCAAGTCAGCGCGAACACACCCTCACACTCTCCATCGTCGATCCCGGTCAGATTGTGCAGAAGATCACCTATAAGTGATTTTCTTCAAAGGCAATCTGTTACTTATATGCCAGGAAGTAGATACCTGAGGCGATGATGGCGACTGCCAGGATGAACCAGAAGATAGACGCCACTGCCAGATATCCAAAGATGCGGCGCTTGGAGTAGCCCGAGAACTGGTGCAGCGACACCAGCAGCATCAATATGGCAATGATCTTGATGATGGTGGAGTCGAGCAGGGTAGCGATGATCATAAAGAGCGTGTAGGTGTTATAGGCGCAAATCAGCACCGCTATAAACTCCGAGAACCTCAGATTCGGGTAGCGAGGACAATGGCGGAAAAATACGAACAAGGACAGCGAAAACTGCACCAGCAGGATCAGCGTGAAGAGTGCAGGATTGTCGTCGGCGAACTTGCTGATCATTGTGCCCACTTTATGGAGCATTTGGACATTAGGATCTTTCGAACTGCGGTCCAGTCTCTTGTGAATTTTTTCTGTTTCCGAAATACTATCGTTTTCCGCTTTCGAGGCTGCATTTATCTCTTCCTCATCCGTAGTCGAAGCAGTTGCGACTTCATCCGTAGTCGAAACTGTTTCGACTTTGTCTGATGTGAGAGCGATGCTGTCCTTTTCCTCCCTCAACTCTTTCACTCCCTTGGCCGCAGCCTCCATCTCCGACACAATGTCTGTGTTGTCACTTGCTGCTTCGGGCGAGTAGAAAAAGCCATGTTCGACGAGCAGCGAGAGGGTAGCGAGCAGGAAGAACATCTTGAAAGGGGAGAAGTAGCCTGCCTGCATGCCGTTAAGGTAGTCGCGAATCATGTAGCCAGGGCGCAGCAGCATGTCGCGCATCGTACGGAAGACACTGCGGTTGTTCACGTCCCAGACGTCCAGGAAAAGGTCGATGGCCTGTTTCAGCGAGAAGCGGTTCACCGAAGCCGACTGTCCGCAGCGTGGACAGAAGTTGCCCACGAACTCCGTGCCGCAGCACGCACATTTGCATTGCGTGTCGGCAAGGGGTGCCACTTCGTGAGGCCTTATCTGCCACAGGTGGAATGCCCTTTTGCCAACGGTCCGCAGATGTTTGTCCTTCACATATTTGATGATGCTCGTTCCTTTTTTCATCGTTCGCTGATTAGTTGGTTTTTCGGTGATGTCATTGCCATTTTCCGTGTGCAAAGATACGTCCTTTTTGCGACTTCACCAAATTATATATAACGACTTTGCTCGAAAATAATGTAGAAATCGGCAAATTCTGCATTTTTTTCGTGCAAAAGTGATATTAGGATGTGGATTTGTTGGACAATTCGATAAAATTCCATATATTTGCAGCAACCATTTCTAAAAACCATTTCACCATGAAGATTCAATTTCTCGCAGCATCCATGCTGCTCATCTGTTCCCAATCCCTGACGGCACAGCAGCTCACGCTCAATGCCGTCAATGTAGATGAAGTCCTCAATGCAATGACCCTCGAGGAGAAAGCCACCCTTTGCGTAGGTTACAGCATTGCCCAGGCCACCGAGCAACTCAATGGCGTCATCGGCGCTCATGCCGACCTCGTCCCAGGTGCTGCCGGTGCCACCCGCGCCATCCCACGCCTCGGCATTCCTTCCACCGTCCTTGCCGATGGTCCTGCAGGTGTGCGCATCCGTCCCACACGCGAAGGTGATCCCAACACCTATTATGCCACAGGTTTCCCCGTAGGAACCGCTTTGGCCTGCACATGGAACCAGGAACTTGTCGAGAGCGTAGGTCATAGCATCGGCAACGAGGTGCTCGAATACGGTTGCGACGTCCTCCTCGCTCCGGGCATGAACATCCATCGTTCGCCCCTTTGCGGACGTAATTTCGAGTACTATTCCGAGGATCCTCTGGTAGCAGGCAAGATTGCTGCAGCTTACGTGCGTGGCATCCAGAGCCAGGGCGTCGGCACCAGCATCAAGCACTTCGCCGTCAACTCGCAGGAGACCAACCGCACCTTTGTCAACGAAGTGGTCAGCCAGCGTGCATTGCGCGAAATCTACCTCAAGGGCTTCGAGATTGCTGTGAAGGAGTCCGATCCCTGGACCGTGATGTCGTCCTACAACCAGGTCAACGGAGAATTTGCCCAGCAGAGCCACGGACTGCTCACCACCATCCTGCGTGACGAATGGGGCTACAAGGGCATCGTGATGACCGACTGGGGTGCCAAGGAAGGCACGATGAAGGCTGTCATTGCCGGCAACGACCTCATGGAACCTGGCAACCAGACCGAGATCAACCGCATCATCGAAGGCGTCAACAATGGCACCATCCCGATGGCCGACCTCGACCGCAACGCCCGTCGCATCCTGCAGTACATCGTTCGCACTCCTCGCTTCAAAGGCTACAAGTACAGCAACAAGCCCGACCTCAAGGCGCATGCCGAAGTCACTCGTCAGACGGCTACCGAAGGTATGGTACTGCTCAAGAACGACGGGGGCACCCTTCCTATGAAGGACGTGAAGAACGTGGCCGTCTTCGGCATCACCGCCTATGACTTCATCGCAGGTGGAACAGGTTCGGGCGACGTCAACAAGGCTTACACCATCGATCTGATGCAGGGCATCACCAATGCCGGCCTGACAGTCACCGAAGATCTGAAGAACCTCTACTACGACTACAAGAAGTTCCAGGAGAGCAAGGATGCTGCCGAGTTTGCCAACACATTCCGTTGGGGCAAGCCCGTGCTTCCCGAACTGGAGGTCGCTTCTCGCATCGTCTCCAACCAGGCCAAGAAGGCCGACATCGCACTGGTTTGCCTGGGCCGTCAGGCTGGCGAAGGCTCCGATCGTCACATCGAGAACGACTTCAACCTCACCGAGGTGGAGCGAAACCTCCTCAACGACGTCTGCCTCTACTTCCATCAGGCGGGCAAGAAGGTCGTCGTGATCCTCAACATGGGCAACGTCATCGAGACTGCATCCTGGAAGGGCATGCCCGATGCTATCCTCATGGCTTGGCAGCCAGGGCAGGAGGGAGGCAATTCCGTGGTCGATGTGCTCACCGGCAAGGCCAATCCTTCGGGCAAGCTCACCATGACCTTCCCCATCGCTGCAGCCGACATCCCCGCCCTCGCCAACTATCCCAATGTAGGCATCCCCGAGGTACGTGGCTGGCGTAGCCGTGGTCCCGTCAAGAACACCGACTACACCCTGCATCAGGAAGGCATCTATGTAGGCTATCGTTACTTCAACACCAACGATGTCGCTGTTTCCTATCCCTTTGGCTTCGGTCTGAGCTACACCACCTTCTCTTACAGCAAGCCCGTCGTCAAGGCCACGAAGGATGGCTTCACAGCCACCATCACCGTCACCAACATTGGCGCTGTAGCCGGCAAGGAAGCTGTCCAGCTTTACGTTAGCGCTCCTGGTGGTGGTCTCGAGAAACCTGCCAACGAACTCAAGGCATTTGCCAAGACCCGCGAACTCCAGCCTGGTGAAAGTCAGACCCTCACGATGACCGTTTCTGCTTACGACCTCGCTTCCTACAACGAAGCCACCCAAGCCTGGGAAACAGCTGCCGGTCGCTACACCGTGAAGTTCGGTGCCAATGTCGAGGATATCCGCGCCACTGCTCCCTTCACCCAGGTCAAGCCTCAATCCTTCCCTGGTCACGACGTCTGCAAGCCGAATATGGAGCTGTAATGTCAATATACAAAGAATGCTCCTCAAAACCGCTTTGAGGAGCATTCTTTACAAAATTCCGAATCAATATTTGGAGAAACCAATATAGCCCTTAATTTTTACAGTGATAATCATTTAATATGTTTGTTTAATATGGAAAGGTATGGTGTATTCGTCGCACAGTTTCTTCTCACTCTGCTTGCATTCGTTGGGTGGTCAGAAAGTGCAGGAGATGGGCCGGGAGCTCCCTTTTGGTTAATTGTAGATACCTTTCCTGTGTTTTTGGCAACGTTCGTAGTCTTTCTTGTTTCTTTATTGCTTCGTCGTTGGACAAATCGCGTAGTGATGAGTTTATGTATCATCGGCGTTTATTTACTCCTTCGTTGCGTCGAAATGTCACGATGGGGATTCGAGTGGGAGTTGTTACCTTACTTCTTGCTCAATCCTGTCATCCCAGAGCTACTATGCTTGATCTATTATATTCGGGAGGAGAAGAAACGCAAAGAATCTGTGAATACCGGGATTAACAAATCAACAAAACGCAAAAAGAAAGAATTGAAGAATCCTGTAGGGACAAGTGTGGTGCTGATGATTCTCGTGTTTCTCAGTGGAGTATCCTTGTTTGTTTTCAATTTCGTTTATATGCAGCCCTTGGCATTCAATTTAGCATTGATTCTGATTGGAGTGCTTGCTACTGCTTTCCATGTTTATGCAGTGATATGCTTAATGGGAAAAGATAATAGAGGTTGGCGCCTTTTGGCATTGATCCTTCATTTTCTTTTATCTTTCCCACTCTGGTTTATGATTAATTTGCTCTATAATCGCTAACACTGCTATTTGGATCATATCTATCCATAATCAATCCCGTGTGGTAATCTTTGCCAAATGGGATTATTTTATTAAATTTATACAATTCCGACCGATTATTTTGCATTTTGAAAAAATAATTGTATCTTTGCACCGTGAAATAGCCCGAAAAGGCGCTCGCTAATCATATGAGTTTCGAACTATGAGAAAAAGATTCAACATTACGGGTAGTTGTAACCCTCAGTGGCACTATATGGTGGATACCGACAAGAGGTTTATGTCGGTTGAGGATATGATTGAAAGGGGAGAATACTTCACCATCAATCGTGCACGACAATACGGCAAGACCACCATGCTGATGATGATCTGGCGTCGAATGTCAGACCGATATCTCGTGGTGCCTCTAAGTTTCGAAGGATTGGGTGATAGTGCATTTGCCTCGGAAGAGGCATTCGCTAGCACTTTCTCAAAGATGATGTCGAATCGCCTTTCGTCAATGCTTAAGGACGATAATCTGGCAAATATCTGGAGAAACTGCACGGCCAAGTCGATGGATGAACTGTCTTCCGCAATTACAACTTTTTGCGAAACTAGTGTAGCGTCTCAACGACTCGTATTTAAAGTATCTGTATTCTTGGATACAACGAAACGAGTTTGTTTCTAGCATCATCAGTAGTAAATTGCCATTTGATTTTGCTATCCGCGTTGTTTCGATCAGTCTCCCATGC
>JAFWRO010000021.1:0-145905 GCA_017519885.1 Bacteroidales bacterium | reverse complement strand
GGAAGGTCGCAGTTAAGTGAGTGCCATGCAAGCCTTCTTGCAGATGGCCGAACGTGAGCGAGCTCGAACGAAATTCAAGTCCGTGAAAATTTTTTCGGTAAAAAGTGAAAGAATCCCCGAAATTATTGTCAAAATAGTTGCGGGGATTCTTAGTACCTTTGCCGTAGGAAACAACAAAGATTAAAAAAAATGATAATATGAGAAAGAGTTATCTTTTCAGCGCACTGGCTGTAGCAGCCGTCGCCATCGCAGCAATCAGTTGCACGGAGCAAAAGCAGGAGCCGCAGGGCTTGGTGATTGAGAAGCAGGGTGTGTTCTCGTCTGGTGGACGGGTGACAGATGCCATTCCTGGCGAGTATGACCCGACACAGAACTGGCTCGACCCAGAGCGCAAGGGCACGACGACACACGTGGATCATGCCAACACGATGTATCAGATTCCAGCTGGTGGCAGTGGCACGCCAATGGTATTCCTTCATGGCTACGGACAGACGCGGACAGGCTGGCAATCGACTCCCGACGGGCGCGAGGGATGGAGCGACCTGTTCCTGAAGAAAGGTTACTCGGTGTTCCTCGTTGACCAGCCACGACGTGGTGCTGCAGGAGCCACGGAGCAGATTGTCAACGACCCGGGCGATGTAGCTAATGGTAAATTCAAGGTGGGCGAACAGGCTTGGTACACGCACTTCCGCATCGGTCGCGTAGCTCCTGAGCGTTACGAAGGCTCTCAGTTCCCCGAAGGTGACGAGGCACAGCGGCAGTTCTTCTGCCAGATGACACCGAACACGGGCAACTATGACGAACCTTTGTTCGGCAAGGCACTCAGCGCGGTGCTGAAGGATGTGCTGACTATGACGGGCAAGAAGAGCATCTACGTAACCCACTCGCAAGGCGGTCGCGTGGGTTGGGCGACAGACACGGACAACATGGCTGCCATCATCGCCGTAGAACCGGGCTTTGCTCCCGAGGTAGGCAGCGACACCTACAAGAAATTCGTGGCTGCGAAGGTTCCGATGCTGTTCCTCTTTGGTGACTACATCGAGAATGGCTCCGAGGATATCCATTCGACAGGTTTCTGGAAGATGGTGCTAAACCAGTGCCGCGACTTTGCCAAGCAGTATAATGCTGACGGAGGCGACGCCACGGTCATCTATCTGCCCGAAAAGCAGATCTTCGGCAACAGCCACTTCATGTTCCAGGAGAAGAACAATGCCGAGATTGCCGACCTCATTGCCGGGTGGCTGGAGACACATAATTTGAAATAAACTAACCATGAATAGATTTGACTATGAATTCCCTGTCCGCATCCATTTCGGGCAGGGATGCTTCGAGGACTCGCTGAATCAGGAGTTGCAGAAATACGGAAAGAACGTGATGCTGGCCTACGGCGGCGGTTCACTGAAACGAACGGGACTCTACGATCGTATTATGATAATGTTAACCGAGGCGGGCAAGATAGTGACAGACTTTGGTGGCATCATGCCTAATCCGACATTGAAGAAGGTGCAGGAGGGGCAGCAGTTGGCACGGGAAATAAAAGCAGACCTCATACTGGCTGTTGGCGGCGGTTCTGTGTCTGACTGCTGCAAGATTGTGGCAACGGGCAATCAACCGATTCCCCTTGGTGTGGTCGTGACCGCCAGCGGCACTGGTTCGGAACAAAACAACGGGGCCGTGATTACCGACGAAGAGAAAAAAGTTAAAGGAGCCATGTGGGGTGTATTTGCCGACTTTGCTATCCTTGATCCAGACCTAACGAAGACTGTGCCGATGATGCAGGTCATCAGCGGAGCATTCGATACGCTGAGCCATTGCATGGAAACCTATTTCGGCCATCCACACACATGCAATCTCAGCGACCGCATCAACGAGGCTGTGCAACGTAGCGTCATCAAGAACCTGAAGGCCATCTTCGCCAATCCCGATAACGACTTTGCCCGCTCAGAACTGATGTGGGCATCGGCAATGGGAGAAAATGGCATCCTGAAACTCGGCAAGGTGACTGACTTCCAATGCCACATGATAGAGCATCAGCTTGGAGCCTATACCGACTGCAATCACGGTCAGGGATTGGCTGTACTCCATCCTATTCTCTTTCGCCATATCTACAAGAGTGCAGAAGAAAAGTTCAACCGCTGGGCGCAGGAAGTCTGGTTGGTACAGGACGCCGACGAGGGTATTGACTTCCTTTCCAACCTCATCCGCGAAGTCGGTCTGCCCACCTCCTTCTCTGAAATGGGGATCACACTGGACGAAGCCACAATCCGCGCCATTGCCGAAAGCACTATCATTTCCCCCGGCTGTTGCAAACAACTCACCACAGATGAAATCATCGAAATACTCAAAGAGTGCGAGTGACGAGTCCTTCCCGATATGGATATGAAATCGATTGTTCTGCTTAAAAAAATAACATAAAATAAAAAATAATCTGAAAAAAACATCAAAGAATGGATTTTTTCAGATTATTTTTCTATATTTGCGACGTCAAATGAAGGTTTCTTTTATTTGAGAAGTTACAGAACAACCAATTGCATTATGAACGAGCGTAAAGACATACTAATTGCCAACACGTTGGCCGACATAGGCAAAGGAGAATTTGCCAAGTATTTGTGCCATGCCTATTGCCATAGGGGCTCCTGTGAATTCACTTATAACAATAATGTGTATAGGCTGACGGCCGGAGAATGTCTTATCATCCGACGAGGGGATCTTGTGGAGGAAGTCAAAGAGAGCAATGACTTCCTAGTGGATGTAGTATATGTTACGCCCGAGTTCATCGAAGTGTCAACACCCCAAACCAATTACGGGATGAAAGGGTCGATAGCTTTGTTCAATGACCCGATTATGCACCTCACCCCGGATCAACAGAAAGTGTGCGCACTTGATTTTGATTATATCAAACGGCGATTAGCCCTTTCGACCCATAACTTCCATCGTGATGCCATGATCAATGCTATCCAATGTATGATCATCGATTTCTTTGACTTCCATGCTTCGCTGTATGGAAATGAGAAGATTACATTGCAATATGCAGACCTAATGGATCGCTTCATGGCTTTACTCGAACGTGGCGACTTCAGACAGAACCGTGAGATTGGTTATTATGCCGACAAACTCTGCGTCACATCGAAATATCTTTCGGAGGTGTGCAAGAAAGTGACTGGGTTCCCTGCCAACTACTGGATTAACAGATTTACAATACTTGACATCAGTCGCCAACTGCGAGACAAGAAGCTATCGTTCACCGAACTGACCGATCTCTATGGCTTCTCCTCCCCCAGCTATTTCAGCCGCTATGTGCAAAAGTATCTGGGTGCTCCACCCTCGGAGTTCCGAGAGTAGCGAAAAACTTATTTCGTCCTGTTATAGCTTCTCTGGCCATAGATCATCACAACGATGAAGCAGAAGGCAGGAAGGATGAAGGAGAGATTGACAGCTGGGTAGCCACCAATGGTGCCCATGTCGATGATGTTTGCCTGGAGAGGAGGAAGTACCGAACCACCCAGGATGGCCATGATGAGACCGGCAGCACCGAACTTGGCATCGTCGCCCAAACCTTCGAGAGCAATGCCGTAGATGGTCGGGAACATCAGGCTCATGCAGAGCGAAACGCCAATGAGGCAATAGAGTCCCATACGCGAATCAAAGCCGATGACACCCAGTACAAAGATGAAGCCGACAATGGCAAGGATCTTCAGCAGCTGACCGGGATTGATGAACTTCATCAGATAGGTGCAGATGAATCGAGAGGTGCAGAAGCCAATCATTGCCATGATGTTGTAACCCTGGCTCAATACTTCGGCATTGCGCTCAGTCATACCACCACTCATGTCGGCACCCAACAGACCTCCGATGAAACGCTCCAAGCCCGTGTAGTTGCCTTCCTGCAACAAGATGCGTGTGCCATACTGGATGATGAACGTCCAGCACATGATCTGCACACCCACATAGAAGAACTGTGCAATGACACCCTCGCGATAGTGCTTGATATGAAGCAGTCGGCGAATGGATGCAAGAGGATGCATCTTCTCGCCTGTCTCACCGTTCTTGGGCAGTTTCGAAATGGCAAAGATGACGAGCATCACAAGGATGACGATACCGATGATGAGATAGGGCTTGATGAGCACACCAAGGTCGGAGTCTCGCAAAGCCGCAAACTCGGCATCATTCAGCGTGGCACGTTCCTGCGTGGTCATGGGGTTGAGACGATTCTGGATGAAATTCATTGCCACAAACATTCCGCACAACGAACCGATGGGATTGAACGCCTGCGCCATGTTGAGACGACGCGTGGCCGTCTCGGGCGAACCCATGGTAAGGATGTACGGATTGCACGACGTCTCAAGGAACGACAAGCCGCAGGTGAGAATAAAGTAAGCGATGAGGAATGGAGCAAACAAACCTATCTGACGAGCAGGGAAGAACAGCAAGGCTCCCGTAGCATAGAGAGCCAAGCCAAGCATGATTCCTGCCTTGTAGGAGTATTTGCGGATAAAGGCAGCAGCAGGAAAAGCCATGCAGAAATAGCCTCCATAGAAGGCCACCTGTACCAACGTGCCATCGGTCACCGACATGCGGAAGATCTTCGAGAAGGCCTTCACCATCGGGTTGGTGATATCGTTGGCAAAGCCCCAGAGGGCAAAACAACTGGTCACGAGAATAAAGGGGAACAAGAAGTTCTTCCCAGCGTAGTGGAGGATTCCTCCAGACTTTTCTTGCTTCATTTTCTTTTCTTTTTTAGTTAATTCTTGCTCACTTTGTAGAGAGGCCCGAAGTTGGCGCAAGCGCGGTAGTCGGCGCCCTCCTTGTCCATACCGAAGGCATTCCAGCAGGCGGGACGGAAGATGTCCTTGTCGGCGACGTTGTGCATGCAGACAGGGATGCGGAGCATTGCGCAAAGGGTGATGAGGTCGGCTCCGACGTGACCGTAGCAGATGGCTCCATGGTTGGCGCCCCAATTGTTCATCACGCTATATACATCCTTGAAGGCATCCTTCGTCGGGTCAAGACGTGGAGCGAACCAAGTAGTTGGCCAAGTTGGGTCGGTACGCTTGTCGAGGATATCGTTGACTTCGGGATCCAGCTCGACGGTCCATCCTTCGGCGAGCTGGAGCACAGGACCGAGGCCGGCAACAAGATTGATTCGAAGCATGGTCATCGGCATACCACCACGGGTAAGGAAGTGCGACGAGTAGCCACCTCCACGGAAATAGTCGCGATCGGCGGGCATCCAACTGGTAGCCTTGAGGCAAGCCTCGGCATCTTCACAAGTCATGTTCCAAGGTTCCTTCATGGTGGGCTTGCCTTCTGCATCGCTCATGGCACCCGTGGCATCGAGCGTCGTAGCACCCGAATTGATGAGGTGGATGAAGCCTCCTGCTGCACCACCTTCGGGACGCTTTCCGCTGACGCGCTCCACAGCCTCGGGACTCCAATAGGTGCGGATGTCGGAGAACATCACGCCACGGTTGGTGAGCAGATGGCCGAAGAGCATCGACATACCGTTGAGGAAGTCATTCTCGGTGGCAAGCACCTTGGCCTCGCGGATGCCGTTCCAGTCGAAACTGGTGCACATCAGCGACTCAGGGAAGTCGAAATTGGGCTTGTAGTCGGTCCACTGGCGCTGGCCCTGCACACCGGCAGCGATGGCATTGTGACCGATGGCCTCCTCCTTGTAGCCCATCTCGAGCAATTTCCTGGAACCCTCCATCAGGTCGCGGATAATCATCATGCACTTCACGGTGAACTCCCAGTCCTGATCCTTCTCTTCGCGATTCTTTCCCTTACCCTTGCCGTTGTAGGTGGTCATAGGCACACCGGGGAAGAGAGGACGATCCTCGTTGTAGTCGTGTCCTTCGTTTGGCTTGCAATACTTCTCGACCCAAGCCATGGCACGCTCAAACTCCTCGGGATCGTAGATGCCGAAATCGACACGACGCAGGATCTCGACGAGCGAGACATACTCGGTACGCATACCGAGATATTGCTGCAGGAAATCGGCGTTGACAATCGAACCGGCAATGCCCATACAGGTGTTGCCAAGGCTCAGATAAGACTTGCCGCGCATGGTGGCTACCGCCTGTGCTGCACGGGCAAAACGAAGAATCTTCTCAGCCACATCGGCAGGGATAGTGTTGTCGGGAAGGTCCTGCACATCGTGGCCATAGATGCCATAGGCAGGCAGACCCTTCTGAGCGTGTGCTGCAAGGACCGCAGCCAGATAGACTGCACCCGGACGTTCGGTGCCATTGAAGCCCCAGACGGCCTTTGGATGGGTGGGATCCATGTCCATGGTTTCGGAACCATAGCACCAGCAACTGGTGACGGTGATGGTTGCTCCGACGCCTTCACGCTCGAACTTCTCGGCGCAGGCTGCACTTTCGCCCACACGGCCGATGGTGGTGTCGCTGATAACGCACTCCACAGGACTGCCGTCGCCGTTGCGGAGGTTTGTACTAATCAAGTCGGCCACAGCGTGTGCCAGGGCCATGGTCTTCTCTTCGAGGCTTTCGCGGATGCCTCCCTGTCGTCCATCGATGGTCGGACGAATACCGATTTTCGGATAGTTGCTCATGATAGTGATAGTGTGGTTTATAAGTTATGGGTATAGGGAGTCAAAGGAATCCCTTATTATATCGCGGCAAATATAACAAGATTTTTCGAATCGTCCAAATATAATTACAATTTTTCTCAAAAAAGGCCCCGGATTTGCAGTCCGAGGCCCGAAAAAACCGAAACAAATGAGAAACTGACGGCCTATAGGCTGTACTATTGAAGGAGCGAAAGCCAATAGGCACGCACGTCATTCCAGTGATAATAAGGTAAACAATCGGTAACAACAGGAATCGAGGTTTCGAGTTCGTTATGAAGGAACTTCACCAACACATCGTCCGATCCCTTGCGGCGATAGAAAATCAACTGTATGTTGGCACCCATCGGTGACACCTTGAAGTCGCTCCACACTTTATAAAAGTCATTTGGGTCGGACGTCGAGGCTGTGCAACCATCCAGCCCCAGTAGGGCACAAAGCGGAATGACATTGCCATCATGTCCGAAACGCAGATCAGCCACTACCCTATCGACATTATTGGGATCAAGCGCCGCATCGGCACACTCCAAAATGTTGCGAAGCAAGGGATGACAACTTCTGAGCGCCAGGCCATGATTGTCGGTCCAGTCGGCATCCGCTGCATAAAAGCGGAAGTTGAAGCACTGCCATAAGTCAAACAGTTCCTGAGGCGTAAAGATGTCGTAGAACGAAATGTCGCACTCCATGTCCTGCATATCACTAGCGATCCAATAGAAGCCCCACATCAATTCATCGGGGTTGACGTTCCAACGCACCCAAGTAGGGTCGGTAAAGAGCGCTTCCATCATCCGTTCGGGATGGGTGTGCTCAGCTTGGAACTTGCGGTAGAGTTCCTTCCATGGTCCGTCGTTGAACGACATATGTTCAGGAGAATGATAGTTTAGATAACTCATATAAACTCGCTTAGTCTCATGGCGAATCTGCAAGCGGGGATTGAGTTCACGCAGACGATCGACGAAAGCATCCATCGAGTTGCGACAACGCATTGACGTGGTACTGCGAGCAAAGACGCGGGCATCGCCTTTGAAGACTTCGGGGAAAGAGGCAAACATACGTTCGGCAATGCCACGATGTTGCCGTTCGCCCAATGGTGCCAGCTCATCACCATGGAATTCAGCCTCCTTCCACACTTCCTGCAAGCGTTCTAGAGCGCTGTGACCCAGAGAACTGAGTACCCGCACATCGGCGGCCTGCTGCAGAAGTTCGATCACCCACTTGTAATCACGGTCATTCAATAAATAACGTGAGCCATGACGGCCATAATGACTGATATAGACAGGCTTGTAACCCTTGGGCGCGGGTGTCTGTGGGGCGAAGTCGAGCGGATAGGCATAATAGACGCCACCGCTTTTTTCAGGTGTGGCAGCTACCTCCTCGAAAGTGGTTTGTGCCGAAGCTCCAACAACGAGAAGGGATATGAGGGTTATTATGAGTGTTCTCACAATAGTTGCTATTTATTAGTTGGCGAAATCAGGATTCTGCGTCAGGTTGGGATTGACAGTGAACTCATCTTGAGGAATCGGAAAGAGCTTGTACTTGTCGTCCACATCCTGCCCTTTGTAGTTACCCGCCTGGCCGTCAGAGCCCTTCCAGTCCCAGTTGTAACCCTTGGTGTATTTGCCGAAGCGGATGAGGTCGGTTCGACGCACATTTTCAGTATAGAGCTCTCGGGCACGCTCGTCGCAAATAAAGTCGAGAGTGAGCTGATCGGACGTGATGTCGCCACTCACGGCACTTGTACCGTACTTGCCCGACATATAGGCACGTTCACGCACCTCATTGACGTAACGGAGTGCCTCATCCTTCGAACCACCGCCATTACGAAGGATGGCCTCGGCTGCCATCAAATAGGCATCGGCCGTGCGGAAGAGCGGATAATCAATGCTGGAATAGACGGTTCCCGGGTCGCCAGCACCCTGTGAACGATCCTTCTTCACGCTACGCCATTTGATAATGCTGTAACCCTTGGTAAAGGTCTTTTCAAAGCCCTTGCCTTCTGTCCAGGTCTCCTTCTGCTGTCCGTCAAGCTTGTCAAAGAATTGTGCTCGCTTGTCATACTTGTTATCACCCCATGGATCGTCGGGGTCGAAGGTTTGGTCGTGCAGGTCGAACTTATCGACAAGCGATACCTTGGCGCGACCATTGCCCCAACCTCGTGTGCCGATGCCAGTAGCATACCAATTATTCATAGCACCATTAGCAAGCGCCTTGATGAGGAAGTTGGTACCTGCTGAACCCTGTGCATTGTCGGCATCCTGAACGAGGCCCCAGATTATTTCAGAACAAGTGTCATTGTCGGCTAGGAAAATGTGACGCCAGTCGCTGGCCAAAGGATAAGCTCCCGAGTCGATGATCATCTTGGCATATTGATAAGCCTTGTCGTACTGCGCGGTGCCTGTCCAGACTTCGGCATTAAGATAATGACGAGCGAGAAGAAACCATGCAGCAGCCTGATCTACACGTCCATATTCCTTCTGACCTGCTGCTGGAAGATCACCCATCAGATCGTTGACCTCATTTACGACATAGTCGAAAAGCTCGCGACGCGTCTTTTGCTCGGGAATGACGCCGAGGTCCTGACTGTCATCGACGAAAGGTGCTGAACCGTAGAGGTCGCAAATCATGCTGTAGCAATAGGCGCGGATGAGACGAGCCTCGGCACGATAGGTAAGATAGTCGTTCTTAAGCTGGTCATAGACGCCATTCTCCTCTAGTTTTGCTTCAGTACTGTTACGCAAGAACTCGTTGCAGTAGTTGATGGCCATATAGAGACGATAGTATGGATAGCTGATGACCTTGACCGAAGAGTTCCAGTTCATCTGATACATGGACAAGGTACCATGACCGCCACCTGCGTGGAAGAGCACTTCATCGGTAGAGGCAACCTGCAGATAGAAGAGGCAGCGGGTGTAGCCGGAATAGCCTTCGTCGATGCCATTGACATCACCATCGCCTCCATCCCCACCTTTCTGACCTGTCTGGATAAGCGAAGCATAGCACTTGGCCAACATGCCACGATAACCATTGACGGTACCATATACATCGTTGCTCGTGAGCTGGTTGTCATCGAGCGGAAGGGTGTCGAGATCGCTGGTGCAGGAGGTGGTCACGAGAAGCGAAACGGCGACACAGAAGAGTTTGATATAGCGTTTCATATTGTTTCAAATTTATCAATGTTTACATTCCAAGGTCAGAAATTGAGTGACATACCGAACATATATACGCGTGGACGTTGATAGACATTCTTGTCAATGCCATTATAGATTTCGGGATCCATACCACTGTAACCAGTGATGGTAAATACGTTTTGTACGGCGAGAGAGAGACGCAGCGAGCTGGTCTTGTTCCAAAGATGACGGAAGGAATAGCCGAGCGTAATGTTGTCGAGACGGAAGAACGAGGCATCCTCGAGGAAGTAGTCGGTGTAGAGACGCTGTTGGGTAAATGCAGTCTCGAGCGTCTCGTGCTGGATGTTGGACGATGTGCCCTGAGAGCTGTAGAGGTCGTCGAGCGATTCGCTGGCCTTGACGTAGTTGAAGACGTAGTTGCCGAACGAGCCATGTCCGTTGAAGCCAAGATCCCAGTCCTTATAGAGGAACTTCATATTAAGACCAGCAAAGCAAGGAGCCTGAGAGCTATGACCTGTAACATATTTGAAGGCATCCTCCTCGGAGGTGGTCTCTTCGCCACTTTCGGTGAGATAAATACCGTCCTTTGGCGAACCATCCTCATTGTAGGCCTGACGCAAGAGGAAGAAGGTATAAGGAGTCTCATCGACCATCTGTACCTGCAGATACTTGCCTGTTCCACCGGCATTACCAGTCTTCACGTAATTGTCCTCAGTATCGATAGTATTGAGCTTGGTGATCTTGCTGTCGTTCCATGTGAAGTTGATACCCATTCGCCACTCGAAATCACGCGTCTTGACAGGTACGGCGTTGAATGCAATCTCAAGGCCCTTGTTCTCCATTGAACCGATGTTGGTGTAGATTACGTTGGTGAAGTTGGCACCTGCAGGCACTGCGATGTTGTTCAAGAGATCCTTAGTCTCACGGAAGTAGTAATCGACTGAACCTCCGAGGCGGCTATCAAGGACGGCCCAATCGAAACCGATATTATAGGTGGAAGTGGTCTCCCACTTGATGTTCGGATCGTAGCCATCAGGACGATAAGTGGTGTACCATGTGTTACCGAAGCGGTAGCGCGACTCATCGTAGGAGGCGGTATAGGTGGATAGAGCGGGATAGTCGGAGCCGATATCCTGCTGGCCGGTCTGGCCGTATGACAGACGGATCTTCAGGTCGTCGATTACCTCGACGTCGCGGAGGAAGGCCTCATTCTTGAGTTTCCAAGCCAAAGCGACAGAGGGGAAGTAACCCCAACGGTTCTCCTTGCGGAAACGCGAAGAGGCATCGGCACGGAAGGTAGCAGTGAGCAAATAACGGTCAGCGAAGCTATAGTTCAGACGGCCATACCAAGAAAGAAGGTAGTATTCGCTCTCGGAATGGGTAGGTGAAGACAACTCCACGCCCTTCGGGTCGAGATTCTCATCGTTGAATTTCTTCCAGAAACGCTGCCAACCGTAGCCAACCATTATGTCGAGATGCTGCTCATAAGCAAATGTGTGGGTATAGTTGGTATAGAAGTCGAGCAACGTGTTGCGCTTGTTCTGCTTCGAGGTATATTCGAGGCCGGTACCGTCCTTCTGGTTACTGGTGTACATCTGAGGAGCAAATTGTGGAACAGAGCGGTCGTAGGTTGACTTGAGCACATCGTAGCCAAGATTAAGGTTAAATCGAAGATCCTCGAAACCATGAATCTTGTAGTCGATTGCCATATTACCGATTGAGCGGGTCACCTTGTTCTCTCGATTATCAAGCTCGAGGAGTGCCAACGCATTGTCGGGAGCTATGGCCATAGGTGCATCACCATTCATCCAAGTATAGTAACCACAGCCAATGCCACCGGGGTAGGTTGCATGGATAGGACGAGTAGGGTCAGCTGCGATTGCTGCACCTACAACACTACTGGTCACGGGCTTGTTGTCCTCATAAGATCCCTTGACGTTGATGTCGAAAGTGAGATGATCCTGAAGGAAACGGGGTGAAAGCCCCACAGAAGCGCTGGTACGCTGGTAATTATTGGTCTTGATGATACCGTCTTGATTAGTGTAACCCACGCTAGCACGATAGGGCATATTGCCGACAGCGCCACTAACCGATACGTTGTGCTCCTGACCAAACGCATTGTGATAAATCTCCTTCTGATAGTCAACATCGTCATTGCCGAGAGCGAAGTCAGCGGGTGCATTGGCGTACTTGGCAAATGCAGCCTTGTAGTCGGCGGCATCCAGTACATCAAGAGTCCGGGTGACTTGGCTGATAGTAAAGTTGTTGGTATAGCTGACAGCAGGTTTGCAACTACCGATCTTACCCTTCTTCGTCGTAATAATGATAACGCCATTCGATGCTCGAGAACCATAGATGGCCGTTGACGAGGCATCCTTAAGGACAGTGAACGACTCGATATCGGCGGGGTTAATAGAACCGATGATATTGCTTGAGCCGTTGATCGAACTATTATCGACCGGCACGCCATCGATAACGATGAGCGGATCGTTGGAAGCTGAGAGCGAGGAACCAGCGCGCACACGTATCGTAGCGCCTGAACCTGGGGCACCTGAAGATGGCGTAACATTGACACCGGCCACCTTGCCCATCAAAGCATCTTGAGCACTAACGATGCTACCCTTGTTGAGTTCTTCGGCCTTGACACTAAGCACGGAGCCCGTAGCGTCACGTTTCTTGACCTGACCATAGCCGATGACGACAACGTCGTCGAGCAACTGGCTGTCTTCATGCATAGTCACAGTCATCGATCGGCCATCGGCACTGAGTTCCTGTGTCTGATAGCCCAGAAAACTGAAGACGAGGGTGGAGTTCCTGTTGGGAACCGTAAGAGAATAATTGCCATCAGCATCGGTAAGGGTTCCATTAGTAGTTCCCTTGACCAAGACGTTGGCTCCAGGAATTGCTTCGCCAGTCTGGTCAACGACTCGTCCTTGTACGGTGACATTCTGACCAACGGCAACATAACACAGCAGCATTCCTACGAGAGGAAGCATTCTGCGCAATACGGTGTAAGCTGTCTTGTTCATAGATTAGTAATATTTATATGTGAAATAGTATTAGTAAGTATTCGGTTATTAAAGGTTTTTCGTAAATTCTGCGGTTCGCGCTGCAAAGTTATTGAGTTTTTTTAAAACAAAGCTGAATCGTCGGGACAAAGTAGGTAAAAAAGTAAGCCAATTAGGATATATCCCAATTGGCTTTCAATAACTTGCACGAAATTACCCCTTCTTTTTGAGTAAGTGTTTATTTGAGGCTTTGGATTGCTTCAACGAACTCTTCACGCGACAAATCAGTGCGGGCCCTCATCTTGAGTCGATAGTTATAAACGGTCTGTGGCGAGAAATGCAGGAAAGAGGCAATCCTTGTGCTATCGTTGATCCCTAAACGAACCAAGGCATAGATTCGGAGTTCAGGGCTAAGCAACTCACCTTCCTTGACGCTCACGTGCTCGTTAGGACGCAACAATTCATTGAACTCCTTAACGAAATCGGGAAAGAGAGACAGGAAAATGGCATCAAAGTTACGGAAGAAATCACGCAGATCCTCCTGTTGCTGACTCTTGTCGCCCACCAACTTGATAACTTCGGAAAGCTGGTTCCCCTTTACCTTATTATGTATGGTACGACGCAGAAACTCCTGTTTGTCCATATAGGCAGAACACAGGTTGAAAACCTGTCCGATGTACTCTTCCTTTATACGATTGGCATCGGCAAGCTGTCCGTTTGCAGCCTCCACCTGCGCATTAATCTGTATCAACTGCCGGTTGGCGTCGGCAATCTCCTGATAAAGGCCATGCAACTTAACGTTGAGACGTCGCAACTGAGAACTTCTTCGATGCAGGATCCATACACCGAACACAGCGATGAGCAGTAGCAAACCCAAGGCAATGGAAAGCCAAAGCTTTCGAAGAGATGCGGTCTCACTTTTGCGTTCATAGGCACTAGTGATAATCGGCAGGAACTGGGCAATCTGCGTGATGCGGCAATGAATGCGGCTGAAGGTGACGTCTTCGAGTGCACAGGTAAGATAACGGTAGGCACGATCCACATCGCCATCGCGGAACAAAAGGATTGCTAATTGTTGTAGAGCGGTGTATTTTTTGGTAGCACGCTGAAGGTCATCCACAGCACTGACTGCGTAGTAATACTCAGCTTCTCTATTCATCCCCAAAGCCTCGTAAATCTCGGCGAAGGTGACGGCGAGAAGTGTTTCGCCCAAACCATCAGCATCACGAGCTAGTCTTCCTTTTAAGAGCTGGAGGGCATCCTGTGGCTTGCCTTCAAACAATAAAAGATGCGCCTCACCAATGTCGTGGCCTATATCATCGGGAGGAAGAACAGACTGCAACTGCTTACGATAGAACAACAGGGAGTCCCTGAACCGCAGACGATCTTCCTCAAGTTCCGAGTTTTGATGCATCGAATGATAGATGGAATAATATAGGTGGTAATAATGCACCATATCCTCCTCTCCTACTTTTCCACGGCTGGCATCAAGCAATTCTCTTGCCTGAGAATAGTAACCCAAACCCTTGAGAGCCTCAGCGATATCGAGGCCATTGTTCACCTTCGATGCCTCGTCATCGGACGCTATAAGCGAGGAACCTAACCGAGCAAAGTAAAGCGCACTATCCAAACGGAAACTACGGTATATGCTGAAGAGTTCATGCATAAGACGTCGCCTTTCGGACACATCTTCCGTACGGAGCAACTTTAGCTGTAGGTCTTGTATGTTGTTTCGTTTCTGTCGGTCGTAGATAGGCTTTTCGAGTATCGTCCTATCAAGAACATACAGTATGGAATCGAGCTGCTGTTGCGATTGGGCATAAGATATGGCTACACCAGCAATAAGCAGAAGCATTAGCTGTAAAGACCTAAGCATTGGCAGGCGACACATCGTTGACAAGTTTGAAAAACTACAAGCAAATGTATGTACGGCAATAATCTATTGCATAGCAATCAGGTGGTAGAACTCTTCGCGCAAAGAAGGATTGGTGCGGAACACACCTGTGAAGTAGCTGACATTCATGTTGCCCTTGTTCTTCACGCCACGCATGGTCTTGCAGGTGTGCATACCCTTGAGGACGATGGCAAAGCCCTGCACCTGGTTGTCGAGGGCTTCGCTGAGCATTTCGATGATGTCGTGGGCAAGGCGTTCCTGAAGCTGCAGACGTGCCGAGCAGTAGCCGACTACGCGGGCAATCTTCGAAATGCCGAGGATGCGCCCATCATCCTGTGGGATGTAGGCGAAATAGTATTGGCCGAAAAACGGCATCATATGATGTTCGCACATCGAGTAGAAGTCGCCGGTGTCGAAGACCATCTCGGTGTTGTGTGCATCGTTATCAAAAGTGGTTATCTTGGGTTTCTGAGTAGGATCATAGCCACGAAAGAGTTCTCGCCACATACGGACGACACGGTCGGGCGTATCGACCAGGCCTTCACGCTCAGGGTCTTCGCCAATGGCTCGGAGCACGGTGCGGATGGCATCCTGCAACTGTTCGTCAGTCACAGGTGACGCTTGCTGAATCAGCGGACGTGCAGAATCTTGTGGGTTTGGAGTGAAAGTTTCCATTTCGGATGTTGAAGTATATATTTTATTGTCTTGTTCAATATGGCTTGATTGCAGAGGGGATCCTGGGTGTCACAAGGCTGCAATCGGTACTCGGTGGCAGGGATTTGCTCATAAAGCGCCATGTCCTGCGTCGGACTATCCTCGAAGACGACCTTGAGTTCATCGATATGACGAAGGCGAATGGTGGCGATCTTGCGTTTCCCCTCGTCGACATCAATCAACTTGGGTGAACAGGTAATCCAGTCGACTTTACAGCCTTCGGGCAGAGGACGTGTGCCATTGGTCTCCATCATCAGATACAGCCCATGGGCATGCAGCTTGTCGCACAACGATGCTGTGATTTGCAAGGTGGGTTCGCCGCCTGTGATGACCACATATCGCGTAGGATATTGGAGCACAGCCTCAACAATCTCGTCTTCGCTCATCTCAACACCTTTTTCAAAATCGGTGTCGCAGAACCAGCAACGCAGGTTACACCCTGCAAAACGCACGAAGACGGCAGGCGTTCCGGTGTAATGGCCTTCGCCTTGCAGCAAATAGAAAATCTCGTTGACTTTCAATTAACAATCAATAATTAACGATTAACAATTATTCGTCACGCTCGTAAATGGCGACATTACCTGTGCTCTCCTGCACGGATGCCTTATAGCAATTAGGCACCTTCTCGACAATCCAGTGGGCAATATTTTCGGCTGTGGGATTGAAAGGAAGGATAGCGTTAAGGTCCTGATGGTCGAGTGTACCGTGAACGATGCTCTTCACCTCGGTGAAATCAACCACCATGCCGTCTTCATTCAGTTCGCGTGACTTGCAATAGACCTTCACGATCCAGTTGTGGCCGTGCAGGTTCTCACATTTGCTCTGATGCGACAGTCTCAGGTAATGGGAGCCTGAGATCTCCATAGTTTTTTCGACGTAATACATTTATTTCTGTAATAATTTTTGCTTTTCTTTTTATAGTAACTATAGTGAATATAGTAACTATAGGAAATATAGAGAATCTATCAACTTTTTTTATGGAAAACCAATGCCAGGAAGAAGCCGACCAGGAAGATGGTCATCGTTCCAAGGACAATGGCAAGATATTCGTGAAGACCCGGATCGGGCAGGCCAAGCCACTTCCAAGCCGAGATCCACGCGATGACTGCGAAGCCGCAGATGACGCCCAGCAGGGCATGGATGTTCTTGACACGCTTGGCCATGTAGCCCAAAAGGAAGAGTCCGAGCATACCGCCCGAGAAGATGGACGAAAGTTTCCACCATGCATCGAGTATCGAATCGACATTAACAAGTGCCAAGGCAACGATGATGCCAAGCGTACCAATGACCACCGAACTAACCTTGAGCACAATGAGATGTTCGCGATCACCTACCCCATCGTCATGGGTATGGCCAGGACGATGCACCTTGCGGCGCAATCGAGTCCAATAGTCGGTAAGAATGATGGTCGAACACGAAGTCACCGAAGTGGCCACAGTGGACATTCCTGCTGCAAACACAGAGGCAATCAGCAGTCCTGTCAGACCAGTAGGCAGCACGTTTACCATAAAATACGGGAAGACGTAATCGGGCTTGTTGGCTGCATTGAAAGCGTCCACCTGCGGGTCGGGCATCACCTGATAGTAGGCATAGAGTGCCGTACCAATGAGGAAGAAGACAGCACTGACCGGGATGAAGAGCCAACCACCGAAGAGGGCGGCATGCTTCGCTTCACGTTCGGTCTTGGCCGTATGATAGCGCTGCACATAGTTCTGGTCAATGCCGTAGTTCTGCAAGTTGATGAAGATGCCATAGATCAGGCAAACCCAGAACGTGGAATGACGCAGGTCGAATAGCGAGAACGAACCGAAAGAGAACTTCGAGCGTCCGAATTCATCCAACGTATTGAAACCGATGCGGAACGTCTGCATGGGTCCTTCGGGCATCGAGAAGAGCAGTACACCGAGGCAGATCAGGGCACCACCGATAAGGATAAATCCCTGGATGGCTTCGGTCCAAATTACCGCCTTCATGCCACCGAGCATCGAATAGATGATGATGGCTATCGACGTGATGATGATCACCGTACGCAGGTCCCATCCCATCAGGATATTCATCGGCATGGCCAGCAGGAACAGGATAGAGCCCATGCGGGCTATCTGGGTGAGCAGATAGCAAGCCGAAGCATAGAAACGTGCCCACGCTCCGAAGCGGTCTTCGAGGAAAGAATAGGCACTCACCGAACCTCCCGTGCGGTAGAACGGCACGAAATACTTGGCCGCGAAATAGGAGGCAATGGGTATGGAAAGACCGAAGACGAAAGGATTCCAATCGCCTGCGTACGACTTGCCGGGATTGCCTAGATAACTGATGGAACTGACATAGGTCGAAAAGATACTCATGCCAACCACCCAACCAGGGATGCTCTTGCCTGCCGTGGTGAAGTCCTTCGACGAAGCTTTCTTGTCGAAGAAACTGCAACCGTAGAGGACAATGCCACCGGTGAAGACGAGGAAGACGATGAAATCTATGATGTTCATATTGTTGCAATAGAAAGTTAGAAGAATATTCTACCTTATTCACTTAGAATATGTCCAACTTGCCGTTTCGAATCGGGAGACGATCGAGGGCGGCCTGCACCTTGTCGCGTTCGGGCTGGAAGAACTTGTAGTAGGGCGAAGCCACAAAGTCGTCGTCAATCACGCCAAGCAGTGAACAAGCGCATTTGAGTCCCTTGAGGTAACTGGAACTATGATGTCCGATGCTGTAGATCGACGAAGAGATCTGCATGATGTATTGCTGCAGACGACGCAACTCTACCAAGTCGCCACTCTTGGCCGCTTTGTACATGCCCACATAGAGTTCGGGGAACATGTTGGCACCGCCATTCACGCCGCCATGGCCTCCCATCAGGACACATTCGCCCGTGATCTCCTCGGGTCCGCAAAGCATGGCAAAATCCTCACGTCCCGACTGACGGACAGCATAGGCCACGCTCTGGAAATAGACGGCATTGGCCGACGAGTCCTTGAGGCCTACTACCTGGGGCATTTGGGCCAGACGTGCTACGGTAGCGGGTGCAAAATTCACCTTTACGTGCGAAGGCATATTATAAAGGAAGAGCGGCAAAGGCAGCTGAGGAACCAGTTCCTCGTAGAACTGTGCCAACTCTGGTTGTCCTGTGGCGAAATAGTAAGGTGGTGCCGAAACCAGTCCGGCTGCTCCGCAATCGGCAGCGAGGTTGGCCAACTTGATGGATTCGACGATGGAGGTGTCGGTGATGCAGGCCAAAAGGGGAAGACGTCCTGCATTGATGCGGCAGCTCTCGCTGATCATCTGGTGACGCATCTTGTAGGAGAGCGACTGGGCTTCGCCTGTCGTTCCAAGGACAAACAGTCCATGGACACCACCTTCGATGAGATGGTTGATCAAGCGTTCGAGCGACGCGATGTCGAGTGTCTCGTTGTCCTTGAGCGGAGTAACGAGCGGAGGGATGATGCCACAGAGTGGCTTAGGCAGATTAGCATTCATAGTGTGTATTTATTCTGTTCCTTAATGTAAATGTTGACGTATCTGTATGGTCCAGTCTCTGCGAATGGGAGGACAGAAGGTGTGGATGCCGAACGAGGCAGCCACATCGCAGTTGTGCTGGTTGTCATCAACGAAAAGTGTCTCTTCGGGCACATAGCCCGACTCTTCGAGGATGGCCTTGAAGATTGCCGGGTCAGGCTTGACAAGATGCATCTCGTACGAGAGCCAGGTGTTTTCGAAGAGTTCACGCGGGTCGTAACCTGCCTCGATGAAGTAACGAAGGCAGTAATCCCAATGTATCGTATTGGTGTTGGAGAGGGCACTCACATGGAAGCCCTCCTTCTTCAATTGATTGATGAAATCGAGACGATAGGCAGGAATACCGTCGCACATCGAACTGAATGCCAGAGCAATCTGTCGATTGGTAGGAGCCGGTATGGGATAGCCATCCTTAATGAAAGGCATCAAACTGCGAAACTTACCGGTGCGCTCAAAGGCTCCGGTGTGGGCAGCACGCATGGCATCGCAAAATGCATCAATCGTGTACATTCCTCGTTCCATATCGCCGAGCACACCCTGCTGATGCGCAAGGCTCAGCATCTGATCAATCTCAGGAATGCCGAGTTTCTTGAATTCCGCAATACAACGATCGGGACGCAGGTCGAGCAAAACGCCGCCAAAGTCAAATATTATATTCTTGATCATCTGATCGAATAGCCAATTGTTATTATTAATTGTTAATTCTACAACTCACTCTCCTTCATCCTTTCTGCATTCTCAGCCACGATGAGGTGGTCGATGCAGTCCTGGATATCGCCGTTCATGAAGGCAGGAAGATTGTAGATCGTGTAGTTGATGCGATGATCGGTGACACGTCCCTGGGGGAAGTTGTAGGTGCGAATCTTGGCACTACGATCGCCTGTCGAAACGAGTGTCTTGCGCCGATTGGCAATGTCATCGACATACTTCTGGTGCTCTTTGTCATAGATATAGGAACGAAGACGCGAGAGGGCACGCTCCTTGTTCTTCGGCTGGTCGCGTGTCTCGGTACATTCAATCAGAATCTCATCGACAACGCCCGTGTTGGGATTCTTCCACATGTAGCGCAGACGCACACCCGACTCCACCTTGTTGACGTTCTGTCCACCGGCTCCTGAACTGCGGAAGGTATCCCATTTGATCTCGCCTTCGTTGATGTGCACCTCGAACTCATCGGCTTCGGGCAGCACAGCGACAGTAGCAGCTGAGGTATGCACACGTCCTTGCGTCTCGGTAACGGGAACACGCTGTACACGATGCACACCTGACTCGTACTTCAAAGTACCATAGACAGAATCGCCGGTCACCATGCAGATGATTTCCTTGAAACCACCCACCGAGCCTTCGGTGTACGACTGCACAGAGAGCGTCCAGCCTTTCGACTCACAGAAGCGTTGGTACATCTTGAAGAGGTCGCCGGCGAACAGTGCTGCCTCGTCACCTCCCGTGCCACCACGGATTTCGAGCACAGCATTCTTTGCATCCTCGGGATCCTTGGGGATGAGGAGCACCTTGATCTTCTCTTCAATTTCAGGAATGCGGGCCTCACAGTCCTGCAACTGCTCACGAGCCATCTCCTTCATCTCGGGATCGCTCTCGGTCTGCATAAGTTCGCGTGCCTCATCACGTCCTGACAAGGCCTCGACATATTCCTTGCGTGCCTGAAGGATATGCTCCAGGTCACGATATTCGCGTGTTAGCTTGACATATCGCTGTTGGTCGGCAATCACATTCGGGTCGGTCACAAGGAGCGACACCTCCTCGAACCGACTCTTCAAGCCGTCCAGTTTTTCTAATAGACTATTCACTTCTTTTTCTTTTCTTCTTTCAAATTCAATACGACCCAATGCAAATCCTTCATGCGACTGCTTGAGCCATAGTAAAGGGTATATTCGCCAGGAACGATTTCCATCTTGCATGTTTCCGGATTGTAGGTGCAAAAGTCCTCGATGGGCACTGCGACTTGGACTGAATCACCTGCTGGAACAAAGACACGCTTGAAGCCGCGCAACGAACGCACTGGGCCTTCTTCGTCGTTGTTCCTCTTCAAATAAACCTGCACGACCTCCTCGCCATCACGCTGGCTGGTATTCTTCAGCGTGACAAGCAGCGAATAACGGGCTTGAATCATTTCGCTATCTGCCTTGGAAAAAGCAGTACGAAGCAGACGTGCATTGCTATATTCGAAGGTGCTGTAACTCATACCCTCGCCAAAAGCAAAGAGAGGTTCACCCTTGAAGTAGCGATAGGTGTGACCCTTCTGCCCATTCATGTTGTAGTCACCGAAGTCGGGCAAGTCATCATCACTGCGATAGAAGGTGATAGGAAGACGTCCTGCGGGATTATAGTCTCCCGAAAGGACATCGGCCACAGCCTGTCCACCTTGCTGACCACCGTACCAAGCCTGGAGAATGGCATTGCAGGTCTTGGTCTCCGGTTCAAGACCGATGGCCGAACCGCTCATGCAGACGAATACTACGGGCTTACCCGTCTCGTGAAGTTTCCTGAGTGTCTCGCGTTGAACGGCGGGCAACTGTATGCTGGTGCGATCACCGCCACGGAAACCTTCGTAGGGAACCTTCATCTCCTCGCCTTCGAGTTTGGGAGAAATGCCGCCCACATAGACATAGACGTCGGCATCCTTTGTATCTGCCAAAAGTTTGTCGTAGTCCAACTGGTTGATGACACCCAAGTCGAAGTTGATTTGAGCATCATCCATGACATATGCCCAATCAATCTCGATATTGTAGCCCTTGCCTTCCTCTACGGCGATGGTTGCGCTGAAAGGACGAGGACCATGATTGGTGCGGAACTTCTGTATGGTGTCACCATTGACAAGATAGACGCCCTGGCCACAGATGAAGCCATCGAGCACGATGTCCTGCGACTTGTCGGCATGGAACGTAGCAACATACTTCGCCGAGAAATCGCGGAGGTTTACACCAGGAGCAAATACAGTGGCGCCACCTGTACTTAGTTGCCAGGGGGAAGTGAGGTCCAGCACGACATCGGGCTCTCCCTCACAACGTGGATTGTTCCAATATTTGGCTGTGAAACCACGCTGCCCGTTCAAACCTGTACACTTGCTGAATGCGCTCTCGAAGACATCACTTGTCACGAGGTTCGAACCACGCTGATAAATGACATTCGATTCGCCAAAGGTCTTCTTCATGGCGTCGAGCACAGTGACCGTACCACGTGGCGTACCGTAGTAATTGCCCCACTGAGCCACACTGTCGGTGGCATTGGCACCAATCACGGCAATCTTCGTCCCCTTCTTCAAGGGCAGCAGATTCCTATTGTTCTGAAGAAGCACCATCGACTCGCGAGCCATCCGAAGGGCAATCGCATCGCTCTCCTCCGAGGCAAGCGATGATTCGGGGATATAGTTCCACGAAACAAGTTCGTCACTATCCATCTCGCCCAAACGGAAACGATCGGTCAGCAGACGCAGCACCGAAACATTGATTTCCTCCTCGCTGATGAGACCGCGCTGGACGGCTTCGGGCAGGGTCTTATAGGCGCTTCCACACTCTACATCGGTACCGCTCAAAACGGCATTTGCCGACGAGGCAGCAGCATCACCGGGGAAGATCTGGTGGTTCTCGTATCTCGGAGAATAGAAATCGTTGATGGCTCCGCAGTCGCTCACCACAAGGCCCTTGTAGCCCCACTCATTGCGCAGAATCTGAGTCAGCAGTTGGTCGGAACCACAGCAAGGCTTTCCTTCGTAGGCATTGTAGGCACACATCACTTCGTGCACATCGGTGGTCTTCACGAGGTTCTCAAACGCATAGAGATAGGTCTCGGCAAGGTCACGCTGACTGATGTCGGCAGCATTGAACTTATGGCGCTCGTATTCCGGACCGCTATGAACAGCATAATGCTTGAGGCAGGCATGCAGTTTGTCGTAGGGACGCCATTTGCCTGGCCCTGCCTGCTCATAAACCTTCGTCTTGGGATCGCCCTGCAAGCCGAGAACGACGGCGCGACCCATCTTGCGTGTCAGGAATGGATCTTCACCATAAGTCTCCTGTCCACGTCCCCATCGAGGGTCGCGGAAGATGTTGATATTGGGAGTCCAAACCGTCAAGCCACTGTATCGCTTCACCAAACCTTCGCGACGTGCCTGGATATACTTGATACGCTGCTCGGTGCTGGCGATGTCCATCACCTGCTCCAACAGTTCAGGGTCGAAAGAGGCTGCCATACCGATGGCTTGAGGAAAGACAGTTGCCACGCCACTACGTGCAGCGCCATGCAAAGCTTCGCTCCACCAATTGTATTCCTGGATACCGAGTTCGGGGATGGCGCGACTGTCGTTCATCATTAAAGTGACCTTTTGTTCAAGGGTAAGTCGGCTGAGCAGGTCCTGTGCTCGAACTTCAGCAGAGAGTTTGGGATTCTGATAAGGTAAAGTCCTCTTCGCTTCGGCAACGCCGAAACTGCATAGAATGGCTAAAACCACCAACAGAAAGCATTTGTTTTTCATATTCAAAGGGATTAACTTAATTGGGGCAAATATACATAAAAAAATCCGCATAACAAAATTTCGACTCGAAAATCTGCTTTGCGGATTCATTTCATGCCAATTATTGACCAAAATAGGCAAATGGAGAAGGCTAATTGTCCAGATTTTTTACTTTTCGAACAACTTCTCAACGTCGATGCTCATTCCCACCTGTAAGGTGATGCCATCGGTAAGCGGGGCATTGAGATAGTAGTAGTCGGGCTTGTAGTTGAAGACATTGTCGGCTGCAATGGTGAGCCTGATGGCCGGACCGATACGTTGAGCCAACGTCAACTTCCAGATCGAGTAAGGATTGTAATGAATCGACTTCTTCAGGAGTCTGCCATTGGCATCCTTCGAACGGTAATCGACATACTCATCATTATCCACGCCACTCATTGCACGCCCATTGATCGAGATGTTCAAGCCATAACGTGCAGTGAACTGCCTATCCCATTCACAGCGTGCCGTCAACGAGTGTGAGCGTGCAGGGATATACTGGTTGTTGATCGACTCGCCTTGCTCGTCCTGGGGCAGCTCCTCATGCACATAGGCATAACTCAGTTTCACTCCCAATCCGTTGTCCCACTTGACCTGCGTGGTCACGTCGAAACCGAAGGTCGTGTAGTTCTCGAGGTTGATGTAACTCAGATAAAGCTGGTCGGGTCTTGCGGGGTCAATGGAGGCATCGACGAAGGGAGCTCCGGTAGCAATACGATTATCGACGCTGTTGAAGTAACCTCCTGCCGTGAGATTGAAGTGACGCTTGGTGTATTCGACCGAGGCATTGAAGTTATGACTCAATTCGGATTTCAAATCCTCGTTGCCCTGGATAATCCAGATTCCCGCCATGTCGAAATTGTAATATTTCTCCTTGAGCCTGGGCGCTCTGAAACCCATTCCGTAACTGGCACGCAGATTCACACTGCCAATTGGCTGGTAACGTGCCGACAACTTGGGTGTCACACGATGCTGGTTGCCATCGCTGAAATAGTCGTAGCGCATTGCACCTACAAACTCCAATTTCTCATCGACTCTCCAGTCGAATTGTCCGAAGAAGTCGAACGAATCCTCCTCACGTTGTCCTCCCGTGAAGTTGCGGTTCATCAGATAATCGTGCATATAGTCACTGCCCAAAGAAAGGACATCGCCTCGCTCAAAACTGTGGCTATAAAGCATACGAAGGGAATTCTGGACGTTGGAATAGTTACGTACCTCAATATCATCGAGTTTACGGAATTCCGACTTGTCATACTGGTCGAAATGATAGCTCACCTCAAGGTTGTCAAGCTTTGTGATATCCCAATTGCCACGCAATCCTCCCGTAAAGTTTCGATAACGCTCGGGAATGGTCTCGCTTCGCACCTGTTCGCGGAAGAAATAGCCGGCTTTGGCAGTGAGTCGGAAGGTACTGACGGGGCGCCATATCAACTGGTCCTTTATGTTGAACGTATTGTCACCATAGAAATTGGTCACAGTACGGGCCAAAGGTTTCGGACCACTCGTGAAGTTAAAGTTGTCAATCGTGGTCGCATGGTACGAAAGCATGTTCTGCAAGTGATTCCTGTTCAGGCCCAACGATGCTCCATAACGCCATTCGTTGTGCTTTGAGGCGCGGGTATTGACATTGAGCGTCCAAGGTTTTGTTGGTTCCTTGGTGATGATGTTGATCACGCCACCTGCGGCACTCGATCCATAGAGCGCCGAAGCTGCACCCTTCACGATCTCGATGCGTTCCACACTTGCCATGTTGAGACGCGTGAAATCGACGTCGTCCAGCGTCTCTCCGGCAAGACGTTCGCCATCAACGAGGAAGAGCACGTTTTGTCCACCGAAGCCCGAGAAGTTGAGGTGGGTCTGCTGGTTCATAGCATAACTGAACTCCACGCCAGGCATCTCCTGCTGCAAAAGGTCTTCCACATTCGTGGCATCGGCTTTCTGGATATCATACGACGTGATCAGACGCGTCTGAATAGGCACGTCCTTCAGGCTCTTGGGTGTTCGAGTGCCGGTCACGACCACCTGCTCCATCCACACGGGTTCTTCTTCCCAACGGTGATAGGCTGAGTCGGCGGCGGCTCGGGTTTGGTAGAACCTGCCCTTGGCTCCCTGTGCAAAGACTGCAACCGAACATGAAGCCAACAGGGCAAATAACAATAACTGTCGTTTCATATTGGTCAATAGGGATAAAGATATTCGATGGTCAGACAACATTTCAGATTCTTGGCACTGATGTAGTTGGCGCAACGCAAAGCTGCCACAGTGCCGTCACTCATCCTGAGCAGGAAGACGTGTCCGTTGTGGTTGAATGAGGGCGGCATGGGAGGAATCTTCATGGTCAGCCAGCGCGAAAGCACTTGATTGACCTTGATACTCTGGCAGGGGATAATCTCCTGAAGCATTGTGGACTGATCGACCCATACCTCCATCTCGGTATATATGTCGCCGACAAAAGTGGTATCCTTGCCGGCCGAAGCCATTTGGTTCAAGAGTGTCGCCGAATTGACGGGCAATTCGTCCATGCTCGAATAGGTGGTTTCAAGGGCAGACCCTCCATTCGTGCGATTGTTG
Source organism: Bacteroidales bacterium (assembly GCA_017519885.1). GTDB lineage: Bacteria > Bacteroidota > Bacteroidia > Bacteroidales > UBA3663 > Liminaster. The sequence continues at coordinate 119,981 of JAFWRO010000021.1, read as the reverse complement.
TTTCGATGAATGGCAAAGTCCCACGATGGAGCCTCGGGCTGCTTGTCAACCTCGACGACATCCAGCAATTCGTTATCGTCCAAACCATCGCCCGTAATGACACGGAAGCGATAGGTATATATCTTCGACGTACCATCCCATTCGCCTGTCAGCGTTCTCGGCACCTTATATGGGTCGAAACGCAGGCAGGAAGAATCCATCGCCTCACCGGCATTCGCCGCAGTGACAGCATCACGGATAGCATGCAGATCAACGTAAAACCACTCGTCCCAATGATTGGCCTCGATGTATATCGATCCGCTGATGGTATCACCCACAGCAACGACGCTCGAACCTCCTCCGGGAGGCTCGTCGTAGATGCCGCTCATGATGCCTTCGCAACTGGTCAGCATCACTGCCCACAACATTAGACCAAAAAGGGCAATAATATCTCTCAATTTGAATTGTAAATTGCTAACTCTTAACTATTAACTGTTAATTGTTAATTATTAATTGTTAATTGTTAACTGTTAATTGTTAATTGATTCAACCTCGTCCTGGACCCAAGTCAGGACATAGTCTTCAGTATAATCAAAGTGAATGCGCATAGGCAGTTCCCTGCCTTCGACATGCAACAGAATCAGTTTCCGCTCCATATCGACACACACGATGGAAGTAAGTTTCTTCAGGTCGTAAAAAGATTGACCCAAGACCTTGAATGCCGATTCCTTGCCGCTCCATGCCAGATGAAATGCCAGGTCGATATCTGGAGTCAAGGAAAGGACTGTCACCTCGTCGGGAGTCAGGAACTGGGGCACGACACGCTGCACGCGGTCTCCCCTGCGTTCGATGTCTATACCGACAGGCACATCGGAAGTTATAACGGCAACATACTGTTTCGTATGGCTGAAACTGATGAAGGGTGCATCAGGCTCGTCAATCGAAGGCTTGCCGTAGCGATCGTAAACGATGGGCTTCTCTTCGCCATACATGAGTTCCTTCAAAGCCCTGCGAACCGACAGAATCTCCATAAGCCGGCGACTGCCGGGCTTGAGGTTCCTGATTTTTGCTTCGAAGTACTCAGGATGCGAGAGGCTGGCACGCAGTTCCTCCTCGGTTTCCGTAATCTTCCAAACGATATAGTCGGGTGCTGTCATCTTAGGGCAGTTTTATGCGAACACGATCGATGCGACGCTTGTCCATCGACAAGACGGTAAACTCTATCCCTCGGAATCGTATCACTTCGTGAACACGCGGGAAGTTCTGCTTGATTTCGAGCAGCAATCCGCCAATCGACTCGCAGTTGTCGGCCTTTTCACCCAGGTCATCATCCTGGTCCAGACCCGTCACCTTGCAGAAATCGGTGAGCGATGTACGTGCCTCGAAGATCCATTCCTTCTGATTCACCTTCTGCCACGTCTGCACGTCCTCATCATACTCGTCGTGAATCTCTCCGACGATTTCCTCGAGCACATCCTCCATGGTGATCAGTCCCGAAGTGCCGCCGAACTCATCCACCACGATGGCCATGTGAAGCCGCTTCTGGCGGAAGTCGTCGAGCAGGTCATCGATAGGTTTGTTTTCGGGCACATAATATGGCTCACGGATGAGGGTCTGCCACTGGAACTTGTCGTCACGATTCAGATAAGGCAGCAGGTCCTTGATGTAAAGGATGCCCTTGATGTGATCCTCGGTCCCTTCGATAACGGGCATTCGACTGTATTTCTGATCGACAACCTTCGTCAGTACCTTGCTGAAAGGCATATCGACGTCGATGGTAACCATCTCCGAGCGGGTGGTCATCGCGTCCTTCACCGTCTTGTCGCCAAACTCGATGATGCCCTCCAGCATCTTCTTCTCGTCGTTGTGCACCTGCGTAGTCACCTTCAGGGCATCGCTCAGGTCGTCCATCGTCACGTCGTCGGTCATCTTGTCGGCAAGATGACGGTTCAGTCCGCCCATGCTCTTGACAAGCAGCAGAATGAAGGGATGGAAGATTCTGGTGAGGAATTTCATGATGGGGCTCACGCTCCTGCTGAACGACAGGGCATGATGCGAGGCATATACCTTGGGGAGTATTTCGCCAAAAAGAAGCAGCAGAAAAGTCAGGATGATGGTCTGACTCACGAAAATGAGCCATCCCGGATTATCGCTCACAGGCATCACCTGGGCGAAAAAGTAACTGAACAACATGATGATGGCAACATTCACGAAGTTGTTGCCTATCAATATGGCTGCCATCAGGTTCTCCTGCTTCTCGAGCAGTTCCTGGATAAGTCCATCTCGATTGTTTTCTTCCTCGTCAAGCTTGTCGAGGTCACGTGGTGAAAGAGAAAAGAAAGCCACTTCGGATGCAGAGATGCATGCCGAAGCCAAAAGCAGCACGACGGCTATCACTAGCGAGACGATAGCTGCAACATTGGGAGCAAATAAATGTATACTGTCTAAGTCCATCGGGACAGGTTTATAAATGTAAACCGTTAATTGTTAATTATTAATCGGTTAACCAGTAATTGTTAATTGTTAACTGTTAATTGTTAATTATTTTAGTTAATTATTTTTGTGAGGCTTGCCATCCAGAAGTTGTTTCTGCAACTTGGCCTGCGAGATGCCGCGTGTGATACGGCCACGATAGCAAAGCGAGATGTCGCCGGTCTCTTCGCTCACCACGACAACCTGCGCATCACAGATTTCCGATATGCCCAAGGCGCTGCGGTGACGCAGGCCCAACTCGGCGGGAATGCGACGGTTGCGACTGGTAGGCAGAACGCCTGCAGCCTGGGCTATGCGTCCGTTACGTATCAGCATCGCGCCATCGTGTAGGGGCGAATTCTTGAAGAACACCTGCTCTATAAGACGGGCCGAGACAATGGCATCCATCTCACATCCCGGCGGAGAAATCAAGGGTTCGACATCATCGTAGCGTTGCACTACGATAAGCGCTCCCACCTTGTGCTCCGACATGTGCTGGCAGGCAAGAATCACAGCATCGACCCACTTCGTGTCGTCATTCTTCGCCAATTCCTCCTTGCCAAAGAATCGCAGCATGCTGCTCCATTGGTGACGCGAACCCAGTCGAATCAACGCCTGACGTATCTCGTTCTGGAAGAGGATGACCAGAATGACCATCGAGACAGAGACCACCAGATCGAGGATGCCGCCCAACAGTCGGAACTCGAAGAATCGCAAGCCCACCCATAGGACGATGATGGCAATAAGTCCCTTGAAAATGACAATCGTGCCATTTCCTTTCGACCAACGATAAAGGTAGAACATCAGAGCGGCAACGCCCAGAATGTCTATCAAGTCTTTTATGCCAAATTCCCACATATCTTTATGGCTTCTACAGCCTCTTTAACGTCATGAACTCTCAGGATGGATGCTCCGTGAAGCAGCGCATAGGTGTTGAGCACCGTCGTTCCGTTCAAGGCTTTGCTGGCATCCGTTCCGAGCAGTTTGTAAACCATCGACTTTCGGCTCACGCCCACCAGCAACGGATAGTCGGGCAACGCTTCCCGTATCCTGTCAAGCCCCTTCATCAATGCATAGTTCTGCTCCAAGGTCTTGGCAAATCCGAATCCAGGATCGAGGACCACGTTTTCAAACCCTTCGAACCATTCGAACTTTTCGAACTTTTCGCTCCGAGCTCTGCGCACCGAAGGAAGCAACCCTTCGAACCTTTCGAACCTCTCGAACCTTTCGAACCTCTCAACCAGCTTCCCCAACTGCCCCTTGAAGAAACGAATCACCTCGTCCACCACTCCATCGGCGTAGTCGGTACGTTGCTGCATGTCCTGAGGCGTGCCCCGGCTGTGCATCAGAATATAGATGGGGCGTGTGCGAGCCACGACGTCGAACATCTCCTCGTCGAGCGTACCGCCCGAAATGTCGTTGATGATGTCTGCGCCAAGTTCAGTAACGCATCTCTCGGCTACAGCAGCGCGAAAAGTATCGACACTGATCAATGGCTTCGGGCCATTGCCATCATGCTCGTTGTGCCACTTTTCAGCCTCGTCGAAAACAATCGGCAAGGCCCAGCGAAGACGCTCCATTTCAGCCTCGGCACTGATGTCCAGAGCACCCGGTCTGGTCGAATATGCACCCACATCAATTATCGCTCCTCCCTCGTCTAATATTTGGCGCACACGCTCGCGTAAGACGGATTGCTCCTGTACGCGGCTGGCCTCATAGAACGAGTCAGGAGTTACGTTGATGATGCCCATCACACAAGGAGTAGGGGGCATTTTCGACACTTTCATGTTGCAAAGTAACATCATTTTTTGTAGAAATGCAAGTGAATGACACCAAAAAGTGAAAAAAAATAGGAAAGTTACCCTAAAAATTAACTATCTTTACACCGCAATAAGCAAAATAATTGTTTTTTCTCGACAACGTTGTCAAGAGATACGCGCATTTAAACAACGACATTATCTTTGCAGTACAAAAAAACACTAAAACTATTACTGCTATGTTTGAAACCTTCAAATCAATGGATGGAATGCTGCAAGTCTATTGGATCCTCGCAGCAGTCTCGAGTATCATCTTCATCATTCAGGCCATCATGACCTTCATCGGCTTCGATGCCGATAGTGATGTCGATATGTCCACAGCACCCGACCAGATTCCCGAGAGTGGCGATGCTGCCTTCGATGCCGCTGGCTTCCATCTCGTATCGGTCAAGTCAGTCATCTGTTTCATTCTTGGTTTCGGCTGGACAGGCGTGCTCTGCTGGAACTACATCCCCAACCACGTCCTGCTTGGACTGCTGGCTGCCGTCGTGGGCCTCATCTTCATGTCGCTCATCGCCTTCCTGCTCTTCCAGATGATGAAACTCAACCGCGACAACACATTCCGTGTTGAGCAAACCATCGGACTCCCTGCCGACGTCTATCTCCGCATTCCAGGCAACCGCAAGCAGACCGGCAAGATCACCGTTTCGCTCAATGGTTCCACGCATGAGCTCGAAGCCCTCAGCGACACCGACATCCCCACAGGTGCCAAGGTCCGCATCAAGGAAATCGTCCAAGCAGAAACCGTCCTGGTTGAAAGGATTTGATCTCTCTGAGTACTCCGAATACTCCGAAAACTCCGACAATTATTAACCAACAAAATACTATCAAATTATGTCTTTCACAGAAGCTGTAAAAACTTGCTTTGCCAAGTACGTAACGTTTAGTGGTCGTGCCCGTCGTTCCGAGCACTGGTACTTCTTCCTCTTCATCACGCTGATTCAGATTGTCCTTTACATCTGGCTTATGACCGTCATTATGGGGCCAATGACAGAATTCATCCAGCGCGGTGGTGATCCTCAGGATGTCGAAGCCATCAAGGAAATCTTCCTCGGCGCTATTACTTCGCCTGCCTGCATCGCTTTGATTGCCTTCTCGCTGGCTACTTTGCTGCCCATCATCGCAGTGCAGATTCGTCGTATGCACGACACAGGCCGTTCTGGCTGGTGGTCGATGACCTACTGGGGTGGAAACCTGCTGAGCGTCTTCGTGCCTTTTGCATCGCTTGTCGGTGCCATCTGGTTCATCTACCTTGCTTGTCAGGATTCCCAGCCAGGCGATAATGTCTATGGTCCCAACCCCAAGGGCGAAGAAGCATTTACTACCAGCAACTTCTAAAATAACTTTATAGTCACTATAATTACTATAGTCACTATCCCAACCATTCCTAAAATAATTAACCTCAAAATAATAACAATATGCTATTTGATCCTTCATTACTTCCATTGATTCTCATCCTCGTGGTGATTGTCATTGTGGCTGCCCTTTTGAAGCGCTATCGTCGTTGCCCTTCCGACAAGATTCTCGTTGTCTATGGCTCTACTGGCAAAGGCTCAGCCAAGTGTGTACATGGTGGTGGCGTGTTCGTATGGCCTATCATCCAGGACTACGCCTACCTCAACCTCACCCCTATCTCTATTGAAGCGAACCTCACCAATGCCCTCTCGCGCCAGAACATCCGCGTCGACGTTCCCTGCCGCTTCACCGTGGGTATCAGCACCGAGTCCGACTCGATGAACAACGCTGCCGAGCGTCTGCTTGGTCTTTCGGCCAACGACATTCAGGACATGGCTCGTGATATTCTTTTCGGTCAGCTTCGTCTCGTCATCGCCTCCATGTCGATTGAGGAACTCAACCAGGACCGTGACGTCTTCCAGGAGAACATCAAGAAGAACGTCGAGATAGAGCTCAAGAAGATCGGTCTGAAACTCATCAACGTGAACATCACCGATATCAAGGACGAATCGGGCTATATCGAGGCCCTCGGTCAGGAAGCTGCTGCCAAGGCTATCAACGAAGCCAAGGTGAAGGTTGCCGAGAAGGAGAACGAGGCAAAGGCTAAGGTTGCCGAACAGGAGATGTCGGGTGAAACCGGCAAGGCACACTTCCAGATGGAGACCCGTAAGGCTGTGGCTGCCGCCAATGCCGAAGCCATCAAGGGCGAGAACAACGCCAAGGTCGAAATCGCCAATTCGCAGGCCGACCTCCGCGAACGTGAAGCCGAGGCTCAGCGCCGTGCTACCGCTGCCGAGAAGATCGCAGCAGCCAAGGCACTCGAAGAGTCGTACGTTGCCGAGCAGAAAGCCGAGTTGGCACGTGCAGAACGCGAACAGGCCACCCAGAAGGCCAACGTCATCGTGGCTCAGGAAATCGAGAAGCAGCGTCTCATCGTGGCTGCCGAAGCCGAGGCCGAGCGCAAGCGTGTCAATGCGAAAGGTGAGGCCGACAGCGTTGCCTTCCGCGCCAAAGGTGATGCCGATGCCGTGGCCATCAAGGCCAAAGGTGAAGCTGACGCCATCAAGACCAAGGCCGAAGGTGAAGGTGTGGCTGCTGCCACCCGTGCCAAGGGTGAGGCTCAGGCCATCTTCGCCAAGATGGAAGCCGAAGCCAAGGGTCTCTTCGAGGTTCTTACAAAGCAGGCTTCCGGTTACGACAAGATGATCCAGGCTGCAGGCGATGCCAACAAGGCTTACACCCTGCTCCTCCTCGAAAAGCTTCCCGAACTCGTCAAGACGCAGGTCGATGCCATCAAGGGCATCAACATCGACAAGGTTACCGTTTGGGATACGGGCAATGGTGGCGAAGGCAAGTCTTCGACAGCCAACTTCGTATCGGGCCTCTACAAGAGCATCCCGCCTCTGCAGGACCTCTTCAACCAAGCTGGTATGAAACTCCCCGATTACCTGGGTACCAAGAAAGATGAGACCGAGGCTACCGAGGTCAAACCCGAGGAATAACCCATCACCTTATATGCTGCTATGGCCGCCTAAAAAGCGGTCATAGCAACTATCGTTTTTAGCACCTAGATCCTTCTAGAATAACTAGAGCTTCTAGAGCATCTAGAATATCTAGAAAATCTAGAGTATCTAGACAATCCAGCCCACTATCGATTCTATACCAATTAACCACATCCTCCCATGAAATCTCACATTCTCCTCTCCCTGCTTCTCTTCGTTCCGGCGGTCATCTCTGCCCAAGGCATTCCCGTCCTCGAGACAGGAGGCAAAGCGATGCCCGACGAGTGGATTGATATCGATACAGGTCATCGCATCGTCAAACTCACACGTCGCGCCGGTGCCAATCGCTCGTTCTATTTCCACAACCATCCCTTCGTCGGCGACGAGATGCTCTTTGTAGGCACCGACGTAGTTCAGGCTTCGACCGACATGGTGGCAGGCAATGGCACGCAGGGCGTCATCAAGCAGATGTATGCCGTCAATCTCAAGACCTTCGAAATCCGTCAGGTGACCCACGAGGCTCAAGGCGTCTCCACCGAAATCGTTTGCCCTGCCACCCGCGAACTCTTCTTCCAGCGCCGCGACAGCATCTTTGCATGCTCTATCGTCGATGGCGCAACACGCCTCATTGCCAAGCTCCCCGCTGGTCGCACAGGACATATCGCTGCCGTCAATTGTGATGGCACACGCCTCGCCGGCACCTTCGACAATCCGGAAGAAGCACGCATCCTGCGCGATCATCCCAAGAAGGGCGATTTCTTCAACCTCATCTTCGAAGCCAAACTCGAAAAGACCATTTTCACCATCGATACACAGACAGGCGAGTTCAGCGACATCTGGACCGACAATGCCTGGCTCAACCATCTGCAGTTCTCTCCCACAGATCCCAACCGCCTGCTCTTCTGCCACGAAGGACATTGGCATAAGGTCGATCGCATCTGGAACATCGACATCCGTTCGCGCAAGGAACTCGACCGAGCAGGCCTGAAGAACAAGCCCGCCCGCCAGCCTGTGCTGATGCACAAACGCACCGTCTATCGCGAGATTGCCGGTCACGAATGGTTCGGTGCCGATGGCCGCTACATCTACTTCGACCTGCAGAAGCCGCGCAGCACCACGTTCTACGTCGGCAAGGTCGATGTCGAGACGCTGCATGAGGAAATCTACCCGCTGCTTCGCGATGAATGGGCCGTTCACTACACCACGTCGTGGGACGAGAGCTTCCTGGCTGGCGATGGTGGGTCAAAGACTTCGGTTGCACATTCCAACAGGGACCAGTGGATCTTTCGCTACGATTATCCGATGACGCGCAATTCCCTGGGCGGCTCCTTCCCCACCTCGCAGGATTCCATCTACACCATCGTGTGCGACAGCCTCAAGTCGGAGAAACTGGTCAACATGAAGTATCACAACTACAACCTCGAGCCCAATGTCCACTTCAGTCCCGATGACAAATGGATAATCTTCCGAGCCAACTTCGAAGGTTTTGACAACGTCTATGCTGTCGAATTATAAGTATGTAACCCAAATTAACGATAATTATATGTGGCTTTTCTTAACACGATTTATTGATAATTCGTGTTAAAGATAAAAATATGATCATGCATTTCAAGAATAGATTATCCTTCCTTCTGCCGACACTCCTGCTGTGTTTTGCCCCTCTTGCTTCGTTGTCTGCACAACCCAAGGCACCCAAGCAGATACAGCAGCAGTGGGGCGACCAGCTCAATGGCACCTACATCAATCCCATCCTTCCTGCCGACTACAGCGATCCGGACGTCATCCGTGTAGGCGAGAGATACTATATGGTGGCCTCCGACTTTCACTTCATCGGCATGCAGATTCTTGAGTCAGACGACATGGTGAACTGGCGTGTCGTAACGCAGGTCTATGACCGTTTCGACTATCCAGGATGGGACACCAACAAGCATTATGCAGGCGGCTCGTGGGCGCCTGCGCTGCGTTATCAGGGGGGACGTTTCTACATCTATTTCTGCACACCCGACGAAGGGCTCTTCATGACCTCTGCTCCAGAAGCGGCAGGACCGTGGGAGCCCCTCCATCTCGTCAGGCAGGTACCCAAATGGGAAGATCCCTGTCCATTCTGGGACGATGAGATTGTCCACGAAGCCGATGGCACCCGTGTCATTCCCGGTCAGGCCTATCTCGTCCGCAGCCGACATGGGGCAGGCCCCATCATCGTCCACAAGATGAGTCGCGACGGCAAGCAGTTGCTCGATGAAGGAGTCACGGTCTATGAAGGCCCCGTGGCCGAAGGTCCGAAGTTCATGAAGCGCAACGGATACTACTACATCTCGATTCCCGAAGGTGGCGTCGAACGTGGCTGGCAGACCGTGCTCCGCTCGAAGGACATCTATGGTCCCTACGAAAGCCGACGTGTGCTCGAAACAGGCTCCACCTCCATCAATGGTCCTCACCAGGGCTCCATCGTCGATACGCCCGACGGCACATGGTGGTTCTATCATTTCCAGCACGCAGGAGCCATCGGCCGCATCGTGCATCTGCAACCTATGACGTGGCAGGACGACTGGCCGGTCATCGGTGTCGATTACGATGGCAATGGTGTCGGCGAACCTGTCAACACGTGGGCAATGCCCATCAAGGACAAGCCCATCGACCATGCTGCCCACCTCCCCTACCAGGACATCAGTTTCAAGCCCGAAGGACTCAGCCCGCTCTGGCAATGGAACCACAATCCCGTCGACACAGCCTGGTCGCTCACCGAGCATCCCGGCGCATTGACACTCCACGCCCTCCAGTCCGACAACTTCGTCAATGCCCGCAACACCATCACGATGCGTACCATGGGCTACGACATCGATGCCACCATCCTGCTTGACCTCACCGACCTCGAGGATGGCGCGCACACTGGCCTGGCATGCATCGGTCGAGGCAACCAGCTCATTGGTATCGTCAAGGAGGGTGACGAAATCTATTTCTACCGCAATTTCCAGCAACCACGCATCCATTACGCGAAGGATCGCAATCGCACGGTCTTCTTCGACAAGGAAGAAAGGTTGCATTGCCCCTCAGGCACTCCCACCACGCACATCTATCTCCGCATCCACTTCGACCTGCAGACACAGAAGTGCCGCTTCTACTGCAGCCTCGACGGCCAGAAATACAGTCTGGTCGGCAAACCCTTCCCAGTCGAATTCGGCAACTGGAAAGGCGTCCGCTGGGGCATCTACCACTACAACACGCTCGGCAAGGGAGGAAGCGTGACTGCCACCATCATCCAATGACATGCAACAGCCACTATCATCCAACGACACGCTACCCATGCGCAAAGACAGTTTCATCTACCGATTCTTCAATCTCTACTACGAAGGCTTCAAGGACATGAAGCTGGGGCGTACGTTGTGGACCATCATCCTCATCAAGCTGTTCATCATGTTCGCCATCCTCAAGGTGTTCTTCTTCCCCAATTTCCTGAAGGAACACGCCCGCGGCAACGAATCCTCCTACGTCGCCACCGAGCTCATCGACCGCGCCGAGCCTTAGGCCCGCCCCTCCCCCCGTTTCCGTGGCGGCCATCCTTGCCCGCCCCCTCGTTTCCGTGGCAGCCATGCTTGGCTGCCCTCCCCCTTAAAACACAAAAACCCCCAATATTATGACAAACCTCCTTCTAATCGATGCCGGCACCATTGAGTGGTCGAGGGCACAATTTGCTCTCACGGCAATCTACCATTGGCTCTTCGTACCCTTGACGCTCGGCCTAGCCGTCATCATGGGTATCATGGAGACGTGCTACTATCGCACCAAAGACACCTTCTGGAAAGACGCTGCCAAGTTCTGGCAGAAACTCTTCGGCATCAACTTCGCCATGGGTATCGCCACGGGTATCATCCTCGAATTCGAGTTTGGCACCAACTGGAGCAACTACTCATGGTTCGTGGGCGACATCTTCGGCGCACCATTGGCCGTCGAGGGCATCGTCGCCTTCTTCATGGAATCGACCTTCGTGGCCGTGATGTACTTCGGATGGAACAAGGTTTCGCGCGGCTTCCACCTCGCCTCCACCTGGCTCACCGGTCTCGGCGCCACCATCTCTGCGTGGTGGATCCTGGTGGCCAACGCCTGGATGCAGTATCCCGTTGGCTGCGAGTTCAACCCCGACACGATGCGTCACGAGATGGTTTCGTTCTCCGAAGTCGCCCTCTCACCCTTTGCAGTCTCGAAGTTCTGTCACACCGTCACCTCGGCGTGGATTGTCGGCGCAGTCTTCTGCGTGGGCGTCTGCTGCTGGTACCTGATGAAGAAACGCGAGACGAAGCTTGCGCTCGAAAGCCTCAAGATTGGCGCCATCGTCGGTCTCGTTGCTTCCCTGCTCGCTGCAGCTACCGGCCACAAGTCGGCACAGGACGTTGCCGAAGTGCAACCCATGAAACTGGCTGCCATGGAAGCGCTCTACAATGGTGGCACCGATGTCGGCCTGACTGCCGTCGCCTGGGTCAATCCCTTCAGCCAACCCGACTATGCAAACGACGAGTCAGCACCTTTGAAGCTCGAGATGCCCTATGCCCTGTCGTTCATGGCTACCAACGACATTCACGGATATGTGCCCGGCATCAACGACCTGCTGAATGGATATACGAAGCCCGACGGCACACGCGAGCCCTCCATCGACGAAAAGATTGAACGTGGCAAGAAAGCCATCGTTGCCCTTGCCGACTATCGCAAGGCAAGGCAGGAAGGAGTGCCTGTTGATTCCCTCGGCGCACAACTTGCCACCATCAACGAGAACATGAAATACTTCGGCTACGGCTACATCAAGGACAAGGATCAGGTGGTGCCCTACATCCCCATCAACTTCTGGGCATTCCGCATCATGGTAGGCATTGGCTGCCTGCTGATTCTTTTCTTCGCCATCGTGATTGCCGGGGCATACAAGTGGCCTGCCAAATTCTGGAAGAATCGCGACATCACCTCCCTGCCCCATTGGCACTATTGGGTAGCCATCGCGCTCATCCCATTGACATATATTGCCTCCGAGAGCGGTTGGCTCGTGGCAGAATTCGGCCGTCAGCCGTGGACCATCCAGGATATGCTGCCCACCTGGGTAGCCGTCAGTGACCTGCACAGTTCGTCGGTCATCATCACATTCTTCCTGTTCCTCATCCTCTTCACCACGATGCTCGCTGTCGAAATCAACATCCTCATCAAGCAAATCAAGAAAGGCCCCGACTATTCGGCCTAATCTCGCGTTCTCATGGCAGCCATCCATGGCTGCCCACTTAACCCCTCACCCCTCGTTCTCGTGGCAGCCATGTTTGGCTGCCCTCAAACCCTTCGAACCCCTCGAACCTTTCGAACCCCTCAAACCCCTCGAACCTTTCGAACCCTTCAGAACCCTTCAGAACCCCTCCTAACCCCTCCCCATATGACCTACTCATTTCTCCAACAATACTGGTGGTTCATCGTTTCACTCCTCGGTGCGCTGCTCGTCTTCCTGCTCTTCGTACAGGGAGCCAACTCATTGGCCCGTAGTTTGGGCAATACCGAAGAAGGCCGACGCCTGGTCTTCAATTCCACCGGACGCAAGTGGGAATTCACCTTCACCACCCTCGTCACCTTTGGTGGTGCCTTCTTTGCCTCCTTTCCCCTCTTCTACTCCACCTCGTTTGGCGGAGCCTATTGGCTGTGGATGATCATCCTCTTCACCTTCGTGCTGCAGGCGGTCAGCTACGAGTTCCAGAACAAGATTGGCAACTTCCTTGGTCCCCGCACCTTCCAGTTCTTCCTCTTCCTCAACGGCATCGTCGGTCCATTGCTGTTGGGCGGCGCCGTGTCCACCTTCTTCGAAGGCTCGAACTTCGTGGTCGAAAAGAGCAATCTGGTGAATGCAGGAGCACTGACACCCGTCATCAGCCACTGGGGCAATGCCTCGCACGGCCTCGATGCGCTGCTCAATCCCTGGATTCTCGTCTTCGGCTTTGCCGTAGTGTTCCTGGCACGCACCTTGGGCATCCTCTACATTATTAATAATGTTGCCGACGAGGACATCCGTCGCCGTGGCGTCCTTGGGCTCAAGGTCAATGCAGCCGCCTTCGTCGTGCTCTTCGTGGTCTATCTCATCCACCTCTTGCTGAAGGACGGCTTTGCCTACAACGAGGCAGGCGTCATCACGATGGAGCCGTTGAAGTATCTCAACAACTTCCTCCAGATGTGGTATCTCCTCGTCCTGTTGCTGATAGGCGTTGTGCTCGTACTCTTCGGCATCGGCAAAACCATTCTTTCGAAGCAGTACATCAGCGGCATCTGGCCTGCCGGCATCGGCACCGTGCTCGTCGTGCTGGCGCTCCTGCTCTGCGCCGGGTGGAATGGCACAGCCTACTATCCATCGACCGCCGACCTGCAGTCGTCGCTCACCATCTGCAACTCCTGCAGCAGCGAGTTCACGCTGCGCACCATGTTCTACGTCTCCTTCCTCGTTCCCTTCGTCCTCGCCTACATCGTCTATTGCTGGCGTGCCATCGACAAGAAGAAACTCGACAAGGAAGAGATCAAGACCGATCATGCTTATTAAATAACGCAAATATCACAGCTATGAAATGGCGTCAACCTCATAGGGCTGGCGCCATTTCTTAAAGTTTTTCGACGCCATTTCTTAAAGTTTTCACTTTTACGTGGCATTGATGAGCGGCGAAATTGTCATCATGAAGTCATTTTGCTACAAAAAAATCAAATGCAATTTGATAAATGTGATTTTGATTTTTGTGATTAAAGGACGTCACCTTCGTGGTGTCCCGAAAAACAATCGTCCCTAAAAATCCCTTAATATCCCTTAGAATCCCTAAAAATCCCTTAGAGAAAATGAAACATATCGTTGAGAGCGTGGAGGAGATGTACCACGCACGCCAGCCAACTGGCGAGGTGATAGTCGATGAAGTCCTCAACATCCTGCGGCATTACAAGCTCATCTATCCTGAGGATGTGGCGCTGCTCATGGATGTCAAGGTTCGAGACCTACGTTCAGCCTGGTATATGCTGACGGGCACACGCCTCGTAGATGTGATCACCCATTGGCGAGTACTGCAGGCACAGGACTGGCTTCGCAAGCGCCTCGGTGAGATTAGCAGCGAGCGCTGCGAGAAAGGAGAGCTGGTCAAGCTGCTCAAGGAGACAGCCCGACGCTGCGGATGGCGGTCGGAAGTAGTGATGTCGCACGTCTTCAAGCGCTATTGCGGGTGTACTGCACTAGATTGGGTAGTGCAGGAACAGAAAAATTAATCTACTTAGGAGGGAGCACTCTGACGGCCGACAGAGTACTCTCTCTGTTTGCGCAAGTATCGTGACGGCCGAAAGAGTACGCGATGCTTCAGGATGGAATACTCTCACGGCCGATAGAGTACCCGATACTGCGGGACGGAGTACTCTCACGGCCGACACAGTTCTCTATGCTACAAGATGGAATACTCCAACGGCCGACAAAGTACCATCTCCAACTGCGGAAATACTCCAACAGCCGACAGAGTACTTCCGCAATTTGCGCAAATATTGTGACGGCCGATGGAGTTCTCGATGCCAAAAGATGGAGTACTACAACGGCCAACAAAGTACCCGACACTACGTGATAGAATACTCTAACGGCCGTCAGAGTTCTCAATGCTACGGGATGGAATACTCTAACGGCCGACAAAGTACATAGTGCGAATTGCGATTTAAGAGGTAAAAAATCACAAAAATCACAAAAATCAAAATCACATTTATCATTTTAATGCCAAAATCTGCTTTAGTTCTGAAACGCTGATAGCCTTCAATTCCGCGATTCGTCAACGAGCCGCTGAATATTATTTGCAAAAAAATCGGAAAATGTTTGGAAATACCAGAAAATGTATATACCTTTGCGCTGAATAATCAAGCAAATACAAAACGATGCAGCATCTCATCGACCTATTGCACCAGCAGGAGTGCTCGCTTGTGGTCAAGGCAAAGACAGGCGAGGTGACCACCTATCATAAAAAAGGTGTGCGTGACCTCGTCGGGCTGCTCGACCACGACGCGGAGCGTCTGCGTGGTGCCGTGATTGCCGACAAGGTGATTGGCAAGGCAGCAGCCGGACTGATTGTGCAGGGCGGCGTGGTCGAAGCCTATGCCGAGGTGATGAGCCGCCTGGCGCTGCCTTTGCTCGACGAGGCAGGCATTGCCTATCGCTACGGACAACTCGTTGATCACATCGTCATTCCCGATGGCGACAACCGTTGTCCCCTGGAGCGCATCGTTGCACCCGCTCAAAATGCTGCGGAAGTGGAGATGCTACTGCGGGGGCATTTCGCGGAGATGAAAAATATAACCACAGACCCCCTCTAATCCCCCTGCTTAGGGGGAAGAACTAAGCCCCAACAAGCAGTCCTCTTGCCGCACTCCCTCTATCCCCGCTTCTCCTGGACGCGAACAGAGTGAGCAACAGCGGGGGCAGAATACCTGCTTAGGGGGAGGACTTCCTGAGCGGACTTAGTTCTTCCCCCTAAGCAGGGGGATTGAGGGGGTCTCCTAAACTCCTTTTTTATGACCTCTTCAGTCAATCTTTACTCTCTGACCTATCGCGAGAGTCGCAGCTATCTGTTTGCTGCTTTGTTCATCGTAGGAAACATCGTGCTTCCTCAGTTATGCCACCTCGTTCCACAAGGTGGGCTCATCCTGCTTCCCATCTACTTCTTCACCCTCATCGGGGCATATAAGTACGGCTGGCAGGTTGGACTCGCTACGGCATTGCTTTCACCATTGGTTAACTCTGCCTTGTTCGGAATGCCTCCCGTGGCCTTGCTCCCCGGCATCGTGACGAAGTCGGTGCTTCTGGCACTCGCTGCATCGTTCATCGCCCGTCGCTATCAGGCTGTCAGCATTCCGCTGCTCCTTGCTGTGGTTTTGCTCTATCAAGTTGTCGGCTCACTCATCGAGTCGCTGATGCTCGGCTCCCTCGCCCTTGGCTTCCAGGATTTCCGTATCGGCATCCCCGGCATGTTGCTGCAAGTCATCGGCGGATATTTCGTCATCAAATATTTTTTGAAGAAATAAATTATGTTCACGAATCCTTTCTTCCCCGAGATACACGGCAACTTCGGATTCGGTTGTATGCGACTGCCTGAGCTGAAAGGTGGTGGCATCGACTACGAAGAGTTCTGCCGTATGGCTGATGCCTTCATCGCTGCCGGATTCAACTACTTCGACACGGCACACGGCTACCACGGCGGCAAGTCGGAGACGACCATTGCCGACTGCGTCTCGTCGCGTTACGACCGCAGCCAGTTCCTCCTCACCAACAAGCTCACCGACCCCTACTTCCACAAGCAGGAAGACATCCGTCCCTTCTTCGAGCAGCAGCTGGCGTGGTGCAAGGTGGATTACTTCGACTTCTACCTTATGCACGCACAGGACCGCAACAACTACCAGAAGTTCAAACGTTGCAAGGCCTACGAGACTGCGTGGCAGCTGAAGGAGGAAGGCAAGATACGCCATTTCGGCCTCTCCTTCCACGACAAGCACGAAGTGCTCAACATGATCCTCACCGAGCATCCCGAAGTGGAGGTGGTACAGATTCAGTTCAACTACGCTGACTACGAGACCGACACCGTCGAGAGCCGCAAAGTGTATGAGGTCTGTGCCAAGCACCAGAAACCCGTCATCGTGATGGAGCCCGTGAAGGGCGGCAGCCTGGTGAACCTACCCTCACGCGCCAATCAGATCTTGCGCGATCTGCACGGTGGCTCGAACGCCAGTTACGCGATGCGCTTTGCCGGCAGCTTCCCCATGATGACCATGGTGCTGTCGGGTATGAGCAACATGCAGCAGATGGAGGACAATATCCGAACCATGCAGGACTTCAAGCCCCTCGACGAACGCGAGATGAAGGCGGTCCGCAAGGTCTGCGATATCATCAACGCACAGAACCTCATCCCCTGTACCTCCTGTCGCTACTGCATCGAGGAGAGCACCTGTCCCAAGAGAATCGTCATTCCCGATCTCTTCGCGGCGAAGAACCAGCTCGACACCTTCCACAACTGGAACACGAAATATTACTACGACTGCGTCCTCACTGGCAGCGGTCGCGGCAAGGCCTCGGAGTGCATCCAGTGCGGCAAGTGCGAAAAGGTCTGTCCTCAGCATCTTCCCATCCGCGAACTGCTCAAGACGGTTGCCAAGACTTTTGAGAAATAAAACTCAATAATAATCTCCCTTTCAAAATCTTTAATTGCAATGTCGCCTTTACGAAAAGTGATTTTCGCCATTTCTTAAAGTTTTTCTTGGCCATTTCTTAAAGTTTGAGCCTTTACGATGGTACTGACGGGCGGTGAATTTGCTTACCAACGGCCTGATGGCGTACTAGTAGTTCCTATCGGTTGCTTAAAAGATTAATCAATAATATTATTAACAAAACAATACATTATGGAAGAAAACAACATCACCTCTCAAGGAGAGGTTAATCAGAATCCCGAATCACTTCTGCGTGTTTCACCCAAGATGAAGGAATCGCTGCTTTCATCGATGAACTGGATACAGTTCTTTGTCATCCTGTGCTGCTTCGCTGTGGTTATTTTTACAATCATTGCGATTGTGATGCTCGCCATGAGCAGTTTCTTCCCGGTGGAGAACCCTGATATGTCGCCATTGATCATGCTGTGCATGGGCTTGCTCTATCTGATAATTGGCGTGGTATATGTCTATCCCATCGTCAAAGGCTTCAAACTCATCGATCACACCCGCAAGGCACTCCGTGCAGGCACGAACTCCGACTTTGAAGCCTCTGCCGACGACCTCCACTCCATCATGAAGTACTGCGGCTGGCTGACCATCATCTCCTTCGTCCTCTACATCATCTTCATGATTGCCATCGTCCTTTTTGCTGCAATGTCGCCTTCGTTTTTGCCGTAATGCATATCTAAGCAATCACGATTCCAAGAAAAAAGCCAGTACCAAGCATTTCGACATTGGTACTGGCTATTATTATGCTGATTGCCGAAAACCACTTCGGTCGGCGCATAGTAATTGAAATCCTTCATTTTGTCGATTGATAAAAACGGTTACACATATAGTATTAAAGATTCAGATAATATCTCATTTGCCCAGGCGAACACCATCGAGGAAGTCCACCATCTTCTGCAGGTTCTCGGCTGAATACATGCCCATACCGTGACCACCTTCGGGCACAAATGTTGCCTCGCTCTTCACACCAGCAGCCTGCAGCACGGCATAGAACTTCATGCCCTGGCAGCAAGGCACCACATTGTCCTTTTCGCCATGGAAGATGATGATGGGCACATCGGTCGGATCGACATAATGCGTTGCGCTCAAACCGACATACTTGTCGGGCTCATCGGCCAACCTGGTGCCACCCAAGAGAATATCCTCGGGGCTGGAAGGTCCGAAAGTCATATGCTCGCCGCATTCCATGTCGGTGAGATCGACAGGACCCGACCAGTCACAGGACGCGTTGACGAGACTGCTCTCGTGGGTGTAGTTGCCCACAGCGCCTTCGATATCGATGGTCTCCTTCCCTACTTCGGCTACCTTCACACCATTGGTGGTTCCGCACATGGAAGAGAGATGACCGCCCGAGGAGAAGCCCGAGGTGGCGATGAAGGAAGTGTCGAACCTATAGGTGGCCGCCTCACCGCGAATGAAACGGATGACGGCCTTGATGTCGTTGATCTGTGCAGGCCACTGTGCATCGCCGCTGGAACGATGATTGGGGCAAACCACAGCATAACCTGCATCGAGCAGCGCCTTCACGATGGTGCCCAGGTCGGCAGCACCCTTGCTGCTGTTGGAGAACCATGCACTTCCGTAGATGTGCACCACTACGGGGTAGGCATCCTTCTCCACCTTGGGGAGATAGATGTCGCAAGTGTGAAACGCCTGGTCATCGCCGGCATAATTCACGTCCTTCCAAACCTGGGAAGTCTGCAATTCGGCTTGCTGCTGAAAGCCGCCAAAACCGCCTGCCGGCTGTGCCAACAGCGTCGAGGCACTCATGAGAACAATTCCGAGTGCGAATGATTTCAAGAAGTTTTTCATAAGTCTTTATCTGAATTCCCTCAACTTCTCGACATAACGCCAGAAATAGATGAAGGGGTTGAATGGTATGCCGTGTTTGTGAAAGGCTCGTATGTGGTCCTTCATGATTCGGTAATGACTCTGCAAGCCCTTGGTCGTGGCTCCCCCGATGCGCATCGTCACCCAATCCTCCTCGACGTAGAAGGTCCTGATGCGATTGAGATAGATGAGACGCAGGAGGAACTCGAAGTCGGCTGCCACCTTGTAATCGAGGTCGTAATAGCCGAACTTCTCCAGGCATTCGCGTCGCAGGTAGAAGGTGGGGTGAGCGGGGATATAACCCATCCGCATACGCTCGGGCGTGAACTTACGGCTGCTGTAATAGCGCACGATGCGCGTAGGATCCTTGGGCGAAACGTAATGCACGTCGGCATAGACGGCATCGACGTCGGGATGCTGGGCGAAGGTGCGTGCGATGGTGGAAAGGATATCGTTGCGGGTGAAGAAGTCGTCGCTATTGAGGATGCCAACAACATCACCCGTAGCACGACGACATCCGCGATTAAACCCATCGTAGATTCCCTTGTCGGGACAACTCTCGAGCTTCAACCGGTCGCCCAAACGGGACGCGTACTCCTCGATGAGCGCCAAGGTGCCATCGGTGCTGCCCCCGTCCTGGATGATCAGTTCGTAGTCGTCGTAGTCCTGAGCCAACACGCCCTCAATGGTGCTGCGTAATGTGCCAGCACTATTGAAGGAGGATGTCACGACAGAGATTTTCATCGATTATCTTGGATTATCGGGTGCAAAGATACGGAATATACTTGAAAAATCAAAATAAAATGCGGGATAATTAACAATTAAGTAACTATTCTGAATTAACTCCGCGATTTTTTTTAACACGAATTATCGCGAATTAACGATAATTACTCAGTATGTCTTCTATATAACGACTTTGTTCAAGGGGGCGCTTCGCTCAAAATTATAAGATAATTGATTTAAAAAATTATCAAAAAAGGTTGGCATATAATAGCCGAGACCAACACGGTCAAGTTTTTCTTATAATTTTTGATTTAATTTTTCTTTAATTTTGAGCTATGCGACCACTCAAGTTATTATCCGCTTTTGTTTTCGATAATTATAAAAACTAAATCACCTGTCAATGAATGACAGGTGACTCAGATTTGCTTTAATGTCTTTTATCCTGTTTTTCTGGTATTAGATTTAAGGTCCCAAAGAAACTACTTTTGTTGCGTTATTTAAGGTATTGTGTTATGGTTGTTTATTTAAGGTGCTGCAAAGATACGGCTTTTTTTCACCGATTCCAAATTTTTCTGAAACTTTTTTGTTGTGAAATCGGTTGCACAAATGCACTTTTTCACAGAAATATGTTGTTCAACATAAAAAATAGGTCGTTAACATAGTTTTTTGCCATTTCCATAGTGCATCGGACGACGAGATTGGAATTTAGATGAAAGAAGAAACTGCCATTGTCAATTCTCATTGTAGGAGCTGCCCCAATTCGGCTGCTCGACACTGAAGTGACCTTGGGCCGTGACCAGCATCAGCCTTGGGCTGCGAGGAAGCGGAAGATGGGCTTGAACACCAGCTGACGGAACTACAGCGCGCAGATGCGGTCGGTTGCAATCAATGCAATCGGTTGAATCAAGAAAAATAATGAGCCTCAGCAAACTTTTTTCTCGTTGAATGAGCATTCTATCAAAAAAATGTGTATATTTGCACGCGAATGAAGACCTATCATCTCACACCCTTCTGCCCATATCGGTTCCGACTTGCCATGTGACGGGCCTTGGCGAAGCTGTGCAAGGAAACTTGTTGTGAAGAAAGCAAATTACTGCTGAAGGAGAATTTAAATTCATTAGGTTATGGAGTCGAATAATCAAATCATCATATATCAGACAGAAGACGGACAAACGAAGGTGGATGTCCGAATGGAGAACGATATGATCTGGCTCACTCGCCAGCAGATTGCCATTCTGTTTGGGCGAGACTATAAGACCATCAGCAAGCATATCAATAATGCACTTAAAGAGGAATTAGCAGGTTCTGTGGTAGTCGCAAAATTTGCGAATACCACTCAACATGGTGCTATAGAAGGTAAAACTCAGACTCATGAGATAGACTATTTTAACCTTGAAGTGATAACTTCTGTTGGCTATCGAGTCAAGAGTAAACGAGGTGTGCAGTTCCGTCAATGGGCTAACAATGTCTTAAAGCAGTATCTCATTAAAGGCTATGCCGTCAATGAGCGTATTCGCAAAGAGCAGATTGTCGAGTTGCGCCAACTGGTCGGTATGCTTGGACGTACTATACAAAGCCAGCCATTGTTATCTAACGACGAGGCCAATGCTTTGTTCGAGGTGGTGACAGACTACACGTATGCGCTTGACACCCTCGACAACTACGATTACGAGCGGCTTACTATCAACAAGACCACAAAGGAAGAGCCCTTCCACGCTACTTACGAGAATGCAATGGGGGCCATCAATGGATTGCGCGAAAAGTTTGGTGGGTCCACTCTATTTGGAAAAGAGAAAGACGAATCTTTCAAAAGCAGTGTTGGACAGATATACCAAACTTTTGACGGGGAAGAACTATATCCCAGCGTAGAGGAGAAAGCTGCCATGCTGCTCTATCTCGTAACGAAGAACCACTCTTTCATTGACGGCAACAAGCGCATTGCTGCCACGTTGTTCCTTTGGTTCCTCAACAAAAATCACATCCTCTACCATCCCGACGGCACCAAGCGTATTGCCGACAGCACTCTCGTTGCCCTTACTCTGATGATTGCCGAAAGTAGAACGGAAGAAAAAGATGTCATGGTGAAGGTTGTGGTCAATCTGATAAACAAGAACAACGATGAATAAAGCGGAGAATAAACGCATAGGCAACCATATAAGTTGTGCAATCAATGCAATCGGTTGAATCAAGAAAAATAATGAGTCACAGCAAACCATTTTTTGCTGAATGAGCATTCTATCAAAAAACAGATATGATTATTTGGTAAAATGCAGAAAAACTCCAGATAAGCATTGACAAAGATTAAGAAAAGTCCTATAATAAGTTTTTCTTTGCCTTGTGGGAGCAGTATTACACTTCTGTGGAGAACAACTTCGAAAAGACCATGGAGTTTATTGCCAAGAACAATTTGCTGGAGCATTTCAAGCCCCGTCTGAAGCAGTGTGTAGTATGGGCCTCGCCTTGTGGATGGGGATTTGCCGATACGATTGCAGATATATATTATGAGTATTTCCCTGAGGATGACTGAGGAATTTAAGCGAATGATGCCACACTTCGCCTAATCCTGAGCAGTTATATTATTGAGGGCGTGCCGAAGCCAACGAATGACTTCCGGCACGCCCTCTTATTTTATCCAAACGGAAATACCAGTTAGCCTTTAATCACTCTTTCGTGCTCATCGCATAACGCAGCACCTCGTCTGCCTCGTCGGGGTGGAACCAGCGTATGGTGGGGTCGCGCTGGAACCAGGTCATCTGCTTCTTGCTGTAGATGCGCGAATTGTGCTGGATGCGCTCCACAGCCTGGTCGAGGGAATAGATGCCGGCATAGTGAAGCAGCATCTCCTTCAGCCCGACGGTGTTGAGCGAAGCAGGCAGGAGGTTGGGGATGGGCTGTGCTTCAGTGGGTCCGGGATTGCGGACGACAGAGGCGAACTGACGGTCGATGTCGGCCTGGAAACGCTCATAGACGGCGCGCGTCTCGGCTTCGAGACCCTGGGCAAGCATCTGCTCGACACGCTGGTCGATACGACGATAGAGTTCGTCGCGATCACGGCGAAGACCAATCTTGACGATGTTGAACGGACGCGGCTTGGACTGCCCCGTGCGGAACGTGCTGAAGGGACGCCCCGTGGTGAGGCACATCTCCAGGCCGTGGATGACACGCTGGGGATTGTGACGATCGACGGCCTCGTAGTAAGCGGGGTCAAGCCGACGCAACTCGTCGAGCAAGGGAGCGAGACCTTCTGCAGCAAGACGTTCACGCAACATGGCACGAATGGCAGGGTCGGCCTGCGGCATGTCGTCGATGCCCTTAGTCACCGCATCGATATACATCATAGAACCGCCCGAAAGGAGATAATCCCCTGGACACGAAGCAAAGAGACGCATGACATCGGTCTCGTACTGTGCGGCACTGTAAGCATCCTCCAGGCCGTGAGCACCCACAAAGTAATGCTGCACCCGTGCCTGCTCCTCAGCCGTTGGGGCTGCGGTGCAAACTGGTATCTCGCGATAGATCTGCCGCGAGTCACAATTGATGATGGGCACGCCCAACATCTCAGCCATTTGCAAGCTGAGAGCCGTTTTTCCGACAGCAGTGGGACCTAAAAGGACGAAAACAGTCATCTTTTGCTAAATATTCGGTCAAAAAATTGGTAATTTGACAAAAATCCGTTATCTTTGCAGCGATTAATTCGGGAGTTAACGGACGATACCTTCGCCTTGACTCCAATTAACGCCACTTTTGCCCCCCATTCGTCCCTATTGGTAACGTCCGCTAACTCCCGTTAACTCCCGCTAACTCCCATTAACTCCCTATTTGCAATGAACGAAATACTCAATACGCTGAACGGCTACCTGTGGGGTTGGCCCATGATCGTGCTGCTTGTAGGCACACACATTTTCCTGACCATCAGACTGAAGTTTCCACAGCGTTACATCGGCAAAGCCATCAGGCTGTCATTCCAGCGTGATGCAAACTCGAAGGGCGACGTGTCGCAATTCGCTGCCCTTGCCACGGGCCTTGCTGCAACCATCGGTACCGGCAACATCATCGGCGTGGCCACAGCCGTTACGATGGGCGGACCGGGTGCCGTCTTCTGGTGCTGGGTGACCGGTGTGTTCGGCATCGCCACCAAATATGCCGAGGGCCTGCTTTCGATCAAGTACCGCATCACGACGAAAGAAGGCACGATGCTGGGCGGACCCATGTACGCCATCGAGCGAGGCATGGGCTGCAAGTGGCTGGCCGTGCTGTTCGCCCTCTTTGCGTTCCTTGCCACCTTCGGCATCGGCTGCACCATCCAGAGCAATGCCATCTCGACCATGGCGGCAGAGAGTTTCGGATGGGACACGACGTGGATTGGACTCGTCCTTGCCATCCTCATCGGCTCGGTGGTCATCTTTGGCGTGAAAGGCATTGCCAGGGTCTGCGAACTCCTCGTTCCGTTCATGGCGGTCTTCTATGTGGCAGGCTGCATCGTGCTGCTGATCCACCATGGCCAGTATATCGGCGAAGCCATCGCGGTGATCCTGAAGAGTGCCTTCTCGGC
This sequence comes from Bacteroidales bacterium, assembly GCA_017519885.1. Taxonomy (GTDB): domain Bacteria; phylum Bacteroidota; class Bacteroidia; order Bacteroidales; family UBA3663; genus Liminaster. The sequence goes on along the minus strand of JAFWRO010000021.1, from coordinate 95,424 downwards.
ACAGGCTGCGACAGGCGGATTCATCGGCTCGACCATCATGCTTTCGATGCGCTATGGTATTGCCCGCGGCCTTTTCAGCAACGAGGCAGGTCTGGGTTCGGCACCCATCGTAGCCGCAGCTGCCAAGACGAAGAATCCCGTGCGCCAGGCACTGGTATCGAGTACCTCGGTCTTCTGGGACACCGTCATCATCTGCGCACTCACCGGCCTTGTGCTTGTCACCACCATCCTGGCAGACAATGGTGTCGATTCGTCGGCATCGGCCACCTTGACCCGACAGGCGTTTGAGCAAATCCCCATCGCCTTCGCCGGCTATAATGTGGGAGGCGTTCTGCTAAGCATTGCCATCTTCACTTTCGCCTTCAGCACCATCCTGGGCTGGAGCTACTATGGCGAGAAGGCCTTGGAGTACCTTTGCGGCAAGTACGGCAAGGTGGGCCGATACATCTTCCGCGTGCTCATCACCATCGGCACCTATTTCGGTGCAACGAATGCGCTCGAAGCGGTGTGGAACTTCGGCGATGCCGCCAATGCCCTGATGGCCATCCCCAACCTCATCTGCCTCCTCGTGCTGAGCGGTGTGCTCGTCAAGGAAACGAGGTACTACTTGTGGGAGGGCCGCCTGGACGAAGAGGCCAAGGACCAGAACTCCACGAACTGACGCGCCACATCGTCAGCATTGTGATACTTGCGAACGAAAGCCTGACTGATCGACTGCAGTCGGGCTATTTTGTTTCGGTCGGTCAAGGTCGAGCGCAGCACCTCGTAGTTGTGGGCATCGTCGAAGGGCCGAAGGTTGATGATGCCGGATTCCTGTGGCCCGTCGATGAACCGCTGATACTCCGGTTCGTAGCCACTGATCACCACTTTCCCCTGCGCCAAGCTTTCGAGCGCACCCATCGCCGGGGTGAAACTGTAGAGCTGATCGACGACAACATCGGCCTCAGCCACGAGACGCTGATATTGCTCGAAGGGAACCGACTCAATCTTGCACAAGTCGATTGCGTCGGGGAACTCCTGGGCAAGCCTGTCGAACAGGGGTTCCAGTTTGTCGGTGCCCTTCATCTGGCCGCGCAGTTTCTGGGAGGCGAAGAGGAGGCGGAGCTTCAACTCGGGTGAAGGGTTCGAGAGGTTCGAAGGGTTCGAGAGGTTCGAAAGGTTTGAGGGGGTGCTTACATCGATGGGCAGGGGGATGTAACGGAGGCGGGAGTGGAATTCGGGGGTATCGTAGACCTTCCAGTATTCGTAGAGACAGGGGACGAGGCAGTCGGCGTACTGCATCACGTATTGTGTCAATGCGGCCTTCGGGCCTTTTGTCCACGCAGCGATGCGGCGACGATTCACTTCATGGTCGATTGCCTTGCCTGCGGCATAGAAATCGGTATAGGCGAGGTATTTGTCGTCCTGCATACGGCTGATGACGTAGTAATCGTCGCCAAAGCAACCCACCGACAGGATACCGTTATTTCGCTTGAGATAATCGAAGACCCACTTGTTCCACCTAGCCTTGACATCGAGGAAGATGGGATTGACAATCTGCACGACATCATAGCCTCGCAGTTTGGGCAAGAGGGTAGCCAACTTCGACAGATACATCAAGGAGCCGACGGGGCCCTCCTTCGTGCGACGCAAGTCCACATCGCGCGGATAATCCTTCCACCCGTCGCCATCGCTGATGAGCAGCACCTCGTGCCCTGCGCGGCGCAAGGCCTCGCAGAGGGTGTGATGAACGTTGCTGTATTCGCCGAAGAGAAGGATGCGCATGGGGGGAAAAGGGGGAGTGAAGGGTTCGAGGGGTTCGAAAGGTTCGAGGGGTTGAGAGGCAGCCATGTTTGGCTGCCAGGGGACAAAGGGGACAAAGGGACGAGGGGGCAGCCAAGCATGGCTGCGACTGAAACGGACGAGGGGGCCTATTGCTGGTGGCTGATGACTCGCTTTCCTTGGATGAAGAGACCGGGGGAGCGGGTGGAGGAAGGATGGATGCGCCTTCCCCAAAGGTCGTAGCAGGGAGATGGGGGTTGATTCTTGTCGGTGGGGATGCTACGGATGGCTTGGGGAGCAATGTAGCCATAGACCGAATCGAGATAGGCGAGACGATCGTGGATCCAACCGTAGATATACTCCTTCTCGAGGTCTAGATCGCGCACCTTGCAGTTGGAGTCTATCCATCGGTTCTGCTCACGTTCGAACGCTCCGGTTCGAGTAAACAAGTCAAAGTAACGGTCGAAGTAGCCGAGAAGCGACTGCTCTGTCCAAAGGTTGTCGCGCAACTCGGCATATCGGTTGGACAAGGTATCGGCATAGCCCTTGTAGTGTTCCGACATACGGGTGTGGAAATTGGTCTTGTTGGTCAATTCCGTGGTAGCCGCGACACGAACACCCGTCTCGTCACGTCCCCACGAGACGTCAAGGTCCCAAGGCGTGATGCCCAAACGCTTGTCATTTGAACTATAATCGTAGAACCAGCAATAGTAATTCTTGCCGACGTTGTCGAAAGCATAGAGCAGGTCGAGGAACAGCATGAAGTCGCAAAAGACCGGCAAATCGTAATATTTGCCTATAAGGGAGTAGAATGTTGTTCCTCGATATCCTGCGAGGTAATAGATGTTCTTGCGCAAAGGATCCCATGTCCAGGGTTCGCCATCGTGAGGGTCGGGATATTCGCTCTGCACGCCATCGTAATAGGAACTTGCATCGTTAGGCGCGTTCTGATTCCAATAAAAGTATGGTGTACGTGTATCCTTGCCATTGATGACCTTATAGACGAGACCACGATGATGGGAGGTGCCATCCTCATCGGTGACAAACTTCTTCACCTTGAGTTGCTTTCGGTCGACGCGCTCCATCAGACAGAAGAGGCCCATATACTGACCATTGGCATAGACCTCGACATACTTGCCGCGATAACCATTGATGGCATTGGGGTTCTCCTCCTGTTGATAGGACGGATGCGAAAAGTCGAGCCAAAGGTCCATCGAGACGCGGTTGCGCATCTTCGAATGATCGGGCGCCATGCCGTCGAGGATCCAGTTGTTGTCCTTGCGCATACCGAGGAAACGCACATCGAGCGAATTGCCCGCTTCGTCGTAGAATTTCAGCGCATAGTTCGGCTTGTCGAAAAGAAGCGACGTGCCACCTCGACGCCTTATGGTGCAACTGTACTGACGCGTGCTGTCGATGCTATGATATACCATCCTGCCTGGGATGAAAGTATCGCTGTTGAGACGTGCCTTGTTGTAGGTCAGTTCGATGACCGGGAGTTCGGCCATCCACGTCGTATCGATAGCCTGCACGACCACAGTGTCCTTATCCTTCTCCTGGGCCAAGACAGCCAAAGGAGTCAGACACAGAGCCGACACCCAGCAAATCAAAACGAGAAACATCTTCAAAAAGGGGGCTTTCATCGATGAACGAGGTAATTTTCGCTGCAAAGATAAGCATTTTTGTTCAAACCTTGTGCATCGAATCAATTTTTTTTGTAATTTTGCACCGTTAAAAGTTAGAAATATGCTGCTGAGTTTCATTATTCCCGCCTACAACGTGGAGAAATACATCGTTGCTTGCCTGGACTCCTGTATTGCACAAGGCATTGACGACATGGAGGTCATCGTCGTCGATGATGGTTCGACCGACGACACTCCTGCCCTACTCGGCGAGTATGCCCAGCAGCATCCCTGCGTGAAAGTGTTCCACCAGAAGAACCAGGGACAAAGCGTGGCACGCAACCTTGCCATCGAGAAGGCAACGGGCGAATACATCTACATGGTCGATTCGGACGACAAGATGATGGAGGGCAAAGTGCTGCCTATCGACACGATGCAAAGCGGGAAGTACGACATCATCGGCGTGCAGGTCATGTATCGGCTCGAAGACGGCACACAGCGTCCGTGGAGCCATCAGATGGAACGCTGGCCTTTCGACCAAGAATATGCTACGGGCGCAGATTTTGTGCGAAGCCATAACATCGAAGGACTTGTCTATGGATATCTGTTCAAGCGCAGCCTCTTCATGCAACATCCCGAACTTCGCTTCACGCCCGGCATCTATCACCAGGACGAGGAACTTATCTTCAAACTATTCACGCTGGCTGGTCCTGTGGTCTATAAGCGCGGCTACACCTATTTATATTATGAGCATTCGGGCAGCAGCATCAACACGCGCACCGAAGCCCGCAAGCGCAAACTGATGGACGACACGATGACCATCCTCAACAATCTCACCCGTTGGCGCGACGAACACGGCCTGGACTCGGTAATGCGATATAAATTGTCCTACCTGAGCATGGACGTGCTGCGCGTGCTCATCAGGAAGCAACACGATGCGGACTATGCCCTGCAGTGCATCGAAGCATTGCGGCAACTGGGACTTTACCCGCTGCCGTGGATCAATGAACTGAAATACCTTGGAATGAAACTGCTGACGTGCAACGAAAAACTGGTCACGTGGTGGATTCGTCATCCGGAGATTAGCGGGAAGGTGGGGTTCTAGGACCCCCTCATTCCTCCGCACCCCCTCTATCCCCCGAACAGCGGGGGCGGAATACCTGATTAGGGGGAAGACTTGAACGATAGAGCACATCGAACTGCTGGGCGATGACCTCGGGGCTATGTCGCTCAGCCACATATTGATGACGCTGATGTGCCAGCGCTCTGTCGGAGCGCTGTGCTTCGGTCATTCGATTCCAAGTTGTGATGAAGGCGGCCAGGACTTCCTGCAATTCTGATTCGTTTCCTGGTTCGACGGTTATTCCGCGATTCTGCGCCAACATAGCGGGGATGGTTCCCACCTTGGTAGCGATGACGGGAAGTCCGCACGCAAGGGCTTCGAGCACCGACACGGGCTGGTTCTCGAAATTGCTGAACATCAAGAGCGCATCATGCCTTTGGAGTGCCTCTGCCAAATCGTGTCCGGTCATTGCAGGAAGGAAGGAGACCATTTCGTCCAACCCAAGTTCCCTGCTATATTCCATCAGCTTCGGTTTGTCATTCCCCTCCCCGATGAAGTCGATGTGGAAATCCTGATTCTGCTCTTTCAGTCTTGCTGCCGTGCGAAGAATGCCTGAGATGTTCTTCGAGTCGTCGCGCATCCACGACACATGGACGAACGTGACCTTTGAACCGACTTTTGCATTTGAAGCTGGCACGAACATATTGGTATCGACGACGTTGCCGATGCGCGTATAATGACGATTCTCCAAACCCCATTTCTTCATATTCTGCTCAAGATTGAGACTGACGGGACAAACGTAGGAAGCATCCTTCACGAACCGTCGGCCCAAACGAAGTTGCATAGCGCTGTCGGGATAAGCCCCTTCGCGGGCATAACGTGACCAATGTTCGGTGATGATATAAGGAATGTGATGAAGTTTGAGCAAGAGCCAGGGCAAGCCTGCCGCACGTGTCAGGACATTGACATGACACACTTCGGGCCGTTCGCCCTGCCAATAATTTTTCTTGATGAACCGATAGCCCTTGAAATATCCCATCATGAGCCAGAAGAGTCGCACAAGGCCTGTAATCAATGGTATCTCAAAGCGGGTCTTTGGCACATAGACAAGAACCTCGTGCAGCGATTTATCCAGGCTTTCCTTCGGACAAACTTCAATCCTCAGACCTCGGACAGCCACGTCGGTCTGCACCATCAGCACAGCCACGTCGTTGAGCCGCGCAACAGCCCTGGAGTGCTTCTGAATGAAGACGCCATCGCCCGCATCCTTGCGGTTGGGGTACCATGCTGTGGTGAAGAGAATGCGCATAGGGGTTTGGGGGTAAAGAGGGGTTCGAAGGGTTAAGAGGGGTTATGGCAGCCAAAGATGGCTGCGACTTAAACAGGGGGGGAAGAGGGGGGTACTAAGAGGGGTTACATTATATTGTAATGATATCGGCAGAAGAGGATGTAGAGGATGAGGTCGAGGATTCCGCCTGCAAAGATGCCCATGCCGATGCCATCGAGACCACCCAGATAAAAGCCCATGAGAACGACTGTGATGTTGATCATGCAACTCAGTCCTTCAAGGATGACGAAATGCAGGCGCTTATTGAGCGCCAAGGGCAGATATCCCAAAGGAAGATAGATGGACTTGAAAAGGATGGCCAATACCGACCAACGCACCATCGTGACGAGCGGAAGGAATTCCTCGCTTAGCAGAATGCGTATCACCCATGGAGCAAGCAGCCAGATTGCAATCACCACGGGAAGGGCGATGAGAAACATGACGCGAATCTGACGAATCACCACGATGCGTCGACCTGCGACATCATCGTCGGCAACGCCCGAAAGACGGGGGAAATAATCGTTGGCAACGCCCGAAAAGATCATGCTCGGATAGGTGAAGGCACACTGATAGCCCGCCTTGAAAAGACCGACGACCGTCAACGATGCCGTGGTTGCCAGCACCGACTGCAGGAACAAATCGCTGCCCTGCAGGAAAAGACCTGTGATGACAAAAGCCATGCCCGTTCGAAGCATAGGCTGTGATGCCTTCCAGAATTCGCTCCAATCGGAGAACTGCCCCCAGTCGAGATGGAAGGGATGTGTCTTGTGTCCCTGCCATAAGCAGATACAAGCAGAAGCGACGGCACAGGAGACGATGGCGAAAATAACGCCTCGTATGCCCAACCACCAATAGAAAGGAACGGTGAAGACCAAGGCACAGATGGCCGTGAGCAGCATACTGAACGCCAATCGGACGGAACGTTGCAGACTTCGCATCACGCTCTGCTCGATGTCGCAGACAATGAGTGCGGCCACACCCACGCCCAAGAGCATGAAATGCGGGACATGATGCAAGGTGTCGAAATAAAGCAGGCTGAGAAGCGGAGAAAGCAAGGCAAGGAGCACAATGGCAGCCGCACCACAGAGGATGGCCCAATGGCGAACACGAGTCACGTGCCGATCGATGAATGCTAGATCGTGGGTGGAATAGGCTTCGGACAAGGTCTTGACACTTCCCGTCGAAAGACCCAGGCCAAGCAGTTGGTTCATAAAAAGTTGAACCGTGTTGAAAAGGGCATTCAGTCCGACACCGGCAGTTCCCAAAAGCACAGCCGCAAACTTAGTACGCACCAGGGCCGTCAGGATATTGACAGCCTTGGCTGCACCGAAAATGCCGGCACCTTTGACGATGGATCTGTAGGACGGGACCTCCATAAACCGATGAATGCTAAACGTGACAATCGGGCGTAACGTCGGTCGCCTTAATTTCGGCAGGAACACCGGTCAGAAGAAGATGTCCTTCGGGATGTCCTGCACTATAATCACGGGTACAAACCGCACCACTACCTATCACCGAATGGGGAGGAACGACAGCACCGCGAAGCACCATCGTGCGAAAGCCAAAATAACAGCCATCGCCGATTACGATGGGTCTGGTCATGGGTTGTACAGCGTCTCCATGCGCTACGCTATGCCCTGCACTATCGCAGATATAGATTTCTCCTGCCAGGACATTGTCACCGATGGAGACTCGCTCGGCACATTCTATCTGACTATCGCGAGCCACAAAAATATCACGACCCGTAGTGAACGTGGCACCACGATGGATGTAAAGGCAACTGTCCAAGCCGACACGAACCTTTCCCTTCACTTCCCAAGTTCCAAAGATAGAGAACTGCGCCTTTCCTGCCTCAGCCTTATAGGTCTCATGCCGACTGCCCAGGATGACAGTTCCCCTAGGGGCATCGTCGGGCAAAATAACACGTGCCCCCTCTCCTATCTCAATGCGCAAAGGACCCTCCACCACGATGGGCAGACGGCAGGCCTGATGCCACGGGAGCAACTTGAGGTTGAGTTTCAGCGTTGCCAGCCAATTGGTGCGGAAGAAGGAATCAAACATGGGGATAGTGGTTTAGCGCAGCGATAACCTTCGAAACATCATCGTCGGTCATCGACTGATTACAAGGAATCGACAATTCCTGGGCGGCTATCTTTTCGGTAATCGGGAAATGCAAAGCCTGCCACTCGTTGTAGGCCTTCTGCTGATGAGGTGCCAAGGGATAATGAATCTGTGTCTGTATGCCCTGATCAAGCAGATATCGCTGGAGTGCATCACGATGTGCAGTCAGCACCGGATAGATATGATAGACATGATCGGCCTTGGCCTTTGGCAAAACGAGGGACGGATTGGAAATTTCGCAAGCAAAACGTTCTGCAATTGCAACACGTCGGGCATTGGCACAATCCAGGTCACGCAACTTGATGCGAAGCACGGCAGCCTGCAGTTCGTCCATTCGAGAATTGACGCCTTTGAAGCGATGCACATACTTCCTCTCGCTGCCATAGAATGCCAACTGACGAATTACAGTAGCCAACGTTTCGTCGTCGGTGGTCACCGCACCTGCATCGCCCAAGGCTCCAAGATTCTTGCCCGGATAGAAACTCCAAGCGCAGGTACCCTTTGCCTTGACGCCATGACTTTGTGCACTGTCCTGCAACACCAGCAGATGATAACGAGCAGCCAGTTCGTCGATAGCCTCCATCTCGCAGCGCTGACCATAGAGATGCACGGGAAGGATGGCACGGATTACGACATCCCTGGCAACTGGATATGCAGGAGAAGACTTTGGGTCCTCCAAAAGTTGAGCAATCGTGCGAGGGTCAATCAGATAGGATTCCGGATCGGGCTCTACGGGAATAGGTATCAATCCGTTGTCGCTGACTGCCAAGATGCTGGCAATGTAGGTGTTGGCAGGAACAATCACGCCATCGCCACGCTTCAGATATCCCATCTCAATCCATGCACGCAGCACCAGACGCAGCGCATCCAGTCCATTGGCACAGGCTACGCAATGACGTGCACCATTATAGTCAGCCCATTCCTGCTCGAACGCAGAGACCTGCTGCCCGAACAGATACCAGCCCGAGTCAACCACATCGAGCAATGCCTGCTTGATGTCTGCCTCGTAGGGAGCATTGATGGTATGTAGGTCAAGATAAGGAATCATGAAGAGCGCTATGATTATGGATGATGTTTTTGGGGCTTCGAATCCTTAAAGGCTATTAAAGCTATAAAAACTATGAGGACGATACAGTTGGATGACGAACGTCTTGTAAGCAATGCCTCGTCCTCCGAAGCCTTCCTTTTGGGCAATGAGCGAAGCATTGAGGACACGTCCTCCCTGCTCATTGCTCGTGCCGAAATCGAAATACTGGAAACCCTGATTGCGATACCGCTCCATCAACCGAGTGTAAAGGAAGTCGAGGGCGCCATCAGCCTTGCCCTGCGACGTAGCATGCCCATATTGGACATGGATCGTCATCGGATTGGTCAGGAAGACCACGGCACCCGCCTGCGCCTCTCCCATCGAATCGACACAGAGGAAACACTGGATGTTCTGCGGGAAACTGTCTTGCAGCAACTGCATTTCGGCCAAAGCATGGACGGGCGAAGCATCGTAGCGCTCCTGAAGATTATTGACCATAATGGGCCAGAACACTTCGAGCGAGGCATTCTCAACAATTTGATAGCCTGCCTCTTCGGCACGCACTACGCCGCGACGACGACGACGTTCGAAAGGAGGCTGCTGCGGCGTTCCTGCAAGGGGCACCGTACACGAGATGTTACAGCCTTCCAAGGTAGCTCCATGGCGCCAAAGGGCGTATTCATCCTCCTGCGACGGACACTGATGATAAATCGTCGGCATCTGCTTGTAATGAAACGTTTCGAAACCTTCTGCTTCCAGATAGGAGACAGTTTCGTCGAAAAGTTCCATGACCTGTTCGACGGTGTTTTTCGTCGAAAGGATAAAGCCTCCGTAGGTCAATCCCTGATGGCTGTAAAGATGTCGGACGCCATCTAGCTCCACCTCATTGGCCGGCAAGAGGGCCACCAGGCGTCCCTTGTCGTCAAAAAACATCAGCGAATGGTCGAAGAAACGATCACGATGATAGTCCATATAGTCACGTTCGAAGAGGAAAGTTCCATTCTTCGAAGCACGGACGAAGGCGTCCCATATCGGCTTATCGCTGCTCGTATATCGATGGATGTTCATGCTTGGGCAAGGTATTTCAGATAATCGTCGAAGTTGCGGATGTAGTCGTCTTCGCTGTAATCATGGCTGGCCAGCACCAGACAGAGGGCACCTGTGGTGAATTCCTGTTCGTGAGCCCAGACTCCGGGAGGGACGAGCAATCCCTGGAAGGGACGATTCAAGGTCACAATCTTTTCAGAGTGACCATCATTGAGATACACCTCCAAGGCACCCGAGGCAGCGATGATGAACTGCCAGCACTGCTTGTGGGCATGTGCGCCACGATCCTTACCGGCAGGCACGTCGTAGATGTAGAAGACACGACGTATTTCGAAAGGAACCTGCACATTCTGATAGATATACGTCAGGCTTCCCCGAGGATCTTCCTCCTTGGGCAGATTGATGATCTTGCAGTCGTCTATTGTAGCCATGTGGTCAAATGATTATCGCTCGAATGGGTTATCGTTTCAGCCAACGCTCAGGGTTGACAGCAGTGGAATTCTGATAAATCCAGAAACGGATCTCTGCTCGATTGCTCTCCGGTTCGGTCTTCAAAGTACCCAATTGCTGACGCGTGGAAACCTTCTGTCCTGCTCGAACGAAAACATTCTGCAGGTTCATATAGACCGAACGATAATTGCCATGCTGCACGATGATGGTCCATTCCTCGCTCGTTCGGAAACAACTCTGGACAACACCCTCATAGATGGCACAGGCGTGTGCTCCGACACGAGTGCTGAGCACAATGCTCGAGTTGCCGTTGCCGGGATTGTAATGATCGACAAAGGCAAACGTGGCATCCAGGGGATAAGGCAACCTTCCACGGTTTTCGGCAAAACTGCCCGACAGCCTGCGGAAAGCATCGTCCTTCTTCACCGTGGCCGAATTGTGGGTAGTGTTTCTTGAAGGTGCAGTGGTAGTGCCAGTAGACTTCGAAGTTGAGGTTGAGGTCCCGCTCGTCGAACCTTTCGACGCAGTAGCAGTACCCTTTTCCTTGGCTTCGCGAGCCTTGCGGGCAGCCTCTTCCTTGCGTCGGGCTTCCTCCTCAGCCTTCTTGCGAGCCTCTTCGGCCTTACGTATCTCTTCCTCAATCATACGCTGGATGGTCTTCTCCACCTCAGCCATACGTTTGCGGTCACGATCCAATTCGGTCTGCAATTCCTTGTTGCGCTTCTGCAAATTGGCTATCTGTGTCTCCTGCTCCTGCTGACGTTGAGCCAACGAGGCACGCTCCTTGTCAAGGTCCTCCAGAATGATCTCGTGATCGACACGAACGAGTTCGAGCAACTGTTTGGCCTCGTGGGTAGCATTGCGCTGCTGTTCCAACAGCTCGGCCTGGCTCTTGCGCCATTCTCCATAGCGACGCAGATAACGCACACGACGCAGACCTTCGAGCAAATCCTTGGCCGAAACGACAAAGAGCAGTTCGTCATAACCGCTACGCCACTTATAAAGATGACGCATTGCTGCAGCATACTTCTTCTGCGTAGCATTGTGCTGCTTCTCGAGGTTGCTTATCTCACGCTTGAGGCTGTCCTCTTCGGCAACGAGGGATTCTATCTCGCGATGCTTGCTGTTGATAAGCGCCTGACGCTTACGAATCTCGTCGGCACGGATCTGGATATCGCGATTCTGGCTCTTCAGCGAAGTATTGTTGTTGCTGATGAGTTTCTCGGTATCGCGAATCTGTTGCTGCAGGTCGCGTTGCTGCTTTTCGTAAGCCTGTCGGCTCATCGGCTTGCCCTTCTTCTTGCTTGAACTTGAAGAACGCTTCGTCCCAGAACCCCTGGAGGACTTCTGCGTTGACTTCTTTGCCGTGCTTTGGGTAGACTTCTTTTGTGTGCTCTGCGCAGGCTTCTTTGCAGTGCTTTGCGTAGACTTCTTCTGAGAAGAGCTCTGAGCGGGTTTCTTCTGCGAGGTCTGTGCAGGCTTCTTTGCCGAACTTTGAGCAGGCTTCTTCTGCGAGGTCTGGGCGGGCTTCTTTGCCGAACTTTGGGCAGGCTTCTTCTGAGAGGTCTGGGCGGGCTTCTTTTGCGTCGTAGTCTTCGTTGTAGAGGTCTTCTTCTGCTGTGCAAAGGCGACAGAACCATCAGGTCCTGCTATCAGCACAACCGAAAAGAGGATGACCACAAGATATCGAAAGAAACGCTTCATAGGGCACACAACTTACTTGGTCAGACTCTTGATTCTATTGCCAATATCCTTGATGGAGACCTTGTTATACGAGTCGTTGGCTTCAAAATCACGCCAAGTGCTTTCTCCAAACGAAGGATTGGTCAGTTTCAAGCCTGCCGAAATCTCCTTGTTATCGGGATTGGTAATAGTGATGAATTCCTGGGTGGGCACCCACTGTCCCTGCTCCACTTCCTGGTAGTCGGAGTATTCCCATCGGGCCGTCTTACCTCCTACGGCGAGCAGTGTGCTTACGAGACGACCATTCTCGTCGATGGCATAGAGGATGCTGTAATCCTTTCCTTTGTAAAGTCCCTCGGAATAGCCCTGCTTGCCGTCGGCGAGCGAAGGTGTCGTCCAAGTGAGTTTCGAGTAATCCTTGCTCGTTGCCTGTCCCCTACCCGGGATATAGATACGACCAAGCATGATGCACTCCAAGGCCTCCATCTCATGACCATTGATGTCCTTGATGTCGTAGAGATTGGCAAGTTCGAGGATGGTGTACATCTTGTCGTACTTGTCGACCAGAAGAACCGACTCCTGGCTGGCTTCAACGCGAGCCACCTCGAAACCGATGATAGGAGCATTGACCTGCATGCAAAGACGATTGCCCGACTCCAGGCACATCTTTCCATTGAGGCTGGTCTTTCCAAACGAATACTTCACCTTCGACTGAAGGGCATCATACTGGTAGTTATTCTGTACCACACTCTCAAAACGAGCCTTCTCGGGATGAGCACCTGTCAAGGTTCCTGTGACCACCTTGGTGGTATGACAGGATGTGAATACGAGGGAAAAGGCCAACAACGCAGCCGTATAAATCTGCTTCAAGTTCTTGTTCATTGAAATTTAATTGTTTAGAAGTGTCTCGGCACTGTCTATTTTCTTCTGTATCTTCTCGACGTTTTCAACGTCATCGCATTCGAGGGCACGCTTCCACTGCTCGATAGCACCCTTGAGGTCATTGCTCTTGAGCAGCATATCTCCATAGTGGTCGAACAACGTGCTGTTGCCCTTGTCGTCCTTGTCGAGGCAGTCGATGGCGTGCTGCTGATAGAACGTTGCCAACGTATAACTCTCCTCCAGATAGAGGACCCAGGCATAGGTGTCGAGATAGGTAGGATTGTCGGGGTACTTCTGGATAACCTTCAATGCCATGTCCTCGGCCTTGTGGAGATCCTTCTTCTGCTGGCTCAGATAGTAAGCATAATTATTGAGCGCATTATAGTTCGTCGGGTTGTACTTCACCGCCTTATCGTAGCATTCGAAGGCCTCGTCCATTCGGTTGTCCTGATAATAGATGTCGCCCATGCTGCCATAAAGATTGCTGACCCTGTTGGCATCGGGAGGACTCATGTTCTCGATAGCCAGGCGATATTGCTCGATGGCCTTTTCGTGCTGATCCTGCTGGATATATGCCCAAGCGGCGACGAGGTAGGCAGTCTGGCTGGTTGGATGCTCTTTCAAAACCTCTTGCGTCAACTCGACAAGTTGTGGCTTTGGCATCCATGAGGTGCTGTAATAGAGCAACTGGTCCCAATACTCCATCGAGGTGGGCTTCAAATCGACGGCAAAGCGCATACTCTCGGAAGCAAGGCTGTCCTGTCCCATCGCATTACGCCAATCTGCCTGCAGTTTGTAGATTTCGTCCGAAGTAGGATGCATCTCGACGACTGCAGTGAAGAGGGAATCCACATTGTTGAACAACGCTATCGTATCGAGGCTGGAAGTGACGTTGCCTTTCTCGACCTGGTCACGATAGTTGGAAAGTTTCCGGAAAGAGCCCTTCAGGTACTCTTCCATGACCTCCACCTTTGTATCGACATCGAGATTGCTGTTGACGAGAGCCGAAGCGACAAGTCGGTCGGCAGCATCCTGATCGCCGGTCATGCTGTAATAATTTGCCTGAGCGACCCACACATAGGCGTTGTCGGGTTCCACAGCGGCAGCAGCCTCATAAGTCTCCTTGGCTTGAGGAATCTGTCCGTACTGCATCTGCAAATCGCCCAACTGCACACGATAGCGCACGTTGTAGGGATAGCGCGCGATGAGTTTGCGATATTCGTCGAAGCCCTCTTCGGTACGCTTCTTGTCGCTGAGAATGGCGAATTTGTAACGTGTAAGCTGTTCGTTGATGCCTTCTATCTCCTCGAGTTTGTTGAGCATTGCGAGGCATTCGTTCACGCTGTCGAGGCGCAGATAGATCTCAGACATGTTGTAGAGAGGTTCGCTCTTGTCGGGATAGTTGCGCACAAGTCGCTCATAGCAAAGGCGGGCATCCTCGATGCGGTTGAGTGCGAGGAAAAGGTCACCCTCAGCCTCGGTGTACCAATAGTTGACCGAGTCGATGGCGATGGCCTGTTCGATGGCCAATATCGCATTCATGGCATTGTTCTGCTCGCGGTATTGGTTGCTGAGGAAAAAGTATGCGGCAGCCAGACCCGGCACCTGCCTGGTGGTCGGGTTCTTGATGCCCTTCTTCACCTCCTTGGGCTCTTCGGTTGGCAGTTTGATCGAAAGTTCATAGCCCTGCGACGTCATCACCGAGTCGTAGAACGCCACGGCCTGCTTCATCAGTTTCACGGCCGAGTCGGGACGCTCGCATTGACCTTGGGTCACTGCAAGGAAATAGAGTGAATCGAAGTACTGCTGTTCGTCAAGGCTCAGCAGCGAAGTTTCGCTGGGTTGGGGATTCTTCTTGCGGGCTGCCACTGTGGCCGGTAGCACGACTATCAGGAGCAGGAGAAGAAATATGTGATATCTTTGTTTATACATCGTATTGGAATGTGCCATAAGTGATGTTTAAGCAATGCTTACGTTGAAGCCCTCGGCAACGAGAGGAGCAACGAACTGCGCCATCTCCTCCTTTGAAACTTTCACAAGATTGGGCTCGGGTGTCGGACGATCAAGGCTATATACCATAATCTGGTGAGGCTTGATTTCGCGCATGAGGTCACACCATGCATTGACTTCTTCGGGTGTAGTGTTATCAATCACCTTACCGTCGTGCATACCTCGCACAAACATCGTCTGAACGATGAGCTGGCCCTGGAACGACTTCATGCCATCGACGACCTGTCGCACGCTGTAGTTCTTGTCGGTGGGCTGGTCGATGAGATGTATAGTCGAGTCGAAGGCTCCATCGATCTTGAGAATATTGTTATCGACCTTCAAAAGGGCAGCATATACCTTGGGATCGGTCATACGCGTGGCGTTGCTCAGCACACTCACCCTTGCCTGGGGATAATACTGGTCACGAAGAGCGATGGTGCGGTCGATGACTTCCGCAAAGCGCGGGTGAAGGGTGGGTTCACCATTGCCAGCGAAAGTGATGACATCGATATTACGGCCTTCAGCCACTTCTTCCTTGAGTTTTGCCTCGAGTTCCTCCATCACCGCATCAGCATCGGGGAAATGTCCTCCCTTGTGGTCCTTGTTCCATCCGCACTCGCAGTAGATGCAGTCGAAGGAGCATATCTTGGCATCCTTGGGTAGAAGGTTCACGCCAAGGCTGATACCCAGTCGGCGACTATGGATAGGACCGATGATATTGTCGGTATAAATATTTGGTTTACGTTCTTGCATGTTGGGTTATGTATATAATTCGGGAGCAAAGTTACGAAAAAAAACTAACATGACAAAATCTATACCCTATTTTTTCACATATTTAATAAAAAAGGCCCCGAAACCATAGGTTTCAGGGCTTTGTAAAGTATCTTTACACAATGTGTAAAAGAGCGTTCCTCGGGATTAGTTGTTCTCAGGACGGAGCTTGCGTACGGTAACGGCAGTCTGCCACATCTCGCTTTCGCGGAGTGCCTTGAGTTCCTTCTCGAGGCCGGCACGATAGTCGGGCTTGGAGTTGGCATCGATGGAAATCTGAGCCTCGTTGCCGAGCTTCACGCTCATATAGAGCCACTGGCAGATAGGCTTGATGGCATCGTGGAAACGAGGATACCAGTCGAGGGCACCGCGCTGAGCAGTGGTCGAACAGTTGGCATACATCCAGTCCAT
The DNA here is from genome assembly GCA_017519885.1 of Bacteroidales bacterium. Taxonomy (GTDB): domain Bacteria; phylum Bacteroidota; class Bacteroidia; order Bacteroidales; family UBA3663; genus Liminaster. Next base: position 79,270 of record JAFWRO010000021.1, on the reverse strand, counting down.
ACCGTTCTTTGCGAATAGAGGCATAAGCGACTGAGTGAGCTCCTCAACAGTCTCGTTGAAGGCCTCCGAAGGAGAGTGGCCGTTCTCGCGGAGCACTTCGTACTGAGCGAGGAGAAGACCCTGGATAGCGCCCATCAAAGAACCACGCTCGCCGGTGAGGTCAGAAGTAGCCTCGCGCTGGAATGTGGTCTCGAAGAGGTAACCCGAACCGATGCCGATGCCGAGGGCGATGGTGCGGTCGTAAGCACGACCTGTAGCATCCTGGTAGATAGCATACGAAGAGTTGAGGCCACGGCCTTCGAGGAACATGGTGCGGAGTGAAGTGCCTGAGCCCTTGGGAGCAACCATGATAACGTCGATATCCTTCTGTGGAACACAGCCTGTGCGGTCGTTCCAAGTGATAGCGAATCCGTGTGAGAAATAGAGAGCCTTGCCTGGGGTGAGATACTGCTTGAGAGTAGGCCATACGCTCATCACAGCTGCATCAGAGAGCAGACACATCACGATGGTAGCCTTCTGGGCTGCCTCCTCGATGCTGAAGAGGGTCTTGCCTGGTACCCAACCGTCGCTGATGGCCTTCTCGAAGGTCTTGCCCTGACGCTGGCCAACGATAACGTTGAATCCATTGTCACGCAGGTTGAGCGACTGGCCAGGGCCCTGTACGCCATAACCGATCACTGCAATAGTCTCGTCCTTCAGGACTTCACGTGCTTTCTCAAGAGGATACTCCTCGCGGGTCACTACATTTTCGATGACGCCGCCAAAATTCATTTGTGCCATATTGATTATAATTAATGGGTTATTATATAATTTCTAGTCTTCCACCTTCTCATGATCTTCCTCGCGCTTGGTCAGATACTGGTCCAAACGTTCGATGCACGACTTGGTGATTGAGATGCGTCCGGAACGCACGAACTGCAGGACGCAGCCCAGTTTGTTCAACTGGTTGAAGTTGTCAAGTACGTCGGCCGTGATGCCAGTCTTCTCGACGATGGTGTAGGTGGGATTGACCTCCACGATATGGGCATCGTGACGACGCACGATACGCGAAACCTCGGGGTTGGCAAGCACCATCGGAGTAGCCAGTTTCAAGAGCGACGTCTCGAGGATGAAGATCTCGTCATCAACGAAGCAGTTGGCCTGCAGCACATCGATGCGCTTCTCGATCTGCTTGGTGAGCATCTCGGCCATCTCCTGCTTGCAGTAACAGGTAATCGTATATTTATGTACGCCTGGTGTCGATGATGCACACACGTTGAGCGTCTCGATGTTGACCTGACGACGTGTAAACACTGCCGTAATCTGGTTGAGGATACCTGCGTAGTTCTCGGAATAGACAATCAGCGTGTAGTGTGTCAGTCCTTCATGCAATGGGCTGAGCAATGCGCCCTCTTTTCCTAAGGTGGAAGGTGCATCAACAGCAGTCTTCGAGAATCGCTCATGGAAGCCTCCGTCCTTGAGGTCTTCGGCCAAAGATGCTGCACGTTCGCGATAGAGGTTCTTCTCGTACGAATTGCGGTCAATGGCAGCCGCTGCCTTCACAGCCTCATCCAAAGCCTGCAACGATGCCTGTGCCTCGTCGCATTTGCCGCAAGTGTTGCAATCGCCGCACTCACCGCCATTTTTCATATATTCTGCCATATCACAATATTTCTAATAACATCTCATCCACGTTGGAACCTGGAGGAGTCATCGGTAATACATTATCTTCTTCCTTCACTGCACACTGCAAGAGGAATGGACCTTCGGTGTCGAGCATCTCGCGAATGGCTGCATCCAGGTCCTCACGCTCAACGACAGTGCGGCATGGGATGCCATAACCCTTGGAAATCAACTCGTAGTCGGGATTCAGCATCGGGGTGAACGAGTAGCGCTTGTTGAAGAACAGATACTGCCACTGGCGCACATTGCCCAAATAATTGTTGTTAAGCAGTATCATCTTCACCGGAGCCTTCTGTTCCATGATGGTGCCCAACTCCTGAATGGTCATCTGCAGACCTCCATCGCCTACAAACATGCAGACAGTGCGGTCGGGAGCACCGAAGGTGGCACCGATGGCAGCAGGAAGGGCAAAGCCCATCGTGCCGCAACCACCCGAAGTGACTATGGAGCGCTTCTTCGTGAACTTGAAGTAGCGGCATCCAAACAACTGGTTCTGGCCCACATCGGTAACAAGAATAGCCTCATTGTTGGCTGCTTCGCTCACCTTGCGGATCACTTCACCCATCAGCAATGGTCCCTCGGTGGGATGCAATGCCTTGTCGATGACCTTGTCATACTCCTTCTCTTCGTAGGGCTTGAAACCAGCTATCCACGAGCCGTGCTTTGCCTCATCAACATAAGGAATGAGGTCGGCAAGGGTCTGCTTGCAGTTGCCGAGAACGGCCACATCGACCTTCACGTTCTTGTTGATTTCCGAAGGGTCGATCTCGAAGTGGATGACCTTGGCCTGCTTGGCGTAGGTCTTGAGGTTGCCGGTCACACGATCGTCGAAACGCATACCCACGGCAATCAGCAGGTCGCACTGGTTGGTCATCACATTGGGACCGAGGTTGCCGTGCATACCAAGCATGCCCTTGTTGAGAGGATGGTCGGAAGGAATTGCCGAAAGGCCAAGCATCGTGCATCCGAAAGGAATCTGTGCCTTCTCGGCAAGTTCGAGCACTTCCTGATTGGCACCAGCAAGTTCGACACCCTGACCCACCAGCATAAATGGTTTCACGCTCTGGTTAATCATCTCGGCAGCTTTCTGGATTACCGACATTTCGCAAACAGGCTCAGGCACATACGAACGAATGAAGTTGACCTTCTGCGGCTCATAGTCGATGACGGTGGTCTGCGCATTCTTTGTGAAGTCGAGCACGACGGGACCGGGACGACCCGTACCTGCAATATAGAATGCACGAGCCACGGCCCATGCCACATCTTCGGCACGACGGATCTGATAGTTCCACTTGCTGATAGGCTGTGTCACACCCACTACATCGACCTCCTGGAAGGCATCGGTACCCAGCATGGCGGCTCCTACTTGTCCGCAGATGACGACAAGCGGAGTGGAGTCGATCATTGCATCGGCAAGACCGGTGATGGTGTTCATGGCACCAGGGCCTGATGTTACCAATACCACACCTGTACGTCCACTGACGCGGGCATAGCCTTGTGCAGCATGGATGGCACCCTGTTCATGTCTTACCAGCACATGGTTGAGTTTGTCACGGTGATCATAGAGTGCATCGTAAGTAGGCATAATGGCACCTCCTGGATATCCGAAGAGGGTGGTGACACCCTGGTCCTCGAGGCTGCGCATCAGCGCTTCTGCACCAGATATTCTTTCTGACATTCTATGGGTTGTTTCTGATTTATTTCCTTATTAATCCTGATACGCACGTATTAATCGATGATACGCACACCGCCCTTGTCGGCTGACGAAACAGACTGGGCATAGGCACGCAAAGCCTTGCTGACTACGCGATGACGCTTCAAAGGCTGCTGTGGACGTGCTTCCAGCTCTTCGTCGCTGAGCTTGACGTTGATCGAACGTGTCGGGATGTCGATGACGATGATGTCGCCATCCTTGATCTTTCCGATGTTGCCACCGGCTGCTGCCTCAGGGCTGATGTGTCCGATGGAAAGACCCGAAGTACCACCCGAGAAACGTCCGTCGGTGATGAGGGCACATTCCTTGCCCATGTGCATCGACTTGATGTAGGATGTCGGGTAAAGCATCTCCTGCATACCGGGTCCACCCTTGGGTCCTTCGTGGGTGATGACGACACAATCGCCTTTCTTGACCTTGCCACCGAGAATGCCTTCGCAAGCATCCTCCTGCGAGTCGAAGCAAACGGCGGGACCTTCGAAATGCCAGAGTTCAGGAGCCACGCCTGCGGTCTTGACGACGCAACCATCCTTAGCGATATTGCCGAAGAGCACAGCCAGGCCGCCATCCTTGGTATAAGCGTGTTCGATGTCGCGGATGCAACCATTGGCACGATCGGTGTCGAGTGTCTCCCATTGTGCATTCTGCGAACCCATCTTGATCGAGAACTTGCCGGCAGGAGCACTGTGATAGATGCGGCTGGCCTCAGGATCGATGTTCTCCTTGAGGATGGAATACTTCTCGATGTCCTCACCGAGCGTTGCACCATTGACACGCTTGCAACTCAGGTCGAGCAGATTGCCCTTGGCGAGTTCGCCGAGAATGCCGAGGATGCCGCCTGCACGGTTCTCCTCCTGCACCGAATACTTCTGCGTATTGGGAGCAAGTTTGCAGAGGCAAGGCACCACGCGGCTCAGGCGATCGATGTCCTTCATCTCGAAATCCACGCCACCTTCCTGCGCTACGGCAAGCAGGTGAAGCACCGTATTCGACGAGCCACCCATGGCAATGTCGAGGGTCATGGCGTTGAGGAATGCAGCGCGAGTGGCAATGCTGCGTGGCAACACGCTCTCGTCGCCCTCCTCATAGTATTTCAATGCGTTCTTGACAATCAGTTTTGCGGCGTCCTTGAAGAGCTGGATACGGTTCACGTGAGTAGCCAAGATGGAACCATTGCCAGGCAGAGAGAGTCCGATGGCTTCGGTAAGCGAGTTCATCGAATTGGCAGTGAACATACCCGAGCACGAACCGCAACCTGGACAAGCGCAGCCTTCGATTTCGGCCATTTCCTCGTCGGTTACCGATGGGTCGGCACCCTTGACCATCGCGGTGATGAGGTCGGCATTCTCGCCGCGCCACTTGCCAGCCTCCATTGGGCCTCCGCTGCAGAAGACGGCAGGAATGTTCAGACGCATGGCAGCCATCAGCATGCCAGGAGTCACCTTGTCGCAGTTCGAGATGCAGATCATCGCATCAGCCTTGTGCGCATTCACCATGTATTCCACCGAGTCGGCAATGATGTCGCGCGAAGGCAACGAGTAGAGCATACCGTCGTGACCCATGGCAATGCCGTCATCGACAGCAATAGTATTGAACTCAGCAGCATAGCAGCCGAGTTTCTCGATCTCAGCCTTCACAATCTGGCCGATCTCGTGCAGATGTGTATGACCTGGCACAAACTGGGTAAAGGAGTTGACGATGGCAATAACGGGTTTGCCGAACATTTCACGCTTCATACCATTAGCGACCCACAGGGCGCGGGCACCCGCCATCCTGCGACCCTCAGTGGTCTGAGCACTTCTGAGTTGAATCTTCATTTTGTCGTAAAAACTAACCAATTAAACACAATACACGAAAAGTGATTGCAAAGATACAGACTTTTTTTGAAATTTCCTCAAAAATCGAAAAAAATGATGCAAAATTTTAAATATTTCTTCATTTTTATATAAAAAAGCAACTTTAAACGGCAAATTAATGCATTTCGACACGAAAAATGACAGGCAGGAGCTACAAGTTGGCCAGGAAAAAAGCAAGAGGCCCATCCTAAAAGGATGAGCCCCAAGATAATATAGCATAAGATGATCCTTGATTGGAATCACTTAACCGCCTTGAACGACATATCAAGACCCTTCACGGAATGGGTCAGGGCACCGAAGGAGATATAATCAACTCCAGCCTTGGCATAAGGAAGCATCGTGTCGTAGGTGATGCCTCCCGACGACTCGGTCTCGCAGCGATGGTTGACGATCTTCACGGCTTTGGCAGTATCTTCGGGTGTGAAGTTGTCGAACATAATGCGATCCACGCCTTCGGCCAATGCCTCGTCGAGTTCCTTGAAGTTGCGCACCTCCACCTCGATCTTGAGGTTCTTACCCTTCTCCTTGCAATACTGCTTGGCACGGCTGATGGCATTGTGGATGCCGCCCGAGAAATCGACATGGTTGTCCTTGAGCAGAATCATGTCGAACAGACCGATGCGATGGTTGCAGCCACCACCGATCTTGACAGCCATCTTCTCGAGGATACGCATGCCAGGAGTGGTCTTGCGGGTATCGAGCACCTTGGTGCCTGTTCCTTCCAAGGCCTTGACGTAACGTGCGGTCATGGTGGCGATGCCGCTCATGCGCTGCATAATATTGAGCATCAGGCGTTCGGTCTGCAGCAGGCTCTGCTCCTTGCCGGTCACGATGAAAGGCACATCACCGGGAACGACATGAGCGCCATCCTGCATGAAGACCTCCATCTTGAGTTCAGGGTCGAAGGCATTGAACACGCGGCGTGCAATATCGACGCCAGCCAGGATGCCCTCCTCCTTGATCAGGAGTTTCTGCTTGCCGATAGCATCGGCGGGGATGCAGCAGAGCGTAGTGTGGTCACCATCGCCGATATCCTCGGCGAAACTCAGTTTGATGAGCTCCTCGATGAGCTCGTTGACAATCTTTTCGTCCATAGTAGATAGGCATTAAGTCATAGGCACATAGTTCGTATCCCGCTCCCTGGAAAGTTTCTCCTTGTTGAATACCGGGTTACTGTACATAGTGAGCAGCATATCCCAAAGGAAGGCCTCGTCGCGGTTCGGGATGTCCACCTTGGCGAGTTGTCCGTTCAAGTATGCAGCAGCCTTGGTCTTATCTGCCTCGGTGTACATCTTCTGATTCTTATAGCGATCGGTCTGGTACTTCAGGTCGTAGGCCACATAGTTGATCGAATAGAGCACCATTGCCTCATGCAGCATGTTGTCGATGGTTTCGCAGACACAGTTGACCTGCGCGTTCCTGTCGTTGATCCAAGGATACTGGTCGAACACGCCATTGAGCTCTGAAGTGAAGGTGTAGCGAATGCGGCCCTTGTAGCCCATCAGGCCCGTTGCCATACTCTTCACGTCGTCGGCTTTGGTCTTCTTCCATTCCGGGTTGTCGCGCTTGAGCTGGAACTCGGCAGCCTTGAGGTAGTCGCAGGGGTCATACTCGTAACTGATGGCAACTGGGATGGTGTGCAGCGCACGAACATTCTGCATATGGTCCTTGCTCTTGCCACCCAGCGAAAGCATCTTGATGACCGAAGCCTGTGTGTTGTCGGAGTTGTCCTTCGAACGTCCCTCACGCTGTGCCATCCAGATGGAGCACTTGTTTTCGACAATCTCCTTATAGATATATGCCGACAACTTCATCGAAGCCTCGAGCAGCTGGCGACCGGTAATGTCACGACGCACGACGAAGCTCTTGTTCACCCTGACAAGGTCCTCGATCCATGGAGCGGCAAAAAGGTTGTTGCCGATGGCGATTTCGGAAGTCTCCTTGCCGTTCTTGGCAAGAATGTAGTTGAGCAGAGCCGAATCAAGCACAATATCGCGATGGTTGGTCACAAAGAGGTGTCCGTTGGTGAAGTCAATCTGATCAAGTCCGTAGGCCTCAACGCCATCGGTGCATTTTTTGCACAGCATATCGAGGATGAGAAGGATTACCTTGGTTTGAAAATCCTTCACCGTCTTACAACTCAGGATGAGTGCCTTCATCTGCTCGGGATCGACATTAGGGAATCCGGCCTTGATGGCGCCCAGTATTTCCGGACGATCGGCCAGTGGCCAAAGTTTCGAAGGGATGTCTGCGTCGTTGTAGCAACGAATGTCATCAAAATTGTATTCTGCCATAATGTTTTTGGGTTTAGATTAAAAAACTATAATGATCCAAAGGTAATTACGTCATCCATGACATCCGAGATGTCAAGACCGGCAGCTCTGACCTCCTGCGGGATAAACGAGGTGGCAGTCATGCCGGGAGTCGTGTTGACTTCCAGAAGATGCGGGGTGTCGCCGATGATGATGTAATCGACACGGATGATACCCTTGGCACCCACATATCCGTAGATACGTCGGGTCAGTGCCTGGATCTTCTGGGTCATTTCGTCCGAGATGCGTGCAGGGGTAATCTCCTCCACTGCACCATTATATTTCGCATCGACATCGAAGAACTCCTTCTTCGAGACGACTTCGGTGATGGGCAAGGCGCGCAGACCGTCACGTGAGGTATAGCATCCGCAGGTTACCTCGGTGCCCTGCATGAAACTTTCGATGATGACCTCGCCCGTAGCCTCACGTTTGGCGGCTGCGATGGCGGGTTGCAGTTCTTCGGGCGTCTTCACCTTTGTGGTGGCATACGACGAGCCACCGGCATTGGGCTTGACAAAGACGGGCAGACCCAGTTCCTTGACGCACTGCTCGGTATCCACTTCTTCGCCCACATGAAGCAGGATGCTCTTGGCAACAGGAATGCCGAAGGTAGAAAGATAACGGTTGCAGGTGAACTTCGAACAGGTGAGGGCTGCTGCCAGCACGCCGCAACAGCTGTAGGGCATGCGTATCATGTCGAAATATCCTTGCAGGATACCATTCTCACCTGGGGTTCCGTGGATGATGATATAGGCGAAATCGAAGGTGAGTTTCACGCCGTCCATCACGACCGAAAAGTCCTCACGATCGACGGGCCAGGTCTTGTCCCAGTCGTACTGCTTGCCGTCATACTGCACCATCTTCCATTCGGTTCCCTTGATGACGATGATGCTGGTCTCATATTTACTGTGGTCAACGAAGCTCCAGATGCCCTGGGCACTGCGGAGCGAAACCACATATTCGCTGGAGTCGCCTCCAGCCACGATTGCGATTTTTTTCATTAATAGTTTCTTTTACTAACATATTCCCGCCACTTTTCGACGAGTCGGGCCATGTCGGCGGGCAATGGGGCCTCGAAGTCCATCTCCTCCCCTGTGCGGGGATGACGGAAACCGAGTGTCCCGGCATGCAATGCCTGTCGCGGACAGATGTCAAAGCAGTTACGCACGAACTGCGAATATTTTGCGAAGGTGGTGCCTTTGAGTATCTGGTCGCCACCGTAGGTCTTGTCGTTGAAGAGCGTGTGTCCCGCATGCTTCATATGGACACGTATCTGGTGGGTTCGTCCCGTCTCAAGCCGGCATTCGACAAGGGTGACGTACCCCAGTCGCTCGATGACTCGATAATGGGTGACGGCAGGCTTGCCTTCCTCGCTTCCTTCGGGATAATACTCCATCAGGGTGCGGTCGCGCTTATTGCGTCCGATGTTTCCCACTATCGTTCCTTCGTCCTCCTCCACATGTCCCCAAACCAGGGCAGTGTAGAGTCGACGTGTCGTCTTGTGGAAGAACTGACGGCTGAGCGAAGTGCCCGCATCCTCGTTCTTGGCAATCACCAGCAGACCCGAAGTCTCCTTGTCGATGCGATGCACCAGTCCCAGACGTTTCTGGAAGTCGGGCTTTTGTTCGGCGTCGGGCGAAGCACTTCCTTCGGATAACGCAGCTCCGTCCTCCCCTTCTTCACTTTCCTCGTCCTCTCCCGTCAGGTCGAGTTCGATGCCTTCCTGCAGAAAATGCCAGGCCAGGGCGTTGACCAAGGTCCCGGTGTAATTGCCGTGTCCCGGATGAACCACCATACCAGCAGGCTTGTTCACCACAAGCAGGTCATCATCCTCATAGACAATGTCAAGCGGGATGTCCTCGGGAACGATTTCGGTAGAGTGACGCGGACGGTCCATCATAACCTGCACCACATCACCGGGACGCACCTTGTAGTTCGACTTCTCGGGCTTGCCGTTGACCAGGATGTATCCGGCATCGGCAGCATTCTGTATGCGGTTGCGGCTTGTGCCCACGATACGGTCCACCAGGAACTTATCGACGCGAAGAGGTCCCTGTCCCCTGTCGGCCACGAATCGGAAGTGTTCGAACAACTCCTCCTTCCCGACGTCGCCGGTTACTCCATCCATTGCTCCTCGGTTTCTTCGTTCACAGGTTCAAGTTCCAGTTTGCTGTTGCCCACCGAAACCACGACGTGCGTGCCGTAGGGATATTCAGCGCCGGGTACCATCTCCTGGTCACCCACGGTGACGCTGAGCACCAGGTCGTGCATCTCCGAGGGCACCTGCCTGATCGAATCGACCTTGAATCCCAGCGAACGCAGGGTCGAAAGCGCCTGGCGACTGCCGCCCTCGCGCACTTCCTGCATCTTCACCATGCGCACACCAAGGGCATTGATGGTGAGATAGACGATGCGTCCCTTCTTGACGGGAAGGCCTGCTGTAGGCAACTGTTCCACGACGGCTCCCGGCGTGATGTCGGCATACACCGAATCGATGATCATCGACTTGAGCCCGGCGTTTTCAAGGATACGCTCCGCTTCGGGAGCAGGGAGGCCTGCCAGACGGGGAACCTCGACACGCTCGTTGTGATGCGTGTAGGAGTTCATCCAAAGCGACAGACATGTCAGGACAGCCACCGTGGCAACAATGATGCCCACTATCGATAGTCCAACCATTTTGCCGAAGTAGCCCCATTGGCTCTTGCGGCCATTATTTTCTTCTTGTGCCAAATTTATACCTATTTTAAATAAAATAACGCTGCAAAGATAGCGCTTTTTGTGAATAAAAACAAACAAAAGACAAAAAAATCTTCAATATTTAAAAAAGTTGGCGTCAATTGGCCCGTATTTCACAAAAAATGCGTACCTTTGCACCGCATTTGTGCCCTTCGCATGGCGCAAAACGCCCCATAGATACGAAAACATCAAAAAACAATTATGAAGAATAAGGTTATTATCATTGCCGCTGCCATCGTCCTGCTTGCCCTGCTGGCCGGTGGTGGCTACTACATCTGGCGTCAGCAGCAGACCATCGACGAACTCACCGAGGGCTTTGCGCTCGAAAAGGAACAACTCGAAGACGAATACACCCAGCTCGCCATCCAGTACGAAGGCTACAAGTTGCAGGTCAACAATGACTCGCTCGAACAGAAGCTCGAGGACCAGCGCATCAAGATCCAGCGCCTCGTCGAGGAGCTGCGTCAGACCAAGGCCCAGGATGCCCGTCGTATTGCTGCCCTCAAGAAGGAACTCGAGACGGTGCGCGGCGTCCTCCGCTATTATGTCGCCCAGGTCGATTCGCTCAACAAGGTCAACGATGCCCTCGTGGCCGAAAACCAGCAGATACGTAGCGACATGCGTACCGTGCAGCAGCAGAACCAGCAGGTGCGCCAGCAGAACGAGACCCTCACAAAGCAGGTCACCGTGGCTGCACAACTTTCGGCAACCAACGTCTCTGTTACCGCCCTCGACCGCAAGGATAAGGTCGAGAAACGCAATCGCGTCGATAAGCTTGCCAAGTTCCAGGTCAACTTCACCATCGCTGCCAACGTCACCGCCCAGACCGGCGAGAAGGACGTCTATCTGCGCATCCTGCGTCCCAGCGACGAGGTGCTCACCAACGCGCAGAGCGGAAAGTTCAAGTACGAGAACACCAAACTCGATTATTCGGCCCGCAAGACCATCGAGTTCGGAGGCGAAGAGACGCCCGTCACCATGTTCTACAAGCGTGGCGAAGCCCTCGATGCCGGCACCTATCGTGTCGAAATCTATGCCGATGGCAACATGATCGGTCGCGGCTCCATCGCACTTAAGAAGTAGAATCGACAATTCGATAATTCGTGATAAGAACATAACATGAGCGATTTCATCTGGCGCATCCGCCTTTTCTGGAGGTTCCTGAAACACGACATCTGGAGTTACACGAACGAAGACGTCCGTGGCACCTACCTGTGGCTCATGAACATCTTCAAGGCGGTCTATCTATCCATACGCTTCTTCCTCGCTCATCGCATCATGGAACGTGCCTCGGCACTCACCTACTACACCCTGCTTGCCCTCGTCCCCACCGTGGCGCTTGCCCTCGGCATTGGTCGAGGCTTCGGCATGCAGGAGATGTTCTATAACCTCATCACCGACGCCTTCCCCGGACAAGTCGAAGTGATCAACTACATCAACGGCTTTGCCGAAAAGTACCTCGAACGCGCCACTTCGAGCATCATCATCGGCATCGGCATCGTCCTCCTCCTCTGGGTCATCTATTCGCTCATCAGCAACATCGAGGACGTCTTCAACGGGATTTGGCAGGTCAAGAACGGACGCAGCACCTTACGCCGCATCACCGACTACCTCAGCATCATCTTCCTCGTCCCCACCTTCCTTGCCATCAGTTCGGGCACACAGCTTTTCCTGCAGACCTACATCATGACCGACATGTACGACTACGTGCTCAGTCAGACGCTGCTCACCATCCTCAGCTGTGTCCCCTATGTCTTCACCATCCTGCTCCTGACGTTCATCTATATCGTCATCCCCAACTGCAAGGTGCGTTTCCTCAACGCCTTTGCAGCTGCCGTTATTGCCGGTACGGCATTCCTCCTCTTCCAGTGGCTCTACATCCACGGACAGATCTGGGTCAGCAAGTACAACGCCATCTACGGTTCGTTTGCTGCCCTCCCCCTCCTCCTCCTGTGGATTCAGATGTCGTGGATCATCTGCCTTTATGGTGCCGAACTTTCCTACGCTTCGCAGAACATCCAGAACTACAACTTCGAGAACGTCGAGGAGATGCTCTCGCGTCACGATCGTGACTTCCTACTCATCCTCGTTGCCGGCAACATCTACAACCGCTTTGCCAACGAGGAGCCTGCTCCTACCACCGAAGAGGTCGGTCAGGCGCTCAAACTGCCCGCACGTCTGACGGGTAGTCTCATTCGCCAGCTCGCCGACATCGACGTCATTCGCGAAGCCTACCCCACCGACAAGCATATGCCCAACAACTGGATACCAGGCCGCGAGACCGACAAACTCACCATCGCTGCCCTTTATGACCTGTTGGCTTCCAATGGCGAAAACCTCCTGAAGATCAACTATTCGAAATATTTCCCCAAGGAGTACAAGGTTTGCGAAGCCATGCGCCAGGCAGCCCTCCAGCAGGGGCAGTCAATCCTCCTGCGCGACATCAACCTCGACCATTTTAAACCTTTGACCACAACACTCGTCAAAGAAAAGAGACAAAAGACTCCTATAAACGATCAGAAACAATGAAACAGAAACTAATGTCAGCTGCCATTCTGGCAGCCGTGGCCCTGCTCAGCAGCAGTTGCGTTACACAGAAGAAGTACAACGAACTTCGCGATGATTACGACCTATTGACAAGTCAGTTCAACGATGCAAAGATTGCCCTCGCCTCCTGCGAGACGGGCAGCAAGAGCCTCGAAGAGCGTCTGGACGAGGCACGTGCCAACAATGCCCGACTCCTCGAACAGCTCAACGCCCTGCAGCAGTCGCTCGACAAGAGCATCAACCAGTCGGGCACCAACATCTCCAAGCTTGTCGATGAGATCAATGCTTCCAACAAGTACATCAAGCAGCTTACCGACGCCAAGTCGAAAAGCGACTCGCTCAACATCGTCCTCACCAACAACCTCACCCGTTCCCTTTCGAAGGAAGAGCTCAAGGACGTCGATGTGCAGGTACTGAAAGGCGTGGTCTATATCTCACTCAACGACAACATGCTCTATCGCACCGGCTCGTATGAGATCTCCGACAAGGCCGGACAGACCCTCGCCAAGATCGCCAAGATCATCACCGACTACAAGGACTACGAGGTGCTCATCGAAGGCAACACCGACAATGTGCCCATCAGCCGCGAGAACATCCGCAACAACTGGGACCTCTCCTGCCTCCGCGCATCCAGCGTCGTTCAGGCTCTCCAGAATCAATATGGTGTCAATCCCAGTCGTCTGACTGCCGGCGGTCGTGGCGAGTATAATCCGCTCGAATCGAACGACACCGAGACAGGTCGCGCCCGCAACCGTCGTACGCAGATCATCATCACTCCCAAGCTCGACCAGTTCCTCGAACTCATCGACGAAGCTCCCGAAACGAAGTGATAAAAAACAATAAAGGCGCCGCAATTCGCGACGCCTTTATTATATCATTTCGTGACCAACCAACAATTGTTATTTGTTAATTATTAATTGTTAATTGATTATTCGCTCTTCTTGCCCTCAGCATAGCGCTTGTTGAGCAGGTCGAGAACATCCTGGGTGATGTCGTACTTCTCCTTCACGAAGAAGACGGTCGTGTTGGGAACGCTGCTGTAGATCACTTCGAAGTTCTTGTCCTTGTTGTACTCCTTCAGCACAGCCTGTATAGAATCGTTCACACGGTCAAAGGCCTGACTCTGGAGCAGGGCGAGATCCTGCTGCAAGCCATTGGCCTGCTGCTCGATGGAAGCCTGCTTCTGCTGCAGACGACGCTGCTCGGATTCCATACGCGACTGGCCGCCGATGAACGAGTTGGTCTGAACCTTCTGCATGAAGTCCTGATACTCCTTCTGGAACTTGGCCATCTCCTTGTTCATCTTGTCCTCAGCCTGAGCCTTCTGCTTCACAAGGTCCTGGGTGAGGTCAATCTGGAGCTGATAGTTGTTGTAAAGCGAATCAGCCTGGATGAAGGCAATTGGCAATGACTCACCCTCGGTGAGCGTACCGCCGGCTACCTTGGCGGCATCGGCATTGTTCGATTTAACGCAGGAAGTCATACCTCCGGCGAGAACTCCCGCCAAAACCAGGGCAGAAGCGATAGTAAAGAATTTTTTCATATAAAATATTAAAGTTATTATTTATTTTCTTCTTGTAGTTTTCCAGTGGGCATCTGGCCGTCGGCATAGAGCCCCTGCTTGTGGCGTTCCTCGTAATCCTGGGTCTGCACGCAGTGGATTCCCTTGTCGCGCATCGCCTTCGATTGGCTCACATGCGTCTTCGGAAACGTGCCATTTTTCACAAATAATACCTTAATTGCTAAAAAAACAAAAGATATTAAAAGAATTCCGACCGAAATGATAATAGTTTGCCACATTTTTATTATCTTTGCACCCGCAAACAGTTCAAAGGGGGAATTTCTCCTCAAACTTCGCGAATAGCGGTTGCAAAGATACAAAATTTCCGAAACAATCCACCATTTTTGGTCTCGATTTTAGGAAAAAGTCATACATCTTGACCACTTTTAACAATTATTATTACTGATTTGCACTTTTACGAAACAAAAAACGACATAAAACCACTAATTTTTCAAAACAAATCAAACTATGGAAATCAAGAATCTTGAACCAAGAATCTTTTGGGAAATCTTCGATGCCATCACCAAGGTGCCTCGTCCGAGCAAGAAGGAAGGCAAGATCCGCGCATGGCTTGTCAACTTCGCCAAGGAGCACAACCTCGACTGCAAGGTCGATGAGACCGGCAACGTCCTCGTCAGCTGTCCCGCCACCCCAGGCCGTGAGGACCGTGAGACGCTCGTTATGCAGGCCCATATGGACATGGTGTGCGAAAAGAACTCCGACATCATTCACAACTTCGAAAACGACCCCATCGAGACACGCATCGACGGCGATTGGGTGAAGGCCAACGGCACCACCCTCGGCGCTGATGACGGCGCTGGCGTAGCCCTCGCCCTAGCTGCTATGCTCGACAAGACCTACGAGCACGGTCCACTCGAATTCCTCTGCACCTACGACGAGGAGACCGGTATGACTGGCGCCAACATGCTCAGCGAAGGCTTCATGACCGGCAAGCTCCTCCTCAACCTCGATTCCGAACAGGAGAATCAGATCTTCATCGGCTGCGCCGGTGGCATGGACACCGTTGCCCTCTGGCACTACACCACCCAGCCCACTCCTGCCGACTACTACTTCGCCCGTGTCAGCGTAGGCGGTCTCCTCGGCGGCCACTCGGGTGGCGACATCCACCTCGGCCGTGCCAATGCCAACAAGGTGCTCGCCCGCTTCCTCACCACCCAGCCCGGTCTGCTCGTCTCCGACATCCGTGGCGGCAACCTCCGCAACGCCATCGCCCGCGAGGCTTACGCCGTCATCGGTGTGCCCGCAGCACGTCGCGACCAGCTCGTAGCCGACCTCAACAAGTTCGCTGCCATGGTCGAAGTCGAAGTGGCTGGTGTTGAGCCTTCGTTCAAGATGTCCATCGAGACCGTCGACGCTCCCGCTGAGGTCATCGACCCCAACGTGACCTGCCGCCTCATCCAGGCGCTCATCGCAGCACCTCACGGTGTCATCGGCATGAGCCACTCGATGCCAGGTCTCGTCGAGACGTCCACCAACCTTGCCTCTGTCCGCATCTCCGAGCCAGGCACTATCCGCGTCGAGACAAGCCAGCGCTCCAGCGTCGAGAGCCAGAAGCGTATGATTGCCCAGATGGTCAAGACCGTCTTCGACCTCGCTGGTGCCGAAGTCACCCAGGGTCAGGGCTATCCCGGTTGGGCTCCCAACCCCAACAGCCGTATGGTGAAGCTCACCGAGGCTGCCTACCGCAAGGTCTATGGCGGCGAGCCCGAGACCATGGCCATCCACGCCGGTCTCGAGACGGGTCTCTTCCTCACCAAGTATCCTTGGCTCGACATGGTCAGCGTAGGTCCCACGATGGAAGCCATCCACTCGCCCGAAGAGAAACTTTCCATCTCTTCTGTAGCCAAGTTCTGGCCTTACGTCAAGGAGATTATCGCCTCGATTTGAACCCCATGAGCAGTCGATGAATCACTCAAATAGGTGGTTTTCGGACAATTTCGTCTAAATTTCGCATTTTTTCGGGCAAATATTTGGTACTTTCGCAAAAAATACCGATATTTGCCCGATAATTATATTATGTCTAGACAGACAATTATTATTTGTTAATTGTTAATTGTTAATTCATATACCCTATGAAATTCGAAGTTCTCAGTTCCGACCTCATGAGTCATCTGGCTGCCATCAGCCGCGTGCTGCTCAGCAAGAACCCAATGCCCATCCTCGACAATTTCCGTTTCGAAGTCAGTGAGGAGAAGCTAACAGTCACCGCCAGCGATGGCAGCACCACTATGATTACCTCCATCGCCATCCAGGACGTCGAGGGCAATGGTGCTTTCGTCGTCCCCGCCAAGACCATCATGGACCCCCTCAAGGAGATGCCACAGCAGCAGCTCTCCATCGAGGTCGATAACGGCAACTACGAGGTCATCGTCTCCTACGCCAACGGCAAGTACAACTTCATCGGCGGCAATGCCGACGAATATCCGCGCGTCAAGGCTCTCGAGGAAAACTACCGCTCGTTCGACATCAACGCCCAGGCCCTCCTCAACGGCATCCAGAGCACCCTCTTCGCCACTGCCGAGGACGAGCTCCGTCCCGTCATGAACGGCATCTACTTCGACATCAAGGCCGACCGAATCATCTTCGTCGCCTCCGACTCCAAGAAGCTCGTCCGTCTCATCAACGAGACCACAGAGCCCGGCTTCGAGTCCAGCTTCATCCTGCCCAAGAAGCCTGCCAACCTCCTCAAGAACATCATCTCCAAGGACCAGCTTCTCTGCACCGTCTGCTTCGATTCGAAGAGCGCACGTTTCCAGCTCGGCGACTACGAGCTCATCTGCACCCTCATCGAAGGACGCTATCCTCGCTATGAGGTGGTAATCCCGAAGAACAACACTAACCGTCTCACCATCGACCGTCAGCTGTTCCTCTCTGCCCTGCGTCGCATCGCCGTCTTCGCCAACAGTGCCACCAACCAGGTCAAGTTCGACCTCGACGCCAGCAGCCTCACCATCTCGGCTCAGGATGTCGATTACTCCACCTCGGGCACCGAGACGCTCACCTGCTCCTACGAGGGCACGCCCATGAGCATCGGCTTCCGCGCCAACTTCCTCATCGAGATTCTCAACACCATCACCGCACAGGATGTCGAGGTGCTGCTCAGCGACCCTGCCCGTGCCGGACTGGTGGCTCCCGTGCAAAACAACGACGGCGAGAAGCTCCTCATGCTCATCATGCCGATGATGCTCACCGATTTCTAAGACTGCATCGCGTCTATGAAACTCAATCTCAGGAAGCCCCTCATCTTCTTCGACCTCGAGACCACAGGCATCAGCGCCACCAAGGACCGCATCGTCCAGCTTGGTTACATCAAGGTCATGCCCAACGGCAGTGAGGAGCAGGGCAACTTCTTCATCAACCCCGAGATGCACATTCCCGAGGAAGCCTCTGCCATCCATCACATCACCGACGAGATGGTGGCCGACAAGCCCACCTTCAAGCAGATGGCAGGCCGACTCGAACAGATCTTCAAGGGCTGCGACGTGGCTGGCTACAACTCCAACCGTTTCGACGTGCCTTTGCTCGTCGAGGAGTTTCTGCGTGCAGGTGTCAAGTACGACATCAGCAAGGTGCGATTCATCGACGTGCAGAACATATTCTACAAGAAGGAGCCGCGCACACTCGTTGCCGCCTACCGCTTCTATTGTGGCAAGGAACTCGACGGCGCCCACTCGGCCGACTGCGACATCCGTGCCACCTACGAAGTGCTCCAAGCCCAACTCGATCGCTACGACGATCTGGAGAACGATGTGGAGTGGCTGCAGGACTTCACGCGTATGAACCGCAATGTCGATCCCATGGGGGCTATGGTCTATGATGACAAGGATCGTCCCGTCTTCAACTTCGGCAAGTACAAGGGTCGCCCCGTCACCGACGTCCTGACACAGGACCCCAACTACTACTCCTGGATGATGAACGGCGACTTCGCCCTCTCCACCAAGCACGTGCTCACCCAACTCAAGTTGGCAATGATGAAGAAGGCTTGAAAAGGCCACACAAAACTCACGGAACTCACAGAAAGGGTAAGGTCAAGATATTTGTTTTTCTGTGTTTTCCGTGAGTTCTGTGTGAAAATAAAACATAAGTCACTATAAAGCCCGCCCCAACAAAACATTTCCGCGATTTCTGTGTGAGATATGAAAATGAAACCACTTTATAGGATTATCGGCATCTTCGTGCTCCTTCTCTTTTGGGGAGGATCAGTGAGAAGCTACGCCCAGGAGCTCAATGCCACGGTGACCATCAACACACAGCAGATCGATGCATCGCTGCGTCCGCGCTTCGAGACCCTCAAGCAGAGCCTCGAAGAGTTCATCAACGGCCAGCAGTGGACGGGCGCACAGTTCTCCACCGTCGAGAAGATCACCTGCACCTTTGCCCTCACCATAAACGAGGTCGTGCAGTCCGATGTCTATAAGGTCTCCATCACCGTCCAGGCACGCCGACCCGTCTATAACGCCACCTATCAGACCATCCTCATCAACTGGCGCGACGACGTCGTCACCTTGCCCTATCAGGAAGGCGAGAACCTCACCTACAACGAATTCAACCTCGACAACGAACTCATCGCCACCATCGCCTACTACGTCTATCTCGTCCTCGGCCTCGACTTCGACTCGTTCAGCAGCATGGGTGGCGAACAGTATCTGCGCAAGTGCGAGAGCATTGTCAGCCAGATGCAGTCGTCCGACAGCAATGGTTGGAAGGCCTTCGACTCGAAGACCAACCGCCACGCCCTCATCACCGCCCTCCTCGACCCCAATCAGCAGCCCTTCCGCGAACTTTGGTACACCTACCATCGCCAAGGCCTCGACCAGATGGCACAATCTGTCGACAAGGGACGCTCACAGATCTCCGCATCCTTCGAGCAGCTCGCCACCGTGCGCTCAGCCGATGCTATGACCCCGCTTCTCTCCCTTTTCATCAACGCCAAGCTCGACGAACTCGTCAACATCTACAGCGAGGCTCCTATGTCCGAGAAGAAATCCATTCACGACAAGCTCACCGACCTCTTCCCCACCTACTCTCGTCAACTCGCTCCCATCAAGGAAGAATATAAGGAATAAAAAGATATGCTACAATTCCTGACTATCGAGAACTACGCCCTCATCGATCATCTCGAGTTCCGTCCGGGCCAGGGCCTCACCGTCATCACCGGCGAGACAGGCGCCGGTAAGTCCATCATCATGGGCGCCCTCGGTCTCATCCTCGGCCAGCGAGCCGATGCCAAGGCCGTGCGCAGCGGAGCCGGCAAGTGCGTCATCGAGGCACAGTTCGACATCTCCGCCTATGACCTCGAAGCCTTCTTTGCCCAGAACGACCTCGAGTACGACGCCAGCGCCACCATCATCCGACGCGAGATCTACGCCACAGGCAAGAGCCGTGCCTTCGTCAACGACACGCCCGTGCAGCTGCCCCTGTTGCGCGAGCTCGGCAGCCACCTCATCGACATCCATTCGCAGCATCAGAACCTCCTGCTCGGGCAGGATGCCTTCCAGCTCTCCGTCGTCGATGCCCTCGCCCACAACCAGGCCGAATATGCCAGCTACCGTGCCGCCTACGACCAGCTCAAGGCTCACGACTCAAAGCTCAAAGCCCTCCGTGCCCAGGCCGAACGCGACGCCCAGGAAGCCGACTACATACGTTTCCAGTTCTCGCAGCTCGACGATGCTAACCTCGTCGAAGGCGAACAGGAGGAACTCGAAGCCGAACAGGAACTGCTCAGCCATGCCGAGGACATCAAGTCGTGCCTCTGTCAGATGCACGAAGGTCTCGATGGCGAAGGCGACGCCGTGGTGCAGATGCTCAAAAGCATTTCGCAGAAGGCCCACGAACTGAGCCGCATCTATCCCGACATAGCCGAAATAGCCCAGCGTCTCGAAAGCGACTACATCGACCTCAAGGACATTGCCGACGAGGTGGACAGCCGCTCCGAGGAAGTCAACTACGACCCGCAGCGCCTCGAGCAGGTCGAGGAACGTCTCAGCCTCCTCTATTCGCTGCAGAAGAAGCACGGCAAGTCCTCGGTAGAGGAACTCATCCAGTTGCGCGACGAGCTCTTCGAGCGCATCCAGCACATCGACAACAGCGACGAGGAGATCCTCGAACTCGAACAGCAGGTCAAGCGCCTCGCCGCCGAAGCCACCCGTCTCGCCGCCATCCTCACCGACACCCGCAAGCAGGCCGCCCAACAACTCCAAAAGAACCTCATCGCCCGTGTCACCTACCTCGGCATGCCCAACCTCCGCTTCCAAGTCTCCATCACCCCCCTAGACTCTCTCTCCCCTTCGGGGTCGGACTCCCTCGAGTTCCTCTTCTCCGCCAACAAGAACCAGCCACTCCGTCCAGCAGGCGAAGTGGCATCGGGCGGTGAGATCAGCCGCCTCATGCTCGGCATCAAGAGCCTGGTGGCATCGGCACGCACCTTGCCCACCATCATCTTCGACGAGATCGACACCGGCGTCTCGGGCGACATCGCCGACCGCATGGGCAGCGTCATGAAGGAGCTCTCCCGTCATCTGCAGGTCATCACCATCACCCACCTCCCGCAGGTGGCAGGCAAGGGCAACCAGCACTTCCGCGTCTTCAAGGCCGACACCGACGAGCAGACCATCACCCACATCGAGCAGCTCACCGCCGAGCAGCGCATCCGCGAGATCGCCCGCATGCTCAGCGGTTCCGATATCACTCCCGAAGCCCTCGCCAATGCTCGCACGCTTATCGCGGAATAATATTTCTCGTCTTTTCCATCATCTAGCACTATCTCGCGCGGGATAGTGCTTTTTCTTATAGCAGCAAGCACTCTGTCGCCCGTCAGAGTGCTCCATCCTATCGCGGCATGTCCTTTTTCGGCCAAGATTGGGTATGCTCCGTTCGGAGCAAGCACTCTGTCGCCCGTCAGAGTGCTCTATCCTTTCGCGGCATGTCCTTTTTTGGCCAAGATTGGGTATGCTCCGTTCGGAGCAAGCACTCTGTCGCCCGTCAGAGTGCTCTATCCTTTCGCGGCATGTCCTTTTTCGGCCAGGATTGGGTATTCTCATTTCGGAGAAAGCACTCTGTCAGCCGTCAGAGTACTATATCCTATCGCGGCATGACCATTCTTGGCCAGGATTGGGTATTCTCCTTTTAGAGAAAGCACTCTGTCGGCCGTCAGAGTGCAATAAAAAGGGCGTGCCAAGTCGGGAAAGACTTTTGGCACGCCCTTTTTCAAATATAATTACGGGAACTTGTGCAGATTATTTGATCATCACCTTCTTGCCATCGATGATGTACATACCCTTGTCGAGCGACTGGATGTCGTTGCCCACATACTGACCGTTGATGGTGAAGATGCGAGTCTCACTCTGCTCATCGGCATTCATCGTGCTGATGCCTACGGTGCCCATATCGCCATGGTTGGTGCTGTTAGCCCAAGATGACTGAGTAGTCTGGAAGGCGATCTCGTAGAAGTAGGTTCTCTTGAAGCTTACCACAACCTTATAGACCTTGCTGGCATCGAGGTTATTGAGCGTGATGATGAAGCTCTTGTAAGAGGTGCTATACGAAGCTGAAGTCACGGCTGTAGAGGATGCGCTGATAGAACCGTTGGACGATACGGAGCATTCATAGACGCTGACGGTGGTGTTGCTGCTTGAACGAGGATTGTAGCCATAAACCTTGACAGCAGTGAGGTTGCTTACGTAGTAGGTCTGGGTAGCTGTGCCGTTCGAGCTTGAGGTGACGGCACGTGCCGAAGAGCTTGTGCCTCCCCACCAGCTGGTGGTTGTTTCGAAGTATGCCGAACTGCCTTGGAAGACATCGTATGCACTCCATGTTGTGCTTGTCGAACTGTTGCTGCTGTAGGTGAGCCAACCCTGGTAGCTGCTCGAATAGTATGCGCCGTAAGGTGCAAGGGTGAGCCATGCCGAACCATCGGACTTCTCCGAATAGGTGTAGAAGTTCTTCACGCCACTGTAGCCGGCATCGTCGATGGTGCTGTACTTGTGGAGGTTGAGATAAGAGTCGGAGGCTGTTCCACCTGCAGGCTCTTCCTCAGGATCTTCTACCACAGGAGCTGCGGTTGCAGTACCCGAAAGTTCTACGCTGGCCGAAGCGCTACCACTGGTGAGTGCGATGCTGCCACTGTAGCTGCCGGCTGCCTCAGGACTGAAGGTAACAGTGACGGTAGCACCTGCCATAGCCGAAGCAGCGGTAATGGTCGAAGGACTAACGGCATAGACACCATTGTAGTCGGTGAGACGTACGCTGACACTCGAGGTGAGGTCGGTACCGCTGACTGTGAAGGTCTGGCTGACAGGAGTGCCTTCCTCGGTGCTGAAGCTAAGAGCTGAGCTTGATACATTCAGTACGGGATCGGGAGTTACCACGGGGTCTTCACCTGGCACGGTGATGGTGGTCTTCTCGAAGAAGTAAACAGAAGAAGAGCTTGATGCAATAGTCCAACCGCTGCTGTAAGCGAGGTACTTGTAGCCACCGCTTGAATAGTAGAGCGATGCAGCATTCGAGCCGACAGTCCAGTTAGCCTTGCTGGTCGAAGTGCTCATCGACAGCTTGTTATTGCTGTGATAGAGGTAATAGCTTCCATTCTTGAATCGCTTGCTGGAGCTGCTGGTGCTGCAGGTCCAAACTGCATACGAGCTGGGCTCCTCGATGTACTTGATGGTGTTACCACTGCCGTCGTTGCCGCTCACGATGTTGACTGAACTGCTGGTAACAGTGTGGCTGGAATTGGTGGTAACGGCATTGGCTGAACCAGCGGCATTCTTGTTTACAATCACATACTGCTTGCCCGAAGTAACGCTGCTGACGAGCTTATAGACTTCCTTGGTGGTAGTTGGCTGAGGATCAGGATCGACCTGCTGTGCTACCGAAGTACCAGAGAGAGCCACTGTGACGGTGGCAGCCGAAGCGCTGGTGAGAGTAAGGGTTCCAGTGTAAGAACCTGCAGTAGAAGGAGCGGTGAAGGTCACGTTGACGGCCTTGCCCGAAGCTGCCTGAGTAGTGGAGATGCTGGTGGTGTTGGCCGAGAATGCCGAACCGCTGACAGCCACGGTGATGGCTCCGCTGAGGTTGCTGCCGCTGACGGTGATTGACTTGGTCTGTGTCTCACCTGCATTAGCAGAGAACGACAGGCTGGAAGCACTGGCGGTGATGACAGGAACAGGAGCTGCTTCAGCCGAACCACTTAGGCTGATGGTTACGCTCTGTGCATTGCTGCTGGCGAGGGTAAGGGTGGCCGAAGTGTTGCCTGCTGCCGTTGGAGCATAAGTGACGGTGACAGTGGCACCAGATGTTGCGTTAGCCTTGCTGATGGAGCTTGGCGAAACGGTGTAGCTGCTCGAACCGCTAATGGTGGCAGAAACTGCGCCCTCAAGATCAGTACCAGTGACGGTGAAGGTCTTGGTGTAGGTCTGGCCGACGGTGCCCGAGAAAGCAAGTGACGAAGCGCTGGCAGTGATGACAGGGGTAGTTACTACAGTTCCAGGAGTAGAACCAAGAATCTGCTGGAGACCAGCAAGAGCATTGATCTTACCATTGCCGAAATGCGAGGCATTGGCGCCAGAGGTCGTATAGCTGTCCTTGATAGCCGTCTGCTTCATGATGTTCTTGATGTCACTGCTGGTGAGCGACTGTCCGGACTCCTTGGCTGCCTGGAGCCAAAGGGCAACGATACCGGCTGCCACGGGAGTAGCCATCGAAGTACCCTCCATCATAGCATAAGGATAGGACGAACTGTTGACCACGAGGTCGCTGCTGAAGTCGCTTCCATAGTAGCTGTAGTCATCGACACTGGCTGTATGGTAGTGGTTCACACCGGCTGCAAGGCGGGCACCAGGAGCCGTGATCCATGGATACTGAATGCCTGTGGGGCTCTGGTTGGCGGTAGCGTAGCTGGAGAAATAGGCGATATCAC
This sequence comes from Bacteroidales bacterium, assembly GCA_017519885.1. Classification (GTDB taxonomy): domain Bacteria; phylum Bacteroidota; class Bacteroidia; order Bacteroidales; family UBA3663; genus Liminaster. The sequence goes on along the minus strand of JAFWRO010000021.1, from coordinate 54,948 downwards.
CGACAGTATAAACGTCACTCATGCTATAGGAAGAGCCACTGGCGGCTTTCCATGTATTGGCGGTTACGTATGCGCCGATGGAGATGACATTGGGATCAGTGGCCTCGTCACTTACACACATGTCATCCGAACCATTGGTCCATGTATAGCCGCTGGTCGAGAGGTGATTGGTGAAGTAGCCGTAGCTGCCTCCCCAAGCGTCGATGGTGCAGCTTCCGCTGGTGGGATAGAACTGCACAGCCAAGGTATATTTGCTCTTATAATAGGTGCTGCCGTTCTTCGTTGTGGTGGTGTAGCTTCTGGAGGTGAGACCAGAGGTGTAGAGCATAATCTGGCTCTTGTTGGAGCTGACGTAATCCTTATAAGCATAAAGTGTTCCGCTGAAATAGCTCGACAGTCCGCTCACCGTAGCACCGCTGGTGCTTGGGGTGACGGTGACCGAAGTCTTGACAGCGCCTGTGCTGGAGTCAAGAACGAAAATCTTGCAAGCAAGGCTACCGCTGCTCAACGTGGAGCGAGACCATGCGTTGGCGATGATGCCATAGTAGTAGTATCCGGCATCGGTGTTGCTGTAGGAAGCAGCACGCAGGATAGAGCCGAGAGGGCTACTGCTCGATGCAGTACCACTTACGTGATATCCACCACCTTCTCCGTCCTTCGACTTGCCACCATCGTTGGAAGCAGCAAAGAGACAAACATGGTTGGGATGGCTTGAACCAAAATACTGTGCGGTGATGTCGGCAAAATCGCCGGTACCATCGTGAGGACCATACTGAGAACCCCAACTGTTGCTGATTACCACAGGCTTGCCCTGAGCATCGGCATAATCGCAGATCTTCTGGAATGCATTGGCCATATAGGTGCTCGAAAGACCGTTAATGCCTGCGAGGTAAAGGTCAGCACCAGGTGCCATACCGCCGTAAGTGGCGTTGGCATGGTCGTTAGTGACAGAAACATTCGAGCCGCTGACGATGACGCTCGAACCACCTGCTGTCGAACTGGTATGTGTACCATGGTCTTCGCTCTTGTCGTCGGTGGTAGGACTGCTGCTGGTAATAGATGTATATTCCTTGGCACTTGAACCATTATATACATACGCGCGCTTGATACGCGAGTTGCCGCTGGCATCCTTGAATGCAATGTGCTGGAAGTCGATACCTGTATCAATCACGCCAAGGACGACACCCGTACCATCGTACTGCTTGCTGAGACCGAGGGCAACGGCATCGGCAGACTTGGTGAGTGCATCATCAACATTGGTTGCCTGACGGGCCTTGTTGGTAAATGGATGCATCAGCATCGACACATTGATGCGCTTTACGTTGGTGAGGCCTGCAACTTCCTCAATTCTTTCTACTGGGATAAGGGCGGTGTAAAGTCCGTTATTGAAGCTGCTCTGAATCTGAACACCCTTGTTGACAAGATCCCTAACATCGGCATTGTTTTTCATACGGATGAAAGCCGAAATGTAAACGTGGCCATCGATAGTGTCTGGGGCGGCATAAATTCGTTCATCATTCTTACTGGGGCGAATACGCTTGCCAACGAAGTCAAGGCCGAGCTGCTTCTCTGATACAGCATGGCGCTTCATTTCGAGTGCTCCATCGCGTTCGTCAATGAACATCTTGGTTGAAATAGACAACTTGTTACTGATGTCACTCTGACCAAATGACAGCATACCCGATGCCATCATAATAGCGAATAGTAAACCTTTTCTCATGTTAGAAAAAATTAGAAGTTGTAATGTATTTGTGCGAAAAACGCCACAAAGATATACATTATTTTCATTCGCCAAACATTTTTGTCAGATTTTTTTCGAAAAAAAGTGCGATTTTTCTCGTTTTTGCATAAAATACCTATAAAAACACAACATTTTCGTCCAATCAGTGACATTTTGAAGAGCGAACACCCTAAAACGATAAAAGTGCGGCAAACAATTTGTCGCACTTTTATCTTATAGAGGTATCATTTTGGCCTAATGTTCGCCAAAAATCGGTCAAAAAGGCATCAGGCTTCGGCAGCGGCCAAGAGGATTTCGCTCAATGAAGGATGGGCATGGACGGTGTGAGCGATGTCGTGAATCGTTCCACCTTGGCGCATCACGACGGTGACTTCGTGAATGAGGTCGCTGGCATGAGCTCCGAGAATGTGGGCACCAAGAATCTTGCCATCGGGGGCAACGAGAATCTTGACGAGACCATCGTCGGCATCCATCGAGAGTGCCTTGCCATTGGCGCGATAGAAAGACTTGAGTGCCTTGTATTCTGTCCCTGCCTCGGTGATTTGCTCTTCAGTCTGCCCCACCATAGCCGCTTCGGGAGTGGTGAAGACAGCGGCGGGAATGACCGTGAGGGCGGCGTGGTAGGGGTTCTCGCAGCCATCGGTGGTTGCGTCAGGAACGGAAGAAGACAGGATGTGATGGAGCGCGCAATAACCCTGGAAGGTGGCAGCATGTGCGAGCTGGCAGAGGCCGTTGACGTCGCCGATGGCATAGACGCCGGGAACGTTGGTCTGCATATCCTGATCGACGGTGATGCCACGACGGGTGTATGCCACGCCAATATCATCGAGGTTGATGGCTTCGAGGTTTGCGCCGCGGCCTACGGCCATAAGCACAAGGTCGCATTCGAGCGACTGAAGCTTGCCCTTCTCTTCAAATTCCACACGCATCGGCTCGCCTTCGAAGATGGCTTTGGCAGCAGCTCCCACATGGAAACCGATGCCACGCTTCTTGAGTGAGGTGCGCAAGCGCTTGGCGATGTCGCGGTCGAAAGCGGGAAGGATCTCCTTCATAAACTCCACCACCTCAACCTCTACGCCTAAGCTGCGGAAGATGCTGGCGAACTCCATACCAATGACGCCGCCGCCAATGATACAAAGACGCTTGGGCAAAGTCGTCAGGTTGAGGGCTTCGGTGGAAGTGATGACGCCCTGGGCATGAGCGCCGGGTATGGGCAGGAACTTGGTCACGCTACCCGTAGCGATGATGACATTGGGAGCCGCGAACTGCTCCTCTTCCCCATCGGCTTTGCGAACAACCACAGTGTGAGCATCGACAAATCGAGCCTCGCCTTCGACCAAAGTGATGCCGGGCGTCTTCATGAGCATAGCTACACCCTGACGCAACTTTTCGACCACACTGTCCTTGCGTGCCACAAGGGCAGCGATATCGACTGCTGCGTCAGCATAGCCTGCAGCAAGCACTTCGTCGTGAACTTCGGCCGAATGACAAAGACACTTTGTGGGGATGCACCCTGCATTGAGGCAGGTTCCTCCCAACGCAGCCTTTTCGATGATGACTGTCTTCAAACCCGCCTTGGCCGCCTTGACTGCCGTCTCATAGCCTCCGGGGCCTGCTCCGATTATGATAAGATTGACTTCATTCATATGTACAGAACCAAAATTTACATTAGTTATTTTCCTCTTTTACACGAATTGCCACGAATTGACATGAATTACATTTGCCAAGTGTTGTTAGTTACACTTTTAAATAATTCACGTTAATTCATGGCAATTCGTGTTGAAAAATAAAGAGAATCAAAGGTTCTTGAAAGTGAACTTAGGCTCCTTGACAGCCTTCACATCGTCGAGACGACGAATGGGCGTGTCATGGGGAGCAGTACGAACCATTTCGCTATTGTCACGTGCCTCCTCGGCGATACGCTTCATCACAGCAATGAAGTCATCGAGCGTATCCTTGCTTTCGGTTTCGGTGGGTTCGATCATCAATGCCTCGTGGAAGAGCAATGGGAAATAGATCGTCGGCGCATGGAAACCATAGTCGAGCAAGCGCTTGGCCACATCGAGAGTAGTTACATGAGCTGGATCGTGGTGATCGCCGCCGTATTCGGGACGCAAGCCGTCGAAAACAAATTCGTGCTTGCAGAGACCCTCGATAGGCAGCAAGTAATGGCTCCTGAGGCACTCCTTGATGTAGTTGGCATTGAGGACCGAGAGCTTGCCAGCCATCGGGATATTCTCCTTGCCCATGCTAAGCAAATAGGCGTAGGCACGGATGATGACGGTGAAGTTACTGAGGAAGCTGGAGATGCTACCGAGCGACTTCTCGTCGCAATGCAGGTCGTAGGTGCCATCGGCCTTCTTCTCGACCTGTGGATTGGGTAGCAAGTGCTCCAAACCCTTGCGTACGCCAACAGGACCACTGCCTGGACCGCCACCACCGTGAGGAGTGGAGAAGGTCTTGTGCAGATTGATGTGCATTACGTCGAAGCCCATATCGCCGGGACGGCAAACGCCGAGCATCGGGTTGAGATTGGCTCCATCGTAGTACATAAGACCACCACAATCGTGAACGAGACGAGCAATCACAGGGATGTTTCTTTCGAAGATACCGAGGGTGTTCGGGTTGGTCATCATCATGCCAGCCACATCGGGACCAAGCAATGGCTTGAGATCCTCCACATCTACGGTACCATCGGGCAAGCTCTTTACTTCGACCACCTTGAAGCCAGCTACAGCAGCAGAAGCAGGATTGGTGCCATGGGCAGAGTTTGGTACGATGATCTTGGTGCGTGCCTCATCGCCACGCTGCTGATGATATGCCTTGATGACCATAAGTCCGGTCAACTCTCCATGTGCACCAGCATAAGGATTGAGCGTAAAGCGCGAAAGACCGGAAATCTCGGCCAGCGTACGCTGTACCTCGTCATAAACCTTCAGGCTGCCCTGCACATATTCCACAGGGGTGGAAGGATGGCGATTGAAACCGGGGAGGGCACAGAGTTCCTCGTTGAGCTTCGGATTGTACTTCATAGTACAAGAGCCCAAAGGATAGAAGCCCGTATCAACACCGAAGTTATTGTTCGACATGTTGGTGTAATGGCGAACCACAGTAAGTTCGTCACACTCGGGAAGAATGGTCTTGCTCTGGCGCTTCAAGACATCAGGCATCTCGCTGATACAATATCCACTGATCTCTGACTTTGGCAGTGAATAGCCTACGCGTCCTGGCTTTGACAACTCGAAAACGAGTTTACCATAATATACATTGTTCATAGCCTATCAAATATTAGAGATGAGTGAATCGATTTCTTCTTTCGAACGCATTTCGGTGACAGCGATGGTGAGGCAACCAGGCATACCCTCGGTCTCGACGCCCAGGAGGAAGCCCTTTTCGGCCAATGCCTTGCGAAGCTCGGCAGCATCACCCTTGACACGAACGGTGAACTCACAGAGGAAAGGCTTGGGACCAAAGGCATCCTCGAACTTGCCGGTCTTGAGCAATGCATCGTGCAGATAATGGGCACCTGCATAGCTTTGCTCGTTGACTTCGCGCAACCCCTTCTCACCCATCAGGCTGAGGTAGGAAGCCACGAAGAGGCACATGAAGCCTTGTGCCGTACAGATGTTGCTGGTAGCCTTCTCACGACGAATGTGCTGCTCGCGAGCCTGCATGGTGAGGACGAAAGCACGACGACTCTCGGCATCGGTAGTGGCACCGACAAGACGACCGGGCATCTTGCGCACCAGTTCGTTCTTGGTGCAAAGGTAGCCGATATAAGGACCACCGTAGTTCATCGGGATACCCAGACTCTGGGCATCGCCGCACGCGATGTCGGCACCCCATTCGCCGGGAGTGCGGAGCACGCCAAGTGAGCTGGCTACGCTATTGACAGCAAAGAGCGCCTTGTGTGCATGGCAAAGGTCGGCAAGGCCAGTGAAGTCCTCGACAATGCCATAGTAGTTGGGCTGGCTGACGATAAGACCTGCCACGTCATCCTTCTCGATGAGTTCCTGAGCCACAGCCTTATCCATCACGCCATCAGCAGCCGGCACCTTCACCAACTCTACGCCATGATAGTGGGCATAGGTCTCGACAACGCGAAGCACCTGAGGATTGCAGGTAGCCGAGATGAGCACCTTGTTGCGCTTTTTGGCATTGGCCACGCACATCAGCATAGCCTCGGCAGTAGCTGTCGAGCCATCGTACATCGAAGCATTCGACAGATCCATACCAGTGAGGTCGGCCATCATGGTCTGATACTCGAAGATATACTGTAGGGTACCCTGCGAGATCTCAGCCTGATAGGGAGTGTAGCTGGTCGAGAACTCACTGCGGCTGGCAAGGAACGGAACAACGCTGGGGGTATAGTGGTCGTAGGAACCACTGCCGGCAAAGCAGACGAGAGGCTTGTTCTGAGCAGCAAGACCGCCGATGATGCGACGTACCTCAATCTCCGACTTCTCGGACGGAATATCGAGTTCGCGCTTCAACTTCAGTTCCTCAGGAACCTCGGCATAGAGGTCGTCAAGGCTCTTGACACCAATGACATCCAGCATCTGCTGAATGTCATCGGTCGTATGGGGGAAATATTTGTACATAATTATTCGCAGATTGCCTCGTAAGCCTTGGCATCGAGGAGGTTGTCAAGTTCAGAGGGATCGGAAAGCTTTACCTTGATGATCCAGTTCTCGAAAGCGTCAGCATTGACGAGCTCAGGCTGCTCTTCGAGGGCTTCGTTGATTTCGACAACAGTTCCAGAAACAGGCGAGAAAAGGTCGCTGGCAGCCTTCACTGACTCGACAGCACCAAACTCCTCACCGGCGGTTACTTCGTCGTCAACCTCTGGCATATCGACATATACCACGTTACCCAGCTGAGACTGTGCATAATCGGTGATGCCGATGTAGCCATACTCGCCTTCCACTCTTACATACTCATGGCTCTCTGCATAGAAGAGGCCTTCAATAACTTTTGCCATAATTTTTTGTTTTTAATTATTTCTTATATGATTTCTCGTAAAATTTCTTCTTCACAACAACACCCGGCTGGAGCTTGCGATGGATGCGAACCTGCACGGGAGTGCCCAACTTGGCATACTCGATCTTGACAAGGGCCATGCAGACGCTCTTGCCTGTCGAGATGGAGTTGTAGCCTGTGGTCACGGTACCGACAACCTCGTCGCCGACTACCACTTCGTAGCCATGACGCGGGATGGCACGACCTTCGAGCTCGATGCCAACAACCTTGCGGGTAACGCCTTCGGCCTTCTGCTTTGCACAAGCCTCCTTGCCGACAAACTCCTCCTTGTCGAGTTTCACAAACATGCCGAGACCAGCCTCGATGGGGCTCAGTTCATCGGTCAGTTCGTCGCCATAAAGCGGCAGACCTACTTCGAAACGCAGGGTGTCGCGGCATCCCAGTCCACAGGGCTTCACACGTCCGCTCTCGATGAGTTTGTCCCACTGTGCAACGGTGAAATCGTGCGAACCATAGATCTCGAAGCCATCTTCGCCCGTGTAACCGGTACGGCTGATGATGATGGTCTCGCCAGCAACCTCCAGCTTCTTGAAGGTATAGAACACGAGTTCGGCACAAGGCAGGCCCAGCACCTCCTCAACCACACGCTCAGACTGAGGTCCCTGCACTGCAATCTGTCCGTAGTATTCGCTCTGGTTCTCGGTCACTACATTGAAGCCCTTCGACTGCTCAACGATCCAGGCATAATCCTTGTCGATGTTGGCAGCGTTGATGACGAGGAAGAAGCGATCGTCGGCCTCCTTATAGACCAAGAGGTCATCGACGGTGCCACCATTCTCGTGAAGCATCATACCATAGAAGATCTTGCCGACTGGAGCACCGGCAACGTCGTTGGTGAAAATATGCTGCACAAAGCGTTCGGCCTCGGGACCAGTAACCAGCACTTCGCCCATATGGCTCACGTCAAATACGCCACAAGCCGTGCGTACAGCGATGTGCTCGTCGGCAATATCGCTATACTGCAGTGGCATCACGAAGCCACCGAAAGGAACCATTTTCGCATTCAAACTGATGTGTCTGTCGTAGAGACATGTTTTCTTATCTTCCATAGATTATAGTTTTAGGATTGTTGTATTTCTTGTGAATGAGTCAACTTTTCAATTGTTCCAAAAACCGATCAGCTGCTCTTGGGAGAGATTGCGTATCGAACGTTCTGGATGATGTCTGCTGATGGCTTCCCAAAGGCTCTCTCGGGTGAATGCCACGCCCTCGAAGGCTTCAGCAAAAGCCTTCTGGGCATCGAAAAGCTCGAAGTAGTCCCCCGTAAGACGCACTTTCCGCACAAGGCTTCCTTTCAACGAAAACCGAATCTCGATGGTGCCACAGCCTTCGATACGGGCTTGCAGCACTTCCTCGTCGTGTGCCGAACTGCCTAAAAGGAACTCGTCGGCATAATAACCCTGTTCGATTTGCTCTATTTCGCTTACGGCCGAAGCGTCAAGGACAATGGTGCGGTCGGTAAGTTTCTGGCGCAACTGGTCTCGGAGCCATGCTATCTCTTCAGCTTCGGAGAGGCCTTGGGGTGCATTGAGGTTGCCTTTCAGCACTCCTACTCTAGCCCTGATACTTGGGACTCCCTTGCTCTGAAGTTTTTGAGGATTGGAATGCAAAGCGCCCTGCATCAACTCGGGATCGGTGTCGTAGAGCATCGTCCCATGCACGATATTGCGGTCGGCTATATGGTAGAAGGCATTGCCGCAAACCTTGCCCTTGCCCATCAGTATGACGTCGTTGCGTCCGTGAACCTCTGTCTGCGCACCTAGTTCGTTCAGACTACGTGAAACAGTGGTGGCATACTCCAGGTAGATGGGTTCCACCTTGCCTTGTGTCGTGACGAGGCTGATCATGATGTTTCCCTCGTCGGCAAAGATGGCTCCTCCTCCACTCTTGCGACGGATAACATCGATGTGATTCTCACGGCAGAAGTCCAGATTGACCTCCTGATGAGCCACCTGGTTGCGACCCATCACAACGGTTCGGCCCAATTGCCATGTGAAAAGATAACTGGAGGCAGGCAAATGGCTGGCAATCCATTCCTCAGCAGCGAGGTAGAAAGGCGCACGTCGCCGAACCACGAACTGCGGCTCAGCTGTAGCTGTGCAGTCAGGAATCTCTACATAACAGGCTGGGAAATGCATATCGTCCCTTGGTTTCTGAAATTACCTTTAGGTTTCTTGTGCAAATTAAATGGAATTCCTCGAAATAACAAAATAATTCGGGCAAAAAATGGCAAAAAGACAAGATTTATCCCGTAGGCTGGGCCTTTCGAAATACAATCATTACAAAATGACACAATTCGAACGACCCAAGCCGACTCACTTAATTGTTCAGTTCGTTGGTCAGAGTCACCGATGCAACATTACCCGTCTTTTGGACTTCGTTGAAGAGGGCCACATAGTTGGGCTTCCCATACGAAACGACCACAAAATTGATGATGGTCTGTTTCTCGGTGAAGTTGTAGCGCAGGAACTCGTCCGAAATGTGGATGTTATATTGCTTGAGCAAGTCACGAAGTGTAGCCACATCGTCTATGATGCCATTCACCTTCACACGGATAATCTTGCTTTCGCCTGCTCGAATGAAGCGCGTCACATAACGGTCGGCATACGAGAGCACGAAGATAATGAGCAACGTTGCTACCGTGGAGATGATGTACATACCGGCTCCGATGGCCAAACCGATGGAGGCGGTCATCCAAATGCCGGCAGCAGTGGTGAGTCCCTTCACCGAGCCCTTCATCTGAATGATGGCACCAGCACCCAGGAAACCTACGCCCGATACCACCTGGGCAGCAATACGTCCAGGGTCTCCGTTCTTCAAACCAAGATATTCCTGAGGAATGTAGATTGACACGAGCATCGCCATAGTAGCACCCATGCAAATCAGCGAGAAGGTACGCATGCCGGCGAACTGGCCTTTGTGATGACGCTCCAGTCCTATCACGCCACCGAGCACGAAACTAAGCAGCAACTTGTAGATGGCACCCACCAGATTGATGTTGGGACTGGCTATCAGCGAATAAAGCTCATTGAACGCTTCCATATCGAAATAATTACTTCGAATTAAAGTAAAGAATCAGCAGCACTGCAACGACTATCAGGAAGAGCACGATGTAGAGCATCTTCTTGCTTTTGCCCTTCTTTGCAGGCACTTGGGCTTTTGGTTTTTGTGTCGTTATGCTGGTTGTTCCCTGCTTGACAACGACAGGTTCCGGCTTCTGAATCAACGACCGGAGGGGCTCGACTACGGCATTCACCGTGTCGCTCGTCAAATAGATATGCTGGGCGAGGGTACGAAGCTCGAGGAACGCTGCATCAACCTCTGTCTTGCCGCTCTTTACGGAAGCGACAGCATCGACAAATTCCTCGATTTGACCATAGATGTCACCATTCCCCGGGAAAAAACGTCCCACATCGCTTCGATAGTTCTTCAGCGACTTGCCCTTGAGGCACACGTCCTTGACCAAATCATTGACAAACTGGACGCTTGAGGCACCAATGTGACTTCTTTCTTCCATTATCCTAAAAAAGATTAATGATAATACATTTGCCTCAAAGCCCCTTCACCACATTGACCATCTCGATCGCCGAAATCATGGCGTCGGCGCCTTTGTTACCAGCCTTGGTTCCTGCACGCTCGATGGCCTGCTCGATGCTGTCGGTAGTGAGGATGCCATTGGTGACAGGCACACCGCTGCGGAGGCTTGCTGCTGCAATACCCTTAGCGCTCTCGTTGGCAACCATATCGAAATGGGGAGTAGCGCCACGAATCACTGCTCCGAGGCAAACCACTGCATCATATTTGCCCGACTCGGCCATCTTCAAGGCTACCAACGGAATCTCGAATGCACCGGGCACGAATGTCAAAGTGAGATCATCACTATTGCCACCGTGACGCACAAAGCAGTCTTCGGCACCACCGATGAGACGGTTGACGATAAAGTCGTTGAAACGCGAAGCCACGATGCCTATCTTCTGGCCAGCGGCTGAAAGGTTACCTTCAATTCTTTTCATAATCTTTCTATTGTTTGATATCTTTATATTTTTTACGCAAATCCTTGACGTGGAGCAAATGTCCCATCTTGGCATACTTGGTGTACATGTAGAACTCATCCTTTTCGTTGCACGTCATCTCGATTGGCTCACGGCCAACGACCTTGAGTCCGAAACCATCGAGACCTTCTATCTTGGCAGGATTATTGGTCATAAGGATAAGTTCGTGGATGCCGAGGTCAGCAAGGATCGATGCTCCGGTGCCGTATTCTCGCAAATCAGCAGCATAACCCAGCGCCAAATTGGCTTCCACAGTGTCCATGCCCTGATCCTGCAGACGATACGCCTTGAGTTTGTTGATCAAACCGATGCCACGACCTTCCTGACGCAGGTAGAGCAACACGCCACGACCACGCTTCTCGATGCGGCGCATAGCCTCGGCCAGCTGTTCGCCACAGTCGCAACGCAGGCTGCCGAAGGCATCGCCTGTGAGGCATTCTGAATGGACACGACAGAGCACAGGCTCATCGGTCGTGACATCTCCCTTGACAAGAGCCACATGATGTTCACCAGTCACACGGTTCACATATCCGTAAGCCCTGAAGGTACCGAAGCGAGTGGGGAGTTCGGCATCGGTGACCTGGTCGACAAGTTTCTCGGTGCGGCGACGATATTTCACGAGATCGGCAATGGTGATGGCCACCAAATCGTGCTTCTTTGCGAATTCCAGTAGTTCGGTGGTACGCATCATCGTACCATCTGGACGCATGATTTCACAGCAAAGGCCGCACTCCTTCAGTCCGGCGAGGCGACAGAGATCGACCGTGGCTTCGGTGTGGCCCGTTCGTACCAGCACACCTCCATCGCGTGCCTGAAGTGGGAACATATGACCTGGACGACGGAAGTCCATTGGCTTGGCATTATCGTCAACCGTTGCACGGGCTGTGATGCCACGCTCCACTGCCGAAATACCCGTCGAAGTGGAACGGTGATCGATACTGACCGTGAATGCTGTAAGGTGATTGTCTCCGTTGTTGGCACACATCTGAGGTAAAGCAAGTTTCTCGCAGATTTCGCGGCTCATAGGCATACAAATCAAACCCTTGGCCTCTGATGCCATGAAGTTGACGTTTTCGGTGGTAGCGAACTCTGCCGCACAGATGAGGTCGCCCTCATTCTCACGATCGGGGTCATCCAATGCCACTATGCATTTGCCTGCCTTGAGGGCGGCGATGGCCTCTTCTATGGTGTTGAATTGATTCATTCTATTTTCTACTTTTGGGGGATGCTAAGTTAGCTATATTGTCTAGATGTTCTAGATTGTCTAGAGATTCTAGATGTTCTAGATTATCTAGATATTCTAGAGGCTCTAGAGATGCTAGATTTTCTAAAGGAATCCGTTATTCCTAAGTTTGTCCATAATGTTGTCATCGGGGGTCTTGCCAAGAAGCTTCTCGACATACTTGGCAATGATGTCGGTCTCGATGTTGACAAGATCGCCAACACGAACGCTGTAGAGCGTAGTGGCACCTTGGGTGTGGGGAATCAGGGAAACCGAAAAACTGCGCTCATCGACACGAGCCACGGTCAACGAGACACCCTGCAATGCCACACTTCCCTTCTCGACTATATATCGGAGGAGTTTGCTGTCGCACTCCACAGTGAGCCAAAGTGCCGTATCGTCCTGACGACGTGACGCAATTCGTCCAGTTCCATCGATGTGCCCCGAGACGATATGTCCGCCCAATCGGGTTTGCAATGACAAAGCTCGTTCAAGGTTTACGGGGCTCCCCGGCTTCAACTGTCCCAATGCCGTACGTTCCACTGTCTCGGGCATCACGTCGGCAGTAAAACCATGATCGCTGAGACTGGTCACCGTGAGGCATACGCCATTGGTGGCGATGCTGTCGCCCACCTGGGCATCCTGCACCACTACGTCAGCTTCCACCTCAAGGGTGAAACTCTTGGCTCCTCTATGCAGGGCCTTCACATGGCCCACTTCTTCGATTATTCCTGTGAACATATTCCAGTTATTCAGAATACTCCGAGTATTCCGAGAACTCCGATTATCTCGATTATTCCGAGTCCTTCGAAACCAATCCCCTGACGAGCAAATCCTCGCCATATCTTTCGACCTTCACATCCTCGAGCCTCAATGCCTGTGCCATCTTGGCAAGACCAAGGCCTTCAACGGGAGTCTTTGCATCGGCACCACCAACAATCTTGGGAGCAATAAAAGCAAAGACTTCATCAACAAGCCCTTCTCGAATAAAGGATTCGTTCAGCGTGCCTCCTCCTTCAAGTAGGATGCCGTCAATCTTTTCCTTTCCTGCTCGTACAAGCAGGTCCTGCGGTGTGTTGCAGCACCATGTCTTGACACCAGCACGATTGAGTTGTGCCAATCGATGCAGGTCGGCACCCTCGGCGTAAACCACGACAGTAGGAACTTCCTTGGCTGTGCGCACCAAGTTGCTTACAAGGGGCAAGCGAGCATGGCGATCGGCAACGATGCGAATGGGATTGCGAGCCGCTGGATACTTCGCGATGCGTGTTGTCAGCGATGGATTATCACTCAGCACAGTGCCAATACCACAAAGAATGCCCGTCAGTTCACGACGCAGATAATGCACACGCAATCTTGCCTCTTCGCCCGACACCCATTTGCTGTCACCCCTACGGGTGCAGATCTTGCCATCAAGTGTCATGGCATATTTCATCACAACCCAAGGCATACCCGTGGTGATATACTTCAAGAAGACACGATTCTGATAGCGCAACTCCTTCTCAAGACTATCTGCCACCTCCACTTCGATACCGGCAGCCATCAGCTTTTCGATGCCCTTACCGGCAACAAGAGGATTCGGGTCGCGCAGACCCACAACCACTCTACCGATGTGATGTTCGATGATGGCATCGGTGCAAGGAGGTTGATGGCCATAATGACAACAAGGCTCAAGGGTCACATACATCGTCGTACCCTTGCAATCCACTCCACGCCGGGCTGCATCCTCAAACGCATTTCGTTCGGCATGCAAATCGCCATAACGCTCGTGATAACCCTCGGCAATGACTTCTCCATCGCGCACAATGAGTGCACCCACAAGCGGATTGGGATTTACTGCGCCCTCGCCCTTTTGAGCGAGTGCCATGGCTTTGCGCATCAGCACAATATCGTCGGTTGTTATCATATTATCGTCACAAATGGATGAAATACGGCGCAAAGATAATGCATTTTCCGCGAATTCCCAAGAAAAAAAGGACTTTTAGTGATTTTTCACCGACAAAACTTTGAGAATACCTAAAAAAACTATATATTTGCAAACGTTTCACAACTACCTATACGCCCCACACGCCATTCACTTCATCTTAAACCGATACACAAAATGAAAACATCGTTATTAATCACTTTGGCCTTTCTGCCTGCTTTAGCGAGTTACGCAGAAATCACTACAGAAAATGCGCCTGAAGCCAATTCCGCCAAGACAGAGTTCCCCACCGAAGAGACCCACGAACCCGGATTTCTCGGCACTCCCATCAACCAAGCCATCGAACGTGGCATGCGTCGTGCCGACCGTGAGATGGAATACAAATATGGACGTACAGTGACCGACTTCGCCACTGCCCCGAAAGTGGGAGGTTATTACATGTCGGGCTATTATTACAGCAGCCAGGAAGGTGCACATAACGGTGACGGCTTCAAACAGAAGAACGTGCGTCTCTACGTGAGCGGTTCTGTCTTCAAGCACTTCAACTACCTTGTTCAGGTGCAACTCGCCAATGCCGCCTTCCACATGAAGGACTTCTGGATGGAGTGGAAGAAATATCCCGAATTCAGCGTGAAGGTTGGCCAGTTCATTCGCGTGTTCGGCTTTGAGAATCCCTACAATCCGTTCGAATACCGTGATGGTGCCTACGCCTTGATTACCCAGAAACTTGCGGCCCAATCGGACTACATCGGCACCGACAACGGTGGCGGTCGTGACCAGGGCATCCAGATACAAGGCGACCTCTTCCCAATGGGCAAGGACCAGCATCGTCTCGTCCACTACCAGCTCATGCTGTCCAACGGTCAAACCATCAACACTGGTGACGCAAACGGCAAGAAGGACATTTCGGGCACCTTCCAACTGCAACCCATCAAGGGTTTCTATCTCGCTTTCTATGGTTGGACGGGCGACCACAAGGCCAACAACGTCACCGTCACCCGCAATCGCTATATGATCTCGGCATTCTACGATGTCAACGAATGGACAGCACGCGCTGAATACGCCCACTCTACCGGCCACAAGATCAGCGACTACAATGCCGCTACCGGCGAATGGTCGGGTGCAGGAGAGGCACAGGGCTGGTATGCAACACTCGGCATTCCCTTCAACGATTGGCTCAAACTTTGGCTCAAGTACGATGCTTATCAGGACGATGCCTGCTGGGGAAGCACAAGGTCGATTTATTCCATCAGCCCCAACATCCAAATCCACAAGAACCTATGGTTTCAACCTCGTGTAGGCTATGTCCACGACCGCACACTCGACACCAACTGGACTGAGGTTTCTGTCGAAATGGGCGTACGTTTCTGAATCATCCTTCCACATTATGACAACGCAGGCTATCTCAAACGATGGCCTGCGTTTCAAGTTTTCGACGATTTAACAACAAGATTATATAAAAAATGAAAAAAAGTTGGCAAAAATTTGCATCTTTCCTCAAAAAGCCATATATTTGCAGCGCAAACTGATAGCGAGAGATTTCAAAGCCATTAATTCACCCTCGGTACTTCAGTCCAGTCAGTCCTGGAGCATCGAACAAAACCTAGAAACTATGAAGTCGATCCAAGAAATCAACCGAATGTATCTTGAGAAGAACATTGAAAAGACGCCTCATGACGTCGAGTTGCTTGATGCCTTCAAGAAGAACCCCAAGGCCATGCCAGTACACGAGAGTACTGCCGACTTGGTCGATGGCACTCCCGTGTTAACCAATTATGGACTGATGAGCATGAGCCTTGACGATGGCTTCATGCAAGGATATTACATACCGAAATGCGAGGAATTGCTCAACAGTGATAAGCCTTTGGATCCGCTCACTGTCCGCACGTTGCGCGCAAGCCTCATTGAATTTGCTATGCTCGGCTGCATCGAGGCACAGCGTGTCATCGAGAAATTCCTCATCGAATATGGCAAAGGCGACAACGAGATGCTCGCCAATATCGTCTTGAGCCGTTGGCCCGAGCGCCATAACCTACAGCGCTTCCTGGCCATCCAACAAGGAGGCACCGACCCGAACGTCGATCACACCTCTTTCCATCGCGCTATGACCGAAATTCGCTCAGGCAGCAAGCGCACACGTTGGGTCAACTATTTCTTCCCGCAGATGAAGACCGACCGCGACCTGCCCACCTTCTACTACAGTCTGCGCGACGAAACGGAGGCTCTCATCTACATCAACCATCCGATGCTCCGTAAACGTCTGCTCAAGATGTGCGAGGCAATTCTGCAGAACGATCATTCCATCTTCGACATCTTCTCACGTTTCGACATCAAGATGATACGATCCTGCATCGACCTCTTCTCTCAAATCTCCTCCATCAAGATCTTTGAACAGATGCGCCAGGAATACGGCTGGAAATACTATGCAGACAAGTTTTAGAACGTGTGACCAAGGCTAAGGTAGAATCGGAACTCTTTCGTACGATTGCTCCAACCCAGATCGGCACTTATCGGTCCTAGCAAGGTCTGATAGGCAGCACCCACTTCTGTACCCCACATTGTATGGGCTGACATAATGTTTTTAATTTTGTCAGCCTGTTGTGCTGCTGCGACCTTAGCCACCAAATATCCGTTTTTCATAACCTGAAGCTGGCCCTTCAACTGAGCTGCAACAAATGCATTCTCAGCCACTTCGGCATGTCCGATACCAGGAAATGGCATTTGCTGCGGAAGGTAACGTCCGAAGTAATTTCCACCAATCACGTTACCTTGCACACGATGAATGTCGGTGCCAAACAGCAGACGTCCGAAGGTACCGGGTTGTATGGACAGACGACTGCCAAAAGGAATGGAAGTGCGGAACTGGGCATCAACGGCCGAGAAACCTATATGATCGTTATAGGCCGCGAGATTGTCGGTATAGTAGGCGAAACCTGCTTTGAAGTACGAACCACGTGTCGGGAAATACCAGTCGTTTTCGGTATCAAAACGTGTTCTGGCATAGTAACTGTAGTTTCTCTCGTTTGCCACCGAGGTCAGGTTTCTGACTTCGTCATAATGGATGTTGGTGAGCATATCGCCAACGTGATAATACTCCCACTTGGCACCCAACCTGAAGTCGAATTTGTGGAAATGGAACTCCACGACCGAATAATCGACGGCATGATAATTGAAGGTTCCGTTGCCCATCTTGTCTCCCCTGTAATACAGGCTGATGTCATTGTAGCCATACTCGTACGACAGTCGTCCTTTCGTGGAATAGAATGACTGGTGTATCAGTTCAGCCTTCGCCTTTACACGACGGCCCAGACGCAATGAGAAAGACATCATAAAGGGCTTCTTGACACGCATAGGAACGTCCATACGAAGATTGATTGCTGCCATCTCTTCGTTATCGAAACGTCCACCCACATGGAATCGTGCCGTCTGACGTGTTCCCGCAGTGAACAGGGCCACCTGCTGCCCCTCGTAGTTCAACTGGTAATCGATGTCATCATAGAGGAAATCTGCTCTCAGTGTACTGGCAATCTGCTCAGCCGTGTTGATGTCGATGCTGTCGGCTTTCTTCAGATGGTATTTCGCGCGGACAAATCGTTCATCGTACTTGTTGATTCCTTCAAAGCGGAACTCCTTCACAGGGGTGGCAGCATCCATTGCTTCCATCTCCTGATGAGCCACAGGCTGCACTTTATAGTCAGGCGACAGTCCCAGTTTACTCTTCAGCTCCATAAGTTCATCCCAATGCGCCATGGCAGCCTCCTCGCCACGATGTATCAGCGTATCGACAGCCTCGGGCGTAAAACTGATGGTGCCGTATGGACGAGGATCGACCATCATCAAGAGGTCGGTCATTGCCATATTCTCTTCAACCTTGTTGCCCGTGCTCATACCGATATAAAGGCTCACCATATCGAAGGTTGTTGCCACCTTGTCCGGATCGGGTTCATCGCCGAGGAAACGCACGCCGATGATATAATCAGCACCCATCTCCTTGGCCAGATCGGCAGGATAATTGTTCTTCATACCACCGTCGGCCAGAATCATATTGCCTTTTCTCACTGGCGCAAAAGCGGCAGGTATCGCCATCGTTGCACGCATGGCCTGGGCAAGATGACCGCTATGAAAATCATATTCCTTATCAGAAATGACATCGGTGGCCGCACAGGCAAAAGCACGAGGCAAAGCGTTGAAGTCGATGCTGTCACGATATCCTTTGGTCAAGCGATAAAAGAGCGTCGCCAGGTTCTTTCCTCGCAGCACGCCTGCCTTGGCAGCCTTATCCTTCGAGTTGACCGTCACGCCACGGCTGAAGAAATAGGTGTTCTTCATCTCGAGGTCGTCGAGCGTCTGTCGTTCCGAATATTCCTCATCAGAGAGCAGGAACATCCAATCCTGCGCCCTCACCATCGAATCTATCTGCATGGGAGTGTAGCCCATGCTGTAGAGTCCACCGATAAGGCCGCCTATCGATGTACCCGTGACGATATCCACAGGGATTCCGGCACGCTCAAGAACTTTCAGCACACCAATATGAATCATACCCTTGGCCCCTCCTCCCGAGAGACTAAGTCCTACCTTGGGGCGATTGTCATCCGACTTGGTCTGTGCTTTTCCATATTGGGCTGACCCAAACAGCAGCATAAGGGAAATCAACAATGATAACACTTTGTTCATGGCGAAGAAATATTAATAAAAGGAATGTTTGATTATCATAGTAAAACGTGTTTTCACTTTCCGTACTTATCCATCATATCGTAGAAGGCTTTCGGGTCTTTGAGCGAACCACCTTCTGCGAAGCGGTCTATCTTGTGCTTGGTTGCCATCTTCTTGATAAGTTCATAACTGCCAGACTTTCCACCGGCCTTGGTCATAACACGGCATTGCATATATGCAGGCACCATCTTTTGTAGCCGCACACGGTCACGAATGGTTTCTGATTCTGCATCTTTCTCGGCCTTGGAGAGGATGGCAAGTGCCTTGTTGATGAAGGCATCGGTGTAGGTGGACCTGCCGTGATAGATGCTCGTCTGGCATGTGAGGTGAGTCTCCTTGCCTACCAGTCCATTCACGAGCGCCAGATACTCCTTCATCCTAGGCGCTGCCTTGCCGTAATACGCCTTGATGAATTCGTCGATAATGGCCTCGGCATCGGCATCCGGGTTCCACATCAGTTTGGCAAGCAGATAGGCCTTCAGTTCGGCGAAATCGCCGCCCGGGACATCGTACGACCCCTCCTCCATCACGCCGATGGCCTTGTTGTCGCGGAACGTCTGCAGATTGCTCTTGAGCACCGGGATGTTGGGGAAAGGTAGCAGATACTGCTGAAAAGTGGTCACATAATCCCAGACATATAGGTGTGGAGAAATGCGACTCCAAGCCTTTATGTCTTCGAGGAACGCTGCATTCTGCCTACATCCGCCGATGGTGTGCGCAAAGCAGCATTCGATGCTACAGAGACGTATCACCACATTCTGCCGAGGCTGGATGCCCTGGGGCGCCTTGCGCGTGTATTGGTAGGCGAAAGTGCCGATGTACTTGTCGGGGAAATCCTTCTCGACGGCAGCTGCCACCTGGTTGACGAACCAAAGCATTGCACCCGACTCACCACCATATTTCTTCACCAGTTTCTTGCATTCCTTGCACTGGCAGGGATTCTGGTTGTCGTTCTGCGTCACCGAATAGATGAGGAAGTAAGGATAATTGGTCATCACTTCCTTGATGCGACTGATACAGATACGCAGTACATCCTTGTTCGACAGGCAAAGTTGGTCGGTGGTGCGTTTTCCACCGCGCAAACTGAAGTATTCGGGATGTTTCTTGAAATAGACATCCGGTTTGCAAAGCTTATTGAAGGTATGCACCGACCAGAAAGCCTCGCTGGGCACCTGGATTGTACCGTGGTTCGTCTTCAAACTATTCTTGCGTCCATGGGTTTTGTTGCGCAATGTCCATTTGGCATCGAACGCATCATAGTAATATAGATCGCGTGAAAGGAAAGCCGGCTCCTCCTTGTCATAGAGTTTGTCGAATTCGTATTTCTTCTTGCGAGGGATGTAAGAGAAATCCTTGGTGTACCAACGGCACCCCATTTCGTTCTCAAGGAAGGTGTAAACGCCATAAAGCGTACCCATCTCCTTACCTCCGTAGATATAGACATCTCCTCCCACGTTGCCATATACGAAACCCTGGTCATCAGCTTTCGGACGCGCTGTCTTGACAAGGCGCTTCACCTCGTTGCCATAACCGACCAGGATGCGCTTGCCGGTCGTGCCTTTCCGTTCACCGACAATCGACAGGTTCGCACCTCCGACCTGCTTCAGCCAATACTGCAGTTCTTCAGCCGCATAGCGTTCGGTGGTCGAAGCGTCGTCTGCGACCACGATGCGATATGCGGAACGTCCTGAGTCAAACAACGTATGGGAGTCAGCCCGTTGAAGGCCCAAAAATACGAAAAGCGCGAAGAACGCAAGAAGCCTTTTCATACGAATTTATCTGAAGCGCGATTGCTTCTTCTTTTTGGTATTCTGCTTCACAAACGCGCGCGTCACGAAGAGCATGAGCGCAAAGAGGACTGCCATAAAGATACAACCCACGGCACCTGCCATCGAGCCGATGCCGAAGAAACAATACCCTGCACCCAGGAGTGCAGCAAGGATGAAGATGGAAACTACGATGGTGTAGATTCGAGCGAATTTCTGTAACATATTATATAATGTATTAGAATGGATAGCCCACGGCCAGATTCCAACCGAGGTTCTTAAGCAAGGCATGACGACAGTTGAAGTAACTTTCGTCCACATCATTCGGGTCATGGATTGGAACACCGATATCCAGACGGATGATGAACATGTCGAGGTTCAGACGGAAGCCCAGTCCAACGTCGAAAGCAAGTTGGTCGACTAAGTTCCGGCCGATTTGCTCGCCTTCAGAGTAGGCTTTCATTATGTTAACCAATTCCTGATAATCTTCTGGTTCCATTTGACTCTTCAAAAAATCGTACTCCGTCGGTGTCAAATCGGTGGACCGCAATCTCCACACGTTGCCCGCATCGGCAAACAATGCTCCATGAAAAGCACCTGCTATCGGGAATCTCAACTCGACATTGGCTTCCAACTTGATGTCACCCACACGCTGCAGGTACGAATACTCATCTTCGCCAAACTTCGATATCCATTTGGTACTACCAGGGCCGACACCACGCACCGAAAAACCGCGCAGTGAGTTGGGACCTCCGATGTAGAATTGCTCACTGTAGGGCAAATCCTCCGAGTTGCCGTATGCGTAGCCGACACCTCCCTGAATACGGCTGGCGAACTTGATGTCGCCATCAATCGTGTGCGTATAGCGGAACTCAGCCGTGGCCTTCAGAAACTGCGAGAACTTCAGGAAGAACAGCTGACGTTCGCCTTGTACGCGATGCGAACCCATCTGTCCCATCAGCACGTCGGTGATGCCACCTGCTTCGGCGAGTGTCACCTTCGCATATTCCCTGTGCGGACGCGTCGATGTCGATGTGGCGTTGTCGAAGGTCCAGGTCACTTCCATCTGAGGAATGAACTGGTTCTCAAAAGCGTGCTCCAGACTTTGGTATCGTCCTATCATTTCCTCAAAGGCATCAGTCTTGTTGAACGCCGAAACGTAAGAAAGTTTCAAAGGCGTGAAGGTCATTGAATTATACTTGTTCAGACCAAACCCGTATTCAACCGAACCGCTTGCCCTCACCATATCAAGCCATCCTGCACGACGCATCCAGTCGATCGAGACACTGTAGGTCGATGAGACGGGCTTCTCGCGCACCGGTCGGAAATAATGGGGAATTTGCAGTCGTGGCACTGAAAGCGAGACCTTGCCTCCCAGATCATAACTGTTCATCTTGTTGCCAGCGCTCGCATTCTTTCCAGTGCTCCACTCGTAGGTACCGTCGAGTTGGAAGGTGAGTTTTTCTCCACCGCCGAACAGATTGCGTCGCATAGCCTTGAATGTGGCACCTGGTCCAGCCTGGTTATTGTCCTTATAGACGGCTCCGATTTCGGTGGTTCCCGTCCACGGATAATCGTAGGTGGCATTGATGTGGAGTCGCACGCTGGTGGTATCCTGTCCCAAACGCAGATGCTGCCCCTCTTCCAACTGCACTCGGCTGAACGATCGTGTCAACGAGTCACCTGCCAGATGTATGATCTCAGTTTCTATCGGATAATACTTGAAGGTATTGAGACGCGAAATCAGTTCCTTCGACATCGCAATTCGTTTGGGAGTCAACAATGCATGGCGACGGAATCCCAACGAACGTCGCAAGTGTCGTGTCTTCATCATCGGTCTTGGTCCATTCCAACCCACTGTCAGGTAACGCAATGTGTCGAAATGCTGTGATCTAAGGCCTGCTCCCAAATCGAGCGTGAAGTGTACCGAATCGATGGTGCAGGGAGCCAAAGCCTTCTGGTCGGCGCCAAACCCTACCATCACGCGCAGGTTCACCGTGTTGCCATGCTGCGTGCTGTCGGCATAATACTTGACGAATTTCGGTTCGAAGAAATAATACCCCGAATCCTTCAGGACATCGGCAATGCGGATTCGCTCTGCATCCAGATTGGTATACGAGAAACGATCACCGCTTCTGAGCAGACTCTTGTCGAGCGTATGGCTCACGATGCTGTCGATGCGAGGGAACGGGCTGCGCATGTAGGTGATGGTGCCGAAGTGCGATTTATGCGCATAGTTGACCGTATAGGCTATCTTCGCCTTGAGCGAATCCTTCTTGTTGTAAATGGTATCGAAATCGACCGAGGCATCGAAGTAGCCCTCATCCTTCAGTGCTGCTTCGGCCGCATGGGCACGCAGTTCGGGATTGACCTGGCTGACAAGCGTAGGATCACTCTTGAAGTGCTTCCAGAACCAATGACGGAATCCGCGTTCCTCCTTCGGATAGAGTCCGTTGTAGATCCACAATCCTATGGGGAATGGAGAGATATGATAGGCCGAACCCAGGAACGAACTGTTGGGCGCCACTTCCAGTTTGGTGGCCAGGGCTTCCTTGACCAGATCATCGACCGTATCGACCTTGTTGTGATTGATTTTCGACACACCCGTATAGAGCACCTCACCAGCAGGAAGCCTGTTGGTGATGCTGCATGCCGTGAGGCCAATGGTCAGAAGGGCCAGGGCCAACAGCGATGTCAGGCCATTGCAACGACGAGGCAACAATGACCACAAGAGACTATTCTGACTTCTTTTCTGCTTCATTGTTTTCGTTTGTGATGGCTGGGGATTCTTTTGAAATGGCTTGGGGGTCGTCGGTGTCGGCCGGAGTTTCGTTGTTCTCCTCCTCTTCTTCCTGCAGACGGAGTTGACGGAGGTGTTCTTCGATGCGGGCCTGGCGCTTGCGACTGTTAGGAAGCAGGAGCTGCTTGAAGCGATAGCCCGAACGTTCCTGGATGTAACTGGCACCTGCCTCAACGACCTCGCCTTCGAGTACCGACTCATAATTGGTTCGACGATAGACCTTGATGTAGTGCGAACCATCCTTCTTGATCAGGTATTCGAGCGACATATCACCAAGTTGTGCGCCATTGTTACGGTTGACATCTCCGCCGCTGCTCATTTGTCCTCCGATGGAGGCACGCACACGTTCATTGAAAAGTGTCTTGGTCACCTTCACCGAATAATCGGTGCGTGCTCCACCAGTCTCGGTATTGTACATATCGACACCGATGTCGATAGTCGTGCCCTTCATATTGCCGATGAGCGACTCCAACTGGCGGTTGATCATCGACGAGAGTGCGGCATTGGCAACGCCAAGACCTGCCGAACTGCTGCTTCCCGGACCTGTATAGGTCTGCGATATCAAGAGGATAAGGGCTACCTTCGAACGCTCGTCATCGTCAAGTGATGCGATGCCTGAATTGATGGTGCTGTTGTTGGCAGCGCTGCAGTCGAAGGTGATATGTAGGTTCTCAAGCGTACCGGTTATGGCAATGGTGACGATGAAGTTAACCAGGCTCGTCTTGTTGTCAGTATTGACAGTGGCCTTCACTTCCTCCGAAGCCACGATGTTGATTTCCGGATCGCTCGGCTCGCTGCCCGTCCAGTTGACGAGACTCGAGCTGTTGATGTCGAAAGTCTTGACCATCGGCAGAATCGGCAACTTGTAGTCCACCTTTCCACTGATGA
Organism: Bacteroidales bacterium; assembly: GCA_017519885.1. Classification (GTDB taxonomy): domain Bacteria; phylum Bacteroidota; class Bacteroidia; order Bacteroidales; family UBA3663; genus Liminaster. The sequence goes on along the minus strand of JAFWRO010000021.1, from coordinate 30,802 downwards.
TGTCGTAGGTACCGTTCATGATGAACTCTCCCTGGTTGTCGGTCTGCAGATTGAGGCTGCCACCGCCCACGATGTCCACCTTGTTGTTCTCCTGGTCAAGGAAAGCCGTGACCTTCATATCCTTGTCTATATCGATGCCGAGACGCACCTTCATGCCTTCGTCGGCCTGGTCCTGCAGCGGCTGACGGCGACGCATGCCTGCCATAGCTATCTCGCGGTCCTGCTGACGGAAGTTGACAAATTCGACGATGTCGTCAATCCTGCTGTTTTCCGACAATGGGTCGTCCGACATGTAGTAACTTAGGTTCGTACCCGAATGCACACGTAGCGAGCCACTGACGTCAAGCCTGTTGAGCGTACCGCGCACACGGATATTCGGACTGATAAGGAGTCGTCCAGTGATATACTGGTCCATGAGGCGCAACTTGTTGTTGTCGATTAGTCTTACTCTGTCACCCGTAAGATTGAGGGTGATGCCCGGATTGCTCACCTGCTTGCTGAGATCAACCTCTCCACGCACGTTGATGGGATTGGCGTTGGCACCAAAAATCTTGTAGTTGTTGAAGGCAAGACGATTGTTGATCAGGCGAAGCGTGTCTTCGCAGAACTTCAGTTGGGCATCCAGATCGTCATAAATGACTCCGGCCTCATGCATCGTCAGGTGGGCATTCACCTTTGCATTGTCAAAGTCCCTGCCAAGCATAGTCAGTCGTCCGGTGGTGTTGCCCCAAAGGTTGATGTTGCTGGGCAGGAAGGTATTGACCAGGGGCAGAGGGAACTCGTCGATTCTGGCCATCACATTGACGCTGTCGGCCAATCGGGCATCTACCTTCAGCTTCACGATGCTGTCAACCATGAGTATGCCGTCGGCATCGCGACGATTCTTTGCCATCGCAAAATTGCCGTCGAACGACAACGTGTCGGCACGGTAATCGCCCAGGTGGAACGTCTTGATGCCCGAACGCAAACGGGCTCCCAGACTGTCGGGATAGAGATTGACCATAGCTGTGAGTGAGAAGTTGCCGCCGGCATCGCCACCCTCCCATTGCATCAGTTTTGTCGTGTAGGCCAGGTCGAGGTTGCGCACAAGGAGCAACAATTGGTTGCCATCGGCCTTGCGTGTATCCTGGCGGGTATAAAGACGCACATTCAGCCCACGTGGTCCATCAAGGACGATGCGTGCTTTGGTATTGGGCTTGCGCACCTCCAGATCCTTGTAGTGCATCACACTTAGGTAATTGTCCTTGTTCACCGCGAACAGCTGTTCATAGATGATGGGATCCTTCTCCAGATGCAGGGTCACGCTGTCGTCGGCAATGGCCAGCGAGGCCTCGGCATCGTAAAGGGTCAGGTAGTTACCATTGATATAGGTGATGCCAGCTGTTAGGCTGTCGGGCATGAACTTGCCGTTCAGGTGGATATCGTAGGTCTTCGAAGCCCTGGGGTCAATGTGCATGGCATGCACGGCGTACTCGTAGGCATCCCGCTGGACGTCTTGCCTGCAAGGCTGAACAGAAATGGCGATGGTGTCGAAATCGACACTGCCCGTCTGTTCCACGAGGTTCACGATCGTGCCATCGAGCGAGAATCGATAGGCATTGAGCGCCATGACGTCGATGCTGCTGAACTCATAGCCTGTGTGATAGACGATGGGATCGTAGAACGGGTTGTTCTGCGCCATATGCAGGTCGACCGACAACTGGGGCACCTTCGAGACGAGTGCGTTGAAGTCGAACATATATCCATCCAATTGACGATTCACCTCCACCATCAGTGTATCGACAATGGCAGGCAGGTCCTTGATGCTTCTATCGGTACACATCATCACGTTGGCATCTCCTCCCGTCAGGCTGATATCCATCATACCGGGGCTGGAATTAAGGCCGATGATAATGTCCTTGAAGTGATCCGATCGGCTGGCATCCACATAGTTCACCGAATCGATTCTCAGTTCCAGATGCGCATTCTCGCCCCAGTCGTAATAACCTTCGACGGTGCTGTTCAGCTTTATCTTTCCAAGGTCAGGACGTGCCAGGCCGAAAGGCAGGTTGGCAAGGTCGATGTCGGGCAGATTGATATATCCCTTGGTCGAAATGGTGTCCTTGAGGAAGATGCCTTCCAGATGTGTATCGAGCGCCAACCGACGATGGGTCGAATGGATGTCGGCCACGTAGTTTCCATCCAGCATCGATGCCTCGGCCGACAGTCCGGTGATACTGTCGCGCCGTCCAGTATTGTCCACAAAGTGGAGCGTATCGATCTGCACCTTGGCATCGAGGCGTGTGCGCTTGCCAGGGAAGTCGAGGTGGCGACCATCAGCCAAGGCAGTGGCTGTCATTCGGTCGGCTATGACTCCGGGCACAAACTCACTGACGTTGAGCCCCCAAATCTTCGCATCAAGGTGATAGGCCTCTGTGACCAGATCGTAATTGCCGTCAGCTCTGACGATGTCGTGTCCACGATGCTGCACATCGGCACGCGCCGTAAATCGGCGTCCGCGCTGCGAACCTTCGAGGTCAAGACCGAGGTCAACTGGAAGTCGATACGAGCGGTTCTTGGGTTCATCGACGAAGGCAGAAAGGAGGAAGTCGGCATCGCGCAGCGAGCCCTTGATGGTGGCTGCAGCCTGACGTTGCTGATTGTCGAAGATGGAGGTTCCCACGGCATCGGCTGTCACGTCGATATGTCGGGGCATCTGCAGGGTCAGTTGATGCAGGTCGAGCGAATCGGGCGTAACACGTCCCTTCAGTACAAGCGTGGCGCGCTCATTTACCCAGTGCTTCTGCAGTCCGGGCAGATAAGGCGCTGCCAACCGACAGAGGTTGGCCGAATCTATTTGAGCCACAAGGTCGGCATCGACGTATCCGGTACGGATGGAGTCAAGCATACCCAGATGCAGTTCGGCATCGCCTTGCAGATAATCGTCATTACCAAGTCCCAGATCGACTTCATGCAGCGTGATGAGGTCATCCTCCATATTGAAATTGGCAGCCAGTCGGGTCACCTCCAGGCCACTGTTCTCCTCGCGTGCCTTGAGGTACTTGACATCGGCATGAATGACGTCAGGTGAATAGACAATGTTTTCGGCTTCGAGGTCGATGCCTGAAACCAGCAGATGATTGTAGTCGAGATAAGGCGATGTGCTGACGCTCGCCAATGCTTTCGCCAGGCTCTCGTCACTCATATCCAGGCCTACACGACCGTTCTTTACCGCAACTTTACCTACCGTGACGTGCCATCCGCTGCTTTCCTCGTCGATGCTGTCGGGTGGCGATGGTCCCAGATAGAGTCGCACATCGGGGCTGTCCAATGCCCCTTCCTTTAGTCTGATTTGATTGTTGGCAAGGTCAAGTTCCAAACGTTCGGCATCAAGGCTCTTCAACGTTCCTGACATGCCAAATGATTCGGTGAGCGAATCCATACCTATCACAACATCATCAACGTGTACTTTGCCCAGCACAAAGAAGGGTTGGCTGATGGGAATATCATCGAGGCCTGTCGAAAGTTCGCCCACGTGGACCAGTGTCGTGCCGTCCTTGCGTTTCAGCACGTCCACATCCTTTACCTTCAATTTAAGCGGGAAACCAATGCGCACCTTCCCCACCTTATACTCCAGGTCTTCGCTCGACTTGTTCAGATACGATACCACAGCACGGCATACCACATCCTGCACCGGCGGGATGTAGAGCGAAAGCGGCAAACCGATAAGGAGCAGCAACAGCACAACGATAGCGACGCGTATCACGCGCCCTATCCCCGACTTCTTTTTCTCAGGTTGTGTTATCTGTTCCTTCTGTTCTTCCATGAACTATTCGAACCCTTCGAACTATTCGAACCTTTCTGAACCATTCATTGGGTGCAAAGATAATCGTTTTTTTATTTCCCGCCAAATTTTTTCTCAAAGTTTACATATTTTTTGCACTAAAGTCCGATTATTGTATCTTTATAGGGATTCTTCAAATATTCATTGTAATTCATCATAGCCATTTGCTTGCTTGTATTTGGATAGCAATATTCGCATTGGTGAATGCAGGTATTATATTGTCCAATATCCTTGCTTTTCATACAACCGCAATAATCTCGTTGGCCTTTATCCCTGATAATATATCTTCCATTTGGCAATTCTATGGCATCTGCAGGCAAAGGTTCATAATTTCCAAACAGATCTGCTTCCCTGGTCTTTATGGTTGCACCAATGTAACTCAACAGGGGTTTGTCGTCGTGGGCTATTCTTGCTATAAGACTATAGTCTATGCAATGATTAGCATTTATATTGAATTCACCAAGGTCTATCTTCTCACCACATGTTGCAAGTTCATAATTCCAGCCTTTGCTATTATTCAATTCACTTAATCGTTGAGCGAATTCTCTCATTTGTGATTCCGTCCACTCTCGGGCTTCAATGCCGTTATTAATCAGATTCTGCTTTACCTTGCTGTAAATTGCAATATCAGCAAAACTGAAAACGAGTTTCTCTGTATAGCCATATAATTGGTTCCCGATACGTTCAATTTTATGCAGCAGGCTATTTATATCAATATCATCCGTTAGCAAAAGCGGATCGAAGCGCCAGATCACACTTTCTGAACCTAGTTTCTCACTTAGCAATTTGAATGTATTGATCCTGAAATCCAGGTTGGGCACATTTTTTTCCAGTCTCTCGTTTTCGTAATCATTAAGGGAATACTGAATATAACAGCCTATGCCCATCTCCTTCAATTGGTCGAGATGACTAAGCAATGGATATGGATTCTTGGACCAGAAGACGATGAATCTCGTATTCTGATATGACACATAGCTTTTCTTGCCATTGAACGGATTTATCCAAGCCGAATAACCCTTTTTAAGCCTATCGAAAAACCATTCGGCATAAAAAGCTGGAATGTCGGTACTGCGACTTGCAGATATGATTTCCGGAGCCTGGGCCTCCACCCATTCTCCGGAATCCTCCAATTGCAAAGGCACTTTTTGCCAAGAAAATCCCATAAGCCGCTTTTATTTATTCGTCAGGATATCATAGAAGAAAGGCAAATGCTGTTCCTTATATCCCAATTGATAGGAGAAGGATGCCTTTTCTTCTTTAATTGCAAGAGTTTCAGTCGACAAGACCCTCCTGAACACCTTGTAGGAGTTCAAGTTATGGTCACATTCGGAATGCTGGATAAGGAAAACATATCTATTCAGGCTATACGTCTTGATGATTTCGACGATTTGTCTTGCCAGTCCTTCTGCAAATTCGGCTTTTACATTTGAGAAGAAATACGACATATTGAATATCACAAGTGAAGAGGTCTCTGAGCAGCCCTCCCAGAAATCCTTTTTCAGTTCCCCGAGGGATTCCTTCCATTGATAGTTCAATCTGCCATCAAACATCTCGTCGATGAGACACTTGCCCATATTCTTCATCGATGCCGATACATCAATTCCCGTATAGACCATATTGGGTGCCATATCAAGGAATTGCTCAGCAAAAGCCGCACCGCACGTGGCAGGCCCACAACCGATATCTATCAAGTGAACTCTGCCGTGAACTCCTTTGATTTGCACATTCAGCCACTCACTGTAACTTGAAAGCAGGTTACAACTGCTGCAATAATGCTGACGCATAATATAGTAACAATACAACAGTACCTGTTCCTGAGGCGAAAGACCTCCAAAAATCTGCAATTGGTCCGAGAAATTGATGCGGCCATATCCAATCAGATTCAGATTGGTCGCCATATCGTGTCCCATCACAAGCTTAGGCCAATTATCATCTGACATTTCCTTCAGTGGGGTTACGATATGCTTGTCAAATGCCTTCTTGAAAAGTGGTGACACCGAAAATACCGCATCGCTTATTGACAGTTCTTCCGGATGATATTGGGGGATCTTGAAATTTCCCGTAACATATTCATCCTTGCCGATTTTGAAGAATCCCTGCTTGCTGCGGATGAATTCAATGAGTTTGAAGAAGGTAAAGTTGTTGGCCAACAGTTCTGAATTACCTACCAGAATCAAGTGTTCCTCGGCGCGTGTCATAGCGACATTCAGCTTGCGGTCTATGATATTGCCTTTGTCATCTTCGAAAGAGTTACCGGTAAGAAAATTCAACTGATAGTATTTCTGTACCGTAAAACCATAAATGATATACTTGCGCTGACTACCCTGGTAACGCTCCACAGTATCAATCGTGATATTGTGCAATGCTGCAGTTCCTTTATTGTCTATCGCACTCCTCACGGCAGCTATCTGATTGCGGTAAGGCACAATCACACCTACTGTCTTATCAGGATTGAAATCTTCCTTTTCCATTTCAAGAATCCTTAGGACAGTAGCTGCTATCATTTCTGCCTCAATCAGATTGACCTTCTCCGAAACCATCGGCTGAGGACGTTCTGCATCGAGGAAGACTACTCGTCTCGTGCGCAACAGGTCATCTATGCCATTTCTTCCTATTCCTTCCAAAGGCAGCTTCGCAAGTTGCCGGTCAAGACCTGGAACCTCTTCAAGCCTATTCTCGTAGAATGTATAATTAGGGAACAAGGCGATTTCGTGGTGCATACGACCCTGCTGGGTCAGCATTCTGGTAGTACTATCGTCCCTGCCATATTTGTTGAGTAATCTTTCGAACAGGGACAGTCTGCAATCCATAAGTCCTATCTCGTTCAGCTTGACATTATGTACCCGGGAAACCTTGGGCTCCTGTTGAACGACAGCTGGCAACTGCTTGTGGTCGCCTATCATCACGAATTTTCGGATAGCGGGCACGCCGTTATTATGTGCGCTCAACAATCCTATCAGATGGGGCTCAAGTATTTGGGATGCCTCATCGATTATTGCCAGGGAGAATTGCTTCAGACGGAACAATGAAATGCTGGCATTGAGTGATGTCGTCGTTCCTACAAATATCCTGCCTTTCTGGATGATATCTCTGAGTTGGTCAAGGTTCTGGCAATTTTGGGCTCTGATACTTAATAGATTATCTCGATATTCAAGGCCACACGATTGCTCAACTCCTATTCTGATGAAATCCAGTCCTTCCTTTTTCAACTTGCTGCATATCTCATCTACAGCTCGATTGGTGTACGACAGGAGCAGCACGGATGTCCCTTCTTCAGCAAGTTCTTCCAGGAGGGTGGTCATCAAGCCAAAGGATGTCTTGCCGGTGCCGGGAGGACCGATGATCAGGAAGAAATCCTTGGCGGCTTTTACCTTTTGGGCCAGATCATTGAATTTTCCATGATCCAGTTTCAATGTCACGGATGCATCGGTTTCCGGTTCTCTCTGCATCAACAAGAGATCACGCCGAGTCTTTGGAGCAGAAAGGAAAGCATACATTCCCTTATACAGAGAGCTATACGAGGATTCCATGAAATCAGGCTCTATTGCCCAGAGTTTTCCCTTTTCATGGAGAAATACACGGCTATCTGATTGCGGAGCTCTCAGTTTCAAAACTATTTTATCGGTAGTCCGTTCTTCAATCGAGCATTTCAGGACCATGGTCTTCCTTGCATCAGGTTCCTTCCCCTTTTCATACGGGTAAAGGATGACAATATCTCCTATTCTGAAGTTCGACATATCATTCTCTTTTGTTTCAGAATAGGATAAAATGACCTTTTCAATGCTTCCCTGGGTAATATCATTTGGGGAGACAAGTGTCAGGTTATCATAGATATTGCCGGCGAGCTTCTTTTCATCAAGCGAATCGTACCAGATGGAAGCAAAGCCAGAATTCTCCTTGGTCTTGCTGCCAATCTTCGATAATGTCTGTTCATTGGCTATGAAGGTCATGAATCGGAAGAAATAATCCTTCTCCAGGTCTGAAGCCTTTTTCATCGGAGCCAAAACTTCTTCAATCAGGGGGCGCTGGAACCTTACCCATAGAGGATTATCGGCTTTCTTCATATTTAGAAGGTCTGGCGTCAATGACTCCAGGATACGGAAGCCGTTCTCCTTCGTATAAAGGCTCTCTACGTATGCCAGCCCATTTCTTACTTGAATGGCCTTGCAGATTTCCTGAGGATAGAATCCCACATTCAGCAAGGATTCCTTATATTTTGAATATAGAAGGAAAGCGTGCAATTCCTGCTTGTTCTTTTCGTACCTCTCGCGATAATTGTAACGGATTAGAAGCATATACAACGTCAACTGGATCAAATGCTCCTCCGTACTTCTGGGCTTGATGAAATCGTCATAGGGGAATGCTCCCCTGCCCGACTTTTGCTCAAACAATATCTTATAGTCAAGCTGAAGATAATCCATACGACCTTGAAGTCCCAGCATCTCCGACACAAATGAAGGTTCGACCATCCCTTCTCGGGGATTGAACCGGGATACCATAGGTGGCAGATCCACTCTCAGGGCTTGGGTGATGTTGCGTTTCTGATTTTGTGCTTCCGTATGGAAATTCTTATCAATTCCTGCCGACAAGAGGTTAATTGCATGTCCCTTGAAAAAATCCTTCACGCTCTGGTTATAGGAATGGGTATTGGGCAGTTGGTGTATTTCCTCATCGAGCAATTGGCCGGCGAAATTACCAAGTTCAATAGCCTGACTTGATTTTACAGGCTCTATCTTCTTTATCAGATCTACAAAAGGAGAATCTGCATAATTGGTAAAGCAACGTGCTACCGTTGAAATGTTTATGAGATAATCCGGTTCAAAAATAATTAGTTCGGGGTAGATGACATTCTCCTCTACACGAGGACGAATCAGATTCAACTGTGCTCCTGCATAGAAGAAACCCTTGAGATACGACCAATCCGTGTCCTGGAAGATGCGATTGAGTACATAGCAGACCTTTACCGTTTCCTCTCCCATATCCTCTTCTGTCTGTACCCACACATATTCATCATCCCATTGTTCAACAATTACTCGCAGATACTCTCCTACCAACGATCCTATTGACGCCTTCTCCCTATCTGCAGGAAATACATCCGACAACGATTTGGGAATCTCGGCATTGTATATAAAGGAAATGAATTTGCAGATGTTCTTCAGGTCATATAGATAATTGTCTTTTAGCTCCAGCTCAGAATACCCGTCCCGTTTCCTTAGGCGATTTCTTGTGTCATTGATTGCCCGATACAAAGCCTTGGAAGCCTGCATCTCTTTCAGTATGTAGTCAAGTTTGGCAAAAGTACCTCCCAGATTCAATCTTGATCCCGCAGTTTTCTGATTAAGGCTCATCTGGAATACCCTATTCAATGAATCATAAACCGATTCATAGTCGGGCACGCTCCGCAAAGCATATTCCAGTTCCTCAAAAAAATTGGTTGCTGCCTCCGGTTCATAAATTTCATCGGGGACAGATTGGCTGACTTTCTGTTTATCGATATCGAATTCCTCGATTTTCAGTTTCTCGGGAATGGAACGAATAAAAACATTGGTGAGCCTGGAATTGTTCATCCCTTCCAGGATGTTTTCCAGATGCTGGTTATCAAATATATGGAGCCAAAGGCTGACTGTACTTGATATCTGGCTTTTGCCGATGCTGGATTTTTGCCAGAAGATGATGGCTGCCGAGACCATATCGTGAGTTGCACCCAATAGCGTACCCAACCCCTTGGTCACCCTGCTTTTGTTCTGGCGGATTTGCTCATAGGGAGTCTTTTTTCCTGAGCCGCCCTCAATTATCTTGCCGTTGGAAGTCCACGAGCCGTTCTCACGTGCGATGATGTCGCCACCCCAATTCTTGAACTCAAGGATCCGATAACCACCTGGTGCAATAAGCAGAGCATCAAGTTCGACTCCCTCGATGTTGTAATTGCCTATGAGTATTGCATCCTCATTGCGAAAAGCATAATGTTTTGACAGGAACTGCCGAATTGATTCAAACTGCTTTTCTTCAACTCGATGAGTATAATCTGATATCTTATATACCTTTAAGCTCATAATGTAAAAACTACCTGTTATTAGCCGCAAAGATAGGCATTTTCAGGCAAATCGCAAAACAAATGCACTATTTTTCCTTCAAAAAATTTTTTATTCCAAACTTTTGTCGTATATTTGCGCATCAAAACAATCCGAATACAATGAAATACTCCCGGTCCATCATACAGTTGTTAATTGAGAATTGTCCACGGTTCCCAATCAAATTGTTAATTGTTAATTGTTCATTGTTATTTGTTTCATGTCTGATGCAGCCCCCCACTGAGCAGGGCGGCACACCTCCTATTGCCCAGACCCCTGTTCCCACCGATGCATCGACCGACATGCAGACCCATATCTATCCTTCTGCCGACAACACTGAACTTGCCGGGACGCGAAGCGACGCGAAGGAGCAGATCATCGAGCACACCGGCCACATCGTCTCCTACAACAGCGTCTGGAACGAGCCCAACTGGGTGGCATGGGAACTGACTCGCGAAGAGACACGTGCTCCCTACCGCAAACGCAACAGCGACTTCGAGCCCGACCCGCTGGTAAAAGGCAAGAAGATCACCACGCACGACTACACCAAGTCGGGCTATACACGTGGTCACATGGCACCCTCGGGCGATATGAAGTGGGACGAAGATGCCATGAACGAATGTTACTATACTTCGAACATCTGTCCCCAGAACAAGGAACTCAACGCCGGGCTTTGGGAGGAGGTCGAAAGCCTCAGTCGCACCTGGGCACGCCGCTATGGCAAGGTGTGGATCTGCTGCGGTCCCATTGTCGATGACGTCCATCTGATGGTGAAGAGCAAGATTGCAGTGCCCTCATCCTTCTTCAAGGTGATATGCGCCGAACAGAACAACCGCTACCACGCCATCGGCTTCATCTTCCCCAACGAAGACTGCAAGGGCCGCATCTGGCAGTACGCCTACTCGGTCGATGAGGTCGAGCGCATCACCGGCCACGACTTCTTCTACAACCTCCCCGACGACATCGAGGACAAGATTGAGGCCGACGACACCTTCAACTTCTGGCGCCGCAGAAACGATTGATATATGAAAACCATCGGCCTGATGAGCGATCCCCACGGATTGTGGGACGATCGCTACTTGAAGCACTTCGAAGCTTGCGACGAGATATGGCTCGCCGGCGATGTCGTCGATATCTCCATCTGCGACCGATTGGAAGCCACGGGCAAGACGTGCCGCATCGTCTGGGGCAACGCCGATGGACAGGACATGCACCTTCGTTATCCCAAGGACCAGCGTTTCACGCTCGAAGGCGTCAGCATCTGGATGACCCACATCGGTGGCTATCCCGGCAAATGGCCCAGCAACATCCTCGCCGAATTGCGGCAGCACCCCGTCACCCTCTTCGTGTGCGGACACAGCCACATCTGCCGGGCCATGTACGACCGCCATCTCGCCACCCTCATGCTCAATCCGGGCGCAGCCGGCACCTTCGGCCCACAAGTCCATCGCACCCTCATGCGCTTCGCTCTCGATGCCGGCAAGGTGCAGGACCTCGAGGTCATCGAATTGGCATAAGACAACACCCCTAAGAGAGGCCCAAGAACGGCTTACTTCTATCTTTTTAAGAACCCAGCTGTTCAATTGCCTCTCTTTTTACAAAGGATTCTAGGGATAATAAGGGATTCTTAGGGATTTTAAGGGACGTATGTTTCTTGGGTCCTATCCTCTTGAGGCATAAGTAACGTCCCCAAATATCCCTTAATATCCCTAAATATCTCTTAATATCCCTAAAAAAATTAAAGGTCCAAGAGAGACTTACTTCAAGTTTTAGCTTAAGGCGCAAGCCTTTCGCTCCACCAGTCTCTCAATTACCTTTTATATTTTATGATAAACACTACTCTGACAAAGGTAGCCCTGCGCTACCGTGCCCTCTTTCTCGACATCCGTCGCGAGGACATCGATATGCACTCCGTGTCGACTGCTCCCGTGATGGCATTCACGGCTCGTCTGAAGGAGAACGGCTTCTGCGTCTCCGAAGAACTGCTCCATGCACTCAATGCCGTCAGCGCCGACACGCTTGCCGAGATCACCCTTTGCATCAACGAGGTGATGGGCGTCAATCTCAACTGGGCGCCCCTCGTCAAAGGCTGGAATGTACCTACAGGTGAATCGTTTATCGACCATCTGATCACCTTGTCGGCCAACATCTTCGGGGGTGAGAAGGCAGGCTTCAAGGGAACGACCTTGCCTTGCGGGCATTTCATTCCCGATGGCACCTTCCCCCTCGAGCGTTACAACGGCTGCCCCTTCTGCGGCACACCCTTCGAGACGGCCGACTTCGTGTACAAGGGACAGGCAAGCAAGCTCAAGGAACTGCGCCTGTTCACCGATGCCGATATGCGCCGCGTCTTCGCCTCCCTCCTCAGCTCGGCTACGCCTCTCGATGGCACGCAGAAGGATTCGCTCGGCCAGTTGCTGCACGAATATCTACTGCCTGCCGATGCCGCCATCACCATGAAGGAGACAGCTATGCTCGTCATCAAGCTGTTGGTCGAACAAGGGAAGGCTGACGAAGCAGCCTCGTTGTTGAAGACACCTGCCGATGTGCTTCGTTATCTCTGGTATGAGAAGACCAGCCAGGTGCAGGTCATCGAGCCAAAGACGCTGGTGGCCCATGCGCGAAAACTGTACTACCACATGTGGGGACCGCTCGACAAGGGAGCTGATGCGGCTGCCGACATGAAGCAGAAGCTCATGCTGAAATACGACCGCAAGGCGTGTCAGCGTGTGGCCCGTTGGCTCAACGCCATTCCGATGTCAGCCCAGCAGGCTGCCGAGGTCATGAACCCCAAACGCGGCATGTGGGTACGAATGATCCATGCCCTCCGTCTCGGCGAATACTCGCGCAAGAAGGGTATGGAGCATCTCGCCGAAATCCTCGACGTTTTCTACAAGCAGACCTACTCCACCTGGCAGGGCCGTGTCGATAAGGCACGTTCAGCCAACGATGCCGACCAGACCCTGGCCCTGCTCCAGCAGCGTCCGGGCCTCTTCGCACGTTGCCTGTTTGCCACGATGCTCCGTTTCGGCAGCGACAAGGTGCTTGCTGCCTTCGATGGCATCACCGACCGTCTGCCCGCGCGTCTCTTACTCTCGCTGGGCAATGCCGCCGACGCATACTTCGACCCCAATGAGACACGTCTTGCCCGCCCCATCACCGGTGTCACTCACAAGCTCGAGCCCAACAAGCTGCTTGCACTCTACGACGACGAAGCCCGCAAGGCAATGGTCCGCAGTGTCAACGACCTTTACCGTGCTTCGATGTCACGACGATTTGCGGCACAGTCCACCGAGGCACGTTCCATCTACATCGACCCTGCCCTGTTCAACATTCCCGTGAGCGTGGGCGATCGTTCCACCACCATCCAGGACACATCCTGCGCCCTCATGGGCACACGTTTCCCCGTCGAAGGCGACTCCGTGCGCCTCTTCATGCAGTGGGGCAAAGGCCTGCACCGCCAGCATCTCGACATGGACCTGAGTGCGCGCATCGCCTTGCACGACAAGAAGGTTATCGATTGCGCCTACTTCAACCTCACCTGCCCTGGCGCCCAGCATTCAGGCGACATCCGATCCATCCCTGAGATGGTCGGCACAGCCGAATACATCGAGTTGTCGCTTCCCGCCTTGGAGCGTGCCGGTGCCTCCTACGTCACCTTCACCTGCAATGCCTATTCCACGGGCGCCCTCTCCCCCAACCTTGTCGTCGGCTGGATGGATTCGGCCTATCCCATGAAGTTGTCCGAAAAGAATGGTGTGGCCTACGACCCGTCCTGTGTGCAGCATGCCGTTCGCATCAGCGAAAGCAACCTCTCCAAGGGCCTCGTCTTCGGTGTGCTCGATGTGGCACGTCGCGAGATCTACTGGCTCGAGATGCCATTCACCGACCAGACCATCCGAGGCGCTGACAGCGCTTCCGTCGAAGCCTTGCTTCACCGACTCCAGTCGAAGCTCTCCGTCGGCCAGCTCCTGCAGCTGAAGGCCGATGCCCAGCACCTCACCCAAGTGGATTCCCCCGACCAGGCCGACGAAGCCTATACCTACCAATGGGCCCTCAATCCCGCCGAAGTCACCAAACTCCTCTATTAAAAGATCATCACTTATGCTGTCCCTGCTCCTGACCGGCTTTCTGCTGATGGCCCGTGAAAGCGATGACGAGTTCCTCAACAAGGGAGGCAACAATTCGACCGACAACCCCACAAGGTTCTACGCCACCCTGATGATCGAATACGAAACACCCGCCTTCCTCGACGATCTGCAGAAGACCATAGCTCCCGAAGACCTCTACATCGACGAAGCCAACTACTACTTCGGCCTCGAGATGGAGTATCACGTCACGCTCCTCCCTTACCTCGAAAACGATGTCGATGTGAAGGAACTGAAGACCTATCTGAAGGACATCTCCGAGTACGAGACACAACTCGTCGATGTATCGTACTTCCCAGGTGAAGTCAGGGATGTGCTCAAATGCTCCGTGGAGTCCGAAGCAATAGCCGAAACGTCACGAGCCATCCGAAACAACTTCTCCAACGCCTACCCCTACCCGACTATGATCTACCACCTGACCGTCGCCTTTCTCAAGCCCGGCTGTGCACAAAAATATCTCCAGGATCATATCGAGCCCGTCACTATCAAGCCCACAAACTTCCTCCTCTCCTACTATAACGAGGAGGGCGAGCGTATGCAAATAAGGTTCAAGTGAATTTTCTTCCGCAAAATTTGGTTATTCAGAAAAGCTACAGCTGCGACCGAGTGGCCATCACCCTCAAGTCGCGTATCATGAAGAAGCTGCGCAACGGAATTCAGCAACAGGAGAGAGCCCTCGGCCTTCGCTCGGACGTGACCGAAGGGAACAACGGGCTCTCCCCTGTTGCCCTTTTTTACCCCTCCTTACTTCACGTGGATGTAAAGCGGGTAAGTTCCAGCAAACAGGAAGCTGAAGACTGGCTTGAGAAGGAATGTCTCGGGATAAGGCGTCTCAAATCGAGCCGTGTAGCGAGCGCCCTCCTTGCCAATCTTTTCTCGCAGATAATGGGCGAAAGTGTTGCTGACCCATCCGTAGGAGATTATGTCAAGCTTGACCCTATCGGCTCCGCAAGCCTTCTGCTCGATCAGCGCGACGAACGAATCGTCCATCACCAGCGTCTCGCCACGACTCGGATCTTGCCAGTCAGGATGCTTGGTGTGGTCGTCCAGCGGATTGCTTAAGTCCTGCACCTCGTTGTACTTCGTCACCTTTCCCGCCTCGTTCTTGTAGGTGTGAGTCCTGCGAAACTCTTTCGTCATCAATTCCACCCATTCCTCGCATTCCAAATACCATCGTCCATTCTCCTTGAAGAATGTCAGAGTTCTCAACTGTGTGATCATTGGTGTCTTTTTCTTTGTTGCCATAAGCATATTTGTTTAAGTTAACTAATGTGTTCTGCATCTATATATGCACTTATGGCAAAAAAGTAAACAAAAGCTACATCGCAAAGCAATCCACCACACTTCGTCCCACCGTGCCCGCATGGCCCGATTCCACCATCGAAATAGCAGTCATCTCAGCCTCCTGCCTGTCCCCAGCAGCCACCTGGACAACCACCATCTCGCCCATATCTGTCGTTATTTGTACGTCAAAGAATTGCATAGTCCTGGAACAAGCTTATTCAATCATAGATCACTCACCGCAAGGGCAGCCAGAATAACGGCACCCATCCCATGCACATCGTCATCAGGTGCAGGGCGCGAGTAATAGAAAGGCAGGTCACGGCTTATGCCCGTACCCACACATACGCCTTTAAGCGTACCATCCTTGGCAACATGGTCAGCTACTGCATCCCACCCCCGCAATGCCACGGTTTTGTAGGAAGCATCGAGCCAATGTGCGCTCACGCCTCTTGCTACTGCATAGGTGAACATAGCGGTACAGGATGTCTCCTCATACGAATCAGCCTTATCCAAGAGCTGATGCCACATGCCCGACGCAGATTGATAGCGGCAGATGCTACTGACGTTTGCGCGGAAGATACGAAGCACCTCGGCCCTCTGCGGATGCTGTTCGGGAAGTGCATCGAGGAGAAAAGCCTGGGCAAGCAGGCACCAGCCCATTGCTCGTCCCCAATGTGCCACACCTGGAGCGCCATCCTCTTCATAATAGCAATGCCAATAGAGTCCGGTGCCTGGGTCAGCAAGCAGCTTGTGGAAACGGCCCACCATAACGGCTGCCGTATCCAGGCATTCAGCCTGATTGGACACCTGTCCATATCTTGTCAGGAAGGAAAGGCTCATGAATTGATCGTCAGCCCACACGGTCCGCTGAGGTTCCTTGCCTCGGCTATACACGCCTCCTGTCATACGCGACTGTCCGTGAAGGATATACTGTGCGATTCGCTCCAGATAGTCTGCATAGTCTTTCTGTCCTCTATCGTCCGACCATAATTGTGCCAACGAGGCGCCCATAGCGCCACAGTCATCCAGACTGCCCATGGTGAAGAAGCGATGATAACCGTAGTCCCGCAGACCTTGGTCATAATCCCGTTTCAGGCGCTGCTGGATCCTAGGATTGAAGAAGAATGCGAAGTTATCCGACACGAACTGCCGATATGCAGCCTTGCCCGTAGCCTTTGCAAGTTCCTGCATACCAAGCCCCAACACACCATTGACATAGCGCCACTCCTGGTAATAGCTTCTGATATGGCAATGGCCGAGGGAGTCCTCATAAAGTTCATGGTTATGATCTTGCATGATGTGGTCAGCCAACCTTTCAGCCACAGAAATCGGGTTCTGCGTCTGTGACAGCGAAACGGCTGGAAGCAGACAGATCAGAGATAAAACGCTCTGAATTATTGATCGACGAAAGAATGACATAAATGATTGAAGGAATTTAACGACCAAAATTATTGACATTGACACGCCAAAAATAAACCAAATACTTCACATTTCCAAATTCCAAGGCAAAAATCGAACTATTATCGTACCGAACCCCCATAACAACCGATTACACAAAGTCAAAATAAGGCCACAATGCAGGGGAAATGCGGTCTATCATTATCATCAACGAATCATTAACGATTCATTACACGGTCATTAACGTCAAAGAGTCTTTGTCAACCAATTTTCACCCTTATCGGACACCATTTGCGCCATCCCTTCTTCTTGGTCAGCGCTTCCAAGTCTTCGTTTTGAACCCTCGTGAAGTAACCGTCGTACCATTGATTATTGGAATAGCAAGTGAACTCCTTTGGAAAAGGGCCAAAAACAATGAGACCACTATCAATTTGTTCCGTGAAATATTCATAAAATGCTTTCACCATCTCCTCAATCCTTTCCCACCATTTTGGGATATAGTCTACGAAAGGAGTCGTGACAGTCAGATCATGCCCATTGCACAATGGAACAATCACAGTGATCCAATCGTCTTTCATCTCGCAAAGCCCCTGATAACGCAACTGGATATAAGACTCGAGGCATCGCATCCCCATCAATTTTGCTCGCAGCTTGTTCATTTCCTTCCTCTTTTGTATCTTTGGTATTTCGTGTCCGATGATGCCCATCTCCCGATTCCATTTAGGAAAGAACTCGGGCACATGCTCGATGAAGTCAATCACATCTTTCTCCGGCCATTGTTTGAAGCTGATTCGAAAATGAAAAGCGGGAACCTCAATAAATGGATTTCGGCACAGACGCCTGCTACAGTAACAATTGATGGTATATCTATCCACTTGGTTATTGGGAAATACAAAACGAATGGTTTCCACATAGAAATGGCCGAAGAGGTCTTCGTCTTGTATGGGATGATACCTGCCATCCTTTTCAGATAAAATATAGAAATTAAGCCCATCATCCGTCAACTTGCGAATCAGAAGATAGGTCATGATGGTCTTGCTCGTACCGATTCTTCCAATCTGTGGGAACCTCTCACGCAGTTCCTTATTTCGGTGCTTGAAGTAAGTATTCCAGATCATCCCTTCGTCCATCCGAGTTCGTTTCAACCATTGTAACAGATTTCTTGACATATATTCCGAATTAAAAGAAGGTGCAGAAAGAAATAAATTTCGGAAGTGAATACCAAACGATACCTTGCCTTACGAAGCATTTTCTTAGTTGTATAAGTTTCATAACTTATTGTCGATTAATCCCACCGATTCATGCCCAGAGCCTCCTATCGCCAATTTTTTCAGGCATCCTAGATGTTCCAAAACAATTCCTTTCCACACCTTCTTGTTTGACATCTATTCCTATGTGTCGAAATGACGAAAATGTAAACTCACCAACACCATACCCCTTTCGTGTCGATTCCCCGATTCGAGTTCACCCTTGATATGAAACACAAAAAGAACGCTGAAAAAATTAACCCATTTCGCCATTTTTCCATAAATCATAGAAAAAACCGCCATAAATTAGGACATAATTTGTTTTTTTAATTAATTCTGCGTATATTTGCAGCGCACTTTTCACTAAATCTAAAATGAAGAATCATGAAACAGTCTCGAATCATAGATGAGATTAGCCAAGCTCTTCGCTCTTTGCCCATAGGCATAGAGGTGCGTCTTTATGGCAGTCAGGCAAGAGGCGATGCTCGTCCAAATTCCGACATCGACCTTTTGATTCTTGTTGATAAACCATCGTTGACTGACAAAGATGAAGACATGATATTTACACCTCTTTACAAAATTGAGTTACAAACAGGCATCCTCATCAACCCGATTATCATGCCCAAACAAGAATGGGGAAAGCATATAAGTCCCTTCTTTGTAAACGTTGAAAATGAGTACATAAGAATATGACCAAACTTTCATTGACAGACGAACAACGTCGCGACATAGTTCGCTATCGTTTGGAAACTGCCCTATCAACACTATCGGAAGTAGAAAGTCATAAAACAAACGGCTTTTATAACACAGCAGTCAACCGTTTGTATTATGCTTGCTATTATGCCGCAACAGCAATGCTCATTTCACTGAAAATAGATGTAAAGTCACATGATGGAGTAAGACAAAGCATCGGCCAGCATGTGGTCCTTTCAGGAATACTATCACCAGAGCAAGGCCGTTTCTATAGCCGACTCTTTTCCAAACGAAGTGCCGGAGACTATGATGACTTTTTCAACCATTCTCTATCAACCGTTGAAGAATTAATGCCACAAGCATACCAATTTGTGGATACACTACGCATAAAACTCGAAGCGTGGCTCAATGACAACAATTAACGACCCAAATATTTCAAACCCACCTTTTCCCGCCTCCAAATCATTGGAGGCTTTTTTTACCTCCAAAAGTTGGAGGTCTTTTTCTCTTTTTTCTTATATATTAATGGTCATTACCAGCTCATTACACGGTCATTAACTTTAAAAATCTACAGAGTTCTCAAATTCGCAAAAAAATCCCCCACACATCTTGACAATCCAATTATTTGGTCCTAATTTTGCACCAACAAAAATTTACTGCAAAAAGTTTAATTAAAAAGAACAGACTATGATTCCAGGAAATGCTAAAATCGTGAAGTGCCCATATTGCGGGACAAAGAAAGAACTGTTTACAATGGTTTCAGGGAATACCATCCGTGCCACCTATTGGTCCGACAACAAAAGGATTGCGCCAATGTTTCCTATGGTGTCTCCAGTACAGAAATGCCCCGGCTGCGGAAAATATTATGAGGAAGGCAAGAATCAGTGCGGAGAAGGTAACAGCTACTCATTCGATCTTGGCGAACTGACCTTCCCCGAGTGGAAAGAAGCATACGCACAGTTTCAGTCAGAAGGAGTGGATGAAAAGACACGTAATAATCTCCGATATTGGTTGATCCATTCCTACAACGACTATTTCCATAGAAGCAAGGAAGCCCCCAAACCTTCAGACGAAGATTTTGAGTTCTTCTCGAAGACTGTTGTCGAATTTATCGATTCGTTCAATTGGAACTCCGGATCAGAACTATTGATGAAGGCAGAGTTGTACCGAGAAGCGAACAAGATGCAGGAGTGCCGTCAGGTACTCGACTCCATACCATTCGACCAGTTGAATGAAGATCTTAAAGCCATCTTCAATGGCATCAGGCTCAGGATGGAAAAGAATGATCACGTAGTGTTCCAGCTATACGTGTGAATCTTTCTTGACACCTTATTCCTTGGAGCAATTCTGCGCCTCAAACACGGAATCCCGACTTCAGCGAAGGAGTGTTTTTATCATTATTATTCTTTTTTCTTTATATTATTTGGAAGTATCAAGAAAAAGTCTTATATTTGCAGCGTCAAACGATTTTTATTGAATAACATAAATAGAAAATGGCAACTTATACTATTAAAATAAATGAACGTACCGCTAGGGGAAAAGCCCTTATGGACTATTTGAACGCATTAGGAGTGTTGATTAACAAAGTATCTCCTAAGACCAAGAGCAGTTACGTGAGTTCGCAGGAAGACATACGAGCTGGACGTGTCGAGAAGTTCTCTTCTTCAGAAGAAATGTTCAAGTCATTAGGTATCTAGTCGTATGTACGAAGTAAAAATCACTAGAACGTTCCGTAAGGATACTGAGCGTTGTCGCAAACGCGGATATAACATGGAATTGCTTAAAACTGCCATCAGGTTGCTGGAAGCCGATGGCTGTTTGCCAATGAACTATCGTCCTCACAAACTATCAGGTGAATATGATAATTGTTGGGAATGCCATATCAAAAGTGATTGGTTGTTGATTTGGGAACAAAATGACACAGAATTGACACTATTATTCACCGGTACTGGTACCCACTCCGATTTGTTTGGATAAGTGATTTACCGAATGCTTACCTTTTCCTCACATAACGACAAAGAGCGATTCCTCCAACGGAATCGCTCTTATTTTTGACATAACCATCAGATTCGCACACAGACAACTAATTCATTAACGAATCATTAACGGCTAATTATACGGTCATTAACGTTAAGACTAAAGGTCAATCCAATATTATAAAACTCATTTTTCTGCGATAGCGATTTTCGATTCATGA
This sequence comes from Bacteroidales bacterium, assembly GCA_017519885.1. Taxonomy (GTDB): domain Bacteria; phylum Bacteroidota; class Bacteroidia; order Bacteroidales; family UBA3663; genus Liminaster. The sequence continues at coordinate 9,941 of JAFWRO010000021.1, read as the reverse complement.
ATCCATTTCGCCTTCTTAAACCTATGTCTTGTCCGGACTAGCAAGTCATCCCCCTATGCAGGGGGACCGAGAGGGTCTAATCCCCATGCAAACCAAACGTCACATCATAGATCGAAGGATCGAAGAACAATGTCTTTCCATCTTGATGATGATATTCCACGAAGTCGTGGTCCTTCACGAAGTTCTTGTCCTTGGCAGGTGCCAGGAAATACGCCACTTTGCACGCATCTATGCCACAAATCTCAATGTACCCCACCACAGGCTTCGTCCTCGCCTTGCTGTGAGAAGCCGCAAAGGCGTAATTGCATATATTCGAGCAAAGTTGGGCATACCCCACACAATTCGCCTTCCCATCCTTCAACGCGTTCACCCTGGTGAACCTCAACAGCTCGGCAGTCAGGTCCAGACTGTATTTCACAATCTCCTCATCACTATATCCGGCAGTTTCCGCCTTGATTCTACCCTTCAGTTCCTCCGGGAAATAATCGTGAGTTGCCCCTCTATCACTTGTCTTCACAAACGATATCGGCATAAGGATCATGACCATGATTATCACCGCCACCCCAATCCCCACATTTCTAATTACCTTCTTCATTCTAAAATCTTATTGTTCTAATCTTATGTGTCGTTTGTCGTGAAAGGTAAACACAATACACCGTCAATCGCACCGATTGTGGAAAAGAAGATTCCGATCTGCACACCCCAGTGCATTTGGCTTCGGATTCCGATGCTCCGCAATCGTTGCAAGTCGTAGGGCTCCCTATGGTGCTGACGAAATTGCCTAGCTATCGGACTCTTCTATAGAGTAATTTCGACCAGGTTATGGCTCATCCTGGGTAGCGAAATAGCCATTATTGTTGATAGAAGGTGTAATCTAGCCTGTCTCCTACCCTACATGGATGCAACTCTCAGTGCGAAGGAGAAGAAGATGGTCGTGCCGAACCACATTTTGCAGCTTTTTTGCAAGGTATTGTACGTCAAAACGAAATGGAGTGTCTACGAACATAAGTGCTCCATTTACTTGAGAGTGTTGTGGGTCTGCGAACGTAGGTGCTCCATCTTGCAACACACGCCAATGCAGTATGATGTCATTCAGCCGCATGCCTATCAGCATGTGTATCGAGTTCCACAATTCCCGTTGTTCGACGTCGAGCAGCAGGGCAATGTCCTCCGAACGATGGACGCTCTCTACAATATGGTTCATAGAAAAGAAATTCGATATGCGCGATGCAGACTACAACTAGGACGAAAAAAGCAAGCCGACACTTCTCAAAGGGGGCTTGCTTTTTTGATGACTAAAGAAGTCGGAAAGAGGAAACGACAAGGACAGTTTTATCGGAAAAGGACCTTTCGACCACCCTTGACATACAACCTGCCTCTGATTGGCTCGCCGACACGATGCCCGTACAGATCGTAACAAACGCCAGCACTGACCTCGTCGGCAGCTACAGACTCAATGCTGTTGACCAGCTGGATGCTGCCAAGTGGGATGCGAGAATACTCAACATCTTCCTTGTTGGTCGAATAGGCGACATAGAGATAGTCGCCGATGACGATCGACTTGGGATATGCATAGCATGGACGCTTGGCCTTGCCTGAAAAGCGCTGTGCCTGCATCTCGTCCTTGGAACGAAGGAGCCATGCATGATCGAACTGGCTGCCATCGGCACTGAGCGTCAGCACGAGAGGCCAGCGGTCCTTATTGGGCACAGGATTGGCCACAAAGTAGCTGGTGCCATCGGGCAGGTTGCCAGCACTCTGCTTGCTGCGCGAATCGGGCACATCTGTCAGCACTGCATCGCTCCAAGTCTCGCCCTCGTCGATGCTCTCGGCAGCCAACTTGCGGAAAGTGCTTTTCTGGTCGCGAAACATCATCACGATAGTACCGTCGGGCTTACGATAGAGGCTGGGCTCAAGTTCACGACTCTGAGTGTCGCTCTGTCTCTGTGGTGTGAAGTCGGCCTTATGCCAGCCAGTCTTGCCAGAAGGATCGTCGGTATAGATCGGATAGACGAAGAGACCAGGCGCAAAGTGTGCAGCATTGACGATACGTCCGCTGGGCATCACATGGGGGTCCTGCTCGAAGATGGCATCCATACGGCTGCCATCAGCCATTGTGACATCGGCAGGATCGGTCCAGGTAAGTCCGTCGGTCGAAGAGACAAAGCGCGTGTAGCCCTCGGTGTGATTGGCATTCCACGTGTTGATATACCCGATCAGCTCATCATTATAGACATGCCATCCGCCCGAGGAAGTGGAACCATTGTCGATGGTCGGCGCAAGGACCATAGGTTCGCTCCACGTGGCACCACCGTCGAGGCTGCGCGCATAGGCTACCCAGGTTTCGGAGGCATCCTCGTCGGTATGCGAGCTCTGCCACATGCAATAGAGTCCATCCTTGAAACCGACCATACAGACACCGTTGCTGAACTGGTCGGTCGAAGCGGTAGGAGCAAAGACCGTTACGGTCTCGAGGCCCTCAGGACGTGAGAGCCCGAGATCATTCTGGTCGGGACCATAGAGACCATCGGTCACCCAGAAGGGCACCGTGGCCAGGGCAATTAGAGTAGATAGCATATGCATTACTGCTTAGCCCCCTGGAAGGTGTAGTTGAACAATGTGGTACGACGGCCTACACGCTGCTTGTAGGTAAATTCGCACTCAATGTTGCGGTTTGCATCAATCGTGCCGAAGATCTTAGCTGCCAGACTGTTGGTGATATCATTCACCTCGAAGGCATAGGTGTCGTTGGCGCGAGAGATCATATTGAGGCGCACTTCGTGGTCGAGATTGAACTCCTCGCTATAGAAGTGTACGTTGACGCAGTAGGCCGTATCGGAGGGCACAAGGGACAAGACACCTGCAGCAGAGGCAGTTTCGCTCGACGAGACACGGGTGAAGGTGCCTGCATAGGTGCCCTGCACCACATCCTCAGGCAGTGTTCCCGAGTTGGTAGTAGGATTGAAGACATCGTAGGCTTCATCCTGATTGCAGGACCAGAGACCCAGCAGACCAATACACAAAATGATATATAGAAGTTTCTGCATAACGTTTCAGTTTTTAGATTAATATCCCGGATTCTGGTCCTCGGCAGAGATGGATGTGTTGGTCGAGATCTCGGCAGCAGGAATCGGACGATACCACTTGATCTCACCCTGCACATTGGCCATGTCGGCAGCCTGGGTCACATATTCGTTGAACTCAACATTGTAGCGCACGAGCTGACGCGTACGACGCAGGTCCTGCCAACGAGTCGTCTCGGCATAGCACTCACGTGCACGCTCATCGAGGATCAGATCAATGGGACGCTCTTCACCAAATGTATCGGATACCCTGTAGTCGGGCTCGTAAGCTGCATAGCTGCTGATTTCACCTGCACCTGCACGACGACGTATCTGGTTGATGCGAGCCAGGGATGACGACTCATCGCCCATCAACAAATAAGCCTCGGCAGCGACGAGATAGAGCTGGCTGAGGTGGAAGACCACAATGTCGCGATAATCGTCCTGGATGCCGCTCTGCTGCACACTGGTGGGATCGTCAAACTTCTTGACCGCAGGAACTGCAGCATTGTTGACGCGCAGATAAGAAGCGTAATCGGGCGTAGTGCGTGACGATACGGAACCATCAAGATTAAACTGCACGAAGTACATCGGATCGGCCATCAGATGGACATGCACAGAGTTGGGGCCTTCGCCCTTGACAAACCGTGCGGCATGGTCGGTGATATAGGCATCGACCTCATTCTTGGTGTAGTACCAGGGGAAGTACTTGTCGGCAATACCCATCGTGGAACGGGCTGCCTCGCTGGCTTCGTAGTATGCGTAGTATCCGGTTGCAGGCCAAGAACCAAAGTAGTTGTACATCGTAGTCATGAAGGTAGCCTCGTAACGAGCATCACCCTTGGCCCATAGGTAAAGGGACTTGGTCGATGGAACGAGAGCACCATTGCAGTTCTTCAGTCCTGTGACAGCGGGGTCGCCCAACTGGCTGCCATAGGTTGACTGACGAGTGTGACCACCGGTCAGCACATTGCCGGGATAGCCGTTTCGCTCATACTGAACGGAGAAGATCTCCTCGGCATTGCCCTCGTTGGTAGGATACCACTTGTCCTCGAAACTCATGGTGAGATCCTGACCTGCAATCGCCATATCGGCATATTTTGCCGCCTTCTGGAAGTAGGTATTGCCCGTTACACTATAGGTGCCCTGCGCCGCATCGCTGAGGGTGGTCTCAAGATCCCATGCTGCCTCAAGGCAGATGTGGGCGAGGAGTGCCTGTACGGCGCGCTGGGATGGATTCCCATTGTGATCTTCGGCGGGAAGGGCACTGCTGGTAGCGATGCCCTCAAGTTCGGAGATAAGGGCAGGATAAAGCTCGCTGAGCGGGGTGCGCGGATAGTCGGTGGCGCCAGACTCAATATAGGAAGTGACATACGGAATGGCGCCAAACTGCTGCACCAGACGATAGTATCCATAGCAGCGCAAGAACTTGGCTTCAGCTGCATACCGCTCGTTGGCAGCGCCATACTTGAGCATGCAGTTGGCCATATTGATAAGCGAATAGCATGCCTTGTAGTAACTCTCGACAGTGCTGTTCTCAGGTGTGACATTATAACGATGGAAGTCACCAGGATCGGAGCTCTTGCTGGTCACATAGAGGTCGGTGCCCCACTCGGTAAGATCGACATTGGTGACCAATGAGCGCAATCCAGTGAACTCGGTGACGCGCAGTTGTGCAAGACCCTCGTTGGTGGCGAAATAACTATCTGCCTCAATATTAGCCCTATTTTCGGGTTCCAAAAAGTCGCTGCAGCTGGTCATACCTGCCAAAAGGGCAGCAGGAATCAGAATAGCATTGAATATCTTTTTCATAACATGTCGGACAGATTAGAATTTAACATTGACACCGAACTGACAGGTCACCGTGCTCGGTCCGTCTTGATAGGAAGAGGCTGATGCCCACTCAGGATCGTAACCCTTGTAGTCGGTAAAGACAAATGGATTGGTGACAGTACAGTAGATGCGGAATTGCTGGCAGCTGATCTTCTGCAGCCACTTGCGCGGAAGTGTGTAACCGAGGGTTATGTTCTTGACCTTGACAAACGAGGCGTCGGCATAAGAGTTGCATCGACCCAGCCAGTTCTCTGTACCCAGACCATCGTTGGCGGCACCCGAATTGGGGAATGGATAGGACCCGTAGTGGGTTGCCTGCTGATAGACGGGGTTGATGTAGGTGCCATCAGAAGCGATGCCATCGTAGTCGAGCAAGGTGCCGGCAGGGATGTACCAGTCGGCATTAAGATGCTGTACGCCACGAGTGTTGGCTCCGATGTTGAGATAATAGTTGAGGAAGTCACTATAGATGGTGTAATTCATCTTGGCATAGAGGCTCACACTGAGGTCCCAGTTGCGGTAGCTGAGATTGGAAGTGAAGCTGCCGGTCCAATCCGGGTCGGACTTGTAGATCTTCTTATCATCATCGGTGTACTTGCCATCGCCATTTCGATCCACAATGATCGGATTGCCCTCAATGAGGCCGTAGCAGGCATAGTAGTAGTCCACCTCACGTACAGTCTGACCTGGGGTAAAGCCCATGAGACGTGCAATCTCTGTGTCGGGTACCGTCATTTCACGGTCACTCACGATACCATCCCATTCGTAGCCATAAACATTGTTGTAAGGTTCACCGATGAAGAGGTTACCCGTTGAAGAACTACCGTTATAAAGGTTGCCTGTACCATTGACCTCGAGTACCTCGTTCTTATTGTGCGCAAAGGTGAAGCTGGTGGTCCAGTGCCAGTTGCGGGTGACAATATTCTCGGTGGTAAGTTCAAGCTCGATACCTCGGTTGCGAACCGAGCCAATGTTGGTAGTGAGCTTTGTTCCACCAGACTCCAACGGGAGTTGCACGCTATAGAGCAGGTCGGTGGACTTCTTGTCGTAATAGTCCACAGAACCACGTATGCGCTCGTGGAAGAATCCAAAATCGATACCGAAGTCCACTTCATGGCTCTTTTCCCACTTCAGGTCACGATCAATCACACCACTTGGAGAAGTACCTTGAGAGTAGAAGCTACCGAACGGATAGTAGGTGGTTCCACTCAAGGTAAGTTGGGTTGCGTAAGCACCCACATTGTTATTACCGGTCACACCATAGGAAGCACGCAGCTTGAGGTTGGAAAGCCATTCCTTGGTGCTCTCCATGAAAGGTTCTTCGGAGATGCGCCAGGCGAGAGCGGCTGATGGGAATGAACCCCAGCGGTTGCCTTCAGCGAACTTGGAACTGCCGTCCCAACGAATGGTGCCAGTAGCCATATAGCGGCCTTTGTAGGAGTAGTTGGCACGCAGGGCGTACGACATCAGACTGGTCTCGCTATAACCGGAGCCGGAAGAACTGTAGTTGTATCCCTGGTCACTGGTGCCGAGGTTCCACCAATAGGTGCCATCGAGCACATTATTATAATAGAGGGACTCGTTCTCTCCATTGCTATAGGACGACGAGACAAGGCCCATCACATTGATGTGATGTCCGCCATCGAACTCATGGTCATAGGTCACAGTGTTGTCCCATGTCCAACTGAAGCCCTGGGACGTCTGGCGACGAGCCTCGTTCTGGCTCTGACCGGCCGCAGTGCCCTGGTAATATCCATAACGATAGTAGCTGAATGTGGGCGAGAAGGTGGTCTTGATGGTGAGGTCCTTGATAGGGTTGGCCTGGAGGTAGATGTTTGAGAGTGCCGTCCAAGAGAGACGATTGGCCGTCTCATCATCGATATAGATGAGGGGGCTGATGCTGCTGGTGAACTGGAACTCGTCGGTATGGAGCACCTCCTTGCTACCTGGCTTGAGGTTGACGTTGCCATTCTCGTCATAAGGCTGCATGAAAGCATTCATATGGAAGGCATTGCTCACAGCGTTGTCGCTGGCATAGTCATGGCTCTGTCGAGCCAGATTGACATTGAGCCCTGCGCTCAACCAACTGGTGACCTTGGCATCGATGCTTCCTTTGATGTTGAACTTATTGGTGGCATCGTTCTTATAGATACCCTTCTCGGAGTTATAACCCATGCCGAGGTGGTAGTTCACGTGGTCGCTGCTGCCTGAGATGGCGAGATAGTGGTTCTGCTGCATACCATCCTGCAGAACGAAGTCTTTCCAATCGTAGGTCTGACCGTTGGCCAGCAACTCCTTCATGCGGTAGATGCCCGACTCGCGATCATAGAGCAGACAACGCAAGGGATCATCATTGACCATCACAGGCTGTCCACCATTCTCGTTGGCATTCGAATAGACGAGGAACTTGAGGAAACGATACTGGTAATACTCATTGGCCTCCATGAAGTCAGGCATGTTGGTGGTCTTGCTGAAGCCATAGTATCCGTCGTACGAGACGGTGGCCTTCTGACTGCGCTTGCCCACGGTGACGCCACTCTTCGTGGTGACCATTACGACGCCTGCCGTAGCACGCGAGCCGTAGATCGCCGTTGAGGAGGCATCCTTGAGCACATCGATGCGCTCGATATCCTGGGGATTAAGGAAGTCGATATCGCTGCATATCACACCATCGACAACGTAAAGCGGACTTTGGTTGCTCGAAATGGAGTTCTTACCACGTATTTCGATATTGAAACCGCTGCCTGCACGACCTGAGCTCTGAGTGATGTTGACACCAGCTACGCTACCCTGCAGGTTGCCCAGCACCGAGGGAGCACCCTTGGCATTGAGCTTCTCGGTATTGACAGAGCTCACCGAACCGGTAAGGTCGATTTTGCGCATGGTGCCGTAACCTACTACAACCACCTCATCAATGGCCTCCAGATCGTCGCTCATCGTGATGACGAGGTTCTTCTGATTACCCAAAGTGATGATCTGGTCTTCAAAGCCGACGTATGACACCTTTATCACGCTCTTGGGACTGGCAGAAGGCAAAGAGAAGTTGCCATCAACGTCGGTCGTCATTACAGGCTTGCCATCGACAAAGACGGTGGCACCGATGAGCGGATTACCTTCAGCATCCTGCACCGAACCACGGACAGCCTGCTGGGCCATAGCGGTCATCGTCAACATTGCGACAACGGATGCCGCAAATGCTCTTTTGACTGAAAAATGCATAAATCGTATTTTAAGGAAAAGTAGGGCACCACCTTGCCGTGCAAGGCCAGGTGGTGCCAGAATATTGAATATATATCAAACGTTATTTGAGGAGTACCTTGCGGCCGCCTACAACAGCAAAGCCCTTGTAGCCGGGATCCACAGGCATGCCCTGCATGTTGTAAATCACACTACTCTCAGCCTTGTCGATAGAGATGGTCTCGATGCCCTGCTCCTGTGATGGCGTATAGGTCAGCTTGCGACCGGCATCAGCAGCCTCGCGAGTGAAGTAGCATACGAAGCATGCGTCGAGCTGGTTATTACCTGTGAAAACCATTGGGAACTCGCCCTCATAAGGATCATTGCCGAAGTCGAGCACTGCAAATGGTGCAGGCACGCCTACGAGGGTAGAGTCGAGATATGGCTCTGGGCTGATAGGATACTCGAGGCTCTTGATGATATCGTTGTCCTTGGTAGCCCAAGGTACATTAGCGACATATTCGAAGCTGCCGCTGTGGCCGCCTTCCGGACAAACCAAATCACCGATACCCCAAGCTGCGAGGTACTCCCAATTGCCTGCTGTGGACTGTGAGAAGCCATACATATCGATACGGAAGAGCTGCTCGCCCTCAGGAATATTGATGGTAGCCTGAGCATTGTTCTTGATATTCATAGCATCAGGCCAACCATTGGCTGCAGGAACGTCGAAGCGCCACTTGCGGTTCTCCATAGCGAGTGTCCAATCGTGATCAGTGAAGCGATAGGTATTGTAGTCGCTGTTGATGGTATCGAGGGTTGCATAGCTCAGGTAAACGGTCTGTGCGAGAATCTCTTCCTCAGACATTCCAGACGTTGGTTCATTATAGGTCACCTGATAGCCTGCATCTGCAGCAGCACGTGTGGTATAAACCACGAAGCAGACGTCGAGCTGATTGTTGCCGGTAAAGGTGAACTGGAACTCGCCCTCATATGGATCATTGTCAAAATCGAGCACAGCAAATGGTTCAGGTACGCCCGTAAAGTTAGAGTCGATGAAAGGCTCTGGGCTGATGGGATATTCGAGAGACTTGATGATGTCATTATCCTTGGTGCCCCAAGGAACATCGGCTACATACTCAAATTCGCCACTGTGACCACCTTCTGGAGTCGTCTTGTCACCACTGCCCCATGCAGCGAGATACTCCCAGTTGCCCGCTGTGGACTGAGAAAAGCCGATCATATCGATACGAAAGACCTGAACTCCCTCAGGAATCTTGATGATGCCGAGACTGTTGTTCTTGAAGTTGATACAATCACCGAAGCCATTGGTGCATGGAACATCAAAACGCCACTTGCGGTTCTCCATCTCCATCGTCCAGCCATTGGTGAACGCATAGAGGCTCTGGGTACTGGCAAGAGTATCCATGGTGGAATAAGAGATGTAAACTACGCCGTCGGGCAAATTCTGTGGATTCACAGGCTGCTCCTGAGCATTAGAAAGACCTATTGCCATAGCGGCAACAGCACAAAAAGTAAAAATTCTCTTCATAATGATATTGTTTTTAGTTTGTTTATAATAGTGTTTTCATAAACTCAAGTCGAAAGACTAACCTGAAAAGAAAGTCTTGAAAAATAAAACCCAACAAAAGAGACAGGTCTTTTGTTTGAATTCTATTTTTCCATTAATTATTCATGTGTTGCTATTAATTATTCATGTGTTACTATTAGTTACTGAAGTTTCCCACACCCCCAGAAGCAGCTGAGGCGGGGTTTCAACTTCGAAATTTATTGTGTTAACCCGAAGTCCATAGGCATTTATGCTTTTTCTGCTTAAAAAGTGTAAACCTAGGCACGATCTTTGAAATCTTG
>JAFWRO010000020.1:0-13256 GCA_017519885.1 Bacteroidales bacterium | reverse complement strand
CAATCTGCCCGTCCTCAACAGGCTTCAACAAGGCGAGGCGCTCTACATCACCGAAGGCTGCTCCGACTGCTGGGCGATGCTCTCGGCGGGACACAAGGCGATAGCCATCCCTTCGGCCACTTTGCTCAAGCCAGCTGACAAAGAGCTCCTCTCAACCCTCAACTCTGAACTCTCAACTGCCTTCCATATGTATCCCGATCGTGACGAGCCCGGCGAACGCCTCTTCCTCCAGTTGCAGAAAGTACTCCCCAACCTTGAGCACCATCAGCTCCCACCTGATTGCAAGGACTTCAGCGAGTATTATGTCTTGACGAAATCGGAAAAAGTACTCTAACGGCCGACAGAGTGCTTCCGCAATTTGCGAATGTCTATTCTTGGCCGAGATTGGTCATTCTCCGTTCGGAAATTGTACTCCAACGGCCGACAGAGTGCTTCCGCAATCTGCGAATGTCCTTTCTTGGCCGAGATTGGTCATTCTCCGTTCGGAAATTGTACTCCAACGGCCGACAGAGTGCTTCCGCAATCTGCGAAAGACCACTTTTGGCCGAGATTGGTCATTCTCCGTTCGGAAATTGTACTCCAACGGCCGACAGAGTACTTCCGCAATTTGCGAAAGACCACTTTTGGCCGAGATTGGTCATTCTTCGTTCGGAAATTGTACTCCAACGGCCGACAGAGTACTTCCGCAGCAAAGGAAAACAAAAAATCTCTGCACTTATGCTAAAAATCGTGAACGGATGATGCGTAATTGGAGAAAAATGCGTATCTTTGCGGCGCTTTTAAAAAATATAATAAGATGTGTGTTCCGCTGAGAATGAGGGGACTTCGACTGTTGGAAAGATGAAAAGGTTTTTGTACGTGCTGATGCTGGCCCTGATGATTGGCCAGATTGCGCAGGCTGAGAGTCCGCGCAAGACAAACGCGCGCACAAGAAACACCCGACAACAGACTTTGCAACATCAGGTTCCTCGCCCACGCGTAGCTTTGGTAGTGGGTGGTGGCGGAGCGAAAGGAGCGGCTGCCATCGGAGCTATGAAGGCCGTGGAGGCTTCGGGCATCCCCATCGATATGGTGGTAGGCACATCGGCAGGAGCCATCATCACGGGGCTTTATGCCGTAGGCTACAACGCACAACAACTCGACTCGATCTACCGTGCACAGGACTGGATCTATCTGCTCAGCGACATGGCTGCTCCGCGCTGGAAACCTTGGAGCAAGGTGAAAGGTGTGCCTGGAATGATGCGCGGCGAACGATTCACCCAGAAGCTCGACTCGCTGCTGGGCGGACGTTGCTGCTCCTTCGACTCGCTGCCCATCCCGCTGCGCTGCGTGGCAGTGGACGTGAGGGACTTCCGCGAAGTGACACTCGACAGCGGCAACGTGGCTCAAGCCATCCGCGCCAGTATGTCGGTGCCCCTGGCATTCACAACGGTGGAACAGGACTCGATGCTGCTGGTCGATGGAGGCCTGCTGAACAACCTGCCCGTCGATGTGGCTCGACAGATGGGTGCCGACTATGTGATAGCCATCGACCTGATGGATGCAAAACGAGCAACCCAACAGTCGCGTGGCGAGATGCACACGCGTGGCCTTGTGTCGATTCTGGAATGGAAATACGTGCGCCCCGACCTCGACAAATACCAGGTGAACCGTCGGGACGCCGATGTGCTGATACACCCCGATGTGGAGGGCTACCATGGTGCGAGCTTCTCGGAGGACGATACGCGCCAGCTGATAGCACGCGGCGAGGAGGCTGGGCGTGCTGCACTCGACAAGCTTGCCGAGATCCGGCAGCGGGTGCAGCCGGAGCAGAAGGGGAAAGGTTCGAAAGGTTCGAAGGGTTCGAAGGGTTTGAGTGGTTCGAAAGGTTCGAGAAGTTCGAAGGGTTCGAGAGAATATGAACGACGTGCGCTGAAATTTGGAGACAAATAGGAGTTTTCTGTCATTTTTTCATTATTTTCTAGAAAAACGCAATTTTTTGGAGTTGTGTTAATATGTTCTTCAGCATATTTTCACATCTTTTAACATCTTTATGTATCTTATGGATGTATTTGTATTTATCTTTGCATCACGAAACACGAACAATTACTAAAAATTCAAACCAAAAAAACAACCCCTTTTGAAGTATGGCAACTGCATTGATCTTTGTAGAACTGGCCATTGTCCTTGCTTTGATCTTCATCGGAGCCATGGTGGGTGGCATTGGCCTTGGCGTATTCGGTATGCTGGGCGTGTTCATCCTGGTTTACGTCTTCGGACTTCAGCCGGGCAAGGCACCCATCGACGTGATGATGATCATCCTGGCGGTGATTGTGGCATCGGCAGCTCTGCAGGCAGCGGGCGGCTTGGATTGGCTTGTCGGACAGGCAGCCAAGTTCCTGCGCAAGCACCCCGACCACATTACCTATTACGGCCCCCTCTGCACATGGCTCTTCTGCCTCGTGGCAGGCACAGCACACACCAGTTATTCTCTGCTCCCCATCATTTCTGAGATTGCCCAGGCCAACAAGATCCGCCCCGAGCGACCTGTAGCATTGGCCACGGTATCGGCTTCGCTGGGCATCACGGGCAGTCCCGTGTCGGCAGCTACGGCAGCCATCATCTCGCGCGACCTGCTGGGAGCACAAGGCATCGAACTGGGCACCATCATCCTGACCTGCGTTCCCGCAGGCTTCATCGCCATTCTGGTGGCTGCATTTGTGGCCAACCATTGGGGCAAGGAACTGGAAGATGACCCCGAATACCAGCGTCGAGTGCGTGAGGGTCTGATTGACCCCGAGGAGGACAAGCGCAAGGTAGAGAGTGCCGAATACAGCAGCGATCCACGTGCCAAGCGTTCGGTTTGGGCATTCCTGTTCGGCGTTGCCCTGGTAGTGCTCTTCGGCTTCTTCCCACAGCTTCGTCCAAAGGGCGTATCGATGTCGGAGACCATCGAAATGATCATGATGAGCGATGCCATCCTCATCGTTTGGGCAGGCAAGGTGCCTTTGAAGAATGTGCCCAAGGGCAGCATCTTCGCAGCTGGCATCAATGCTGTGATAGCCATCTTCGGTATCGCCTGGATGGGATCGACGTTCTACGTTGGCAATGCCGAAGCCATCAACGGCGCATTGGCCGGTATGGTCGAGTCGGCTCCGTTCCTCTTTGCCGTTGCCCTCTTCCTGATGAGCATCATGCTCTTCTCGCAGGCTGCTACCGTCACCACACTTTATCCTGTAGGCATCGCCCTGGGTATGAACCCGATGCTGCTCGTAGCCATGTTCCCAGCCGTCAACGGCTACTTCTTCCTTCCCAACTACCCGACTGAGGTTGCTGCCCTCGGCTTCGACCGCACAGGCACTACCCATGTGGGCAAGTATGTGATCAACCACTCCTTCCAGCTGCCGGGATGGATCACCACGGTGGTTGCCATCGCTGTGGCCTACGCCATCTCGCTGGTACTGTAACCGAAAACTACAAACCCTTTACATATTAACTAACTAAAAACAAACACAAAACACTATGAAAAAGAGAATTTCCATTCTGATGATGCTCCTCGTGATGGTTGCATCAGTTGCCATGGCTAAGCCAAAAGTACGTATTATTGCCACCGGTGGTACTATCGCAGGTGTGAGCACCGCCGCTACTTCGTCGGCCTACACAGCCGGACAGGTAGGCATCGAGACCCTGATCAACGCCGTTCCCGAAATCAAGGATCTTGCCGACGTGACAGGCGAACAGCTCTGCAACATCGGCAGCCAGGACATGAACGATGCCGTTTGGCTCAAGCTTGCAGTTCGCATCAACCAACTCCTCAACGAGGAGGGTTATGATGGCGTACTCGTTACCCACGGTACCGACACCATGGAAGAGACCGCTTACTTCCTTTCACTCACCGTTCACAGCGACAAGCCCGTCGTACTGGCTGGTGCCATGCGTCCTTCGACCGCCATTTCGGCCGATGGTCCTGCCAACCTCTACAATGGCGTTGCTACGCTGGTTGATCCTTCGTCAAAGGGTCGTGGCGTGATGGTGAGCATGAACAACTCGCTCTTCTCTGCCAAGGCTGTCTACAAGGGACACACCACCGACCTCGACACCTTCAAGGGTGGCGTCTTCGGAGCTATGGGTTACATCTACAACGGCAAGCCCATCTATGTTGACAATATTCCTTCGTACAAGTTCGGTTTGAATTCCGAGTTCAACGTAACCGCCGACACCAAGCTGCCAAAGGTAGGTATCGTCTATGGTTATGCCAATGCTTCTCCAATCCCAATGCAGGCTCTCGTTGACGCTGGCTTCGACGGCATCGTACTCGCTGGCGTAGGTGACGGCAACTTCTATCAGGACGTATTCGAGGTAGCAGTGAAGGCTCAGGAGAAGGGCGTACAGATCGTTCGCTCGAGCCGCGTTCCTACTGGCGCCACCAACCAGGACGCCGAGGTGGATGACGCAAAGTATCACTTCGTGGCTTCGCTCAACCTCAACCCACAGAAGGCTCGTATCCTCCTGATGCTCGCCCTCACCAAGACCCACGACTGGCAGGAAATCCAGAAGTATTTTGCAGAGTATTAATTTTTGATGGTTCTGAAAAGTTAAGAAAGGTTCTGAAAAGTTCGAAGGGTTGTTGCCCTCAGAACCCTTCAGAACCCCTCAGAACCCCTCAGAACACTTTAATCCATTATCCGATATGAAACGAATCCTATTCATTGCTGTTGCCATGGTGCTCGCCCTCGGGGCTAACGCACAGGGGCGCAATACCGGCATGGGTGGCTCGGATGGTGACTACCAGAGCCTCTCGGAGCGCGTCTTCAAGCTCGAGAAGAAGACCGATGCCTTCAACGTATATTTCAACTATGCAGCCGGCTTCCAGGAATTGTTCACGGAAGACGATGCCTTCTCGAAGTTCACCAACAAGCAGGCACGTATCGAAATCAAGGGCAACCTGACCGACAAGATCAGCTACCGCTGGCGTCATCGTCTGAACAAGAACAACACCGCCATGGGCACCGACAACTTTGCCAAGGCTACCGACATCCTGATGGTGGGCTATCAGTTCAACGACAAGTGGAGCATCCAGGGCGGCAAGATGTGCCAGAACCATGGCGGCTTCGAGTTCGACGAGAACCCTATGTACATCTACCAGTACTCGGACATGGTCGATTACATGGACAACTTCATGGCCGGCGTAAACCTGAGCTTCAAGCCTGTGCCCAACCATGAGTTCGACCTGAACATCACCAACTCGTACAACGACGGCTTCAGCGACTACTACGGCATCTCGGCCTTCTTCGGCAAGGACAACAAGCTGGAGAAGTACTATGCCTCGAAGCATCCTCTGACCTATATCTTCCTCTGGGCAGGCAACATGTTCGACGGCATGCTCCAGACCCGCTGGTCGTATTCGCTGCAGAACCAGGGTGAGGATGCCAACGACCACAAGCTCTGCCTCGGCCAGCAGCTCGTGCTGCCCAACTTCCAGTGGTACATCGATTACATGGGCGAATGGGACGACATCGACCGCCTCGGCATCGCTTCGGCCGATGGCGCCAGCTACCTGGCCAAGCAGGGTGCCGGCTTCTTCAGCGGTGTGACCTACCACTCGCTCATCACCAAGGCCAACTGGCAGTTCGCTCCCCAGTGGAACCTGATGCTCAAGGGTTGCTATGAGACCGCCAGCGTAGGCGACGTGGATGCTTTCGACGGCTATCGTAAGTCGGCTCTCTGGATGGCCAACCTCGAGTATTATCCCGACAAGAGCCAGGACTTCCGTGTGTTCCTTTCGTACGTAGGCCGTCACTACACATTCTCTGACGAAGCCAAGGCTGCTGCCGGCCTCGACGACTATAACACCAATCGTCTCGAGCTCGGTTTCATGTTCCGCATCAAGGCATTCTAATATTAAATTAATGATGCTCTAGAAAATCTAGATTATCTAGAATATCTAGAGCATCTAGATCAACAAAAAAACATAAACAACCATACTAACCCTTTTTACCCTATGGAAGAAGTAAAATATCGTGTTGAGTCCGACCTGATTGGCGAACTCAAGGTACCTGCAGAGGCCTACTATGGCGTGCAGACACAGCGTGCGATCAACAACTACCAGATCTCGTCGCGCAAGATGTACCATTTCCCCGAATTTGTCGAAGCTATCGCTTACGTGAAGCTGGCTGCCATACAGACCAACCATACCCTTGGCGTCATCAATGACGAAATCTCGGGTGCCATCGAGCAGGCCTGCCGCGAGATCATCGACGGTAAGTTCCATCGCGAGTTCCCCGTCGATATGATGCAGGGTGGCGCCGGCACGTCGATCAACATGAACGCCAACGAGGTCATCGCCAACCGCGCACTCGAGATTCTCGGCCACAAGCGCGGCGAGTACACCATCATTTCGCCCAACGACCACGTGAACTGCGGTCAGTCGACCAACGATGCCTATCCGACTTCGTTCCGTCTGGCCTTCATCCTGATGAACAAGAAGCTTATCGGTGCCCTCACCGGCTTGATTTCGGCATTCCGTTATAAGGCTGACGAGTACCAGAACGACATCAAGATGGGTCGTACCCAGATCCAGGATGCCGTGCCTATGACCTTCGGACAGGAGTTCAACGCATATGCCAACAACCTTGAGGAGGAAATCCTCAACCTCGGCCGCAACATCGACCTGCTGCACGAAATCAATATGGGCGGCACCGCCATCGGTACTGGCCTGAATGCAGCTCCCGGCTTTGCCAAGCTTTGCGCTGCCAACCTCAGCAAGCTCACCGGCGAGAGCTTCATCGCTGCTCACGACCTCGTAGAAGCTACGCCCGACACCGGTGCCTACGTCAGCTATTCGGGTGCTCTGAAGCGTCTGGCTGTGAAGCTGTCGAAGATCTGTAGCGACCTGCGCCTCATGGCTTCCGGTCCTCGCTGCGGTCTGCACGAGATCAACCTCCCAGCTATGGCTCCCGGTTCTTCAATTATGCCAGGCAAGGTTTATCCTGTCATCCCCGAAGTAGTCAACCAGACCTGCTTCAAGGTGATTGGCAACGATACTGCCGTTACCATCGCAGCCGAGCACGGCCAGCTCGAACTCAACGTGATGGAACCCGTCATCACCCAGTGCATCTTCGAGAGCGTCACCTGGATGACCAATGCCATCAACACCCTCACCGAGAAGTGTATCCTTGGCATCACAGTCAACAAGGAGCATTGCAAGGAGATGGTCAAGAACTCCATCGGCATCGTTACCGCCCTCAACCCCATCATCGGCTACAAGGCCAGCACAAAGGTGGCCAAGGAGGCTAACGAAACCAACCGTTCGGTTTACGACATCGTGCTCGAGAAGGGCTTGATGACCAAGGAGGAACTTGATGCTGCGCTTGATCCAGTCAACATGCTTCAGTCGCACAAGTTCGCTGCAAAGAAGTAAGACTATATCAACATTTATTGCCTTACAACAAGGGCTGCGATTTTGCATCGTAGCCCTCTTTATTATTTATAGGAGAAATATCTGATGAAACCGGACTAAAAGATATGCCTGCATTCATAAGCCACTCTGACGGGCTGATAGACGCGCACATAATCGACGAAGTAGTGGATGGGATAACGGGCGTTGTCGGGAGTACCTCCGTGGCGCCCCAAGGCGAGGTTGAGAATCAGATAGAGTCCGAAGTCCTCTTCGTCTGACTTGAAGGGATTCCAGCGATTGCCTTGCCAACCCTGGTTGCGGGTCTTCCGAAGCTCGATGGTATTGAGCAACTTGCCATCGACGTAGATCTTGAGGTATTTCGGCGTCCAATCGAGCCTCCAGACGTGGAACTTCTCGGTCCAATGAGGATCCTTCTTCTCGAATTGACTCACGGCCACGTAGCCCTCGTCCCATTGTCCGTCGTAGCGCTTCGTACCGCCCCAGCATGCATTGGCCAGGATGCCGGGAGCACCATACTTGATGTAGTACTCCATAATGTCAATCTCTCCACATTCGGGCCACTCGTGCTTGTTGCCAAGCAACCAGATGGCTGGCCAGGAGCCCGATGCCGTGGGGATCTTGGCACGAATCTCGAAGCGACCATAACGGAAGGCGTGCCTGCCCTGTGTGGTAAGACTGGCCGACGAATAATCGGCATAGCGACGATTGTGGCGCCAGTTATCGACCTGAGGATAATATTTCTTGTTCATCACCCGCTCGACACGACCTTCGATGTCGAGCACGCCATCGTGCACCGTGGCATTGTCGGGCTGATAGTACTGCAACTCCTCGTTGCGCACAAAGCCCGTCTCGTAGGTCCAGTCCTTGCCAGGGCGGCCTTTTCCCTCGAATTCGTCGTGCCAAACCAGCCGATAACCCTTATACCGGGTAACGTCGCTGGCATCGGTGGGTCGATAAGCCTGTTCTTTCGGCCACGGGCTATCATCCTCGGCAGGCTTCACTCTTTGGCCAAAGAGTAAAAGCGGCAGACCGAGGACGACAACCGTGTTGAGGATTATCCTGCAGTTCATGCGGCATCAAAGCTTGATCTTGAGCATCACGAAGCTATAGGGTTCGATGTCGAGCGTCATACGTGGCTTCACGTTGACAACGTCACGTACTGGTTCAACAGTAATTTTGCCGAAGGTGTTCCCATCCTCAGGATTTCCCGAAAGGACTGTGCGCTCGGCAACCTTCTTCATACCCTTGAAACGGGAAAGATCGACCTTGGCAACCTTCTTGTCGGCGCTGGCATTACCCACCTTGACGAAGAGTTCGCGCGTCTTCACATTGAGCACGACGCTTTGCTCCTGATGCTTGTCGGCACCTTCGATGCTGACACAATCGCCGTAGTAATACTGACCTGCCGACTCGCCGAACATCTGCTGCACATAGTAGCTGCAGGTCGGATAGACGCGCTCGTTGTCGAAATAGATGAGGTCGGGCGTCCAGTTGCGATTGTCCTTGCTTGCGAAGAGAGGTGCGTAGGAAGTCATATCGACAACATCGGCATTACGCTCGACGTGCATCAGATAGACGGCCTCGGCAAGTGCATCGAGGAGCTGGTTGTCGCGTCCACGATTCTGTGCAGAATACTCGCCCAGATAGACCTTGGTCTTGCGGTCGCGTGGATAGTTGTCGTACTGACGGCTGTCGAGATAATACTGTGTAGGCTCGTAATAATGCTCGTCGATGATGGGGAGACCAATCTCTTCGGCAAACTTCCAAGAATTATCATAGTCGGGGTTGCCGGGGTGCGAACTAGGACCTGCTGTACCCACGATGATGATTTCGGGATGAGCAGCCACGACACGGTCGTAGATGTACTTGAAGCGCTCCATAAACTCGGGAGAGATGCGCTCCTCGTTGCCGATACCCAGGTACTTCAGATTGAATGGCTCGGGATGTCCGGCCTCAGCACGCACACGGCCCCATTTGGTGGTGACATCGCCATTGGCCCATTCGATGAGGTCAAGTGCTTCGTCCACCCATTCGTCCATCTCGTCCATCGGACAAGCGTCCTGTGCCTGGTCCTTCATACCCCAACCGCCGTTGACGCCCTGGCAGCTGACACCACAAGGAAGGATGGGAAGTGGCTCCATACCGATATCCTCGCAGAACTGGAAATACTCGAAGTAGCCAAGGCCCATGCTCTGGTGATAGCTCCAGGTGTTCTTGAGCTGCTTGCGCTCATGCTTGGGACCCAGAGTGGTCTTCCAACGATAGGTGTTCCAGAAGCCATCGCCACCACCATGAACCACGCAACCGCCGGGGAAACGCATGAAACGTGGATGCATGGCCTGCAATGTCTCGGCAAGGTCCTTGCGAAGGCCATGGCCCATAAAGGTATCTTCGGGCATCAGCGATACGGCATCGATGTCCATCTCGCCCACGGTGAGCACGAGAATCTGGAGGACTGCATTCGGGCAATCTTCGATAGGTTCGAGGACGGCCTCCACCTTGTTCCAATCGGGGCCTACGACCTTTACGGTCTGGTCGGCCAGCAACTTTTGCTCACGACCGGGTACAACAAGAGCGATGCGCACTTCCTTGGCCTTGCCACTTACGTTGCGCATAAAGGCAGAGAAGTCATACTTGGCGCCCGCCTTCACGTTCATACCGTTGAAGCCATCGTTCTGGAGGCCTACGCCTGTCCAGCCATCGAAGTCATAGTAGTGTCCTACGCGCTCGATGAGAATGCGCATGTAGTTCAGATTGTTGACGTGCAGAGGATAGGCCTGCAAGGTTGTGATGTTACCCGAAGAGTGTCCGGGACGAATGAATCGCCAGGCTGTGCCAGGGCCCCAACCGGCACGTTCGCCAGCGTTGTATTCGAAGGCTCCGTTCTGCACCAGTTCGGCATAGAGGCCGCCATCGGCTGCATTGCTGATGTCTTCGAAGAAGATTCCAATCAAGTGATCACTAATTGCCTTACCGCCGGCAGGAGCGTTCATAGGGCGTTGTGCCCAAAGGCTTGTGGCTGCCAAAAGGCAAGCACCGAGAATTGCTGTTCTTTTCATGTTGTTATAGGTTTATGAATGTGATTCAAGCTTTCGGGTGCAAAGATAAGGAATTATTTGTGATTATCCAAATTTTGGAAAACAAAAAAACGTTGCGAATGAAATATACTTGTTCCGCATCGGATAACGGCACGCCAAATCGCATTCCAATTGGGATATTAGTCGTGATTCTATGGTAATTGCAGATAGCGGAAATGGTATTTTTTGCCGATATGACACAAAAAAGTGAGGACGATTGGATTACTTTTGGTATTTTTTATTATCTTTGCGGCATCAAGAAAAGAAGATTACCTATTTATTATAAGACTATGAAACTGAATCTGCATCTAACCAACAAACTGGTTACTCCCGAAGAAGAGGACGAACAGCGCTACCCGTGGGCCTACAATAAGAAGACCAAGTGGAACGACCGCATGAAGAAACGTGCCATCATCTGGCTCAGCCAGCGCGTGGGCAAACCCGTGCTCAAACTCACCGCGCTCGACTATGAAAAGAACAACCTTCGCGAACTGCTCGACGAGTATGGAAAGGCCGAGTATGCCAACCTCTTTATATTTAATGCACTTCAACACACCATCACCGGTTGGCCTGGTGGAAAGCCTAACGCCGATGACACCCAACGTCCCGAACGCGCTCTTCCCTATCCCAAGCGTGTGGCTGTCTTTGCTCCCCATCCCGACGACGATGTCATATCGATGGGAGGAACTATCCGCCGTCTGGTGCAGCAGGGCAACGACGTACACATCTGCTACGAGACTTCGGGCAACATTGCCGTAGGCGATGAGGAGGTTCGTCGCTTCATGCACTTCGTCAATGGTTTCAACCAGCTCTTTGCCGACAGCAAGGACGAGGTGGTGCGTGCCAAATACAAGGAGGTGAAGCAATTCCTGAAGAGCAAGAAGGAAGATGAGCCCGACAACAAGGACGTGCTGACCTTGAAGGGACTGATTCGTCGTGGCGAGGCCCGCATAGCCTGCGAATACAATGGTGTGCCGAAGCAGAAGATTCATTTCCTCGACCTGCCGTTCTACGAGACAGGCCGCATCATCAAGCGCCCACTTTCGAAGGACGACGTGCAGATTATTCTTGACGTGCTGCGCGAAATAAAGCCTCATCAGATCTTTATCGCTGCCGACCTTGCCGACCCACATGGCACTCATCGCATCTGTACCGATGCTGTGCTTGCTGCCATCGACCTAGAGCGTCAGGCTGAAGCCGAGTGGCTCAAGGACTGCCGCATCTGGATGTATCGTGGTGCTTGGGCAGAATGGGATATTGAGGATATCGAGATGGCTGTGCCAATGAGCCCAGAAGAACTGCGCGAAAAGCGTAATTCGATACTGAAGCACCAGTCGCAGATGGAGTTCGCCCCATTCCTGGGTGGAGACGAGCGCCTGTTCTGGCAACGTGCAGAAGACCGCAACCGCGACACGGCCAATCGCTATGACGCCCTTGGCCTGGCCAGTTATGAGGCCATCGAGGCATTCGTGCAGTATAAGTTCTAAGCCCCTATATCTCTTTTATAGACAAAGCAAGGAAAAGCCCGCATATCATCGCGATGTGCGGGCTTTCGCATTTCGTGCTATCTCGTCGGCCACGAGCATGACGTTGGCTGGAGGTCGCTGATACTGTATTTCGTTGCGCATAAAATCCATATAGGGTGCCACGTGGTCGAAGAAACGATGGTAACCCTCGCACAGGTAATTAAGACCGGGATTGCCATATCGATCGCGAACGAAACGATTCTTCGGACACTCTCCATGACAGGCAAATTCGTAGCGGCATTCCCTGCATTGACGGGGAAGGGAGCCATGCTTGATGTCGCTGAACTGCTGCTGTTTCGACCCATAGAGCATTTCGGTGAGCGTCTGTTGGCGAATGTTGCCAAGTTTATACTCGGGGAAGACAAAATGATCGCACGAATAGACGTCTCCGTTGTATTCCATCACACCGGCATGTCCGCAATCGCGGGCAAAGATACAAATACCAGGAGGTACGCCACACCAGTTGGCAAGCGTGCAGTCGAAGAGTTCGACAAAGATATGCCCCACATCGTGTCGCACCCATTGGTCGAAAAGAGCGATGAGGAAATCACCCCATTGGTCTGGACGAACAGATGAAGGAGTCAAGGGGGCTTCCTCATTGGTCATAGTGGCAAGCTGGCGCCCATCAGCATGCGCGACGATACGCTCTACAACGGGCGAGAACTGGAGATATTGGCAACCTATTTCCCGAAAAAACTGATAGAATTCGAGAGGATGGTCTGCATTTGCTGCATTGACCACAGCCATCGCGTTCCATTCGACCTGATGCTTTTGGAGCAACTCGATGCCTCGCATCACATCGCTGTGGGATGGGCGATTGTCGGCTGTAAGGCGATACTGGTCGTGGTATGCCTGCGGGCCATCGATCGAGATGCCCACCAACCAACCGTTGTCGTGAAAAAAACGACACCATTCGTCGTTGAGCAGGGTACCATTGGTCTGGATGCTGTTGCTCACACTTCGCCCTTTGGCATAAGTACGCTGATAGGCTAACGCTTTGCGATAGAAACCAATAGGCCGCAGCAGAGGTTCGCCTCCATGCCAGGTGAAGACGATCTCGGGCTGGGTCTGCGCCTCAATGTACTGCCTCGTGAACAGTTCGAGCAGCTCGTCGCTCATCTGATGATGCGTCGTCTCAGGATAGAGCCTCGACTTCTCAAGATAGTAGCAATAGCGGCATCGAAGGTTGCATTGTGCACCTGCTGGTTTCGCCATCACGTAGAGCGGTTTTGAAAAAGGAGAGATGGTTTCCAT
>JAFWRO010000019.1:0-66334 GCA_017519885.1 Bacteroidales bacterium | reverse complement strand
CGCTTTTGTTTTCGATTTCTCGAAATGGACGCTGCAAAGATAACTAAAAAAAATATATTCCAAAAGGATTTAACAAAAAAAGAACCGAAAATGTCTACAAAAAGGCATCTTCGGTCAGTTTATGGTGAAGAGATAAATCTTATTCGTAGTTGCCAGTGTGGAAATTCTGGCGGGAGACTTTAATCTGCTTCGATACAGTGTCGCTAGCCTTGATGGTGATGGTGACATCGCCAGAGCCGGGGACGAGTTCATCGATGAAGTTCAGGTAGTGAGAGGTGTAGAAATAGACGGGGCCGTTGGAGGTGGCGTTCTGGTCGCTATGACGATTGAAATAGATGTTGAATGTGATAGCATTCTCTGTAATCGTTGCGGGATCATAGACGAGATTGACGGTTGGCTTGACGTTGACACCATTGACTGACGAATAGGTTGCGTTGATCACAGTATTGAGATAGCCACGATAAGCCCAGACGTCATTCAATTCCCTGATTTGGAAGATGCTGTCGGTAGCGGTGACAAGAGCCTCGTCGGCCTTCTGCTTGCTCAGGGGCAAATACTCGTCGAAATATCTGCCGTCATAGAGTTCTGCTCCAGTGATGGTCTGCTGATCCTGCGACACCTGAGAAGGCTTGTAGGTAAAATAGAGCATAGCGCGAGAATGATTACCAAAACCCTTGTTATCAGTTAGGTTAGCGACGCTCGACATGGTTGGAATTACCTTGCCTCCCAAATCGCTAAAGAGGGTATAACTTGAATTGAAGTTACCAGTGATGGTGTAATAACCGTATGCCGTGTAGGTGTTTTCGGATTCATCCGAATCGCCAAGACAAGAGGTCAAAGCGATTGCTGCAAAAGCTGAAATTAGAATAGAATAAAAGTGTTTCATAATAATAATTTAATGAATTTTGTGGCTGCAAAGATATGGCAAATTGGAGAATCATCCAAATTTTGAGGGTTAAATTTCAGAAATATTGGTAAAAATTTGCAAATCATTGTATTTTTCTATATCTTTGCGGCATTATTACACACCTTAACACATTATTATATTATGAAAAAAGTTGTTTGCGTACACACCGCAATGGCTCTGGTTGGGCCATTAACTGAGATTTTCCACGAATATTTTCCAGAGGTACAGGTTGAGCATATCGCCGAGAGTTCACTCATCAAGGAAGTGATTGCCAACAATGCAGTAACTCCTGCCGTATGCCGCCGTTTGCTCGATTATTATAATGCTGCCGCTGATTCGGGCGCAGATGTGATTTTCAATACCTGTTCTTCGGTTGGTGATGTGGCCGATCTTGGAAACAAGATTGCACGAGTGCCCGTGTTCCGCATCGATCGCCCGATGGCTGAGAAGGCCGTGCGTGAGGCCAAGCGCATCGGAGTGATTTCTACCCTACCTACCACGCTCGATCCTACGTGCCGTCTGCTCCTTGCCTGTGCCAAGGAGGCTGGAACCGAAGTGGAACTGGTTGAAGGTCTTGCCGATGGAGCATTTGCAGCTGGACAAAGCGGTGACGGTGCTACCCACGACCGCCTCATTGCCGAGGCTGCTGCTCGCATCGCGGATAAGGTGGATCTGTTCGTTTTGGCTCAAGGTTCCATGGCTCGTATGGAAAAACGCTTGTCAGAAATAACCGGAAAGCCTGTCCTTTCGTCGCCTGTCCTTGGAGTGAAGGGATTACGCAGTTTCCTTGGTATGTAAGCACTCTGTCGGGCATCAGGATACTTACTTCTTTAGAATTTAGCACTCTAACGGCCGTCAGGATGCTTCCGCAAACAGATAAAGCACTCTGACGGCCGACATAATGTTGAATTCTATTGGATATAGCACTCTGACGGCCGACATAATGTTGAATTCTATTGGATATAGCACTCTGACGGCCGACATAATGTTGAATTCTATAGGAAATAACACTCTGACGGCCGTCACAATGTTGAATTCTATAGGAAATAGCACTCTGACGGCCGTCATAATGTTGAATTCTATAGGAAATAGCACTCTGACGGCCGTCACAATGTTGAATTCTATAGGAAATAGCACTCTGACGGCCGTCATAATGTTGAATTCTATAGGAAATAGCACTCTGACGGCCGTCAGAGTGCTATTACCTTATATATATCTTCCAATGAGCGCGGACTGCCCACATTTCCGGGGAAGATAATGTAGGGGAAGCGTTCGGTCATCACACATGGAACGCTGTTGATGACCTGTCCCATCACACGAGCCGTCTTGACTGCGAGGCCCTTGGTCAGGATGTCATGACTCGTTATGCCTCCCTTTGCCACTACATAATTGGGACAGACAGGGAGTCGGCGGACAATATCAACGAGAAACTCCGAAACTGTTTGTCCCAAACTTAGGCGTTGTGTTACATCTTCGATACGAACCTCCTTGCGAGCAGTATAAACTACTGGCGTAATTCCATTGGAAGATAATGACTTGATGGATTCCAAGGTCCTGGACATAAGGGCATCGGAATGATTGAGGATGTCATCAATCGACAATTCAATGCCTTTTACACCGGATAACTTGAGCAGATAGTCAAGTTGCCCTGTAGTCTTCTTCACATGCGAACCCACGATGAAGATACCTGTTCCATTCGCCTGGATTCCCAAATCCTCGCGAGAAAGGAATGGCTTGTCGACTATGCCGCTCATAGAACGAGGCAACGAAGAGGAACTACGAATGACGATAGCACACTCCTCCCCTTCCAATTCGGCAAATAGGGCATCACGGAAGGAATTCAATTCTTCATAGTTCTGAGCATTCACAATGTCGTAGTCTTCTGGATTTCCTCCTTTCTCCCGGATATAATCCACGAGATGGGAATGCTTATATCCAAAGACATTATCGCGTGCAAATTCGCTTTCAGAGACCGGAATAAGCCGTTCTCCATCGCGCAAATAGTGCGTACCATCAATCGTAAAGCGCCCACTTTCGAAGAACGCGGGTGCAAAAGGAATCCTGGGCCATACCTTGTAGCCGTGTTTCATCAAGACTTCGCGCATCACATTGGGCTCCAACGGGAAATGTCCCCGCAGACAGGAGTCACTACGACTGACACAGATGAGACGATAACCAAATTCCTGGTTCACACGAATGACAGTTTCGAGGGCTGTAGTCAATGTCTTGCGAGCCGCTTCGGCTGTGAGCGCACGCGTATTAGTCAGGATATAGAAGAATGGAACCTCGTCGAGCATTGCCATACGGATGTTGTCGTCGCTCCAATCGGTGACCAGCAGACAACCATGCACGGTTTGGATGCCTGTCGGGTCATCGTCGAAGACAACCATACGCGTCGTTGGATGCAAATTACTTAGTTTCATTGATGATAGGCTTTTCGGGATTTATGAAAGCAAAAAGGATGGCGGAGAGAATCAGCATACCACCAATCATATAAAGGGGAAGATTGTAGTTATGGGTGGCATCGAGCAGATAGCCGAACATCAGCATGCAGCAGAATCCGCCAAGATTGCCGAACGTATTCATCGCGCCAGAGATTGAACCTGCAAAGTTCTTGCCCAGGTCGATGCAAAGCGCCCATGCCGAAGGAAGCATAAGATCGAAGATGCCGAAACAGAGCGAGAGGAAGACGAAGACAGCTATCTTGCCGGGGATGAACGCTGCCAGCACCATGCAAACTGCCGATACAGCAAGGCAAACGGAACCGAGGGCCTTACGTCCCACCTTGATGCCATATTTGGCGGTGAGCTTATCTGTAAGATAGCCGCCTGCGATATTTCCGCACATGCTCATTATGAAGGGAATGGCTACGGCATACTTCAACTGTTCGGCCGAGAAGCCACGTCCTGCCTTCATAAACTCGGGGAACCAAGAGAAGAAGAACCACGAGCCAAATGCATAGAAGAAATACATGGCGCAAAGCATCCAGAACTGCCTGTTTCGGAAGATGGTGCCCCAAGGGATCTTGACTGATGGTTTATTGGAGGTTTCCTGTGGGGTTACTGCGGTTGCTTGCGGTTTCTTGTCACGATAGTAGAAGAACCAGATGACCGACCAAACGATGCCGATGGCACCCAACAGATAGAACGAGAAACGCCAACCCTGATTGTTGACCAGCGGGATGACGATGAACGGAGCGGCCGCGCCTCCGAGACGTGTAGCTGCCCATACGTAGCCCTGAGCCTTGCCTACCTTGTCTTTCTCAAACCATCGGCTGATGACGCTGGTTGAACAAGGCGAAGCGCCGGCTTCACCGATACCGAAGCAGAAACGGATGGCCAGCATTGACATGAGGCCTCCTGCCAATCCCGTAAAACTGGTGAAAGCGGACCACCACAGCACAATGATGGCCAGGACCCAACGATGACCCATCTTGTCGCCAAGAGCGCCTAAAGGGATCTGCATCAAGCCGTAGGACAAGGTGAAGATGCTCATCACCCATCCCCAGCCGCTTTGATCAATGCCGAGATCGGCCTTGATCTCCATGCTCGAAAAGGTGATGCAGGTACGATCGAGGAAGGTGATGACACTCAGGATGACGAGGAGTGCAAGGATGATATTTTTGCGATTCATTTTATTTATTCCAATAAGTGCCAATTTCAAGCATCTCGCGGGCTTCGGCGGGTGTGGCAGGTTCGCAGCCCATGGCACGGATGAGGGCGACAAGGCGCTCAACGAGCTCGGCGTTGGTGCGGGCGAGTTTGCCTTCGGCATAATAGAAGCTGTCCTCGAAGCCGACACGCACAGCATTTGCACCCATACCGATAGCGCAGGCAAGAATCGAGAAGTCCTTCATCGAATCGTGATTAATGCCCCACGTCGTACCTGGTTCGGTGAGGGCACAAAGCAGGGCGAGGTTGCGACCTGTAGCCGAGAGATTACTTGAACCACCGGGACCAACACAGAAATTATAATGGAGGGGACGGCGAATGACGCCTTCGTCGGCCAACCTTGTACAACATTCGACATGCGAGAGGTCGAACAATTCCATCTCGGGTACGACGTTGGCTTCTTGCTGACGCTTTGCCCAATAGCGCAGGTCGGGCATGGTGTTGATATAGACAGTTTCGCCAAAGTTAACCGAACCCATATTCAACGAGGCAATCTCAACCTCGGGAACGTTGAGGCTCACGCAACGATCGGCAAGCGAGAGATCTGACAATCCTCCCGTCGAACCTTGGATGATCATATCCGAATGCTCGCGGATTGCATGAATGGTTTGACTGAAGACATCAAGTTCGAAGGTTGGATTGCCTTTCAAGTCACGGGTGTGGAGATGCACCTGACATGCGCCAGCCCGATAACAGTTGAGTACGTCTTCGGTGATCTCTTCGGGCGTAAGCGGATTCTTGCATCCTTCGGGAATAGGTTTGCCCACATGGCATACGGGTGCCACGGTTACGATGATTTTTCGCATAGCTTATGTGTGTTAGTTAAGTTTCGCGTTAGCGCAACTTGTGTGATTCTTAGGGATAAGAAAGGAAATTAATGGATTCTTGGGGATATGAAGGGACGTTACTGATGCTTGTACGAAAAGGGGGGAAATTACTGGACGGTGATTTCTCCCGAAATGTTCTGAAGCATCAGTTTTTCAATCTCCGACTGGCTATAACCCTGGCCCAAGAGGAACATGAGTTTGACGACAGTGGCTTCGGTAGTCATATCCATAGCGCCAATGACGCCTGCCTTGCTGAGCTGGTTGCCCGTCTCGTAGATGCCCATTTCGACCGAACCACCGAGGCATTGCGACACGTTCATGATGATAATGCCTCGCTTGACGGCATTGTGGAGTGCATTCAGGAACCAGTCGTAGGTCATGGCATTGCCAGCACCATATGTTTCGAGTACGACACCTCTCAGCGATGGGATTCCGAGTACGGCCTCGATGGTCTGTTGGGTGATACCGGGGAAAAGACGCAGCACCACTACATCGGTACCCATCTTATAGAAGGGTTTGATTTGATCCTCGTTCGAGATGTGGTTGATGTGGTGATGTGCCCAGGTGATGTGTACGCCCACACGGGCCAAAGGAGGGTAGTTGGGCGAAGAGAATGCCTTGAACTCTTCGCTGCTGAGTTTTTTGGCTCGATTACCGCGGAACAAGGCACCTTGGAAATAGATGCAGACTTCGGGTACCATCGGCATGCCGATACGGTCCTTTGCTGCGGCTATCTCGATACTGGTAATCAGATTTTCCTTGCCATCGGTACGCAGTACGCCGATGGGCAACTGCGAACCTGTCAGAATCACGGGCTTGGCGAGGTTCTGAAGCATATAACTGAGCGCAGAGGCCGTATAAGCCATCGTGTCGGTGCCATGGAGCACAACGAAACCATCGTACTTGTCGTAGTTGTCGACAATGACGTGTACCATGTTGGCCCAATGGGTCGGATTCATATTGGCTGAATCCAAAGGCGGGTTAAACTGAATGGTATTGAAGTTAACCGAGACACTTTGCAACTCAGGGACATGACTCAGCAGATGGCTGAAGTCAATTGGCTCATGAGCCCCCGTATGGGGGTTCTGAACCATGCCGATGGTACCACCGGTATAAATGATCAATACATGCGGTAGCTCGGGTTTAATCGGTGTTGACGCGAACGCGTTGTGTGCGGGGTTGATTAGCATTGCGTATGTTCGTCTGGGTTACTACTGATTGTGCAAGGCTAAGGAACGATTGACCTACCATCGAGTTATGGTTGAGGACGATAGGCGTGCCTCCATCGCCATTCTCACAGATGCTCTGCACGATGGGAATCTGTGCGAGCAGAGGTAGTCCGGTCTCATCGCTCAGTCGCTTTACACCCTCTTTGCCAAAGAGGTAGTATTTGTTTTGAGGATGTTCAGCTGGTGTAAACCATGCCATATTTTCCACGAGTCCAAGCACAGGGACATTGATCTTTTCGTTCTGGAACATATCGATGCCCTTGCGACAGTCGGCCAAAGCCACTTCCTGTGGTGTGCTGACAACGACAGCGCCCGTGAGGCCAAGTGTCTGAACGATGGTGAGATGGATGTCGCTGGTTCCAGGGGGAAGGTCGATGAGGAAATAGTCCAATTCGCCCCAGTCGGCATCACCAATGAACTGCTTGATGGCCGAACCTGCCATCGAGCCTCGCCAGATGGTGGCAGAATTGGGATCGATGAAGAATCCTACTGAAAGAATCTTCACGCCATATTTCTCGGCAGGAACGAGCAAGTCGCGACCATCCCTATTGATGGCATAGGCCTGGAAATCCTCAAGGCCGAACATCTTGGGGATGGATGGGCCGAAGATATCGGCATCGAGCAGACCTACCTTGTAGCCGAGCATCGAAAGACCGACAGCAAGGTTAGCAGAAACGGTGCTCTTGCCTACTCCGCCTTTGCCGGAAGCGATGGCGATGATGTTCTTGACATTAGGCAACTGCTTCTCGGGAGCAGGACGTGGGGCCTGCTTGGTCTTCACATTTATTTCGGGTTCGACCTCTTCACCTACCATCTGGCAGGCATGTCGGATATTGGCTTCAGCAGCACGAAGCACAGACTTCATGAAGGGGTCGGTTTGTTTGTCGAAGATGAGACTGAAGGAAACATGCTTTCCTTCGATACGCATGTCATCGGCTACCATCTCGCTCTCGACGAGGTTCTTTTTGGTGCCGGGATAGATGACCTGTGCCAGGGCATCAAGGATGAGTTTTGGATATAGGGCCATGAATAGCAACTAAAAATTAATAATTAACAATTAACAATGCTGCTCGAGCGAACTGCGCTTGTCGCGGTTGTAGGATCGATAATCGTCGAGCGGAATCTCGACATCGGGTTCATCCCATTCTTCGCGTGGCCAAAGACGGATCAGCATATACTTGATGTCCTTGCCTCGTGCAAGCCATTGTTTCTCGTAGGCGGTCTGAATGGTTCGAAGGGCATCCCAGTCGATATGAGCATCGGCATCATGAGCTGCCTCGGGCGAATAGAGGTCACGCGTTGAGGCCAGTACTTCAAGGTGGTTGACCTTCGCCATCTCCTCGGTATAGGTGAAGAGAAAATTCGAGTCGCACTTCAAGTGGACCAATCCACCAGGCTGCATGATGTGGGCATAGCGGTTCAGGAAACGCGTGGAAGTGAGTCGTTTCGAGACCTTCTTCATCTGGGGGTCACAGAAGGTAATCCAAATCTCCGACACTTCGTCGGGCGCAAAGAATTGCTCGATGAGTTCGATGTGTGTTCGTACAAAGGCTACGTTGGCAAGTTGTTCCTTCAATGCAGCCGTAGCTCCTGTCCACATTCGTGCGCCCTTGATGTCGATGCCGATGAAGTTCTTTTCGGGATAACGTCGGGCAAGACCAACGGTGTATTCGCCCTTGCCGCAACCCAGTTCGAGCACAATGGGATGCTCGTTGTGGAAGTAATCTTCATGCCAACGTCCCTTCAGCGGGAATCCAGTAGCCTGCAACTGCTCGAAAGAATATTGAAGACAGTTGGGATAACTGGCCATATCGGCGAATTTGGCTAATTTATTCTTTGTTGCCACCTAAGATCAAATAACAAATTAATAATTAACAATTGGGTAGGGAGAGGAAACTGAGGAGGAAGTCCCAGAACTTCCTGACACTCGGGATTTCGACGCTTTCCTGAGGCGAATGCGGGTGATGGATGGTCGGCCCCACTGAAATGATCTGAATATCGGGATAAATCTCGGTAATAACACCACATTCTAGGCCACAATGCACCTTGTCGAGTTTAAGACCAGGATTGGCATGCAGTGCCTTCTGCACCATCGGAGCATCCTTATCGATGTCCCAAGCTCCATAACTTGCGGCAAAATCCACGCGAAAGCCTCCTAACAGGAAAGCTGACTGGATAGCACTTGCACATGCACGTTTGCGTTCCTCGTTCATACTGCGAACCATCAGGAGCACTTCGGCTTCACCTTCAGCATTGGTCTGCACATGAGCCATATTGGAGCTGGTATCGACATACCCCTCTCCCATCGTCCACACTCCATTGTGACAGGCTTCAATGGCATTGAGCAGGTCGTCCTGTATTTCTTCAGGGATGAGTGCTCCTGGCATCTGTACTGCCTGTGCCGTAAAACTTAGATAAGGTTCACTCTGCCGATATTCCTCACGGAAAAGGTCGTTATAGTAACGCACTTCGTCGATCACCTCATCGACTATTTCCTCAGGTACAGTGATGATGGCTTGTGCCTCACGAGGGATGGCATTTCGCAATGTGCCGCTGTTGAAACTTCCCAGACGTGCCTCGAAACTGACGACCACATGCTTGAGAAAACGATTCATGAGCTTGCAGGCATTGGCACGACCGAGATGAATATCCATACCGCTATGTCCGCCTTGTAGACCTGTAAGGCTAAGCAGAACCGCAGCATCGCCTTGTGGGATGGCAGTATCCATCTTGTATTTCAGCGAGGCTGTCATATTGACCGCACCTGCACAGCCCGTCATCAGCACACCTTCTTCCTCACTATCGAGGTTAATAAGCTGTCGCGACCTAAGCCAATCAGCACTCAGTTTGCGAGCTCCCTGCATACCCGTCTCTTCATTGGCCGTAAAGAGGAATTCCAAGGGGGTGTGTTTCAAGATATCCGTATATTCAGAGGAATCGATCAAGGCAAGCATAGCAGCGACTCCGATGCCATTGTCAGCACCGAGCGTCGTGCCTGTAGCCTTCACTTCATCACCTTCGATACGAAGCTGCAGGGAGTCTTTGGTGAAGTCGAAGGTGACATACTCGTCCTTTTGAGGAACCATATCATAATGAGCCTGCAGGCAAAGGACGGGTGCTTCGCCTGTACGCACCAGAATATTACCAGCTTCGTCAAAAAGCGTCTCAAAGGCGTGCTGACGGGCGGTTTTCAAGATGTAATTGCGCAATTCGTCAAGGCAACCGCTGGGATGTGGCAACTGAGCGATGCTGGCAAACTGTGTCCATAAGGCTTTCGGTTCAAGGTCAATAATTCGGTTCATTTGGTATTGTTCTTTTTAAGTGCTACAGCGATGAAAGCATAGAGACCCATCAGGAGGACAAACGCCTGTTCGATTATCCATGCCACAACGGCAAATATTATCGCGTGTTGATTGTCGATTCCATATTGGAGCAGGGCGAAAATCACCATTGCCTGCCATGCTCCCAATCCGCCCTGGATGGGCAGCAATTGGGACATCGTGCCCATGACAAAAACAGACAGGCAGGCAAGAAGGCCGAGATGACTGGTGAAATCGAAGAAGTAGAATTGTGTCAGCGTGTTCAAGAAATAGAAGAACCAGATAAGCACCGACCAACCGATGTAGATCCATATATTAGGCAGGTCCTTCAGTGAAAGGAAGCCTTTCCACATATTCTGGCCTACGCTGACAAACGACTGATAGAAACTCATCCGCTTGAGTTTCGGACGGAAAATCCAGAAGAGAAGGAGCAAAATCACCAAAATCACCAATACCCACAGCCAGCCAGGAACAACCGACGTGGATTCGGCCCTCATCTCACCACCTGCAGCAGCGATGGCTTCGGCCTTACTGTCATCGTCGAAAAAGAACTTGAGCAGCACCTTGCCCTCAAGCACAAGGCAAAGGAGAATGATCGAAGCACTGCACAGGATGTCGGTGAGACGTTCGGAGAGTATCGTACCGGCAATGGTTGAAAAAGGCTTGCGGTTGTTCTGGGCGATGTAATTGCAACGCCAGAACTCTCCCAGACGAGGGAAGACCAGGTTCATACCATAGTTGCCGAAGAACGAGATGCTCATCATATGAAGCGACGGATCAACTCCAACAGTACGCAACTGCTGGCGCCAACGAATGCCGCGAACCACGTTGGCGAGTAATGCAAAAAACCAGGATATGATGACCCAGGTCCAATTGATACCGCTTTTGATCGTGTCGAACAACAGTTGCATATCGACCTTCTTGAGGATGAACCAGACGATTCCGATACCGAAGGCCAGAGGCAACAGGACCTGGATGATTATCTGTAGTCTTCTCATGCTGAACCGTTAGTCTTTAGGAACCTTCTGGCAGAAGGTGTGATAGGCAGCCATTACCTGATTGACATAATTGATGGTGAAAGCTCCATTGAACTTGCCTTGCTTTACTACCGACATACGATAATACTGCGGGTCGGACTTGAGGCGCAGGCAGTGTTCCACATTGTTAGGCCACACATTTGCCTTGTAACCCAGTGTCTCAGCCAAACGTATAGCATCATAGACGTGGCCAATGCCAGCGTTGTAGCCCGCCAACGAGACGCACATCAGATCCTCGTCCGAAATGCCAGGCACGCGATTGCGTATACGGTCGGCAATACGTACATAGAGTCGGCATGCCAATTCGATGTTAAGATCCGGATCGAGCACATCCTCAGGCTCATGGCCGAAGATACGTGCAGTCTGCGGCATCAACTGCATCAGACCGATGGGACCCTTGTGCGAAACGACGGCATGGTTGAAACGGCTTTCGATGAAGGCAATGCCTGCCAGCATACGCCAATCGAGATTAAATTCCTTGGCCTTGCGCTTGAAGATATCGTCGTAGGGAGAGATGGCACCATCCTTCATCTTGAAACTGCTTACGATCAAGGGACGCTTGTTCTTCGGCTGTTTCTTGCGACGGGCGACGATGGTGTAGTGAGGGGTCTGGTTGTCGAACTGTTCGGCAGAAACCGAGTCGATCTTATATCTCAGCGTATCCGACACATTTGTTAACATCCATGCCAGCGAATCGATGCTGCCAGGAAGCGTATCCGACACAACAAGCGTGGGGTAATAGTCGCGCATCAGTCGGGCAACATTGCATCGCAACATCACAGCCTCAGTGAGGCCGACAATCATCGAGTCGGTCAAGAGCTCAGTGTTCAGGCTGTCGCTGGGAATCGTATCGATGACGTATGGCCGGAAATCGAACTGCTTGCGAATATTTCGGTCATTATAGACATTCCACTGGTGGGAATCCTTGATGAGCGACAACTTGTACTTCGGTAGTTCGGCAATAGCACTGTCGGTCAAGAGCGTATCCTTATATGCATCGATATTCAGTTTGCGAGCCGAAGCTATACACTGCCCGTCGGCCCAACGGGGACCTGTCGGACGGAGATACCAATAGCCTTCGACCACGCTATAGGCCATCGGCCAAATGGCCACATCGGCAGCCCCATAGAAGAGACTATCGGCAATAGCATTCTCGCTCTTCACGAGCATGATATTCAGCTTCAGTCCCAAGGCTTCAGCCACCGTCTTCGCATTCTCATACTCGTTGCCGTACCATCGGCCACGATATTGGAAAGCGGTAAAACTGGTGGGCAATGTGACAACATTCAGTGTGTCGGAAGCTACGATTTCAGACCAGGTACGCGATTTGGGAGCACGTTCGATTTCAATGACTTCAACCTTCTTGTTCACCTTGAACCACAGGAAACCTACAAGCACAAAAAGACCAATCGCAAGCAGTGTGCGCAAGCGATTGTAAACCTTTACTGAGGTCGGTTTGTTCGAGGTTTTGCCAGGTCGTCTAGCCACAGCCTATTTCTTGATTAAGAGATGCTGAATGAATTCCTTCAGCACATTGATGGCCACCGAATTGGATCCGCCCTGCGGAACAATCAGATCAGCATAAGCTTTGGTGGGTTCAATGTGGAGGTTGTGCATGGGTTTGATGATGGTCTGATAACGGTTGATGAGGTCTTCGATGGTACGTCCACGCTCCACCACATCGCGGCGCAGCACGCGTATCAGTCGCTCATCACTGTCGGCATCGACAAAGACCTTCATATCGAGGATGGCACGAATCGAAGGATCGACCAGGGCCATGATGCCTTCGAGGATGATGACCGGACGAGGCTCGATGCGCACGGTCTTGGAGAGACGCGAACAGGTTGTGTAATCATATACAGGCTCGTCGATAGCTCGGCCCTCACGCAAGAGGGCGAGGTGCTTGTAGAGCAGTTCCCAGTCGAATGCGCGGGGCTCGTCGAAGTTCTGAGCTCGACGCTGTTCCCATGGAAGATGCGAACTGTCCTTGTAATAACTGTCCTGCGAAACTACTGCAACACTGCCTTCTGGTAGACTCTCGATAATCTTGCGGACCACAGTCGTCTTTCCCGATCCTGTGCCGCCTGCTATACCAATGATCATATTATTATATTTTTGGGGCAAATTTACAAAATATTTGTGAATTGTGGACCTTTTTACCAAGAAAAAATGCAAGTTGGCACTAAAATACTTGTTTTTTTTCTGTTTTTACCTTAATTTTGCAGCGCTAAAATACACTTTAATGCAGATTCTGACAAAAAACATAATCAAGGAAATACGAGCCCTAGAGCAACGAAAGGGCCGCAAGGAACAGCACGCATGGCTGGCAGAAGGAAACCGAATGGTGGGCGATCTGCTGGTTTCCGATGCCTTTGCCTGTCGTCGTCTGGTTGCCACCTGCGATTGGTGGGAGGCTCATCCCGAGTTGGCCCAAATTGCTGCCGAATGCTATCAGGTTACCCCTACAGAGATGCAGCGCGTGTCGCTGCAGCAGGCACCGCAGGACGTGCTTGCGGTCTTCGATGAGACACGCAAAAACAATGCAGCCGATGCCAACGATGACTTGAGCATTCTTCTCGACGAAGTGCAGGATCCGGGCAACCTGGGCACCATCATCCGCACTGCCGACTGGTTTGGCGTGAAGGACATCTTCTGCGCACCAGGCTCCGCAGACTGTTTCAATCCGAAGGTCGTACAGGCCACAATGAGTGCTTTGGCTCGCGTTCGCGTACATTATTTTGCCTCAAAAGAGGAGGAATGCGAATGGCTCCAAAACCGACAATGTCCCATCTATGGCACATTCCTCGAAGGCGACAACATCTATGCCACCCGACTGCAGAAGCATGCCGTTCTTGTTATGGGCAATGAGGGACGGGGCGTTTCGCCCGAAGTGGCCGCATTGGTCACCGACAAACTTCTAATCCCCCACTTCGCGGCCGATGGACAGCACGTCGAGTCGCTTAATGTCAGCGTGGCTACTGCCATTTGCCTGAGCGAAATGAGGAGAAGTTAGAAAAGAACAAGCAATCCCCGCAACCGAAAGTTGCGGGGATTGCTTGTTTATAGAAAGGAACCATACGTTAAATGGTCAAAGACCCAGGTCACTATATCGTTTGATGCCTTTCTTGAAGTATTTCCAAAGGATACTGAACCGCTGCTGCGGGAATGTCTTGGCTGTACCGAAGCCCACCAGTTCGGCAGCGGTATATTGTTCGGCAATCATCTTCTCAGCCTCGCGATGGGCGTCATATACGGCCTTGAAGTTTCGGAACTGTCCCTGACGGAGGAAGTTGGCAGCTGCCACCCCATCCAATAACTTGCGTCGGCGCAACAGATGCTTGTACTGGTCGGCGGGAAGATTCTTCCACATCATCACGATGTTGTTACGGAAGTTGAGTTTGGTCTTCTTCGGATTACCCTGAGGCAGGCTGGCACCTCCAAGATGAAAGACCTTCGACTGGGGTACGCAGACGATGTCATAGCCCATCCTTCGAAGCCTCCAACACAGATCGATCTCCTCCATGTGGGCATAGAAACGACGATCAAGGCCACCAGCATTCTGATAGAGTTCGGTACGAACCAACAGGCAGGCTCCCGACGCCCACATCACAGGCCATGCCTCCCCTTCGGGCAAGTCGTATTGCCCAGTGTCCTCCTCCACCGTGTCGAAGATACGTCCACGACAATAGGGGAAGCAGAGGTTATCGAGATAACCTCCACAGGCCCCGGCATACTCGAACATCTGTTCGTTGCCATCCTTAAGAATCTTGGGCTGCAGAGCTGCGCAATTGGGGTGACTATCCAAAAAGGCAATCATAGGTTCGAGCCATCCCTCGGGCACACGCACGTCGTCGTTGAGCAAGACGACATAGTCAGGCGACTCCATACGATGCACCTCGAAGACATTGCCTGAGGGGCTTCTCAGCTCTTCCTGCTTGAGCTCGGTGATGATGTCGATGGCCTGATTGTAGCCTTCGGCAAAACCATAGTTCTTCTCGAGAGGTATGACCTTAACGCTTGGAAATTCTTCCTTCAGCACTTGAAGACTCTTATCGGTCGAGCCGTTGTCGGCCACTACCACCTCAGCAACTTCCTTGGGAGTATTCTTCACGACCGAAGGCAGGTATCGGCGAATCAGGCCTTTCTGTTCGCCGTTCCAATTGAGTATGATAACTGCTGTTCTTGACATATCAAATCGATAAGTAAATGATCAGAAGCTCAGCACGATGGTGGCTTGTGCGCCATTCTTGCGAATGCCTGGATGGTCGAGGTAGGTCAGACGTCGTATATATTCTATTCTCAGCACCTTGAAGATGTTTTCAAGGCCAAAGGAAACCTCCATATAGGGCGTGTTACCCAAACGATAGACGGTGCCGTTGCTGGGCAGACGGAAGAGATTAGGGTTCCTCAGCGTGCCATCAGCATTGAGTGCATCGGGATCGTTCTTCTCCGAAAGTTTGCCATAGACACCACGGAACGTCACCACTTCGCGCCATTTCAAGTGACGCACGTAGGGAATGTTGTTGAACATCAGGCCAAGCATACGCCACGACACGTGCCAGTGGGCATACTGGTCATAGACGAACTCCATCGACTGGAGCTGCGAGAACGAGCCTTCCTGGATAGTGTAGCCGGTGTTGGCATTGGGCATGTAGAGCAGCGGATAAGGAGTGTCGCTGGTCCAAATCTTGCCCAGGTCGATGTTGACCGTAGCATGACCGAGCACATTAAGCCAGAAACGCTTCTCGAACGAGAACTCGGTGGCCTGGTAGTCGAAGTCGGTACCCATCAAGCCGTTGCGTGCCATCTTGTGTGTCAGTTCGAAGACAGGATGACGATGATCAACGCGAACACGTGAAGTCTTGTTTTCGGCAAATGCTTCCTTGGGGGCCCAGCGCAACGAGGCTGTTGCCAGAGCCATGTCGTAGTAACTCTGCTCCATACCTGTGCCCACCATTTCGAACTTGCCGAGACGTGTCTGGTATTCGCGGCGTAGATCGGCCTTCAACTTGAGACTGACATGGTTCCAGAACTCAAGTGTATAGAGCAGCGAATTGCTACGCACATAGATGAACTTCGGCTGGTCGGCCTTGCGGAACGAGGTGATGAAGTTGTCGCGGTTGGTTTGGAGCACGAGGCCCAATTCCTTCGAGTCATAGGTACTTTCCAGCTTGAGGGAATGGATGGGGAACTCGTTGGCGTAATGCTTCTTGCGACGGAACGAATATTCGAGCGCAGCATCATATTTCCACTTGTGGTCCTCGATGGCATACACAGCATAACCAGAGCCGAAGAGATGATGGTTGAGGTTTGCTGTCGTGATACCGCCCACGCGCAGACGAATGTGTTCCAGACTGTTCCATGATACCGAGGTATTGATGGGTCCATAGAGGAACTTGGCGCGCTCCTCCACCTTGTCGTCGATAGGCACAAAGCCCTTGAAGAGCCAGGTGAGCACCTTCTCGCCGTATTTATAGAAAGGCACACCACGCATCTGGTTCATCATCGCTTCGACCGACTTGTCAGGATCGAAGCCCTTTGCAGGCCGATGTGTTTGCCAAAAAGCCAGATCGGTGGAATTGCGAATCAGGTCGGGCGAATCGGACTTTGGAGCAGCACCGAATATCTTCTTGTCGAGGGGCGCATCGCTAAAGTCGCTGTAGCGTATCATACGCTGTGCATAAAGACCCAGTGAACCAGCAGTAACGTTGAGCTCTGAGTAGAAACTCTTGCCCAATACGACACGTGTGCTGTCGGCCAGTCGTCCGTTCTCGAACTCAACGTGCAGATTTCGCACGAAGTTGAGGTTGATGTCGGGTGGGATGTTCAGTTCAGCTCGCTTCACCCAATAGGTGCTATCGAGGCTCACATAAAGGTGCCCTACAAAGCCGAACGACTGCGGCATGGCAGGTGCAAAGCCAAGGTCGATGTACCGGAGCCCATCATCCAGCTTCAGGGTGTCGAGGATGTAGTATTTGTAGAACGTAGGGCCGAACGACGAAAGGGGCGAGACGAACTTCTTGCGATAGAGGTAGATGTTATCCTCGTTGAGATCCATTTCAGGGAACACTTCCGTCTTGAGGAGCGCCACAAACTGTTCGGGCATCATATCATCCATACCGGCATGCTGCTCAGCCTCGGTGACAGTGCGGTTCAGGTTGCCGGCATTCTTCCAGTAATGCTTCTCAATGCGTTCGTCGGTCGAAACGGGCAACACTGGCGTACCCGTCACAATAGCGGTGTCGATGAAGTTTTCGATGAACTTGAACTTCTTCTTCCAACGGGCAAGGTGACTGCCGCTGAAGTTGTTCAACGAATAGGTCATGTTGTCATAACGCGTTTCGCTGAAGTAATCATTCTCTTTGGGCGAATGGTCGTCCTTGTGTTCGATGACGTTACGTATCAGGATGACGGCAGGGTTATCCTTGCGGCGATAACGTTCACGCTTAGGCTTGACCACCACTTCGCTCAGCTGTACGTCCTGCGAGAGCATCTGGATGGTCACATTCATCTTACGATTGCCAGTCACGATGGTCTTCGTGTCGTAGCCAAGATAACTGAACTGAATGACACTACCTGGACGTGCGAGCATCGAGAAGTTGCCCTGTGTATTAGTGATAGTGCCGTTGGTAGTACCTTTTTCCGCAATGTTTACAAAGTCGAGAGGCTCGCCTGTGATGCTGTCCAGCACCTGTCCCTGCACGGTGATACGTGCCACCTGCTTGTTTTGATTCCTATTCTGTGCCGACAGTGTAGCCGGCATAGCTCCAAGCAGAAGGATGGCGAGTATGGAAAGAAAGATTTGTCTTATTTTTTGATTCATATTATTTTTTCAGATTATTGCTTGTCAGTTGAGCAGCTTTGGCCAAAGCTTCGGGCTTGCCGCAATCGACCCATTCCCGGCCTGTGACATCGGCGCCAGCTATCGCGATCTCGTTGCAGACCTTCAGGTAGAAGTCGATGATTGAGAAGACATCGGCATCCTGTGCCAGCAGATAAGGCAGTAGACTTGGATCCACCACGTGGATACCAGCAAAAGCAAATGCCTCTCCAAGTTCGCCCTTCACCTCACCAGTCTTGACGTTGGTCCAACCACAGAGACGCATATCGTCGGTAAACTGAAGGTAGCGTGAAGTCTTGCGCTGATGCACGGCAAGTGTTGCTCCGGAGGGACTTGCTCCATCGTGCATACTAGCATTGTCGAGATGCTTGACATAAAGATTACGCAGGTCGATGTCCGAAATGATATCAACGTTGTGGATCAAGATGGGTTGTGTCTGGTCGAAAAGGGGGATAGCGTGCTTGATGCCGCCACCAGTGTCGAGCAACTGATGGCGTTCGTCGCTCACCCGAATGTCAATACCAAAATTATCGTGGAACTTGAGGAATTCGATGATCTGCTCGCCAAAGTGGTGGATGTTGACCACAATTCGGTCAAATCCTGCCTCTTTTAGTTTCACGATGTTATGTTCCAGCAGGGTTTTGCCGTTCACTTCGACCAGCGCTTTTGGTCGGTCATTGGTCAGCGGTCGCAGCCTTGTTCCCAGACCTGCCGCAAATATCATTGCATTCATTCTATTTCGTGATAAAGAGACTGTGAAAAAGATCAGAAAATCGCGATACTTACCCCGTCACGGGTCTCCTCCTCGACGTCGCCATATTCAAACTGGTCGAGCATCATCTCGCCCTCCTCGTCCATCACAGCATAGGAGAAATGCGTAATCCAGTCGCCCAGGATCATCATTCGGCTCTTTCGGCTCAGCATAATGTCGAGCATAATGTGACGATGTCCAAAGATAAAATAGTCGGGCTCGAAACCCTCACCGATCTTCTTCTTCGCAAACTGCACCAAGTGCTCGCGGTCTTCGCCCAAATAATCGGGGAACTCGTTGCCCGAAAGGCGACTCTTGCGGCTCCACCAGTGTGCAAAAGCAGTCGAAAGGTCTGGATGTATCCAACGGTACATCTTCTGGCAGATTCGACTGTGAAAAAAGCCCGTCATAAACTGCAGCATCTTCGAGTCCTCGCCAAGGCCGTCACCATGTGCCAAATAGAGCTTCCGTCCATGGCGATTCACGACCTCGGGGCCCGTATGCAGTGTACAGCCGATTTCATTGGGAAGATAGTCGAAGATCCAAATGTCGTGATTGCCGGTGAACCAATGTATCTTGACACCCTTGTCGGCCATCATCGCCAGTTTGCCCAAGAAGCGTGTGAAGCCACGAGGCACCACATACTTGAACTCGAACCAATAGTCGATGATGTCGCCCATCAGAAAGAGCTCCTCGCAGTCGTCCTCAATAGATTCGAGGAAACGCACTACTCTTCGCTCGTATTCCAACGGATTCTCAAGCGTTCCGGCGCCAAGATGGCAATCACTGATGAAATAGATCTTTCCCATTAAAGCATGCCTAATTCGAGCTTCGCCTCTTCAGTGATCATATCTTGGTTCCACTCAGGCTCAAAGACCAGTTCGACATCGCACGACGACACCTCGCGAAGGCCCTCCACCTTCATCCTCAGGTCCTCCATCAGGAAGTCACCCTCGGGACAGGTAGGTGCCGTCAGTGTCATCTTGATGTGTACGTGCCCGCCTTCCTCGACATCGATGCCATAGATAAGGCCAAGGTCGTAGATGTTCACAGGTATCTCGGGGTCATAAACAAGTTTGCAGACATCGACCACCTGCTTTTGTATTTCTAAAACTTCGTTTTCTGTCATATTTACTATTATTTTCGGGCGCAAAGATAATAAAAAAAACTGATAAGGCCTCTTTTTTTATTTAAAATGTGTGTTCTTCTCAAAAAAAACGCTATATTTGCGCCAAAATTTTAACTGTATATGGAAATCGAACAGCAATTATCGGCCAGCATCAAGGCCGCCGTTAAGTCACTCTACGATATCGAACTTGCCGACAAGCAGGTTCAGTTGAGCCCTACCCGCAAGGAGTTTGAAGGTCATCTCACCCTCATGGTGTTCCCCTTCATGAAGCAGACACCCGTCAAGAATCCCGAACTGCTTGGACAGGCCATTGGCGAATGGCTCGTAGCTAATGAGCCGCTCGTGGCAAAGTTCAACGTCATCAAGGGATTCCTCAATCTCTCCATCAATGCCGGTTCTTGGGTCGAGAAGTTGCAGGGCATCTATGCTAACCCACACTTTGGCATACAGCCCATCAGCGACGATGCACCACTCGTGATGATTGAATATTCGTCGCCCAATACCAACAAGCCCCTTCATC
The DNA here is from genome assembly GCA_017519885.1 of Bacteroidales bacterium. Classification (GTDB taxonomy): domain Bacteria; phylum Bacteroidota; class Bacteroidia; order Bacteroidales; family UBA3663; genus Liminaster. Next base: position 46,102 of record JAFWRO010000019.1, on the reverse strand, counting down.
TGGGCCATCTGCGCAACATTCTGCTCGGCTGGTCACTCTCAAAGATTATCGCTGCCTGCGGCAATAAGGTAGTGAAGACCAACATTGTCAACGACCGTGGTATCCATATCTGCAAGTCAATGCTTGCTTGGCAGAAGTGGTTTGATGGTGCCACGCCCGAAAGCACAGGAAAGAAAGGTGACCACCTCATCGGCGACTGCTACGTAGCCTTCGACAAGCACTATAAGGCCGAATTGCAGGATATCCTTGCCAACGACCCCGAGATACAGGGTATCCACGTCTTCAAGGACCAGCTGCCCGACGGTACACTCCCCGAAGATCCCGAGAAAACTGCCGAGGCTCGCAAGGGTGTAGCCGAAATGAAGTCCACACTCATGCAGGAAGCACGCGAGATGCTCCGCAAGTGGGAGGCCGGCGATCCCGAAGTACGTGCCCTTTGGGCCAAGATGAATGAGTGGGTATATGCAGGCTTCGACGAAACCTATAAGATGATGGGCGTTGGTTTCGACAAGATCTACTACGAGTCGAACACCTACCTCGAAGGCAAGGAACTTGTACTCGAAGGTTTGGAGAAGGGCCTCTTCTTCCGCAAGGCCGACGGCTCCGTATGGGCCGACTTCACCAAGGAAGGCCTCGACCAGAAGATCCTGCTTCGCAAGGACGGCACTTCGGTCTATATGACCCAGGACATCGGTACCGCCAAACTGCGCTATCAGGACTACCCCATCGACAAGATGATCTACGTGGTGGGCAACGAGCAGAATTACCACTTCCAGGTGCTCTCGCTCCTTCTCGACCGTCTCGGCTTCAAGTGGGGCAAGGACCTCGTGCACTTCTCCTACGGTATGGTCGAACTGCCCAACGGCAAGATGAAGAGCCGCGAAGGTACTGTCGTTGATGCCGACGACCTGATGGCCGCCATGATCGACGATGCACGAGAGGCAAGTTCTGAACGGCTTGCCGACATGAGCGACGAAGAGAAGCAGAACGTCTATCGTATCATTGGACTGGGCGCGCTCAAGTACTTCCTCCTCAAGGTCAATCCCGTCAACAATATGGTTTTCAACCCAGCCGAGTCGATCGACTTCAACGGCAACACCGGCCCCTTCATCCAATATACGCACGCCCGCATCAAGTCGGTGCTCCGCAAGGCAGAAGCAGAGACCCTCACATCCGAAGGTCTCAATGGGGTTGAAATATCAGAAAAGGAACAGACTATCATCCAGAAGTTGCTCGACTTCGAACAGGTCGTAAAGCGTGCAGGCGCCGACTACTCTCCAGCTCTCATCGCCAACTACACCTACGACCTAGCCAAAGAGTACAACCAGTTCTACCACGACACCTCCATCCTCAAGGAAGAAGATGCCCGCAAGCGCCAGTTCCGCCTCGTCCTCAGCACCTGCGTCGCCCGAGTCATCAAGACCGCGATGGACCTCCTCGGCATCGAGGTGCCCGAACGGATGTAATCTATGGTCGCTTTGCGACCTTAATATCAGTTTGCCTACATATCAAGCCAGTCCCGGCCATGTGCCGCGGATTGGCTTGCATTGTGTATAGGTAGCAGGACAACTGAAGACCTGGAATAATTCCTTATCGAATGACCTGAACACCTGTACGCCGCGCTGATGAGTATCCCATCCGTCGGCTATAATCTGCAGGAAATAGTAAGTGCCATTATACATTTCCGTCTCCTGGTCCTTGTTTACCGAGTGTTCGATGCAAACCGTATAGGGAGTATTGGGCGTATAGGCATTCTTGTTCGAAGCGCCCTGAAGCAAAGCCGCGGGAAGATATCGCTGGCAATAGGGATCATCCGGATGACTGAACTTATCCTTGATGATTCGTATCATCTCAGCCTTGGCAGTAAAAGTGCATAATACGGTGATGCACTTCTCCCCTTCCTGCTGATTTCTGGCATAGATTTCCATTGCCATCGGGATGAGGGCAGGTACTGTGTATTCATTCTTGCCCAACAATTCGCGATAAACCTGCTCAAATTCCTTCGCATCAGAAGGAATATTGGTAAACGAAACGAGCACCGATTCTCCGCTCTTACTTACTGTGTACACATGTCCATTGACAGTAATTGACCCATGATTGTTTAAATCCATAGTGAAAGTATTAAATTGTTATTCGATGTGCAAAAATACACACACAAAAAAAAACCATCCAAATTATTCACGAAAAAAGTTAGAAATCAAGGATAGATCTTGATATAGCTGCTACCGGAATTGCCATTCTTGATGACCTGTATCTGGGTAGTGATTCGCTCGAACATGGTGCTGGTGTGACTAATGACACCGACCTTCTTCCCTTGGGATGACTGTAGCATAGCGAGAGAGTCGATGACGATGGCGAGCGTGTCGGAATCGAGTGTGCCGAAGCCTTCGTCGATGAACAAATTCTCGAACGAGATGTTGCGTGAAGATAGTGATGAAAGGCCTAAGGCCAATCCCAATGAGACGATGAAGGTCTCACCTCCTGACAGAGAGGTGGTATCGCGAACGTCGTCGGCACGGTCGTGATCGATGACGCGTATGCCCAAGGAGTTCTTGACATGCTGCAGTTCGTAACGACTGTTGAACTTGCGGATTTCTGCATTGGCATGTTCAACGAGGAAATGAAGCGTGTAGCACTGAGCAATCTTGCGGAGCATCTTGCCTTCGGATCCTCCAACGGCATCGGAAATCTGTTTCCATTCCTCCAGGAGGGTTTCCGCTTCCTGCTTCTTTTCGTACATAGCACCCATCAGAAGCTTGGCTTGGTTATGACGCTGCAGCTGAGCTTGCAACTCGACGAGTTCCGTGGTGGAACGATTCTCCAGTTCTGCCTTGCGGTTGCCAAGCTCTTCCTTCGTTTTATCAGGCTTATGCTGTTGATGCTCCTCGTGTGCAGTCTTCTCATTCTTCAGCGAGGTTTCAGCAGAAGTCAACGCTGCGGCAAGCGTCTTCTGGAGGGAACGAATCTCCTCCCAGTCATCGGTGGCAGTAAAGAGTAACGCAATGGCAGCCAAGTCGAGTTTCGGCTGATGCTGAGGGTTAGCATTGTAATCTTCGAGCCACGTTTCCAATCGGGAGACTTTCAGGCCACGCGCCTTCTCCTTCTCGACTTTTGCTCCCGTTGTTGACTCTATCCTGCCTCTAATGCCGGTGAGTTCTGAATTGAGTTTGCCGATGTCCTCCGTCTTCTGATTGACGGCCGTCTCTGCATTTGTCTTGGCATCGGTGAGCGTTTTCTCGAAGGCATCGGGGTCGTTATCACCAATCTCCTCCCTGATAGCCAGTTGCCTTGACATAACCTCGTTATTGGCTTCCTCCAGAATTGTAACGGCATCGACAAGTGCAGTTTCTTTCTCAGATTGTTGCGCAATAAGGTTGGCGGTTTTCCCCTTTTCGGTCTTCAGTTCTGTATCATAACCATTCTGCTTCTCTTCGGCATCCTTAATCTGCTTGTTGCTTTCTTCCTTATATTTGAGTACCTCTGCCTCTGCCTTTTCCTTCTCTTTGCGGAGCTGGCTCACATTCTTGATGATTGCATTATAATCCTTCAGTGCCTTGTCGGCAGCATTCGCCTCTTGCGTAATGGCGGGAAGAAGCGCCTTCAGCGCAGTGGATGCCAGAGGCCAATCTGTATATTTCGGCTGTAGGGAAAGCCATTCTGATTCAAGACGCGTAAGTTCTTTTTTCAGCGTCTTGACAGCACTCTGGAGCGTAGTTATCTTGCCCGTGTTTTGATTGTGCTCCCTTGACAATTTATTCATTTCTTCCTGCGACTCATTCAACACCTTCTGCTTCTGATCAATAATATCATAAAGCTCGTTGACGACGGGTACGAAGTCGTCATCAGATACATAAGGATGATGGACAGCGCCACATAATGGACAAGGTTTCCCATCCTGGAGGCCAGCACGATGCTCCTTCCAGTTCTCGCTGGTCATCAGCGTGTAGGTCTTATGGAGGGTCTCCAACTCATTGGACTGAGACTCAATGTCGAACTTCGTTAATTTTTCGCTGATTTCCCGATTCCTATCGGTCCATTTTTGAATGTCGGCTTCGTGCGTCTTGATTTGCAGGTTATCTGTTTCGATATCCGTACGAATACGGATTGCACCATGGAGGTCGTTCTTCTTCTGGTCGGCAAGAAATTTTGCCTTTTGGAGGGCATCGAGATCTTGATTCTCGATCTTCTTCTGTTCGCTTATGAATACATCAAGGGCAGATTGAGCTCGTGTCTTCAATCGTTCGATTTCGGCCAAAACCTTGTCCTTCAACGTTTCGAGTGAACGGCTTGCCTCTTTCAGTTTCTTCTCCCCTTTTGAGATTGCTGTGGCGTTCTCATCAACAGCCTTCTTGGCCTTATTGAAAGCATCAGTGGCTGCATCCTTGGCTTTTTGCTTAGACAGGACAGACTTGCGAATGGTTTCCAGTTCGCCCTTGATAGTGCGCGCCTTATTGATGTGAGGCTTTTGCTGCTCCAATTCCTGCTGTGCCTTGGCAGCCAAGGACTGCAGTTCGATCAGTTTACCCTTTTGCTCCTCAATTGAGGCAAGCATGCTTGTGACCTGACCGTTGAGGCGCTTTATTTCCGCATCACTTTTTTCGATATCCTTCCTGCATTCTTCAGCGTCCTTGTAAAGCCCTACCGCTTCCAAGGTGGAGTCGTGAAGGGCTAGGCGCTCGGTTTCTGTCTTGATATTTTCGAGGTCTTGTCTGGCAGCAGTCAGTTTGGTCTCAAGCAAAGATAAGTTCTCGACAAATTTATCTTCATCGACATACCATCGCAAGGAGTCATTGATTTTGACAAGTTCCTCCCTCGCCTTATTTTCTTCTTTGTTCAAGGAATCGATACGTTCGGTCAAGGCATCGAGTTCATCCTTTGACTTGATAATGTCCTTGTCATTTGCTGCAAAGTGGGCATTAATCTCGTTGTAAGCTTTCTCGGCTTCCTCTTTTTTTTGACTGATACGGGCGGCAATATCGGTATAGAGGGTTTCGTTGCCAATAAGTTTCTCAAGGAGCTGATATCGTGAGTCCTCACTTGCGGTGAGGAAATTAGCGAATGATCCCTGTGCAATCAGAACAGTACGTAGGAACTGGTCGAAATCCAGCCCAATAATATTAGGCAGCTCATTCCAGTCAGCAGCTTCTTCCTTTAATTGTCCATTATAGGAGGAAAGTTTATATAAGTACGTTTTGACCTTATCGTATTTCTTCCTCAAAAACGACACATGCCATTCTGCACGATAGACATCGCCGTTGTTTGCCCGAAAAGTTAGTTTGCTATAGCCCTCTTTTTTCCCACGGGTGAGAATATTACGACAATCGGATGGTGCCAATCTGTTGCTCTCGTCTTTGTCAGCAGTCCCTAGTATATCAATTTTGCCACGTTCTCCCTTCTTTCGGGTATAACGGGGTGCGAGGCTATAAAGTGCAAGGCAGATAGCATCGAGCAATGTGGATTTACCTGAGCCTGTTGGACCCACAATGCTGAAGATAGTGCTATCGCCCAATGCTCCTTCCTCAAAATTGATTACTTCTCCTCCTTCACGGTCGAGAGAGGCGAGGTTAAGTATTTCAAGTTTTATGAATTTCATTGTGTAACAGAGTTGGAATCAGTGGTGGAATTGATCAAATCCTTCAGCATTTGCTCCTGATGTTCTGACATCGGCTTTTCGAACTTGGCTTCAAAGGCCTCCTTCAAGGTGTCAAGCGGGGCCCGGTTCAGAATGTCGTCAATGCTTTGAAGTCGCTGCGTACCCGAAATTGTTTGGATATCCGAAGCGGAAATAATCTTCTGTATTTTGCATAGTACTGCATTCTTTGTCAGAATCAGCGCTTCCAAGGCTTTAATATCGTCGTTGCTTACCTTCTCCAACTTGACCTTGAGAACCAGATAGGGAAAATTGTCATCCAGCTTTCCATCTATTCTATCCCCCAGTTCGGAATTGATGCGTTTCTCCAACTGTCTTGTCGTCAATTCTTCGTCACTAGGTGGCAAAAACACAAGCTTGTGCTGAGGAAGATATTCGAGGAAAAACACATTCGGGTTCGAACTGTCACTTTCGAAAGTAACCATATCAACCCCATGGTGATAATCCTTTTCGGCAAATGACATTGGAAGAACGCTACCCGAGTAACGCGCCCAGTTAGTATTCCAGATGTGTTGACGCTTGTGGATATGACCGCAAGTCAGAAAGTCGGGGTGATCGGTCCAACCTTCAATGCAGACTTCTTCCTGTCCACCGATGATTAGCTTCTCGCTGGCATCAGTTTTGGCAATGTCTGCTCCGCTGGCATACATATGAGCCATCATAACAAGACGTGAATCAGGATACTTCTCCCTTGCTCGTGTGGTCAATTCACGAAGTATCGCATTCACACCCTTGGAGTAACTAGTATTCTGTACCACATCGCTTCGAAGGTAAGGAACAGCCAAAATCGTCGCCTTCATACCATCTTTCCCTTCGATAGGTATCATCATATCGTCGTAATCAATCTGCCAGAAACCTCCATTTTCGTCGTTATGCCAAGATCGGTGTATGGTTCCACGGATTTCTACCTTGTGTCTTGAAAGCAGAGCACGAGGAGCTTCCAAACGGTTAGCCGAGTCGTGATTGCCTGCAATTATGATGATATTCATCTGCGGATTGGTCTGCGTGGCGTCAGCTAGGAACTCGTAGTAGGCAGCCTGTGATGCTGCTGAAGGGTTGCCGTTGTCGAAGATATCACCTGAGATGAGCAAGGCATCAGGTTGTTCTTCGTTGATCTTCGAGAGAAGCCACGCCATAAAATGCCGGTGCTCGGGCAAGCGGTCGTTGCCATGGAACAAGTTTCCAAGATGCCAATCACTAGTACAGATAATTTTCATAAGGTTGTATTTTCAATGACAGATGTTTGTTATATTGAAAAGCCAGTGGTCCTTGCAGCGACAATCACTGGACAGAGAGCACGGAAAGAGAATCGTTGACAAGATAATATCTGTCAATTACTTTTGAATGCGGTAAATAAGGGAGACGGGTTCGCCATGGGGCGTGATGCCTTCGGCGCGAAGGGTGTAGGTGGTATGATAGTTTGTAGAAAGAGGAAGGTCGAGAGTAACCCGGCCTGAAGGACCTGTGAAGTACTCGGGGTTCCAATAGCGGGTGGCACGGGGAGAGCGAGATACGTGAATGTTGGGGAACTGCAGTCGCTTGACGTAGCCCAAGGGCATCACGAGCTTAAGAACGTCATTCCATCCAGCTTCAAAAACGAGTTCATTGAGCTTCTTCAAGTCGATGCGGATGATGGGCGATTCGGGGTATTCGGTTCGCCCAATGGTTCGTGCAACGTCGGGATGAATGAAATCGACGGCATAGACCATTTCAACGGGTATCTCCAGGGCTTTTTGAGGTAGATATTTACCTAAAGAGTCCTTCTCGATGGGTATTTCGGTGGTTCCTACTACGAAGCGGACAGGAACGTGCATGCCGTTGGTCTTATACTTGGCTACCTCGCCATCGAAGGTGATGTCGTCGAACTTCAAGATCATATCCTTGAGTTCGTAATATTTATAATCCGATAGAGTACGGGTGTATTTGGTTTTTTGGGCAGAGCGCGTGTAGATGTCATCGGGTTCACTAGAAACAAGCATCTCCTTGACTTTCTGTTCGAGCTTCTCCTTATTTTTGTCAGGCTCTGCCTTGGCGGATTTGGCCGTAGTGTCGGCAGCTATCGTATCGGAAGTAAGCTTGAGGTAGTATTGCTTTGCATCGCTCGGCAGATGCTGTATGGTTTTGGGCAATGAAAAGTTATCGATTTCAATTGCCTTAGTCGGTTTGCCATTGGGAGCAAAGGCCATAATGCAGAACAAGGTACTGTCGGGATAGCTGAGATTTCTGAAATGGAAAACGCCATCATCTTCGCATTCAGTAGTATAGATCTCCGAATTGGTCACATTCACCAGAACAACCTTGTAAGGCTTATTGTAGAGGCGGTATGTGAGGCGACCGTTGATGCTCTGCGACCTTTCGTAGAAGAAACGTGGCTTGTAGAGGCTGGTGTCACCAGAAATTGTTTCGAGAGAAAAGAGATCGGGCACAAGAGGCAGCATATGCGTGATGGAAGATGCAGTATCGACGGGGGTAAGGTGGTCGTCGGTGACTGAGATAGAGAGCCAAGTGGAATCGGGAGCGTCGAAGGTGAAGCGTGTGAGCGTGTCGCGTCGATAATAGGAATATGGCCTAACGGAATCTGGTAGAAGCATTGGCGCATCGGGGCGATAGCCTTCGTGAAGCGGACGCACAACATAGCCTTTGGCCACATCCTTTTCAGTGATGATATGGATAGTTTTGCGAAAAATAAATACTTGTTTCGTCCCTAATATATAATAAGTGTAGCCGGTGAGCGTGTAATCGCCACTGACGAGTTCCTTGGACAAGATAATGTGCCCGACGAAACGGCCTTCGCGCTCCATCATCTTACAACACGAGACAGGTTGGTCTATGCCATTGCGCAGGTCGGAGTAAACGAAGCGGCTACTCCGATATCGCGGTTTCAGCGATTCACCTTCCACTAACCATGCACGCATCCAAATCGTGTCGCCGGGATGATAGAGCTCGCGGTCAGTCATAATGTGAACCTTCTCCTGTGGGAACAGGCTACGCTGGAGCTGTAGACGTTCGGCAAGCGAATCATTTTTCTCTACCTGCGCCATAGCAGGGAGAGAAAGGAGGAGAGACAACAGGGTCAGGAGGAAGCGCATAGTAAAGACTTTTTTGAGAACAGGTATAACGGAATACCGGAATTACGGAAAACCGAAATAAACGAATGCAGAAAAGCAGCTTCAGTTCTTGAAGCTATGGATGGGTGCTGGGATGCGGCCACCACGATTGACGAAGACGTCGCATGCAAATCGGTTGACGGGCATAATAGGGGCATAGCCGAGGAGGCCACCAAACTCTACCACCTCTCCTACTCCCTTGCCGATGACGGGAATGACGCGGACGGCAGTGGTCTTCTGGTTGACCATACCGATGGCAGCTTCGTCAGCAATGATGCCGGCAATGGTGGTGGCAGGTGTATCGCCTGGGATGGCAATCATGTCGAGACCTACAGAACATACGCAGGTCATAGCTTCGAGTTTTTCGATGGTTAGGGCTCCAGCATTGACGGCATCAATCATGCCTTGATCTTCGCTGACGGGGATAAAGGCGCCCGAGAGACCGCCTACATAAGAACTTGCCATCACGCCGCCCTTCTTGACCTGGTCGTTAAGGAGTGCAAGGGCTGCTGTGGTACCTGGTGCACCTGTTCGCTCAAGGCCGATGGCCTGCAGGATGTCGGCCACGGAGTCGCCAATAGCGGGCGTGGGAGCCAACGAGAGGTCGATGATGCCGAATGGTACTCCCAGGCGACGAGAGGCTTCCTGTGCGACAAGTTGTCCCACACGAGTAATCTTGAATGCTGTCTTCTTGATGGTTTCACAGAGCACTTCGAAGTTGGTGCCTTCAGGCAGATTTTCGAGCACATGCTTTACGACGCCAGGGCCTGAGACACCGACATTGATGATGGCTTCAGCTTCAGACACGCCATGAAAAGCACCTGCCATGAAGGGGTTATCATCGGGTGCATTGCAGAAAACGACAAGCTTGGCGCAACCCAGTGAATCGGATTCCTTAGTGGCGAGGGCAGTTTCTTTAATGACATCACCCATAAGACGCACTGCATCCATATTGATACCTGTCTTTGTTGAGCCGACATTGACGCTGGAGCAGACGAGTTCGGTGCGCTTCATGGCTTCGGGGATAGAGCGGATGAGGAGTTCGTCGGCCCGAGTCATGCCCTTCTGCACTGTAGCCGAATAACCACCAATGAAGTTGACGCCGACATCGTGGGCTGCGCGGTCGAGTGTTCGAGCTATCTTCACGAAATCGTGGGTTGTCTTGCAGCACGAAGCGCCAACGATGGCTACTGGTGTGATGGAGATGCGTTTGTTGACAATAGGAATGCCGTATTCCTGTGAGATGGCTTCACCAGTGCGGACAAGGCTGGAGGCGTAGCGAAGGATCTTATCGTAGATATTCTGGCAAGTCTGAAGGACGGATTCGGTGGAACAGTCGAGCAAGGAGATGCCCATCGTGATGGTGCGAACGTCGAGATGTTCCTGGTCTATCATTTGGTTGGTCTCAAGGACCTCGGATACATTGATCATGGTTGGGCAAAATTAGATGCGATGCATCTGGTTGAAGATTTCTTCCTTCTGGCACTTGATTTCCAAGCCCTTGGATTGGCCGACGGCAGCGAGACCGTCACGAAGTTCGCTGAAAGGGACGTTGCAGTTGTTGATGTCGACGATCATCATCATTGTAAAGTAGTCACGGAGAGTGGTCTGAGTGATGTCGAGGATGTTGACATTGTTTTCTGCAAGATAAGTGCATACGGCGGCGATGATACCGATGGTATCCTTGCCTACTACGGTTATGACTGTGCGGTTCATAGGGGTGTTTATTAATGATGGGGCAGCCATGATGGCTAAAACGGGAATGCAGGAGAAATGGGGCAGCCAAACATAGCTGCGACGAAGACGAATGGTACGCGAGGCGACGGAAGCGAGCGACGCGAGGAACTAATTAATCGCGACGGAAGATGTCGCGGGTGTAGACCTTATCCTTGACGTCATCAAGGGAGGTGTCGTAGCGGTTGGCGATAATAGCGTGGGACTGTTCTTTGAAAGCCTGAAGGTCGTTGATTACCTTGCTGCCGAAGAAGGTGGAGCCATCGGGAAGAGCAGGCTCGTAGATGATGACTTCCGCACCCTTGGCCTTGATGCGTTTCATGATGCCCTGGATGGCGGACTGGCGGAAGTTATCGGAGTTGGACTTCATCGTGAGGCGATAGACTCCGATGACACAGGCATTGGGGTCGTTTGCACCATACTGGTTGTTGCTGCTATAGTCGTACCATCCTGCCATCTTGAGCACTGCATCGGCGATGAAGTCCTTGCGTGTGCGATTGCTCTGCACGATAGCTGTCATCATCTCCTGAGGGACGTCCTGATAGTTGGCAAGAAGCTGCTTGGTGTCCTTGGGCAGGCAATAGCCTCCATAGCCAAATGATGGGTTATTGTAATGGGTGCCGATTCGTGGATCGAGGCCGACACCATTGATGATGGATGCGGTATCGAGACCCTTGACTTCGGCGTAGGTGTCGAGCTCATTGAAGTAGCTGACACGTAGGGCGAGGTAGGTGTTGGAGAAAAGCTTGACGGCTTCCGCCTCCTTCATTCCCATAAAGAGCGTGGGGATGTCTTCCTTCAGTGCTCCTTCGACAAGAAGGTCGGCAAACGTGTGGGCAAATTCCTCGGCCTGAGGATTACCGATAGCGGTGATGGCGGCGTTCTCTTCGGTGAAGTTCTTCTCGTCGATATGGATGAGCTTGGGGAAGCCTACGATGATACGCGAAGGATAGAGGTTGTCATAGAGGGCCTTCGACTCGCGCAGGAATTCAGGCGAGAAAAGAAGGTTGAACTTCTTGCCTTTCAGTTCAGGCTTGTAGAGGAACTGGAGAGCGTACTTGACGTAGAGCGAACGGGTGTAGCCAACGGGGATGGTACTCTTGATGACCATGACAGCATCAGGGTTGTTGGCGATGACGAGATCGATGACTTCTTCGACGTGGGAAGTGTCGAAGTAGTTCTTGACGGGATCATAATTGGTGGGAGCAGCAATGACCACAAAGTCAGCCTGGCGATAGGCGGCAGGGCCGTCGAGGGTGGCGGTGAGGTCACCGCCCTTGCCTTCCTTGCGGAGGGCTGGAAGAACCTCGGTGAGGTAACGTTCGATGTATTCGTCCTGTATGGGGCTGATGCCGCGGTTAATCTTTTCCACCTTTTCGGGAACGACATCAACAGCGATGACTTTGTGATGCTGGGCCAGCAATGTGGCGATGGAAAGGCCTACATAGCCTGTACCGGCTACAGCAATGGTGATTTCGGAGAATGGATGCATTTTAAATTTTATATTGGGCGGCCAAACTTGACCGCGACAGAAACACATAAACGGGCGGACTGGGTGACTGCGATATGGACACTCTTAATGGATGAGCTGGTAGAAAAGCTCTTGAAGGAGGTCGGGATCGGGGGTGGTGGCGGGACGGCCACCTTTGCTGCGCGCATCGAAATCTCGAAGGATAGCGATGTTGCGCATCACGGTACGAGCATTGAACTGACGCATACCGTCGAGGACGCTCTTCGCTTGCGGATAGCTGCAACCTACCTCTTTCATAATGCCGTTTACAGAGCGGTCCTGGCAATAGTAGGCCATCATCATGTTCTGGAAGAAACTGAAGAGCGTGGAGATGACCATAGGCAAGGGTCCTGCCTTGGGATTACGCGCAAAATAAAGACGAATCAACTCGACACGTTGGCCGTCTTTGTGCGCTAAAGCTTCGACAAGTTCAAAGACATTGAACTCACGAGATATACCGACATGGTCAGCCACATCCTGTGCCGTGATGGTGGTTCGTCCCTGTAAGGAGAGACGGAGTTTGTCCACCTCGTGGGTGAGACGACTAAAATCGGCACCGATGAAGTTCTGGAGCATATCAATGGCCTTGGGTTCGGCATTGACACCAAGCGACTGCAGGAAGCCGGGGAGGACACGAGGCAGTTCGTAGTCGCGCACTTTGTCGCTCTGGTAGACCTCACCTATCTTTTTGCAAATCTTCACCAGTTCGTTGGCACAGGTGATGGTAGCAGTCTTATAGGTGATGACGAGGATAGTGCTTGGACTAGGCTGCTTAAGGTAAAGACAAAGGTCATCGAGCTTGAAGGAACGCTTGTCAAGAGCCTGCGCTTCACGAAGCAGGACAAGCTGTTTTTCGGCCACCATAGGGAAACGACGACAGGCAGAGATAACATCTCCTATCGTGAACTCGCCTGTACCTGCAAAGAACTGCACCAGATCGAAATCCTTCTCGTCATCAGTGAGCACCGTGTCGAGGAGTAGGTTGGCGAGCTGGTCGATGAAAAAGGCTTCTTCGCCATGCAGAAGATAGACCGGAGCATACTGATGTTGCTCAATTTGGCCCTTTATGCGCTGAAAATCGTCGGATTTCTTTGCCATATCGAATTTCTTTTGTATCTTTGCAGCCTAAAACACTTATCAATTAACAAATAACAATTAATAGTTAACTGGACTTTGGAACAACTGAATCTGCCATCATACGAGGTACGCACTCGAATAAATCCTAATAACTCGCTGGAGGAGATCTGGGACACTCAGCGTCGTCGCTGGGTGAAACTCACTCCAGAAGAATGGGTGCGCCAGCACTTCGTGCATTACCTGATCGGAACGATGAACTATCCATCGGGTAGAATCGGCAATGAGGTCAGCATCCGTGTGGGACAACTGGAGCGAAGGTGCGACAGCGTGGTCTTCGGAGACGTAGGAGAAGCACTGATGATTGTAGAGTACAAGGCGTCGAGTGTTCGGCTGACACAGGAAGTGTTTGACCAGGTATCACGCTACAACATAGCGCTGCAAGTGGATTGGCTGCTAGTCAGCAATGGGCTGCAGCACTACTGCTGTCACTTGAACCGTGAAGCAAATCGCTGGGAATTCCTTCCAACGATTCCAGACTATCAGGCGTTGAGCCAGCGATGACATCCTCGATAGTGTCAGGTTCGTCGGTACCACCCACTTCGACGAGTTGGTTATCGATAAGATGGATGACACGACCTGGGAAGTCGTTAATAAAAGCCAGATTATGGGTTGACATAATAACCGTGGAATGCTGCTCCTTGCAAATCTTGTAAAGGAGACTCACGATGCGATACCCAGTTTCGAGGTCGAGATTGCCTGTAGGCTCGTCAGCGAGAATGAGACGGGGACTATTAAGGAGAGCTCTTGCGATTACGACACGTTGCTGCTCACCACCCGACAGGGTGTTGGGCATTCGTTTTTCGCAGCCAGCCATATCGACAAGATCGAGCACCTCAGTAATGCGACGGCGCCGATCGTCAATGTTTTTCCATCCTGTGGCACGAAGGACAAAGTCAAGATTGGCTTCGACACTGCGGTCGGTGAGCAACTGAAAGTCCTGGAAGATGATGCCGACCTTACGGCGAAGGAAGGGTATCTGACTGGACTTGAGCGCAAGGAGATTGTATTCGTCGAAAATACAGGCCTCGTCACCTTCGAGGATGTCGAGATCCTTGTACATAGTCCGAAGAAGTGAGGATTTACCGGCACCTACCTTACCAATGAGATAGACGAACTCTCCTTCACCGACAGCGAGGTCCATGTGGCTGACGAGGACGTTGTCGCCTCGTGCTATTGTGACGTTCTTGTATTGGATCATAGGAGGAGTTATGAGGGGTTAATGTTTCTTCCAGCCGGGCTGATGACGCTCGGCAAGTTCGGTGGCCATATCCTCAATACGAAGGCCCTTGCTGGTAAGCAGGACGATGAGGTGATATAGCATATCGGAGCCTTCGTAGATGAGTCGATCATTGGTGCCATTGGTGGCTTCGATAACTAGTTCGAGCGCCTCCTCTCCCACTTTCTGAGCCATACGGTTGAGACCATCCTTAAAGAGGCTTGTGGTGTAGGAGCCTTCGGGCATCTCTTCATGACGTTTGTTAATGAAATCCTGCAGTTCGGTAAGGAAAAGCAGCGGATTGCGTTCGTTGGTCTCGTTCCAGCATGTGTCGGCTCCAGTATGACAAACAGGTCCGGCTGGATTGACTTTAATGAGAAGGGTATCGTTATCGCAATCGTTGAGGATTTTGACTACACGAAGGACGTTGCCAGAGGTCTCACCTTTGGTCCAAAGGCAATTACGGGTGCGGCTCCAGAAGGTGACGAGACCGGTCTGGACGGTTTTTTCGTAGGCTTCGCGATTCATAAAGCCGAGCATGAGGACCTTGTTGGTCACGGCATCCTGAATGACGGCGGGCACAAGGCCCTGGAGTTTGTCGAAATCGATTTGCATTCGTTTATTTGGGGTTATGATGGGTTATTATAGAGGGCAGCCAAACTTGGCTGCAACAGGGAAACGAGGAATGCGGCAGAGAACGACCGCACTGGGACGCAACGGGACGGCGAAAAGAGCGGGGAAACAGCGCGGGTTAGAGGCGGACGTTGATGCCGTGATTAGCAAGATAAAGCTTGAGGTCGCGCATAGGAATCTCGCCAAAATGGAAGACTGAAGCAGCTAAAGCGGCATCAGCGTGGCCAATCCTGAAGACGTCGAGAAAATGCTCCTTGGAACCTGCTCCACCCGATGCGATGATGGGGATGGAAAGTTCGTCAGAGAGACGGGCAAGAGCATCGTTGGCAAAACCTTGCTTCGAACCGTCATGGTTCATCGATGTGAAGAGTATCTCGCCTGCTCCGCGTTCCTGGGCTTCGTGCGCCCACTCAAAGAGGTAACGCTGGGTGGGGATGCGACCTCCGTTGAGGTAACAACGCCATTGACCATCGTCCTCAAGGCGGGCATCGATGGCACAAACACACTCCTGTCGGCCAAAGCGTTCGGCAATCTCTGTGATGAGTTCGGGACGACGAAGGGCAGACGAATTAACCGACACCTTATCGGCTCCTGCAGCTAGAAGACGTTCGACATCACTGAGTTCGTGTATGCCACCACCCACGGTGAAAGGAATGGAAACCTCAGCAGCGATGCGACGAACAAGGTCGGTGAACGTGCGACGACCTTCGTGCGAGGCAGTGATGTCGAGATAGACCAATTCGTCGGCACCCATCTGGCTATATTGCTTGCCGAGTTCGACGGGATCTCCAGCATCGCGGAAATTGACGAACTGAACACCCTTGACAGTGGTACCATCCTTGACATCGAGACAGGGGATGATGCGTTTGGCTAACATAGCTTAATTAATTAAATAATTAACAAACAACAATCGCTATTAACAATTGTTTTTTTGGTAGCGTTCAAGTTCGGAGAACGTGATTCGACCCTCGTAGATGGCCTTGCCAATGATGACGGCGGGGACGTTGGCGGCTTCGAGCTGAAGTACATCCATCATACAACTGACACCACCGGAAGCAATGACATAAAGGTCGGGGAACTCTGCCATCATATCCTTATAGAGCTCGGTGGAAGGACCAGCCATCATACCGTCGCGTGAGATGTCAGTAGAGATGACCTTGCTAACGCCACGGGCGGTGTAGCTCTCAAGGAACGTCTGCCAACGGGCATCGCTCTCCTCGAGCCAGCCCTGGATGGCGATGCGACCATCCTTGATATCAGCACCGAGGATGACACGGTCGGAACCATACTGCTGAAGCCAAGCCAAAAAGAGCTGGGGACGCTGGACAGCAATAGAGCCGCTGGTAATCATTTGTGCTCCACTCTCGAAAGCGATACGGACATCATCGTCGCTCTTCAAGCCACCACCAAAATCGATGATGAGATTGGTTTTGGACGCGATCTGTTCGAGTATCCGATGGTTGACGATGTGACCGCCTTTCGCTCCATCGAGATCGACAAGGTGAAGACGACGGATGCCGATATCTTCAAACTGAAGGGCCGTTTCAAGAGGGTCCTGACTATATTCTTTCTTAGTATCATAGTCGCCTTTGGTAAGGCGAACGAGTTTGCCGTCGATGATGTCAACGGCCGGGATTATTTCAATCATAATAAAAAGTTGCGTAAAATCTGTTCACCTACTTGGCCTGATTTCTCAGGATGGAACTGCGTAGCCCAAAAGTTGTCCTTGTGGAGTGCAGCACTATAGAAACCGTCATAGTCGGTCTGGGCAATGGTGTAGGAACAGATGGGAACATGAAAACTATGCACGTAATAAACGTAATCGCCTTCGTGCAGATTAATAAACAAGCGATTTGAGTTGCCGTTTTCGGCAGTCTTTTCGAACTTCTCAATGGTATTCCATCCCATCTGAGGGACCTTGAATTCCTTTGATGAAGGACGGAAACGAACGACAGGGACATCAAAGATGCCAAGGCAATCGACATCACCCTCTTCGCTGTGACTGCAGAGGAGCTGCATACCAATGCAAATGCCAAGGACTGGCTGTCGGAGGCCGCGAATCACGTCGGCAAGGCCAGTTTGGTTGAGATGCTGCATAGCTGCACGCGCCTCACCCACTCCAGGGAAGATGACGCGGTCGGCCTGACGAATGACGACAGGATCGTCGGTGATGACAGCATCATGGCCAAGACGGCGGCAAGCGCAATAGACACTGTAAATGTTGCCTGCGTTGTATTTGATGATTGCTACTTTCATTTTAGTCGTTATACCATTGGATCTTGTTGCTGCGTGAAACGCTCGACTTCTGATACTTGAGGTCGGAGAGCATGGAGCTCTTGACAGCGATGTTCACATTGAATGACGCAAAACGGCCCAAAGGGTTGAGCGAAGCAGTAAGCGTCCAGCAATGCATATCACGACTCGCATTGATGTTCAAAAAGGTGACCTTGTTGAGGTTCATATCATAAGACGCATTGAACGAGAAGTTCCAGCCCTTTGTGGGTTGCAACGTTCCGCTAAAAGTGGCACTATGGACGATGCCACGATCAAATTCGCGCTTCTCCTTGTTGAAAGTCTTGTACTGATAGCGCATAGAATAGGAGATGTTGAGCGACCAGGGCACAGTCCAGACAAGATAACCATCGTCATCATATGATCCGGCAGCCTTCTTCTCCTTTCGTTTTCGTTTTTCGGCATTGCGCTGCATACCTTCAAGACTCGTCGGATCGAGATCTTCCTCGACGTAGCCATCCTCACTGTCGAGGTCGTAGCTTTCGTCTTCCTCTTCCTCATCTTCGTCACCCCCTCGTCCGAAAAGTTTGGCAAGTTTCTGATTGTTGAGCGTATAGTTAAACGAATAGCCAGTCGACATCAAACGAAGGAATTCACCGTCTTTCCAACGCGGACGGTCGTAATGCCGCCCATTCTCATCGTACTTATAGACGTCCCACGACGTATTGAGGTTCATTGACGAATTCTTGCCCATCTTGATGGTTGCATTGATAGGCACAGTGGTACTCCAGCGCATCGAGTCAGCCACCATGTTATAGGAGATGCTGGTGGACAGCTTGTCGATGATGGAAATCTTCTTATAGCCCGAGGAATCCTTGTCGGAACGTATCTTTGCCTCGATGTTGTTGTCGAATGAGAATGAAATGGAACCACTACGACCCTGTGGAGCACCTCCCTGCGTATAGCCCTGGAAGTAATTATAACGAACCTCGCGACGTCCGGTTACCGATGTACTGTCGGGGAGATAATACGTTCCCCAGCTACCATATTTCTTTTCGCTGAAGTCGGGTGTGTAACTGAACGAAATGTTCGGCGAGAGCACATGACGAACGGCAAAGAGACGTGACTTCCACAAGGGTTTGAAGAAACCATAGAGCTTGGTGGAGAAACTTAAGGAAGTGCTAAAGTCATAAGAATTGTAGAATCCATAGACAGTATCCTTGGCTATACCGCCATAAGAACCATTGGAGTTAACCAAAGAGGGATCATAGTACTGCACAGTCTTGTGGCTGTACATACGATCGGTGAAATTGAAACGCGGCGAAATCTGAATGTACTTCGCGGCCGTGAATGTAGCTCCGATGGGTATCGAGTGCTTGATGCCATTCTCCCAATCGCGGAGGATATTTTTCTGTCCAAACTCGTTTTCCTTGGTCGTGACCTTGTTGGTCATGTTCATGTTGTAGGTCATCGAAATCTTCTCATACCAACGATCGGAGCCACTCTTCTGCTTGCGCTTGAAGGGATACCAGGTGCTCATCGAGGCAGTCAACTGCGGCAATGTGACCACGAGGGTGGAGTCAGTAGTACGCTGTGTAATACTCGTCGATGCCGTCAAATTCCATTTGGTATTTGGAATCTTGTAGCTTGCATTGACCGTTGACTGCTTGGTCGAAGTGGTCAGGTCATTGCTATAGATCGAAGTGGTGTTACTGCGTTCGTAGCCAGAGGTCGTGAAGTTAACGTTGGCCGAAAGACTAAGATTCGGATTGAAACGCGAATCCTGGGAATGACTCCAAGCGACCTTCAAATTCTTCTGTTCGACATAGTCGGAAAGTCCCTTGTCGCCTGTCTTCGCCACGAGATAACTGAAGGAGAAGTTGCCCTTGAACTTGTAACGGATGGCATAACGGCTTTCGGCCGATAGGCCCCACGAGCCCTTGGTATATATTTCACCACGCAGAGCCAAATCAACATAATCATTAATGGCAAAATAGTAGCCACCTTCACGTAAATAAAGACCCTTGGTCTGATCGGCGCCATAAGTGGGCACGATGACACCGCTAGAGTATGATTTAGTGAAGGGGAAATAGCCAAAAGGAATGGCGATAGGCAACGGCACATCGGCCACGACAAGATAAGCAGGACCGGTGACGATATTCTTATTGGGACGCAAACGACCCTTTGTAAGTTCGATATAGAAGTGAGGGCACTCGGTCTGGTCGCAAGTGGTGTAACGACCATTTTCGAGATAGATGTCGTTGTTGGGCATCTTCTTCGTAACGCCACCCGTCACGTAGCCTTCACCTTGTTGTGAAGTGACGTCACAGATGAAGCCCTTGGCCGTCTTGAAGTTGTAGGACATGGTGCGTGTCTCATATTCGCCGGAACTGTCCTTGAAGACCGGTTTGCCCTTGAGTTTTCCTGTAACTGTGTCTGGAACACCATTGGCATGCACGAGAGAACTGTCGAGCGAAAGTTGGAGACGTTCGGCATCAAGGGTGATGTCGGTATAGGTGACCTGCGATGAACCGTAGAGCCAAGCCATGTTGCCGGCAGCGAAGACCAGAGAGTCCTGTGCCTTATAGTTAACCACTGCCGTCAATCCGCCTCCTTCTGATTTCGTGGACACGGAATCAACTGCTAGTGTATCGACTGAGAGACTGTCGTTGGCAATGTAAAGGGAATCGAGAGACAGAGGATCGGCAACAGTGTCGGGAGAAACTATGGGAAGTGAAATGGAATCAATAGACTCCTGCAAAGTATCGAAGACACGCAAAGGCAAAGGCTCAGCATAAACCCTTCTGCCGAGACACAGAGGTGTCAGCAGGAGGATTAGTGTAAGCAATATTGGGGCATTGCCCTTGTTTATATGTCGTCTAAAAAACGTATGCATTATTTAAAAACGCGGCAAAGTTAGGCATTTTCTTCGATTTTGCCAAACCTTTGCCGCACTTTTTTGCATATACGCGCGAAAAGAAAGGGGTTTTTATGCTTTTTTAGGAGTTGGATGCGTCAAAAGGAAGCCTCCAAGTACAACCTGTCCGCCAATTGGAGCATCCATAGGCAGTACGTCCCTTGATGACATCTCCACCACAAAGGGGGCACTTTTGCGGAACGGAGAGGGCAGCAGGATCTTGCTGTGAAGAAGATACGGAAGCTGCCAAACTTGGCTGCGACTGGGTCTCTGGGGAAGCAGGCTTTTTGGGCGTGGTCTTCTTGGGAGTGCTGGCTTTTTTGAGGGTAGCGGCTTTCTTGGTTGCCGCAGCTTTCTTCTCGGAGGCTGCCTGTTTCTTCTCCTCCTCAGGGTTGACGTAAGCAACTTGACGGTTGGACTGGTCAGACATGACACTATGGATAATGTCGACAACCATCTGCTTGAGTTCGGAGATAAACACACTTGCCTCGTATTCGCCACGCTCAATCATACGCAGTTTGCGTTCCCATTGACCTGTCAGTTCTGGGCTTTTAAGCAATTCCTCGTGAATAACCTGAATAACATCGATGCCCGTTTGGGTGGCGATGAGGTTTTTCTTATCCTTGCGAATGTAGCGTCGCTTAAAGAGCGTCTCGATGATGGCTGCACGCGTGGAAGGACGACCGATGCCGTTCTCCTTCATAGCTTCGCGAAGTGACTCGTCCTCACATTGCTTGCCAGCCGTTTCCATGGCACGAAGCAATGTAGCCTCGGTGTATGGCTTGGGTGGTTGTGTCCATTTTTCAAGCAGCGAAGGCGTGTGTGGGCCGCTCTCCCCAACCGTAAATTCGGGCAAGATGGATGCACCTTCCTTGTCGTCATCATCGTCCTTTTCTCCAGCATAGACAATACGCCAACCAGGGTCGACAATCAACTTACCAGTGGCCTTGAATTCGACCTTCGAGGCCTCGCCCAAAACCGTGGTCGTATTGAACTTACAATCAGGATAAAACACAGAAATAAATCGACGAGTCAACAGGTCATAAACCAGGCGTTCTTGTGCACTCAAATTGTTGGCTGGAACACCCGTCGGAATAATGGCGTGGTGATCGGTAACCTTCGAATTATCGAACACATTCTTCGACTTTTGGAGCTTCTTGTTCGGCTCAAGCAAAGTGGCTGTCAACTGCTCGTATCCTCGCAGTCCCCTAAGGATATTCGGGCACTTGGGATAGACGTCATCGGGAAGATAAGTGGTATCAACACGAGGATAGGTTGCTACCTTCTTTTCGTAGAGGCTTTGAATAAGTTGGAGTGTCTGGTCGGCACTGAATCCGAACTTGCGGTTGCAATCGACCTGCAAGGATGTGAGGTCATAAAGTCGCTTGGGACTCTCCTTTCCCGATTTCTTCTGGACATCAGTAATTGTAAACAGACTATCTTTGATAGCTTCGAGTGCAGCCTGCGCCTCTTCAATCTTGTCATAACGACCTTTGGTGCTGTTGAAGGTGACATCACGATAGAGTGTCTTGAGCTCCCAATACTGCTGGGGCACGAAGTTGACAATCTCGAAATGACGCTTCACAATCATGGCCAAAGTGGGCGTCTGAACACGACCAATGGAAAGCACCTGCCTTTGTCCCGTTTGACCGTAACGAATGGTGTAGAGACGGGTGGCATTCATACCCAAAAGCCAGTCTCCGATGGCACGACTGAGGCCCGCCATATACAGACGATCGTACTTCGCCTGAAGTTCAAGATGCTGAAATCCTTCACGAATGGCTTCGTCGGTCATCGAATTGATCCACAAGCGATAAATGGGAATTTGTCCAGTATGTTCACGCTCGATGGCACCCGCTTTCTGCATGACCCAACGTTGTATCAATTCACCCTCCTGACCGGCATCACCACAGTTGATGATACACTCGGCATTGGCATAAAGGCGACTGATGATTTCGAACTGCTTGCGGACACCGTCGTCATCCTTTAACGTGATGCCGAACTTCTGCGGGATTATCGGAAGCCAGACGATACTCCAAGTCTTCCATTTGGGATCATATTCGTCGGGGTTCTTCAGTTCACAAAGGTGACCGAACGTCCATGTCACCTGATAGCCATTGCCCTCCCAGTAGCCCTGGCGAGGTCCTCCCTGGTTAGCTCCAAGGATCTGTGCGATACTCTGTGCGACGCTCGGTTTCTCGGCGATACAAACCTTCATGTTGATGTTGGCGGATAATGCTAAAATAAATTAAATAGATGTGATGATTGCCAAAATAGCTCGTTTTGGAAAAAATCGCGTGCAAAGATAAAGATTTTTTGCGAAAGTTATCCTTTAATTCAGAAAAAAATGTTATCTTTGCGGCAAATTTAGTTTTAAAACCCGTAATTTATGAAATTCACTGAGCTTTGCGATGGTATCTTCAAACGCTCCATCGCCGACTATCACAAGACCGATAACGTAGATACTCCTATCCAGAATCCCTACGAAAAAGGAACGATCGAGTTTTTCCTTTACCTGAAGAATTGGATTGACACCGTGCAGTGGCACTTCGAGGACATCATCCGCGACCCCGAAATCAATCCTGAGGCTGCTCTTGTGCTCAAGCGCAGAATCGACAAGTCGAACCAGGACCGTACTGATCTGGTGGAAATGATCGACAGTTATTTCCTCGACACTTACAAGAACGTAGAGGTACTGCCCGATGCCACCATCAACACCGAGTCACCGGCATGGGCCATCGATCGCCTGTCGATCCTTTATCTGAAGATCTACCACATGCAGGTTGAGGTAGATCGTACCGATGTATCACAAGAGCATCACGACAAGTGCGCCCAGAAACTTGATGTGCTCCTCACGCAGCGCATCGACTTGACTACGGCCATCGATCAACTGCTGGATGACATCGCTGCCGGACGCAAGTACATGAAAGTGTACAAGCAGATGAAGATGTACAACGACCCGAACCTGAACCCCGTACTCTACGGGAACAAGTGACGTAATGAAAACCTTCCGGAAAGTATTGGCCATACGCTTAAGTGCGCTGGGGGACATCTGTATGACGTTGCCCGTGCTCGATAGTGTGTCACGAACCTATCCTGACGTGCAGTTCAAACTGCTGACCTCGAAAGCAGGGGCCATTGTGATGGAAACGATGCTTCATCAGCCCAACCTTTCGGTGAAGGTCATCAACAAACGTGACTATAACGGCATCGCTGGGCTCAATCGGCTTTACAAAGAACTGAAAGCACTGGATTTCGATGCTGTGGCCGACCTCCACGATGTACTGCGTACACAGTGGGTCGATCTACGTTTCTGGCTTTCAGGAAAACCAGTAAAGAGAATCCAGAAGGGACGTAGCGAGAAGAAGGCCTTGACCACGGGAGCCATCCATCGGCAACTCACGACTAGCATTGAGCGATACAGACAAGTCTTTTCTGCCCTGGGGATGGATTTCACCATCGACTATGATGGCGCCTCACATGCCGCCTTGTTGCGAGAGAAAACTTGTGCCGTGCCTCCCGAGACGCTTTCGGTAGGTATTGCCCCTTTTGCGCAACATCGGGGCAAGGTCTATCCAGAAACATTGATGCGGCAGATGCTGAGCCACCTTGTCGAGCAGTTACCCGAAGTAAAAATCTTCCTTTTCGGTGGACCCAACGAACAGGCAGTACTCGACACATGGGCAGGCGATCATCCCGAACATATCGTGAATCTGGCAGGACGGCAGACCATCGATGACGACCTGCGCTGCATGGCCAACCTCAAGCTGATGGTGTCGATGGACTCCGCCAATATGCATCTCGCATCATTAGTGGGTCTGCGTTGCATCTCAATCTGGGGTGCCACGCATCGCTATGCAGGATTCTTGGGCTACCGACAAAACGAAGACGACTGCATTGAACTGGAACTACCCTGCCGTCCATGTTCGATCTACGGCAACAAACCTTGCAAGTACGGCGATTACCGTTGCCTGACCAAAATCGAGCCCAAGGTTGTCGCCCAACGAATCAAGGATATTCTCACCCAGTGACACCGATAGATTATGCGGATATTTATAGCCGAAGACGAACCTCTAGCTGCCCAGAAACTGCAACTCTTCCTACAAAAACTGGGAGAAGAGGATACGACAGTGTTTGACAATGGTACAGACCTTGTTGAAGCCCTAAAGACTATGCCTACGCCCGACCTGCTCTTCTTGGACATCCAAATGCCTGGACTGACAGGTATCGAAGTGCTCCAGCAATTACAGACACCAGGACAGTCTTCAGGGAAAAAGAATCTCAAGGTGATTATTACCTCAGCCTACGACCAGTATGCCATCGACGGATTCAACTTCGGTGTAGCCGATTATCTGCTCAAGCCATATACCCTCGACCGCCTGCGGCAAGCACTTGACAAGGTTCGTCCTGAACCCTTTGTAAGCATTCGTGTGGACGGACGAACCGTACCAATCCGCATCATCGACATCGTGAGTCTGGCAGCACAAAAGGACTACACGGAGTTCACACTCGCCGATGGGCGAAAACTCTCGACCATAGGTACCTTGACTGGTTTCGAGCAACAATTGCCCGCGATACTCTTCTCGCGCATACAACGCAGTTATCTGGTGGGTCTCAAGCACGTCAAGAACTACAACGCGAGCTTGGTGTCGCTCACTACAGGTGAGGAGTTGCCTATCGGCCGAACTTACCGCGATTCGTTCAGACAAGCACTAAAGGCTTTAATATAAAATCATACTGAAAACCATGACTTGGATTGACGTCTTGACGTTGATTGGTGCCATCGGTCTTTTCCTTTACGGACTGAGGCTGATGAGCGAAGGCCTGCAGAAGGCTGCTGGCGACAGCCTCCGCAAGGCTTTGTCGGCGATGCGTAGCAACCGCTTTGCCGCGATGCTGATGGGCGTGCTCATCACGGCCCTTATCCAATCTTCGTCGGCTACGACGGTGATTGTCGTTTCGTTTGTCAATGGTGGACTGGTCACACTGGCTCAATCGATGGCCGTCATCATGGGAGCCAATGTGGGCACGACGCTAACGACGTGGATCATTGCACTGTTCAGTTTCAAGTTCAATATCGCTTTTCTCATTTTCCCGCTCATCGCACTTTCGCTTCCCTTTTTCAATTCGAACAGCAGTCGCGGTAATGCCTGGGGTGAGTTTATCATCGGCTTTTCGCTGCTCTTCCTCGGCTTGGAGGAACTGAAGCACCTTGTGCCCGTTGTCTCGCAGATGCCGGCAGTGATTGACGTGCTGCACGATTCGAGTGCGATGGGTTATCCCTCGATTCTCATCTTTCTGGTGGCCGGTATGTTGCTTACAATGGTTGTGCAGGCTACAAGCGCCACTTTCGCTATCGCCTTGCTGATGTGCGTCAACCAATGGATCTCGTTCGAGATGGGATGCGCCCTCGTGCTTGGCTCCAATATCGGCACATGCCTCACCCCCATGCTTGCCACCCTTTCGGCCAACACCATGGCCAAGCGAGCCGCATTGGGCCACCTGCTGTTCAACGTATTGGGTATGGTCTGGGCCTTGGCAATCTTCTATTACCTATGTGATGCCATCAGCTACCTTTGCAGCCACATCGGACTAGGTGATCCCCATGAGGTAGATAATGTTGCAATGGGACTTGCAATGTTCCACACCGTGTTCAACTTCATCAGTCTCTGCCTGATGCTGCCGCTCACCACACAGATTGCGCGCCTCCTGACGCGCCTCATTCCCGAAAAGGAAGACTTGGAAAAGGATTTCAAACTACAGTACATCAACACTGGCTTCATGACTGCATCGAGCGAAATGGCCCTCGTGCAAGTGCAGAAGGAAGCTTCGCGCTATGGCGAAGAGGTGTACAAGATGTTTGGGATGGTCCGAACAATGCTCGATGAACAAATGGGGTCGGAAAAGCAACTTGAACTGAATCAGCGCATCCGTCGCATGGAGGAAGACAGTGACAGTGCCGAACTCGAAATAGCAAAATTCCTCAATAGCGTTTCGCCCAAGACCCTCTCCTATTCAGGTGAACAACTGAGTCGCAACCTCTACAAGGAGGTGGACGAACTGGAATCGATAGCCGATGCCATCTGCCACATCTCGATGGTGCTCTATCAGAAGTATGAGCAGCGTGTGCGCTTCACTCCCGATATGAACAAGAATCTCTCTCAGATGATGTCGCTCATCGATATTGCCCTGGCTCACATGCTCAAGGTTTTAGCCATGGATCAGGTGCCGCAAAGCGCTCTCAACAAGGCTTACAACCACGAAGACGAGATCAACAACCTCAGGAATCAGTTACGTAACGAAATATTCGACTCACTCGACCGCAAGAAGATCGACTACTATCAGCACTCCTTCTTCATGCACATCATCAACGAATGCGAAAAAATCGGAGACTACGTGATTAACGTCATTTCAGCAGCAAGCGAATAAATAAATTATAAAATAATGTATTTAGAGAATATCCACCTACGCCAATGCGGAAGCATTGAAGTGATTTGCGGCTCGATGTTTTCGGGTAAGACCGAAGAACTCATCCGTCGCATCAACCGTGTGAAGATTGCCAAGCGCAAGATACAGATCTTCAAACCTACCATCGACAGCCGATATAGCAAGACCGACATAGTCAGTCATGCCAACAGCACGAGCGAAGCAATCCCCGTGCAAAACGCCCGTGTAATCAGCAACCTGGTAGAGGCCGACACTGAAGTTGTTGCCATCGACGAAGCACAGTTCTTCGACGTGAATGTGCTTGACGTCGTACGTGAACTGGTTGACCAGGGAAAGCGAGTCATTATCGCAGGCCTCGACATGGACTACCTAGGCCAGCCTTTTGGCCCAATGCCCGACCTGATGGCAATGGCCGACGACGTCTATAAATGCCGCGCCATCTGCATGAAGTGCGGTCATCTGGCCAACTTCTCGTATCGAATATCCAATGCCAGCCAGCAGGTGATGATTGGTGCCAAGCAGGAGTATATGCCCCTGTGCCGCTGTTGCTATGCCGAAATGATGCAGGAAAAGAAGTGAGACACATCATCATCTTTCTCGGATACAATCAATCGCGTATCCAGCATCCCGTCTATCGCAGGTTCATCCAGGCTTCGCTCGTAGGACGCAACACGACCTTGCTCTTCCAGTCACACCAACTGGAGGAGCGTGAATTTGTGCATGAAGTGAACGAGCAGCAGCGCAGAGCTGGTATGCCCAGCGAACTCGGATTCCACATTTGCGCTACGCTCGACGAACCTATGATGGGCCAACAGATCATACAAGCCATAACGATGATACGTCGTCTGTACGATGTTCCATCCTATGTCTATGCCCTTTTGCCTGACCTTGACACCTGCTCTGCAATCCAGAAGAAGAATGCGTGGAACAGCCTCGTAGCCATCAACAACGGCATCAACGATTATCCTGACGTACAACTCATCTCCCACTGTTTCCTCTATCACGATAGTTCCCAGGTGTCGCTGGCGCATTTTCTTTTCGACATCACACAGGAGAGTGAGGCACTCGACCTGGTGGAGCGTTACGGTTACCTCAACAAACTACGCCGGCCGAAAACCTACGAGACTGCCTTCGAGATGGAATTTCCGGCCATTTTCAGTTCGTTTAACGTCAGTGGCATCAGTTATCCCGACGACGAGATACGCCACTACATTCATCAGAGCTACCTAAACGCCTTGCTCGGACTGAGCCGTCCAAATGTCAATCCGATCAGTATGGAGCAGTGTAACGAACACGTCAGCGAACTTCTTACAGACCTTCCCTTGTCGGAAGAACTCACCGACTTGACGGGCAACCATTTCCTTGCCCTCAACCGTGCGTCGGGAGTCACATGGCAAAATGTCGATGAATATTGGCAGCAAGCCGTGGAGCGCATCGTGCAGGACCTGCAGGACAAACCACGCGACGAATGGGCCTCGCAGCTTCGCAATAATCTAGAAGTCGATTACCAGACCCGATATAGAAATATGGGCGTCGAATACTTCTATCGACAGGAGAAGAAGAAGACACCCGACTATTGCCTGGCTCTGCTTTGCACATTGAAGGAAAAACTGCAAGAGATTCTGCTCAACTTAGCGTATCCACCCGAAACGGGTCAGGACATTGTACGTTCCATCATCAACCACCTGCAATTACTGACACTCCATTTCAGCCAACGACAAGCCGACCTTGGAAAAACGTTGGAACATACCGATGAGACGATTAAGGACTACATCCATCGTTGGGAAAAATTCGGATTCTTTGACCGTATGCGTGGCAAGGACAAGAACCTCTTCGACGACTATCAGTCGGCAATCACCGGCTACTACATCCAGCGCACCCAATACGAAGGTGCCGCCTTTGCCACTAAGTTGCTCAATGAGTTCATTCCTCAAGTATCTGCCCTATCCAGCCAGTCGGAACACCTTGCACAGGTTTGCCAGGAGGCATTTGAGACGACACAACAATATTTGAACGACAATCCGCCCTCAGCCCTCGACACCACCTTCCCCGTGCAGCCCATCGTCGATGCCGTACAGGCAATTCGATTGGACACGACCCAGCTCCAGCACGATTACCTCGTAATATCGAAGATGCTTTACGGCGAGATGCCACCGCTTCATGCCGAAGACTTGCTACATCGTCTGCGCGACGGACTTAGCAATGACATCGACAGTTACATCCACCAACGCATCACAGACGGCACTTTGCCACCCATCCTCAACGTGAGCATCGTGGACCGTGTCGCAGGGCTCTACAGCCAAGACAAGGGCGGTTTGAAGGGATTTGTCGATCAATTGAAAAACGATACCGCCATCTCCCTAAAGTTGAAGGGAAATGGCGGACATAAAGAACAATACCTGTTGATCGCTCCGGAATGCGGGGGCCAGCTGGGTCCACAGATTGTGGGGTCTGAACCATCGTCGCTCGAGATGCTGCATATCATTACGGGCATCTGTCTTACGGACTTAGATGGCTTCGCCGGTCAGCGCATGTTCGTCGAACCATCGATCTTTTAGATTTTCTACATTGCTCGGGTTATAGCAGCGAGCCAACATCTGCAGTTTGTGGATGGTCTCCCGACGAGGACCCGGTATTGAAGATAGTAAGGAAGTAAATCTATGCTTCATAGGCACACGTTTTATTGGTTAGTCATTAATAAAACGTGTGCCTATGAATTTTATTGTATAAAGAGCAAAAATTATTTTCGAAAATATAGATTTCTGTTTGTCACGGTCGAACCGTCACATGGAAACAGGGCTGCTTGATTTCATATTTCACATAGCAATAACCCATCGCCTGCAGGTCGTAGAGCGCCTTGGCAAGGTCTTCCTTGAGTTTTCCTTCCCACGTTTTGCCATGAATGTCAAAGCGGTTGTAGGTGATGTCGAACGTCGTACCGTAGCAATGGGTTGAGTTGGTTGTAGCATTCACATTCACACGGCTCAACTTCTGCACGTCACTTTGCGTTCGCAAAACACTCGAAATGAGGAAGCGTGACTTTGTGCCGTTATATTCCTGCATCAATCGACCCAAGTCGGTCAGGAAATCAGCAGCACGAGGCACCAGATAGGGCGACGAACTGGTCAGCGGCAAGACTTTGAAGTAACGCGTGTCCTTGAGTTCCACAAGTTCTTCCTTCATCTGAAACAGTATTTCCCGATTTTCAACAGGTGTGATACCCAGTTCGGTGGCTGCAGTGAGATGCACGTCGTTGACAAAGGCAAAGTCCCTCGCAAAGTTCGGCACACGCTTCGGATGACGTTTATCTTCGGGGACGGGGAATTCGGCATGATGTTTCGAATTCCAGCAATATTCGTCATCGACCTCTTCTTCAAACAGGTCCTTGGCGTCGTTGAACACCGAGACAACAAACTCGACACAAGCCTTCACTCCACAATAGCCTCCATAGCAGATGCCAACTACTCCTGCCAGCAAAGAAAGTGCCAGCAGGATTCCTATAACATGTCGGGGCCAAAAGCTAAGTCTATAATATCTCCTTTCGAGCCAACTGAGAGCCCGAAACATTGATCTACTGAATTGATTCATTACTAATTATTATGGCAAAGGTTTCAAACCTTCCCAACGTACATTCCACTTACCATCCTTAGGCCAACCGGGATTCTTGCCCAGTTCACAGCCATCCCAACCAGCACACATCATAGCCACAGCCGTCAGCAGTCCGCCATTGCCTGGCAGATAGCAGCGCAGACGCTGGTCCTGGAAGTTGTGTCCGTTGGGAAGATAGGTATTGGTACGTTCCTTGTTCAAAAGAATCGATACTGCATCTTCAGGACGATTCAAACGTGCAGCGCACATCGCTGTCATCGGGTAATCCCATCCCCAGGTATGGTTCCAGTTCCAGTTATCCATCACCCAAGAAAGCGTATTGCTCATGATGGTGTCGTTTATGAGACGCGAGTCAGGATAAATGCCGAGGGCACCAAGCACAGCCATATGGTCGCTGGTCAGACGACGATCGCTATATGTATCGGGATTGGTTTCGCAGGCTAGATAGACCTTGCCGTATTTCTTGTTCTTATCTACATTGAATTCCGAATTGTCGGCAGCGCCGTCTTTCCAAGCCAAGGGCGCGATGAGGTCGATGATTGAGTCCCAACGAGCCACACGCTCCTCTCCCTTGATCTCACGCCAGTGCTGGGCCATCATGAGCACTGTGCGCCATTCTGAAAGCTCATAGGGCGAATTCACTACTTCGGCGGCACGAAGGGTCTCCTGTGCAGGGATATTGCCCTTCAGAACAAATCGATTGTTTTCGGGCTCAAATACGGCAAAATCACCCATGAACGTGGCTGTCTCCATCACAATGTCGTAATAGCGATCGACCACCGAAGGATCGTTGCGACGCAGAAGTTCGGCAAGATAGATGGGATGAGGCTGTTGCCAGATCAAGAAACTGCCCACCTTCGAAGGAGCCTCCATGCCACTTGGGTCGGTCATCTTCATCCAACGCACGCCTTTATAGCCTTGTCGCTCGGCAATCTCTTTTGCTAGAGCGTGAGGTTTGGGTTGCTTGTACCACGAAAGGGTGCGGTCGAGCAGTTCGCCATGTCCCCAAAGCGGGAGCCATGCCTGATGCCAATAGATCATCTCGAGATGGAACTTGCCGAACCACGAGTTGTAGGTCAAGCCAGTCTCCTGTGGAGGAGTATGTCCTGCGCTGTTGATGGCCAGCAAATATTGGCTGAGCACGACGCGGCGCTCCATCTCCTTGGCACGTGGGTCGGTGCAGCCGCTGAAATCGACGGCGGCACCTTCTGTCCAGAAGGTCTTCCAATGTGCTTCACTGGCTGCAATGACGTCAGCGGTATTCATCATAGCTGGCACGTTTTGCAGCGTGTCGGGACGCCAGCGGAAAGTCAGGTCATAGCGACCAGTCTCGTTCTTTCGAGGCTCGATGAGAACCTTGTTGTTGTCAATCTGCTCAAGGGTGCAGCCTTCGCCTCCCTCGATGTCGATGGTGAAGCCATAGGGCACGACGAACGACTTGTCGCGCAGCAGGCAGTCGGGCGTGTTGAGCCAGTCGCTCGCATCGTCGGAATGCTTGCCTGTTGGACCAGGAATACGCAGCACGAGTGGCATAGGCTGCTCGGCTTCGATGGACACGCCAATGACGTCAGCTTCGGGTGCACAAGCCGTCACGACGTGCATGGGCATTCCATTGTATTTGTAGTCGGAAGTAATGGTGCCCGTCAGCAGGTCGAGCTTCTGGTTGATATCGGTGATTTCGGGGTTCTCACCTTCATCGATGAAGAGGCCCAGATTACCCAAGTGAAGACGATGCGGATTGGCACGCAACCAGTCGGAGGCGGCTGCCTTACGGGCATCCTTCTTTGGATTCACCTGCTGTGAGTAGAGTGCCTCCTTGCTACCCGTGCCGAAGTCGTAGGCAACAAGTACTTCCTTCGGGTCGTACTTCTCTGGATTGTCAAAACTATGCCATCCCCAGCTCGACATGGTGCCAAGGGGCACACCTTTGCTGTATTTTTCGGGGAAGGTCTGAAGGCCGGTGACATCGACGGTCATAGCGAAGTCTCCGTTGCCTACTGTCAACGACGCCATAGTGTCGATGGCAGTAACGACAGGGTTGTTTCGCTCCAGCAGAGCCACTCGGTCGATGGGCGCATCGGCCTTCCTATTGCACGAAACGAGCACTGCAGCCAAGGCTGCAAGTCCCATTAATTTTACGGTAGTGACATTTGAATTTTGCATATCTTCATATTTAGCGGGTGCAAATATAGGAAAATAATTTGACAAAAACAAAATCATCGGCAAATATTTGTTTTTTTCGGGCAAAAATACTACATTTGCACCGACTATAAGGTCAGTACATATATTTAATATGAAAGAACTCGAACTCAAATACGGCTGCAATCCCAATCAGAAGCCGTCACGAATCTTTATGGAGGGCGACAAGGAACTGCCCATCACCGTTCTCAATGGCCGTCCAGGCTACATCAACCTTCTCGATGCCTTCAACAGCTGGCAACTTGTCAGCGAGCTTAAGGCAGCCACCGGTCTTCCTGCTGCCACCAGTTTCAAGCACGTATCGCCTGCCGGTGCTGCTGTGGGGCTGCCCCTCAGCGAGACATTGAAAAAGATCTATTTCACCGATGACTATGAGCTCACCCCATTGGCTTCAGCCTATGTCCGTGCCCGTGGTGCCGACCGCATGTCATCGTTCGGCGACTTCATTGCACTCTCCGATGTATGTGATGTGGCTACTGCCCGTCTCATCAACCGCGAAGTGAGTGATGGTGTCATTGCCCCAGGCTACGAACCCGAGGCCCTCGCCATTCTTCAAGCCAAGCGCAAGGGAACCTACTGCGTCATTCAGATGGATCCCTCCTACCGCCCTGCTCCCGTTGAGCGCAAGATGGTCTATGGTATTACTTTCGAACAGGGACGTAATGAAATCAATCTCAACGACGATGCGCTCTTCGCCAACATCCCCACCCAGAACAAGAATCTTCCCGCCGAGGCTCGTCGCGATCTTGTCATCGCGCTCATCACCCTCAAATATACCCAGTCCAATTCGGTATGCTACGTGAAGGACGGTCAGGCAATCGGCATTGGCGCCGGTCAGCAGAGCCGCATTCACTGCACTCGTCTCGCTGGCAACAAGGCTGACATCTGGTGGCTGCGCCAGCATCCAAAGGTGATGGCTCTTCCGTTCAAGGAAGGCATCAAGCGTGCCGACCGCGACAACACCATCGACGTTTACATCAGCGAGGAAGAGCATGACGACGTGCTGCACGAAGGCACATGGCAGAACTTCTTCACCGAGCGTCCCGAGGTACTCACCTTGGCCGAGAAGAAGGAGTGGCTCCAGAAACTTTCGGGCGTCTCCTTAGGCTCCGATGCCTTCTTCCCCTTTGGCGACAACATCGAGCGTGCTCGCAAGTCGGGTGTCCAGTACATCGCCGAAGCCGGCGGTTCGGTACGCGACGATAATGTGATTGCCACCTGCGACAAGTATGGCATGGTATGCGTCTTCACTGGCGTTCGTCTCTTCCACCATTAATCAGCATTCAAAATCTGTATCCAGAACAAGAACTATAAACCAAAAACATTACTTAAAATTTATTTTATGGAAGCAACAGTTGAAAAAAGCGCTCTTGAGATTGCTCGTTCAGCTTATCGTCCCAAGATGCCTAAGGCCCTCTGCGGCCCTCTTACCATCGTAGAAGGTGAACCCACCGAATCTGCCGACAACCAGGAGGAGATCAAGGAACTCTTCCCCAACACCTACGGCATGCCTTACGTTCACTTCGAGCCCTCTGAGGGCGGCAAGCATTCGGCTTCGCTCAACGTAGGCGTCATCCTCTCTGGTGGCCAGGCTCCTGGTGGTCATAATGTTATCTCTGGTCTCTTCGACGGCATCAAGAGCCTCAATCCCAAGAACCGTCTCTACGGCTTCATCCTCGGCCCTGCCGGCCTCATTGAGCACAACTACATTGAGCTCACTGGCAACATCATCGACGAGTACCGCAACACCGGTGGTTTCGACATCATCGGCTCTGGCCGTACCAAGCTCGAGAAGAAGGAGCAGTTCGACAAGGGTCTTGAGATCCTTCAGGCTCTCGACATCAAGGCACTCGTAATCATTGGTGGCGACGACTCCAACACCAATGCCTGCGTACTCGCCGAATACTACAAGGCCATCGGCGCTGACGTTCAGGTTATCGGCTGCCCAAAGACCATCGACGGCGACCTCAAGAACAGCGAGATCGAGGCATCGTTCGGCTTCGACACCGCTACAAAGGTTTACTCTGAGGTGATCGGCAACATTATGCGCGACTGCAACTCTGCCAAGAAGTACTGGCACTTCGTGAAGCTCATGGGTCGTAGCGCCAGCCACGTTACCCTCGAGTGTGCTCTCCAGACTCACCCCAATGTTACCCTGCTCGGCGAGGAGGTTGAAGCTAAGAACCAGACCCTTGACGACATCGTAACCTATATCGCTGAAGTCGTTACCGACCGTGCTAACCTCGGTATGAACTATGGCGTTGTCCTCGTTCCTGAGGGACTCATCGAGTTCATCCCAGCCATCAAGCGACTCATCGCTGAGCTCAACGATATGCTCGCCAAGAACCAGGCCGACTTCGACCTCGTTGCCGACGACAAGAAGATTGACTACGTGCTCGCTCACCTCTCTGACGAGAACGCTGCTCTCTTCAAGTCCCTCCCACTCTCTGTCAGCCGTCAGCTCGCTCTCGAGCGCGACCCACACGGCAACGTACAGGTATCGCTCATCGAGACCGAGCAGCTGCTCGCCGAGATGGTTGCCAAGAAGCTCGCCGACTGGAAGCGAGACGGTATCTACACCGGCAAGTTCGCTACCCAGCACCACTTCTTCGGATATGAGGGCCGCTGCGCCGCTCCATCCAACTGGGATGCCGACTACTGCTACAGCCTCGGCTACAACGCTGCCATGCTTATCGCTGCTGGCAAGACTGGTTACATGTCGTCCATCAAGAACACCTTCCGTCCTGCCGACGAATGGATCGCTGGTGGTATCCCCATCACTATGATGATGAACATGGAGAAGCGCAATGGTCAGATGAAGCCTGTAATCAAGAAGGCTCTCGTAGAACTGTCGGGCAAGCCCTACAAGTACTTCGTTC
This sequence comes from Bacteroidales bacterium, assembly GCA_017519885.1. Lineage (GTDB taxonomy): Bacteria > Bacteroidota > Bacteroidia > Bacteroidales > UBA3663 > Liminaster. The sequence continues at coordinate 10,832 of JAFWRO010000019.1, read as the reverse complement.
GTCATCGCACCGAGTGGTCGCGCAACACCTCGTTTGTTTATCCTGGCCCAATCCAGTACTTTGGCCCAACAGAGGTTTGCGATCGTCCAACTGCAACACTCACCCTCGAGCAGAGTGACAAGCTCTGATGCAGCTCAGTTTTCGACCCTACCCGCTGCAGTTGCAGCATACATTCACAGTGTCTGGTTGCTCTCGCAGCCAGACACCTGATGTTATTATAGCCATCACTCATCAAGGGGTGACGGGATATGGCGAGGCATCCATGCCTCCCTACCTAGGAGAGAGCATCCAGAGCGTTTGCGCCTTCCTCGAACGTGTCGATCTGAGCTCATTCAATGACCCTCTTCGCACCGACGACATCCTTACCTACGTGATGCACCTCGACGATGACGAACCTGCTGCCCACAACTTCGCAGCCAAGGCCGCCATCGACATCGCCCTCCACGACCTTGTGGGACAAATACTCGGCCAACCTCTATGGCGCCTTTTTGGCCTTACGCCCGAACGCTGTACCTACACCACCTACACCATCGGCATCGACACCCCAGAAGTTGTCAAGCAGAAGGTACGCGAAGTGGAGGGACGATTTGGCCGACTGAAGGTCAAAGTAGGGGTAGAAGGCGACCGTGAACTCATCAAGTCCATTCGCGAGGTTTCTGACCTGCCACTCACCGTCGATGCCAACCAAGGTTGGACCTCGGCCGAAGAGGCGCTACGTCAGATTGAATGGCTCCAGACGCAAGGTGTAATTATGGTTGAACAACCATTGCCAAAACACAATCTGGAAGGTTTGCGTTGGCTTACCGAGCGCTCTCCACTTTCCATCATCCTCGACGAGAGTGTACAAAGGCCCGAGGATGTTGTCCACCTCAAGGGTTGCTGTCATGGCATCAACATCAAGCTGATGAAGTGCGGTGGCCTTGCCCCTGCCCGTCTTATGGTGCAGTTGGCGCGTATGCAGGGTATGCAGGTGATGCTTGGCTGCATGACAGAAACGACGTGTGCCGTCACCGCAGCCGCCCAACTGGCCCCATGCGCCGATTATCTCGACCTCGACGGAAATCTGCTCATCTCCAACGATCCGTTCCGCGGTGGCATGCAGGTCATTGACGGCCGTGTTACTTTACAGACCGAACCAGGCTTAGGCCTTATTCCAGAATTCCGAGTACTCTGAGTACTCCGAATATTCAGAATACTCCGATTACTCTGATTATTCCGAGTATTCCGATCACTCCGAAAAAAAAACACAATGAATAAGAATCGACGCTACACCGACCGTGCCCAACGTTCCGACCAGGTGCGCCCCATGTCATTCGATGACAAGGTGCGTGCCAAGAAAAACTTGGGCCAGCACTTCCTCACCGACCTGTCCATCGCCCAGCGCATCGCCGACACGTTGGACACCCACAGCCAGCTGCCTGTGCTTGAAGTAGGCCCCGGTATGGGTGTGCTCACGCAGTTTCTTATTCAGAAGGGCTGCAACTTGAAGGTAGTCGAACTCGATGGCGAATCGGTGTCTTATCTGCGACTGCATTATCCCAGTTCGCTCAACAAGCGCATCATCGAAGCCGACTTCCTCAAGTTGCCGCTCGATGGTCCCGAGGTTTTCAATGGCCAGCCTTTTGCTCTCATCGGCAACTACCCCTACAACATCTCTTCGCAGATCTTCTTCCGCGTCGTTGATTATCGCGACCTGATACCTCTATGTTCGGGCATGATTCAGAAGGAAGTGGCCGAGCGTCTTGCCGCCAAGCCTGGCTCAAAGACTTATGGTGTGCTTTCGGTACTCATCCAGGTGTGGTATGACATCGAATACTGCTTCACCGTTCCTCCCGGAGTGTTCAATCCACCTCCGAAGGTGCAAAGCGCCGTCATCCGCATGACGCGCAACAATGTCAGCCAACTACCTTGCGACGAACACGACTTCCGCACCCTCGTCAAGAACGCCTTCGGAACCCGTCGCAAAACGCTTCGCAACTGCCTGCGCAGCCTCGTGCAGGAATGGCAGCCCGATGACTTTGCTGCCATCCTGCAGGATCCACTCTTCGACCAACGTGCCGAACAACTCTCCGTACAGGACTTCATTGACCTCACGGTTCGACTCAAAACGAAATGATTGATCAACAAACCATAGACAAGGTTATCGACGCTGCTCAAATCGTCGATGTCGTCTCCGACTTCGTGACGCTACGACGCCGCGGAGTCAACTATATCGGTTTGTGTCCGTTCCATCCCGACAAGTCGCCATCATTCAACGTTTCGCCTACCAAGAACATCTGCAAATGCTTCTCTTGCGGCGAAGGGGGTTCGCCAGTCACTTTCCTGATGAAAAAGGAGCAGATGACCTTCTACGAAGCCATACGCTGGCTCGGCAAGAAGTATGGCATCGAGGTCGAGGAAAAGAAGATGAACGATGAGGAGCGTCAGCAGCAGACCGATCGTGAGGGCATGTTCAACCTTAATGAATTTGCCCAAAAGTGCTTCGAGGACGATCTTTTCAATACTCCCGAGGGACGTAACATCGGACTGGCCTACTTCCGCGAACGTGGCATTCAGGATGCCACCATCCATCGCTATCACCTTGGCTATGCACTTGAAGCAAAGGATAATTTTGCACGACGTGCTTTAGAGCGCGGCCATAAGCGTGAATACCTGCTCGATGGCACAGGCGTAGGCCTCTGCTACGGCGACGACCCCAAGAAGACACCCGTATGCCGGTTTGCTGGTCGCGTTATCTTCCCCCATCATTCTCTATCGGGCAAGTGCATCGCTTTCGGAGGACGTATCCTCCAGCGTGTCGATCATGCTTTCAAGAAGTACGTCAATTCACCCGAATCGGCTATCTATCACAAGTCCGACCTACCCTACGGCTTGTTCGAAGCCAAGAACGAAATGGCAAAGCAGGACCTCTGCTACGTAGTCGAAGGTAATGTAGATGTGCTCAGCATGTCGCAGGCTGGCTTCCAGAATGTCATAGCAGCTTCTGGTACTGCCTTGACCTCCGAGCACATTCGCATCATTAAGCGATTCACCCGCAACTGTGCTCTCATGTTCGATGCCGACAATGCAGGCATCACTGCCGCCATCAAGAGCATCGACTTGCTCCTCCTCGAAGGTATGAACGTCAGCATTATTACTTTGCCCGAAGGCGAAGACCCCGACTCGTTCTGTCGCAAACATTCAAGCGAAGAGGTCGCCAACTACTTCAAGGCCAATATGCAGGATTTCATCTCGTTCAAGACCCATACGCTGCTCAAGGACGTTAATCCCTACGATCCCTACGCCATGGCAAAGGTGGCGCAAAGCGTGTGCAACAGTGTTGCCCTCATCGCCGACCCCATCACCAGTTCAATCCTTGTCGGAAGGGTGGCACAAAGTCTCAATCTCAGCGAACGCCAGACTATGCGCTACGTCAACCAGGCCAAGCAGAACAACTACCAAGCCGAGGTGCGCAAGATGGAAATCGAGATGCGACGCGAGCAAGCTGCCCGCGAACGCGAAGAATTGGGAGTAACAAAGGATTCTTCTGATTACCCGGAACCTGCTGAAAACTCCGACAACTCCGGAAATTCAACTCCCAAACCAGCTCCAACGACACAGACCACAGCCTATCCCTCCCGTCTCACCGATCGCTTCGAGCGCAACATCATCAAGCACATCGTCCGTCATGGTGGCGAAACGTTTACGTTCTCCTATTTCAACAATGACGAAAAGAAGGAGGAGAATGTCGATATCCGCGTCATCGACTTCATCTACAACGAACTCAATGTCGATGAACTGACCTTCCAGCATCCACTTTATGCACGCATGTACAACTTGGCGCTCGATGCATCGGCTGACCCAAGCGTCGCGTGGGATAGTGTCAAGTTCTTCAGCAATCGTTTCGACGATCCTGAGGTGCAGCAGACAGCCATCAACCTCTTGCAGGACCGTTACGATGCCCTCGGCATCGCCCAAAACATCGAACGCATCGACATCCTCGTCCCTCGCTCTATCCTCGAACTGAAGAACTGCATCCTCGAACAGCAGATCGATGCCCTTACCCAGGAACTGCGCGTCACTGCCGACCTTTCCAAGTGCAACGAACTCATGCAACAACTCGCCGAAAAAATCAAAATAAAAAAATCCTTCGACAAAGAGTTAGGCGAACGAGTTATCATCCCAGGCCGCAGATAAGCATTTGAAGTAAACAGGAGTTAGCGCTCCCGCACGGAGTTAACGCCAGATAAATATAATAAACAATGTGAGTCATCTATCCCAGATGGCTCACATTTCTGATTTATTACCTTCTATATAATTGTTATTCAAAAGATTTGGTCCACTTTCTGTGCTTCTTCGCCTATGAAATAGCGAACAGGAGTGAGATGTTTTGCAACGTCATTGACCACTTCATTAAGCTGCATGGCAATGAACTGACCATCGTGTGAGACGCAAAGATCCAGACGGTACTTTCCATCTTCATTTGTCTCGACATCCTCCAAGGGCTTCAGATTCTGCTCGAGGTCTGATGCAGATGCATCAATCAGGTTTCTGAAAAGAAACGCTTCCTTGTCCTCGTAGTAGTTCGAATAACTCTCCACCTTGCTTGATGTCGGAGCATAGACTGTGTTGCTAAACAGGCCGAAGAAATGGTTCTTCAATACAATCTGAGGATGCTTGGCCACTTCCTTAGCCATATCCAGTTTGTTGAAATTTGACATACGCGTGCAGTTTTTATTGTGGTTAATGACTGAAATTCTATTTATGCAATGCGCTGCATGAAACTGATGTTGAACTGGTCATCCTGCTCTTTGATGCAGACGCTGTCGCCATCTTCCCATACAGTCTTTTCGTCACTCTTGTATTCCTTTATTTTATATATTGCATTCAACGTCAACGAAAACAGAAGCACTACGCTAAAAAAAACTAATACCATAATATTATAATTTTTATTTATTGTTATTGTTTGTTGTTCTACCTTCATCCAAGAATCTGATGATAGGTATTTTTCTTTTTGACGCTGCAAAGTTACGGCTTTTCTGCAAATTGAAAAAGAAACATTGATTGTTTGTTCCGATAATCATTATCAGTATTTCTAAATTTAGGGAAACCGATTTTTGCTATAATAAAAAATTATAGCTATCACTTGGATTGTTTACAAATAATTAGTATCTTTGCACAGATTTTTATGCCTTAAAAACTCAACTTAATGGAATTAAGACAATTGCGTTATTTCGCAAAGGTTGCTGAACTCAAGAATTTCAGCGAAGCCGCACGGCAACTCAACATCACCCAAAGCAATTTGTCACAACAGATACGCTTACTGGAGGGCGAGTTGGGAGTTGAGCTGCTTATCCGTGACTCTCATCACGTAAAGTTATCGGATGTCGGATTGGCCTTCCTTCCACGTGCCGAACACGCCATTTCGGCTGCCAATGCCTGTATCGACAGTATCCGTGATGTGAAAGGGCTGGAAACTGGCGAACTGGTATTGGGTTCTACCTATTCGTTTCTGCCGCTGCTCAAGGAGACCGTGATGCAGTTCATGAAGCAATACCCTGGCATCAAACTCAAGATTTCTTGCCACTCGATGGAGACTCTGCTCAAGATGTTGCAGGAAGAACGTCTTGACGTGGTATTGAGTTACAATCCTTTGGTCGTATATCCCGATATCAGTTCGCACATCCTTTTCGACAACAAGCTCGCCGTCATTGTCAGTGAAAACCATCCATTGGCTGGATTGTCGAAGGTGAAACTGCAGGATCTTGAACGATTCCCGTTAGCCATGCCGGCATCGGGCTTTCAGGCACGCAAGGCTTTCGACCGTATTACCGAAGGTACAACATATAATTTCGACATCAGGCTCGAAATCAATGAGGTGAACGTACTGATTTCGCTTGTACACGCATCAACCAGTCTGGTCACAGTGCTCAGTCAAGCCGCTTTGGCAGGCCGAACAGGATTGAAAGCAGTCCCTATCGATTGCGAAAACACCGATATGGAAGGCTCATTCCATGTTCTCAAGAACAGTTACACGAAACGTGCTACAAAGGAATTTCTGCGGATGCTCTGTGAGAATCGTTCCTATGGTATGGCATTGATGAACATTTTGTAATGACAACTAATACCAGAATACCTTAAATATATAAAAAGGGTGTGCTCAAATGGGCACACCCTAATTTTATGTTCAATGTAAAATTGAAGCTTATCACAGATCGCGCTGGCGAACTCCCATACGGGCTTCTACAACATTCACCACATAGTCGGCGAGTTTTTCGCACTCGTTCACGAGGTCGATGTAGGTCGTACCTTCGGCGTAGGTGTACTCGTGGTTGTTCACGTCGCTGATGTTCTGTGCCTTCAACTGGTTGCGGAAGTTGTTGATTTCGTTCTCCAGATTGAACGTCAGGTTGATGTCGTAGTCCTCCTTACGGCCTGCCATCAGCATATTCATGTTGGTGAGGGCTTGGTTAGTGAGGGCAATCATCTGATAAAGACGCTCGTACTGCTTATCGGTGAAGTGCTCCTGCTTGTTGACGAACTTGCGGTTGATGGTGCGTGCCAAGTTGTAGCACGAGTCACCGATACTCTCCAACTCGCTCACTTCGCGAAGCATTGCACGAATCTTGCCCTTGGTATCGTCGCTAAGGTGTGCATCGCTCACCTGCTCAAGGTACTGGCCAATTTCCAGTTCCATGTTGTCGCTGATGCTCTCGTATTTCTCGATGCGCGAATAGAGTTTGTTCAAGTTGGTCTCGCGGTTCTTGTCGGCGTTCAGTGCACTCGACGACAGGTATAGCAGTTCCTTCACCATGCCGAACATACGCTGCATACGTTCTGCAAACGAAGAGATCTCCTTCTGGGCTTCGAGTACCGAAAGTTCAGGAGTACGCATGAAGCCGGCAGTAATGAAGTGCAAGCGGAAGTCCTCTTCCTCATCGACACGCTTCGGCTTAATAACCCAGCAAACAAACTTCTCAATCTGCTTGATGAACCAGATGAGGATGAACGTGTTGGTCACATTGAAGGTGGTGTGGAAGGCTGCAAGCACAAAACTCAGCTTGGCAGCATTGGCCATGAATGTAGCAGCATCAACGGCCTCCTTGTTCATATTCACGTCGTAACCTACCCAACCGCAAACCATATTGATGAATGGACGGAATACGAAGAGAATCCAGATTACGCCAAACACATTGAAGAACATATGAGCGAAGGCTGCACGACGTGCCTGGGTGTTGGCAGAAAGAGCTGCGAGATTCGAAGTGATCGTTGTACCGATGTTCTCACCCAGCACCAGTGCGATACCCTGATAGATGGGCAGTGCACCACTCGAGCAGAGGATCATCGTGATGGCCATCACAGCTGCACTCGACTGTACGCAGAAGGTCAGAATGCCGCCCAAAATCAAGAAGACGATGGTGGTGAGGAACGATGTCGGATCGAACGACGAGAAGAAGTTCAGCAGTGCCTCATTCTCTCCGAGGTTCATTTCGGTGCCCGTAGCACGTAAGGTACCCAAGCCCAAGAGCAGGAATGACAAACCGAAGAGGAAGTCGCCGAAGTAGCGATAGCGCTTCTGGTAGATAAGGATGATTCCGAGGAAGAAAGCCGGATAAACGACCGACGTGATGTCGAATGACATACCCGCCGACATAATCCAGGCGGTCAACGTGGTACCGATATTGGCACCCATGATGACCGAGATGGCCTGAGCCAACGTGAGCAAACCGGCGTTAACGAACGATACCGTCATGACGGTTGTCGCTGTTGACGACTGGACGGAGGCTGTAACAACCATACCCGTCAACATTCCCGTAAATCGGTTAGTGGTCATGGCTCCCAAAACATGGCGCAGTTGTGGACCCGCCATCTTCTGCAGGGCGTCGCTCATGGTCTTCATACCGAACATAAGCAGAGCCAGCGAACCGAGAAGCTTAAGGACAATCCAGATAGACATTGTGTTTTACTGTTTGGTTATTTCTTTACGCTGCAAAGATACTTATTATTTTTCATATTACCGAAAAAAATTGTTCATTTCGTGCAATATTTGTTGTTTCATGAAGTGTTTGAATCATTTTTTACATTTTATTCAACATTTTTCACAAGTATGCATCATCTTGAGCCATATTTTAAGCTAATATTCTCCATAAAATCGCAGCAAGCATTCTGTCGGCCGTCAGAGTGTTATTTCTATTCGCGCAAGCACTCTGCCGCCCGTCAGAGCACTCTATCCTATCGCAACAAGCATCCCGTCGCCCGTCAGAGTACTCTATCCAATCGCGCAAGCACTCTGTCGCCCGTCAGAGTACTCCATCCAACCGCGCAAGCACTCTGTCGCCCGTCAAAGTACTCCTTCCAACCGCGGCAAGCATTCTGTCGGCCGTCAGAATACTCCTTCCAATCGGAGCAAGCATTCTGTCGCCCGTCAGAGTACTCCTTCCAATCGGAGCAAGCATCCTGTCGGCCGTCAGAGTACTCTATCCAATCGTAGCAAGCACTCTGTCGCCCGTCAGAGTACTATAAAATGAAGAGGAACGTAAAAATGAAATGATTTCCGTCTTTCCGACGAATAATATTCACCAGTTCTAAATACCAAAAAGCAATTTCCCATCGTCGCATGTCCTTCTGCGAACGTTGGAGGACATCCTCCCGTCGCCGCATGTCCCCCAACGAACGTAAGCGGACATCCTCCCGTCGAATCATGTCCCTCTAAGAACGTAAGCGGACATCATCCCGTCGTCGCATGTCCCTCTACGAACGTAAGCGGACATCATCCAGTCGTCGCATGTCCCTCTACGAACGTAGGCGGACATCTTCCCGTCGCCGCATATCCCTCTACGAACGTAGGCGGACATCTTCCCGTCGCTGCATGTCCCTCTACGAACATAGGCGAACATCTTCCCGTCGTCGCATGTCCCTCTACGAACGTAGGCGGACATCTTCCCGTCGCTGCATATCCTTCAAAGTACTGAAGAGGGCTTACTTCTATAGAATCATGTCCTTCATGGAACGTTTGAGGATATGCTACGATATATTTACAGTTTATTATCTCTGAACGAAATCAAAACACTCTACCGATACCGGCAGAGTGCTTCACACAAACATATTATTAAAACAAAAAACTGCGAAGACGCAGCGCCGCACGATGGATGCTGCGCCTTCTTTCTAAAATGGAATGAGAAAGGACTGAATCTTATTTATAACGGTCTATTAGATGCTGAGGAAGACGAACAATACAGATGTTCATCGAACGACCATCTTCGGAAAGCATTGCCGACTGTATTTCAATCTCAGTGCCATCGGGCTTGAACGTCGGGTGAACGTGGTCACGAGCCGTTGTCTTATGTCCTGCACTGAGCAGGATGCGTTCTCCCGTGTGGCGATCGATGAGCCACAACTCACGAGCAAAGTCATCGCCAGCCACCCAATGTCCATCCTGTGAACCAGCCACATGCCAGAAATTATCACCGGGGACCTGACCTTCGAGCGTCAGTTCGCGTGTACGCATATTCACCACAGCAATGCCAGTGGCATATTCCTTGGTGCCTGAAGGTCCCCAGTCATCGGATGTAGCAAAGGACTCCAGTCCATCAATCGATTTCTTTTCGCCCTTATTAATGGGGCGATGGCCGATGATGGCTATCACTAGTTCGTCTTCGCTGATTACGGCCTCATGAGTCACCCAGTCATGCTCCGTCTCCCGATAGATGGGACGCAGCCCTGTGCCATCGGCATTACACATCCATGTGCGTTGCGGAGCTTTGCCGCCAGTTTCCCAACAGAAGATGACTTCGCCAGGATGCCAGGGATTGCCTTGGATGTGGCCTACCTTGAAATGAACAGCTACCACGGGCTCGGCCTTGCCTGTCGTGAGATCCATCTTACCAATGCCACCAGGGCCAGCACCCATATGGCGTGGACCGAAATTGGGAGCAATCTGCTCAGCAATGGGATACTTACGGGCAAACTCCTTGTCAAGACGGAAATAGACAAACGTCTCGCTGCCGTCCAATGCCATATCACCTTCGCTGCACATCTCAATAGGGATAATGCCGCAGATGCGCTCGTATTCTTTCTTCTTCTGCAACTTGCCTGCTTCACTGTCGGTAAAGAGTTTCTCAAGGTTCACCTCGACTACCTCCATGCCCGTGCGCTTGCCCTCCTTATCCTTGACTTCGCGCATATGATACAGGTTCATCGACTTACGGGCAACGCAGAGCATGCCTGTGAAACCTCCTTCGGTCACTTGTACGATGTCGCCCGTCTCCTCATTGACAGCCATGGCCTCGCCCTCTACACGATTCGAACGGAAGATGACCCACTTGCCATCCGAAGTCCACTGATTGTGGGTTTGATAGATCTTGGAGTCGCCAGTACCACTCTTGGAAGTAAGGAATACCAATTCTACACCCGTTTTCGGATCATTGATCACTTTACGCTCTGAAGGAAAACGACGACCCATCTGCGCCCAGGTGGATGCAGCAAATAAAACTGAAAGAAAAAAGATGATAGCTCTATTCATGTTGTGTCTTTTATAAATCCGCTACAAAGATACACATTATTATAATATTAAAGGCAATTCCAACATTGATATTTTTCATATTGGCGGAAATCTGTATGCAGATTGACGCTTTTCCATACTAGCGTAAAAGGTAGATTAGCAAAATCAATACAAAAAAAGAGACCCGAGCTATAGCAACTCGAGTCTCATATAAGGTGGCGGCTTCCTACTCTCCCGCTTTCGCAGTACCATCGGCGTTACAAGGTTTAACTTCTCTGTTCGGAATGGTAAGAGGTGGAGCCCTTGTGCTATAACCGCCTTGTTTTTAAGTCTTCACTGACTGTAAGTCTTG
>JAFWRO010000018.1:0-207404 GCA_017519885.1 Bacteroidales bacterium | reverse complement strand
TCACCGTCTTATACGAACTGATGGTGCTGAATGCACCCATTTCGAGCAAAAGGTTGGCAATCGTCGAACGCTTGCAATCGTATTCGAAGACCGAACCCTTCTCATAAAGGAATCGGATAAGACCGATCAGACGGCTCTCTCTAAGCATCGATGTGTTCCTGCTGGTAAGCCATCGGTGGATTTGCTCATTCTCCCATGCCTTGATGAAGAAAAAGAGCAGTGGAGTTACTTTGTTTTCTGTGATGATGCCTGCCTGGATAGCTTTGTCACAGGCAAGTGCAGTTACAATTAGGCAATAGTGCCTTTGTGGGGTTGTTTGAATTTTTTTTGGCTTCATACTCGTTTGTAGCGAAGTAAAAAGCCGGGCGCCCGGTGCATGACGATACTTCTACGTCACAGCATTGGGTTAGACAATGATGCACGGGACGTCTCTCGCACATGGTTAAAGAAAAAAGGGTTATACAAAAAATATCCTTGCTTTGCCGTTGGTTCCTTTCCGGCTCAGCAAGGATATTTTAGGTTTGGTCAGGATGTTGGCCAATATAAAAAGCCTCGGCATCGGCCGAGGTAAATTTAGGGTTGTCTCCAATAATAACGACAAGTATGTGTCGTATGAATGCAAAAGATGTGTTTAATAATTCCATGTTCTTTGTGTGTGATTTTACTTTCCATCGTCGAAAAGCGGGCGCAAAGATACACGTTTAATTCGTTACTTCCAAATATTTTAGCTAATAAATTTTATCTCGATAGCAAAAAGAAAGTGAAGAGGGCATAGTACGCTTGTATTATCAGGCATATTCCTGTCAAAAGAACGTAGGAGGTAAAAGGAAAAACAAATAATCCCCAAAAACCGGAAGGAATTCGGGGATTGAGGGTTTGCTAACATATGTCATGGCCGAGGTGGCCGTTTTTTGATTGATCAATACAATTGAAAGCTTACGTCATCACTACTGGTCGATTGTCCTCCAATTTGCACTTCGACATGAAATTTCAGATTTGCAGCACCACTAATGTGAAGTTCGGAATAAGGCATGAACAATTCGACATCTGTGAAGGTGGACTCATCATAACTTGGTACAAATGGTACTGACGTGCTGACTTGCCCGTCAATGGCTCTATACTGCATGTTATAGTCCATCAATTTATTACCATTTTCAAAATAGAAATAGGCGGCACAAGATCCTTGCTTTCCACGAGAGTTGACGACTTCAAAATCAACGTGGATTTTCATACCTTTCACCATTCCTATTCTAACGTTGTGTTCTACCCATACACGCTTAATTAAAGAATTTGAGGAAGGTTGTGTCACCGTCATCGTCGAACTTACATCTTTACAGGACACCGTGATTATCGCCTTGCGGGTAACACCGGTATAGTTAGGTGTTAATGTTAATTCAAAAGCTGCATTTGTTTTTGTAGTAACAGATGCCCAGTATGAATCAGAAGATACCGAATAGTCACCTAGACCTGACTCTTCGACCAGTTTCCCCGTCTTAGTCCTCACGGAGTAGACTTCATAACCACCTTTAGCCGAAAAGGTTGTACTGTAAGAAGACAGGTATCCATTGATCTTGAGAGGCAATTCAATGTCCTTTCTGCTCATGAAATTAGAGAACACTTTTCTTCTTGCGATGTAATCGGCCTTCAGATTATCATATACAGAGGTATTTGGATTAGATTTTTTTAATCCATCGCTTTGCTTCAGCGTGGTCCATTTATCATTTTCATTATAGGATACGAAATCACCATTAAATGAAAGTAAGACATGTGGCTGTTTAGTGTCTTCGTCCCCATCGTCAGAATAGAAAAGGAATAGGGAATCATCCAAACCGGTCTGAATAGTTCGAAACTTATAAGTGTACCTAAAAATATTATCGCCTTTTCCTTTTCCATAAAACTCAATCGTGGTATCATCATAAATGATGAGGTGTCCTGTACCGGACTCAGTTCCCTCTCCAGTTTTTGAAGAGACAAGATCGAACTTAAAGGTGTATAAAGGCGTTTGTCCTAGAGATTCTGTAAACCCTAGTAACAGAAGAAGTAATGTTAAGATAGTAAATGGTGTCTTTCTCATAATATAATCATAAAAAGGGTAATTAAATGCGTTCAAAAAACTTGTACCTAAAGCTGAAAGACCGTTTCATCGCCGCAGATATTGCGGATTTTCATGCGAAGAGGTTTGTCGGGGCTGATGATGGTGGCATCCCAGAAATTCTGGGTCTTTTTGCCATTACTTATGACGTAGCCAAGGCGATCGATCTTGATTTCGGCATCGCTTTGCCATGCAGCATCTTTGTCGGCATTGGTGCAGTCTAGGCTGACCCACTCTATGGTCTCCAAGCCCTCGTCGCTGATTTCGATGGGCTTGAACTCTTTACCTTGTTTCAGCGCTTGTTCCTGACCCTTGAAATTCACTTCATCGATCTTTCGCTGTACGCGGTCGCTATGGAAACTCTTGAGCGTTACTTTCCAAATAGGCATGAGTTCGCCTTCTGTCTGCGAAAGTTCCCATTCGGCCTCGTCTTCTACGACTACTTCGTCGAGAACCTGCTTGAGATCGCGCAGCTCGATTTCGATGGTGCTTTGGTCGTTCGCTTCCTTGATGAACTGTTCAATCTCATTGCGGTCGGAGATGTCAATATAATATACGATGACCCGCTGAACATCATCAGGAAGGTCGGGCATTGCTTCGCGGATGATGCGGTTCATCAAAGGTTTGTCGAGCAGGCGCGTTGTATGATCCATCAAGTTTGGCAAATAGACGGGCATCATGCCCAATTTGCTGTCCACGATACTGCCTTCCCAGAACTTATCCAACTTGTCCTCATTGCGAAGACCTTGAATCAAGCTCTTGAGTTTATCCATTGTTTGAACAGGATTGCGATAGAGTGACACTCCGTCCTTCACTTCAAGGATATCAAATTCGGCCTTGTCGGCAATTAGTCGGTCACGAACAGTTTGAATACTGTTGATGCCGATATCGCAATGAATGAAGCGACGTCCCAACCTATTGGCAACAGCGGCTGTCACACCACTGCCACCGAAGAAATCGGCAACCGTCATGCCAGCGTTGCTGCTGGCCTTAATGATGCGTTCAAGTAGGGCTTCGGGTTTTTGGGTAGTGTATGAAGAACCTCCTTTCATTCTGCCACAATCAGTCCAAATGTCTTGCAATATTTGCCCATTTCTTTCATCAAGATAACTTACCCTGCATCTTGCTGCACCTTGATTTGGATCTCGTAAATAAAATTCGCCTCTTTCTACTGCTTCATCCATTTCAGCAGGTGTAGAATATGGCCAAACTCTTTTGTCTGATGGTGTGGCACCTCTCCATACGAATTTGTTTGTAGTCCCTTTCCACGTACAATCGTCTAATTTAAATCGGCGGCACCCTTCTTCATATTTTTTATTTTCTTTGAATGATTCGACATGACCATCAGGAAATCTTACAAGAGAGTATTCTTTTAAAGCTGCTTTTGACAACTCATCAACTACATCCGCATAATTATAGATGTAGTTTTCGTCTCTTGAATACCACAAAATAGTGTCATGTAAACGACCAAGTTGTTTTGTTGCATCATTATGTGGATCTGTACGTTGCCAAATAATTTCATTAACAAATCTATCTTCTCCAAAAATTTCGTCTAATAGAATTTTAACATAATGGACAATATGATAATCTAGATGCACATAGATACTGGCCTCTTCGCTCATGATGCTCTTGATAGCCATAAGGTTCTCGTACATCCAGTTAAGGTAACGCTCCTTGTTCCAAATGTCACCATACATCTTTTCTTCGAAGACTTTCAGTTCTTCTAAATCAAGTTCAGTTTCAGCCTGTGCAATAGCGGCTGCCACTTTGGGATTGCGACGGACATATACCTTCTTAGCATAATCAGCACCACTATCAAAAGGAGGGTCAATATAAACGAGATCTACTAGAATACCTTGATCCTTCAAATAAGCACAAGCCGACAGACATTCGCCTCGTATCACAAGGTTTTTATTGTCGTTCTTCCCAACCTGCTCCATTTTTTCCATTTCATATAGCGGCATACCACGCTTTACGTGCTCAATGACTTGCTTGTTGTCACGATAATATAGCACACGCCTGGTGCGCTTAAAGTTGTCTAAAATGGCTTGTCCTTCAAGCGTGTTGGGAAAATAGGGAACGTATTTTATAGCCATAACTTATTGTTGTTTACATGTTGAAGAATTCCTGAATTGCCTGCAATGTCTTGGAGCGACGCTGCTCAGGGGTGAGGGTATCCTCCAAATAGAGGAAGTCGAAACGCTTGTAGCCGAATTTCTCGTTGTTCTTCTTGACGAACTCAGGCATGAACTCTTTGCGTTCCTTGAATTTGGCAGCATAGCCTTCACCCTTGGTCTCGATGATGATGACTTTGTCGATCTGTTTGTCCTCCTTTCTGTTGAGCAAGAGGAAGTCGGGCACATACTTGCCGATTTTTTGCCATCCGTTTGTTTGCTTGCTGTAACAGTTTATCTTGAACTCCGTGAGCGAGTCGTCGCCATTGAAATAGATTTCCAATCCCTTGTCTTTAATCAGCGGAATAATCTCATCTGAAAAATAGTTCTTCTCGAGATTGCTGTCAAAGCGGTATGGCAGATAGTGGTAGGTCTGTTTGCTTTCGGGATGAGGATGTTGCTGAGGTTGAAGGACGGAAGCAGGTAATAACCCTTTCTTTACCATACTTTCGAGAATCGCACGTTCTTCTGGAGTCGGTTCGGGAACTTGATCAGGTTTCTCGTCCCACTCAATAATTTCATGGACGACCAGTTGGTTGGGATAATACTTCTCGCTATCCTCCACAGGTGAAGATGGTTTACCTATTTGCAAGAGGCTTGCCTTTTCTGGCACAACTTCTTCTATAACCTTGAAGTCGCGAATTGGAGTAAATGCTTGGCGGATGAGTGAGCGAATACGCTGATGATCGTATTTATTGTTCTCGATGGTCATTCCATCTTTTTCGGTCGTAATCTGTGCAAAGATGCCTTGCAATTCTGCCTCACAGGTTTTCAGACGTGCTATGGGAAGTGTGCCGAAACTCTCCTTGGCAATCTGGTGGAGCCACCAGTGGAAGGATGTGCGTACTTCTTTGGTGAGTTCTTGTTGGACAGTCTTTTTATCCTTTCCTTCAAGGTCCTGCTGATGTATCAACGTAACGTCTGCCAAGGTCATAAGTTTCTCGTCCTTCAAACGACTGGCGGGGTCATTGGCATCGTCGATGATCAATGTTTCATAATGAATCTTCAGCTGATAGAACTCAATGGGTGGCACCTGCATTCGTTCCATGCGGGAGAACCGGTCAATCATTTGTGGCCTATTCGGTGACTTATTATTGATCTCTTTGATAGTGGTGTTCTGCTGCTGCTGTAGCTGAATGTTCAGTTTGTCAGCATTGAATTTGTTGAGCCAAATGAGGGCGGTTTCGATGCTATGTTTCACCACTTGTCGGAGACACCGGCAACTGGTTTGCAGCACCATGTTTGTCGGACATACGCCTTTCTGAGGCAGGATAACACTTGTCAAGCTCTTGCAATTCCAACCCTCCTTGCCGATTTGTACGAGCAGGATTATCTTGTATTTCGATATGGAAGTGTCGAGCGAGGCGAAAGCTGTCTCAGAACCTTCTCGCTTAGGGTATTGCTTATTGCCGCCATGATAAGGCAGGATTGTGTCAGTGGGGTTCAGCCCGTAGGATGCCACTATCTCTGATACCAACGGATAGATGGATTCTTCAAGCGTTTCAATCTGTCCGCAGTAGATGGCTTGCTTGGCACATGTGCCATTGGCATATACGGTGTCGCGATACTTGTCGAGGAACTCTTTGACACCATCGGTAACAATCGTCTGAGGGTCGTTGTCGGTGAACTTCACCAAAGGCGTTTTCAGGAAATTGCCAATGCCTTCAATCAACGGATAATAATACACCACATTGGCGAGGTTGGTATTTCGGATGGAGAATTCTTCTGAAAGTTTTAGTGGCTCAGCTTTCTCCAAATAGGGTGTGCCGGAGAAGCCCAGGACAGAGTTGAACGTGTGTTGTTCTGTCCATTTGTTCACCACTTGACGAAGTTTGATTTCGCCATCGGCTGCGTGGTGCACCTCGTCGATATAGATAGCGAGATTGGGGAGTTTGCCGATGATGTTTCTTAGTTCGTTGGCCTGTTCCATTCTCTTCATTTCCTCGTCGGAGAAGAGAGATGAATCCTGATTCGGATCGAAGCGATCGAGAATGACCTTCTCGGCATTGGTGATGGCCACCAGCCCCATCAGTTCATCCAAAGGCTGATGAATATTGATCTTTTGGGCGTTGGGGTTCTTGACGAGATTGCTTTTCTTGGCGGTCTTCTGCTCATCCAGGATCTCGAACTTGATCATCCTTCTAAGTTGGGTAGCTGTCGGTTCGGGGATAATCCAAGAGGGGTCGAACTCCTTAATGCTCTTCAAGCTGGGAACGATGGAGGACTTGAGTCCAGAAGGAGCCATCACCATGAAGTTGTGGGCGAACGCAGGATTGTTTGGTTCGCTTTGGGCAAAATAGAGGTCGAGGTAGATGAATGCCGCCATCAGATAGGTCTTACCTGCTCCCATAGGAAGGCTGAACAGATAGTCGGTATAGGGCACATCGTAGAAAATCTTCTTGAAGGTTGCTTCGTAGTCTATCTCGTCGGCATGCTGCTTGATATATTGTTCGAGTTTCAGCGAAAGTTGATTGCCTTTCTTGTCCTTCAATCTCGAATATTGGAACAATGCCACAGCTGCCTTGTTGACACGAAATATCTCGCGTGCAGTCTCGGTAAGTTCTACTTGGCCAATATTGGTATCATTGAATGTACCATTAACGAATAGCTGCCATAGAGGTTTATTCTGACATGCTATCTTAAGGAACAGGTATGTCTTGATGGCCTCCAACTGTGCATCGCGCATCTTGTCCTGTTGCTCGATGTAGAGCAGCAGTTCCTTGATGGTGCAATGGTCAGAAGCGAGCCATTCGTTGCGTTTCTTTTCTATGAGATTGTAGAACATCGTTATCGCTGATAGAGGATCATCTTGGCTATGATATAATGGCGCAAAGATACGCAATTATCGTTTTATTGCCAATTTTTTGAGGATTTATTTTAAATTACACCCCTTTTTTTTGATAAATGTGAGTTTTTTCTTATATTTGCACCGCTATATTTGAATATATCAAAAATGTGAGCATAACAGGTTCAATCATAAAAAAAAAATAAATATGGCTTATCACAACATAATATGTTTAGAGGCTGAATGGCAATTTAGATATGAAAAGGAGGAAAAAAAATTCAGTCTGAATACTCAGCCATTACTACATTGGCTGAAGGAATTTCATGGTTGCGATATTATTTATCGACATATCCTAACAAAGGAGGATCTTCAATACTACCTTAAGTATTTTGCGACACATAAAAGAGAAACCAAAGGATACGATATTGTTTATATAGCTTGTCATGGATGGCATCATGCAATATCCCTTGAAGGAGATGACGGCCATATTGATTTAAAAGAGTTGGCGGATATGGCTAAAGGATTCTTTAAGGGCAGAATTGTTCATTTCGGTTCATGTAAAACCTTGGCTAATCTTTCAGAAGCAGAAGAATTCAAAGCTAAAACAGGGGCAAAGATGGTAAGCGGTTACCAAATAAGCGTAGATTCGATGACTTCTTCTATTGCTGATGCCGCTTATTTCAATGAATTGATGTACTACCAGAATGTTGGAGTTATCAAAAATCAAGACCTTAGCAAATTTAGGTCAAGATATAGTTCCTTGTTGTCCGAATTAAAATTCTCAATAATATAACTTCGAGCTGTAATCGATGAGATTGACTTGAGATGAAAAAAGCAAGCCGACCTTCACTTCCTCGGCAACTTGACACCCAATCGATAGAAATTCAAATAACCAGGTACTTCTTTACCTGATAGATTATTCAATACAGGATTATCGGGAAGAGACGATAATCCATTGTCTATATTTGGATAGATGATGATACAAGGAAGGATGGTTGTAGTATCTATATGCCCTATCAGCTTATACCTCATGCTTATATTTCGAGCATAACCGGATAACTGCCTTACATTGTCATGATCGACAGACGTGCTCCATGTAGGAATGTATTTGGCATCGATGATAATTTTCTCATCTCGTTTACCAAAATCAATTTCGTTTCCTCTGGATGTGATATGATAAGCTATCACGTCGCCATATTTCTGTTTAAGAAGTTGAAGAACATATAGTTCGAACAACAATGGCATATTAATCCAGAAGGGTGGCATCTGGTGATCTTTGTTATCATAATCAACTTTGCGGATGTCATAACTGAATCGCTGAAGGATGATTTTTGCTACTTTTAGCGCCTGCAAATATTCTCTGTAAAGTGGATTGACACGGAAGCTCTTCAGTTGTGCTACAGGGACATCTTCTGAAACATTCGTAAATGCTTCAAGTTCCTTAGTCAACAAGGACATTACTTTTTCATGATTTGAAAACTTATGCCCTTCAAGAAACCTTCGAGAGAAAGTCAGCGCTTTCTTTAGGATACGATTCTCCAAACAATCTATAGAGTATTCCTGATATCGACAGTAGTTCCTATCCAAGTGTTGCTGAAGCACATTTCTTTTCAAATGCTGTGCGAATAAGAGCTTGCCCTTGATTTTGCTCTGCAGGTTCTCCTCTCTTGTTACATAATCTGATTTAAGACTATGTTTCAAAAGCTGTTCCATCAATTTAGCAAAATGTAGGATGATGAGAGGCATAATCTCGACATCCATACCAGGCACTTTTATCAAAGGAGCATCGAGGTCTATATGATATATATCTGCAAGCTTGGATTGAATTTCAGCATCTGTATCATCCCAACAGGACATAAACATCCTGGCATAATCAAGGTTTACCTTTGGAAGGACGGCAAACTTGATATCCTTTTCCTTGTTAATCCAACAAGCACCGATATAATAATTTGCAAAGAACTGCTGTCTCACGTAATCGTAAGACAGTCCTAAATACCTGTTTGGATCCTCGGGGTCAAGCTTTAGGTCAAAGGGGTTGATGCCCACTGACTCAAGTTTTTCCCTGAAGCCATCTATAGGGTCATGTTCTTTAGGATTTAATACATCCATGCTTATTTGCCGAGTTGCATGATGGTCTGATATTCGTCGTCTTTCTTGCCAATGTTGAGCAGTCCATCACGTACATACTCTAGCAATAGAGGGCGTACCTCGTATTCGAGTTTGTTCTGCAGTTCGGCGTTGTCTTGGGCAAGGAAATAGCTATGACCTACCATCAAGTCATCCGCTTCGAAATCGGAGGATGTCTTTTCTTGAATGATCTTATACACTGCATCAAATGCTTTCAATGCAATATCCTTTAGTTGCGGGTTGGAGGCATAATAGTTATCGATTATCTGTCTGTCTGCCTTAAGGGTTACAAAGGCAAAACGGCGACGGATTGCATAATCGATATACCCGACACTGCGATCGGCGGTATTCATTGTACCGATGATATAAAGATTATCTGGCACACCAAAAGGGGAGTAAGAATATGGCAAAGTTACCTTCACTTCATTTTGCTTTCCCAGTCTTTTGTCGGCTTCGAGCAGGGTGATAAGTTCACCTAATATCTTGGAGATGTTTCCTCGGTTGATTTCATCGATAATCAACACATAAGGGCGGGTTTCTTTCTTGGTAGATGCTTGTACTGCCTTGCGGACATATTTCTGAAGCAAAGCATCTAAATCGTCATAAGATATTTTGAGACGATAGACTGAACTCAACGTCATCAAAGTATTGTTGTTGATGGCATAAATGTCCTCATTGATGCCTTTAACAAGCCACTTGACCTTTCGGGAACGCTTATAATCTTTTTCTTTATCCAACCATTCGTATTCACCCGTGACTACGCCGATTGCATCAATGGTACGTGCTGAATAGCAACTTAGTACATAGTCGCCGATTTGCATTTTATTGATAAATGCATCCAGAACGATTTTCCCACCATAGTTATAAACTGTTTCGCCGGTAATCTGAGAACCATACATATCCCATCCGATACGGATACGATCGTTTTTCATACAATCGGTACGGATTGGATTGTCACCTGTCCCGAATAAAGAGACTTTCCAAATGGTTGGAGTACTATTTGTGATGGTACTTGTTATCTCGTTTTCTACAGACGAAGCATACTGGCACATCCTCTTAAAGATACCATCCTTGATGTCGTACGATACGCTTTCGTCTTCTTCCTTTATCGGTTTTATTCCTTCGACAAACTCTTCGTAATCCATCGATTGATGGAAAGTAGTGAAACCGATACGTTTATCTGTTTGAAGTTCTTTATAGCGATTCATTACCTGATCGCGGCTCATCCCTTGTGTGCTTATGTTGTCACACAATTCAACCGCGAGATTAGCGGTGATATAGGTTTTGCCTGTACCAGGAGCACCTTGTAAGATGATTTGTTTCTTCTGCTTCAGAAGGGACAATAGTTTGTTGGTAGGTGTATTCATCTGTTGTTCTGTTGGACTATCAAAATTAATATTCAGTAAATCAAAAACTGGTTCATAAACATCTTCTTCAATCTTATAGAAGAAAAGACTTTGCCTCTTAAACTTGTAGGAAATCTTGTCTTTCAGTTTCCATTTTACCTTTCTGTATTTCTTGTAATCGGGCCTGTTGTCATCATACATGTAATCAGATTCTACAACTCCCCATCCTAAAATGATTGATAAGCCAAGTCTTACGATTACAATATCTCCAGCCTTTACTTTTGAATAAAGAGAATAATAGGCATCAGGCAACTTTGAGTCACTAACAATTTTTTCTTTTTTCATATAATCGTCCCTAATTGCCGTTAGGCTCTTATATGTAGAAAAATCGTTGAGTGAGGGTGCGTTGAATGCTATTTCTCCATCATTATAAAATCGGTCCCAGTCCTTCAAATTCTGGACATCCCATAGCCAGACATTAAAAGGAGGCTTTTCCCAAGTGGCTTTTGATAGTTCATAGAAAGTCTCGTAAGGGATAACCTTTTGCGCCATCTTATCTTTTACGTCATCCAAGAGTTTAAGATATGATTTATAATCTGGCACTTCTTTTATGTCAAATCCAAACTTATTCAAATAGGCCCTATTGTTTTTGTCAAGATTCAGATACTTGTCAGGCTGAATCCAAAACAAGGCCATAGTGAGGCTATACTTGGTGCCTCTAATAGATATTGCTTTGTTGAACTCTTTCTCGAAGTCTTCACCTCGCATTAATTTTTCGAAAAGATCCCAAAGGTTTTTGATCTGACCGGATTCCTCTTCATACCAAGTGAAGAAGAAGGAACGCTGGGCATTAAGATTGGGCACACCGTCAAAGTCAGAAGGAATATCTGACTTAAGATTAAAGAAGTCCTTGCAATGATTTAGGAATATCTGGCGGTTCTGATTGCTTGTTCCACGGTTAAAGATTCCGAAGAAAGAGAATGGGTCGATATCTTTAATTGGTGAACCATTTTCTTCATGTAGATAATCGACAAGAGATTTACCATCTGGGTTTCCATAAGTCTCAAAGATCCACTCGACAAGAATGTCTCGGTCATTCTTATACTCAAGGAGTGCTTTTGCAAGTTCCTTGTATATCGGAATCCAAGTAAATGAGGTGTTTGACATTATATATTGATATAAAGTTTGAATATTCTACGGGTGCAAATATAAATCCTTTTTGCGATACTACCAAAACTTTTCATCAAATTCTTCGAAATGGACGTAAAAAGCAAGCCGGCCTTCACAGGTGGGCTTGCTTACTTTTGCCTTAATAATTAAAACAATTATGCTATTCACTAATATTGAGTTTGCAAAGATAACCATATTTCCCAACATAGCAAAATAATAAATTGAAATTATCGCTTTTTTCAATTTCTTTTTGGAGATTGAGTAAATTATCGCTATCTTTGCACTTGCATAATGCCCTTTATGGGCTTGTATGTGTAATATATTTAAGGCAAATTAAGCAGGCTCATCCGTGAGGACCAGCCTGCGTTATTTTAAATGGCTTTTTCGCTACCCAGGATAAACCATAACCTGGTGGGGCATACTCTTCAAAAGAGTCCAATAGCTAGGCAATTTCGTCAGCACTACAGGGAGCCTTACGACCTGAGACGATGGCAGCGTGTCGGAAACCGAAGCCGAATGCATTTTCCACGTGCAGGTCGGTATCTTCGCGCAGCGATCGGTGCGATTGACTTTATATCAATATCTTTATTTCGATTTCCCAATTAAAAGGAGAAGGATGATCACAACAATGGGTTTGGTGCCCCATGCGATTAGTGTGATTTGATGGGACAAAGATACGGGATTTCTTTGACTTTGCCAAATGTTTCAGCAAAAAAAGACGAAAAATGGATTTCATTAGGACAAACTGCCTGATGGCAGTTCTGACTGAAGAACCGAAAACATCAGATGAAAGCGTGCTTTCCTCTGCTGCTTTCTTTCCTTCAGTCACCCTTCGGGTTTCATCCTAATGAAATCGAAAATCGCTATCGCAGAAAAATGGGGAAAATATCTTTGTTCGACAGTTTTATTATAAAAACGTTAATGACCGTATAATGAACCGTTAATTACTCGTTAATATAGGTGGTATAATGATGATGAAAAAGAGAAAAAGACTCCAATTTTTGGAGTAGAAGAAAAGGCGAAGCCAGAAAAAAAGACCCCCTCATTTCCCCTTAAAGGGGGATGACCCGCTAGTCCGAAGTTTTTCTAAACACGAATTATCATGAACTTAACAGGTTAATCTTTAAGGCAACCTATTGGGACAACCAATATGTTGTCGGATCTCTTGTAGGCATACTGCCCTACTGCAGTTAATATCAAGCATTTATTTCTGAATTATGCAAGAAAATATATGTTATATTTGGTTAAATGGCCAAAAAACGTTTGGTTATTTGGCCAGATTTCATTTGGTCATTTGGCCAAGAATCATTTGGTTATTTGGCCAAGGGAGAACTGAGTGCGTTTCTGTATCGCACTCAAGATGGATAACACGGATGAGGGTCTGAGTTTTTTAAAACACGAATTACTATGAATTTATCACGAATTGTTCATGAATTATTGCTGACGCAAGAAATCGGGGAGGAAATCTGATGAGGAAGAGACCCCCCCCCCTCGGTCCTTAAAGTGGGATGACAAACCGAAACGACCAGTTCGGAAACAGCCGTTTCGCTATTATTTCCACATTTGATTTCCTCCAAGATTTCTATCCGAAGGATATCTCTTTTTAACGTTAATGACCGTATAATGAGGCGTTAATTACTCGTTAATACACTTGTTTATTGCTAACGCAAGAAATCGAGGAGGAAATCTGAGGGGGAATTATAGTGAGGGCAAGATAAAGTAGGGAGAAGATATTTGTGTTTTTGTGAATTGAGATTATATAATTTGCTGATTTGAATAGGATTCTTGGTTTTTTTTTTGTATTTTTCTTCGCTTTTATTTGGTTATTCCGTTTGAAAAGTGTATTTTTGCGACGGGAAAATATATTGAAAAGTGTATTTTTAGAGGCTATAAATCGTTTGAAAAGTGTAGATTTTGAAGAATAATAAGGCTGCAGGGACCGTTGTTTCCAATGAACGCGAAATATATGTTGATGGCAAGATCATTTATATGCCTATTTATTTCGTGATGTTTATGGATGCAGACACGCCCAAGGCTGATGAGTCGGATTATTTATTCTGATTGCCCGATTTTTGAACACGAATTGACACGAATTGCTTATAAATCACCCTGCTCAACGTTGATTGGGCAGGGTGATTGGTTTAACGTTAATGACCGTATAATTGGCCGTTAATTGCCATTAATACAAGTGGGTAGAATTGCACGAATCAATTGCTCGATAATCCTCCGACATTGCATCAGGGTGAAGATTGTTTCAAAGTTCTTTGTGGAAAAAGATTGATCAAGCATAGTGTGATTTTATAGTTTATCCTCCTGACCGGTTTTCATGCCGCGGAGATCACAATTGTAATCTTTGCGAAACTCTTGCTTTGCCTTCTCCATCGCTGGATTAGACTTGTTGGAAGGAAAAGATTGTGCTACAATGCGGGCACGGACATCATCATTCGATGGATGTTTGAAAATCGCCTTCTTCAAGGTCTCTCGCAACTGATCGATGGCATGATTCGTATCCACACCCTTCAGTTCCACAAAAGACTCCGTCCATTGCTCGGGCGTAACATCTTTTGCCGATCGCTTGACAAGTACCAACTTGTCGCAACGTTGGCCTTCAGTCACGATGTTACCATCTACAGCATATACTACCGATTCTTCCTTTCCGCCTGTTGTCAACAGATAGCGCTTGCCATTCTCGCTCACGCTGATTTTTGCACGAAACTGCAAGGTTTGTTCGGGAGCGTATCCTTCTGATGTCAGACGCTCATGAGTAGAACCGTATGTTTTCTTATCCTCCTTCATGCCCCTATGCAAACAGAATCTGGTTCAACTTACTAATGCTCTCATCCACCCATTCCGACACACCATCCAGATCATTGCCACTGAGCATAGGTATTTCGCTGTCCATGATGTTTTGGAAGATTCCATTCTCATCGATATAGAATCCGGTGATGCTCTTTGAAGAAAGAATGCAGTCATCCGCAACAACTGTCTGCTTTAGTCCTTTTTCTTCTACAATAGAAGCGGCCAGCAATACATTCACCACTGATATTACGTACGGGCTGTGAGTGGTCACAACAGCCATACTCTGCTCCGAACCGTTCTCCAAAGCTTTCTTCAATGAACGTACCAAACTCAAGACCACCAGTTTTTGTGACTCGGGATACAGATTCTGTTCTGGCTCCTCGATAAACAACTGTGCCGACTGATATTCTAGCCTTCTGTATGAATGACCATTATCTGTCTTGCCAATCTCGTTGCGCTCATGCATTGACAGTGAAGCATTATTTCCTACGCGCTCTGTAATATAGTTGACCATTACATCCATAGGCATCACGCTCTGCATGCCGCTCGATGCATAAAAGGCAGGCGTCTCAGTGCCATCTTCGCGAACTAACACATCTGCACCTGATTTATTCACATAACTGAATCCTCCGGTTGCGGCCAACTTGAAAGGATGCTCGCTGGTGTAAGGAATCTTTGCCTCATCCCATTCGTAGATGAAGTTGAACAAGACATCGCGTTCAGTGGCTTTGTAGGTTTTATCGACATTCTGGATTGCCGAAATAAGGTTTCTTTCGGCAGGAATGTAGCACAACTTAGTATTGAATCTCTTCTCGGCAAATGATTTCTTGCGGAGGATTTGGGCATTGCCATTTACACCATGGTATTTGATAGTGATGTTATCGCCATCGTACATCAGGTGGGTATCATCTGTGAAGAACTCGTCATTGAGGCGATGGAACTGCTTGAGTTCCTTGACGAAGCGGTTGTAGTGGGTGTACTGGTTGACAATGTCATCGGTAGAGACCATGATCTTCTTCTCTATCCAACGGCAGAAGCAGAGTACCTTCATGAAAGTACTCTTGCCGGCACTCTGACGCCCAATGAGAACCATTAAGGGTGTCAACTCAATTCTAGTTGAGTCCACTATTGGACCAAAACTTTTTATATGCAACGAAGCCATAATACATTTTCAATTGAGAAGAAATTCTCATAAGAGTTTATTTGATTTGCAAAATTAATAAATTAACTTCAAATATAGAAGAAAAAGCCTCGCTTCATATTTGTTTTTATGTGTTTTTAGCGAAAATAGCAGTTTGACCTGCCAAAATAAAGGAAATTTGCGTCGTTTTTGCTTATTTGCCGACACTTCGCAGGGGGACTTGCTTGTAACCGAAAAAAAAAGTATTTTGAATTTGGCTCACGCGTGTACCAAATCTAATCGATGTAAACGATGTTATTCCAGACTGATAATCAATGGGTCCGGATAATGGCACACGGAAATGCACGGAGTTTCTACTTACTTATGCTTTAGATGTTTTTTTCGTGTTTTTCGGTATTAACGCTTGCTTCCGATAAGCCTCGCCTGTGCATGACATAAAATAGGAAAGGTAAACATCAGAAATACGAGAAGAGGCAATAGTTTTTTGACTATCGATTTGGTTGTTTTAAATATTTAATGTATATTTGCGGCGACCATTTCGTTCACTAATAAGAAAAATCTGATAAACCTATGCAAACATTCTATCACGGCACGTCGGTGCTTTTCCCGAAGTTCGACCTTTCGCATGCTCTGGAGGGTGATGGGAAGGTGAAATTCGGATATGGAGTCTATGTCACCTCACACTACCGCTCGGCTGCGCACTATGCTGGCGCCAATCCTGCTGCGACACAGTATTATGTCTATACGGTGGAGATTCCCGACATAAAAGACGATAACTACATCGCATTCAAGGAGGTTGTCAATCCTGCCATCGTCGAACGTGCTGAGAAGAAACTGGGCGAACCCATTGCGGAGAAGTTCACCAAGGACGGCAAGGACTTCCGCAAGTTCCTTGCGAAGAAACTCAACGGGAAAGTGGACCTGGAAGGCGAGAAGGCAGCTTCGGCCTTCCTGCTGGATATCGGTGTGGACTTCATCGTTTGGCCATATAACTGGAAGAACCCTGCGCTGGGCACCAACAGGGCTGTCCTCGACGACAGCAAGGTCATCATCAAATGCGTTGACCAGGTGCTGCTCGATGACAAGAAACAACTGATTGAAGGATCACAACGCCCTGTTACCATATGAACGCACATAGCATTGCACCTTTCATTCAGCAGTATTACCCAGAGTATTACTCGATAGAGAGATACCCTGCTGACCGTTGTGCCAGCTTTTGCAAGGTGGACGGGGAATGGGGCATTCTGGGCAACTTCGGTCGCACGCCTTTGGTTGTGGATGGTGTGACATTGAAGAACAGTGAGCAACTGTTCCAACTGATGAAGTTCAAGGATGAGGAGCCGGTGAAGGCGGTCTATCAGGCGGGTAATCCCAAATATCCCGCCAAGAAGTGGGAGACGACACACCGCAGGAGTGACTGGGGGGAGATGATCGTGGATGTGATGAAATTCTGCCTCACGTTGAAGTATCAGCAAAGTGAGGCGTTCCGTTCCACCCTCCTTCGGACGAAGGGCCTGTTCATCGTTGAGGACCAGACTACATTCCCCAAGAAGACGGCTGACACCTGGGGTGCCAAACTGGTGGGCAACGAGTATGTGGGTCCTAATCTCCTGGGGCGCCTACTGATGGAACTGCGTGACAATGGGGAACTGAAATACAGTCTGCCTGAGGATGCGCTGTACTGCTTGAAATATCTGAAATAAATGGAATTAAGAGGGCGGCCAAGCATGGCCGCTACAAGAACAAAAGGGACGAGGGCTGGGGAGGCAGCCATGGATGGCTGCGACTAAAACGCAGCCGCGGGGACAAAGGGGAACGGGGGGGAATGTTTCGATGACATCGCAACATACGGAACGGGAAGGGAAGGAACAGGAAGGGACGGGAAGGGACGGGAAGGACCGGGACGGGACGAGAGGGGGCTATTGGAAGCCGATGGGGGTGCGGTCTTTAGAGCGCTTGTCACGGGATTTGATGAGCTCGTGCTTGCAGAACTCCTCGATGGCGGGGAAGGTGGGGTTCTGGCCGGAGAGGATAAAGTCGATGGCGCACTTGCGTGCGATGTTCTCGATTTGACCGCCTGAGAAGTCGTAGCGGGCAGCGAGCTGGTGGGCCTGGTCGTCGGTGAGGTCGTTGTCGAGCATGCTGCGCCACAGTTTTGCCTTGACGTCTTCGCTGGGTTTCTGGAACTCGACCTTGAAGAGGAAACGACGCTCGAAGGCATCGTCGAGGTTGTTGGTGAGGTTGGTGGTGGCAATCAGAATGCCGTCGAGCTCTTCCATCTCCTGGAGGATGATGTTCTGCATGGCGTTGTCCATCTTCTCGACCGATGCATTGGTGTCGCCGATGGTGGTGCGGCGGCTGAAGATGGCATCGGCCTCGTTGAAGAAGAGGATGGGCATAACCTCGCAATGACGACAGACCTCGCGATAGCGCATAAAGACTGCCTTGATGTTCTTTTCGCTTTCGCCGACATACTTGTCGCGCATTGATGCGATGTCAATCTGCATGATGTCGCGTCCCGTCTGACGCGCAATCTGCAGGACAGTCTCGGTCTTGCCGGTGCCTGGACCTCCGAAGAACAGGCAGGCGAAGCCTTTGCGCATACCCTTGCTTGCGAGACGTTCCTGTACGCCGGGGAGATTCTCCTGGCTGAGCAGACTGGTGAGACGCTCGATCTGCTGCTGTTCGGTGGGGTTATAGAACATTTCCTTTGCTTTGATGCCCTGATAATTCTTCAAGTCCTGAGGCTTTCGCATGTTGTTGCACTTCGAGCGGCTTGGCTTGTACCCTTTGAGGAGCTCTTCCTTGAACTTGCGCGTGAGCGTGTATTGTTCGGTGTTGGCGACACCATCGTCGCACTTGTGCTCGATGTAGCCAGAACGGATGAGGACGTGCGAACCGTCGCGGAGGTCGGACTTCATGCAGTCGATATCAAACTCGTCGGGATAGAGACGGTCGATGTCGGACAACCGGAGTCCCTCGTTGGGAGAGTCGGCCCACTGTGCATAGTCGAAGACCATGAGCAGGATGAGTGACTGGATGTGAATGTCGTCGTCGAAGCGCAATACCTCCTGACAGAGGGGAAGCTGGCGATTGGCCTTGCAAAGTTGGACGAGCCACTTTTCGTCGTCCTCAAAACCGGCACAAGGGTCGCTCAAGTTCTTGCTGATATGACTTTCTACCTTGTCGACGAACGTCTGGATATCCAGTTCGTCAATCTTTTCGGGTACAAAGGGCTTGTTGTGTCGCAGGGCTGTAATGACACCCTTTGCCAGGGCGAATCCTTCGTCACCAGAATCGAATCTCTTTGTCTGATGGCGTTCGAACCAGCGTTTCTCGACAAGATCCTCGAGCTCGTCGGAATGCACCATGATGGAGAGACGCGAGCAGCGGAGGAACCTGCCGAACTGACGCCAGCTCATGCATTCGCCTGATTCGACAAGAATGGCCAGAAATACAACCTGTATGTCGGTCAGACCCAACACACGGGTCAGGTAGGAAAGGGGGCTCTTGCAGGCGCTCCAGAACTTATCTGAAAGCTGGGAGTCCTTGGCCAGGACAAGTACGCGTTCGAGCGCAGTGATAATGGTCCATCCGGCAGGTTCCTGATAAGTGTCTCCTGTCTCATCGTTGGCAGTTTCTTCAATCTGTCTTCTGATGTCATCTGCCAAATCGTCATCAAATAAATCATCAGTAAATAAATCTTCGTTAAATAAATCGTCTTTTCTCATATCGCTTTTTGTTTTTGTGGCGCAAAGATAGGACCAAAAATCGGGAATGTCAAATAATTTCAACGTAGAAATTTCTTTTTTCTGCTTTTATGAGAGAGAAAAGAGGGCAGCCATACACGGCTGCCGCGGGGACAAAGGGGGGGCGGGGGATGTTGCGATGACATCGCAACATACGGGACGAGGGGGCGGAAGGGGGAAAAAGGCAGCCAAAGATGGCTGCCACGGGGACAAAGGGGCGGAACGAGGGGGCTAGCGGAAGCCGATGGCCTGGCGCTGGGGAGTGGCATCCTTGGGGGAGAATATGCCGCGGAGGCGCTCGAACTCGCGGAGGTCGCGGCTGGTGACGGAGGGCGACTTGGAGGCGATGACCTCTTCGAGCAAGGCCTGGGTGATGGCCTTGTAGGGCTTGTTCTTTTCGCGGATGCTCTCGTTGAACATCTTGCGCGAAGCCACCTTCACGATGTAGGTGATGTCGCTGCAGTTGTAGCCGCCTGTGAGCGAAGCGAGGCGCTGGTAGTCGATGCCGTCGGCTACGGGGAGTTTGGACAGATGCAGGCGGAAGAGGCTCTCGCGTGCCTTCTCGTCGGGCATATCGATGTAGATAATCTCATCGATGCGTCCTGTGCGCAGCACTGCTCTGTCGATGCGCTCGGGATGATTGGTGGCTGCCAGCACATAGACGCCCTTCTCGGCGGCGTTGTTGAGCTTGCACAGAAACTCGTTGGTTTCGCCGTTCTGGTGGCAGCTCTCGTCGCTGGTGCGCTGAGGCACCAGGGCATCGAACTCGTCGAAAAAGATCAGCGTAGGCGCCTTCTTTTCGGCTTTCTGGAACAGTTCGCCGATCTTCTCCTGCGAACCATGCACGAAGGTCGATGCCAAGTCGTCGGGAACCACCTTGATGAAGTTGATGCCCAACTCCTCGGCAATTTTCTCGGCAAAGTACGTCTTGCCGCATCCGGCAGGACCATAGAACAGTATGCTGGGCGGCGTGATGCCATAGGCCTCGGCACACTCACGATTGTTGAGCACGTTGATGAATCCCTCGGTCACCAGTCGCTTCAACTCCTCCATACCAGCCACATCATCAAATCCACGGGCTTTCTTGGGCGCGGGCTGCTTTCTCACCTTGCGGGTGGAGACACGTTTTGGTTTGGGTTTCTCCTCTTCCTCAGCTATAAAGTCATTGAGCAGGTTTTCGAACTCTTCCTCAAGTGTCAGTTCTGGGGACGAGCTGTCGTCCCATTCCTTTTCAGGGTCCTTCTTCTTCATACTTTCTCCTTTCTCTTTAAGGGGGTGTCTATCTATTTATGCAAAATGAGGACTAATGTAAACAATTCCTATCATCAAAAACCGGAAATTCGGTGCAAAACTACACCTTTTTTTCGATATGAGCAAACTTTTTTCGAAAAAAATGAAACAAATTTTTCAAAAACGTGCTTTTGGGCCAAATTGATACAAACAAAAAGACGGGCGAAATGTTACATTCCGGCATTTTGATTAAAAATTGGGTTGAGAATATGAAATATATTTATTATATTTGCAGCGTGCTTTGGGTCGCATAGCTCAAAGCGACCCCTAAAACATGGTAGCAGATTATTGATATGAAGAAAACTGCATTGATAGCATCGATGATGCTGACGGGTTGGGGCCTCATGCAGGCGCAGAACCCTGTGATTGGAACGGTCTATACGCCTGACCCGGCACCCTACGTGCATGGCGACCAGGTGTATCTGTTTGTGGATCATGACGAGGATGACGCCACGTACTTCAAGATGAAGGACTGGCTGATCTTCTCGACACAGGATATGGTGAACTGGACCTATCTGGGAGCACCGGTGAGCACAGCCACCTTCGAATGGGCGCAGCAGGGCGACCAGGCATGGGCTGCACAGGCCGTGGAAAGGAACGGGAAGTGGTACTGGTACGTGTGCTGCAACACGGCTGAGGGCCAGAATGCGCTGGCTGTGGCTGTGGCCGACAAACCGCAGGGACCCTACGTGGATGCGCTGGGCCAACCGCTGGCTGTAGGCTTCGGATTCATCGACCCGACGGTCTTCATCGACGACGACGGCACGCCCTACCTCTTCTGGGGCAACAAGGGCTTCTGGTACGGACGCTTGAACGAGGACATGAAGTCGTTCAAGGACGGTTACCGCGAGGTGCCGGGGTACACCGACCCGAAGAGTTTCGGCGAACTGCAATCGAAGATGGACTGGTCGATAGGACGTGAACGCATGATGACGCAGTACGAGGAGGGACCCTGGGTGACCAAGCGCAACGGCACCTACTATGCCGTGTATGCTTCGGGCGGTGTGCCCGAGCATATGGCCTATTCGACAGCTCCCACTGTGGATGGACCGTGGACCTATCGCGGCAAGATCATGGGCGAGGCCGAGAACAGTTTCACGATACATGGCGGCAACATCAATTTCAAGGGCCACGACTATATGTTCTATCACAACGGCGCCCTGCCCAATGGAGGCGGCTTCCGTCGTGCAACGTGCGTTGAGGAGTTTACCTTCAATGCCGACGGTTCGATTCCCTTCATTCCCTTCACCAAAGAGGGCGTGAAGCCTTTGGGCACCCTTAATCCCTACGAGGTGGTGCAGGCCGAGACGATGGCGCAGAGCTGGGGCGTGAAGGTGGACCGACTGGCAGGTGACCGCCACTATGTGACCTCGATACACAACGGAGACTGGATCAGGGTGCGCAACGTGGACTTCGGTGACGTGCCGGCTACGCTGGTGACCATGGAGATGCTGAACTTCAAGAGCGAAGGCACAATAGACTTCTTCCTCGACAAGATAGACGGCAGGGCCATTGCCAGCATTCCTGTGAACAACGACAACATGATGATCAAGGCTCCCGTCAGGGGCAAGGCTACGGGCGTGCATGACGTCTATCTGCTCTTCCGTGGTGGTGATGGAGAACTCTTCGACCTGGACTGGTGGAAGTTCAATACGACCGTGAACCTGCCCATCATCCAGACGAAATACACTGCCGACCCGGCTCCGATGGTCTATAACGACACGATCTTCCTCTACACAACACACGACGAGGATGGAGCAGACGGCTTCATGATGAAGGACTGGTTGCTCTACACTTCGACCGACATGGTGAACTGGACCGACCACGGTGCGGTGGCTTCGTTGAAGGACTTCAAGTGGTACGACAACGACAATGGTGCCTGGGCCGAGCAGGTGATTGAAAGGAACGGCAAGTTCTACATGTATTGCCCGATTCACGGACACGGCATCGGTGTGCTGGTGGCCGATTCGCCCTATGGACCTTTCGTCGATCCTTTGGGAGAACCCCTGCTTTGGCAAAAGGAACACTGGTACGACATCGACCCGACAGTTTGGATTGACGACGACGGACAGGCCTATCTGTATTGGGGCAACCCGAACACCTATTGGGCACTGCTCAATGAGGATATGATTTCGTTGAAGAGCGAGATACACAAACTCGACTACCACATCGACCACTATCAGGAGGGCCCCTGGCTGTATAAGCACGGCGAGCACTGGTACCTGGCATTTGCTTCGACCTGCTGCCCCGAAGGCATCGGTTATGCGATGAGCGACAAGCCGACGGGACCGTGGCGTTCGATGGGACACATTATGGACCGCACCTGGCGTACACGCGGCAATCACCCGGGTATCATCGACTACAAGGGCAAGTCGTACGTCTTCGGCCTGAACTACGACCTGATGCACCTGGAGACCTTCCGTCACCATGAGCAGCGCAGCGTGTCGGCAGCCGAGATGCACTACAACGCCGATGGAAGCATCCAGAAGGTGCCCTATTGGATGGACAACGTGCTGGAACAGATCGAGACCTTCAACCCCTATCGACGCGTAGAGGCCGAGACGATGGCCTGGGGTTACGGATTGAAGACCGTGCCTTCGGACAACAGCCGCAACCTGCTGGTGACCAACGTCAACGATGGTGAGTACATCAAGGTGGCAGGTGTGGATCTGGGCAAGGGAGCCAAGCGACTGAGTTACCACCTGGCAGCTGTGCCTGGTTCGAGCATCGAGGTGCGTATTGACAGCGAGAATGGTCCATTGCTGGGCACCATCAAGGTGGGCAAGTCGGGCAGCCTGGAGCGTTTCAAGACGTATACGACGGGTTTGAGCAAGACTGCGGGCGTGCATGACCTGTACTTTGTCTTCCATGGCGAGAAAGGCGTCGAGCTGATGAAGCTGGACTGGTGGAGGATGGAGTGAGTGATCGGAGAGCTTGGAGTACTCGGAATGATCGGAGTACTCGGAGTAGTCGGATTGATCGGAATACTCCGATATATTTGGCAACACATTACTTAATATAATAACCATTATGAAAAAGACTTTAACGATTGTAGTGACGATGGCGATGCTCTGTGCCGGTGCTTCGGCACAGGAGATGCTGCCATATCAGAATCCCGAATTGTCGCCTCGTGAGCGTGCAGAGGACCTGCTGGGCCGCCTGACGCTGGAAGAGAAGGCGACGCTGATGCTTGACGTGTCGGATGCCATTCCGCGCCTGGGTATCAAGAAGTTCAACTGGTGGAGCGAGGCCCTGCACGGCATTGCCAACATGGGCAACGTGACCGTTTATCCTGAGCCTATTGGCATGGCTTCGTCGTTCAACGACGAGATGGTGTATGCCGTCTTCGACGAGGTGAGTGACGAGGGACGTGCGGCCTACAACAAGTGGCTCAGTGACGGCAACGAGGACACCCGTTTCCATAGCCTGTCGGTCTGGACACCTAACGTGAACATCTTCCGTGACCCACGTTGGGGACGCGGACAGGAGACCTACGGCGAGGATCCCTACCTCACTTCGCGCATGGGCGTGCAGGTGGTGAAGGGCCTGCAGGGACCTTTGGACACCAAGTACCGCAAACTCTATGCCTGTGCCAAGCATTATGCCATCCACAGTGGACCGGAGTATTCGCGCCATACCGACAACATCATCAACGTCAGTCCACGCGACCTTTGGGAGACCTATATGCCAGCCTTCAAGGCGTGTGTGCAGAAGGGCGACGTACGTGAGGTGATGTGCGCCTACCAGCGTTGGGACGACGAGCCTTGCTGCGGAAGCCAGCGCCTCTTGCAGAAGATTCTGCGTGACGACTGGGGCTTCAAGTACATGGTAGTGTCGGACTGCGGTGCAGTGTCGGACTTCTGGACAAGCCACAAGAGTTCGAGCAATGCCACCCTGGCTGCTGCCCATGGTTCGCTGGCAGGAACGGATGTGGAGTGCGGTTACAACTACGCTTATCGCAGCATCCCCGATGCCGTGGCCAATGGTCTGATCACAGAGGCTGACGTCAACAAGCACATCGTGCGCCTGCTGGAAGGACGCTTCGAACTGGGTGAGATGGATGACCCGGAGCTCGTCTCGTGGTCGAAACTGGGTCCTGAGATACTCAACTGCAAGAAGCACCAGCAGACTGCCCTCGATATGGCTCGTCAGACCATCGTTTTGCTGCAAAACCGTGGCAACGTGCTGCCTTTGAAGAAAGGCAAGAAGGTGGCCCTGATCGGTCCGAATTCCGACGACGAGGTGCTGATGTGGGGCAACTACAACGGCACGCCCAACCAGACTTCCACCCTGCTGGAAGGCATCCAGATGCAGGTGGGCAAGAAGGGCGTGGTGAGCTTCAAGGGCTGCGACCTGGTGAACGAGAAGGAACTGGTGTCGTTCTACGACCAGTGCAGCATCGACGGCAAGACGGGCTTCCGTGGCACGTTCTGGAACAACCCCAATCGCGAGGGTGAACCTGTGGCTACACGCCAGCACGTTCGTCCGATCAATGTCACCACTTATGGTAACTATGCTTTTGCCCCTGGTGTGAACCTGACTGCATTCTCGGGCCTTTATGAGACCGTGTTCCGTCCGAAGCAGACCTGCCAGGTGCTGCTCGACGTGGAGGGCTGCTCGTACTTCGAGGTGCTGGTGAACGGCGAGTCGAAGAGCAGGATGCGCACATGGCGAACGACCGATACACGCACTATGATTGATGCCAAGGCAGGCGAGGAGTACCGCATCGAGATCCGCTATGCACAGGTGGAGAACTGGAATGCCAACCTCCGTGTGGACATCGGACGCGAAGATGACGTGAACTACGACGCACTGATTGCACGCCTGAAGGGCATCGAGACCGTGATCTTCGCAGGAGGTATCTCGGCACGCCTTGAGGGTGAGGAGATGCCTATCAACCTGCCAGGATTCAAGGGCGGTGACCGCACCGACATCGAACTGCCGGCCGTACAGCGTCGTTTCCTGCAGAAACTGCATGAGGCAGGCAAGCGCGTGGTGCTGGTGAACTTCTCGGGTTCGGCGATTGCACTGGTGCCTGAGACGGAGTCGTGCGATGCCATCGTGCAGGCATGGTATCCGGGCGAAAGAGGCGGTGAGGCCATTGCCGAGGTGCTCTATGGCAAGGTCAATCCTTCGGGCAAGCTGCCTGTGACGTTCTATCGCAGCATGTGGCAACTGCCCGACTACAAGGACTATTCGATGAAGGGCCGCACCTATCGCTATATGACCGAGGCGCCCTTGTTCCCCTTCGGATTCGGACTGAGCTACACCACATTTAATGTCGGCATCGCCGAGATGGTCGGCAAGACGGCCGTGGAGATACCTATTACTAATACGGGCGCGCGCGAGGGCACGGAAGTGGTGCAGCTCTATGTGCGCCGCGTGGATGACCAGGGCGGACCAGTGCGTGCACTGCGTGGCTACAAGCGCGTGACGCTGAAGCCAGGCGAGAGCACACGCGTGAGCATCCCGATCGACGATGAGACGTTCGAGACGTTCGACCCATCGACGAACACGATGCGCGTCCTGCCTGGGCAGTACGAGGTGTTCTATGGGACGAGCTCGGATGCAAAGGACCTGAAGTGCCTGGATGTGACGCTGTGATGGGAAGAGGGCAGCCATCGATGGCTGCCGACGAGAACACGAAGGCGGCCAAGAATGGCCGCCGACGGAGACAAACAAGGCAGCCAAGGATGGCTGCCGACGAAACGCGAAGGGCGGCCAAGCATGGCCGCTGACAAGACAAACAAGGCAGCCAAGGACGGCTGCCGACGAAACATTGGAGGCAGCCATACACGGCTGCCGGTGGAAACAGGGAAAGGGCAGCCGGGATGGCTGCCCTTTCTTAATGGGGCGGGATGGGTGCCCTTTCTTTATGAGTCGGATTGGGAGTAGTGCTGCTCGTTGTAGTCTTTGGGGGTCATGCCGTACATCTCCTTGAAGAGGGCGGAGAAGTTGTCGGGGGAGGCGAAGCCGACCTTGTAGGCGACTTCGGCGATGGACATCTTCTTTTGGGAGAGGAGTTCGGCGGCCTTGATGAGGCGGATGTTGCGGATGTAGTTGCGCGGCGACTGGTTGGTGAGTTCCTTGAGCTTGCGGTAGAGGTGGACACGGCTGAGGCCGACTTCCTCGGCCACCTTTTCGCCTGTGAGGGAGGTGTCGCTGAGGCGATCGTTGATGACCTTGAGGACACGTTGGAGCAGACGCTCGTCGGGCGAGAGGAGTTCGGGCGTGTCGACCTTGTCGGCAGGGTTCTGTGTCCCGCTGTAGGTGCTGCGCAAGCGACGCTGCTGCTCGAGGAGATTCTGGACCGTCTTGAGGAGGATTTCGACGTTGAAGGGCTTCGAGATAAAGGCGTTGGCACCCACTTCGAGGCTGGCGAGACGGTCCTCGTCGCTGGTCTTGGCGGTAACGAGGATGATGGGGAGGTGGTTGAGCTGAACGTTGCTACGGATGCGCATACAGAATTGTATGCCGTCGATTTCGGGCATCATATAGTCGGAGACGACGAGCGAGAAGGCATCGGGCTGAGCCAGCAGAATCTCGAGGGCTTCGCGACCGTTGGCACAGGCAGTGACGCGGTAGCGAGTGCTGAGTTCCTGCTCGAGGTAGGAGCGCACCTCATCGTCGTCGTCGACCACGAGGACGCGTGGACCATGTGCATTGTCAATCTTGGCAGCGTCGGCATCCTTGCTTTCGTAGAGCGAGTCGTGGAGGATGGTGGCGGGGTTGATGGACGTGGGCAGGCCGGCTTCTGCGGGGTCGTCGGGCATGGTGGTTAGTTTCTCCTCATAAGCGTAGGCATTCTCGTCGGTGGGCAGTGTTACGGTGAAGCGTGTTCCCTTGCCCACAGGATTGTCGTCCACTTCGATGTTGCCATGATGGAGATGGACGAGTGCATTGACGAGGTTGAGGCCGATGCCTGTGCCCAGTGACGAAGAGCCCGACTGGTGAACCTGATAGAAACGATTGAAGATCTCCTTGCGTTCGGAAGGAGCAATGCCAATGCCTGTGTCGATGACCTCGATGATGAGGTTGTTGTCCTTGATTTGCGAAGTGACATCGATCTTGCCGCCCTTGGGCGTGAACTTGATGGCGTTGGTGAGCAGATTGAGGATAATCTTGGTGAGTGCCTCCTCTTCGATCCACAGTTGGGTGGAAGGTGGTACTAAGCTGAAGTGGGACAGGGTGATGTTGCGTGCCTCGGTGAGGTCGAGCACCGAGTTGCAGAGGTTCTGCAAGAGTGGTACGGGCGACTGGAGGTGGCACTGCAACTTCATCTGCGACTTGTCGATCTTGCGCAGGTCCATCAGTTCGTTGACGAGGGCGAGCACGCGGTTGGCATTGCGGTTGATGAGTTCGTAGGCCTGCTGGTCCTCGGGGGTGTTGTTGCGCTTCATGAGTTTCTGGAGAGGGCTGACGACGAGGGTCATTGGTGTACGGAACTCATGGGCGATGTTCATGAAGAACTGCAACTTAGCATCGTTGATGGCATTCTCGCGCTCCTTTTCGGCCTTGAGGCGACGTTCGGCACGCTTACGACTGATGAGCTGATAGTCGAGCCAGATGATGAATGCGAGGATGGCACTCCACAGCAAGATGGCCCACCAGGAGAGATACCATGGGCGCTCGATGAAGATGTCGATGGTCTGCACTTCGGAAGTGACGCCTTCCTGTTCGGACTGGAAACTGAAAGTGTGGTGACCGGAAGAGAGGTGGCTGAACGAGACGAGGTTCATGGCAGGAGGCAAGGTCTGCCATGCGTCGTTGTCCATCGAATAGCGGTAAACGACGGTTCGCGTCAGCAGGATGGGACGTGTAGCCAGTTCGATGGTGAACGAGTTGTCCTGGTTGCTGATGTTATAGTAGCCGTTCTTGTCGGGGCGGATGTTGTTCTGGGCCGCAGTGAGGCGAACGACACGTGGCGTGCTGTTCTGCACCTGATGGGATATCTCGCGCGGATTGAACCAGGTGATGCCCATGGTGCCACCGAACCAGAGTGTGCCATCGTCGTCGCGCAACGATGCGTTCTTGTAGAACTCGCTGCTTTGCAGGCCGTCCTGGGCGGTGTAGACGCTGAACGTCTTCTGCTGCAAGTTGAACTTGGCGAGACTGGTACCGCAACTTACCCACAGGTTGCCTTCGCCGTCGGTCTGGGAGGCAAAGACGTTGTTGCTCGGCAGACCATCCTGCGAGGTGTAGGTCTGGAAGCTGCGTGTCTGGGTGTTGAACATGATCAGACCATTGTTGGTACAGAGGCTGATTTCGGTGGCCGAACAACGAGTGATGCTGTAGATGACGATGGGGCTGAGGAAGTGTTCGGTTTCGCGGCTTGGATCGTCGGGATGATAGATGACCAGACCATCGTAGGTGCCAAGGTAGATGACATCCTGGATAGGGTCGTAGCTGAGGGCTCCGCTCCAGTCGGCTGACGAGATGGTCGGCTGCGAGACAAAGATGCCCTGCTTCTCGTCGTAACGCAGCAGGCCTTGGCCCATGGAGGCTGCCCACAGGGTGCCACGCTTATCCTCAGCAAAGTCGTAGACATTGCTGTTGGGGTTACTGGAATCGGTGACGGGAACATTATGGAACACGCCCGAGCGACGATCGACGGTGCCTGCACCTTGGCGATAGGAGCCTATCCAGAGGCGATGTTGCTGGTCCTCATAGATGTTCATGATAGCCGAAGGGATGGACCAGGGGTCGGAGGTGCAGGGGAAGTGATGGCGAGTCTGACCATCGGCATCGAGGCAGAACAGGCCTCCATTGTCGGTGCCTACCCAAAGGAAGCCCTCGTGGTCGCGCAGGAGCGTGGTGATGCAGTG
Organism: Bacteroidales bacterium; assembly: GCA_017519885.1. Lineage (GTDB taxonomy): Bacteria > Bacteroidota > Bacteroidia > Bacteroidales > UBA3663 > Liminaster. Next base: position 177,906 of record JAFWRO010000018.1, on the reverse strand, counting down.
GTCGCCCACGGTGTTGTAGCGAAGCGATTTGGGGCCATAGTAGTGGAAATCGACGGCATTGTGGGAGATGACGAAGACACCCTTCTGATAGAGGGCCATCCAGACGTCACCATTGCGTGAGACGGCCACAGAGTGTACCTTCTGCGTGCGGGAGTCGATTTGCGCATCGTCGAACTCACAAGGCGTCATGGTGCCGAACTGACAGTCGTAGATGAAGATGCCATCGCCATCGGTGCAGACATACATCTGCTGCGTGCCCGGGATGGTACGCAATTCGCGCACGGTATAATTATCGGTAGGAGCTGAGATCTCCTCGACGTCGTTTGAGCCGGATTCGAACCGGTAAAGGCCGCGCACTTCGCCGCCTGCATAGATCTTGCCGTCGGGACCGAGACCAAGACTGATGAAACTCTTGATTTTGTCGTTGATGGTAATGAGGCTTACGTTGCCCTGCTTGTCGAGGCGATACATGCCATCGTCGAACTTGATGACCCACACGTTGCCGGAATAGTCCTCGCAGCAACGGTAGGCCATGGAGGCATGGGGCGTGAGCGGATTGGGTATGGCATGGGGTTGGCCGTGTTCGTCGAAATGGATGGTGAAGGTGACGTTGCCGGTGGCCATGAAGTCACCATTGGACAACTTGCAAAGGTCGCTGATGTTGCCCGAGCCTATCTGCTGCTCCGGGTCGATGATGATCGGGGTGAAGTCGTCGGTCTCGGGACGATACATCTGCACGCCCGACAGTGTGCCGACCAGAACATGCCCTTCATCGTCGGTACATAGGGTTCGTACGAAGTCGTTCTGGAGGGAATTGGGGTTGGCGGGGTCGTTGCGATAGGTAATGAATTGCGAGCCATCGAAACGGCAGAGGCCGTCTTCGGTGGCTATCCAGATGGTTTCGTCGGCACCTTCCTTAATCTCGTTTATGAGGCTATTTGACAGATTATCGTCGGTCGTAAAGAGCAAATTCAAGTTTGCCCACGACTGCATAGTGAGGGCAAAAATGAATGAAATGGTGCATAAAAATCGCTGCATCCGATGTGTTAAGCGTGGCATCTTGCGTGTTCTATTTATCCATTAACGGGTGCAAATATATGGATTTTTTTGTGAAAATTCCAAAAAAAACGTTACAAAAACAATATAATTTGTATCATTTAACCTAATTTTTGCGTGTGTAACACGTGTGGGTGTCAGTGATAAGGTTTTTTTTGGCCAGTTCGTGGGAAATATGTACCTTTGCGCCGCTAAAAAGCCAAATTATACATGAATTCTATGAAAAGTCAACGGAAACGAATGAACATGGCGGCCGCTGCGGCTGTCATAGCATTGGTATGTCTTGGGGCGAGTTGCACTGCCCCGAAGGACCCTATGCCTACGGAACCTACTGGAGAGGCGATGTTCGACGACTTGACCTATGTCGGCAATGACAGCTACTATGCCGAGCATCCTCTTGCTGGAGAATCGGAATTCTACAATCCTATCCTCCCTGGATTCTTCTCAGATCCTGCCATCTGTTCGAATGGCAAGGGTGACTATTACCTGGTCACCTCGACCTTCACCTACTTCCCTGGTGTGCCCATCTTCCACAGCCGTGACCTGGTGAACTGGCGTCAGATCGGACACGTGCTGAGCCGTGAGTCGCAACTGGTGAACATGGTTGGCCAGCATGTGAGCGGTGGCATCTTTGCACCGGGACTGAGCTACAATCCCAAGACGGGAACCTACTACATGATCACCACCAATGTGGGAGCCGGCAACTTCTATGTGAAGACGCAGGATCCCGCTGGTCCGTGGAGTGACCCTATCTATGTGCATTCGGTTCGCGGCATCGACCCTTCGATCTTCATTGACGACGATGGCAAGGCTTACGTGGTGAACAACGACGATGCACCCAACGACAAGCCCGAATATCCCGGACATCGCACCGTGCGCCTTCAGGAACTTGACCTGGCCACCGACCAGATGGTGGGCGAGCGTCGCATCCTCATCAACAAGGGCTGCCGACCCGAGGAGAAGCCCATCTGGTGCGAAGGCCCGCATATCTACAAGATCAACGGCTATTATTACCTGATGACAGCCGAGGGCGGAACGGGTGACTGGCATTCGGAGGTCATCTACCGCTCGAAGTCGGTGTGGGGACCCTACGAGGCATACAAGGGCAATCCTATCCTGACGCAGCGCACACTCGACAACAATCGTCCCGATCCGATCACCTGTGCAGGCCATGCCGACCTGGTGCAGGCACAGGAAGGTGACTGGTGGGCCGTGTTCCTGGCTTGCCGCCCCGTGAAGGACAACTTCGAGAACCTGGGCCGCGAGACATTCATGTTGCCCGTGATGTGGACCAACGACGGTTGGCCCCTGATCTGCAACAACAACGAGATCGTGAGCCGCACCATTCGTCGTGAGGGCGTAAAGCCCGAGCACCGTGAAGGAGGCGACAACTGGGTAGGCAACGGAAACTTCGGCATGCAGTTTGACTTCGATGCCGAGCAACTTCCCCTGCAGTTCATGACCCTTCGTACGAGCGGCACCGACAAGTATTCGCTCACGAAGCGTCCGGGTTGGCTGACCTTGAAGGAAGACAGCATCGACCTGAGCGACAAGGATACGCCAAGTGCAGTCTTCGTGCGCCCGCAACATCATCGTTATACGTGTCAGACGCGCATGCAATATGTGGCAGGCAGTGAAACGAGCCAGGCAGGCTTGACACTCTTCAAGGACGAGACGCATTACCTGAAACTCTGTGCCACCCAAGGCAAACTTCAACTCCTGAAGATGACTCCCGAGGGATGTGCAGTCCTGGACGAGCAGCCCCTCCAGCAGGGTGAGGCGGAACTGCGTGTCGAGAGCGACGGCCTACAGTTCACCTTCAGTTACAGCCTCAATCGCGGAAAGGATTGGAAGAAGATCGGCGAAGCTCAGCCCACTGCATTCCTTTCGACACGTGATGCCGGCGGATTCACGGGCACGATGATCGGACTTTTTGCAAAGAAGTAAAAAACTTTTTTACATATACATTAATATTAACAAACCAATGAGAAAAGCAATGCACAAGCAACAACGGCTACTGACCGTGCTGGTCGCTTTCTTGTGTCTATGCCTTAATACGGCATGGGCGCAGACAGGTACAGTAAAGGGCGTGGTCGTGGACACCAATGGCGAGACCGTCATTGGAGCATCGGTAGTCTTGAAGTCTGACAAGACACAAGGCACAATTACCGACCTTGACGGCAACTTCTCACTCAAGTTGCCAAGTAGGGAATCGACCCTGGTGATTTCATACGTAGGTATGACTACCCAGGAGGTGAAGGCTACTGTTGGTAAGACACTGCACGTCGTGCTCGAGGAGGACAAAGCCCAACTCGAGGAGGTGATTGTAGTGGGCTACGGCCAGCAGAAGAAGGCATCAGTAGTAGGTGCCATTACGCAAACATCGGGCAAGACGCTGGAACGCGCCGCCGGTATCTCGAACGTCGGACAGGCCCTGACCGGTAACCTACCAGGCGTCATCACCAACCAGTCGGATGGTATGCCCGGTGAGGAAGAACCACAGATCGTAATCCGTGGCTCCTCAACCTGGAACAACTCTGCACCACTCGTCCTCGTGGATGGTATCGAGCGTCCCCTTTCGTCGGTTGATATGGGTTCGGTAGAGAACATCTCCGTACTGAAGGACGCCTCGGCAACCGCCGTCTATGGTGTGAAGGGTGCCAACGGTGTGATCCTTGTCACCACGAAACGTGGTCAGGAGGGGCGTCCACAGATCAACGTGAGCGCCAATGCCATCATGAAGATTCCTTCAAAGCTCCCTGGCAAGTATGATTCGTACGATGCCCTGATGGCTCGCAACATGGCTGCTGAGCACGAATTGAACCTTAACCCTGACTCTTGGGCAGACGTTCATTCGATGGACTTCATCAGCAACTATCGCAACCAGACCACTATCGAGCAGCAGGAGCGTTATCCGAACGTCGATTGGCAGAAAGCCATGTTCAAGGACTACACCATGTCGTACAACGCTGCCGTCAACGTGAGCGGTGGTACGAAGGATGTCAAGTATTTCGCTGCCGTCGATTTCGTGAACGAAGGTGACCTCTACAAGACCTATGACTCAGGTCGTGGTTACAAGGCCGGCTTCGGTTACAACAAGCTGACCGTGCGTTCGAACCTTGACTTCAAGCTTACCAAGACCACTACCTTCAAGGTGGGTCTCTCGGGTTCGTACTGCGTATCGGAGGCTCCATTCTCCTATGCACAATATGCCGATGCTAACGACACCTGGCAGTTGCAGCAGCGCTGGGCAGGTGCCTACAACATTGCTCCTGACGTATTCATTCCACAGTATGCCGATGGTTCGTGGGGCTTCTATCCTCTCGTTTCGAACGTTTCGAACTCCATCGAGGCTGTGACTCTCGGTGGTACCAACAAATCGACCACCACACGTATCTATACCGACTTCACTCTCGAGCAGGATCTCTCGTTCATCACCAAGGGCCTGAGCTTCCGCGGCCTTGTATCGTGGGACAACTCCTTCCGTGAATCCGGCCGAGGCATCAACGACCTCTATAAGTCGGCATCGCGTAACAAGTGGATTGACCCTGAGACGGGCATCGTCCAGTATAAGAACAGTTACGATGCTGCCAACCACTTTGACGAAGTGACCACTGTGACCTGGACCAACAACAATGGTAGTGTTCAAGACTGGAACACCTATCGTAATCTCTACTATCAGTTGCAGCTCAACTGGGCACGCAAGTTCGGTCGTCACGACCTCAGTGCGATGGGCGTGTTCACCCGCAACGAGGGTGCCTCTGGACTGATGATTCCCAGCTACCGTGAGGACTGGGTATTCCGCGTGACGTATAATTATGCCGATCGTTATCTTGCCGAGTATAATGGTGCCTACAATGGTTCGGAGCAGTATGGCCCCGAAAACCGTTTCGGATTCTTCAATTCGGGTGCCTTGGGCTGGACAATATCCAATGAACCTTGGATGAAGTCCGTCACGGATGTCAAGGTCTTCGGCAAGCAGCTCATCGACATGCTGAAGGTCCGTGCCTCCTACGGTGAGATCGGTGACGACTCCTATGGACGCTTCGGCAGCAACATGCAGCGCTTCCTCTACCTTACCCAGTGGGCATATCTTTCCGACAACGCAGCCCGCATGGACAATAGTGATGGCAAGAGCAACTACAAGTTCTATCGCGAATCGCAGGTAGGCAATACTGATATCCATTGGGAAGTTGTTCGCAAGTTCAATGTCGGTGTCGATTACTCGTTCCTCAGTGGCATGCTGGCCGGCTCGCTCGAATTCTTCCAGGATAAGCGTAGTGATATCGTCCTTGGTGCGGGTACACGTTCGGTACCAGCCTACTTTGGACAAAATCCTCCTACCGCCAACTTGGGCAAGGCTACCACCAAGGGTTACGAACTGGAACTTCGCGTGAACCACACCTTCACAGGCGGACACCGCGTATGGGGTAATTTCAGCATGACCCATGCAGCCAGCAAGATCAACTATCGTGAGGATGCCGAGCTTCTGCCGAGCTATCGCAAGCAGGAGGGCTATGCCATCGGCCAGCAGCACGCCGTGCTCAATGGTGACTACCTTAACACGCAAGATGAGCTTTATGGTTCACCCAAGCACGATTCGTCGGACGGACAGAAACTCGTCGGAGACTATCAGGTGGTCGATTTCAATGGCGACGGCCAGATTTCGAACGATGATACCGTTCCATACGCCTTCACTGGCATCCCCGAGAACACCTACAATGCCACCATCGGTTACGAATGGAAGGGCTTCTCGTGCTTCGTGCAGTTCTATGGCGTAAGCAATGTGACCCGTGACGTGAACCTCACTTCGTTTGGCAGCAAGCTGAATACAGTCTACGACCAGGGCAGCTGGTGGAGTGAAGCCGGCAATGGCGCCGCTGTGGTTACTCCTCGTCTGAACACATCTCCTACCTATTATTATGGCACTCAGATGTTGTACGACGGTTCGTACGTGCGTCTGAAGAACGTCGAGATAGCTTACACCTGGAGCAAGAAGGACTGGATCCGTCATCTCGGCATCTCAAGCCTGAAGCTTTTCGTCAGCGGCAACAACCTCTGGATGTACACCAACATGCCTGACGACCGTGAGACCAACGGTGCATACAGTGGCGGTGGCGGTGCCTATCCTACCGTGAAGCGTATCAACTTCGGTCTTAAGTTCAGTCTCTAATCCTTGACAAAACGAATTGAAACTCTTAAAGACGATTCATCAATATGAGACATACATTATATAATATATTATTGGGAACGGCGATGGGTGCTCTGACCGTTATGGGCAGTTCATGCACCGACTACCTCGACAAGGAGCCCAGCTCGGAGGTTTCGTCGGAAGTCGCCTTCCAGAACTTCACCAACTTCCAGGGATATGTCGAGGAGATCTACAACTGCATCCCCGACAAGGAGAGCTGCTTCTGGTGTACGACTTTCAACTGGGGTGAAGACGAGATTATGAATTCGGGCGAAGGCGATTCGCACTTCAGCCACCAGATGGACCTGGGCAACCTGAAGAACTGGTATGGCAATGCGCAGACCTACTTCGGAGGCCGTGATGTCAACTCTACCACTGATGACAAGTTCAGCCATCGTATTTGGGGACATGCCTTCTATTGCATCCGCAAATGTAACCTGGGTCTTGAGAACCTCGCACTGATGACCAGTGCCACACAGGAGGAGCGTAACCTCATCGAGGGTCAGCTCTACTTCTTCCGTGCATGGTGGCACGAGGAGCTGGTGCAGTATCTGGGCGGTCTTCCCTATATCGACAAGGTGCTCGACGGCGGTCAGGCTTTGACTGAGCCGCGTCTCTCTTACCGCGAATGCTGCGAACGCATTGCTGCCGACTTTGCCAAGGCTGCTGAGCTGCTCCCCATCAGTTGGGAAGAGACTGCTCCAGGCAAGGCCAATTCGGGACACAATCAGGTGCGCGTTACTCGTGCTGCTGCTTTGGCATACGCCGGCAAGGCACTGCTTTGGGCTGCATCTCCACTCACCAATGGTGATCCCGATGCCATCGCTCCACAGCCAGGTTCGTCGAACACTTACGCCTATAATCAGGCTACTGCTGCCAAGGCTGCCGAGTATCTGGGCAAGGCATTGGTTGCTGCCAACGACTCCAAGAGTCCATACGCGCTCGTGAAGTTTGACTATAGCGACATCTACAATCATGTCGAGACCACTTCTTCGGACAACAACTACCACGAAATTTTCTATACCGTCAGCCAGAACTGGATGCAGCCCGGCTCGACAGAGTGCGTCTTCCGTGGTCCTGGCCATGAGGGCAATGGTACCAACTGGAACTTTGCCAAGCTTTGGGGTTCGAAGATCAACTCACTGGTTGAGCACGACAAGATCATCCACATGCCTACGGCCAACTATGTGAACTATGCCTACGGTATGGCAAACGGACGTGCCCTTGATGATCCGCAGTCTGGTTTTGACCCGGCTCATCCATTCAAGGACCGTGACCCACGTTTCTATCATGACATCATCTTCGACGGCTTCCGCTTCGTGACCACTACCATCGGTGAGGAAGGCGACGATGCCCAGTTCCGCGAGCAGCAGTACTGCGACTTCGAGACGGGTGGCACCATGCGTGACAACAACCTGGGTTCGCGTACGGGCTACTTCTGCCAGAAACTCATTCCTCACCAGTGCAACAAGTACGACAACTACTATGGTTGGTCGTTCAGCCTGCAGGCTTATCTGCCCTACATGCGTCTGGCAGAGATCTACCTGCTCTATGCTGAGGCCTTGGTTGCATCGGGTCAGAACACTGCTGGAGGCTGCGCCCTCACTGCTGTCGATGCCATCAACGTGCTGCGCAACCGCGTAGGCTGTGCCGAGGTGGCTGACGACCAGAAGTCGGGCAATGCGCTGATGGAGACCATCCGTCGCGAGCGTGCCTGCGAACTTGCCTTCGAAGGCTTCCGCTGGAACGACCTGCAGCGCTGGTGCCTGCTCGACAAGGCTCCCTACAACCTGAAGCAGAGTGCCGAGTTCTCGCGCGTCATGCCCAACGAAAACATTACCGTCAAGGACGCCAGCGGCAATACCCTTACCATCAGCGTCGAGAACGAGTGGTATCGCAAAAACGACCCACGTGATGCTGAGGTTAGCGGTTGGAGCCTCAAGACCATTGTTGAGCGCCCATTCACAGCCAAGCACTACTGGTTCCCCTTCCCCGACAGCGAAGTTTATCTCTACGAGGATTTCAAGCAGAATCCCGGTTGGTAAATGATAGAGAAAAGAAAGACAAAGTTTTTCCTAATAAAAAATATTCATTCGCATGAATACAACATATTTCAAATACCTGCTGCTGCCTGCAGCGTTGCTCTCGACCGTCAGCTTTGCACAAGAGCTTGACGAGGAGGACGCAGCACAGAAGGTGAACGTCGCCTTCCGCAGTGTGCCTCAGGAGGATTTGTTGGGTGGTGTGTCGGTGCTCGACTACGAGGAACTTGCCGCGAAGAACAACAACACCTACAGCCTCGACAATATGCAGGGCTATGTCTCTGGTTTCAACGGAGCCTCTCTGTGGGGCCAGACCGATTATCTGGTGCTCGTTGACGGTGTGCCCCGTGATGCCGACAACGTAAAGCCCGACGAAATTGCTCAAGTGACCTTCATGAAGGGCGCCCAGGCCGTGGTTCTCTATGGTAGCCGTGCTGCCAAGGGTGTAATCCTGATTACTACCAAGCGTGGCAACGACCAGGATCTGCAGGTCAAGGTGAGTGCCAACACTGGTTGGAACGTGGCCAAGTCATTCCCCGAGTATCTGGGTGCTGCCGAATACATGACCCTCTACAATGAGGCCCTCGTGAACGATGGCAATGCCAGGAAGTACAGCGATGAGGCTATCTACAACACCTATGCAGGTGTGAACCCCTATCGCTATCCCAACATCAATCTCTATTCGAGCGATTACGTCAAGAAGGCCTACCGCCGCTCGGAGGTTGTTGCTGAGTTCCGTGGCGGTGCCAAGCGTACCCACTACTACACCAACATCGGTTATATGCGTTCGGGCGACAACCTGAACTACGGTAACACAAAGGATGACTATACCGACCGCCTCAACGTACGTGGTAACGTCGATATGCAGATGGCCGACTGGATCAGCGCTTTTGCCGATGCCAATGTGACCTTCTATAGTGCCCGTTCGGCTGCCAACACCGACTTCTGGGAAGCTGCGGAGTCGCTCCGTCCCAACCGTGTGGTAGGCTTCATCCCGATGTCTTATCTGGATCCACTCAATCCTACTACGTCCGACCTGATGAGTACTGCCCGCCTCTTCGATGGTGGCTTCATCGGAGCTCCTTCCGACGCCATCGCTGATGAGTACACCAACGTCATTGCCAATGGTTTTGCTGCCGGTACAAGCAAGTACAACAGCCGTCACTTCGAGTTCTCGCTCGGTATCAACCTCGACCTCGACCGTGTGACCAAGGGCCTGAGCTTCTCGACGATGTTTGCCGTCGATTATGCTACTGCCTATTCGACCAGCTACACCGACACCTATGCCATCTACATTCCACAGTGGGGCAACTACAATGGCCAGGAGGTGATTACCTCGCTTGTAAAGCAGAATAAGGACCAGCATACGGGTGTTCAGGGTGTAGGAGGTTCGACTTACAAGCAGACCATCGACTTCAATGCTCATTTCGACTACAACCGTACCTTCGCCGATGTGCATAATGTGAGCGCCATGCTGCTTGCCAATGGCTATCAGCAGTCGCAATCGGGAGAGTATCACAGGACCAGCAACGTGAATGCCGGCCTGCTTGCCTCCTACAACTATGCACACAAGTACTATGCTGAGTTCGGTTCGGCATTGATCCACAGCGCCAAGCTTGCTGAGGGCAACCGCAAGGGCTACAGCTACAGTGCCACCGCCGGTTGGAACATTGCACGTGAGGCCTTCCTCGAAGGTTCGATCTTCGACGACCTCAAGCTCAGTGCTTCGTACAGCGTCCTCAGTCAGGATATCGACGTCGAGAACTATGGCATGTATGCTCCTGACTTCAACAACAACCACGACGTATGGTGGGGTTGGGGTGTAGGCGATTCACAGCAGGCTACCACCTCAAAGCGTGGTTCGAACAAGGATCTCGACTTCATCAAGCGCAAGGAATTCAGCGTGACCCTGCAAGGTGCATTACTCGAGAAGGCGCTTACCTTCGAAGCATCCTACTTCCGCACTACGACCGAAGGTCTGATCATCGTGCCCAACAACCTCTATCCAAGCTATTTCTCGACCTATTGGCCTGAAGCATCGTTTGTACCTTACACCAACTACAACGATGACCTTCGTTATGGCTTTGAAGTAGACGTCAACTACAAGAAGCAGCTCACCGACGACTGGATGGTGGGTGTGGGTGCCAACATGACCTGGTACGACACCGAGGCCAGCAAGCGCGACGACTCGCAGTTTGCCGATGCCTATCAGTATCGTCAGGGCACGCAGCTCGATGCCATCTGGGGCTATGAGTGTCTCGGCCTCTTCAAGAGTGACGACGAGGTGACTGGTGCTCCCGAGCAGAAACTCGGTGAGAACCCCAAGGCCGGTGACCTCCGCTACAAGGACCAGAACGGTGACGGTGTGATTGACAACAAGGACCAGGTGAACCTGGGTCGTGGCGGCTGGTATGGCTCACCACTCACCCTCGGTGCCAACCTTACCCTCAAGTATAAGGGTCTGAGCCTCTTCGTGCTCGCTACCGGAGGCTTCGGCGGCCAGGCTGTCAAGAACAACTCCTATTGGTGGATTCATGGCGATTCGAAGTACAGCGCTGTCGTTCGCGACCGTGCCATCGTCGATCCTGCTACCCGTCAGGTGACCAATGCTTCGTCGGCTACCTATCCTCGCCTCACCACCGGCAGCGGTGCCAACAACTTCGTAACCTCCGACTACTGGCTCTACGATACCGACCAGATCAACCTCCAGAAGGTACAGATCACCTACGACTTCCCCGCTTCGATGTTCGAAGGCAGCAAGGTGGTCAAGGGTATCAGCCTCTTCGCCAATGGCAACAATCTGCTGAAGATTGCCAAGGAGAAGGAGCTCTTGGAGATGAACGTAGGCTCTGCTCCCCAGAACCGCTTCTACCAGATCGGTGCTTCGGTTAAGTTCTAAATTAGATTGTAAGGTTTTATCAAAACCCAAAAAGATATAAAGAAATGAAAACTATCAAACATATACTGTCCGTAGTGCTTATGGGTGTAGCCCTTGCCTCTTGCGACGACCTCTTTGAGCCTGCTCAGGAGAATCTCAAGGACGTCAGTTCGATGTATGGCGACGCCAGCTATGCGCAGGGTATTTTGGGCAATGCCTACATTCTGCTGCCTTATTCCAACTCTCCGCAGACCGACCTTGCTACCGATGATGCTGTTTCGAACGACCAGACGAACAGTTATCTGCAGATGGCTACCGGCGCGTGGAGTTCCCAGAATGACCCCACTTCCCAGTGGAAGAACCGTCTGAATGCCATCCAGTATGTCAACATCATGGTGGCCAATGCCGAGAAGGTTGCCTGGAGTACCGACGAAGGACTGCAGCGCCTCTTCTCCGACCTTTTCAAGGGCGATGCCTATGGTATGCGTGCCCTCCAGATGTTCTACCTTCTTCGTGCCCATGCCGGCATGGTCGATGGTGTGAACGAGATGATGGGTGTGCCCATCCTTCGGGAGTTCCAGGAGGCAGGTGCCGACTTCAACCAGCCACGTGCCACCTTCCGTGCCTGCATCGACTCCATCATGGTCGATATCGATCGTGCCCTCGAGTTGCTGCCTTACGAGTATGAGGATGTCACCGACGACAACGCCGTGCCCGCCAAATACAAGAGCCTTGGCATTTCTGCCGGCAAGTACACCCGTGCCTTCGGTTATCACCAGAAGGGCAAGATCAACGGTATGATTCTTCGTGCCCTCCGTGCCCAGGTGGCTCTGTTTGCCGCTTCTCCCGCCTATGCCCAGTATTCGGGCGTTACGATGGAGCAGGCTGCCCGCTATGCTGCCGAACTCATCAATACCAAGGAGATGCCAGCCGACGGCTACAAGTGGTTTGCCAACACTACCGAAATCGGTGGTTTGAACAAGGGTTACAACTCGAGCGAGAGCATCTGGCAGACCAACGTCAGCGAGCGTCACAGCCTGGAGGGTGACTTCTATCCTCCGTCGATCAACGGCCTTGGCCGCTGCAACCCTTCGCAGAACCTTGTCGATGCTTTCCCGATGACCAATGGTTATCCTATCACCGACAGCCGTTCGGGCTACAATGCCAACGATCCTTATGCCGATCGTGATGCACGTCTTGCTGCCTACATCCTCTATGATGGCCAGACCATCGGTTCGGGCAACACCACCATCATCACCGGCACCTACGGCGACAACAATGTCAATGGTCTGAACTATACCGTTGGTTATTCTACCCGTACCGGTTACTACATGCGCAAACTCCTCCGTCCTGACGTGAACCTCAATCCTTCGAACATCACCAACCAGAAGAGCTACGACGCACGTATCCGCTGGACCGAGATATTCCTCGACTATGCTGAGGCAGCTAATGAAGCTGTAGGTCCCAATGCTGCCGTGGCAGGAAGCAAGTGGACCGCCAAGAGCGTCATCAAGTCTTTGCGCGAGCGTGCTGGCATCTGTGCCGGTGTCGATGACCCCTATCTCGACGAATGTGCCCAGAGCAAGGAGAAGATGCGCGAGCTGATCCGCAACGAGCGTCGTCTGGAGCTTTGCTTCGAGAACCATCGCTTCTACGACCTTCGTCGCTGGCAGGTGGACCTGAACAAGCTCAACGAGACTGTCAAGGGTGCAGAAATCAGTGCCCCCAACGCTGGCTTCAAGACCATCGATGTCGAGCAGCGCAGCTACAAGCAGCACCAGTTCTTCGGCCCCATCCCATACTCCGAGATCCTGAAGTATGATGCCCTCCAGCAGAACAGCGGATGGTAATCCCTTAATATTCTTCATTTATCTTTAATACATGATATTTGCAATGAAAAAATCATTATATATGTCACTAATGCTTCTTGCTGCCGTCGCCACGACGGGCTGCAAGAACGGCGACCGGGATTTCGACGATTTTGAGGGAGGCACCACTGTCTATTTCCCCTATCAGTATCCCGTTCGTACCATCCTGCTGGGCGACGGCGTGGAGTACAGCACCGAGCTCGACAATGCTCATCGCTTCAAGGTGATGGGCTACGGAGCCGGCACCTACGATTCCTACGAATTCACCTTCAACGTTGCCGTTGACGAGAGCCTGGCCCAGGGTGTCACCTTCAAGGACGGCCGTGCTGTCACCGTGCTGCCATCGAGCCATTATCAGCTGGTCAGCACCACATCGACCTATGCTGGCAACCGCATGAGCGGTGTAGAGGTGCAGCTCACCGATGCCTTCTTCCAGGATCAAGCTTCAATCGCCCAGACCTATGTCCTGCCTCTCCGTATGAGCAATGTGAAGGGAGCAAGCAAGATTCTCGAGGAGATGGACTACACGCTCTACTGTGTGCGCTACGTCAATCCTTGGGAGGGCTACTACCTCGTCAAGGGTACTGCCGACCAGCTTGAGAAATGTACTATTGTGCACACCGCTACCACTTCGCTCACCACTTGCGAATACGTGAACAAGGACGGCGTGAAGATGACGCTGAGCTTTGGTAGCGAGAAGGACGACAACTGCACCATCAGCGGCGATGGCGTCACGGGTAGCGGCAACTACGGTCATGGCACCGAGGCCAAGGCCTGGGGCAACAAGGACCGCAATGCGCTCTACCTCAAATATACTGCAGGTGGCAAGTCGTACGATGAGACCCTCGTTCTCCAGCGCCGTGGTGATTTCGCTGGTACTGTCATAGAGTTCAACTAATTATAAGGGATTCTATGGGATTTTAAGGGATTTTAAGGGATAATAAAGGACGAATGTCTCTTGGGTCCCAATCTCTACAGGCAAAAGTAATGTCCCTTAATATCCCTTAATATCCCCAAATATCCCTTAATATCTTTCATTAAATAGTACGAAGATGAAAAATATCAACAAATGGCTGTTTGCTGCTGCAGGTGCCATACTGCTGACCTCATGCGCCGACTTCCTGGAGACCAACGACTACGCTGTTTCCCGTCCCGGCAATGCTGAACTGTATGATTACCTCAACGAGTACCAGCCCCTCAAGGAATATCTCGATCGCTCCGCTCACCCCGGTTTCAAGGTGAGCGCAGCGCTCACTGCCTCAGAGTTCAACAACAAGGGAATGCTCTATGCCCTCACCACCGCCAATTTCGACGAGATTGTCGCCGGCAATGCCATGAAGATGGCCTCTTGTGTCGATGACAAGGGCAATATGAACTTCTCGACCGTTACGGCGTTTGTCAATGCTGCCGAAGACGCTGGCCTGACTGTCTATGGCCACACCTTGGCATGGCATTCGCAGCAGCCCGTGAAGTGGCTCAATTCGCTTATTGCCGACGTCGAGCTTCCTACTCCCGAAGGCGAAGGCAACCAGTGCCTCAAGATGACCACCACTGGACCCAGCGAGAACGTCTGGGACTACCAGCTCAACTACACTCTGCCCCAGCCCCTTCAGGCAGGCAAGACCTATAATGTGTCCATCAATGCCAAGGCTACCAATGGCCTCGAGTCTGTTCCCTTCTGGCCATGCGATGCCCAGGGTGCAGTGCTCTACACGGGCTTTGGCGGTCTGGCTGCCGAGGGTGATATGACCCCGCTTTCTTTGACGTTCACGGCCGAAGCTGACTACAAGTACCTGCAGTTCTCGCTTGGCAAACTTGACGGCGACTTCTTCCTCGACGACTTCGTAGTCACCGAGCAAGGTTCGGACGAGAACCTGGTTGCCAATGGCAGCTTCGACGAAGAGGTCAAGCTCAAGGACGTAGGTTGGCAGCAGGATGGCGACGTGCCCGGCAACACCTGGTGGAAGTATTCGTGGGTGAACTTCATGGTAGGTATGGAGTCGCTTGGCGGTGCCAGCTTCACCATCGAATGGATCGATCACCTCACCAACGGCGAGATGAATGAAGGCGGCTCGATGGAGAACTTCGTTGTCCGCGAACCCGGGAAGGGCGACGTGTTCGGTGCTCCCATCCCCGGTGGTCCTGACGGCAAGAACTGCATCAAGATCACTTCGATCGACAACCCGACCAACTCGTGGGATACCCAGTTCTTCATCTACACTCCCGACAAGGCATGGGCAGGAGGCGAAGCCTACAAGATCTCGTTTTGGTACCGTGCCAGCCAGGATGCAGGCTGCGAGACGCAGTGCCACAACACCCCTGGTGCCTACTTGCACTGGCAGATGCTCCCCAGCGCCCCCAACTTCACTCCCGAGTGGCAGTATTACGAGGCTCAGGGTACCATTCCCGGCGAGGGTGACGGCATGCATGCCATTGCCTTCAACCTCAACGCTTCGACCGTTTCCACCGACTATTACTTTGCCGATATCCATTGGTGCACCCAGGAGAAGATCTTCAAGCCCACTACCTATTGGGTGAATGCCATCAGGAACAGCGACATGACGGGCGACGACTTCGGCAACTTCATCGTACGCAACGGTGGTGGCGGCGGCGACACCCAGGGTCCCGGCTATCCTGGCGAGGGTCCCGATGGCGGCGTCTGCGTCAAGATACAGTCGATTGACAATCCTGCCAACTCGTGGGATACGCAGTTCTTCATCTACACTCCCGACAAGGAGTGGGCAGCTGGCGAGAAGTACCGCATCGCTTTCGACTACAAGGCCGACAAGCCTGCTGGATGCGAGACGCAGTGTCACAACACCCCTGGCGCCTACATCCATTGGGCAATGCTCCCCGGCAACCCCAACTTCACACCCGAGTGGCAGCACTACGAGGCCGAAGCAACCATCCCGGCTGAGGGTGCAGGCATGCATGCCATTGCCTTCAACCTCAACGTACTGACCGAGGCCAACACCTACTACTTCGCCAACATCAAGTGGGAGTACGAGATGTCTTCATCCGGAGGCACTCGCCCGCAGACCGACGAAGAGAAGTACGATACGCTCACCTACGCCATGAACCTTTGGGTCAGCGGCATGATGAATGCTACAGCCGGCAAGGTAAAGGCTTGGGACCTGGTCAACGAGGCCATTTCGGGCGGTGGCAACATCGACGGCTTCTACGACCTGCAGCACGCTACTGAAAGCTCTGCCAACGACTTCTTCTGGCAGGATCACCTCGGCAATGTCGATTACGTGGTTACCGCCGAGAAGGCTGCACGCAGCGCTTACGCTGCCATCGAGGGCACCAACCCTGCCGACCTCAAGCTCTTCATCAACGACTACAACCTCGAGTCCACTTGGGATAACAACCACAAGCTCGAATCGCTGATCTACTGGATCGGCAAGTGGGAAGAAGCTGGCGCCAGGATCGATGGTATCGGTACGCAGATGCACATCAGCTACTACATCGATGCCGAGAGCCAGGCCCGTCAGCAGGCTGCCATCACCCGTATGCTCCAGCTTATGGCTGCGACGGGCAAGCTCGTCCGTATCTCTGAGCTCGATATGGGCATCAGCGACAAGCAGTTCGGCACAGCCCTCAAGACCGAGGAGGTAACCTTCGATCAGCTGAAGGCTATGGGTGAGTACTACAAGTGGATCATCCAGGAGTACTTCCGCATCGTGCCACCGGCACAGCAGTACGGCATCTGCCAGTGGTGTCTCACCGATGCTCCCGCATCGAGCGGCTGGCGTGGCGGTGAGCCCGTCGGACTCTGGTTCGAGGACTATACCCGCAAGCCCGCCTACGCAGGTTGGGCCGAAGGTCTGCAGTCCAAATAAGAAAATTCGGGGGGGGAGATGCGCCAGGAGCATTCTCCCCCGCGATTCTATTCATTTCGTTATTGTTACAGCATGAAGCACGTGAGTTTTCTGTTGGTCTTTTTGTTGGCGCTCCTGTCTGCGGGAGGGCTTTGTGCACAAAATACAGAATTGCAGGCATTGCATGTCGAAGGACGTTACCTGTGTCTGCCCGATGGCACTCCCATCAACCTCCATGGATTTGGTCAGACCTACTCTCCCTGGTTCAACGAGCAGGGCAGAGGCTGGGGTTGGAGTTATAACACCGACGATTGTCTCCGCTACAACCAGGGCCTTATCGACAAGATTCTGGATGCTGGTTGGGAAATGCGCTGGCTGCGCCTCCATATGGATCCGTATTGGAGCAATGAGCCAGGAGTCTCGACAACGGGCGAAAACGATATTTCGGCTTTCAGGCTCACACGCTTCAAGAAGTACCTTGACGAAGTATTTGTGCCGATGGCGGAATATGCCATCAGTCACGGACTGTATGTCGTGATGCGTCCCCCTGGAGTATGTCCAAAGGATATATTCATTGGAGGTGAATACCAGAAGTATCTGCTCACCGTTTGGGGTGTGGTGGCATCGCATGAGAAGCTGCGCAACAATCCTGCTGTGATGTTCGAACTTGCCAACGAGCCCGTCAATATCATGGGAGCCAATGGAACCATCGGTTCGTCGGGCGATGCGCATGCCGAGGCTTGCTCGCAGTTCTTCCAGGCCATCGTCGATAGCATCCGCAGCTGTGGGGCCGACAACATCCTTTGGGTGCCTGGTCTCGGCTATCAGTCACAGTATGCGGGCTATGTAAAATATCCCATCCAGGGCGACAACATCGGCTATGCCGTGCATTGTTATCCCGGTTGGTACGGCTCGGACAGCGAGAGCGACTCGGGCAGTGCTGAGCAAGGCGTAGTGACCAAAGGCGCCGGTTATCTCGAGTTCCAGTCGGGATGGAATGCTCAGGTGGCCCCTGTGGCTGAGATTGCTCCCATCCTCATCACCGAAATGGACTGGGCTCCTCAGAAGTACAATGCGTCATGGGGCAAGGCCACCACAGGCACGGCCGGTGGAGTAGGCTTCGGTGCCAACTTCCGCTACATTATGGACCGTACGGGCAACGTCTCCTGGATGCTGTTTACGGGTCCTGAACTTTTGGCCAAATATGATGATAGTTTGCCCGATGGACAGACTTTCCTCACCGATCCCGAGGCGTGTGCACGTCCTTGCTACCGTTGGTTCAAGGAGTACGTTGATCCCAACTGGCAGTTTGAGGACACCTTGGCAATCCGTACGCTCTCGTTCCCTGGCAGTGATGCGCTCTTCAATCCCTCCATTTGGGAAAAGGGAAGTTTTGATGCTTCGACGGGATGTCTCATTACAGGTCAATATGGCTTTGGCGGCTGGAATTTCCCGCTCGGCATTGATTTGTCGGAATGGAAATATCTCGTGGTTGTGATGCGTCAGCCGGCAGCCTCCAGCAGTTGGTCGTTCCGCCTGTTCGACGAAAACAACTATTGGACAGGATGCTATCAGAATGACTTCGGACGTGCTGAGCGCTGCGTCGTTCCCCTGCATGAGATGTATCGTGCAGGCACCAATGTAGCCGTCGATCCAAGTCACATCTACATTGCTGGATTCTGGAGCTATGGCAACACTCCCATCTATATTGATCATCTATATCTGACCAATAATGATGACTACAGCGAGCCCGAAGGGTTGGAGACAGTTAATGCTGACCCGATAGCCGAGCCTCGTTATTACACGTTGCAGGGCTTCCCCGTCGAGCATCCTCAGGCGGGAGGCATTTACATCAAGGCCTCGCGACGCACCACGGTCAAGTGACCCTCCGACATGGGTCAATTTGTTGGCCCATGTCTATCTTCTTTTTTTTTGATACATTACCTAACTCAATACCTTTTCATGAATCGACGTCTATTTTCTCTCGTCGCCGCGTTGTTGATTTCGAGCAATCTCTTCGCACAGAATCCGCTTATCTCGGGACAGTTCACGGCCGACCCTACGGCACGTGTCTTTGGCGACAAGGTCTATGTTTATCCTTCCCACGACATTCCTCCTGTCGAGGCATTGAAGGGTTGGTTCTGCATGGCCGATTATCATGTCTTCTCTTCATCCGATCTCACCCATTGGCAGGACCATGGCATCATCTTGAGTCAGGAACAGGTCCCATGGGGCAATCATGAAGGTTATTCGATGTGGGCACCCGACTGCGTTCAGGGCAGTGACGGGCGTTACTATTTCTATTTCCCTTGTGGCTTGAAACCCGAAAAACCCGGTGCAAGGGCAGGTTTCGGAGTTGGTGTGGCCATCGGCGATCGTCCGGAAGGTCCCTTTGTGGCACAAGAGAAGAACATCGAAGGCATCATGGGCATCGACCCTTGTGTGATGCAGACTACGCAGGGCGAACAGTACATCTTCTGGGCAGGAGGTGTAATCCGTGGTGCTCGTCTCACTCCCGACGGATTGGCACTTGCCTCCGAACCACAAATTATGGAAGGACTTCCTGATGGATTCAAGGAAGGACCTTTTGCCTTCGAGCACAATGGACGCTACTATCTGACCTTCCCTTGGGTTCGCACCGAAGGGGGCACCGAGACTCTGGCTTACGCCATGAGTGACCATCCGCTTGGACCCTGGAAGTTCCAAGGTGTAATCATGGAGGAATCACCCACAGGCTGCTGGACCAACCATCACTCCATTGTTGAGTACAAGGGCCAGTGGTATCTTTTCTATCATCACAACGACTATTCCCCTCGTTTCGACAAGAACCGTTCGATACGTTGCGATTCGCTGTCGTTCAATAGCGATGGCACCATAAAGCCCGTACGTCCCACCTATCGTGGTGTCGGCATCACCGATGCCAGCGAACTGGTGCAGATTGACTGCGGAGACCTTATGGGAGGTGCTACTCGTGCCTTGCGCGACACGCTTCATCCTTTCGAAGGATGGCAAGTGACCCTTCCTCCCGGTGCATCGGTATCCTATTCCGATGTCCGTATTCCTACGGGTGACTACCGCACTTGGGTCTGCACAGCAGGTTTTTGGGGCCGCACACAGGTCCAGCAGATTGAGCAGACTTCTCTGAAACTTGATGTATTGCCCCAAGACAATGGGCTCCACACGCTCGTGTTGAGCAATCCCGGACAAACTCCCGTGCAGGTCGATTGGGTGTCGCTTAATGCCCGTCAGCCGCTTTCTCCCTTGACACAGGGAGGACTTGTCACAGGTCAGTATCGCAATCTTTTCCTCGAAGCAGGTTATTCACAGGCACAGATTGACCAGAAGGTCGATGAGGTGTTCAACGATGTCTTCTACGGTCCCAACAAGGTTTATTTCGAAGTGGGTGACGACATGGGATACATCAGCGATGTCAAGAATAACGATGTTCGCACCGAGGGCATGTCATATGGTATGATGATTGCTGTTCAGTTCGGGCGCAAGGATATCTTCGATCGCCTTTGGCGCTGGAGCAAGAAGTATATGCAGATGACGGATGGGCCGATGCAGGGTTATTTCCGTTGGAGTTGCAAGACCGATGGTACGCCCAATGCACAGGGCCCGGCCAGTGATGGCGAACTTTATTATATCACTTCTCTTCTTTTCGCCTCCAACCTTTGGGGCAATGAAACCGGCATCAACTATCTGGCCGAAGCACAGTACATTCTCGATGTCATTCAGCCCAAGACCATCGAGGTCAAGATTAATCGCGATCGTCAGGGTAATCTCTTGAAGGAACCCATTACCATGAGCCGTGAGGTGAGCCTCATCGATACCGCCACCAACCTTATTACTTTTGTCCCGGGAGTTCCATATACCGATCCCTCCTATCATCTTCCTGCCTTCTATGAGGTTTGGGCACGTTATGCACAGGATGGACGCAGCAGCTATTGGCAGGAGTGTGCACGCGCAAGCCGTGAGTATCTGCATCGCAGCATCGATGGAGCCACAGGTCTCAATCCCGACTATAACAACTTCGATGGTTCCCTGCTTCGCAACGGACATCTCATTGGCGATGCCTTCCGATATGACTCGTGGCGTGTGCCTATGAACATTGCTCTCGACTATTCGTGGAGTTGTGCCGACCGCGTTTGGCAGCAGAACTACGGACATCTCATCCAGAACTTCCTTTATTCGCAGGGCCTTGACACATTCGTGGACCAATACAATGTCGATGGTACACGTCCCGACCGTTTGCTTCGTGCGGGCAACTATCCTGAGGCATTGCGTCACAGCATCGGACTTGTTGCTACTTCGGCAGCCATCTCTCTGGTTTGTACTCATGCCAAGGCATACGAGTTTGTCGATGCCTTCTGGAATGCGCGTCATGAACCCGATGAGAGTGGCTATTTCGATGCATATTACGATGGCTTGTTGCGTCTCTTCGCTTTCATGCACCTCAGTGGTCGCTATCGTGTCATCGAACGTACGATGCAGTTCTCGCAGTACTTTGCTCCTGCCACCGAAACGGGTATTTCACCCGATGAGCAGGGCTTCCTGCATCGCTGGAAACTTGCCGAACCGCTTTCCCGTCCCAATGCCAGCAATACGCTCTTCACCGACACCTATCTGCGCGATATGCTTCAATGGGATCCCAAACAGCAGCTCACTTGGCATCATTTGGATTCCAAGCTTTATAATGTCAAACTCTTCCGCTTTGCTACATGCCAGGAACTACCCTATTATGGCGTTCTGTTCTGGGTGGAAACGGTCATCGACTGTCCCGAAGAAATCCAAGACGTCCGTCTTTCTGTCGGTTCAAACTCCGCTTCCCGCTGGTGGCTTGATGGAGAAGAGGTGCTGATGCTCAGCGGTGACCGAAGGATGGTGCAGGACGATGCCATGTCGCATCGCCTCACGCTCCATAAGGGCCGTAACGTCTTGCGCGGAGCCATTATCAATGGCCCCGGCATGAGTGACTTCTGTGTGCGTTTTATTAATGAATCCGGTTCACCTGTCCTTAATTACTCCATCCGATGAAGAAGATTGTTTTCACCCTCAGTTGCCTGCTCGCACTTTCATCCCTTGTTCTCAAGGCCCAGACAGGCGCTCCATACATACACGATCCCTCGACCCTTGCCGAATGTGACGGCAAGTACTATACCTTTGGCACCGGAGGCGGTGGCCTCATTTCCGACGACGGCTGGAGCTGGCATAGCGGAGCCGAACGTCCTGGGGGAGGGGCTGCTCCCGATGTTGTCAAGATCGGCAACCGTTATCTCGTCGCCTACAGTTCGACGGGAGGCGGCCTAGGAGGACGACACAGCGGACGCATCCTCACGATGTGGAACAAGACCCTCGATCCCTCATCACCCGATTTCCGCTTCACGGAACCCATTGAAGTGGCATTCTCCGATGGACTCGAAGACAATGATGCCATCGATGCAGGTCTTTTGCTCGACCCCACCACGGGACGCCTGTGGTGCAGTTATGGAACTTATTTTGGACACATCCGCATTGTCGAACTCGACCCAGTTACTGGTGCACGTTGTGCTGGCAATGAACCTAAGGATATTGCTATCGACTGTGAAGCTACAGACCTTATCTATCGTGATGGCTGGTACTATCTGCTTGGTACGCATGGTACCTGCTGCGATGGCGTCAATTCGACCTATAACATTGTGGTAGGACGTTCGCGCAGCGTCACTGGTCCTTATCTTGACAATGTCGGACGCGACATGCTGGCAGGTGGTGGACGTATGGTCATTGCTGCTCGAGAGGGTTTGGCAGGAGCCGGACACTTTGGTCGCACCATCGTTGACGAAGGTGTCGAACTGATGTCTTGCCACTTTGAGGCTGACTTCGCACGCAGTGGACGTAGTGTCCTTGCCATCCTTCCTCTTCTGTGGAAGAACGATTGGCCCATTGCCGGTGAACCTGTTACAGAAGGTACCTACGAGATTGCGTCCGAACGTCGCGGCTATTCGCTCGAACTGGCAGTTGACTTCGTGCGTATGCAAGTGCCCCGTATGCGTTTCTGGGATGACTCTATGCCATCCGATAAGCCGGTTGCTCCACAGAAGTTGGAGGATGTCATCGAAACGTGGCCCAAGGACGACATCGCTGTGCGTATTGGCGACTATATGTCCCGTCCTCATCAGCGCTGGACCATCACTGCTGTTCCCGAGGCTGGCGGTTACCTCACCGCTCCTTATTTCAAGATCTGTATCGAAGGTACCGACCGTGCACTTTGTGCCACTTCCGAAGGAGAAGTTTCCACAGTGCCTCATTTCACGGGTGCTCCAGAGCAGCTTTGGCGTATTGAGCAGCTTACCGATGGAACTTTCCGCATCATGCCTCGACAAATCCCTGGCATCGAAGGTGACAACACTCGCTATTGCCTGTATTCCATCGCCGACAGTACTCCCACACTGGCACGTTACGACTTCAATTCCGATAATTCCAAGTGGAATCTAAAGAAACTGTCGTCGCGTTAATCCATATGGATGTTTATAAAAGAGAATAGATATGCAACATTCCTTCATCTTCTCACTCGCCCTTTTGGGTCTTGTTTCACTGAGTACGCCTTTGTGGGGCAGCCAACCTGTCACACGCAACGAAGTGACAAAGTCAAAGATTGTCGAAGAGGGCGGTACTGGGCCTTATAAGGCTGTGATGCAAGAGGTGCAAAGCCTTGAGGCTCATACTCTCTTTCTTCCCTCTGACCTGAGCAGTTTTGGTTCTGCCAATCCTTTACCTTTGCTTGTCTGGGGCAATGGTGCTTGCACCAATTCTCCTTGGGAACATTTCAAGTTCCTTAATGAGATTGCATCACACGGTTATCTGGTCATCGCTACGGGCTATTTTCCCGAAGAGGAGGAGCCTTATAGAGGCCCTATGTCCACGCCTGAGCAACAGACACAATCCATCAACTGGGCCATCGCACAGAATCGCGATCCACACAGCCCCCTCTATCAGAAGGTGGATGAGCATGCCATCTGCGCATCGGGTATGTCATGTGGAGGTCTGCAGACGCTTTACAACTGCGCCGACACCCGTATCACACTGCTGATGATTTGCAACAGCGGCCTCTTCATCGATCCTTCCATTGCCATGCCCAATATGCCGATGCCAGGCAAGGACCAGTTGCTTCGCATTCATACGCCAGTACTCTATATGCTTGGTGGCGAGAGTGACATTGCTTATGCCAATGGCATGGACGACTTCCATCGCATCAACCACGTGCCGGCTATTGCTATCAACTATCCGGTTGGACATGGTGGAACCTATCGTCAGCCTCATGGCGGTGAGTTCAGTATCCCTGCCATTGCTTGGCTCGACTGGCAACTCAAAGGTAAACCCGAAGCCCGACAGATGCTGCTTGGTCAACCTTGTGGACTGCAACAACGTGAGGGATGGACAGTAGAAACCAACCAGTTGTTCCAGCAGTTGTCCGACCAGCCAGCAGCCTATATCCAGCAGTCGCCCAATGGACGTTTCACCAGTATCGCTCGCGATGGCAAACTCAGCATCTCCTATCTTGGACAAAGTGATATCCTTACTATTGATGCCGATATCATTTCGGCCATCTCATCTGGTTACGGTACCGAGAACTATGATATGGTGATGGGCAAGCGCAGTCATTGCAGCAACCGATATACTGAATGGAAGTACCTGCTTTCAGATGGTAGGACAATTGCCTTGCGTCTTTATGACGATGGGGTTGCATGGCGTCAGTCGGGAGCATCGACCATTGGTGTGGCCTCTGCTCGCAAAGGCTGGCTTATGAAGTGGTCGGATGCCTACGAGGGATTCTTCGAATGCAATCCTGTTCAGCAAGCTGGTGACCGTTGGGGGTATCCCGCCCTCTTCGAGATGAGCGACACGTGTTATATGCTGCTTTCCGAGTCGAACATGACACGCGAAAGCGCAGCTTCCAGCCTTTATTCGACCGAAAGTAATGCCGTCTTTGAAATTCGCCCCGATGGTGAAGAAGATGGCGGGTGGCAGGTTGCGATTGTAGGCAGTTTGTCAGATGTGGTAGAAAGCACCCTTATCACCGATGTCGCTGCACCTTGTAAGTTAGACGATACTTCGTGGATTCATCCAGGAGTGGCCAGTTGGGTCTATTGGGCATACAATCACGGTTCAAACGACTATGACATCATCAATCAGTACACCGATATGGCAGCAACCCTTCATCTTCCATACGTCTTGATTGATGCCGAATGGGACGAGATGAAGAACGGAAAGACCATGGAGGATGCCGTGCGTTATGCTGTTTCGAAGGGTGTCAAGCCCTTGATATGGTATAGTAGCAGCATTGGTTGGATTGATGGTGCTCCAGGACCTAAGTTCCGACTCAATAAACCTGAAGACCGTGAACGTGAATTCGCATATATCGCTGGGCTTGGTGTAGTAGGTGTCAAGATTGACTTCTTCTCGGGCGATACCAATCAAAATATGGCCTTTATGATCGACCTGCTTGAGAGTGCTGCTCGTCATCATCTCTGTGTCAACTTTCACGGAGCCACCATACCGCGTGGTTGGCAGCGAACCTATCCCAACCTGCTGAGCACTGAGGCAGTCTATGGAGCAGAGTGGTACAACAATCGTCCCACGCTTACCAAGCGTGCTGCCGCCCACAATGCCACATTGCCCTTCACGCGCAATGTCATCGGTTCGATGGACTATACACCTTGCGCCTTTACCGATTCGCAGCATCCGCACATCACTACCCATGCCCACGAGTTGGCTCTTACTGCCCTTTTCGAATCAGGCATACAGCATTTAGCCGATCGTCCCGAGAGTTTCCTCGCTCAGCCACAAGAGGTGAAAGATTATCTTGGTACACTTCCTACGGCTTGGGATGAGACACTTCTTCTCGCCGGCTATCCTGCACAGTCTGTCGTCATGGCACGTCGCAAGGGTACTACTTGGTACATCAGCGGCATCAATGGTACTGACAAGAAGCGGAATCTCACGTTCTCAATAGAAAGACTCCAGAACCTCGGAACCGACATTGCCTTCTTTGCCGATGGCAAGCCGTGGAAGATAACTCATCCTACAAGTGTCCCCACCTCGGTATCTTGCTTTCCAAGAGGAGGTTTCATCATCGTGGTCAAATAGATAGAGATTTACATATATACACCTTATTTTTTGTTTTAATTCTTAAAAGGTATGAAGAATCGTATTTTATCACTCCTCTGTGTGCTAGGCACACTTTTCCCCACCACCTTTGCCCAGGGCCTCAAGGATGCCTATAAGGACTACTTCAAGGTGGGAGTGGCACTCAACGTCGGCAACCTCACCCCTGAACAGGAAGCCATCGTGGTGCGCGAATTCAACAGCGTGACATGTGAGAACGCCATGAAGCCCGCGTCGGTACATCCAGCACCCGGCGTATGGGATTGGGCTCAGGCCGACTCGATTGCCAACTTCTGCCGTCGTAACGGCATCAAGATGCGCGGACACTGCCTGGTGTGGCATAACCAGTTCTCCGACTGGATGCTGAAGGACAAGAAAGGTAATCCAGTGAAGAAGGAAGTGTTCTATCAATTGATTCGCGAACACATCCACACCGTAGTCAACCGCTACAAGGACGTGGTATATTGCTGGGACGTGGTGAACGAGGCCATGTCGGACGACGGTCGTCCACGTCGTTGGGGCGAGGCTCCCAACCCCTATCGTGAGTCGGAGCTTTATAAACTGTGCGGCGACGAATTCATTGCCAAGGCCTTCGAGTTCGCCCGTGAGGCTGACCCCAACGCCCTGCTCTTCTACAACGACTACAACGAATGCGACCCCGGCAAGAGCCAGCGCATCTACAACATGGTGAAGAAGATGAAGGAGGCAGGTGTGCCCATCGACGGTATCGGTATGCAGGGACACTACAACGTTTATGGCCCTTCGATGGAAGACGTCGCAGCTGCCATCGAACTCTATGCCTCGATAGTCGACCACATCCACGTCACCGAACTCGACATCCGCGCCAATGAGCAGATGGGCGGCCAGCTGCAGTTCAGCCGTCAGGGTATGGAGATCAAGCCTTATGTGCGCACTTTGCACGAAGACCAGTACAACTCGCTCTTCCGCACCCTTCGTCGCTATAAGGACAAGATTGACGTTGTCACCTTCTGGAACCTTTCGGATAAGGATTCTTGGGTAGGCACTTCGAACTATCCCCTTCTGTTCGACAAGGACCTCAAGGCCAAGCACGTCTATTATACCGTGCGTGACTTCGATCCAGCTCTCGATAATGCAGTTGTCATCGAGGACTTCAAGCCATCGGAGCTCAATCAGCCCGGACAGGAGTACCCAATGGTGAATTCGCAGGGCTATGCCCGCTTCCGCGTCGATGCTCCACAGGCACGTTCGGTGATCGTCAGCCTCGGTCTGGGCGGACGTGGCGGCACCGTGCTCCACAAGGACAAGGACGGCGTTTGGACAGGTACCACCGAAGCCCCAATGGATGAAGGCTTCCATTATTATCATCTTACCATCGACGGCGGCACGTTCAACGATCCCGGTGCTTGCAACTACTACGGTTCGGTGCGTTGGGAGTCGGGCATTGAGATTCCTGCCCACGACCGCGACTTCTATGCCATGAAGAACGTTCCCCATGGCCGCATACAGGAGGTACTGTTCTGGAGCGAGAGCACGCAGACCGTACGTCGTGCCATGGTCTATACGCCTCCTTTCTATGGCGAGCAGGTGGGCAAGAAGGCCAAGAAGCCCGTTCGTTATCCTGTCCTTTACCTGCAGCATGGCTGGGGTGAGGATGAGACCTCATGGAGCCGTCAGGGTCATACGGGTCTGATCATGGACAACCTCATTGCCGAAGGCAAGATTGCTCCTTTCATCGTTGTGATGACCTACGGTATGACCAACGAGTTGAAATGGGGACATATGCAGGAGTTCGACTGGACCGCTTTCCAGCGCGTCCTGATGGATGAACTTGTTCCTTACATCGACCAGCACTTCACCACTATCGCCGATCGCGACCATCGTGCAATGGCCGGCCTGTCGATGGGCGGCATGGAGACACGTATGGCCACACTGGCACGACCGGAGATGTTCGGCTATTGGGGCCTGCTCAGTGGAGGTATCTACGAACCCAAGGATCTGGAAGGCATTGCAGCTCCACACCATATCTTCATCTCTTGCGGCAGCAAGGAAGGTCCCGATCGCGTGAATGCCGCCGTCGAGAGCCTCAAGGCCGCGGGCTTCAGCGCCACCAGCTACATCTCGGAAGGCACTGCCCATGAGTTCCTGACCTGGCGCCGCAGCCTGAAGGAGATGGCTCCACTTCTTTTCAAATGATTGCTTGTGCTTCTTTAATAATCCTCTGATGTGGCATGGCTGTCCGTTTTTTTCGGGCAGCCATGCTTTTTTTTTTATGCAAATTTTATATCATTTGGTATAGAATATCATTCTTTTTTCATCTATGTAACCAAATAAGGGGAAATTTGGAACATAATTATTTGCATTATATCCAAAAACTCCTTATCTTTGCATCGTGAAAAATGAAAAAATTTGATTATAAAGATGTGTTAAGAATTTATAATAATGTGTGTTAGAGGAGCAGGGAGGCCGTGAGGTCTCCCTGCTCTACTTTTTCATTTGCGGGTGACAAAAGTCAAAAAAAATGTTTTTTTCTTGCATATTTGAAATATATACCTTATCTTTGCACCCGTAATAATACCATTAAATAATTTAGATCATGAAACAATTCCTTTTCTCACTTGTTCTTCTGATGAGTTGCTGCCTTGCCGTTTCGGCTCAGTGGCTTCGCAAACCCACACCCAACGACACATTGCAGTCGGTGCGCGTGCTCGACAACGGCAATGTGGTTTATAGCATTTATGCACCTAAGGCGCATATCGTCACACTTGCCGGCGATGCCATGCCGTGGGGACAAAAGATTGAGGCGAAGGAGCATGACAACGGCGTCTGGACCATCGAGGTGCCCAACGTCAAGCCGGGTGTCTATCGTTATCATTTTGTAGTGGATGGCCTGCCCGTCTATGATCCCAAGGCTCCGGCAACCACCGAACTGACGGCCGTCGCTACCGTTGCCCCTACCGGCAAGGAGTTCTTTGCCTATCGCAAGGACATCCCGCATGGAGCCATGGCGGTGCGCACTTATGAGTCGAGGACCATCGGCGAGACGCGTACCATGCGCGTGTGGACTCCTGCGGGCTACGAGAAGGGCAAGGAAAAACTGCCCGTGCTTTACCTGATCCATGGTGGAGGCGACACCGATACGAGCTGGCCCAATGCGGGTGCTGCGGGCAACATCCTCGATAACCTTCTGGCCGAGGGCAAGATCAAGCCGATGATTGTGGTGATGCCCAACGGTACCATTGTCGGACCGAATGTGCAGGACGAGGTGGCTCCGTTTGCCAAGGATATGATCACCGACATCATCCCCTTCGTCGAAAGCAACTACCGCGTGCTTACCGACAAGGATCACCGTGCCATCGCCGGTCTTTCAATGGGCGGTATGGAGACGATGGAGACTGCTTTCCAGAACATTGATCTCTTCTCCTACGTGTGGGTACTGAGTAGCAGTTTCAGTCCGATGGCCGAACCTGCCAAGGAAGCTGCGCGTCTCAAGGTGGCTGAGAATGCCGCCAGGATGAACAAGAGTTTCAAGGTGCTCGTCTTCACCCAGGGTGGACCATCGGACATTGCCTATCGCAACTGCGAAAATACGCGCAAGGAGCTCGACAAGGCTGGCGTGAAGTATCTCTATGAAGAGAATGCTCAGGAAGGTCACAGCTGGGGAACCTGGCGCGCCGACCTGTATAACCTTGCACAACGTATATTTAAATAAAATATAATACAATGAATAGACTAACAATCTTGTCCGCTGTTTGTGGCCTTTTGCTGTTTGTGGGCTGCCGACAGGGCAATCCTGACAATGACGGCCAACCCACAGCCGACAATGTGGAAGAAGCTGCGGCCGACAGTGTCTTTGTGCCCAAGCAGGATCCCCAGAAGATCCCTTATCTTTTCAGTGGTGACCTTTCGAAATATTATTTCGTCAGAATGTGTACGGTCACTCGTCTCTCCCGTCTTGAACTGGAGACTCTCGGTGTCCCAATCGAGGACGACCACCATTACTATATTGCATCGGTGGGACTGGTGAGGAACAATGTGCCTTTCGATTTTCCAGTGGATGACATTGAGTGCATGTATGACGTCTGGCTGGTGCCCACGAGTTTCCCGGATGGCAAGTTCAACATTCATGCCCAACTGATCGATTCGCACAACAACAGGGTCTCGCAGCTCGATTTCAGCAAAGCTGTGGAACTGAAGGACCTGCTGCGCAAGTGTCCTGACCAGGGCGACTTCATGGTGATCGAGGACCTTTTCTCCGTGGAGCGTTATTTTGACCATCCTTCCAACAAGCTTGACATTCGCGGTTACATCAAGCCCGTGAAGGAAGCAGTTCAGAAAGGAAAGAAAACCAAAAAAGGATAAAAAATCCCCCTATTCTAAATAGGGGGATAAATGGGCTGATTCAAAAATCATGCCCCATTGGATTCTCCTTGATTCGCCTGTCGCGCAAGATGCTGCTCTTGTCCTTGGCCTCAGTGCGCTGTTCGAGGGTCCATTCGTTCCATACCTTGGAGCATGCAGGATACTTTTTCCCAGTGATTGCCTCCTTGTCGGCGATTGTAAGTGAGGTGTACCATTTGTTAAGTTCGATTTCAGACATATCTACAGTTTTTTGATAGTTTGTTTTCGTGCTATTCTCTGTTGGTACTGCAAAGATACGCATATTATTCCATACCTCCAAATTTTTTGTGAAAATATTTTCATTTTTCACCATTCTACTTTGCTTCTGCTCCGGCCTTAGGGCAGAACATGTGCTGCAAAGCCGTCACCTCACAACCGCCGATGGCCTTGCAGCCAATACTGTGCGCCATATCTTCCAGGACGAAGAAGGATACCTTTGGTTCAGTACCAACAATGGCTTGAGCCGATATGATGGTTATACCTTCCGGAACTACCGTCAGGAAGCAGGCATCGAAGACCTGCGCATCAAGGAGGTGAAGGAAGACGAAGAGCATCACATCCTTATCACCACCATCCAGGGCGGTTACTATTGTCTGGACAAGCAGACTGGCCATACAATCTTTTCCCCCAAGAATGCGATGGTAGCCGACAGTATCATCGAAACCCGCAGAAAGACTCGAGCCGACTATGTGGCCAGTGACATCAGGGATGACAATGGTAACTTGTGGCGACTGGAAGACGATGGGGATCTGCGGTTCGTCATGGTGAAGGAGAACAAGGAGTTTACACTTCCTCAGGTCATCGATGACCGGATATCGTACGGAAGCAGTTCCATTTTCCGAATATGCTACACCAGCAAGGGTCTGATAGCCATTGCCACGACAGGCAACGGTCTCTTCATCCTTGACCCCGAGACAAGCCATTTGGAGCACTTCGTGTGTGAAGAGCAGAATCCCACATCCCTTCTTGCAGGCAATAACATCATCTCAATCATGGAGGACCGTACTGGCTCTCTGTGGTTGGGTTATGAGTTGATGGGAATCACTCAACTGCAGGTCTCCGAAGAGAAGGGTTTCCAATTCGTCTATCCTTCGGGCAACAAACATTCTCTTGGCACAGAAGCCGAAGCGGTACGTGCTGTCTATTATGATGAGCAAGCCGACCTTTTGGCGATAGCCGACAAGCAACATGGTGTGGCTTGGTATGACTCCGCTTTCATCAAGCGGCGCACCCTTCATATGGATGACAATGTCTATTGCATCACGCAGGACCCTGAGGGTGGCTTCTGGATGGGTACGCGAGGGTCGGGCATCTGGCATGAAGGCAGATATTTGCGCCATAGTACCGACGATGATTCTTCTTTGTCGGATAATGACATCTATTCAGTCTTCTTCGACCGGAAAGAAACCCTTTGGGTGGGAACTTTGGGCGGCGGCCTTTGTCGAGCCCGAGATTGGAGGGCAGAAAAGGTTGAGTTCGACCGATTCTTCCAGGGAAGTTATGGAGAACGCCGTGTGCGTTCGTTGGCTCAGGATGCCAACGGGATGATTTGGGCTGGTACCAGCCATGGTGCGATGGTTTTCGACCCTGAACATCTGGATGAAGGGGAGGACGGCATCATCAGACTGACGGCCGAAGATGGTCAATTGAAAAGCAACGAGGTGCGTAGTCTGTTTGTCACAAGGCATGGTCAGGTCTTCATCTCGGAATTAGGCAGTGGCTTTGCCATCACGCAGGTGCCCGAATCGAAAGAAGGATATAGGTCGCTTCGATTCGAACATTTTGGCAGTGGAGAGGGACTGTGCAACGACATGGTGCAGTGTTTCGGCGAAGACCGTTTCGGCAAGATCTGGATTTCGACGGAACTGGGGCTCTCTCGTTTTGACCCTGTGGATAATCGATTGGAGGAGAGTTTTACCCCATCGCCTGTAATGAGCGGCAATGTTTTCAGCGAGGGTAGCAGTAGTATGTTACCAAATGGACAGATTGTCTTTGGCAGCAACAGAGGAGCCGTAATCATCGACACAGAGAGCATCAACAATCGAGAAGGCAA
Organism: Bacteroidales bacterium; assembly: GCA_017519885.1. GTDB lineage: Bacteria > Bacteroidota > Bacteroidia > Bacteroidales > UBA3663 > Liminaster. Next base: position 145,473 of record JAFWRO010000018.1, on the reverse strand, counting down.
GAAGCCTGTGGTGCACGTGGTCGGGCAGGAGGTCGATGGTCGCAATATGAGCGTCAACTTCACTACGTTTGACTATAATATTCGTCCCATGGCGATACGTTACAGCTATCGTCTGGGAAGCGATGAGTGGAGTCCGTTATCTCCCGTCGGCAGACTTGATCTTAAACATCTCGGCCCCGGGCATTATTCGCTTCTGGTGCGTGCTGTCAATGAGACCGGGCGTTGGAGCGATCCGATAGACGTCTCGTTCGACATCGCATGGCCATGGTATCTGCGCGGATGGGCCATCTGTCTTTGGACCTTGCTCTTAGCGGGTGCTGCGTGGTTTGCCTACAGCCAGATACGTGATCGTATGCGCTTGCGTCAGCATATCCGTATGCAGGAGCAACTGAATGAGGCCAAGCTGGTGTTTTTCACCAATGTGAGCCACGAATTCCGAACGCCGCTTACGCTGATACGTGGCGCATTGGAGCGCATTCGCGAGAGTCATCAGTTGCCCGACGCCTTGGAGCAGCCCATGACGTTGTTGGAGCACAATTCTGACCGATTGATGCATCTGATCAACCAGTTGCTGGAATTCCGTCGAATGGAGAACAACGTGATGAGCCTGCGATTGGAGAAGATGGACATCATGGGTCTGCTGCGCGAACTCTTCGATTCGTTCCATGACGTGGCCGAGCAAAAGCATCTTGATTATAGGATTACCACACAGCCCGATGCCCTTATGGGTTATTTCGATCGTTCATGCATCGACAAGGTGATCTACAACCTGCTTTCGAATGCCATCAAATACACACCCGAAGGTGGTCATATATTGTTGGAAGTGCGAGCCCATCCGGCACCAGTCAATGAATTGACGATACGTGTCGTTGACGACGGTGTGGGTGTTCCCGAAGAACAGCGAAACCATCTCTTCGAACGTTTCAACCGCAGTCATTACCTAAGTGGCAGTATGGGCATCGGCCTCAACCTGTGTGCCGCCCTTGTCGAAGTGCATCATGGCTCCATCAGGTATAGTCCCAATCCGATAGGAGGGTCGGTTTTCACGGTCACTTTGCCCTTGGGAGAAGAAAACTATTCGAAAGAGGATTATCTTGCTTCCGACGCTTTGCTTGCCGAACCGGAGTCGGCAAATGTCGAGTTGCCGACGCTTATTGCACCTATCAATAGCCAGCATGTGCTGCTCATCGAGGATAATGAAGACTTGTGCGAATTTGTGAAGACCGAGTTGATGCGCTATTTCAATGTCGATACGGCAAAGGATGGTCGGGAAGGATTGGCAAAGATTGAAAGTGCAGAAGACGGATACGACTTGGTGATTACCGACATCATGATGCCCGACATTTCGGGCATTGAGGTGATACAGCTCTTACGTCAGAATTTCAATACCAGCCATATTCCAATCGTGGCGTTGACAGCCCTCGACAGCACGACAAGCAAGATCAAGGGTTTGCAGGCTGGTGTAGATGCCTATATCACTAAGCCGTTCAGTACGCAGCTTCTGCTTGCTACCATCATCAATCTGATGAACCAGCGCAGTCGATTGAAGGAGAAGTTCAGCGCCGACAAGAGTTTGCAGCCGACAATGATTACGACAAGTGAACTTGATCGCGAATTTCTTGACAAACTCGATGCGGTGATCGACAAGCATATTTCGGATGCAGACTTCGGAGCCGATGACTTTGCCGGTGAGATGGCGTTGGGACGTACTATCTTCTTCCGCAAGGTGAAGGGGGTGACGGGCTTTTCGCCCAAGGAGTATCTGCGCATCCGTCGTATGAAGCGTGCAGCTGCGTTGCTCACCGAAGGTCGGCTTACAGTACAGGCTGTCGCTTACCAGGTGGGCATCAGCGACCCGTTCTATTTCAGTCGTTGTTTCAAACAGCAGTTCGGTATGACTCCTACGGAGTATGTGCGCAAGGCGCGTGAAGAAAAAATATAATCTATGCGTGAATTATTGTTCGTTTTTCTCGGCGGAGGTATCGGTTCGGTGCTTCGTTATGGTGTCAAACTTGTCCAGACGCATCTTAGCCTCAATCCTATAAGCACATTGGGACAAACCATTTTCCCATGGCCCACTATGGTGGCCAATGTGTTGGGATGTTTGTTGATAGGCTTCTTTTATAGTATTTCGGGGCGGACGGGAATGAGTCCGGAGGTGCGTCTTTTCCTCACCACAGGGTTGTGTGGAGGCTTTACGACCTTCTCCACTTTTTCGAGCGAGGGCATCGATTTGCTGCGAGGAGGACATCCCGGACTTTTCGCGGCATACTTCCTTTTGACCTTGGTGCTGGGCTTGGGTGCTGTGCTGCTTGGAGCTTGGCTTGGAGGCAAATAAGCAACCCCACTTTGCACCCGTACATTATTTATATATATAGCTATAAAAAAATGCCAATGATATTTGGTGTTTTGGCTGAAATAAACTACATTTGCAGCACATTTCCAAAAAGGATAATTGTTAATTGTGAATTGTTCATTGTTAATTATAAATTATTAATTGTTATTTGAATATTATGTCTAAAAAAGCACTTTTGCTCATCCTCGATGGCTGGGGAATCGGTGACGGTTCGAAGTCTGATGCCATCGCCAGCACCCCGACTCCATATTGGGATTCTCTTCTTGCCGATTATCCTCATTCACAGCTCCGCACCGACGGTCTCAACGTGGGCCTGCCTGCCGGACAGATGGGTAACTCGGAAGTAGGACACATGAACATCGGCGGTGGCCGCATCGTCTATCAGGACCTTGTGAAGATCAATATGGCCTGCGAAGATGGCTCCATTGCCAAGAACCCCGAAGTTGTAGGCGCCTTCGAGAATGCCAAGAAGGGCGGCAGCATCCACTTCATGGGTCTCACTTCGACCGGCGGCGTACACAGCAGCCTTGCACATCTTCTGAAGCTCGTTGACCTTGCCAAGTCGTACGGCTTGGAGGGCCGCACATTCCTTCACTGCTTCATGGATGGCCGCGACACCGACCCCCACTCGGGCAAGGGTTTCATCCAGACCGTCAAGGATCACTGCGACAAGGTAGGTTGTGGCGAAATCGCTTCCATTACCGGACGTTTCTATGCTATGGACCGCGACAAGCGCTGGGACCGCATCAAGCGTGCTTACGACCAGCTTACCGCTGGTGTGGGCAGTCAGTATGCCGATCCTGTTGAAGGCATGCAGGCTTCGTATGATAATGGTGTGACCGACGAGTTCGTTGAGCCATGCGTATTGGCACGCGACGGCAAGGCTGTGGGTACCATCCAGCCAGGCGACACTGTCATCTTCTTCAACTATCGCAATGACCGCGCCAAGGAGATTACTTCGGTGCTTACCCAGGAGGATATGCCTGAGCAGGGTATGAAGACCATCCCCCTCTACTATTGCTGCATGACTCCCTACGATGCCAAGTTCAAGGGTCTGCACATCCTCTTCCCGAAGGAGAACGTCGAGATGACACTGGGCGAAATCGTCAGCAACGCAGGTCTCAAGCAGCTCCGTATCGCCGAGACCGAGAAGTATGCCCACGTGACCTTCTTCTTCAACGGTGGTCGTGAGGCAGAGTATGCCGGTGAGGATCGTTGCCTCGTTCCTTCACCCAAGGTTGCTACCTACGATCTGCAGCCCGAGATGTCTGCCCTCATCGTAAAGGACAAGCTCGTCGATGCTATCAAGACGCAGCAGTACGACTTCATTGCCTGCAACTTCGCCAATGGCGATATGGTAGGTCATACAGGTGTCTATCCAGCCATCCAGAAGGCTGTCGAGACCATCAATCTCTGTTGCCACGATGTAGTTGAGGCTGCCAAGGCTTGCGACTACGAGGTGCTCATCATTGCCGACCACGGCAACTGCGACTACGCCATCAATCCTGACGGAACTCCCAACACAGCCCACTCGCTCAACCCCGTTCCTTGCGTATATATCAGCAAGAACAAGGGCGTGAAGATCGCTGATGGCCAGCTCTGCGACGTGGCTCCCACCATCCTCAAGATCATGGGTATCCCACAGCCTAAGGAGATGACGGGCAAGTGCCTGATTTCATAAGCTACTATAGTGACTATAGTTATATAGTGACTATAAATGTTTAGGCCTTGACAAAAATCAAACAACTCATGAAAATCAAGACCATTCTATTTATCGGCATCTGCGCATCGTGTTGCGCAGGTGCCGATGCTGCTTCTTACGAGCATGTCTCGTTCGACAGCACGCAGCGTTATTCCCGCCTCGTCATCGATGCTCGGCTCAACGATTTCTATGCCAATAAGAATCAGATGGGCTTTCAGACTTACACCGAGGATGGTGCTGTGGTCAGCGCTCCAAAGGGTGGTTCGAAGGTGAAGTTCGATTATGTGCCGGGACTTGTGGCCAAAGCGCTTATCGAGGCTGTGGATTATTATCAGACGCAGTCGTGGACTCGTCCTTGGTTTTATAGTGTGGAGTGGTATGGGAATACTTTTGTAGGGAGCGTTCCCTCGTCAGGTGGCAGTCTTGATGACCTGAATGCCACGAAGATGTACTTCGGACTCTATGAACTGACTTCCGAAGGCAAGGCTTTCGAAAACGAAACAACGGCATCGAATGCTATTTTTGCTATGGAGACAGCCGTCAAAGGTCTTTCCGACCACAACAATCGCTATTCGATAACAGCATCGACACTCGAAGGTGCTGCAGGTGGGTGGTTCCATAAGAAAAGCTATGTCAATCAGATGTGGCTCGATGGGCAATATATGGGGCCAGCTTTGTTGGCACAACTGAACAATTACGGATATGGTATCGATGGCACCAACGATGCCGAACTGATTGCCCGACAATTTGAAATCTGCTGGCATTATCTTTGGAATGACGAGGAAAAACTGCTTTATCACGCCATGACAGCTTCGCCCGGTGACTCTTATTCACGAGACTGGCAGGGCTTGTCGGCAGCCGAAGGCATCTATCATTCGGCCGAATATTGGGGTCGTGCTTGCGGATGGTATTTTTTGGCTCTTATCGATGTGCTGGAGCAATGGGAGCTGCCGGCTGCTACGAATAGTGATGAGGTGGATGATGAACTTCGAGAAAAACTGCGTACCCAGCTCAACAAATTGGCTGCGGGCCTGGCAGCGCGGCAAGACCCTGCGACTGGTTGCTGGTATCAGCTTTTGGGACACGATGGCTCGTTCTATGCCGACAGTTACCAGGGTTGGCCCTATCCGAAGACCTATAATTACCTGGAGTCTTCGGCTACATGCATCTTCACTTCAGCCTATCTCAAGGGTATGCGTCTCGGCTTCTTCGACGACGATTATACCGATGTGGCAAAGAAGGCATATCAAGGAATCATTGAACAGTTTCTGGTAAAAAACACGAAGAATTCAGAAGACGTTCACCTCATCAGTTGTTGTCGTTCGGCAGGTTTGGGAGGTTCGGCTCGACGCGACGGCTCGGCAGCCTATTATCTTCTGGGCAGCGACGTAAGCGTGACGAGTATCGACAATCCACAGACCGAAGGCAAGGTCTTTGGCGCATTCATCCTCGCTTCTACCGAATATGAGCGTCGCTTCTTACCCATTGCAGAAGAAGGCATCGAGAAAATTCTTCCCGATGCAAATCCTCATGGTTCAATCCTCCATGCTTACGACCTGCATGGTCGAAGAATCACCAATGATTTAAGCCGCACTTTCAAATGTCAAGACGGTCGTGTTATTTTTATTACGAAATAGAGAAAGGAAATCACAAATTCATTCCCCACTTCCAAAACTTCTGCCCAAACGCATAGCAATCTGATTCATATTGGAAGCCGAGTTGGGAGTATAGTCCTTGGGCATTCGGATTGACGGGATCGACGAGCAGGGTGAAATGCGTGAAGCCCTGCTGTCGGCCCCGTTCTATTTGTGCCTGCATCAGTTGCCGTGCGATGCCACGCCGGCGGTATTCGGGCAGGACGGCCAAAGAATCGATGTAATATTCGCCGGCCTGTGTCTCGTCTTCAGCATGTTCGAGGTCCATGTCATCATCTGGTTCGTCATCGAGTGCGGCAAAGAGTGCAAATGTCCTCTGTCGGATTTCATGATAGTTGTTCCCATCGTAGGCCAGACAAAGTCCCAGTGGTTTGTTGTCTTCCCAGGCAATGAGGGCATGTCGGTAACTATAGAGCACGTCTTCGCGCGCGCAAATTGAAGCAACTCCCGGGAGCCGCTCTTCTGGCAGTTCAATGTGAAGAGCCATGCCGATACAGCGTGCTACAAACAGGCAGTCTTCCAATGTTGCTGGACGTATTTCAATCATTCGATTTGGTCTTTTAGGATATGACATTTTTTTGAATCAACCGTGCTGCAAAGTAAGTGATATTTTTTGACAAAAGCAAGAAATCGGTATGAAATCTTGCCGATGGCCAAGAAATTTAGTTGTAATTGGATTATTCATAACTCACAAAGATTGCGATTTTTCTTAGTATTGCAAATAAAAAAGTTAAAATAATCACTGATAATTTGGAAATATCAACAAATAATAGTATTTTTGCACCATAAAACAAGAACCAATAACCTTTTTAGAATGAAAAACGTTATCATATCATTGCTGCTTGTTGCAGGTCTGCTTGGATCTGCTATGTCGGCAGAGGCTGCGGGTGCACCGAAGAAAGTGCAGGCTACACCTGGCACATTCGAGGCCGGCAAGGGAACCTTCCTGCTCAATGGCGAACCATTTGTTGTCAAGGCTGCTGAGGTTCATTATCCTCGCATCCCCCGTCCCTATTGGGAACATCGTATCCAGATGTGCAAGGCACTCGGTATGAATACACTGTGCCTCTATGTGTTCTGGAATATCCATGAGCAACAGGAAGGAGTGTTCGATTTCACCGAGAACAACGACCTTCGCGCCTTCATTCAGCTGGCTCAGAAGAACGGGATGTACATCATCTTGCGTCCGGGTCCTTATGTTTGTGCCGAATGGGAGATGGGTGGCCTACCATGGTGGCTGCTCAAGAAGAAGGACATCCGTCTGCGTGAACTCGACCCCTATTTTATGGAGCGCCTGAAGATCTTCGAGTCGAAGGTGGCCGAGCAGGTGGCCGATCTCACCATCGACAAGGGAGGCCCCATCATTATGGTGCAGGTCGAGAATGAATATGGTTCGTATGGTGTCGACAAGCCTTACGTGAGTGCTGTGCGTGATGCCTTGCGCGAAGTCGGTTTCGACAAGGTTCAGCTGTTCCAGTGCGACTGGTCGAGCAACTTCACCAACAATGGTCTCGATGACCTCATCTGGACCATGAACTTCGGCACGGGTGCCAACATCGACAACGAATTTCGTCGTCTTGGCGAACTGCGTCCCGATGCACCCAAGATGTGCTCCGAGTTCTGGAGCGGATGGTTCGACAAGTGGGGCGGCAAGCATGAGACACGTGGAGCCAAGGATATGGTAGAAGGTCTTGACGAAATGCTTTCGAAGGGCATCTCCTTCTCGCTCTATATGACCCATGGTGGCACCAACTGGGGACACTGGGCTGGTGCCAACAGTCCTGGCTTCGCACCCGACGTGACCAGCTACGACTACGATGCTCCCATCAACGAGGCAGGTCAGGCTACGCCCAAATACTACGAGCTGCGCACGATGATGGCCAAGTATATGAACGGACAGAAGCTGGCCAAGGTACCTGCTGCTATCCCCACCATCGCTATTCCCAAAATCCAGTTCACCGAGGTGGCTCCCATTTTCGACAACCTTCCAGCACCCAAGATCACCAGCGGACTGAAGACGATGGAGGAGTTCGACCAGGGTTGGGGTAGCATCATCTATCGCTACACTTTCGATCAGGATATTCCTGCCAGCGTGCTTCGTGTGACCGAGCCTCACGACTATGCACAGATTTTCGTGAATGGTGTGAAGGTCGGTGCTCTCGATCGCCGTGAGCACGAGAAGGAAATGAAGATGCCTGCTGTCAAGAAGGGCGATCGTCTCGACATTTTCGTAGAAGCTATGGGCCGTATCAACTTCGGACGTGCCATCAAGGACTTCAAGGGCATCACCGAAAAGGTGGAGTTCATCTATCAGATTGGTGCCGAGCAGTCGGCCACAGTTACTGTGGAGCCAAAGCTCTGGACGGTGTATAATATCAATGATGACTACGAGACCGTGAAGGCCATGAACTGGCAGCCTCTCATCAAGGCCGAGCAATATCCAGCTGCAGCCTATCGTGCTACCTTTAAATTGAAGAAGGTAGGTGATACGTTCATCAATCTGGAGACATGGGGCAAGGGTCAACTCTATGTGAACGGACATCCGATGGGTCGTTTCTGGCAAATTGGTCCTCAGCAGACACTCTTTATGCCAGGTTGCTGGCTCAAGAAAGGCGAGAACGAAATCATCGTAGTCGATATCGTTGGTCCCGATGATCCTGTGGCCGAAGGCCTCAAGGAGCCAATCATCGACCGCCTTAACCTCAAGGGTCCACAGACGCATCGCAAGCAGGGCGAGAGCCTCGACCTCAGCGGCGAGAAGCCTGTCAAGGAAGGCAGTTTCGCTGCAGGAAACGGCTGGCAGGAAGTTCGTTTCGACCAGCCTGTTTCTGGACGATATGTCTGCATCGAGGCGCTCAATGTGCACGATGCAAAGGCAGCCGAAGGCAAGGTGGCCAAGGGAATCGCCTGTATCGCCGAATGGTATATGCTCGATGAGCAAGGCAAGCGCTTGAGTCGTGAGCCTTGGCAGGCCGACTATGCCGACGACGAGAACATCACCGATGGCAACCAGACTGCCGACAAGATCTTCGACCTGCAGGAGAGCACCTATTGGAGCACCAACCGCAAGTCGGCCTTCCCACACCAGCTCATCATCGACCTGGGCAAGGACTACACCTTTGGCGGATTCCAGTATCTGCCTCGTGCCGAAGCTGGCGCACCAGGTAGCATCTGCGACTATCGCATCTATGTGAAGTCGGGAGCATTTAAGAAATAAAATACGAACAACAATTGTTAATTGTTAATTATTAATTGTTAATTGTTTCGATGTTCACCGAAGATCATCCTTTCTATCGCTTCCACTTCTGCCCGTTGTGCGGCAGCAATCGCTTTGTGGAACATGGCCCACAGGCAAGGCATTGCGAGGATTGCGGCTTTACATATTATACCAATCCTCGCGGTGCTACCGTCGCTGTGATAGTCAACGATCAGGGCGAAATCCTCTGTGGGCGGCGTGCCAACAATCCCGCCAAGGGGACACGCGACATGGTGGGCGGCTTCCTCGACCTCGACGAGACGGCCGAAGAAGGGATGTGCCGCGAAATAAAGGAGGAAACAGGTCTGGAGGTCAAGCCCGAGGACCTGCACTACCTCTTCAGTCAGCCCAATCGTTATCCCTATTCGGGCATCATGTGCCGCACCATCGATCTTTTCTTCGAAGTGCGTGTCAAAGGGCGTCCCCGGGTTGGCGGTTTGGATGACATCTCCTTGCTTGAGTGGATTCCGCTCAAGAATCTCAACCTCGAAGAGTTTGGCCTCGCCTCCATCCGAAAGGGATTGGCAAGGTATTTGGAGGAGAGGGGTTAATATATAAATTTTCTAAATCCAAGAGAAAATGAAACGTTTTTACTTTCTTCTCGCGCTATTGCTTCTACTGCCTTGCTCCCTCGTGGCGCAGGACAGTGTGCTTGTGACCTTGCGCGGCATCGTCACCGACCATGACAATGGCCGGCGATTGCCCGATGTGCAGGTGCATGTGGGTGGCTCGAACGTAGCCACGATGACCAATGCTGATGGGCGTTTCAGCCTGCGACTTGCTCAGATGCCCGAGCAACTGCTCTTTTCATCGATAGGCTATGCCACGGTGGTGGTCGGTCGTGACCAACTTGAGAAGACGCAGCAGGTGAAGGAAGGAAAGCCTGTGGAGGAACTGCAAATCTCGTTGCAGCCACGTTTCACGTTCCTCAACGATGTCTTTGTCTATTCGCCCGAAAACATTCTGAATGCCGCCATCGAACGCATTCCGCAGAATTTCCCAACCGTGCCGCAGAGCTACGAGGCCTTCTATCGCGAGACGATTCAGAAGCGTGGCAAGTACGTAAGCGTCTCGGAGGCCGTGATGGAGCTTTACAAGACGAGCTATGAGGACAGTCCACAGCGCGACATGGCCGTTATGGTCAAGGGACGCAGTTTGATCAGCCAGCGTGCCAAGGATACCATTTCTGTCCACGTGATGGGAGGACCTTTGGAGTCGCTGATGCTCGACTTGGTCAAGGACCGCGAATTGTTCCTCAATCCCGAAATGCTGTTGCGCTATCAACTGGAGATCGAGACCCCGCAGACCATCGACAATCGTCCCCAGTACGTCATTTCGTTCCGCCCTGCCACGACATACATCGATCCGTTGTTCTCCGGAAAAATCTTCATCGATTATGCCAACCTCACGTTCACACGCATAGAATATAATATGGATATGAGCGATGTGGCCAAGGCATCGTCTGCCATCCTTGCCAAGAAACCCTTTGGTATGCGTTTCAAGGCTCGTGGCCTTCACATCGTGATGAATTATCACAACGATGGACGGCTCAGTTATCTGCGTTACCTTGGCGTGACCTATATGTTCGATTGCGACTGGAAGAAACGTGGTTTCGCCACCCATTATGAGGCTAATTCCGAGATGCTGATTACCGATATCAAGCCAGTGGCAGTTCGCCCCAACCGGCATGATGCTTTCCGTCATCATGACACCTTGGCACGACAACTGAACGATTTCGATGATCCGGATTTCTGGAAAGATTACAACATTCTGCTGCCCACCGAGAGCCTTGAAAATGCTTTCCGCCGCATCAAAAAGACCTATAATCAGTAAGTTGACTTGTCCTTTTTTGCCAAAACATTCAAAAATATCGGCTAAAACAGTCATACTATTTGCAACATCCCAATTTTTTCCTTATCTTTGCACCCCCAAAACAATACACGTTATTGAGCAAGATAATCTATATATTGGATGAAACCATATAAGTTTGAATCATTTTTGAAAACCACCATTTGGGGTGGCGAACAGATAGCTGCGTTCAAGGGAATCGATACCGACCTGCATAATGTCGGCGAATCGTGGGAAATCAGCGACTTTCCAGGGCAAGAGAGTGTCGTGGCAATAGGAGAAGACAAGGGGCTCAATCTGTCGGCCCTGGTCGAGAAATACAAGGAACAGCTCGTCGGCGAGAAGGTCTATGCAAAGTTTGGCAATCATTTCCCATTGCTTGTCAAGTTCATCGATTCTCATCAGAACCTCTCGGTGCAGGTGCATCCCAACGATGAACTGGCGATGAAGCGTCACGGCTGCCGTGGCAAGAGCGAGATGTGGTATGTCATCAAGGCCGAGCCAGGGGCAAGAATCTATACAGGCTTGTGCAAGGAGATTTCCCCCGAGCGATATGTGCAGATGGTCACTACGGAGACCGTTGGCGGATATTCACCCATTATGGATGTCATCGCTACATACGAATCGCATCAGGGCGATGTCTATTTCCTGCCCGCAGGACGCCTTCACGCCATCGGTGCTGGCAATTTTGTGGCCGAGATACAGCAGACTTGCGACATCACCTATCGTGTCTATGACTATGGCCGTCGTGACGCCAACGGCAATACCCGCGAACTCCACATCGCGCAAGCCAAGGATGCCATCGACTATCGCGTCTATCCCGACTATCGCAGCACCTACGACTCGACCCTCCTCGATGCGCCGCTCGTGCATTGTCCCCTCTTCAACGTCAATCGTGTCGTGGTGCACGAGGCCATGGATATCGACTACAAGGTCGATTCGTTCGTCATCGTCATCTGTCTGGCCGGCAGTGCCAAGGTCAATGGCGTAGATGTTCGTCAGGGCGAATCCCTCCTGGTGCCCGCCTGCGATAATGCGCTGCACTTTGTGGGAAGCGGCACGTTCCTCACGGCAACGATGTAATCTTCGGAGGTCCTTGAGAAATTTATAGCTTCATCAATAATCAATTATTGATAATAATTGCGATAATATTGAATAACGAAAAGTAATCAAATACATTTCTTTATGAAAGATTTCATTGAAGAATTAAAGGCAGAGGGATGGCAAGGTTTCAAAAACATTGCTCAGTTGAAATCCTCTGTTTCTGAAATACCTAAAACCATGGGTGTTTATATGGTTCTTAGGTTTTCAACTGAGGTTCCACATTATATAAACCCTGGAACTGGAGGATTCTTCAAGGGGAATGATCCTAATGTGCCAATTGAAGAGTTGCAATCCGAATGGAATGCTAATAGCCCAATAATGTATATCGGAAAGGCAGGAAGTTCGGATAAAAAAGCAACTCTTAATAGCCGTCTTTCCCAATATATGAAATTCGGATGCGGAAATAAAATTGGGCATTGGGGTGGTCGATATATCTGGCAATTGAGCGATGCTGATCAACTCGTCGTTTGCTGGTTACCAACGACTAAAGAACCAGAAGGAGTTGAGTTTTTGCTTCTCAGAGAATTCCAGCTTCATCATGGAGGCAAGCTACCATTTGCCAATATTAGCAGAGGGTGTGATCTCAATATAAGCTATGAAATAAAGCCTACCCTATTGAAGTTACTTCATATTTAGTAAATTATTCAATAAACAAATCTAAAACTCTATACAAATGACACTTCACGAAGCAATGGAAGAAGTTTTAATATCCAATAATAGGATGCCAATGGCTGCAAAAGATATAGCAAGAATCATCAATGAACGAAAACTCTACGACAGGGGAGATGGAAAACCAGTTCCTTCTTCTCAAATAAGCGCAAGGGCGAATCAATATCCAAACATATTTGTAAAACGCAATAGGCTGATTGAACTGGCTCAATAATTGTGTCGTGTCGTATTGAATTAACTTGAAATTTTGCCATATCGGAGCTAAGAAGAGTCATTCTTTTTGCGCCTTCTCTAATAATTGAAGGTTTGGCATCGTATGTTGTTATACCTTCGGCGCATATACAAAGAAAATGGAAAAACTTTTGATAGTTTCGATCAAATTCTTTATCTTTGCACCACTAATAAACAATGTGTAATGGATAAGAGGACACCTTACTTTCTGTATCGACAGAAGAAGGTACCATTTGTTCGGCAAAGCATTATTATTTTTTCGGCATATTATAAAATGCGATGTTTTTTATTTGTTAGCTATGCAATTCTTCGACGTTCAAATAACGACAGATTTAGGCGAGGTGGTGGTTGTCCAGGTCGCTGCCGGTGACAGGCAGGAGGCTGAGATGACCGCCATCTCAATGGTGGAGTCGGGTCATGCGGGCACGATGGGAAGATGTGTGGTGGATTGCTTCGCTTTGTAGCTATTTTATTTTCGGTGTGCGAGTGAAGTATGGAATTAGAGATTTGTGGATTTGGCAAAAAATATTGGAAAAATGTGAAAAAATAGCCAAATTAATGTTGGAAAAGTGTATTTGGGGGATTGTATCTTTGTGAATTTTGGGAAATTGCATTATCTTTGCCTTTGGTAATTGATTAATCCTCGACCATTTCCCTAAAAAAAGAAAGCAGACATGACAATTACACAATCAATGACCCTTAAATCGACAAGAAAATCAATTTTTCCAGCACAGAATTCGTCAAATGCACACGATTAATCCTATCTTTGCGTTCAGTAATTTAACCGCCATTAAATTAATGAATATTTTATTATGAGATTCTATGACAGACAAGCAGAGCTTGACATTTTGCGACGCAACTGTGCAAACACTGCAAACCGTAGCTTGCTGACTGTGCTGACAGGTCGCCGACGCGTGGGAAAAACCTCATTGCTGACAAGAGGTGTTTACGATGATCAGCCTCTCCTTTATATGTATGTCTCAAAAGACAATGAGCGTGTGCTCACTCGTAAATTTCAAACAGCAGCCGAACAATCTTTGGGACTACACCTATTCGGACAAGCCGAGACATTTGCACAACTATTCGAAGAACTCATGCGCTTTGGCCAGACCAAACACTTCACCTTAGTGCTCGACGAGTTCCAGAACTTCCTTAGAGTGAATCCTGCAATTCCCAGCCACATCCAGGACATCTGGGACAGATATCATGAACACGCTCATATACATCTCATTGCTTGTGGCAGCATATATAGTATGATGCATCGATTGTTTGACAATGATGATGAACCCCTCTATGGAAGGCAAGACTGTCGGATGAATCTGCAACCCTTCAGGATTAGCGTACTGAAAGAAATTCTTCATGATCATAATCCGTCCTATTCTCCAGAAGACTTGCTATGTCTTTATGCGCTAACAGGAGGTGTCGCAAAATATGTGGCATGGCTCATGGATTCAGGAGCGACAACCAAAGGACAGATGCTCCAATGGGTCACTCAAAAGGGATCCCCCTATTTATCCGAAGGTACTGAACTGATTATGTCGGAGTTCGGAAAAGACTATGCCAACTATCTGAGTATTCTTCAGATGATAGCCCGAGGCATGACTACGCAAAGCGAAATCGACAGTGTGATAGGCAAAAATACGGGATCTTACCTTAACAACCTGGAGGAAGACTACAACTACATACATCGCCGATTACCCATTTTCAGCAAGCCAGGCAGCCGAAACCTGCGCTGGGAGATTGAAGATTGTTTCCTTCGTTTTTGGTTCCGTTTCATTGTAAGCCATCAGTCACTCGTCGAGATGGAACGTAATGACATGCTCCTCGAAATGGTCGAACGAGGATACACGCAGTACAGCGGTATAGTTCTCGAGCAGTATTTCCGTCAAAAATGGATGGAAGAGCAGCGTGTTACCCAAGTCGGCAACTATTGGGATCGCAAAGGCGAAAACGAGATAGACCTGATAGCAATCAACGACTTGGACAAAACCGCCGTGTTGGCTGAAGTCAAACGGCAGCCACGGAAATTCGACCCCCAGTTATTGGAGAAGAAAGTTCAAAACTTGCATCACGAACTCGGAGGCTACACCATCCAATTACTTGGTCTTTCGATGGAAGACATGTGAATTTTGCTTCGCATTGTAAATAGCCAAATCTTCAATACCCCAAAAGTATCATCTTCTTTATTCGCTATGAAAAATTATCTATTCTTCCTCGTAGCATTCTGCCTGTCCATGAGTCAGACAGCAGTGGCGCAGACCTATACGGTCGTTTCGCCCGATGGCAACATCACGCTCACCATCGACAATGGCCGGCAGCTCAAGTACAGCGTGAGCCTGGAGGGTGATGTGATGATCGCTCCTTCGCCCATGGGCTTCGAGTTCAAGGGAGAGGCACCCATGACAGGTGGCTTCAAGGTGCTGGGCGAGCCAAAGCAACAAGGCAAGGTGGAGGAGTGGACACCCGTGGTGGCCAACAAGCATTCGTTCATCAGTGTGCCTTATAGCGAGCTGGTGCTCAATCTGCAGGAGAAGGATACTCCTTATCGCAAGATGGACCTTACCTTCCGCGTGATGAACGACGGCGTGGCCTTTCGCTATACGCTCTACGGCACGCCCGTGCTCGGCAATCGGGAGATCACCCGAGAGGTGACAGGATTCGCTGTGCCTGAGAAGGCAACCTTGCGCATCCCGAATTTTGCCTACGAGGACGAAGGCAGGAGCTACAAGTCGTCGCAGGAAGGAGAGTATATCAAGACACCGGTCACCGAAATTCGCAGCGACCAGCATTGCGGCCTGCCGGGACTCATCGAGATCGACGACAACCACTGCATGGCCATCCTCAATGCGGCGCTCGACAACTTCCCTGCCCTTTATCTGGGTCGCAGCGAGGCTCCGAAGGATGGATTCCAGCTGCTTCAGACCAAACTCACGCCCATCTGGGGCGAAACAGAGAATGGAGTGAAGGCACGTTTCAGCGAGAAGCAGGATACCCCTTGGCGCGTCGTTATGGTGGGCCACCATCCCGGCAAGTTCATCGAGTCGGAGATCCTGCGTTCGCTCAATCTCCCGTGTGCCATCGAGGACGCCTCGTGGATCAAGCCCGGTATGTCGGCATGGGACCATTGGTGGAGTGGCGAGGTGCTGATGGAGCAGGAAGTCATCAAGCAATACATCGACTTCGCTTCGGTACAGGGCTGGCCCTATATGCTCATCGATTGGACGTGGTACGGACCATACGCCATGCCTGAGGCCGACATCACGAAGCCTGCTCCGCAGCTCGACATGCCCGAGATTCTGCGCTATGCCAAGTCGAAGAACGTCGATATCTGGCTATGGTTGCGCTGCGAGGACGCCAATCACAACGACCAGTACAAGACTGCTTTCCCGCTTTATCATCAGTGGGGCGTGAAAGGCGTGAAAATCGATTTCATGGACCGTGATGACCAGGATATGGTGAATTGGTATCGCCGCGTGGTCGAGGCTGCTGCCGAAAGCCAGCTGATGGTCGATTTCCATGGTGCCTATTGTCCCGATGGCTTCGACCGCACCTACCCGAACCTCCTTACACGCGAAGGCGTGATGGGGTCGGAATACTACAAGTGGTCCGACCGCGTGACACCCGAACACAATGTTACACTGGCATTCACTCGCCTATTGGCAGGACAGATGGATTATACGCCCGGAGGCTTCCTCAACGTGACAAAGGAACAGTTCAAGGGTCAGTCGCCCGCCCTCGTGATGAATACGCGCAGTGCCGAGTTGGCGAAGTTCGTTATTTACGAGAGTCCGTTCATGTGTTTTTGTGACCATCCCGACCCCGTCTTGGGACAGGTCGGATCGGATTTCGTCCAGATTGTTCCCGTCGTCTGGGACGACATCCGTTTCCTTGGAGGTGCTCCCGACGAATACGTCGCCCTTGCAAAAAGGAGTGGAGAGCAGTGGTTCGTGGGTGTCCTGAACAACAGCATCCAGCGTGACCTTAATCTCGATCTCAGTTTCCTTCCCACGGGAACCTATCGCCTTGAATATTGGCGCGATGGCAAGCAGGCCAACAAGGATGCCACTTCTTGCGAGCACAAAAGCGTAGTCGTCCGTTCCGACAAGCCTTTGAAACTGAAACTTGCCAATGCAGGAGGCTACGTAGGCATTCTCACGAAGGTGGAAAAGTAACTCAGTAAGGCAAAACCTTTCCTTCTTGCAGCCTTAGATTGAAAAGAAATGCAGAAACGCGTCGCAAAATCGGACGCGTTTCTGCATTTTGTTAGTACTTGCCTTGATTTGAGTGGAGTATTCCATAAGCTTCTTTGCAGCCGATTGGACAGCGCTTGTCGATTTCATGCGATGTCGCTTGATAAATGCCGCCGTGGTGTGTTTTTTATGTTGATAAAATTATTTTTTTTACATAAAATCTTCGACACGTGTGCAAAAAAAGACACGATTGCCATAATCAAAGTATCAGCGCCACACTTGTCCTAAATAATAAATAGACATTTTCCTGAAAAATATGTCAAATTTGCCACCTTCAAAAAACTGGCTATGTATTTCATCGGTAAAAATGTGCATTTAGTCGGAAACGCAAAAAAAACATTGAAAAAAATTTGGAAGGTATTCAGAAAATCACCATATTTGCAACGAATCGACCAAACTATAAATATTTGATTTCTATGAAGAACCTTGTAAGTCTAATCTCTCTTGCTCTTCTTCCATCTTTGGTGGGAGCTTCTGAAGTTGAAATCAATGGTATTTACTATAATATCATCAGTGAATGCTATGCTGAAGTTACTTTTGATAAAACCAAGTATAAAGGTCACATCGAGATTCCTTCTACCATTTTTTATGGAGGGAAAGAGTATCCTGTATCCTGCATTGGCAGCAGAGCCTTCATGGATTGCACCGAGCTGATATCTGTTGATATTCCAAATAGTATTACATCGATTGGAGAAGCTGCCTTTTTTAGGTGTTTCGAACTTACTTCCATTACTATTCCGAATCAGGTGAAAACAATCGGAGGATTTGCCTTCCGCGGCTGTAAGAACTTGAAAAGCATTGTTATTCCGAATGGTGTTTCATCAATTAAATCTGGCACTTTTAGTTGGTGTACTGGCTTGACTTCCATAAAAATACCTCGAAGTGTAACAACGATTGAAGACCAAGCTTTCATCAAATGCACTGGATTGACTTCTGTTGATATTCCTTTCAGCGTAAAGACCATTGGAAAGGAAGCTTTTCGTAATTGTTCCAGTTTGTCTACTGCAAAACTCTCCTATGGATTAGTTTCAATAAGTGATGGAGTTTTTTTCGATTGCAATGGCTTGTCTTCCATTGTGATTCCGAACAGTGTGACAGCAATTGGAGATGGTGCTTTCTATGGTTGTACTGGCTTGACTTCCATTAGTATCCCCCGAAATGTAAGAACGATTGGGCTCTCGGCTTTCGGCTCTTGTAGTAATCTTGCTTCTATTTGTGTCGATTCTCAAAATGCTGTTTATGATTCCCGAAATAATTGCAATGCCATCATCGAGACCTCCAATAATTGTTTGATTAAGGGTTGTCAAAACACAAAAATCCCGAACGGCGTTTTATCCATTAATGAGTACGCTTTCACCAAATGCACAGGCTTGACTTCCATTGTGATTCCGAACAGTGTGACAGCAATTGGAAAAGATGCTTTCTATGGATGTGCAGGCTTGACTTCCATTAGAATCCCTCGAAATGTAAGAACGATTGGGCATTCGTCTTTCGGCTCTTGTAGCAATCTTGCTTCTATTTGTGTCGATTCCCAAAATGTAGTTTATGATTCCCGAAACGATTGCAATGCAATCATTGAAACATCTGCGAACACTCTTGTTTCCGGTTGTCGAAGTACAATAATACCTTCTGATGTGATATCTATTGCGGATTATGCATTCGAAGGTTGCTCTGGCCTAATCTCAATGAGAATTCCTAATAGTGTAAGAACTATTGGCTATTCAGCTTTCAGTGATTGTACGGGGCTTACTTCAATCTTCGCAGAAGGAGGGATTCCTGCGACTATAAAAGGTAATACGTTTGATAATGTAGATAAAAAGTCCTGCCTCCTTCATGTACCTAGAGGCAGAAAGGAAACCTACGAAAAAGCCCAATATTGGAATGAATTTGAAAAGATTGTGATGCCCTCAAATAATACTACAAATAACGAAGGTGAGCCTTCCAATTCGTTGTTTGACATTATTTGTGAACTAATATCGGATTTCTTCCTCTTTATCAAGAGCCTTGTAAAGTAATACAGACGATATTTGGCGCGACGGCAAGCAGGCTAACAAGGAGGCCACTTCCTGCGAGCACAAAAGCGTAGTTATTCGTTCCGACAAGCCGCTGAAGCTGAAACTCGCTAATGCGAGAGGCTACGTGGGCATTCTCACGAATGTGGAAAAGTAGCATTTTAAGCTGGAATCTATATCCTTTCAGACGGGTCCAATTTACTAAATGGAATTGGACCCGTCTGAATGTCTCGGTCCAATTTACTAAATGGAATTGGACCCGTCTGATTGTCTCGGTCCAATTTACTAAATGGAATTGGACCCGTCCGATAGTGCCGGTCCAATTTACTAAAGGGAATTGGACCCGTCCAATAGTGTCGGTCCAATTTAGTAAAGGGAATTGGACCCGTCCGATAGTGTCGGTCCAATTTAGTAAAGGGAATTGGACCCGTCCGATGGTCTCGGTCCAATTTAGTAAAGAGAATTGGACCCGTCCGATGGTCTCGGTCCAATTTAGTAAATGGAATTGGACCCATCCGATAGTCTCGGTCCATTTTAGTAAATGGAATTGGACCCGTCCGACAGTTTCGGTCCAATTTACTAAAGAGAATTGGACTCAAACGATGGAAAGTCGTCTATTGGAGGGTTTTGTCTATTTTTTTATAAAAAAATTTGGAGATATTGAAAATAAGCCGTATATTTGCGCCCGAAAATAGTTTTTACAATATGGGAACATCAAGTATGCCTGTGGGGCGTCGTCCTCACGAAGTAAAGAAAGAAGACCGTAAACCTTTCACACCACCTTACACCATAGGTGACCTTTTCACCTATCCGGAGAAGGTCACTGGAAACCAACTACTCGATGCCGTCAGCGAGGCAATCTACAGCCACAAGTTCACGACAGCCAAGGAAGTGGCAGAATATCTCAATCTTGATCAGAACAAACTCAATAGCGTTTTACAGATCTTTGTAGGCAACACTTTGGGCGAGATCGTAAGCGCATCCGTCTTCATCCGCGTTGAAAAATACCTCAAGGAACATCCCGAAGAGACCCTCGACCAGGTGGCCAAGGCAACGGGATATAACAGCAAAAGCGCTGTGGCTTATATCTATAAGCGTTTTGGAAAAGGTACTCCACGTGCAGAGGAAAACAAAAAATAATGTTAGCAATTAACAATGAATAATTAACAATTAACAATTGTTGGATTCAATTAATAACTATGAAGAAGCATTTACTTCTGGCTTTGGCTGGAGCGCTTGTTTTGTCGGCATGTACCGAAGAGAGTCCGAAGGACAATGACCAGCGCCTGTGGTACGACGCGCCTGCTACGACGTGGCTCGAAGCGCTCCCGTTGGGTAATTCCCGCATGGGAGCCATGATCTATGGTGGCGTGCAGGAGGATGAAATCCAGCTCAACGAAGAGACATTCTGGAGCGGTGGACCGCATGACAACAACAGTACCATGTCGAAGTATTACCTCAGCCAGGTGCGCAGCCTGATCTTCCAGGGGCGTGAGGACGAGGCACAGAAGATTGTGAACCGCCGATTCATTGTGGGTCCCCACGGCATGAAGTATCTCACGCTGGGCAGTCTGAAGATTCTGAACGACAGCCTTGGCGAGATTACCGACTATGAACGCGAGCTCAACCTCGTGGATGCAACTGCCGAAGTGACATTCCATGCCGATAATGCCCTTTTCACCCGCAAGGCATTCGCCTCGATGGCCGATAGCATCATTGTGGTTCGCTTCAAAGCTGGCCCACCGGCACGAATGAGCTTCTTCCTCGATCATCAGTGTGACTACGACTACGAGACCGTAGTCGATGGTGACACATTGATTGCCATCATCGAAGGCGTGGACCACGAAGGCATCGTGTCGAAACTGACAGCCCAGTGTCGCACCGAAATCGCATGCGATGGCGAGGTTTCGACCCGAGAGATCGACGGACGTCAATGCATCCGTGTGGATGGAGCTACGGAGGTGACCCTCTACATTAGCGCAGCCACCAATTATGTGAACTATCATGACGTGAGCGGTGACCCTGCTGCCAAGAATGCACGCCGCCTTGCTGCTGCTCGTCGATATAGTTACGATGACCTGCTGGCACGTCATATCGCCAACTATCAGGGGCTCTACAATCGTGTGAAACTTGATCTTGGCAGTCATACCGGCAACTACGAGTTGGCAACCGATGCACGTCTGGCCTCGTTCTACAACAGTCTGGATTCGGTGCCCGACCTGGGTATGGTGTCGTTGCTTTTCAACTACGGACGTTACCTGCTCATCTCGTCATCTTGGGGCAAGGACGGACAGCCAGCCAACCTGCAGGGCATCTGGAACGACAAGAAGAATGCACCTTGGGACAGCAAATACACCATCAACATCAACGCCGAGATGAACTATTGGCCGGCCGAGGTCTGCAACCTCAGCGAGACTGCCGAGCCGCTCTTCTCGATGATTCGCGACCTGAGCGAAACGGGCGCCAAGACGGCGAAGGTGATGTATGATTGCGGGGGCTGGGTAGCTCACCACAACACCGACCTCTGGCGCATTGCCGGACCCGTGGATGGAGCTCCATGGGGTATGTATCCCAGTGGAGGCGCTTGGCTTACCACGCACCTTTGGGAGCACTATCAGTTTACACGCGATACCTTGTTCCTCGCCGAGTATTATCCCATTATGAAGGGTGCCGCCGACTTCTTCCTCGACTTCCTGGTGCAGCATCCCGACTCGGGTTATCTGGTGGTGGTTCCTTCGGTAAGTCCCGAGCATGGAGGCGTGGGCCGCAAATCGAACCTCTGTGCAGGTTGCACGATGGACAACCAGATTGTCTTCGATGTGATGAACAATGTGCTGCAGGCAGCACGTATCCTCGGTCGTGACGAAGCCTATCAGGAAACACTCCAAAAGACCATCGCACAATTGCCTCCGATGAAGGTGGGCCAGTATGGACAGTTGCAGGAATGGCTGGAGGACATCGACGATCCGAACGACCAGCATCGTCACATCTCGCACCTCTACGGCCTTTATCCATCGAATCAGATTAGTGCCACGCGCACCCCGGCACTTTTCGCCGCAGCTCGCAAGACGCTCGAGCAGCGCGGCGATCAGGCCACAGGATGGAGCCTTGGCTGGAAGACCAACTTCTGGGCGCGTATGCAGGACGGCAACCATGCGTTCAAGATCATCAGCAATATGTTGCGCATTCTTCCCAACGAGGGTATGGAGCGAGAATATCCCGACGGACGCACCTTCCCCAACCTCTTCGATGCGCATCCACCGTTCCAGATTGATGGCAACTTTGGTGTGACTGCCGGCATCGCCGAGATGCTCGTGCAGAGTCAGGATGGCTTCGTTCATCTGCTCCCCGCTTTGCCCGATGCGTGGAAGGAGGGCAGCGTCTCAGGTCTCTGTGCCCGTGGCGGCTTCGAGGTCAGCATCAGCTGGAAGAACGGCAAGCTCACTTCGACCTCCATCAAGTCGAAGATCGGCGGCAAGCTCATCCTCCGCAGCAAGACCGCACTTTCCGGTCAAGGTGTGAAGCAGCTCGAGAATGGCGATTACGAAATTGACACCACGCCGGGAATGGTGGTGAAGGTCAAGGGATAAACTAGAGATGTATTGTAAGGGGATTCCCGAGGATATGCAATCATTAATGTCGGACATGCATTAAGACGCTTTATGATGGATAGACTGAATAAAAAACTACCGATAGGCATACAGAATTTTGAGGAACTGCGTAATGGTGGGTATCATTACGTGGATAAGTCCGATATGGTGTGGGAAATCGCCAATAGCTACAAGTTCTGTTTCCTTTCTCGTCCGCGTCGTTTCGGAAAGAGTTTGCTTGCAAGTACACTCCATTGCTATTTTTCCGGAAGAAGTGATTTGTTCCAAGGCCTTAAAATCATGGAACTGGAAAAAGAGTGGCCCAAGCGTCAGGTATTCCATTTCGACTTTAGCGGCATCAGCACAGCTGAAAAGTTGAGAAATGTAATTGAAGATTCAATAATAGACTATGAGGCCGAATTGCACATCACAGAACCGAAATCAGATTTGAGCAGCCGAATGATAGTTCTGATGAAGGAAGCCTACTACAAGACAGGACAGCAGGTAGCCGTCTTGGTTGACGAGTATGATGCACCTCTTCAGAATACGCTCTTCCTAAAAGATGAGCAAGAGGCAATGAAGAACATCTATCGTGATTTCTTCCCTTGTTTCAAGACAGGCAGCCACCTGTTGAAATGTCTCTTTCTGACGGGCATCATGAAGTTCACGCAACTGTCGCTGTTCTCAGTTTTGAACACCGTGGTAAACATAAGCTTCAAAAAGGAATATGCCACAGTTTGCGGTATCACGAAGGATGAGTTGGTGCAGGAGTTTGATGCGGAACTGGAGGCTTTGGCCGAAGAGAAAGAGATAACCAAACCAGAGGCAATCGCTCAGATGGAAGCCATGTACGATGGCTATCATTTTAACTGGAGGGGTGAAGGCGTTTTCAATCCTTATAGTGTCATCAACGCTTTGAGCGACCGCGACATGATGAACTATTGGGTATCTACTGGAGGAAACCAGATGTTGAGTATCATGCTCGAACGTTTCGGCAGTAAAGAGATAGATTATGAGGGTAGCATAATTGAGCGGCTCTTCCTTGAAGAGTCTGATGCCAATGCTACTGACGTAACCCTGTTCCTCTATCAGGCAGGCTATCTGACCATCAAGGATTATAGCGACGGTTTCTATACTCTGGGATTCCCGAACAGGGAGGTACGTCAGGCTTTGTATAGAATAGTGCTTCCCAATGCCTTGTCAAAGAACAGTCAGGAGGTAAGAAACTGTACCAATCGGATTAAGCTGGCTCTTAATCAACTCGACGTTCCTACAGCCATGGAGAACCTACAAGCAATTATTGCTGGCACGCCATACTCTCAGGACAACGGTCGGAAAGCCTTGGAGGAGCGCTTTGTATTTATCGTCAAGCACATTTTCTATCTCTGTGACTGTGAACTTGAGGAAGAGCGGCATGTGGCCAGGGGGCGTATTGACCTTGTGGCCCATCATCCCAAGTGTATTCTTGTGATGGAGATGAAGATGGACTCAAACGGTGGCGAGGAAGCTGCCGAAGAACAGATTGCCGACCGTCACTATGTCGATGCCTATAAGGCGGAACGAAAGCCGGTGTTTGCTATTTCGATGGAGTTCTCTACCGAGCAGCGTGGAATGACCAGCTATAAAATCAGTCAGGCAAAGTAAAATAGCGCACCACTCTAAAAGGGTGGTGCGCTTCGCGATATTATCCGCTTTTGTTTTCGATTTTGCCGAAAAGCTCGCTACAAAAACAAGGCTATTCGACAGAAACTATCTTTCCTTCTCGGATATAGATACCCTTCTTGGAAGGTTCGCCGTTCAGACGGATGCCATCAATTGTGTACCAAATATCTTCGACTGTCTGGTGGCTGTCATCAGGAATGATTGTTCGTATGCTTTCGACACTTTCTCCGTCGAAGTTTAGAATAAGCGAACGAATAGGTGCATTCTGACTGCCTCCGGCTGAGAGTCCATTCTTCAGTTTAAAGTAGGCATGATAGGCATTCAGGGGTACATCAACGACTGGATAATAAAGGGTGTTGGAAGCGCCAAGATAAAGTGTAGTGAAATCGTTGGCCGCAAGGGGTAGGGGCGAAAAAGTGCCTACAAAATCAATATAATCTGTTTCGATGGGCTCAGTCTTTTCCGAGTATATTACGTTTGTGAACGTTGGATTTTCGTTGTTCTCACCTTCATCCCATTTTACGATGTATGGTTTGCCTGGGCTGATGGAAGTGATGTTCTTTTTTGTGAAATTAAGGGTGAGGGTGCCATCTTTATAGTCTGAGCTGACAAGCGTCTTGATTGTGGCTCCTTCCAGCGGTGTCCCTTCCAGCGTGGCGAGACGGAATGGAAGACAAAGAGTGTTCCACGAGTCATCTTTCCAAAGGGTTGTTCCTTCGAGATTCAAATCCTGTAGAAGATTTTCGTCATACCACCGTTCATCCATCCATGCCATACGTTTGTCGATGAATTGTTTGGTAGAGGTAATTAGGTTCTTCCATTTTAACGTCGTGCGTTTCCATGCTTGTTGATCACGTGTTGCAGCACCTTGGTCAAGAACTTGTTGCAAAGAGTCACAGATGCTTGTAATTCGTTCCTTGGTATAATTGGACAGTCTTCTTTGCGTATAGCGGGCTCTGATCCCATTAACATAAGTCTCGTCTTCCATAAGCTTTTGCCAATAGAAGGGGATCAATTCGTCTTTGTCTAGAACATCGTCAACGAGAATATCATTTGCTGTGTAACGCCATTCTGAACGACCTGGATTCATGTGGTCGGCGGTGCTGGTAATATAAGTAAGATTGAAATCCCACAAAGCCATTTTCCACTTGTCATTATCGCCAGTGGCTTGGGCATGAGTAGAGCTATACTTGTACATTGGCGTGCTGAGACGATATCCATCCATGTTGTCGCACAATTCTTGTGCTATTTCATAGTCCATAAAAGATTCTATGTCGATAAAATCGGCATAATGCTCTTTGTAATCTTCGGCATAGAAAGCGTCTTCCATGTCATCAATGGCCTTGTGTAATGCTTCCCTTGCACCTGGTAATTCAGCAAAATCTTCCTCGTCAGGATCCTTGTATTGGTAGGTAATATACTTATTTGGAATTTCAGTCCAGTCAGTATAAACAGGATGATACTTTGATGTATAGTGTGGCTCCTTTTCGTGCGAGAAATTGTTTTCAGGTCGGTCAATCTCAACATGGAAATCTCCAGTAGTGTCATCGATAGAGTTGCCATCCGCATCAAGTCCGTAATCCCAAAGATTAAGTCGCTTGCTGCCTTTAGTGGCGCGTTCGCTGAGGATAAATAAGCCATAATATATGCCATTGAAAAACACCTCACAGTATTTCATGTGTGGCGTAAAGACGTAACCGCCACGCGCCATCTCCATGGTCAGGATGTCTCGAATATAACTGGCATCCTGCCAAGGGGCAAGGAAACACCAGTCGTCGTCTTTCCCCAATCCGAGCAAACTGACTTTGTCTTTTTTACTGTTTATATCTTCGGTTTTCAAGGTCCTTACAGACATCGGTTTTTTGGTCTGAGTTCCGTCATAACCGAATGAAGAAGCACCACGCCACTTGATGGAAATCGGACCGTCGAACTCAACTGTCTGGTTCTGATGGCTCACAGTATCGGCATAATTTACCCCGTTTGCATTGTTAATGACTTTCATGTGCCCTAAAGTCCGGGAATAGCGACTTAGGGTGTCAGAGACCGTTATCCACACAAGCGGAAGATTGGAGCTTTCTACTGTTACTTGGGCGTTTTTGGGTGGATAGTTCCTTTCAGCAAGAGTTTGGGCAATAGTTGGAGTAGTTGACAATAATAATATAGAAAGGAGTAGTGTTTGTTTCATATTATGTTTTTATCTGATGTGTAATGATTATTCTTAAGGTATGAAAGGGCAACCGCAGACTGGTAAGCTGTCGTCAGTTGCCCTTTCGTATTCTATTCAATCGTTTTTCCACTTAAAGATACGAGAGTTATTATGTCTTATCCCACCACATGAATCTTCTTGAACTTGCCTGACTGGCCTTTGGGGACTTCGAAATTCAAGCCGGTGAGTGGGGTGATCATGAGGAAAAAGACCTCCTCTTCAGGGTCATATCCCGTTTCGACCTTGAACGTGCCTTTGATGTCACATTCCATCTGCTGGAACTTGTCGCGGCTGTCGTTCTGCTCGGTGAAGTGGTATTCGAAGGTCTCGAAGTTCTCGTCGGCGGGCCAGATGGTGCCATAGTAGTTGTGGATATAGCCTCCATTGTCGGAATTGACATCGTTGTGGAAATCGATTTTCCATTCGGGCGAGATGCAGATCCAGGAACCAGCTGGAGTTCCGTCTTCGCGAACAACCTTGTCCATCTCCCAGTCGCCATCGAGGGTGCAGATGTATATCTCGTGATACTTTCCTTCCTTGTCAATGCCATAGAATGTCGAATAATCAACCTCTGCATCGGGGTCGGTGAAAGCAAACCGCACGATATCCTTCTGGTCGGGCAATGGGCGTGAAACCCAGGTGATTCCTTTCGGAGCCGAATTGATGAGCGAGAGAATCTGGACGGTGCCGTCCTGGTTGAGGATGCCAAGCACGGGGTTGGTGTCCTGTCCGATGTCGGCAACGAAGATGTCTTTCACACCGGGTGTCACTTTTTCAAGATTTACCCAACCCTTGCTGGCCATGATGTCATCTCCCTGCAAGTAGGACGAACTAACCACAAGTTCGGGGTTGTTGTAGATGCTGACCACACCATCCACGAGACGTGCAGCTGTAATGTTTTCGAAACGATCCCCATTGAAGGTGGGCCAGTTGATGATCCTTTCGTCGGGCTTCCGGAAATAGAAATTGCTGATTGGTCCTATCTTACTCAATGTTTTCTCAGGGTCAGCTATGACGTAAACATAGACGAAATTGCGGAAGAGACGCACTTCCATTGCAGTCGGTTGCAAGTTCTGATCCTGTGGTACGTATATGCGGCTTGGGCTTGTCCGCGCAGCAACCATCTGAAGGAAGTTTTCGGTCTCGGGGTTGACGAAATTGAGGGCGAAATAGGCATCGCCGGTACGATTCAGTTCCAATCGGGTGAAGGGGGAGGTAGAAGCATCGAAGCGATTGGTGCTTACATAGACACCATCGGCATCCTCACCTTCCTTCAGCGGCTGGAAATAGGTTTGCACTTCGTCGAAGGGGAAGGCACGTGTCTCCTTGAGGTTAAAGTTGTAGCGCGTCTTGCTGTCGGGACTGCTCCAGGTAAAGAACTGGGGCTGTCCGTTTTGAATCGTAATGCTGATGATGCCGGTGTTCTTGCCGCTGGGCAGGTACTCGAAGAGCTCGACGTTGAGGCCCTTGCCGGTCTGCTTGATGGTGCCGTAGAGCGAGATGCTCGATGTGTTGCCCTTCTTGCGATAGTAGATGATCTCGCCCAGGGCAAGATGGTCGTTGTCGTGCTCCATGCGAATCTCGCAGTCAATGTTCTTGGCGAGGGAACCCGTCCAGCAGTAATACTCGTGTCCCTTGACCTGGGCTTGTGCGCCAAAGGTAAAGAGCACGAAGAACAGGATGAGGTTGAAAATTCTTGACTTCATGATGTTACGTTTTTTTATTCTTTCTCCTCCTTGACGCCAAAGCTGCCCCAGATGGTACAGCCTTCGAGTACGATATCCTCGATGTCGCCAAGATGGCCGAAGTCGTGGCTGATGTTGCAATTCTCCATCTTGACATTTTCACAAGCCGATACGCTGATGAGCGAACCCTGGTTGTTGAGGATCTGGCAATTGCGGAAAAGGATGTTCACGCTGCCACGAAGGATGAGCTGGGTGAATTCCTTGTTACGGGTGAAGATACAGTTGTCGAACAAGATGTCGCGACTCGTGTCGATATCCATGATCTGATAGGTGCAGTCGCGGATGATGCTGTTGGTGAACTTGAGCTCCATGCTGCGGGTGAAGTTGATGCCTTCCATACCGCATCCATAGAGATCGCAGTGGTCGATGGTGACATCCCGGCAGTCCTCGAATGCAACTACGCCACCCTCGCAGTATCCGCCTTCGGTATGTCCCATGACGAGGTTCTCGAGCCGGATATTGTCGCTGTCGGTAAAGCGCAGCACGTAGGCATAGCGGGGCTGGATGCGCAGTAGGGGCTTAGTGCCCTTGGGGCCGCGAATGGTCAGGTTGTGAACCTCACGCAGATTGAGCTGCATACCATCGTTCTCCATAGTGAGATAGGGATAGTTGGTCATTTTGACAAGTTCCTTCAGGTCGCCCTTGTCATATTCGCGATAGACCTTGATCTCGTCCGGGTTGTACTTCGCAAGATTCTCGAGTTCATTCTCAAAGTCGATGTTGTTTTCCACCACGACGACACGATTGCTGCGCAGGGCATGGACAAACGAGATGGCATCATAGACATGGATTTCCTCGACCTCCTGCGAGAAGGAAGGAACACACAGCATCAGCATGCTTAAGGCAGTCAGTAGCTTTTTCATAGTAACGTAATTTTTTAGTGTTATTTCGCGACAAAGATACAAAATAAATTTGACAATGAATGACTTTTTTGTACCAAAAGTGATTCTCGAGGCTTATTTTTGTTCAAAAATTTGGTTTTTTGCGTTATTTATACTATCTTTGCGCACACTTTTTATTTAACATTGAATAATTAACACTTAAAAATCATAGATTCATTCGATGAAGAATTTCGTAGAAGAACTTAGATGGCGCGGCATGATTCAGGACATGATGCCTGGCACCGAAGAACAACTTCAGAAGGAGATGACCTCCGCATACCTCGGTATTGACCCCACAGCCGATTCTCTGCACATCGGCCACCTTGTTGGCGTGATGATGCTCCGGCATTTCCAGCGTTGTGGTCATAAGCCGTATGCACTGATTGGTGGAGCCACGGGTATGATTGGCGATCCTTCGGGCAAGTCGAAGGAGCGCGTGCTCATCGATGAGCCGATGCTTCGTCACAACCAGGAATGCATCCGCAAGCAGCTGGCCAAGTTCCTCGACTTCGAGAGCGATGCTCCCAACCACGCCGAGCTCGTCAACAACTACGACTGGATGAAGGACTTCACGTTCCTTGACTTCATTCGCAACATCGGCAAGCTCATCACCGTCAACTATATGATGTCGAAGGATTCGGTGAAGCGTCGCTTCACGGGCGAGAATGGTGCCGAGGGCATGTCGTTCACCGAATTCACCTACCAGCTTCTGCAGGGCTACGACTACCTCTACCTCAACGAGCATAAGAACTGCAAGTTGCAGTTGGGCGGCGCCGACCAGTGGGGCAACATCACCACGGGTACCGAGCTGATTCGCAAAGTGACCGGCAACGAGGCTTTCGCTCTCACCTGTCCCCTCATCACCAAGGCCGATGGCAAGAAGTTCGGCAAGACCGAGCAGGGCAACGTTTGGCTCGACCCCAAGCGCACCTCTCCCTACAAGTTCTACCAGTTCTGGCTCAACGTGGCCGACGACGATGCCAAGCGCTACATCCGCATCTTCACTTCGCTCGAGCGCGAAGAGATTGAGGAGTTGGAGCGTCAGCAGGCCGAGGCTTCGCACCTCCGTCCCCTCCAGAAGCGTCTGGCCAAGGAACTGACCATCATGGTACATTCGCAGGAAGATTGGGAACTTGCCGTAGCCGCTTCCGAACTGCTCTTCTCGAACAGCGGTGCCGAGCAGCTTCGTCAGTTCGACGAGACCACCTTGCTCCAGATCTTCGAATCGGTTCCTTCGTTCGAGGTGAGCCGCGAAGTGTTCAACGAGGGTCGTGCCGTCGATATCCTTGCCGAGGGCATGGGTGTTTCGAAGGGTGAGTTCCGCAAACTCGTCCAGGGTGGCGGCATCTCGGTCAACAAGCAGAAACTTGCTGCTTTCGACCAGCAGCTCACCGACGCTGATCTTCTGCAGGGCAAGTACCTCGTGGCCCAGAAGGGTAAGAAGAACTACTTCCTCGCCACGGTGAAGTAAAAAACCTTGAGCCTTCGGAGTATTCGGAGTTTTTCTGAATGCTCCGAAGGCTTTGAGTTCTCTGATTACTCGGAGTTCTCTGATTACTCGGAGTTCTCTGAATATTCGGAATACTCTGATTACTCGGAATACTCCGAAGGCTCTTCCTTTTATTGTTCTCTTATACCATTCCTTTCACACATGAAATCCATCTTACTCTCGCTTCTTTTTGCATCCACCCTCTCGTTGGCCACATTGCAGGCACAGCCGATGGCTTCTGACAACAAGATGGCACGGCCTTTGGGCCAGGTGCTCGATCGTGTTGAGCAGCAGTTCGGTGTGCGTTTCAAATACAATGTCGATACGACAGGGTTGGTGTTGAACTATGCCGACTCGCGCATCCGTCCTTATAGCCTCGACGAGACCTTGCGCAATATCCTTTCGGTCTTCGACTTCAAGGCGTGGGACCAGGGAAAGGGTGTCTATAAGATCAAGCCCTACGAATATCCGCGCCGATTTGACGAGGATGGCGAGAAGATGGTCAACTATCTGAACACACTCTACAGCAACAAGGAGGAATGGGAGGCCCGACGTGTGGCTTTGCGTCGTGAAGTGCGCGAGCGCCTCGGCATCGACCCGTTGCTCGAAAAATGTGTGCCCATCCAACCCATTCTGGGCAAGCCGCGCCGATATGACGGCTATACCGTGCAGAACATCGCGCTTGAGACGTTGCCAGGATATTATGTGTGCGGCTCAATCTATTTGCCCAACAATAAGATTGCCAAGAAGGCTGTTGCTACACGTGATGGTCGTTATCCCGTCATCATCTGTCCCAACGGACATTGGGCCGACGGTCGTTACAACCAGGACCTGCAGGTGCGCTTTGCGACATTGGCCCGCATGGGTGCCATCTGCATCAGCTATGATACCTTTGGTTGGGGCGAATCGGAACTGCAGGTGGGCAAGGATGCGCATCAGAGTTCGTTGGCCCACACCTATCAGGCACTTTGTGGAGAGCGTCTGCTCGACTATGCCTTGACACGCCGTGACGTCGATGCTGCCCGTGTAGGCGCCAATGGTGGTTCGGGCGGTGGCACACACGCCGTGCTTTTGGCCACCATCGACGACCGATTCACTGCCCTTTGTCCCGTGGCTTCGGTGTGCAGTCATTTCGACGGAGGTTGCCCCTGCGAGAGCGGAATGCCCATCCAATATAGCCAGGGAGGGACCTGCAACATCGAACTTGCTGCCACCTTTGCACCCAAGCCTATGCGCCTGATTGGCGACGATGGCGACTGGACGCACACCTATCCCACCATCGAGGAGCCTTATATGCGTCGCATCTATGGCTTTTATGATGCGCAGGATCAGTTGTCATTCTTTTTCGAAGAGAATGGCCGTCACGACTTCAAGCCCAAGAAACGCAACGCCGTCTATTCGTTCTTCCAGGAGGTTTGGAACTTGCCGACTGAGAATATGAATGAGGAACCTGTAACCATCGAGACATACGACAAGCTTTTCAGTTTCGGAGGTGCACAGGATGCCGAGGGCCGTTGGTATCCGACAGGTGAAACTGCTCCCGCCAACTTCGAAACCAATGTGAAGAACCTCGTGGAGCAGAACTTCGACAAGGACGGCAAGCAACTCTACTTCGACTTGCGTTGGGCAGCCGGGCTTGAGGAGAAGGCCGACGAATGGGCCGCTTCGTTGAATCTTGGTGATGCAAAGAAGACCCAGCGCGTTCGTAATTATATCTTCAATCATCTCAAGGCCGTCACCAAGTGGCACAACGATCATCCAGGTCAGACCACAGTGCCCCACGGCATCAATCCTCGCACAGGAGAACGTCTGCGCCCCGTCGATCTTGACATCATCGCCGATGGTGCCCAGCCTCGTGCCTATCACGACAGCATCATGGCACAACTTCGTAGGGAACTTACCGAAGAGCAGGTCGAGCAGGTGCTCGACAAATACACCATCGGCAAGGTGGCCTTCACACTGAAGGGCTACCACGACATTGTGCCTGAGATGACTGCCGAGGAGGACAGTGTTTGCCTGGCATATCTGAAAGAGGCACGCGAGGCCGCCATAGATTTCAAGTCGATGAAGGAGATTTCCGAGATCTTCGGCATTGCCAAGGACAAGTGCGAGCTCTACTTCAACACACATGGACGTAACTGGAAGCAAATGTATTCAGACTACGTGAAGAAACGTCGCGCAGAGAAGAACAAGTAATCAAAAACTAATTTTTCCCCTTTTATGAAACGCACATTATTTCTGACACTTGTCTTGTCAGTCTGTTCGCTGGGTCTGCGAGCTCAGTATCCTCAAGTGACGAGCGAAGCCAATGCCCGATGGGCAGCCAAGGCCCAGTATGAGGATTCCATGTCGAATATCGCATGGCAAAAGGCGCTCCCCGTCATCGAGGAGGAGGCGCGCGAAGGTCGTCCCTATGTCAAGTGGGCACATCGTCCTTACGACCTGCCACAAGCCGATATCCCGGCTTTCCCTGGCGCTGAAGGCGGTGGCATGTACACTTTCGGAGGCCGAGGTGGCAAGGTTTATGTCGTAACGAACCTCAATGACCGCGGACCAGGTTCATTCCGCGAGGCTTGTGAGGCCGGTGGTGCGAGAATTGTAGTCTTCAACGTTGCTGGTGTCATCCGATTGGAAACGCCCATCAATGTTCGAGCTCCATATATCACTATAGCCGGACAGACAGCCCCTGGCGATGGTGTCTGCATTGCAGGAGAATCGTTTGCCGTCAATACACACGATGTCATCGTTCGTCACATGCGTTTCCGCCGTGGTGAAACGGGTGTGGAGCATCGTGAGGATTCGTTTGGCGGTAATCCCGTAGGAAATATTATGATCGACCACTGTTCGTGTGAGTGGGGACTGGACGAGAACATTTCGTTCTATCGTCATATGTATGATGAATCGGAGGGACAGTACAAGACCACGCCCTATAAGTATCCCACGGTGAATGTGACCATTCAGAACACCATTTCGGCGAAGGCGCTCGACACCTACAATCATGCTTTCGGTTCGACATTGGGCGGCGAGAATGCAGCATTCATCCGAAACTTGTGGGCTTCGAACTGTGGACGCAATCCTTCGATCGGTTGGAACGGCATCTTCAACTTTGTCAACAATGTAGTCTATAACTGGGTACATCGCACAGCTGATGGCGGCGATTACTCTGCTCAGTTCAACTTCATCAACAACTACTATCGACCTGGCCCGGCTACTCCAACTGAAGGACCCATCAGCCACCGCATCCTGAAGCCCGAATCGGGCCGTTCGAAGCTCGATCATCATGTCTATGGCCGCGTATTTGCCGAAGGTAATATTATGGAAGGTTTCCCTGCCATTACAGCCGACAACTGGGCGGGTGGTATTCAGGTGGAAGACAATGACGGTTGCGATGGACATGAGTCGTACATGCGTCAGGTTCGTCCTGCTGCCATGCCTTTCCTGCATATCCTGTCAGCCCAGGAAGCCTATGACTACGTGTTGCAACACGCTGGAGCTACTGTTCCTTGTCGTGACATTGTCGATGAGCGCATCATCGAGGAGGTACGCACCAAGACTCCTTATTATGTTGCAGATGCGGAATCGTATCAAGGCGATGTGTCAGGTCTTTCGCCCAAGTCACAGGCTGAGGATGGTTCGTTCAAGTTCCGCCGCATGGGCAAAGACAGCTATAAGCTTGGCATCATTGTCGATCCTAAGCAGATGGGCGGTTATCCGGAATACAAGGGTGAACCTCGTCAGGATACGGATGGCGATGGCATGCCCGACGAGTGGGAGAAGGCCAATGGTCTCAATCCCAATGATCCCAGTGATGCCAATGGCGACATCAACGGTGATGGCTACACCAACATCGAAAAGTGGATCAATGGCATACCTACTTCAAGTCGCATCGATTGGCATAATCTTGCCAACAATTATGATACGTTGAATGCGTATGGAATCCGTTAAGTTTATAATTTTCGCAAAAAAAATGGGCAAAAACACTGCGTTTTTGCCCTAAAGTGCAAGAAAAGACAAATTTTTTGATAAAAAACCGAAAATTGTATATTACTTTTTAAATAAAAAATGTATCTTTGCACCGCAAAAGCGTTTATATACAAAGAAATATACCTATATTACTAACCACATAATTAAAATTATTAGCTCATGAAGAAATTTTTCCTCTTTGCTGCTGCTCTCATGACCGGCAGCGCAGTTATGGCTGAGACAGAAAGTTATGTCGCTGCTATCGATGCAAGCACTATGGCCTCTGTTTTCCCCGTTGGAGATATTACCGGTAGCACGTCTGAGGTTTCTTTTGGCACTGCCAACATGGACGTTCTCGCTGTTGGTGGCTCAACTCCAAAGACCATTCTGGCCGATGGTACCGTTACCGAATGGAATGCCATCTCCTGGCAGCCCAAGAGCACCAACCTTCAGGACGTTAAAGAAGGTCTTGAGACTCCTTACTTCTACTATATTCAAGGTACAGGCAATCCTTGTGTAGGTATGGGCGTCGAGGAGATTATTCGCGATGGCGAACCCACTGGCGAATATCGTGCAACCTACGTTTACTATGGTCCCGAGGACGGCGACAACTACAAGAACGAGATGCCAATGCAGGGTCTTTACTACAAGTTCACTCCCAAGGTAGATGGTACACTTAAGATTCAGGTTTGGTCGAACAAGGGCAACCGCAACACCTACGTTGTTGAGGAGTCGAGCAAGCAGCCTGTTGCTTACACCGCTGAAGGCTACATCAACGGCCAGAACGAGCAGAAGGAAGCTGTGATCAATGGCGAGACCGTGACCTACAATGCCAAGAAGTACCTCACCGCTGCTGAGATCCAGGACATCCACAATGCAGCCAAGGTGAACGAGGAAGGCGTTGATACCGCTCCTTACGTTATTGGTGCCGGCAACCAGCCATTCTGGGGCTACCTCTTCGTCAAGGTTGAGGCTGGCAAGACCTACTGGCTCTTCCAGGATTCTTCACAGATCGGTTTCGGTGGCTATGAGTTCACTTTCGAAGGTGGTGAGCAGCCACAGGTGAACTACACCTATTATACCCTTACCTTCCCCGAGGTTAAGGAATCTTACGCTGATGGTGACTTCTCAATGGTTATCACCGACAACAATGGCAAGTTCACTGTAGACGAAAACAAGCAGTACTTTGGCAACGAGACCTCTTACGAGCAGTTTACCACTCGTCTGAAGACCGGTGGCAAGAGCAGCTCCAACAGCTTCATCACCGTCAACATCCCAGTAGCCGGCAAGCTCCAGATTATGGCTCGTTCAGCTTCCAGCTCTTCGGTTCGCGCTCTCGTCGTTACCCAGAACGAGGCTGAGATCTACAATGGTCTGCTCGACGAAAGCAATGTCGAGGTAGAGATTGAAGGTGCTGCCAAGAAGGTCTTCAAGGTACATGAGACCAACGTTGAGGCTGGCACAGCTGACATCACCTATCCCGATGGCGCTATCAACTTCTACTGTGTCCGTCTCGCCGTTCCCGAGGGCGCAGGTATCGAATCCATCGTGAATGATGTGGTTGCCAATGGCGCGATCTTCAACCTCCGTGGACAGCGTGTCAACGAGATGACTCCTAGCCAGATCTACATCGTAAACGGCAAGAAGGTCATCCGTTAATAGTCCGATCTGACAATACAAGACTCTTGGCTGGACATTCTGTGCCCTCGCCAAGGGTCTTTTCCCTCTTTTCAACACATATTATAAATCTTCACACACTATGTACATCACCAAGAAGTTTTTAATGGCTGCAGCCTGTGTCTCGTTGGCATGGGTTGCCACTTCCTGCGCTGATGGCGTAGAGCTCGAAAGCTATGATTCCGGCGTGCGTAACCAGCAGCTGAGTGCTCCTCAATTGGATGCCTCATGCTTCACGACGCAGAATAGCACCGATGCTACCTACACCGTCATGTCGTGGCCAGTGGTCTATGGCGCCGGTGGTTATCTGGTCAATGTCGATATCGTCGATGACCCGTCCAACCCGATAGCCGTAGTCAATGACAGCATTGTCGATGGCTGCTCTCTCACTTTTGTGCAGCAGGAAGACACCAAGTATCAGATTTCCATCCAGACCATGGCCAATGAGAAGTTGGGCAATTCGGCTTCCGATGTCCTGGTCTATAACGACTACACCACCCTCGTGGCTGCTGTCATCGTGCCTCGTGGCCAGGACCTGGCCGCCTTTGTGAAGGCTAATCTGAAGACAGGAACCCAGGATGTACAGGCCTTCGAGTTGGAGGCAGGTGCAACCTATGAGGTGAGTGATACAGTCGCATTCGGCCTGCAGCCCGTTCAGCTTCGCAGTGATAAGAATTCTCATGCCACTATTGTCTTAAAGGACAAGGCCTGCATCACCACACAGGCTCCTTTGACCGTGAAGTTCCTCAATTTCGATTGTGAGAACACCACAGCTGCCCCCATCAGCCTCGATCCCAATCCTGATGCTTCGCTCTACTACGACCAGCCGACTTGGCAGGCTAAGTATGGCGGCACTCAGAAAGTCTATTTCCTCGATGGCGACGTCATCCTCAAGGATTGCATCTTCCGCGAGGTCAAGGGCAGCCTTTTCAGCGGCAGCAAGGCCAACTGGGCCCTCACCAACCTTTCTATCAACAACTGTGTCATTGAGGCAGACTACAGCACCAACCCTGCATTCATCAGCATGTATGGCGCTTCGACAGGAACCATCCTCAACTTCACCGTTGCCAACAGTACCCTCTACAACCTCCAGGAGAATGCCAGCGGATACTTCCTTCGCCTCTCTAACGCTTCGAACGCAACACCACAGAAGATCTATGGCCCCGCCTATGCAGGCCGAGGTGGCGTAGTTGTACAGAACAGCACTTTCGTGCGTATGCTTTCCGGTGCACACTGGTTCAACAACTATCCCCAGAGCGGAACTACCTTCACTTTGAAGAAGAATGTCTTCTACGACACCTATCTCCTTCAGAAGGCTATCCGCAACAACACCGCAGATTTCACGGTAGATGACAATGTGATCTGGGGTGTAAGCAACGAAGTGGATGCCACCGATAAGGGCAAGTATGCAACCGAAGATGACCCCGGTATGACTATGCCGTCTTCTTCGGCTATCAACTTTGGTGACCCCTACTATGGTTTGAAGTCCTATTTTACCCCAACCAAGGGCATTGCTGCTGCCAAGCAGTTTGGTGACCCACGATACTTTGAATGATTATGAAAAGCGCAATCAGAAGAATACTTTTGCCAGTCGTTTGTAGCCTTCTGACCATTTCGGTCATGGCTCAGACGAACCGTACAGTCAAGGGTACTGTAGTGGATGAGTTGGGAGAACCCATCATTGGCGCAACCGTTCAAGTAGTGGGAACCACCACAGGAACCATTACCGACATCGACGGTAATTACGTGATTCAAGCTCCCGAGAAATCGACCCTCAAGGTGATGTTCCTCGGATATATTACCGAAACCGTGCCCAGTGACACCAAGCAGGTTGTCCTCAAGGAGGATGCCCAGCAGCTCGAAGACGTTGTAGTCGTTGGTTACGGCGTACAGAAGAAGGCACACCTCACCGGTGCTGTTGCTACGGTGCAGATGGACGACATCCAGGACCTTTCGAGCGGTGGCCTCGCTTCCACCCTCAGCGGTATGGTCAATGGTGTGAGTGTGAGCGGTGGTGATGCTCGTCCAGGCGAGAATGCCACCATCAAGATCCGTGACACCAATACGCTTGGTGACGTGGGTGTAACTGCTCAGGAACCTCTTTACGTCATCGACGGATATATCTATCCGAATGACGTGAAGGTAGGTAATACCACCGAGAACCTCGGCGCAACTGCCTTCAACAATCTCGACCCAAGCGTCATCGAGTCAATCTCCGTACTGAAGGACGCCGCAGCTGCTGTCTATGGTGCGCGTGCTGCCAATGGTGTCATCCTTGTTACCACCAAGAAGGGTCAGCAGGGTGCCCCGAAGATCAGCTACTCGGGCTCGGTGGGTGTTACCGACGAAGTGGCTCGTCCGAAGATGCTTTCGGCCTACAACTATGGTCGCTTGTGGAATGCCGTGAAGGCTGCTGACCCCAAGAACACGACGCTCAACCGTCTGACCGACCTCTTCCAGTCGGATGAACTTGCAGCCATGCAGGGTCTCAGTTATGACCTGCTCGACAAGTATTGGAGTTCGGCATTCACCCAGAAGCATTCGGTCAATGTCAGCGGCGCTACCGAGCGTGCTTCCTATTTCGCCGGCATCAGTTACTTCGACCAGGACGGTAACCTTGGCAAGCTCGACTACAGCCGCTGGAACTATCGTGCAGGCGTCGATGTCAAGCTCGGCAACTGGGTGAAGGCCAACCTTACTGTCAGCGGTGACAATGGAACCAAGAATACCCCGCTCGTGAAGGTCGGTGGCACAAGCAGCGAGAAGGACTACAACCTGCTGCTCACCCATCCTTATTATATTCCTGAGGAGGTCGATGGCAAACCTATCGCATCTTATGGTCCCACCAATTCTTCGGTGAACAGCGACCAGTATTATTCGTTCAACACGCTCCAG
Source organism: Bacteroidales bacterium (assembly GCA_017519885.1). Taxonomy (GTDB): domain Bacteria; phylum Bacteroidota; class Bacteroidia; order Bacteroidales; family UBA3663; genus Liminaster. The sequence goes on along the minus strand of JAFWRO010000018.1, from coordinate 106,282 downwards.
GAGAATGGCGACTATAGCAAGACGGTGAACAACAACACGACTTTCAGCGGCAGTCTTGACCTCGACTTCGGTTTCTGGAAGCCACTGAAGGGTCTCACCGCCCGCTTCACCTATTCGAAGAGCATCAACAACAGCAAGACCAACCAGTACGGTACGGACTATACCATCTATACCCTCCACAACCGCTACGGAACGGGTTCGCACCTTTACACCCCGACGGGTGCCGGCTATGGCGACGACGTGGTGCTCGCTGTTGACAACTTTACGGCAATGACCATTTCGAATGGTTCGCCTTCGTTCCTGTCGCGCAATACCAATCGCACCGACAACTATCAGATCAACTTCAACGTCTCCTACAACCGCGACTTCGGTCAGCATCATGTAGGCGCCCTCTTCTCGATAGAGCGCAGTGAGGCTGAGAACGAGTATCTCTATGGTTACGTCAGCGATCCTTATCCTTTCACCACAGGTCAGTCCAATTCGGCTGAGGCCAACACCAAGATCGTCACCTTTACTCGTGCAGAGTCAGGTACCCTTTCCTACATCGGTCGAGCCAACTATGCTTACGCCGACAAGTATCTGCTCGAGTTCCTGTTGCGTTCGGATGCTTCCACCAAGTTTGCTCCCGAGAACCATTGGGGCACGTTCCCATCGGCCTCTATCGGTTGGGTACTCTCCAAGGAGTCCTGGTTGGCCGACCGTCCCGGCATCGATTACCTGAAGCTCCGTGCTTCGTTCGGCTTGACCGGTCGTGACAATACGGCGGCCTGGCAGTGGATGCAGGTCTATGCGCAGGATGCCAACCGCGGCCCCGCTTTCGGCACAGGCAACAGCCAGGAGACGCTTAACCGCATCACCATCAACAAGAACAACTCGGCCGTGAACCGCGACGTCCATTGGGACAAGTCGTACAAGGGCAACATCGGTATCGACTTCAACACGTTCCAGAATCGTCTCGGCATCAACATCGATGCCTACTACACCTGGAACCGCGAGATGCTGCTCAACCTCAACAAGTCCGTCTCGACCGTCATCGGTACCCAGACGGCTGCCCTTAACCTGGGTGAGATGGATAACTACGGTGTCGAGCTCTCGCTCAACTGGAAGGACAAGATCGGCAAGGACTGGAAGTACAAGATCGGTGTCAACACGGGCTATAGCGACAACAAGGTGCTCAATATTGACTGGGCTACTGAGTACATCTATCGTCAGATGCAGCGCAACAAGCGCTCCGATGTCGGTCTCTGGGGCCTGCAGTGCCTGGGCATGTTCCGCAGTTATCAGGAAATCGACGAATACTTCGACCGCTTCGGCATCTCCAGCTACCTTGGTATGAGCAAGGATCAGGTGAAGCCCGGTATGCTCATCTATAAGGATGTGCGCGGACCACAGCAGGCCGACGGAACGTATGCCGCTCCTGATGGCATCGTCGATAAGGACAACGACCAAGTGCAGATCTCGACACGTTCGAGCAATCCTTGGGGCTTTACGACCAACTTCTCGGTAGAGTGGAAGAGCCTCTCCGTCACCGGACAGATTTCGGCTTCGTGGGGCAGTTACAGCACCATCCCATCGGCTGCTCTCAAGCCAGGCGATGGTCTTGACTACACCAACATGCCTTCGTTCTGGAATCCTGATGACATGTATTCCTATCAGGATGTGCGCGATGCCTCGGGTAACGTTGTGGTCAATGCTAATCGTGATGCCAAGTATCCAAACCTCGCTTACTCCAGCGTCAATGCCACCACATCGACATTCTGGCGTATCAGCAATACGGATGTCCGCCTGAATCGTCTCACCCTCGCCTACTCACTTCCCAAGGGTTGGGTCAAGAAGATGGGTGTCGATGGTATCCGTATCAATGTGACGGGCCAGAACATCATTTCGTTCTACAATCCCTATCCCGACCACTTCACCGACAAGATGGCAGGCGGCTACGGCACCTATCCGAATCTTCGCAAGTGGACCTTTGGTCTTAGTCTGAGCTTCTAATCCGAAATAACGATAACTAATACGAAAACAATTATGAAGAATCAAAATATCCGTCTCTTCAGCCTCCTCGCCCTCGCGGCAGTAGCCCTGTCTTCGTGCAGCGACTCGTTCCTTCAGGAGAAGAAGAACTACGATAACGTTAACGTCGATATCTATAATTATTACGAAGGCTGCAATGCCCGCGTCAGCGATGTCTACAGCTGGTGCCTGCCCGATGTGACAAGTGGGGCCAACTGGAAATACAATTGCACGGGTGGTGCTGACGACCAGTCGAAATCGACCGAAGAGTATTCGGGCTTCAGTGCCTTTGTCAATCCCGATGCCGAACTGTCGGTCATGGGAGGCAACTCGGTGCCCGACTACTTCCACTATAGCTCGAACAATATCCAGGCCTCTGTCTGGGGACGTATCCGCAACATCAACGATGTCATCCAGGGCATCGAAGGCGGATCGCTCGAACAGGAAGATAAGGACATATTCCTGGGCCAGGTATATTTCTTCCGCGCATGGTGCTTCTATCAGCTCGTGAAGTGGTACGGTGGTGTGCCCATTATGACCACTGTCGAGGAGCCTGTCGAAGGCACACAGTATCCGCGCAACAGTGCACGCGAGTGTATAGAATTTATCCTCAGCGACCTTCAGAAGTCGGCCGATATGCTTGAGGCAGCCACACTCAACGGTGGCTGGCGCTCGGCTGACGACTGGGGCCGCATCACCACTGGCGCAGCTCTGGCTCTCAAAGGTCGCGTGCTTCTGCTTTGGGCAAGCCCTCTCTTCAACCGTACGGGTGATGAGAGCCGCTGGATCAATGCCTACAACCAGATGAGTGCCGACTTGGCCAAGATTCAGAAGTGTGGTTATGGACTCTATGAGGCCAGCGGTGCCAACGGTGCAGCCTTTGCTGCCCTTTTCTCGCTGACTCGCAGTAGTGAGGCCGTTTTCCAGACTTGCTACAATACCATCCAGTCGGGCGACACACAGAAGAACTCCACATGGGAGCGCAGCATTCGTCCGAAGAATGCTTCGGGCTCAGGACTGAATCCTTCGGCAATGATTGTCGATATGTTCCCGATGGCCGATGGCCGCCGTCCTTCGTCGTGCAATACCTACTCCAAGCTGCAGGCTTCGGATTATGCCTACAATCCCAACTTCCCGTTTATGGATCGTGATCCGCGTTTCTATCGCACCTTCGCCTTCCCTGGCGTACGTTGGGCTTACAGCGGTGATGCCACTTCGGCCGATCCCAATAACCCAAGTTACAACAAGGGTCTCGATTACGAGCTTTGGAACTACGTCTGGTACACCACTGCCGATGATCGCGACAATATCGAGTCGGGCAATAACTACGGTGCCGAGAATCTCCTTGCCAACGTGAAGGGCATGTATGTGCGCAAGCGTTCGGATGATGCCGACGTGAATCCTTCTCCGCTTTACAGCTGGGCTGCGTCGACTACCGTTTCAGGTTTCACCTATTCGGCTGCTCCCTACATCGAGATCCGTTATGCTGAGGTGCTGCTCAACCTTGCTGAGGCTGCTGCCGGTGCCGGCAAGATGGGAGAGGCTGTCGAATTGTTGCGTCAGATTCGCCGTCGTGTAGGCTACACAGGCGATTGCGGACTTGATGCCAATCTTTCAAGCGATCAGGCTGCTTGCCTGTCGGCAGTGCTCTACGAACGTCAGATCGAGCTCGCCTTCGAAGGCAAGCGCTTCGACGACCTACGCCGCTGGATGCTCTTTGATGGTGGTGCCAATGTCTCCGAGATCAATGGAGCTCCTTCGACATGGGCGCTCACCGGTTGGGGTGGCAACACCTGCACCTACCTTGGCTTCAAGCCTCTCAATGGCCAGCGTCGTGAGAATATGGAGTTCCGTGTAAGCGAAGAAACCGTCAAGCAGGGTCTCGGTGGCACAACCATCAACGACGACCCGCTCGTGTTCGAACTCAACGACCAGGAGATCAGCCGTCCCGCTGCCATCGACCTTCGCTACGATCTGGCCGACCAGTGCAAGGCAATGAAGAACTTCTACTCAGAGTTTCTGGTTCGAAAGACCAAGAAAGGCGACTCCTACACCAGCGACCACATGGAGGAATACATGCACTTCTTTGCCAAGTATTACTTCCTCGGTCTTCCACAGGCAGCACAGGCTTCAGATGGTGGCTTGGAGCAGACCATCGGTTGGGAAGATTATAACAAGGGTGGTGCCAACGGCACCTTCGATCCACTTGCTGACTAAAAACATTTACCCCACCGGTGACGGTGGGGTAGTTTGATTCAATATGAACAGATTCCTTTCAATCATCCTTTCAGCTCTCGCGTGTACATTATATAATAATATATACGCTCAGACCGTCGAAGTGAATAGTGAGGGACGTGATGCTTCGTACGTGGCATCCATCACCTCTCGCAGCGAGAAGAACATCTCCGGTCTGGAACTCGCTGAGCCTGCCAAGACCAATGTGCGAAACCTGGTCATCAATCGATATTTCGAATTGAATGACATCTATGCCGAGCGCGATACGCTCATCAATCAGGCCAAGCGCAGTTTGACTGGCGACGAGAAGAACCGTGCCATCGATGCAGCTCGTTCGGCTTGTGACAGCAAACTCTATCGCAGTCACTTCGCTTTCCCTGCCAATCTGGGGATTTATCTCAGTCACGAGCAGATCATCGCCATCTTCGATGCCATGACCTACAACAAGGTGCAGGTGACCTATGATGCCTATTGCGATATGATTCCCAGTCTTACCGATGAGGAGAAGGCGCAGATGTATGCCTGGCTTTGCGAAGCTCGCGACCTAGCCATTGATGCCGAGTCGTCGAACAAGAAGCATGAGGTCTTCAACAAGTACAAGGGCCGCATCAACAACTACCTTTCTGCCCGAGGCTACGATATCACCCAGGAACGCAAGGCTTGGGAAGAGCGCGTGAAGGCTCGCGGAGGAACACTTTGAGAAGCTTTTTCATCGAAGAAAACATCGAAATGAAGGATTTCGTCGAAAATACTACGGTATTTCGTCGAAATCCTTTTTTATATCTGCCGTTTTTGTCTCATCTTTGCAGTGTCAAAAGACAAGAACAACAGTATTAACAATAAAAAATAAAACAATTATGAAAAAGATTTTTGCAATCATGTTCAGCATCGTAATGATGACAGTGTGTGGTAACGAAGTAAAGGCTCAGACCAATGATGCCCAGCAGAACTACGAGGTTTCTGGCAGCCTGACGAGCTCTAACCACAAAAAGTCGGACAATATCTATAATGTCGAGGTTTTCCGCTTGTTGAACGGCGATGGCGAATATGTGACATTAAACAAGGTGAAGGGCAACGACACGTTCAAGATCAACATTCGTGAAGAGGGCGCCTACAAGGTCCGGGTAACTGACAATAATGGAAATGTCGTCATGGGACGCGTATTCTCCATCGACCAGAATCATCCCACCGTCAATGTTGGCCTTTACGATGTTGCCAATGGAAAACGAGTACCCGAATGGGTTTTGCAAGCCAATAAAGACAATTGATTGAGTAGATTGGAGCCTTGGTGCGCGATGCATCGGGGCTCTTTTCCCCTATTATTTATGTCTTTGACATAATATTTGCAGCGGTTCTACGTTATACTATAAAAGTCACTTCTCCTATGCATAGTTATCGTCGTCAGGATATCATCTTGCTTTTCTTCCAGATCGTTGTCTGGATATTCATCATACTGGCTCCCGCAGTGGTCCAGTATCTCATTCATCCTCTAGGTAATAATAATATATACCTGATTTCTGGTGCATGGGTGGTATCGCCGTTTGCATTTCTCTACTTTGTAAGTTATTATCTTCTTATTCCTCGTCTTTACGACCGCGGTCGATACGTGTGGTTCGTATTAGCTGTCTTCGCATTCATAGCCATCAGCAATCTGCATCTCTTCTGTTTCGATCATTCGAACATAGAAGAATTGCCTGAGATGATAGTCATCGGAAAAAACACATTTACTTCTGCTTTGATTTCGCTTGATATCATTGTTGTAGCCACAACAATGCTGCATCGTAGTTATATCCGTACGCATCGCAGACAACTCGAACTCGAAGAAGCACAGCGTAAGAGCACTGAGGCCGAACTGATATGGCTCAAGAATCAACTTAACCCGCATTTCCTTTTCAATTCGCTCAACAACATCTCCTCTCTGACGCAGATTGACCCCGATCAGGCGCAGGAAGCCATCGCGCAGCTTTCGGACCTTTTGCGTTATGCGCTTTACGAGAGCCAGAAGCCCCTTGTTCCGCTTGTCGGGGAGGTGGAGTTTATGCAGAACTACATTGCCATGATGAAGCTGCGTTGTAGTGACAAGACCGAGGTGAACGAAGACTTTCAGGTTGGTACAGGCCACGAACAGATTGCTCCGCTGCTTTTTGTCTCGTTTATCGAGAATGCCTTCAAGCACGGAACGAGCAGCAATCAGCCTTCACGCATCTGCGTTAGGTTGCATGCAGGCGATGGAAGGATTGTGTTCGATTGCCGCAATACCAATTTCCCGAAGGGAGAAAGTGACCATAGTGGTTCGGGCATTGGCCTTGAGAATACCCGTCGTCGCCTCGACCTTTGTTATCCCGGCAAGTATGTTTGGGAGCAAAAGATAGAGAATGAAGAATATTGCATCAAGATAGAGATTACTGTATGACCTGCATGATTGTCGATGACGAGCCATTGGCTGTCAAATTGCTTGAAACATTTGTCGGACGAACCGCCGATTTGGAGCTGAAAGGCTCCTTCACCGATTCCATCGAGGCATTGGATGTGCTCGCTCGCGAACCGGTGGACTTGCTCTTCCTCGATATCCAGATGCCCGACCTCAACGGGATGGAGTTGGCGCACGCTATTGATACCGAGCGAACCCGTGTCATCTTTACCACTGCGTTCAAGGACTATGCTTTCGAGAGTTACGAGGTCAATGCCCTTGACTTTCTGCTCAAGCCTATCCGATACATCAAGTTCCAGGCAGCAGTCGAGAAGGCTCGAAACTATTTTGCGATGAAGGAAAGCGCAAATACGGCGGCTTCCCAGCCGTCGCAGCCAAGCAACAAGGAGGATGATTTCATCTTCCTGCGTGCCGATGGCGAGTTGCATCAGATTGCCCTTGCGCGTATTCTTTACGTCGAAGGGATGAAGGATTACCTGAAATTCTTTATCGAAGGAGAGCGCAAGCCCATCATCACGCACATGACGATGACGGCAGCTGAGGAGATGCTGCCCGAAGCGGGCTTCATGCGCATCAATCGTTCCTACATCGTCTCGCTGAGTCATATTCGCAGCATCGATCGCAACGATTGTGTCTATATCGGAGAACAGATTATCCGCGTCACCGAAGCCTACAAGGAACAATTCAATCAGTATATCACGAAAAGGACATCTAGATAATCTAGATATTCTAGATGTTCTAGATGCTCTAGATGTTCTAGATGGACTAGATTTTCAGCCTCAGTTGCAGCCAAAGGTCCTGCTGGTTGTTGCCTTCGATTTCCTGCAGTCCGCTGCTGATGGTGGCTCGATTCGCATAGTTTGTCATTGCCCATTTCAGGTCCACGTTTATATGTGGGCCTATTTTTATGGTTCCTGTTACACTGTAACGCAACCCTTCGCCGTAGAGCATGGGCAAGCCGAAGCCGTAGAGGATGGCTTTCTCGGTGAGGTAGATTCGGCTATTGTAGTCGTCGGTGTGGAAATAACAGGCTTGTCCGACGAGCGAGAAGGGACAGCTCTTCCAAATCTTGCAGTTCCATGCAAAGGATTGACTAAGCGCATAACCATAGGAATTGGTGGCCGTGCCATTCTCCTTCTTATTATGAATACGTGCGCGAAGTTGTGTCTTGCTGGTGAACGATTCGTTGGGTTGGATGCTGAGTATGCCATCGAAAGAGTGTCGGATATAATCTGCCTTTTGTTTGATGCGATAGCCCAAAGTTCCATTTACCTTGCGGTGGGTATAGAGCAGACGAACCATACCCTCCAATCCTTGCGAATGAGTGTCGCGAATGCCGTATTGCGGCTGTCCGAACCAGAAATAGTCGAACATGCTCTGCCACTGCCAATGCGCCAGTAGTTGTCCGTCGATATTCAGTGTGACACCCTGTTCGCCCTGCATCTCGCTGTTTTCGCCTAGAGCGGAGCCATGGAGTTGCCGATATTTCAGGTCATAGTAGCGATAGAGAAGTGTGGAGACCCAGTTGTCAGTCAGTTTATATTGCAGGGCAGTCAGGTTGGCAATGGCACCCTTGTCATCCATCGCAAATTCTCCACGGAGGAATCCACCCAGGGCTCTTACAGTGTAATCAGCCGAGAATTGTGCGAGTTGATGTCCCCTGAAATAATTGGAGTTGTAATACAGGTTGTTTCGCAAATAATCATATTGTAGCTGGGTATAAGTTCCGTGTATTCCCAGATCGTACCATTCGCCACGCAATCCCAGACGAGCACCCGTGACGATTTCCCAGGCAGCATGGCGATGTCCATCTTCGGTCTGGGTCCGATGGAATCCATCGGTCTGTAGTGCAGTGAGGACACGTCGGTCGCTGTGGTAAGTGCCGTCGATCTGTCGTGCCGAAAAGTAGGGCAGCAGAGAGAAGTGATTGCCAACACGAAGATCCATTGCTGCACCTTGCATATAGGCGTATTCGGCATTGGATGCAAAAGGTGTGATTGTGTTGCTGCGTTGTTGCGTAAGTTGACGACTCAGGTATTGTTTACCAAGTGAGAAACCTTGGTTGACCAGCAATCCGCAACCCATTCGAAGCCTGTAGTGTCCGACGACGGCATCCTGCAGTTTGAGATTTGAGGAGATACGAACATCCTTGGCTCGTACAAAGGCATGCCAACTGTCGAAGGCAGGAAACTGATGTCTCCAGGCCTCGCCTGCGTCCTTCTCCATATTGAGGCCGGCTTGCCAATGTTTGCCGAGCTGCAATCGGTAGCGAAGGCTTTGATGCCACGGGTCGCCGAGATATGCCTTGTTCATCGACTGACGTCCTGCCGTCTGCTCCCTATATCCCGCGCGTTGGTTCAGGGTGCGGTTGCTGCTCAAGATAATATTTTGTTTCAGTCGCCCTTGCATGAGCGAAGATGCCGTGGTGTCGCTCCAGACCACGAGGTCGCTAAGTTCGTCGAGAAGTTCGCTATAGGCTGCATCGCCCAGATTATCGATGTCAATCTGTTGCAGAATCTGTTCCTGCCAATCGAGGTTCAAGTCCTTTTGCTGCTCAAAGATAGTATTGTCCTGTTCCAAAATTGCAATTTCCTGCCCGAAAATGGGCGGGAAATACCAGTAAAAACATAAAAAAAGCAAAAGAAAGGACCTATTTTGCATATATTTGATTTTTTTGCTTTATCTTTGCAGCGCAAAATGACCAGTATCTATCGTACATACTCGTTCTCTCTGCTGATGGTGCTTCTGATGGCACTCGGCTTGTCGTATCCCTCAAGGGTTGCGGCACAGGAAATCATTGTCCTTGCCGAACACCAATATCAGGCGGAAATCGATTTACTGACCGGAGATACTATTGCCGTGGTTCAGTTGAAGGATGTCTATTGCTTCACGAAGAAGCACTTCCGTGACAAGAAGCACGAGAAGGAGTTTCTGCGTATGGTTTACGATGTGAAGAAGACGCTTCCGATAGCCAAGGATGCCCGCAGACTTATGACGCAGGCCTATTTCGATATGGAGCGTATGACAGAAACTGAGCAGAAAGTCTATTTCAGGCAACTCGAAAAGGACTTGTTAGCTCAATATAAGCCCAGGCTTAAGCGACTGAACTATCGTCAAGGCAAATTGTTAGTGCGTCTGGTGGATCGCGAATGTGACAAACAGACGTATTACATCATCCGAGAGTTCTTGGGCAAACGTCGTGCTTTCTTTTGGAATATGTTTGGCAAATTCTTCGGTGTGAGTCTGAAGGCCCAATGGGACCCAGAAGGCAAGGACCGGGAACTCGAGGACGTTTGCATCCAGGTGGAGCAGGGACTTATATAACCTTATCCTTCGAATGAGTCGATGTACCGTTCGTGCTTGTCCTGGAAGATGTCGTCGATGGTGATAAGAATGCCCGACTCCTCGACATTGCCGAATTCATCGTTGATGGCGGTGCCGAAGGTTTTCATCGTGGGACTTAGCAGCATGTATGCGTTGACCAATGGTGGGATATTGATGCCGAGCTTCCTCACCTCACAGTTGAGAATCTTGTAATCATCGTGGAAGTTGTCCTTGCAGAAGAGTTTGGCCATAGCCTCTATGTCGGTGTTGGTCTCAAGAGGGTGATATGGATAAACGAGGTGATCGGGATCGGGGAAATATTTTTTCTGGAAATATAGAATCATATTACGGCCATGCTCCGGGAAGGTTGGGTACATGGTGAATTTGCCATAATAGTACTTGCAACCCTTCAGCGTAACTGCGAGCGCACCTAGACCATCCCAAAGATTATCGAGCGTGAAGAGACTGCGTGCCCCACTGCGGCTCGATTGACGATCGACAATCACAAACGAACGGCCCAGCTCCATCATATAAGGCAGATACTCGCGAATGAACTTGTCGGAGTAATAATACATATGACTGGTGGCAAGGATTGGTTGCCCCTTCTGGTCAAAACGAATGTCCGGGCCATAGATATAGCGATAACCGCCGAGGATGGCCTCTTCTTTCGGCTCCCAGACGATGAGCTGCATATAGGGCTTCTCCATATAGTCGTAATGATCGACATCACATTCGAGACCAGTGCCGCCTCCGGCTTCGCGGAAGACGATTTCACGCAATCTGCCCACTTCGCGCATCAGATTGGGACACTCGTTGCCATTGAAAATATAGATGTCGGTGCCACCTTTGCGTGAGTGACGCAGCAGGGTTGCCTTGTTAGCCAGCTCTTCCTTGAGGATCGCTTTGTCGATAGGAGCTATGATGGGTTGTTCCATAAGATAAATATGAGTTGTCGGAATTCTCGGAATTTTCGGAGTAATCGGAGTAATCGGAATAGTCAGAGTACTCGGAGTCTTTATTTTTTTGCTAATAAATAACTTTGTTCACGCAGCCATTGTGCCCATTCTGTCGGGCTCTTGGACTTGTCGGTGAAGGTTTGCCAGGGTATGGGCTTGCCTACTGTGATGGTGAAAGTCTTGTTCTTGGCAGTCTTCATCATCTGCCAGGGCAAAAGGATGAGGCCGATGTTGAACTTCATTCCCAGTTTGCGTCGCAACCATTCCACGAAGTAGAAGGTGAAGGAATTGCGTCCCTCGAAGTGCATGGGGATGATGTCGCGCTGGCTTTCCACAGCTTGGGTGATGACCGACTTCTTCCACTCCACATCCTGTATCTTGCCATCGATGTATCGGCTGCAGAAGCCTGCAGGGAAGTTCAGCAGCTGCATATCGGGGTCATTATATGCCTTGTCGATGGCTTCCATATCCTCGCGTTTCTGACGACCTAAGGTGTTGACAGGAAGGAAGACGGGTTGTAATCCTACGATATACATCAGCAGGTCGTTGACGATGACCTTGAACTTGGGGAACTTGTGACCGAGGACGTTGATGTAGGAGATTCCGTCGAAAGCGCCAAGAGGATGGTTGCTGACAAATACGAAACGTCCATCTTCCGGGATATTCTCCATACCATGGAGATTGTACTTTACGTTGAGGCGCTTGCACATGCCTTCGGCGAAATCGACACCCTCCTTGTCCTTCAGGGCGGTGATGGTTTCGTTCATCTCCTTCTGACAGATGAGCCATGCGGTGAACTTGAACAGCCACCTCGGTATCTTGGGATATTGCTTGGGGGCCTTTTGCTTGATAGCCTCCTCGACATTGATTAGTCTTGCTTCGTATGCCATTGTCAATTAACAATTAATAATTAACCTTTTCCCCGTTGACCCAGGTGGCAAGGATGCGGTGGCTGAAAGTTGTGCCCTCGAATGGACTCCATCCGCATTTGCTCAGGATGTTCTCTTTGCTGACAGTGGTCGTAGCATTCGGATCGACGAGGACAAGGTCAGCATAATTGCCTACACGAATCTCTCCGCGACCAGCAAGGCCGAAACGCTCAGCGGGATGCTGGCTCATCAGTTCCACAACCTTGTTCAAAGGTAACACGCCTTGCTTGCACAGTTCGAGTATGGCCAGCAGACTGAATTGTATGCTTGGCATACCGCTGGCAGCACGCAATGCTCCTCCCTGCTTATCGCTCATGAGATGTGGGGCATGGTCGGTGGCGATGCTGAAGATGCGTCCGTCGGTCAACCCTCGGCGAAGGGCTTCGCGGTCCTTGACTGTCTTGACGGCTGGATTGCACTTGATGCGTGTGCCCAGTCGCTGATAATCCTCGTCGCAGAACCATAGATGGGATACACAAACTTCGCCAGTGATGTTTGATGTCTTGCCCATCAGCTGGAGTTCGTCGGCGGTGGTGATGTGGCAGACGTGAAGTTGTGCGCCCGTCTCCTTGGCAAGAGCGACGGCCATGCGTGTAGTCGCCATGCATGCTTCGGTGCTGCGGATCTTGGGATGATACTCTATGGGCACTTCCTGCCCGGCAAACATCTCTCGATAATGGTCGGCATTTTGGCGGATGATGTCTTCACTCTCCGAATGGATGCCGACGACACGCTGCGTGCCAGCAAAGAGTTGGCGCAGTTTCTGCTGGTCGTTCATCAGCATACCTCCGGTCGAGGATCCGAGGAAGACCTTGAATCCGCAGATTTCGTCACGATGTGGCGAGTCGGGCTGGCCGTAGAGGGCAAGTGCCTCGTCGATATTGTTGACAGTGATACCGTACCACAGACCGTAATTGACCAAGCATTTCTCTTTGAAGAGACGATGCTTCTCGGCGAGCGCCTCGGGAGAGGTGGTGGTGGGCTTGACATTGGGCATATCGAGCACATAGGTCACGCCGCCCGCTGCTGCCGCCCGGCTTTCGCTTGCGATGTCAGCTTTCTGTGTCAATCCTGGCTCACGGAAGTGGACGTGCGCATCGATGACGCCGGGAAGGAGCCAGCACGTGGATTCCTTTGTGCAAGGTGTCTGCTGAATCTCTGCGATGCGCCCATCTGCTCCTACGACCAGATTGCCGTGCACCAGATGTCCCTCGGTGAAGATGTTGACGTCGCTTATAACTTTGGATAGGTTCTCGTCCATGAGCTGACCTTAAGTTTTATGACACCGAAAACTGCTTCCGAGAAGATTCCTCCCGACATCTTCGAGGTGCCCAGCACGCGGTTGGTGAAGATGATCGGCACTTCGATGATCTTGGCGCCCATTTTCATGGCAGTGAACTTCATCTCAATCTGGAAGGCATAGCCACGGAAACGGATCTTGTCGAGTTCCATCTTTTCAAGCAGGCGACGCTTGTAACAGACGAAGCCCGCTGTGGTGTCGTGAATATCCATACCGGTGATGATGCGCACATACTTCGATGCAAAATACGACATCAGCACACGGTCCATGGGCCAGTTTACCACATTTACGCCGCTTACATAGCGCGACCCGATCGACATATCGGCACCTTCATCCCGGCAGGCGGCCAGCAGGCGTAGCAGATCATCGGGATTGTGGCTGAAGTCGGCATCCATCTCGAAGGTATAGTCGTAGTTGTGCTCCAGACTCCAGCGGAAGCCGGTGAGATAGGCAGTGCCGAGACCCATTTTTCCTTCACGTTCGATCATGAACAGTCGTTCGGGGAACTCGGTTTGCAATGTTTTGACAATAGCGGCAGTGCCATCGGGCGAACCATCGTCGATGACCAATATGTGGAATGGTTCGCTAAGCTTGAATACATAGCGAACGATATTTTCAATATTTTCCTTTTCGTTGTACGTTGGAATGATGACAAGACAACGTCCAGACTCGTTTTGTGACATAATCTGAGGATTAGTAGGCTGGCTTTGCCAGAAAATAAACGAAATTTGGTGCAAAGATACTCAGTTTTTTGCACAAATTGCTCTTTTTTTACAAAAAAAAAGGTAAAATAGCGAAATTCTTTACTGAAAAGTAGTATTTTTGCGAAAAAGTAGTTATTTTTGCAGTCTAAAATGCAGACATCGATGAAAAAATACATACATTTTTTATTTTTTATCCTGTTTTTGTCGACCTTCCCTCAGGCGCAGGCTGCACCACGTGTCGATAACAAGGCCGAGGGTAAGCGATTGTGCCAGTTGGGCAGATACCTCGAGGCCAAGCCATTTCTGGAGAAGGCTGTCAAGCAGAATCCACGATCGGGAGCATTGTGGTATCTGGCCATTGTCAGACAACATCTATATGATTTTGATGGAGCTGTCGAAGCGCTCGAGAGTTATTTGCCTGCCCTGTCTTCTGACGAATGGCTCACTCGAGCCGACAGTCTGATGACTATCCTGCAGATTGGCCAGCGTGCCTACGATCATTGTCAGGATGTGGTCATCATTGATAGTCTGCTGGCTTCCAAGGAAGATTTCTTTACCTATTATCGCTTGGGAGCTGAGTCCGGGCGTATTCAGAGTGACGAAGGGGAACCTTATTTCGAGAATCTTGCAGCCGATTATCAGATCTTCAGCACGGGTTCCGGTCTTGAGGATCGTCACAGGTTCCAGGGACAGTGGGACGAGCGTCATCCGATCAATGGCATTGGCTCCGAACGATTCTCGATCATCAACCCCTTCCTTCGCTCCGATGGCGAGACACTCTATTTCGCTTCCGACAGCATTCCAGGTATGGGAGGTTTCGATATCTACCGCACCACCTTCAATGCCGAAGTAAATGCTTATTACGATCCTGAGCGTTTGGGTATGCCGTTCAATTCGCCCTACGATGACTATATGATGGCCATCGACGAGACACATCAGGTGGGATGGTGGGCTACCAATCGCAATGCACCGGCCGACAGTGTGACGATTTATCTCTTCCTCCTTGACGAAGACCCAGTCTATCTCGATGAGCCTACTCCAAGTCGCGCCCGAATCGACAATATCGCCGAGACTTGGCGTGAAGAAGGAGGCTATGCCTCGCTCATCGCCGAACTGAAAGAGGCTCCTCAGGAAATCGTGGAGGATACCAGATTGCACATCGTCATCAACGATGACAAAGTCTATACCAGCGAAGATCAGTTCCGCAATTCAGATGCCCTCAAGGCTTACCAGAGGAGTGTGGCCGTGGAGCAGATGATAGCAGAAAAGGAGACTGACCTTGCTTCCCTTCGTTCGGAATATGCCAAGGCTTCAGCCGCAGGCAAGAAAGCATTAGGCCCAAGAATTGAACGTGCCGAGCAATCGCTCTTCACCCTTTATGCTCAGTTGAATGAAGCGGTGCTTCGATATCGTCGACTTGAGCAGTGATGTCTTGATTTCTATCCTTAAAAAACTATTAATACCTTTTTAACTACCCTTAAAATTATGATTGAAACCAGTGAACTAATAATCAATGCGGATGGCAGCTGTTTCCACCTGCATGTTCGTCCCGACCAGTTGGCCGACAAGGTCATCATGTGTGGTGACCCAGGACGTGTTGACCTGATTGCCTCCTACTTCGACAGCAGGGAGTGTG
This sequence comes from Bacteroidales bacterium, assembly GCA_017519885.1. Lineage (GTDB taxonomy): Bacteria > Bacteroidota > Bacteroidia > Bacteroidales > UBA3663 > Liminaster. The sequence goes on along the minus strand of JAFWRO010000018.1, from coordinate 90,757 downwards.
AAATCTCTTCCCGCGAATTCCATACCATCACAGGTACCTATAAGGGCAAGCGCATCACGGCCATAAGCCATGGCATCGGCCCCGACAATATTGATATTGTGATGAACGAGCTCGATGCCCTCAAGAACATCGACTTCGAGACCCGTGAGATTCGTCCCGAGCATCATACGCTCGAACTGGTGCGTATCGGCACTTGTGGAGGCCTGCAGCCCTATTTGCCTTGCGGTACCGACATCGTTTCGAACATCAGTATCGGCTTCGACGGCGTCCTCAACTGGTATGCCGATCGCGACAAAGTGGCCGACCTCGACTTCGAGCGCGAGCTTACCTCGTTCATCGGGTATCCGAAGAAGGCTGCCGATCCATACGTTGTGCATGCCGATGAGGAACTTGCAACCCGTATTGCTGGCGATGACATGGCACCCGGCGTAACTATTTCTGCGGTCGGCTTCTATGGCCCACAAGGACGCATCTTGCGACTTCCCATTGCCTCTCCGCTCATCAACAAGCGCATCGAGGAATTCGAATACAAAGGCCATCGCATTACCAACTACGAGATGGAGTCGGCTGCCCTTGCAGGTTTCGCCCGCATGCTTGGACACAAGGCAGTAACTGTCTGCCAGGTTGTCGCCAACCGTGTAGCCCTCAAGGCTGACACCGATTACAAGGCAAGCATGCCAAACCTCATCCAGAAGGTGCTCGAACGAATCTAGCAATTGTTAATTATTAATTGTTGATTGTTAATTGAAAGTCTGTTTATTCGGAAATAATACGCGCCCCGAGGTGGTGGAGCAGGTGCGGCAGCTGATAGGTCAGTTGTCGGATGTCGAAATCGCTGAACCCGAGGAGTCCGATATGGCACTTAGCATAGGAGGCGATGGCACGTTCCTGCGCACTGCTGCTCGCGTTGGTGAACTGAACATTCCCATCCTTGGCATCAATGCCGGACATCTTGGATTCCTTGCCGATGTGCCGCTCGATGAGCTGCAGGATGCGTTGCGGGAAGTACTCGTGGAGGAAAAATATACGATACAGCATCGTCGGCTTCTGCAGCTGGATATTCACAATTGTATCCAGAAGTATCAGAAGTATGCACTCAACGAGATTTCCATTCTGAAGCGAGACCAGTCGTCGATGGTTTCCGTTTCGGTATGGATTGATGGCACCTTCCTCAATCAGTACGATGCCGACGGTCTTGTCATCGCCACACCAACGGGTTCGACAGCATATTCGATGAGTGCAGGTGGACCCATCCTCGAACCATTGTCGCAGTGTTGGGTCATTGTGCCGATTGCGCCTCATTCGTTGACCACACGTCCGCTCGTCATCCGCGACAGTTGCACCATCGACATTGAGGTTCATTCGCGCAACAACATCTACCTCGTTTCCGTCGATGGACAGACTGTGCATCTTACTACCCAGTCGCGTCTGACACTCGTCAAGGCAGAACACACGTTGGGCGTGGTGCGCCGACCCGATCGTACGTTCTTCGACACGTTGCGCAACAAACTCATGTGGGGACGCGATGGACGATACCTATAAGACCATAACGCAGACCAGCGAAGGGCTGTATAAGGAGAAGATGAGCAAGTTCCTCAGCTTCGCCGTGCCATGCAGTTCTGCGCAGGAAGCGCTCGATATCGTGAAGCTCTATCGCAACGAGTACTGCGATGCGCGCCATTGCTGTTGGGCCTATATGATTGGACCCGAGCGCAAGGAATTCCGCTCGAACGATGATGGAGAACCTTCAGGAACAGCGGGCAAACCGATACTCGGTCAGATCAATTCGTTCGAGCTTACCAATCTGGTGGTCATCGTCGTACGTTATTTCGGAGGCATCAAGCTTGGCACGTCCGGACTCATCGAGGCTTATCGCACAGCTGCCCAGGAAGCGCTTTCCGTGGCACAAATCGAGGAGCGTCTTATCGAAGAAGAACTGCAGGTTGCTTTCGAATATCCGCTGATGGGCGATGTGATGCGCATCGTTAAAGAGGAGGGAGCGACGGTCCTCGCTCAGGATTTCCAACTTTCTTGTCGTCTCCACCTCAGCCTTCGTCGTGGCCAGATGCCCCATATGCGCCAGCGTTTCGAGGACCTCTATGGTGCCACCATTATCGATGCATAGCACACAATTGTTAATTGTAAATTATTATTGTTATTTGATAATTGTTAATTGTTAATTGAATTAATGAGAAATATTCTCCTGACACTATCTATCCTTTCGGCCTCCATTGCTACAGCTTGGGGCCAGTCGGCTACCACTCCATCCTACGTGGTTACGCAGGAAGAGATGCTGCCCGTCTTCCAGGCCAGCCTGACACCATTCAAGTATGGTTTGGTCATTGCGCCCACCGACAATAAGCACAAGATCGATTGCCCTACCGTCTATCGTGAGGGCGACAAGTGGTATATGACCTATGTTGTATATGACGGACAAGGAGGCAAGGATGGACGTGGTTATGAGACGTGGTTGGCCGAAAGTCCCGACCTGTTGCATTGGGAGACCTTGGGCCGCGTGCTTAGCTTCATTGGCGAGGACCTCAATCACGAAGCCACCAATGTCAATCCCGATCCATATATTGATAGTTTGCGCTGGGATGCCAATCAGCGAGGAGGTTTCCCGTCGCTGCTCGATTGGAACTGGGCTGGTACATATCGCCTTCAGGAATACAATCGTCGTCATTGGATGACCTATCTTGGCGGTGCTGGCACTGGTTATGAGGGTGTTCGTGGACCGCTTCACATCGGATTGGCGTGGACCGAAGGCGACATCACTACCGCCCACGAATGGGAAACGCTGAATCGACCCATCATCTCCGAGCGCGACGCCGACAGCCAGTGGTTCGAACAGCTCATTCAGTACAAGTCGATGGTCTATCTCGACGAGGACAAGAGCCTGGGCACCAATTTCGTGATGTTCTACAATGCAGGTGGCATCAATCCCGAGACCAACTACAAGGGAGAGCGCATCGGCGTAGCCACCAGCAACGATATGCGCATCTGGAAACGTTATCCCGGCAATCCCGTTTTCACCCACGAGAGCCAGGGCATCATCACGGGCGATGCCCAGATTCAGAAGATGTACATCAAGGATGGCGTGGTGCTCGACAATCCTTCGTATCTCGAACGTCAGGGCGCTCAGCGCCTCTACACAATGTTCTACTTCAGCGCCTTCAATCCGACCCGCGAATACAAGGCATACAACACCTTCGCCTGTTCGAAGGATCTTGTGCACTGGTACGACTGGGAAGGTCCCGATCTCATTAAGCCGAGCGAGGAGTTCGACAGCTTCTTCGCCCACAAGAGTTTCGTCGTGAAGCACGATGGTGTGGTCTATCATTTCTATTGCGCCGTCAATCAGCCCCAGCAACGCGGCATTGCCGTGGCCACTAGCGAAGATATGGGTGAGTCGGAGGTTCACTTCCCCGAGCCACCTGTCAAGAAGAAATAACACGCTTTCATCAGAGTCAGTTTTCTGCAAAATATGAATGGATTCATCCATGCGGTTCAGCACGGATGAATCCTTTTTTTGTCTGTCTTTTTTTGTCATTTATGAAAAGCAACGTTGTCGGATAATACAAGAAAAATACGCGAAAAGAATGCAATCAATTGCACAGTCTCAGAAAAAATGCGTATCTTTGCTATGTCAAAATGCTTTGTAAGAAGGCTCTTCGGCTCATGTGAGAAACCAGTAGCTATAGAGAAGTATGAAATTGTCATTTGGACAATTTTTTCGAATCAAAACAAAATAAAAATGAGAAAAGAAATCTTACGGCTTTTGACTGTATCCCTTTTTGTTATAGTGTCAGCATCAGTAGCTCATGCCCAGCAGCGGGTCATGAGCTTGGATGAGTTGTATCGTTTGGCAGATGAGAACAGTCAGAGCATCAAAGTTTACGAAACCGGTCGCGAGAGCGCGGCTGAATCGGTCAAGGCAGCGCGCAATGCTAAGCTGCCTGATGTAAATCTGAGTCTGAGCGGCTCATATATTGGCAATGCTACGCTGATGGATCGTAGTTTTTCGACCCAGGGAACCACCGAAATCCATTATGCCATCGCTCCTTATACGGGACTTGCCTCTTTGGGCAAGCAGGATACTCCTCATTGGGGCAATAATTTCGCTTTCGAGGCATCGCAGGTTCTCTATGCAGGTGGAGCCATCAGCGCGGGCATTCGTATGGCAGAACTGGGCGAACAGATGGCAATGCTCGATGTGCAGAAGAATCGGCAGGAAATGCGATTCCTGCTTACTGGCTACTATCTCAATCTCTACAAATTGGACAATCAGATCAAGGTGCTCGATAAAAACATCGAACTCACCTGCGAATTGCTCAAGAATATGGAAGCACGCGTGGAACAGGGAACTGTTCTCAAGACTGCTGTCACGCGCTACGAATTGCAGTTACAGACTCTTGAACTCAACAAGACCCAGCTTTGTGATGCTGCCAGCATCCTTAATCATCAGTTGGTTACCACGCTTCACCTGCCCGAGACTACAGTCATTATGCCCGATACCACTTTGCTCACAAACTTTTTGCCCAATAGCGAGGAGTCGCAAGTCACCTGGCAGGAACTGGCAGCCCAAAGCAACGTAGGACTCAAGCAGGCAAGTCTTGCAACCGAACTTGCCGAGCAGAAGCTCAAACTCGCCAAGTCGTCCTATCTCCCTCATCTCGCGCTCGTTGCCGAGGACCATTTGAGTGGTCCTTATACCAATGACCTTATCCCCGTAGATGCAAATGCCAACGCCTGGTTTGTAGGACTCGGCGTGCAGTACGAGTTGTCGAGCCTTTGGAAAAACAATCGTAATGTCCGTAAGGCACGTCTTGACGTTCGCAAGGCCGAGGAGTCATTGGCTCTGGCTCGTGAGGGTGTCGAGAATGGTGTGCAGGCCAACTATGTGGGTTTCATGACTGCTTTTACCGAAGTCCGAACCCAAGAGAAAAGCGTAGAACTTGCCGACCAGAACTATGCCGTCACGCTGAATCGTTACAAGAATGATCTGGCATTGCTTACCGATATGCTCGATGCTTCAAGTGTGAAGCTTAGTGCCGACCTCTCTCTGGTCAATGCTCGCATCAATCTCCTTTACAATTATTATAAACTGAAGTATATTAGTCACACTTTATAAAAAATATGAAACTCAATCCAAAACGTCTCGCCTACGACATTGTCGTAGCAGGTCTTATCATAATTGGTCTTTGTTATGTCGTCGGTCGCTTTGTTCATCTTGGCAATGTCGAATGGACCGATAATGCCACTGTGCGTCAGCACATCACGCCCGTCAACACCCGTGTTCCAGGCTTCATCAAGGAAATCCGTTTCGAGGAATACCAGAAAGTAAGGAAAGGCGATACTCTAGTTATCATCGAGGATGCCGAGTTCCAATTGGCCTTGGCTCAAGCCGAAGCAGGTCTTGCCAATGCCATGGCTGGCAGCAAGGCCACTGCAACGGGAATTCGCACTACCAGCAATAATCTTCGAATCAACGATGCAACCATTACCGAGGTTCGCGTGCAAATGGAACGTGCCAAGCGCGAACTCGATCGCTTTGACCAATTGCTCAAGGAGGATGCTGTGACACGTCAGCAGTACGACAACGTCAAGACTGCCTACGAAGCCATCAAGGCAAAATACGAGCAGGTGACGAGTGCCAAAAACACAACTTCGCTCGTCCGTGACGAGCAGGGACATCGTCTCACCCAGTCTGAGGCTGCCATACGTGTCGCCGAAGCGCAGCTCGATATGGCGCGACTCAACCTTTCCTACACCGTCATCGTGGCTACGGCCGATGGCGTGCTGGGTGCCAAGGATATCCATGTGGGACAACTCGTCAATCCCGGACAGACGATGGTCGAGATTGTTGACAAGGAAGATCTCTGGGTCATCGCCAACTTCCGCGAGACACAGATGAAGCATGTCCAGGTCGGATTCCCTGTAACGCTTACGGCCGATGCCGTACCTGGCGTTGAATATTCGGGCGTTGTGGAAAGCATCTCTGATGCCACGGGTTCAGCCTTCTCAATGATTCCCACTGACAATGCTACAGGCAATTTTGTCAAGATAGAGCAGCGCATTCCCGTCCGTATCAGCCTCAAGGGTAACTCTGCAGAAACGTTGGAGCTTCTTAAGGCTGGTTATAATCTCGAAGTGGAGGTGAAATATTGATGAAGAAACCTTTTGTTATCCCATCGTTCAAGGGATTTGTACCTGCGGTAATCCAGCCCTGGATTTACGTCTTCATTGCAGCTTGTTTTCAGCTCAGCGGAGGTCGCTATCTGGGTGCTCTGGGTCATATGGTAGGCGAGGAGCAGCTGATGCGCGAAGACCTGTTGATGGCGCTTTATTGCAACCTGACGGGTATGGCCACCTATTTCCCGCTGCTCTTCCGCATGAAGTTCCGATTCACCAACAAGTCGCTGCTCATGGCGGCTGCCCTTGGTGTGCTGCTGACCAATCTGCTCATCCCTTATGTGACTTTCCGTCCCTTGCTATGGGCACTCTGTTTCATTGAGGGCATTTGTAAACTGCAGGGCACCTTCGAATGCATCTCGAACATCCAGCTTTGGTTTACGCCTAAGCGCGACTTCCGTGTTTTCTTCCCCGTCTTGCATCTTTTCATTATGGGCTCGATGAATCTGTCGAGTTGGATTGCAGTCAATTTTGCCTTCGGATGGGACGATTGGCGTCTCACTCATTGGTTTATTGCAGGCTTGATGCTGGTTGTCCTGCTCATCCTTGTCACATGTACACATAGGGTCCGCATCTTCCCAAAGACCCCTCTTTGGGGCATCGATTGGGCGGGTTATGCACTTTGGAATGCCCTTTGCTTCCAAGTTTGCTACTTGATGGATTATGGCGATTGGATGAACTGGTTCGACAGTCCTGTCACTTACACCCTTGTCGGCACCATCTGTCTCACTCTTGCCCTTATTATCCATGGCACACACATCAAGCCGCATGCCTATATTTCGCGAAAGGCTTTTCACTTCCACAATGTGAAGGGTATCCTGGTGCTCATCACGCTCTTTGAAGTATTGATGGCTGCCGAACGTGTGCTTGAGGAAATATTCCTTGAGGAAGGCCTGGGCTACACCGACTATACGGGATCTTCACGTCATCTGGTGGCTTTCTTGGCATCGGTGGTCGCCTGTGGAGTGGCCTACTGGTGGATGAAGGTGCGTCGTTGGGGATTCATCCGTCTGGGAGCAGTTGCTGCCGGTTTCGGCACGGCTTATCTTATGCTGATGTATTTTCTCATTGATCCAGGGCTCAATCTGCAGGCTCTTTATATGCCCGTCTTCTGTCGTGCAATGGCAGCCACTTTGATGAGCATCATGCTGATGACGCAGCTCAATTTCTCGGTCGATTTCCATACATTCTTCCAGAGCCTTTCGTGTTTCAATATGATTCACATGATGGGCGGCGGAGCCATCGGCAGTGCCATATATAGCCGGCTTTTCAGTTTGGCAGTCGGTGATTCCTTTGCACGTTATACTCCTTCGCTCAACGAGGTGGCGTTTTCGCGCAGTCCATTCAATTTGGGCGAGTTTATGGAGCATTTCTCCGCAGATATGCTCATGGTCGGCGTACGCGAGATCTATGGATATGCCGTCTATGCTGGCATTATTCTCATTCTCCTGTATCTCATCTACGATACACCGGCACGCCGCTATCGAATCTACCGAATCGAAAACTGGCACAATGTGGGTCGTCGTTTCTTTGCTCCAATTGTACGTCGTAAGGTGGCTCAAACAAGGTGAAAAGCGGGAATCATCCCCGCTTTTTGCCTTGTTTATCTATAAAAATGCTAAAAAAGGGAAAATAGGTAAATTTATCTGCTAAAAATATCAGTGTTATTATCAATAAATTTCGTATCTTTGCGCCGAAAAATTGAAGATAATTGATTTATCAATCATTTTTTGATATTATGTTACAAAAACTTTCTCTTTTTCTCTTCTCTTTTTGTGCAGTTGCCAGCGTGATGGCAGCTGAGCCTCTTTCGTCTGATAGCATTGCTTACAACCGCGACATCGACGATGTTGTGGTGACCGGCACGCGTGGAGCTGCCGATATTCGTCACTTGCCCATGACCATCAGCGTGGTGGGCGAGCAGAAACTCAACGAACATCAGCGCATCAATGTCCTACCCACATTGATGGAGCAGGTGCCTGGCCTGATGGTCACCAGTCGTGGTGTGATGGGTTATGGCGTCAGCACAGGCGGTTCGGGCGGTATGATGCTGCGCGGTATTTCATCGGGAGCCGGCCAGATGATGGTGCTCGTCGATGGACATCCACAGTATCAGGGCATCTATGGTCATTCCATCTCCGATAGTTATCAGACCATGATGACCGAGCGTGTCGAGGTGCTTCGTGGCCCTGCATCCTTGCTCTACGGTTCGAATGCTATGGGCGGCGTCGTCAATATCGTCACTCGCGGTATGCATGAGGATGGTGTGCGTTCTGGTATTCGTTTGGGTGCTGGAAGTTATGGAACTCTGCAGGCCGATGCCTACAATCAGACTCGTTCGGGCCGGTTCTCGAGCACCGTGGCTGCCCAATATGGTCGGAGCGACAACCATCGTCCCAATATGGGTTTCGAACAATATGGTGGCTACGTGAAACTCAATTACGACCTCTCTTCTCATTGGAACATTTATGCCGATGCCGACGTCACCCACTTCAATTCCTCCTATCCCGGTGCTGTGGATGCCGAGATGCTTGAGGCTGACCAATGGATTACGCGTGGTGTGGCCAACATCGGCATCGAGAATCATTATGCCCGCACCGAAGGTCGTATCAGCGCTTACGATAATTTTGGACGTCACAAGATCAACGATGGCTATCGTGCCGAAGGAGGTAAGCCTCAGAGCCGTTATTTCCGCTCGAAGGATGCCCTCGCTGGTGTGAGCTGGTATCAGAGTGCGAACCTTTGGACAGGCAGTCGCATCACTGTCGGAGCCGATTACCAGCACATCTACGGACGTGCCTATTATACCAGTCGCGAGACGGGCGAAGTGCTTGAAACACAGAATAAGCAGAGCGCACACGTTCATAATAATGAATACGGAATCTATGTCGATTTGCGACAGGATATCTTCTCTTGGCTTACCGTCGATGCAGGCATACGTTATGACAACCACACCATCACAGGCGGTGAATGGATTCCGCAGGGCGGCATCGTGATTCGTCCTACGGAAACGGGTGAAGTCAAGGCTATGGTCAGCAAGGGATTCCGTAATCCCACAATGCGCGAAATGTACCTTTATCCTCCTTCGAACACCGACCTCGAACCCGAACGCCTCATGAGTTACGAGCTCTCGTGGCGCCATCGCATCCTCGAAGGTCGTTTCTCCTATGGTCTCAACCTCTACTACATAAAGGCGGACAACATCATCCAGACCATTCAGCGACAGAATGTCAACACGGGCGAACTTGAAAACAAGGGTATCGAGATGGAGGCCACTTGGCTTGTGGGCGAACATTGGAGCGTCAACACCAACCACAGTTATCTCGATATGAAGAACCCCGTCGTTGCTGCACCTACCTACAAGGGCTACTTCGGAGCCCGTTTTATGCAGGGTAAGTGGAGTGCATCGGCTGGACTTCAGCAGGTCTGCGGTCTTTACAAGGCAGTGGGCGAAAATGAAGAGAAGGAAACCTTCTCGCTGCTCAACCTCACCATCGACTATCAGCTTGCTCCTACGTTCAAACTCTGGCTCAAAGGCGATAACCTCTTGGCTCAGCAGTACGAGATCAATGCTGGTTATCCCATGCCCAAGGCCACTTTCATGGCAGGCTTCTCCCTCGATTTCTGATTTGAAAAAGTATTTGTTAATCGTTAATTATTATTTGTTAATTGTTAATTATTATTTGTTAATTGTTAATTATTAATTGTTTATTGTTATTTTATGAAAAAGACTATCCTATCGTTAGCTGCGTTAGTAGCAACCATGACCGCATTGGCATCCTGCCAAGGTCAGTCCGCAAATGAAGGAGCCGAACCTTCTGTTGTTTATGTGACTCGCGATCTTTCTCCCGAGTCGCTTGTGAAAATCTACAAGGCTTTGGACCGCAAGGCTGAAGGACGTGTCGCAGTCAAGATTTCGACTGGTGAATCCGAAAAGACCGGCTACCTGCGTCCCGATTTCATTAAGCCGCTCGTCGATGAGGTGAACGGCACCATCGTAGAGTGTAATACGGCCTATCCTGGCACGCGTAACACTACTGAGGCGCATTGGGAGGCCATTCGCGAACGTGGATTCCTCGACATCGCCAAAGTTGATATTATGGACGAAGAAGGCACGATGAAGATTCCTGTGCAGGACACCACATGGCTGAAGTATGACATCGTGGGCTCGCACCTTCAGAACTACGACTTCATGATCAACCTCGCGCACTTCAAGGGACATCAGATGGCAGGTATGGGCGGCGTGCTCAAGAACGCATCCATCGGTGTGGCATCTTCGACAGGCAAGGCTTATATCCACAGCCATGGTGTTTCGGACGATTTAGTGGCTGCATGGCAGTATATCATGCCTCAGGATGCCTTCGTCGAGTCGATGGCCGCAGCTGCTCAGGCTGTTCACGACTACTTCGATGGTGGCAAGAAGATTCTCTACATTGCCGTAATGTACAAGATGAGTATCGATTGCGACTGCAATGGCGATCCTGCCGAACCTCTTATCGCCGACTATGGCATCGTGGCTTCGCTCGATCCTGTCGCTGTTGACCAGGCTTGCTACGACATCGTCACCAAGATTCACAACGACGAGCACAACAACAACCAGCCACTCCTCGACCGCATCGCTCAGCAGCATGGCACCCACATTATGGAGTGGGGCGAGAAGATTGGTCTCGGTACCCGCAACTACAAGTTGGTCAGCATCGACTGATTATCCACTTTTAGGCTCTTCAAAACAAAATAAAAACAGGCGTAAACCAAGTGTTTATGCCTGTTTTCTCATTATTTGCCGACCCAGAGTACTCATTCCTCTTCTTCGTCGCAGTGTTCTTCTTCGTAATCCTCTTCAATCTTCTCGCTTTGCGATAGCACGGGCTTCATCCCGTCCCATTTGAATGTGTGGATGTAGTGGCCTCGCTCTCCAAATTCGGAAATCCGGAACTCCTTGCCTACTTCTGGCAAATCATAGTAGAATTTTGTGTCCTCAGTTGTTCGAAAACCATCAATGATCTGTGGTTCGGGAGTAAGGGTATGCTTTTTCGGGTCGTAGTCGTAGAAGCATATGAAATGGATGTTGGGGTACTGGTCGGTCCCGCCAAAGTATATTCCCAACAAGCGGTGGCCATTGGAACGCGTCCAGTAACATGCATTCATGAATTCGTGACGTTCAGCATTGCCCCACCAATTTGCCGAAACATAACCGTTCTTCGGCTTGTTGCGCACAGAAATCTGATCATTCTCATAGGATTCGCCGCCATCCACTCCTTTCTTCATGGTCTGGATGGCAGCATTAAGCATCCATGTGGGCCATTTCTGATTGAAACAGTCGAGCATTGAGACGAGTGAACCATTGGCCACCCCGCTCAGTGTAATATTTTCCCATTCGTTGGCTATTACCTCCAGGTCGGTCGATCCACTGAACATGCTTTGCCCAGCACCTCTCGTGCAGGTCATCAGGGTAATTAATGCCAGTAAAATAATCTTCTTCATGATAGTAATGTTTTAATCGAAATATGTGCTGCAAAGATAAAGCATATTTGTGGAATCTGCAAGAAAACAAATTAATTTGTTACTATAAATAGGCGTAAACCCAACGTTTACGCCTATTTTCTCATTTTTCTGCCCCCAAATGCACTGAATGTCAGAAAAAATTAGTATATTTGCCCCGAAATATGGGCTTATTCCGTCTGTTCCTTCACTATTGTGTGACGGAGCTCAGCGAAGCTGTGGAAAATGGTCGATAAACAAGATATAATGCAGCAAATGGTCGATAAAACCAACTTTGGCCCCAAAAATGGTCGATATTTGAGTTATTTTGGACGATAACGCAGAATCATTCGGCTATTTGGAGGTAAAAACGAGGAAGTCGAAATCACATACTTGGCAAATGCCAATAATAATAAAATACAAGATAAATACCGTTATTAGTGTAAAAGATTATAAAGAATATGCTAAAAGAAAACGAAATAGTACTGTATCAACCTAATGATGCCATTCGTCTTGAAGTGAGGTTGGAGAAAGAGACTGTTTGGCTGAATAGGAACCAAATGGCTGTTCTTTTCGGACGAGATGTCAAAACTATCGGCAAGCATATTATCAATGCACAAAGAGAAGAGTTGTACAATATGACAACTGTCGCAAAATTTGAGATAGTTCAAAATGAAGGTGGCCGTCAAGTTAGACGAATGGTAGAATTCTACAACTTAGATATGATACTCTCTGTCGGATACAGAGTAAAATCAAACCAAGGTATTCTTTTCAGGCAATGGGCAAACAGTGTGTTAAAGGAATTTCTGTTGAAAGGTTATTCCATAAACCAACGGTTTGAGCGTTTGGAGCAACGCGTGAGCAAAACAGAGGAAAAGATAGAATTCTTTATCCGTACTTCACTGCCGCCCCTTGAAGGAGTGTTTTTTGACGGGCAAATATACGATGCTTACGAACTGGTTAGCAAGTTGATAAAGAGTGCAAAAAGAAGTATTATCCTAATAGATAATTACATTGACGAGAGTGTTCTGACTTTGCTCGATAAACGAGCTGATGGTATAACTGCCGAGATTTATACACAGCAGATTAACCCTCAGTTGCGACTTGATATTCAGCGGCATGATAGTCAGTATGCTCCTATACCAATTCATGTGCTCACACGTTCTCATGACCGATTTCTCCTAATCGACGATGATGTGTATCATATCGGTGCAAGCATCAAGGATTTGGGCAAGCGTTGGTTTGCCATCATGAAAATGCAGGAGACTAAAGCTGACGAAATCATCAATCATTTGTGATTCATAATTCTGACACCACCTATAGCAAGCAGCGCATTGTGCGCAACACCGGCCTGCTCTACGGACGCATGCTGCTCACGGTGTGGTTCAACCTTTGGGCCACGCGACTCACACTTGCGAATCTGGGAGTCGATGACCTGGGTGTCTTTGGCGTTGTGGGATCGGTGGTGTCGATGTTCGCTGTCTTCAGCAATGGCCTTACAACGGCGGTGCAGCGTTTCATCACCTACGAATTGGGACGAGGCGAGAAGGGGGAGGTAGACCGAGTGTTCAGCACGTCGCTCAATGTTTTGCTGCTGCTTGCGCTTGCAACCGTCATCATCATCGAACCGGTAGGCCTTTGGCTCATCAATCATAAGCTGAATATTCCTGCGGGAAGTCTTACAGCGGCACATTGGGTCTTCCAGTTCACGGTGCTGGCCTTTCTTTTCGAAATCATTGCCATTCCTTACAATGCCTTGGTCATTGCTCACGAGAAGATGGATGCCTTTGCTGCCATCTCGATTCTGAAGGTTCTGCTCACTTGTGCTGCGGCTTGGTCGCTGAGTCTCTTCTCCAGCGGAAGGCTCATCGTCTATGGAGCCTTGATGGCTGCCATCGCCATTTTCATCCGCATCATCTATCAGGTCTATTGTCATCGTCATTTCGCTGAGGCACGCTATCATTTCAGCATAGATCGCACGAAGATGGGCGAAATCTCACGATTTGCAGGCGTTTCGACTCTTGGAGGCATCCTCTACACCATCAGTGGCGAAGGTATCATGCTGGTAATCAACTGGACATTTGGCGTGGCTATCAATGCGGTCTATACCATCGCCTTGCAGCTCAAGAACATGATTCTCTCGTTCGCCCTCAACCTCTTCAAGGCAATACAGCCCCAAATCACCAAGACTTATGCCGAGGGCGCCTTGGACGTGCATCGCCGACTTGTATATAGTGGCTCCAAACTCGAGGTCTATCTCATCTATTTCCTGATGCTGCCTTTCTTGTGTCGCACGGAGCAGATTATGGCATTGTGGCTCGGCGACGTTCCTGCCTATGCGGTTTCCTATGCACAAGGCATCGTCTTCATCAGTCTCACCTATGCGGCATTCGAACCCATCCGCACTGCCGTCCTGGCAACGGGTCGCATCGTGAAGTTTATGCTCATTCCCGATAGCCTCACCCTGCTCGTCCTGCCCATCAGTTATCTGGTGGCACGAATGACAGGCAGTCCCACGTGGATGCTCGTTTCAATTGTCGGGATGGAGATGTTCGCCTGTGCCTTGCGTGTCTGGTTGGGAGCACAGGTCTCTGCGCTTCGCGTCAGGGAGATTCTCTCGCGCATCGTCCTTCCTGCGGTGGTGGTCGCTCTTGTCGATGCCGTGTTGTGCTATTTCCTCTCGCGCTTGCTTCCCGACGACCTGTGGGGCCTCATCCTCCTCGTATTGCTCAACAGTCTTCTCTTGCTCGGCATCATCTACGCCATCGGGTTGAGTGCAGAGGAACGTCGAAGCATCCTTTCTTTGCGCAAAAAAAAGTGTTCGTGAGCAAACGTAAGTACCCTGTCGCTGGCAGAGTCCAATTCACTAACGTAAATTGGACCGCTCCAGTTGGAGCATACAGATTTGATACACCAAATATGTATGCCGCGACGTGCGGAGTCCAATTCACAATCGTAAATTGGACCGCTCCGGTTGGAGCATACAGATTTGATACGCCAAATATGTATGCCGCGACGTGCGGAGTCCAATTCACTAACGTAAATTGGACCGCTCCGATTGGAGCATACAGATTTGATACACCAAATATGTATGCCACGATGTGCGGCGTCCAATTCACTAACGTAAATTGGACCGCTCCGATTAGAGCATACAGATTTGATATACCAAAACTGTATGCTGCGGAATATAGCAATTGATTTTGAATCGTATATTTGATTCATGCTGTTAGAAGACTTTCATTTTGACCAATGATAGTATTTTTTGATACAGAAGTTAGCGTCCAAAGCAAAAAGGCTGTGGATTTTGGAGCGATAAGAGAAGACGGTGCGTCTTTGCATGTTCGTTCTCAATCCGAGTTCCTTGACTTTGTATCGTCTTGTGACACCATCTGTGGCCACAACATCATTGGGCATGACTTGAAGTATGTCTCTTTGCGAAATAGTCCAACTATTGTCGACACGCTATTTCTCTCTCCGCTATTATTCCCTAAGCGTCCTTATCATCATTTGGTTAAGGATGACAAATTACAGGTGGATGAGTTGAATAACCCGTTGAACGATGCGATGAAGGCTTGCGATCTCTTTAATGACGAAGTTGCGGCTTGGGGACAACTATCTTCTTCTATGCAGGAGATATATTATCAATTGTTACATGATACACCGGAATTCGTAGGTTTTTTCAAGCAAATTTCATATATCCCATCTGCACAAAGATTTTTCTGGGGAAGGCTTTTGAATACTCAGACTGATTTGACACAGCTGATACAGAAAGAGTATCAGGGAAAAATGTGTAGCCACGCAGATTATAATCTGATAGCAAGGCAATACCCAATAGAATTTGCTTATTGTTTGGCTGTAATTGGTGCAGATGATCTGTTTTCAATCACTCCTCCATGGGTATTGCGTAACTATCCGCAGGTGGTGAACGTGATGGGCCAACTTCGCAACCATTCGTGTGGTGAATGTGATTATTGTCGCAGACAGTTGGATGCTCATCAAGGGTTGAAGGATTTGTTTGGATATGATGAATTTCGCACATTCGATGGAGTCCCTATGCAGCAACAGGCTGTTGAATCGGCCATCCGTGGAGAATCATTGCTTACGATTTTTCCTACTGGAGGTGGAAAATCTCTCACATTCCAGCTTCCGGCATTGATGGCTGGCCGCAATATTCATGGCCTGACCGTGGTTATTTCGCCTTTGCAATCGTTGATGAAGGATCAGGTTGATAACTTGGCGGCACGAGGAATCAGTGATGTCGCTACTATCAACGGCTTGCTCGATCCCATTGAGCGGGCTGTCGCTATCAATCAAGTTGAAGAAGGCACGGCCAACTTGCTGTATATTGCTCCTGAAATGCTTCGTTCAAAAACCATCGAGCGGTTGCTGATGAATCGGAATGTTGTTCGTTTTGTGATTGATGAAGCGCATTGTTTCTCGGCTTGGGGGCATGATTTTAGGGTAGATTACCTTTATATTGGTGATTTTATCCGTCAGTTACAAGAAAAGAAGCATCAAGTGCAGCCCATCGCTGTCTCATGTTTTACGGCTACAGCCAAGCAGAAAGTAATCAGCGATATCTGTGACTATTTCAGGTCGAAGTTGGGTTTGGAGTTAAAGGTGTTCGCTGCCAATGCGGAACGTAAGAATTTGCGATATTCAGTTTTGCATGCCGACACGGTCGAAGAGAAATACAATCTGTTGCGCTCGCTTGTTCTAGGCCATAATTGTCCTTCAATTGTCTATGTGTCACGCACCAGACACACTCGTGAACTGGCTGAACATTTGGTGAAAGATGGCATCAATGCCCTCGCCTTCAATGGAAAGATGGATGCTGACGAAAAGGTGCGCAATCAAAACGCATTCATGAGTGGTAAGACGCAAGTGATTGTAGCCACTTCTGCTTTTGGTATGGGCGTTGACAAGAAGGATGTGGGGTTGGTGGTTCACTATGACATTAGTGATTCGCTCGAGAATTATGTGCAGGAGGCAGGTCGAGCCGGGCGCGATCCGAATATGCAGGCTGAGTGTTATGTACTTTATGCCGATAGTGATCTCGACAAACACTTTATTCTACTCAATCAGACCAAGCTTAGCATCAGCGAAATCCAGCAGGTATGGAAGGCCATCAAGGACCTAACTGCCAAGCGTGAGAAAGTCAGTTGTTCGCCATTGGATATTGCTCGTCAGGCAGGATGGGGAGAGGATGTCATCGATTTGGAGACACGCATTCGAGCGGCTCTTGCAGCTCTTGAGGACGCAGGCTATATCTATCGTGGAAGCAATTCTCCTCATCTGTTTGCTACAAGTATTTCCGTCAAGAATATGGACGAAGCACGTGATCGCTTGACGCGTTCACCATTGTTCGACGAAAAGACACGAGAAGAGGCTGTACGCATAATTCGTTCTTTGATTAGTTCCAGAGCCACTGCCGAAGGAAGAGGAGTAGAAGCCGAAAGCCGGGTGGATTATCTGGCCGACCGTCTGGGCTTGGACAAGGCTACCGTCATCAGGGACGTCAATCTTATGCGACAGGACGGACTGCTTGCTGACAGTCGCGATATGCAGGCTTGGATTAGTAAGAGCACAAGTCAGCATAATCTTGATTTGCTGATGAAGCTGGAGCAGTTTCTTTTGCGTCAGTTCACAGAAGAAGTTCGCTGGTTTAACTATAAGGAATTGAATGAAGAGGCAATCAATGCAGGATTGACATACTCCAATGTAAAGCGTCTGAGAAGGTTGCTCCATTTCCTTATGCTTAAAGGATATATCTATAAACAGGAGCATGGCATTACAGGTGTAGTAAATGTCCGTTTGCAGGCATCGCAGGAGGTTTCGAAGCGACATTTCGAACGACGAATGGATATTTGTCGATTTATTATTGACACTATCTGCACTGGCAAAGATTTAAGCAAGGATGCCGTGCTTGTCAATTTCTCGGTGGTCGAATTATTGCAACAATACATATCCAAACAGAAGCTGGATGTGTTTGCCAATGATGATAATCCGACTATTGCCGATATTGAGGAAGCATTGCTCTACCTGACCAAGACAGAATTGATGAAGATAGAGGGCGGTTTTCTTGTAATCTATAATACGATGCAGATTGGTCGTATTGCAGACCGCCGCGCTCGCTATGGGAAAGAGCAATATCGGTTGCTTGATGAATTCTATAAGCAACGCATTCGGCAAATTCATATTGTAGGAGAATATGCCAACTTGATGGTGCGCGATTATGACGCAGCTCTTCGCTTTGTGAGTGAATATTTTACAATGGACTTCCGAAAGTTCATCGGCAAGTATTTCAAGGAGGAGCGACGAACTCAGATCGACCAGAATATCACTCCCGCCAAATATAAGAAATTATTTGGAACTCTCTCCGATCGACAGCTCGAAATCATCAAGGATAGCCAAACCAAATGTATTGTTGTGGCAGCGGGTCCTGGCAGTGGGAAGACCATGGTTTTGGTTCATAAGTTGGCTTCATTGCTATTGCTTGAAGATGTAAAGCACGAACAGTTGCTGATGCTCACTTTCTCTCGTGCGGCTGCAACGGAATTTAAGAAGCGCCTCATTGATTTGGTGGGTGGAGCAGCACACTTTGTGGATATAAAGACGTTCCATTCATATAGTTTCGATCTGATAGGGAAGCAAGGCAATTTGGAAGAAGCCGAAAGTGTTGTAAGACATGCAGCCGAGATGATTGAAAAAGGAGAAGTTGAAGCTGCTAAGATAGCCAAGAGTGTACTCGTCATCGATGAGGCTCAGGACATGGGTGCCGATGATTTTCGTTTGGTACAGGCGCTGATGCATCAGAACGAGGAGATGAGAGTCATTATGGTCGGTGATGACGATCAGAATATTTATGCATTTCGTGGTTCGGACTCACGGTATATGCAATCCATGATTGGACAAGAAGGTTCCAAACTGTATGAGATGACCGACAACTATCGTTCTTCACAAGTCATTGTGGAATGTGCAAATCGTTTTGTGGGACGAATACCGAATCGAATGAAGCGAACTCCCATCCATTCGGTAACATCTGAAACTGGTTTGGTAAAACAATTGAATTCTTTTCAGGAAGCCAATCTAAGAGCGCCAGGTACAACAGCAATACTAACACGAACCAATGAAGAAGCCTTGCAGGTTGCTTATGAAGTGGAGCAGTCTGGTTTGCATGCCACTGTCGCTCAGTCGATGGGAGGCTTCCGCTTTGGAAATTTGGCTGAAGTCCGGTTCTTCCTGAAGAAAGTGACGGCGTCCAATGGAGAAGTGTCAATATCTCAGGAACAGTGGGAAAAGGCAAAACAACTCACATTCGATACATACAGTACAAGTACATGTATAAATGTGATGAAGCATTTCTTCTCTGATTTCGAGAAGACGCATAAGACATATTATCACAGCGATTTACGTGAATTTGTTCTCGAATCCAATATTGAGGATTTCATCACGACCGAAGGCAATTCTATTTTTGTTAGCACGATTCATAAAGCCAAAGGACGTGAGTTTGATACAGTTTATCTGATGTCTCCTGTACCAAGCAGTACGGTTATTGAGGATATGCGAGCCTATTATGTAGGTCTCACACGAGCCAAAAGAAATCTTTTCCTTTTGACGAATCCCCCTAGCCAAACATCTTCGGTATTTGTCGCGTTAACAATGCACGATGTCTTTCTCGACTTCTTCAAGCATCGAAAGGACATCATACTTAGGCTCCGCAGTGGGGAGGCCTTGAACTATCGCGATGGTTATCTGCTCAGCGTGCGAGGTGATAATGTCGCTCTGCTTTCGAATGCAGGTAAGGAAAAGCTGAAATATTGGGAGGATAAGGGATATGTGGTCGCTGGTGCCAAGGTTAGTTATGTGTTGGCATGGCGTCCAAAGGATGCCGCAAATGACCATGCTGTCTGCTTGGCAAATATTGTTTTGACAAGGAAGGAAGAATAGAATCAAACGTTACTTAAAAACGTCATCAAATAGAAGTATGAGTAAAGACAAAGAATACACAGCTTTACTGACAAAACAGATAGCAGTAATTGGCAAAGAGGTTAGGAGCCTTGAATTCAAAAGTAATTATCAAGATGCTGATAGGCTGGGAAAATATATTTCAGCCCTTTCGAATGGTGCTTGTCTTGATAATGAAGACTATGGTTATCTATACTTCGGTGTGGAAGACGAGACATTGAAGCTACTAGGCACTGCTTTTGATGTATCTCGTATCAAAGCAAAAGGAAATCAAAATCTAGAAATATTTCTTCGTCAATATATTACACCTAAAATTGACTTCAAAATTGAGGAATTCCATGATGAAAGTGGAAAGCGGTATGTGGTATTTATTATTCCAGCTGCTAAAGGGGAACCTACTTGTTTTATGAATATACCTTATGTCAGAATTGATAGTTCTGTAAGCGATCTCCGTCCTTATACGGAATGGATGCGCTCCATTTACAATTCACAGAAAGACTGGACAGCTGAGGTCATAGAAGATGCCACTATGGATGACCTTGACAAAGATGCTATTGCTAAGGCTCGTGAAGGTTATAAGCAGCGTTTCCCTAACTTGGCAAAGGAATGTGATGGATGGGATGACAAAGTATTTATGGATAAAGCGTGTCTTACTATTGGAGGGAAGATAACCCGAGCGACACTGTTGTTGGTAGGAAAAGAGACATCGGCCTACAAACTGAACCATATAGCTCAGATTGTATGGAAGTGTTTCCAAGATGGTCAGGTGTTTGGAGATATCTACACTATTCCATTCATTCGCACCACAAGTGAGTTGCTTGGTAGGATTCGAAACTATCGGTTCAAGATATATCCGAAAACGTCGTTGATACCAGCTGAAGTATGGAAGTATGACACAGAGAGTATACTTGAAGGTATGCATAATTCGATAGCACATCAAAATTATGAGGTCGGAGCTAGAATTATTGTGACAGAAAGACAGGATTCGTTGATATTCCAAAATGATGGTAACTTTTATGATGGAGATTACAAGCAGTATATCACGGGAGAGAAGACGCCTAAGAGTTATCGTAATCCCGCTTTGGTTAAAGCGATGGTCAATATCAAGATGATAGATACTCAGGGCTATGGAATCCATAAGATGTTCCAAAGTCAGAAGAATCGCTATTTGCCTATGCCAGACTATGACTTGTCTACTTCAAACGTGGTTATCCTCAATCTGCCTGGAGCCATCATTGATGAGAACTACAGTTTAATGCTTCTGGCCAATCAGGACCTAACTCTTACTGATGCCGTCTTGTTGGACCAAGTGCAGAAAGGACACCCCATTGCTTCTGAGGCGATAGCTATGCTTCGCAAACGTAAACTCATTGAGGGTCGTATACCTCATATTTATGTTTCAAAAAACATTGCTCAGGCAACAGACCAAAAAGTGGAATACTCTAAACATAAGGGACTAGCTGACAAAAAATGTGAAGCTCTATTGTTAGATTCATTGAAAGACCACGGCAGTTTGTCCAAACAGGAAATAGAAAGGTTGCTATGGGATTTGCTGTCAGACCAACTTGATGAAAAGCAGAAGAAAACTAAGGTGTATAATATTCTTCGCAAGCTTAGAGAGTCTGGCCAAATTATTAATGAAACAAAAGGAAACAAATCGCTTTGGTTTCTTGTAAAATCTTAAGAATTGCGAGCGATTACGGGCGTTTTTGCGAGCGTTTTTTACTGTATTACGCCGTAATAATTTGAAAATCAACTCAAAATCGCTCGCAAATAGGAATAAAAATAGATTTGTTGCGAGCGTATATTAGGATTAATATATGCGTAATAATGACAATATGAACGAGGAACAGCAATATATCAATTTTGACGAATATGTGAAGGCGAGCGAGCCGCACAAACGGGAACGTGCGGAGGCTTGGCGTGTGGCCATAGGTTTGCAGGCTGTTGATGGATTGCAGACTTCGGAATACTTGCAGGAGACGGCACGTCGGAACATTGAAGGCGAGATTTCCATCGATGAGGCACGCGAACTCGTCAAGCAATATTATGTCACAAAAACTGCTCGTGACGCAGATGATGCCAACAAAGAGGAAGCCGATAAAGTATCGAGCAATATATCGAAAGTGCTCCAGACCGATGCCTTTTCTTTTAGTGTCGCAGGGCTTGCTTCAATACATCGATCCATCTTCCAAGGTGTATTCAAGCATGCAGGACGTTTCCGTGATTACGATATCTCGAAAAAGGAATGGGTATTGCGAGGAGAAAGCGTGATATATGGACGCTGGCAGGACTTGAGTGAAACCATAGCCTACGATATTGAACAAGAGCAACAGTTCGATTATTCGTTCTTGAACAAAGAACAGATGGTAGAACATCTAGCAAAGTTCACCTCGGGACTATGGCAGATACATCCTTTTTGCGAGGGAAATACACGTACTACTGCAATATTCATCATCAAATACCTTCGCTCTCTGGGATTCAGTGTCAACAATGAATTGTTCGAACGTCATTCGTGGTATTTCCGTAATGCACTTGTTCGTGCCAATTATCGCAATCTAGTGAAGAACATCAATTATGAGCCAGTTTTCTTGGTGCGTTTCTTCCGCAACCTGCTGCTTGGCGAGAACAATTTGTTGAAGAATCGTTATATGATGGTCGATTCTCCAGAGGAATGGAAGATGCCAGATGAAGGACAAGTACAGGACAAGCTCGGGACAAGCACAGGACAAGTACAGGACAAGTTGCACACTGACAATCCAAATATCGTGAAGCTTATGCAGGCGATAGGAGGAGAACAGATGACAGTTAAAGAAATGATGAGTTGTATTGGTCTTCGAGGTCGTGACAATTTTTTGAACCTTTACTTGACCCCTGCCATCTCAGAAGGTTTTGTTCAAATGCTATATCCCGATTCACCTCGTCATCCTCGCCAGAAATATCTTCTGACGGTAAAGGGATTGGCCTTGTATCAGGAGTTAAAGAAGAAATAAACAAACTTATGGAAACAATAATGCCATTTCTGAAAGAGAATTATGATCTGATAGGGCTGTTCGTCGGCGTGGTCGGCGTGGTGATTGCAGTCTTTTCGCTGATTGATGAGGTGAGGAAGAAAAGAGCAAAGGAGAAGTTAGAGCGGGAAAAGAAGGAGAAGAAGGAAATGGAGCTGGAGGCCGCAAAGGCAAAAGCCAAGGAGACAGAGATAGAGGCGGAAAAAGCCAAGAAGAGGGAGCAGGAAGAAGCGCAGGCAAAGGCAAAAACTGAGGAAGAGAAGAAATCATGAGCCGATATCTGAGCGAAAAGCTGAGACTCATCTCCTTCATCTGTATTGTGCTGGTTCTGTATATCCATTCGAACTTTCACTATGAGGATGCTGGAGAGGTTGGCATGATGCTGAACTCCTATTTGCA
Organism: Bacteroidales bacterium; assembly: GCA_017519885.1. GTDB lineage: Bacteria > Bacteroidota > Bacteroidia > Bacteroidales > UBA3663 > Liminaster. The sequence continues at coordinate 67,706 of JAFWRO010000018.1, read as the reverse complement.
GCAGGTCATCTCGGGCATGATAGGAGGATTGGCTGTGCCTATGTTTTTCGCAATATCCGGCTTCCTATTCTTCAGAGGAACGGAAGAATCCATCAAGACCGTTTATCAGAAACTACGCCGAAGGGTCAGGACTCTGGTCATCCCGTTTATCTTGGCAGCAATGTTCCTGCCGAGCGTATTCCTGATTCTGAAACTTAGCGGGCTATTGGATTTCATGTTCAATAAGTCGATTCAGTATCTTTCCGACCCTTGGTGGATGCTGTTGTGCAGAATTTTCGTTTTCAATTTGCCCGACAATGTCCCATTTGCCGTCCAGCTGTGGTTTTTGCGCGATCTCATTGTCGTGATGTGCTTCACGCCATTGTTGTGGAGGCTGAAACGAATGAAGTTCGGATGGGAGATTCTGATGCTGTTGCTGTTCGTGGTTTCGCTGTTCGACTTCAAATATCTTCCAATCAAGGCATTCTTTTGGTTCTGTTTTGGTGCAAGGTTTTTGCCAAAGTTGCAATATGGTTCATGGGCAACGATAGGATTGTTGCTTTATACGATCGTAAGTCTTCTCGAAATAGCTTTCCCCAATGACGTATGGAACTATTTTGAGATTCCAATGATAGCTTTGGGACTCTTGAGCATGTGGGCAATTTATGATAAATTGGTTCCCGAGACATTCTCTCTGGCATCACATAAGAAGCTTGACTGTATTTGCCAAGGCACCTTTTACATTTATCTGTATCAATTGCCCTTGCTCCTTATCGTGGGCAAATTGATAATGCTTGTTCATCCCTCATCATGGATTTGCGTGCTCGCATACCTTGTTTCCCCTTGGATCACGATTGCATGCCTGGTCGTGATTGCATTGATGCTACAGAAGTTTTTCCCCCGATTCTATTCAGTGCTGGTCGGAGGAAGAGTTTTTAATAGGTCGTATATATCCCCAAATAACCCATAAATTGTAATACTATTATGAAAAAGTACACATTGGCTTGGTTGGCCTTTATGGCAATCAAGCGCCTGAGCAAGCCAGAGCTGTTTACAGGCAAAAAAGGCCCGGAACTTGCCAAGGAAGCTTCGAGCCTCGTCGATTGGTTTATGAGCTATCGCGATTTCGTCATTCAAGGAGCGTGGTATCCCAACCTCGTGTTCGACGATCAGGAAACGAGCCATGTCGCCAAGTATGTCCCTACCGAAAAGGTCGGCGAAACCTCGCCATTCAAGGCGTTGCCTCAGGGTATGGCAGTGGATAAGTTTGTGAAAAAGAACTCGACACTCTATAAGGAGAAGTCCTTCTCATTGGTGCAGGGCAACCTGTGCGACCGCTGCAATGCGATGTATCACACCATCTACGACAACTTTAAGATTCAGTTCCGTGAGGAAAAGGGCAATCCCATTCCTCCCTCGGCCAATCATTTGGGAATGCGCTTCTTCATGATGGCGCACTACATTGCCGATGGCCATATGCCAATGCATTGCGATGCACGTCAGTTGCATCGTCTCCAGAATTGCATCGGCAGTTTTTGGGAATGTGCTGTTCGTCGTTCGTACAAGATGGATTTGCCCAACCAGCGATTCTTCTACGACCGTAATGGTTATCCGAAGAAGGCAGACAGGGTTTTTCGTTTGCTTCGAAAGGTAGAAGATGAAATACTCAGCCGGGAGTTTGTCCCCGGATGGGGAAGTAAAAACAGTAATCTGTATGACTATATGAGAGCTGTGACCCAACGCTCCTATCTGATGTCTTACGAGATGGTCCCTGCCGACTTCGAAGATATGGGTTGGAAGGACTATAAGGAAACCGATGTCTTTAAGAAGCATTTCGAGGAATACAGCGTTATGATCTTGTCGGATGCCATCGACTCCATTGCTCGCGCCTGGCTCAATGTCTGGATGGACTTCCATAGCTGGAACCCCTATAAGAAGGTTCAGGAATTGTACAACGGCAAGGAGATTTTCGACGAAAAAGAGGAAAAAGAGGAATAAAAATGAATGATTATAAGGGATTCTAAGGGACTTTAAGGGATTTGAAAGGACAAATGTTTTTGAGTCCCATGTTGGCAAAGCATAGGTATCGTCCCTTAATATCCCCAAATATCCCTTAATATCCCCAAATATCCCCAATTTATTACTACTATGAAAAAGTTCACACATGCATGGTTGGCCTTTATGGCCGTCAAGCGCCTCGATAAGGCAAATATTCCCGAGTATTATGGAAGTGGAGAATCGGCTGTGCCTATCGCTGAATATGCCAAGAGCCTCGTCCGCTGGTTTATGAATTATCGCGACTTCGTTATGCAGGGTGCATGGTATCCCGATGCTGTCTTTTGCGATATGGGCAAAAGTCATGGCGTCAAATATGAGCCCGTCGAGTCGGACATAACGGACTTTCGCTTCAAGGTTCTGCCTGACACCATGGAGGTTTATAATCTGATGAAGGCAGAATCCGATCTTTATAAGAAGGAATTCGGTATCGTGAAAGGTGACCTCTGCGACCGTTGCGAGGCTATGGCTCATACCATCGTCGATAACTTCAAGATTCTGACACGCGAGGAAAAAGGCAACCCACTTTCTCCATCGGCCAATCATATGGCTATGCGTTTCTTCATCATGAGTCACTACATCGCCGACGCGCATATGCCGCTTCATTGTGATGCACGTTCGTTGGGTAAGATACATGCCGATGTGGAGAAGCAGTGGGAGAATTATGTCGATGCCTCCTACGAGATTGACAAGCGAAACTCCCGTTTCTTCTACGATTCCGATGGTTATCCTCTTATGAAGGAGACGCTTTCACCGATGATTGAAGCCGTGGAGAAGAAGCTTCTGGAGCGTCCGTTTGACTATAGCTGGGGACAGGAAGGATCCAGCACCTGGACCTATATGAGCACCATCACCGAATATTCCTATCTGTTGGCATATCAGATGTTCCCCAAGGGTTTCAAGGATACGACATGGAAAAACTATTCAAAGACTGGAGAAGCCAAGCGTTTCCAGGAATATTGCACCCTGTTGATGTCTGATGCCATCGATTCCATAGCTCGTGTCTGGCTCCACGTTTGGATTCGCTATCGCAAATGGGCGATGGAAAATAGTTAATATTGAATAATTACAGACTTGTCGTCCTGATGACCAAATATGGTTATCAATATTCTTGCATCTCATAGATTTCATCTTTTGGATTTGGCAAGAGAATTGTCAAATCTGGGACATGATGTACGGTTCTATTCATACGTGCCGGCCAAACGATGTGCAGAGTTCGGATTGGATAAATCAATATGTGTTTCCTTCCTTTGGCTCGTTTGGCCATTCTTCGTTATAGCTAAGATTACTCCAAAAGGCTGGCAAGATAATATTGTATGGTATAGAAATCTATTGATAGACTTGTATGTGAGTAGAACGATGCGAAAATGTGATGCGTGTTTGGGAATCGGAACGGTTTATATTAAGGCTTTTGAAACGGCAAAAAAGAATGGAGCAACGACAATCCTAGAGTGGGGTAGTAAACATATAGAAGAGCAAATTAAACATTTTGGGCAGAATTTTGATTATTCAGCTAAAACGATTCAAAGGGAATTGCATCAATATAATATATGTGACTATATCTCTATTCCTGCGACCCATGTGAAAGAGAGTTTTTTGAAACATGGTATTCCAGAAAGTAAACTTGTCGTGAATCCCTATGGCGTGGATTTGTCAGAATTCCATCCTACATCTTGCAGTAACGAGTTTGACTTGATTTATGTGGGCGGATGGAGATACGAGAAGGGTTGTGATTTGTTGACTGAATTATGTGAAAGATATGGTTATAAACTGTTACATGTAGGAGCTTTAGTGAATCTCGATTTCCCGAAGATGTCAAATATGACACATCAAGAACCTGTAGATCAGAAAGAACTAGTCAATTATTATGCTAAGGCTCGTGTCTTCGTGTTGCCTTCGAGGGCAGAAGGTTTAGCTTTAGTTCAAGCTCAGGCAATTGTTTGCGGATTGCCCGTTGTTTGTTCAAAAGAAACAGGCGGTGTAGACTTGAGAGAGCAACTTGCAGATAAGAAATGGATTATTGAAATGGAGGATTTGTCAGTAGATGCTCTTCTTGATGCTGTTGATAAAGGATTGAATCTAGCACGGATGCAGCAAGGGAAAAGGAATTATGCTGGAGAAGGTATGAAACGACTTTCGTGGGAAAACTATGGAGCAAGATATTCAGAAAAACTTATTAGAATCAGATAAGAAAGTTCGTTCATGGCGACTTCGCATATTCAGAGGATTGAATCAAAGCTTCCTTTGGATATTGAAGGGTTATCTTGTCTTGTCTATTGTTGAATTGATATTCTTCCCGGCCTTTGATGTCGCATTCGGTTTGCTTGTTTCGTATTTGGGAATTCTAATGACAAGGCAAACCTTATGTTATACTCACAAATTGCTTTATCATACTGTCTCTACATCGTCATTGTTGTTCTTTTGCCTATTCTTTGACGTTTTACCTCTTCCTGCAACCTTAATGGAGTTGAAACCGATTACGTATAATATGCGTAATCCGTATAATACTTTCTTCTATTTGATTTTTCTCCAAGTTATACTCTTGATAATCCATTCAGTCTATACGAAATGGGCGAAAAACAAGAATATAGTAAGGAATTATCTGTATAGATTTGGATTTTTTAAAAGCCTTTCAAGCCAAGAAGTATGGTTTTTAATCATAGGATCCTTTATTTGGTATGCTTACATAATGTTAACCCGAGGACTCTACACAGAAGAGAGTCTAAATGTGAATTCACGTTTTGGTGTTGCAGAATGGGCTATCAGTCTATTCTTTTCGAGTTATTATCAGTGTGTATTCATTTTTTATTTTCGTAAATTCAATAATATTAAAGATGTTTACAAGATTAATCACTTACTGATAATAACCCTTGCTTTGGCAATATTTGTTATTGGTATCGGAACCAATATGAGAACGGCCGCCATTACAGTATTTGCAAATGCGGCGTTTTCGATGGTTCTTTATTTCCTTTTCTATGCAGAACAAAGGAAGGCTTTCTTCAAGGCTAAGTATTTAGTGCCAATTAGTGTTTTATTCTTGTTTTTTGCAGGTCCGTTTCAATCTATATCAGAATCTATGGTTTCCGTTCGAGACAATCGTTCTGGAAAAAATGCGATTGAAATCATTGAAATGACAATGAATAATACGGGGGCAATGGAAGATGAATCATCTGAATTAATAAAGAAAGAGTATTCATCTATGGTATGGGACGAAAGATATTTGAGCAGTGATTTGTTCAATCGTTTCTGTAGTTTGAAGATTCTTGACGAGACTATTTTCCATGCAAATAGATTGAATGAGATGGATCGGCAAAAGATGAGGCTGAGTTTTTACGAGAAGATTGTTGACCAGTTACCTGGCATTATCAAGCGCAAGATAGGAATGAGAATATCATTCGATGAAAGGCAATATTCTTTGTCTGATCTGTTGTATTATCTTTCGGTTGATGGCAGGACTTATCTTGGTGGTATCAAGATCGGTTCATTGCAAGGGTTGGGATTGGCGTTATTTGGCTATTGGTTTCCACTCGTTCTAATACCTCTTTATCTTATTGTCTTTTATCTGATGGATTCCATTATACTATTTAAGAATGGACGCATTATACTTCCATTGTTCTTCTTCGCAGGCATGATGGATTATTTGGCTTTATTTAGCGATAGACATTTCTACCTTTTTGAGACACGTTTTATTTTTAGGGGATTCTGGGAGACAGTCATTGTATATCTTATCACTATTAATATAGTCAAGCGACTTCCTTTCTTAAAGCATTGACATGAGATTAAAGGATATTTTCATACGTTTGCTGAAGCATGGATATAGAAAGGTAACGCGAAAGCATTTCCTTAATCCTGAATGTGACTGCAATCGCCAATCTTCTAATGACAAGATTTATGAATTATTGTCATCGGGACAGCCATGTATGATTTCGAGATTCGGAACGACTGAAATTAATTGCGTCAACAATTATCTTTGTGTACATAGAAGTCAGTCTTTTTTTAAGAAGTGTGTTAGCTATATTACCGATTATACCCATACGCCATGGTGGAATGAAGACCATTTCCGTTTTATGAACCTTTGGTCTGGAATTTTCCCTGAAGGAAAGGATACGGCAGAGCGTTTCTCAGAGCGATATCTACAAGATATTCCAGAAATTGATTTGTTGGTTTCTCATCAATATTATGAGAAGTTTATGCCTCTTCGAACAGGAATCCCAAAGATACAGTTGGAGATGCTTTATCCTTTTTTCGTGGAACGGCCATGGACGAGGATATTGAAAGGGAAGAAGGTTTTGGTGATTCATCCATTCGAGAATACCATCAAGCAGCAATATGCAAAGAGGGAATTGCTTTTCGAGAATCCGGACATCCTTCCCGAATTTGAACTTATTACTTTAAAGGCTATCCAGACAATTGCTGGGAATAAGACGGAGTTTAAAGATTGGTTTGAGGCATTAGCATTTATGGAGCGCCAAATTGAAAAAATAGATTTCGATATTGCTTTGATAGGTTGTGGTGCGTATGGAATGCCATTAGCAGCCCATGTGAAACGTCTCGGAAAACAAGCTGTACATTTAGCAGGAGGATTACAGCTCCTATTCGGTATAAAAGGGAAACGGTGGACGGAGGAACATGTCGGGACGTTTGAATATCGTCCAGGAGTTGTTATTTCTTGGGACTATCGAAGTTTATTTAATGAACATTGGTGCTTCCCACTTGATGTCGATACTCCCAAAGATTCCGAGGTCGTGGAGGGAGGATGCTATTGGAAATGACTTTTGAAGTCAAACAAATGAAAACTGCAGCTCTGCTTACTTGTCATAATCGAAATACAAAGACGCTTGCTTGTCTAAAGTCTCTCTATGATATTCTTCCTAATGTGGAAATTTATCTTACGGATGATGGTTGTACAGATGGAACAGCAGAGACGGTGAAGATGACATTCCCAAAGGTTCATATCGTTCGAGGAGATGGCTCACTTTATTGGAATCGAGGGATGCTTGCAGCATGGAAAGAAGCTGTCAAAGTAGACTATGATGAGTATCTTTGGCTGAATGATGATGTAGTGCTTTATCCCGATTTCTATACTGAATTGAAAGCCTGTTGTCCAAATGGAGATTGCATCGTTTCGGGATTGATTGAGGATTTTGACAAGACGAGGATTATCTATGGAGGATATGATGCTTCTAAACAATTGGTGCAGGCTACAGGACAATCACAGAACATCAGATGGATGAATGGGAATGTGGTGCTTGTGCCCAAAATAGTAGTGGAAAAGATTGGCCTTCTCGATCCTTATTTTATCCACGATCTTGGCGATGTGGATTATGGAATGCGAGCCCAAGAACATGGTATGGCAGTTGTTTCGACACGTCGCCCTATTGCTGCAGGCTATCGGAATGATGTGTGCCGAATCCGTAAATGGGGAACTACATTATCGGAACGATTCAAGGCTTTAAGGAAACCATTGGGCTCGCCACTCGATAAGAATTTCTATTTTCGTCGCAAGCACTTCGGTATACTTCATGCGATCGCCTATAACGCAAACATCATTTTTATCAATCTTCTCCCCGATTGGCTTGTCAAGAAAATATGGGGAGATACATATATTGATAAGTAAATCAATTTTGTTGGGATTTTTTCTTTATGAAAGTAACCATCATCACAGCCTGCTATAACCGAAAGGGTACAATTGACGGAGCCATTCATAGCGTGCTCGAGCAGGACTATCCTGACATCGAGTACCTGATTGTGGATGGTGCATCGACTGATGGTTCGGTGGAATATATTCGGGAATTGCTGCAGCATGAAGCTACAGAAGGAAAGACCGAACTCATCCGACGACATGCCCGCGAGACACGTTTCATTAGTGAGCCTGACCATGGAATGTACGAAGCCTTGAACAAGGGTATGCGCCGTGCTACAGGAGACGTGATAGGACTTGTGCATAGCGACGACACTTTGATAAGCCAGCAGATTGTCTCGGAATATGTGAAATGCTTCGACCTGACTGCTGCAGATCTGGTTTATGGCGATGGGGAATTTGTCGATGAGAAGGATCCCAAGAAAGTGATGCGCCTTTGGGTGAGCGGCAAGTTCCGCCGATGGAAGGTTCGCTTCGGCTGGTTGCCTCTGCATCCCACCGTCTATATCCGTCGAGCCGCCTTGAATCCCGAAGTTCTCTATGACGAGCAGTATCGCATGGCAGCTGATACGAAATTTCTGATTTATTATCTGCACGAATATCCTCTTCGCATCTGCTACCTGCCCCAGAATGTCATCCGTATGCGTATGGGTGGTTTGAGCACCAATCCGAAACACCGCAGACGTATGTTCCTGGAGGATGTCAAGATCTATGGCGACTATGGCTTCAGTCATCCCAATCTCATCAAGCTGATGAAGATGAGCTGGAAGGTCCCCCAGTTCATCAATGCCATTCTGCGAAGACTCCATATTCCTTTAAGTATATAACCAAATGCTGATTTTCGAACTTCTTCAGGTCGCTTTGGGGCGTCGCGAGCGACTGTCGATGACGCCGAGTGCATCGGAGTGGCAGCATCTGCATCAGCTGTCGGAGCAGCAATCGCTGCAAGGGATATGCTATGCAGCTGTAAAGCGACTGCCCAAAGACCAGTGGCCTGATGAACAGAATCTGATCGACTGGATTTGGGAATCGCAACGTATTGCCGAGCGCAACAAATTGCTCTCGGAACGAAGTGCGCAGATCCATGAGCACTTGGCCCAGGAGGGCTTTGATGCATGCCTGCTCAAGGGACAGGGCAACGCATTGCTCTATGGCGAATTATCTTCGCAACGTCAGGTGGGAGATATCGACATCTGGACCTTGCCCCACGACAATCCCACCCACCAACCCAAGCGCCGCGTGGTGGAGTATGTCAGAAAGCGTTTCCCGAATGCTTTCCTGCGCTTCCATCACATCGAATATCCCTTATTCGACGATGCAGAGGTGGAGATCCACTTTTCGCCTGTCTATCTGAACAATCCATTCCTCAATCGAAAGCTCAATGCATGGTACGAGAAGCAGCGCGAAGAGCAGATGCAGCATAAGGTCAAGATGGGAGACAAGCTGGTAGCTGTGCCAACTCTCCAGTTTAATGCACTCTATCAGCTTCTCCACATCTATAAGCACATCTTTGAGGAAGGAATCGGGTTGAGGCAGATGATGGACTATTATTTCGTCCTGGACGCGCTGAATAAGGAGACTTCGTCTAGAGATCCTAGAACTTCTAGAGAATCTAGAGACTCTAGAATATCTAGATATGATGACCTCCTGGCAATGATCAAGACCCTGAAGCTCGAGCCATTGGCTGGTGCCGTGATGTATGTGATGCGCGAAGTTTTTGGTATGAAGGAGGATGAACTCTACTGCGCCCCACGTCGCAAGGAAGGTTTGTCGTTGCTCAGCGAAATCATGCAGGCCGGCAACTTCGGGCATTTCGACACACGCTACGACAAGGAAAAACTGAGCCGCCAGGCTTCGATGCGTCGTTATTGGCGAAAAACTAGGCGCAATTTTGTCTTTGCCTGCTATTATCCCAGCGAGGGATTTTGGGAACCACTGTTCCGCCTCTATCACTTCTTTTGGAGAATCTTTAATCTTTGGAAAATATGAAAAAAATCATCACCACACAACTTCATCTCCTCATCACTTTGCTTGCGATGCTCTTTTGCTTCAGTGCAAAGGCTGATGTCGGGATGCTCGATGCTGCCGCTTGGATCAGTATGGAGGAAACTGACACGGTGGTCGCACCTCTGATTCATGCACCTTTTGCCAAGAAAGTCCTGGGGGATCGCAAGGTGGGCGAATACACAATGCCCGTCTTCATGCGCGAATTCAAGGCGCGAAGGAACGTCTATCGAGCCACGCTCTACGTCTGTGGCCTCGGACACTTTAACGTCTATCTGGATGGACAGAAGGTGGGTGACCACTTCCTCGACCCGGGATGGACACTTTATGACAAGGAGGCACTCTACGTGATATTCGATGTGACACGCTGGTTCAAGGAAGATGCCGACAACGTAGTGGCCGAATTTGCCCATCGCATCAAGCGAGGCGAACACGAGCTTCGCGTGGAACTTGGCGGCGGATTCTACAATGTTCCACGTGGAAGATACAACAAGCTCGTCGGCACGTATGGGGCGCCGAAGTTGCGTCTGCGCCTACATCTGGAATACACGCAAGGTCGCGACGACAACATCGTCACGAATGGAGAATGGAGCGTGGGCGAAAGCCAGATCACCTTTAGTAGCATCTATGGAGGCGAGGATGTGGACTTGAGAATCGACCCGAATTGGCGTCCTGCCATCGTCGTGGGTGTCAATGGTCCGACTTTGCGTGAACAGAAGGGAACGGAACTCGTCGTCTGGGGCAAATTCAATCCAGTGGCTAAATGGCAAACACCATCGGGTGATTGGGTCTATGACTTTGGCCAGAACATGAGCGGCATCATGGAAGCAACCATGAAGGGAGCAGAAGGCCAGGAGGTGGCTTTCATCCCTGCAGAACTGAAGGACAAGGATGGAAATGCCTACAACAAACCTGTGGGCGATTGGGAATATCACGTCACGCTGCGCAATCAGCAGATGGAGACCGTGGAACCCAAGTTCAGTTATACGGGCTTCAGATATGTACAAGTGCATGGCGCAGTGCCGGCAGGAGAGGCCAATCCGTCGGGTTTGCCGGTGATAGAGACGCTTGTGGCAAAGCATACGACAAGTGCCTGTGCCTCGAAGGAGGCAGGAACCTTCAAGTGCAACAACGAATACCTGAACCAGGTGCATCAGTTCATCGACTGGGCCATCCGTTCGAATCTGCAGAGCGTGCCCACCGATTGTCCACATCGTGAGAAACTGGGTTGGCTGGAGCAGGATCACCTGATGATGCCTTCGATGTATTATCGCTACAACCTCACTCCACTCTATCGCAAACTGATGAACGATATGGCGGCTTCGCAGTTCGTGAAAGGACAGACCTTGGGCTATGGCGCAGAATCGACACCTTGGATCAAGGAAGGACATGACCTTGAGGGAATGATACCTACCATCGCACCTTATTACACCAACTTCGGATGGAACTTCGACGATACACCCGAATGGGGATCGGCCTTCATCATCTGCCCGTGGTACCATTATGAGTGGACGGGTTCGGATGAACTCTTCCGCGAGCATTTCGATGCCATGCAGAAGTATATTGAATACCTTTCGCGTCGTGCCCGCAAGAATGGATATATCCTGGACTATGGATTGGGCGACTGGTACGACCTTGGACCCAAGCAACCGGGTTATGCGCAGCTCACTACGCAGGGCGTTACGGCCACGGCTACCTATTATTATGATGTGACACTGATGGCGAAGATGGCACGTGTGCTTGAACTTCCATCGGTGGCTTCCCAGTATGAAGCCTTGGCTGACTCGATACGCACGGCTTACAATGCCAAGTTCTTCAACGTCGAATCGTGCAGTTACGACCGCAATTCGCAGACGGCCAATGCCATCAGCCTCTATATGGGGCTGGTGCCCGAAGCGTATCGCGCTGGTGTGCTGGACAACATCGTACGAGATGTGGAAGGTAGGCTTTATGCCATTGACAACAAGGTGGACAGCCTTTATGAATGGGGCGAGAATGGGCCGACAGTGATTACAGCAGGTGACGTGGGCTATCGTTACTTACTGCAGGTTCTGGCCCAAGCTGGACGCAACGATGTGATTTATGCCATGAACAGTCGCGACGATGTGCCTGGCTATGGCATCCAGCTCAAGAATGGCGCAACGACGCTTACCGAGAGTTGGCAGGGACTGGAGCGTGTGTCGAACAATCACCTGATGCTCGGCCACATCATGGAGTGGCTCTATGGCTACATCGGCGGCATACGTCAGCAGGAAGGCAGTGTGGGTTGGCAGCGCGTGCTTATCGCTCCGTATCCCGTGGGTGGTGTGACCGATTGCAACGTCAGCTACCAGACTCCAAAAGGCCCATTGAAGGTGCATTGGTGGATTGAGGACAATCAGTGGAAGATAGAATACACGGCTCCCAAGTCGATGCAGATTGAGGTGATTAATCCTGCGGCAGAGTTGTCGAGGAAAATAAGCCAAATGCAGGAATAAATGAGTCTAAAAATATATTATGGAAAAGAGTCCTATAGTTAATAAGCCAAGAATCGAATACATAGATCTCGCAAAAGGTTTTTGTATTATATTAGTCGTATTGCGACATCTTTCAAATTATTATACTTATGAACTGCCTTATCCCGTTTTTTTCAAGGCATTTAGGATGCCATTATATTTTTTCCTTTCGGGGTGTTTCTTTAAGGCATATGAAGGATTTGGAGGTTTTACTAAGCGAAAAATCAATAAATTGCTAATCCCATTCCTTTTCTTTTATATCCTCACTTCTATAATTGTGCCCTATATACAAGTGTTTCATCTTAAGTTAAAAACCAGTTATTTGCATAGAGATGAAATATTTACAGCCATCTTGAATGAATCATATCCTAATCAGCCGATTTGGTTCCTTGTCTGTTTGTTTGAGATTGGTATTATTTTTTATTTCATATATTCAATTGCTCAAAGATTTAAAAACTATACAAATTGGATTATTTGTTTGGGTTCTTTGTCTATTGGCATAATAGGATTAACATTGGGCATCTACAGAATTGAACTTCCAGCAACAATAGATACGGCTTTTTCAGCGATGCCCTTTTATGTGGCAGGATATATGTGTTTTCGAAAGACGGACATTTTAAAACCAAATAAATACGACAAGTATTTGCCTATTTTAATAGTCTTGGCTTTTGCATTTGTGTTTATTTTTTGTCATAGAAAAATACATTTCCTGCATAATACATTTACAATTCATTCAGCTCTTGTAGTATATCCCTGTGGCTTATTGGGAACATATGGAATAATAATGTTGGCTAAACTATTAAAGAAACTTCCTTTGATATCTTATTTTGGAAGATATTCCATTATAATCCTTGTTACACATATTGAGGTTCTTAATATTTTCGCGGCAGTATTGAAGTATTCGGGTCTTAATCTTTCCGTGGGTTATACGTATTTGTTAAACTTTATTTTGATGATGCTTTCATATCTGCTGATTATCCCCTTTATGCGTAAATTTATGCCACACGTGACGGCGCAGAAGGATTTGATACAAATAAATAATTAAACAAATAATAATTTATAATTACCAATTAACAACTGATTGTGTCGGAGAATTCAATAATCAAGAAACCGAGAATAGAATACATCGATTTGGCCAAGGGAATCTGTATTACCTTGGTCGTGTGCTTTCATTTGACGTTGTTCTATGATACGAGTCTCCCGTTCGACAACTTCTTCAAGGCATTCCGAATGCCGCTCTATTTCTTCCTGTCGGGCTGCTTCTTCAAGGCATACGAGGGCTTTGGAGGATTCGTTAAGCGCAAGATCAACAAGCTGCTGATTCCATTCGCCTTTTTCTTTTTGGTATGCTCGTTCATAATACCGAATATTCTGGCTCATTATGGCGTTAATATACGATATTTGCCCATGAGTGAGATGTATTCGGCACTTCTCGACGAGTATTATCCTTCGGGGCAGATCTGGTTCCTGCTTTGTCTGTTCGAAATCAATATCTTTTTCTATATCATCTATCTTTTTTCAGGGATTTTCGAAAAGAGGACGCTTGTGCTTGTTATGATTTCGCTATTGTTCGGGTTGTGCGGAATCATCTTGAGCCTTAAAGGTATTGATATACCTGCTAATCTTGATACGGCTTTGAGCGCTCTGCCTTTCTTTGCGGTGGGTTACGTGATATTCAGGCATACCGACATGTTGAAGCCAAATCGTTTCGACCGTTATCTGCCATTGATGATTATTGGAGCATTTGCGCTCGTGTATCTCGTTAGTCCGAACGTGTCTTTCCTCGAAAATCAATTTTATGGGCATTCCTGGTTGACCGCTTATCCTTTTGGGACATTGGGCGTTCTCGGAGTGATATGGCTTTCGAAGCTACTGAAAAGATTGCCAATTCTCACTTATTACGGAAGATATTCCATCATCATATTGGTTACCCATGATACGGTTTTCCATTTCATTGCGGCAGTCTTGAACCGTTTTGAGCTATCGTTGATGACTGAGTTGTCGCTCAATCTGCTTTTTACGATGGCATCGTATCTGGTGATTATTCCCTTTATGCGAAAATATATGCCGCACGTGACAGCACAGAAGGATGTTTTACTATAATTTAAGTAGGATATGAAACAGTTGAAAACCTTAGTGATTTTGGCTTTGACGATGTGCGTCAGCGCCAATCTGTCGGCTTACGATGCTAAGATCCAGGCTCGGCACGATTCAATTCTTGCGTTGATAACCGGAGCGCCTTCGTATGAGGCACAGCCCGTAAAGTCGATTACAGCTTTTGGAGCCAAGGGTAATGGCGAGAAGGACTGCAAGCCTGCCTTCGATAAGGCAATGAAGGCGGCTGCGCGTTCGAAGAATGGACTGCATCTGGTGGTGCCTGCCGGTGAATGGTTCGTGAAAGGCCCGATTCATCTGGTCAGCAACCTGACCCTTGAATTGCAGGAAGGGGCACACTTGAAGTTTTCGCCCGAACCAACCGATTATCTTCCTGCTGTGCAGACATCGTGGGAGGGGTCGTTCTGCCAGAATATCTCTCCGCTCATTTATGGCTTCAAGCTCGAAAACGTGGTCATCATGGGTAGGGGAACGATTGACGGCAATTGTGCGGAAACTTTTCCCAAATGGCGTGCTGACCAGAAACCTGGTCAGTCGGCTTTGCGCGGTCAGGATCATCAGGAGGTGCCCGTCGAGGAGCGCAATTATGGCGTAGATCAGAAACTTCGTCCTCACCTCGTGCAGCTCTTCGGATGCAGGAATGTCACCATCGAAGATGTTTTCATCACAAATTCTCCATTCTGGTGTGTACATCTTCTCAAGTGCGAGAATGTGATTTGTCGAGGTTTGCGCTACGATGCGAAACTGGTGAACAACGATGGCATTGACCCCGAGATGACACGTAACCTGCTGATTGAGGAGATAGAATTCAATAACGGAGATGACAACGTAGCCGTAAAGGCAGGTCGCGACAACGATGGTTGGAAGAACTGTTCGGCTACCAGCGACCCGCTTTATGAGCCACAACCATCGGAGAACATCATCATTCGCAACTGTCGCTTCAAGGGCCTGCATGGACTGGTCATCGGTTCGGAGATGAGTGCCGGCGTGCGTAATGTCTTTGTGGAAGATTGCACTTATGGAGGCTACAACAAACGTGCACTTTACGTAAAATCGAATCCCAACCGCGGCGGGTTCGTCCACGACATCTATTTCCAGAACTGCCAGTTCGACGAGGTGGAGGATCTCTTCTACATCACGTCGATGTATGCGGGAGAGGGTGCTGATGACAATCACTTCACTTCGATTCATGACATTCACGTGAAGGACGTCCATGCCAACAAGGCACGCAATGCCGGCATCGTGCTGCAAGGAACTGCAGCCAGGCCTATCTATAATGTAAGTTTCGAAAATGTTACTGTAGATGAGTTGAAGGTAGGATTCTCATCAATGAATACCGATGACATCATCTTGCGCAATTGCAATCTGGGAGGCACCATTGACGGAGCGCCCTCACAAGTAACCAAACATGACGGACTCTTTGACAAGGATGTGAAGAAATGACGTTCAATTAACAATTAATAATTAACAAATAACAATTATTAATTAACAATTAACAAATAACAATTATAATGTCCGATAATTCTATAGACGAAAAGCCGAAAGCTGCTGAACCTGATGTCTTCATCTCTTTCGAGGAACGCTGGACACAATTGCTTGACGATTGCAAGCAGAAATTGGGCAGTTTGAGTGACGATGACAAAGACGGACAGATACGCGACCTTTGGACGAATATCAACAGATTTGTCACCATCATGGCAGTGCCTAAGGCAATCATGCCAAGAATGCGCAAGACATTGTGGAAGATGGCTTGGCGTTCATCGTTTTCGCAATGCATGACTATCCTGCTTTATTGTGTGCTGACCTTTTTTCCCCGTAGGTCTTATCGTAGTTTTGAAGCTCAACAGTATTTCAAGAGGCGTTTGACTCGAAATGGTAGATAATATAAAAAACTTCATAGAGACAGTTGACAGGAAATATGGAGCATGGGTGTTCTATGTGGCATTGGTTCTGATGCTGACATCCACATCCTGGTTCTGGCTCGATGAAATCCCTGGCGAGATACGCTTGATTTCAAAGCGTTTTTTGCAACTGGGGCAGACTCTATGTTGTCTTAGAATCGCCCTTCTGAGTTGGAAATATCCCAGATATGTCATTCTTTGTGCTGTAATTATTCCATTAGTCTATTATTCGTATCTTCTGAGCCATGGAAATATGCTGATCAAGACAGTGATGTTTGTTGCCGCATCGAGGGATGCTGACATCAAGGTGATTCTTCGGATTTATCTTGTCATCTTCCTGACCATGCTGTTCCTGGGGCCAGCGACTTTGCTTCTGGATTGGTCTGCGGATATAGTCAAGCATAAATACAACCATGTGGGACATTCCTATGGGTTCTACAATCCGAATCGTTATGCTTACCTGATGCAGATGCTCATTCTGCTGGTCATTCATATTTTGCACATTCGACGATTCCTTTGGGTTGCGATCGTCTGTTGGATATCGGCAGTTGTGGTGGGTTGGATGACCTTGAGTACAACTTCGGTTATTGTGTTGTTGTTCTTCCCGCTTGCATATTATTGGCTCAAGCATCATACTGTTCCATCTCTCTGGCTCGCCCTTTTCCCGTTGCTTCTGACTGTTCTTTCCATAGGGCTTGCTTTCTATTTCGGACCTTCGACAGGCGAATCGACTTTCGCGAGCCGTTTCAGTATCCCTTATTTGCTTTTTGAACGACATGGTCTAAGTTGGTTGGGGCAGGATTGTGGCATTGTAACATGGGAAAAGGCATTTCGAGAAGGCGTTGAACCTATCTATTTTAACAATCTTTACCTAAGCCTTTTTGTCAAGAATGGTGTAATTGTGGCTTCCCTGATCCTTGTGCTCTATGGACTATATCTTTATCGCATAGGACGGCTGCGCAATCCTCTGTTACTCGCTATGGCTCTCTGTCTGGCTATCTCAGGGTTGATGCAGCTATTTCCGCTTAACATTATGCTCGACTTCCTGCTTATGTATTTTTTCCAGGAGCCCTTTGTGCGGAAAAACATCGTAAAAGCTGAGAATGAATAAAAATGTAACGTCTGAGCTAATCAGCTTTGCGCGATTCCCCTTGGCGATAAGTGTCGTTATGATTCATTGCTTCTTCAGCATCAAGGGGTGGCAATATGACAAGTTGGCAGAGCAAGGATTGGGAAGCAATGTGGCAATGGAATTTATTATATCGACACGAATTATCATTCTGTTTGTTGTCGCATTGTTTTTTCTTATATCAGGGTATTTGTTCTTTTTACATCTGGAAGAATGGAATAGCGGTGGATGGCTGCGAAAGATGAAGCGCAGGTTCTGGACGCTCCTCATCCCTTATATATTGTGGAATACGTTATACATATTATATATTATAGGCCCGGATATATGGGATTGTTTGGTCCATGGAAAACCTTGGTACGTGGTGAAGGCTTGGGTCGATGACCATGGCGGCTGGGTTGGACTCTATTGGAATGCTAAGTCGCTGGGTATAGGCCAGGTGGATATATGGGGACATCCTGCCCATACTACTGTGCCGATTCTCTTGCCATTCTATTTCATCAGGGATCTTATCGTCGTGGACTTGTTCACACCATTATTTCATTTCCTTTTGCGTTCCCGTGATGGCAAGGTTTCTCCTTATGCCATTGTAACTATGACCATTTTGGCTTTCCTTTATCTTACGCAGACTTCTTTTATGATTCCGGGATTTACCGCCGAAGCATTTTTCTTTTTCGGATGGGGTGCGTTTTTGTCCTTGAATCGATTTGAATTGTCAGATGTCTTTTATGCCAGGCGTTGGCCTATAGCCATTATCACGCTTATCCTATTTATTGCAATGATTTGCAGTGGCTACCTTTATTCTCGAACAGGAAGGATGATTTATCCTTTCTTTATCGTTTTTGAGGTAATGACAATGATCAACCTGCTGGCTTGGATGGTGAGACGAAGTTATTCGAGTCCTTTTTGGGCAAAGATAAAGAATGGGTCAATCAGGTGGCAGGATGCTACCTTCCTGATTTTTGCACTGCACTTTTTTATCCTTAAAGATGTGTTTAAGCTGCTCAACAGGGTTGGCGGTGCCCTGACAGGATTTTATGATGTGAGGTCGATGGAAATGGCCAATAGTTTCCCATATGTCGTTATCATGAACTACTTGTTGAGAGTTGTGGTTGTCGTCGCTATTTGTATGTTTGTCTATATTATTCTTCGCAAGTTTTTGCCACGGGTTAGTGGTATCCTCTGCGGAAGATGAATTTAGCAAGTTATAAACATATTTTGTCGTTATGACAAAGAAAATTCTGATTGCATTCTTCGTCTTATTGCTGGTAGGTTGCGTGTCATTGCTGGCCTATCTCTATGGCCCCTGGTGGTTCAAGAAACTTCCGGCAACCGATGGTTCGAATGGTAGAGTCGGGACAATAGAATTGCCAGCTGGTTACGAACGAGTGGGCGTTGATGCAGGCTTCGCTGCATATTTGCGCAACCTCCCATTGGCTGCCGATAGTGTGCAGGTGCGAAGGATAAATGGGCAGTTGGCCGATTCGCTGCTTCCTTATGGTTATCGTGTAATTAATCTGCCCTTGCTGCATCGTTACGAACAGTGTGCTGATGTCTGCATCCGTTTATGGGCTGAATATCTTTTTCAGACACGTCAATTCTGGAAGATCCATTTCGAGGATACTCAATATAACACAATGCGGTACTATTGGGGAGGCAGGAGAAGCAAGTTCGTGCCCTATTTGAAGCGTGTCTTTAAGTATGCCAACACCGAATCGTTGATTCGTGAGATGCCTCAGCGTCCGTTGAACGAAATGCAACCGGGCGATGTGTTTGTGTATTGCGCCAAAGACAGGGAGGACAAGAAGTATGGTCATGCCATTATGGTGGCAGATGTGGCAAGGAATCCTGTGACAGGTCGCAAGATATTTCTTCTGTTGCAGGGCAGTACCCCGGCTTGCAGTATCCATATTTTGAAGAACAGAAATGATTCTGTCCTTTCCCCTTGGTTCGAATTGGATGAAAATGCTTCAACCCTGGATCTGGGCATTGCCACATACCAAGCCAATGAACTGAGGCATTTCAGCAACTCCATTTTTTCACCCAAGGATCCAAGCAGTACAGCACTTCATTCAAATATTTATGAAGAGGTCCACTCTGATTCCATTGTTCCCAAGGAAGTGGCGACCCTGATGGAGGCTTATCCCCAGCAACGATTGAAGTACAGGAACAATGAGATAATCTTTCCAGATGGTACAACGATACCATTCGATGACGAATATGAGAAAACTTTCGAACAACTGCTCGACTATTCAGATGTGGAGGATATGTTCCGGTTGTCCTATTGCAGACAGGATACACCAGTCTATCAGTCGGATGCAGGACGAAGCCGATGTGACGCATTCTTCAAGAAGATGTATGGCTCATCGGCGGAGGAGGTGAAGCACAACCTCGTGACAGTGGATTGGTTTGGTGGACAAGTGAAGTTTACAAAGATCAATGGAGCGGCGGAACAACTCAAGAGAGTGGCAGCCGAACTTGCCCAGCATCCTGAACTTGCTCCTTATCTGCCATCTGCAGGCACATTCTATTGGCGTCAGGTGCGCGGTGCGAAGCGGCAGAGTGCCCATAGTTATGGCATAGCCATCGATATCAATACAGAATACTCAAATTACTGGCTTTGGACCAACCAAGGAGCAGGCGAACTCGACACGCTAAAGTACGAAAATAGGATTCCTCGAGCGATAGTCGAAATCTTCGAACGACATGGCTTCATCTGGGGTGGCCATTGGTATCACTACGACACGATGCACTTCGAGTATCGGCCTGAAATACTCGGATGGGTCAACTCTTTCTTGTCAGACAATTAATTTTTGACGTTATTCCCCAAAACTCATCACTCATTACTCATCACTTAAAAATCTTACATGTACAGTTTACACTTTAAGGTTACCACCAGTACCTGCGATAGCGAAGGTCGGTTGAAGTTATATTCAGCCCTCCAGATGATGCAGGACTGCTCTGAGATGTGGATTGACAGCGAACCTGGCATCCAACAGTTTTTCACCCAACAGAACATGACCCAGCTCCTGGCTTCGCGTGTGGTCGAAATCGTCCGCGTCCCCAGTTACAAGGAAGAACTGACGGTGACGACATCGGTCTATGATATGAAGCCAATGTTCGGATTCCGCAATACGTTCATCTATGATTCAAATGGGGAACCTTGCTACAAGACGTGGAGTATGGGCGCCTTTGTGGATAAATCGACAGGCAAGCTGAAGCGCGTGGGAGCTGATGCTATCGCTTCGATGCATCTTGATTCTCAGCTGGAAATGAACTATGGTGAACGACGCATCATCCTGCCCAAAGAAGGGGGAGTGGTTTGTGACCCGATTTCTGTATTGCGTGCCGATATTGACTACAACAAGCATGTCAACAATGCCAATTACGTGCGCATGGCCATGGAGTTACTGCCCGCAGACTTTGAGGTGAAGAACCTTCGTCTGGAATATCGCATTCCAGCCAAACTTGGAGATATACTAGTCCCCGTGGTTTATCACATTGGCGAGACGATAGTCGTTTCGCTCGATATCCACGGGGAAGCAAGTGCTATTGTTGAATTCAGTTGATTGAGTCTATTCCTGTATCTCACATCGGATTGATCCGATGCGCTTCAGTCCGATGATGGCCTTGAGGGGACGATGATCGGGGGTGGTCGAAAGCCAGACTTTGAGTGGTGTACTGTCCTGCCCCTTGGTTGCGAAATTCAGATCGATGAGGAAGGCCTTGTGTGTCTTCCCGTTGCGCATCTCGCATTTCTCGACGCCACAATAATCTACATTGATGATCTGCTGGGTGATACCGTCATAGCACACGAACTTCATCCGTTTGCCTTTCTTCATGTGCTCGTAGTCGAGGTGGCGAACTGAATAGAATACCGAAAGCATATCGTAGGCCGGACCTTCGTTGGTGAAGTGCACTTCACGGTTCACGGCGTCTTCCTTGCCTTTCTTGCGCCAACGCTTGAGGACTACACTGGTGCTGTCAACGTCGTTGAGACGTCGGTTCGGCTGCCCTGCTGAACCAACGTTCTTCGTGTCGGCAGCACTTTTGTTATGCCAATGATGACGGTAGTAATAGTTGGCCAGCGCATTGTAGCTGCCCTCGTGAGTTCCTTTGCGGAAGCGCAGGGGCACCATATCCTCGTTGAAGTAGCAGTCGAGCGTATCACGTACTCTCATGATATGCTCCACGATACTTAGCGACTTGCCGGCGAGTTTGCTATGATAGACGGTTTGTCCATTCTTGTCGGTCTCTTTCGTGAAACTCAACTTGCCGAAGCCAGCCTTGGCATTGATGAGTCCGATATGGAAATAGATATTGTACTCCAGATTCTCCGGAGTGTTGGATGCTGCCCAGGCAGCCTGCTCCTGTGGAGCGATGGGGGCTGCTGAATAAATGGCTGGTGCATACGCGCACGCGATAATAATAAGGAATAGGGTGAGACGGCGTAGCATCTGATTTTTGATATTTATTTGTTAAGTTTCTTTCTTAAGTTTGGATGTTTCTCGAGATATTCCTCGTTCTTGCTCTTCTTTTCCTTCTTTTCCTTCGGCTTGTTCTGCTTCAGTTCATCAGGTTTCTGTTTGTCAAGCTCAGTGGCGCGCACATTCCAGGTCTCGCTGTAGTCCCAGTTCTCGCGCATTTCGAGCATCTTGGGAAGATAGAAGACGTTCTCAGGCTGGATGCGGCCATCGAGTGATCCTACGTCAAAGATGCCGTTCCCGTTGCGATCTTCCACCAGTCGGACATAGCATTTGCCGACGGGAGCCTGTGGGAATCTGGCTTGGCCATTTTTTACACTTACCTGCTGCACGGGGTTGTCTTTCTCGTTGAGGAGCTGGACGAAAGCTTCGCCCTCTACTCCCTGTACGTTCACCAGCAGGTGGGCATATTCGTCGCTCTTTTTCTCGCTGAAGGTCATCGCGATGGAGTCGAGGGGATGTCCGTAGATGTCGAACATCGACGCTGAGTCGCAGATGAGCCTATAGTTTTGGCCTGGCGAGAAGTGCGGCTTGGCATGGAGCGTGTAGCGACGCAGACGGAGGCTGTCTTGCACAAGCTCGAAATCGAGGGGTACCCAGATAGTATCCTTTTGCTGCTCCAGATGGAGTGCTTCGGTATTTAGACTGTCGAGAGGGGCAGAAGTTTCGAAGCGGGGTCGTTTTCCTACGTCAATTTTGCTGTCGAGCAGCTTAATGCTCATGAAAACAGTCTTTGGAAGGGTGTCCTGGGGTGCCTCTTCCTGATCTTTCTTGCGTCTTTTTTTCTTCTTCTTGTCGTCCTTGTCCTCCGGGTGCTGATCTTCCGGCACATTAATCTCAGGCTTCTCCAGGTGCATTGTGTCGGTGCGGATGATGTCGATGCCATTCTGAGTGAATGGATAGGTCACGGTAAGGTGTAACGTATCGCGATGATATACCAGCGAATCGCGCAGCCAATAGACGAGGGTGTCGTTGGTCGGATTGGGTTCGCAGATGAGCCAGGCATCCTTGTCTAATCTCGCAGGACCACGGTCTTCTTCGTCGAGCAACGAGATGACGGGAGGTTCGGGCATCCGAGCGGCAAAGTTGAGCGTAATCTGGGTGCTGTCCTTCCATTTCATGTCATCGAGATAGCGGATGACATGACCTTCGTTGAACATGCGCAGACACAGGTCATTCGGATAATAGTCGGTGACCTCGTGCACGTAGATGGAATCGACCTTCAGGCTGTCGAAGCGGTTCCAGATGGTGTCGCTTGCGGTATGACTGCCGACCGAAGGGATAATGAGCGAATCGACAAAGGCGATGTCTTCGGTGTTGACATCGTACATATAGTTGGTGTTCCCATCCTTCACGGCATACATGCGATACTTGCCAGGGCCTACACCGCTGATGGTGAATCGTCCGTAGGAATCGGTCTTGCCGGCACGTTCGAAGGGACGTAGGCTGAAGATGGAATCAGGATATAGGGCAACTATGGAGTCGATGGCCAGTTGTAAGGAGTCACCCTCCTTACCGCGAGCAGGAAAAATTCCATCCTCGTTAAGGGCATAGATGCCAACAAAAGCCCCGGTGACGGGTTCCAGATCCTTGGCATTGAGCAAGGTGCCCATCACCTTCATCGTATCGATGTGGTCGCCTGTCGAAAAGGTGAGCGACAGGTTTTCCAGCGGATTGCCTTCATTGTTGTCCTGCACAGCATCGCCCAAGTCGATGGTATATGTAGTATTGGCCTGCAGCGTGTCTCGCAGTTCGATGGTCAACGTTTTCGCATTGCTTGAGATGGTTGGCGCCTTGACCTGCGGTGGAGAGATGGTCATTTTCTCGTTGGCATTGTCGAGCTTGATGTTCTCGTTGAAGCGCATCGTGATCTTCTGCCTGTTGACGCTCGTCGCTGCTTCGGCGGGCTCGCTGCGCACAAGCGCGGGAGGCGTCTCGTCGTAGAGTCCTCCACCTGGCGAACCGATACTGGCACACCCCAAAAGTCCTGCGAACGACAGGACGGCAAGAGGTGCTAATTTTGAACGTTTTTTTGTCAAAAAGTGTCGAAACATGCCGCGAAGATACACAAAAATAGTCACACATACATAAAAAAGAGTAAAAAAAGTGCTTTTTTTTAGGTTTTTTTTCGTGATTTCAATTATTTTATTTAACTTTGCGCCCGAAATATGCGAAAAAATTAAGTAAAATCAAATATTTTCAACAATGCAAAACAAAGGATTTGTAAGTGTGATTGCCGTCTTGCTCGCTTTACTTTGCGCCTACTACATCTCGTTCTCCTACGGAGTGCGTCGTGTAGAAAAGAAGGCCGAAGCATACGCTGCAGAAACAGGCAATTCAGCCAAGTATTTCTTGGATTCCATCTCCAATGAGACTGTCTGGTTGGGTAAGACCTTCAAGCAGGCACAGGAGATGCAGGTGGGCCTCGGCCTGGACCTGAAGGGAGGTATGAACGTTATTCTTGAGATCTCTGTAGCCGATGTGCTCAAGTCACTCGCTGCCGAGAACGCCCAGAACCCCACTTTCGTGCAGGCACTGGCTGAAACTCAGAATGCAGGTGAGGTAGAGAGCGGCGACAACTTTGTCGATGCTTTCGCCGCCAACTACAAGAAGATCGACCCAACTGGAAAGCTGGCCGACGTCTTCAGCACCTATCAGCTCAAGGAGAAGATCACCAAGAGCACCAGCGATGCTGAGGTTGTATCGATCATCAAGAGCGAGATGGAGTCTGCTCTTTCGAACTCGTTCAATGTGCTCCGTAACCGTATCGACCGTTTCGGTGTAGTTGCTCCTAACATCCAGCGTCTCCAGCAGGCTGGCCGCATTCTTGTCGAGCTGCCTGGCGTGAAGGAGCCCGAACGTGTGAAGAAGCTTCTTCAGGGTTCTGCCAATCTTGAGTTCTGGGAGACTTATCAGGCCGGTGAGATTGCTGGCGCATTCCAGAACATGCTTATGGCCGAGGCTCAGAAGAACGTTCCTGTAGCCAGCGATAGTGCCGCTGTCGATAGCGTTGCACTTGCCAATGCTATGCAGAACAGCCTTGCTGCCCGCGTGCAGGTGTTTGGCGACCAGGGTCCGGTGATTGCCGTTGCTCAGTCGAGCGATACCGCTGCCCTCAATGCCCTCTTCAACCAGAAGCAGTACAAGGATGCCTTCCCACGTAAGCTGAAGCTTGCCTGGAGCGTCAAGTCGTTCGACGACAAGGGTCTCTGGTATCAGCTCTATGCCCTTAAGGCACACGACAACCTCGGTCATCCATCTCTTCCCGATGCAACCAAGGGTGGCGACATCGTAGTTGATGCTTCTGCCGACTTCGAGCAGATTCACAACGAGTATCAGGTCAGCATGACCATGACTCCTGAGGCTGGTAACACCTGGGCCAAGCTCACCAAGGAGAACGTAGGCAAGTGCGTCGCTATCGTGCTTGATGATGTGGTTTATTCTGCTCCTCGCGTCAACCAGGAGATTACGGGTGGCCGTTCGCAGATCACCGGTAACTTCGACACTGAGGAAGCCAACGACTTGGCCAACGTGCTCAAGTCGGGTAAGATGGCTGCCAAGGTCAACATCGTGTCTGAGGACGTGGTTGGTCCTACCCTCGGTTCTGAGTCAATCAAGGCCAGTGTGATTTCGTTCATCGTGGCCCTCGTGCTCCTCTTCATCTACATGGTGCTCTTCTATGGCGTCACCGCAGGTCTCGTGGCCGACTGCTGCCTCTTGATCAATGCCTTCTTCACACTCGGTATCCTTTCGAGCTTCCATGCTGTGCTTACCCTTTCGGGTATCGCCGGTATCGTGCTCTCCATGGGTATTGCTGTGGATGCCAACGTACTTATCTACGAGCGTGCCAAGGAAGAGCTTGCCAGCGGCAAGCAGCTCCGTTCGGCTGTTGATGCTGCCTATCGCAATGCGTTCAGCGCCATCTTCGATGCCAACTTGACCTCGTTGATCACCGGTATCATTCTCTACTACTTCGGTACAGGTCCTATCCGTGGTTTCGCCGTCACCTTCATCATCGGTATCATCACCTCGTTCGTGAGCGCCGTCTTCCTGAGCCGTATCTTCTTCGAGTGGGCTCTTGGCAAGGGCTGGTTCAAGAACCTCACCTTCACTGGTGCACTCTCTGGTTTGCTCAAGCCTACCCACATCGACTTCGTGAAGAAGGGTTATTTCACCACCAAGGTGTATGCCGTCATCGCTGTGCTGGCTATCGTCCTGATGTTCTTCCCAGGCCTTGAGAAGGGTATCGACTTCACGGGCGGTCGCAACTATGTGGTTGCCTTCAACGAGGTGGGTGCCGTCGATAACGAGGCTCTTGCTGAGAAACTTGAGAACAACGCCACGCTGGGTGATGCTTCGATCAAGGTCATCACCATCAGCCGCGACAACCAGGTTCGTATCACCACCAACTACGACCTCAATGCTGCCGACGATGCACAGGCCAACCTCATCATGAAGCAGGCCATCTACGATGCCGGTAAGGAACTGGGTTATGTAAGCACCGATTTCGAGGCATTCAACAATGAGGATAACATTCCTTCTACCCAGAAGGTTGGTCCTTCGATTGCTGAGGATATCACCTACGGCGCTATCGTAGCCATCATCCTCTCGCTCATCGCCATCGCCCTCTACATCCTCTTGCGTTTCCGCAACGTGGCATTCTCGATTGGCGCTATTCTGGGCCTTGCAGCCAATACCCTCGTCATCCTGGGTCTTTACTGCTTGCTCCCATCCATCATGCCATTCTCGATGGAGATCGACCAGGCGTTCATTGCAGCCATTTTGACCGTAATCGGTTACTCAATCAACGATATCGTGGTCGTATTCGACCGTATCCGTGAGGTGAGCACCCTTTATCCCAACAAGACTCGCTACAATATTGTCAACGAGGCCCTCAACGCCACTATGCCACGTACGTTGAACACCTCCATCTCTACCCTCTTGGTACTGATCGTGATCTTCGTGCTCGGTGGTGCTACCATCCGCAGCTTCATCTTCGCTATGTTGCTCGGTGTTGTAGTCGACCCATTGACCACCATCTTCCTCGCCGTTCCTGCTGCCTATTACTGGATGGGCAAGAAGGAGGCTAAAGCTGAGGCTGTCGCCAAGAAGTAATTCGATTACTTCCTGACTTGAATAATGTGAACCGCAATGATGGGCCATCCACGTTGCGGTTCATTTTTTTTCTTTTCAAAAATTTGGAAAATTGCAGCAAAACGCGTATCTTTGCCGCGTCAAAGGGAAAGCTCTCTTTTGCCACATTATATAATATATAGGAACAATGCAGAAACAGGATATCCGAATAGTATTCATGGGCACGCCCGATTTCGCGGTGCCCACACTCGATGCGCTGGTCACAGGCGGCTATAATGTTGTCGGTGTCATCACAATGCCCGACAAGCCGGCTGGTCGCGGACACAAGGTGCAGTATAGTCCCGTCAAGCAATATGCACTCGATCATAATCTCCCGCTCCTTCAGCCCGAAAAGCTCAAGGACGAATCGTTCCTTGAAGCATTGCGTGCTTGGCGAGCTGACCTTCAGATTGTCGTTGCCTTCCGTATGCTGCCCGAAGTGGTATGGGCTATGCCGCGGTTGGGTACGTTCAATCTGCATGCTGCTCTTCTCCCACAGTATCGAGGTGCAGCGCCCCTCAATTGGGCAGTCATCAATGGTGATAAGGTTACGGGTGCCACTACTTTCTTCCTTGACCATCAGATTGACACGGGCCGTATCATCCTCAAGCAACCCCTTGAGATTGGAGCAGAGGAGAATGTTGGTTCGCTGCACGATCGTATGATGGAGATGGGCAAGGGGTTGGTTACGCGCACTGTCGATCTGCTGCTTGAGGCTGATGGCGAACTCAGTCGCGTTCCCACCATCGACCAGAATACGCTCCTTCAGGACCTGAAGGCCTCGACCGGCATCGACGAACTGCGTCCTGCTCCCAAGATCTTCAAGGAGACTTGCGAATTGCATTTCGACCAGTCGGTGCGCTCTTTGCACAACCTGGTGCGTGGCCTCTCGCCCTATCCAGCTGCTTGGACCACTCTCGCAGGACTTTCGCCTGTCAAGGTGTTCCGCACCCGCATTGTGAGCGAAGGAACTCCGCAACCCACTGAAGCCATCGGCAGGATTGATACCGACAATCGCAGCTACATCCACATCACCTGTGCCGACGGCATCCTCTCGCTCGAAGAGCTCCAGCTCCCCGGCAAGAAGCGTATGGATGTCCGTGCTTTGCTAAATGGGTTTAGAGTTTAGAGTTGAGAGTTTAGAGTTGACCGTAAATAATTAAGTATGTAACCAAAATTAACGATAATTATATGCGTTGTTTTTTAACACGAATTATCATGAATTGACATGAATTATTATTATGCAAGGTGGGTCATATATAGACACATACTGAAAAATTTATGATAATTCGCGATAATTCGTGTTAAAAGAAAAATATGTATAGTTAATTCTGAATAGTTACTTATTTTATAATTATTCCGTGATCACCGTTATTATACCTGTATTTAACGCGGTAGCCTACCTTCCCGCTTGCCTCGACTCGGTGTTGTCGCAAACCTATCGCGACATCGAGGTCATCGTCGTCGATGATGGTTCGACCGATGGGAGCGGGGACGTTTGCGACGACTATGCCTGCCGCGATGCGCGTGTCACGGTGTTTCATCAGCCGAATGGAGGTCCCTCGGCTGCCCGCAACAAAGGGCTTGAGGTGGCTGGTGGGGAATACATCGCCTTCATCGATTGCGACGATGTTGTACATGAGAGGTATCTTGAGGTATTGGCAGGAGAAATGGTTCGGCATCAGGCCGACATCGTCCAGTCGCCTTATCAGATTATTCCCGAATCGAAACGCAGTGACTATGGTCAAGATCGACTGAGGCAATCCCTTTCAAGGGACTATCAGACGAAGGTGCTGACCGCCGAACAGGCAATGCTTAGTATGCTCTATCAGCAGGGTATGGCCGACTCTTCGCCCTGCAAACTCTTCCGTCGTTCCCTTTTCGAAGGACTGCGTTTCCCCCTTGTCTATCGCGTTTATGAGGATCTGTATGCTATGGCGCAGGTCTATCCTCGCATTCAGCGTATGGTGTGGGTCGATGTCCCGATGTATTTCTATTTCAAGCAGGATAGCGGTACGCTCAACAGCCTCTCCATTCGTCGAAACGACGCCTTCGAGGTGCTCGAGACCCTTGAGGCACAATTTATGGTGACGGGTCAGCCTGAATACGTTCGTGCAGCCCGCGAACGTCGCCTAAGCGTTGCCTTCAACATCCTCCGTCTCTTGTCGCGTCAGCCTCACACCGATGCCAACAAGGCTATGGCCCATCGTTGCTGGCAGCACATCAAAACCTTACGTTCCGAAAGTATCCGCGATTCCCGAGCCCGCTTCAAGAATCGCCTCACCTCCCTCTTTTCCTTCCTCCTCGTGAGGTAACCCCTCTTCACCCTTCGCTCCGAGCTCTGCTCGCGCGCCCCGAAGGAAGCAACCTTTCGCTTCCCTCGGACGCGACCAACGGGAGCAACCTTTCAGAACTCTTCAGAACCTTTCAGAACTCTTCAGAACCCCTCCTAACCCTTCTTAACCCCTCCACCTCCCGTGTCTGTTGTAACTTTTACTCCTGCCCTTTTGGCTGAGGCTTGTAGCCAACTCTCCTGTCGCGTCAAGGCTGGAGGGTTCACTCCGTCGCTCCTTATCGGCATTCAGCATGGTGGTGCCGAAGTTGCCCGCCGGATGCGAAATGATTTCCCCGAAGCAGCTTACTGCGAAGTGCGCTTGTCGCGACCTGGTACAGAACAGAAGAGCAATGGGCTTGCGCATCGCCTGTTGCAGCATTTGCCCCTGTGGTTGTGCAACACTCTCCGTATTGTCGAGAGCCGCGTCAACGAGTGGCGCAGCAAGGGGAAAGACCCCGTTCGAATCGGCACGATCCGTCTGCCCCAAGATATCACTTCAACCCTCTCAAACCCTTCAAACTTCTCAAACCTCTCAAACCCTTCAAACCCCTCAATCCTTCTCATCGATGATGCCATCGACACGGGTGCTACGATCCAACAGGCTCGTCTTCAGTTGTTGAAGCAATTCCCCGACATCACCATTCGCGTTGCAGTCATCACCGTCACTATTCCTCATCCAATCTGCGATGCCGACTTCTGTCTTTATCACAACCGTACCCTCTGTCGTTTCCCTTGGTCCAACGACTATCGGTAAATTCTCTATCTCTAATTCTTGATAAAAAATAAAATTCAAGTCAATTCACGATAATGCGCAAAGCCCTCGCCATCGATCTCGACGGCACCCTACTAAGCACCAACACCTTTCGCGACTACCTCAGCTACTGCGGTAGTGCTGCGCTCCATAACTTCCAGTTCGACATCTGCTTCAGCATCTTGTGGTGGGTCGTGCTGCGGAAGCTGCGCTTCGTCAGCCACAGCCGCATGAAGCAGGCATTGCTCGACCGCACCGCCGCCTTTATGACGCAGAAGAGCCGTCTCGACCACTTCGTCGAAAAGGAGATGACTTACCTCAACGTGCCTGTGCAGCAGCTTATGGAGCCCTATCGCAACCGAGGGCATCTGCTGGTGCTCGCCACGGCGGCACCCGCGTTCTATGCGCACGCCATCGCCGAGTTTCTCAATATGGACCTCTGCTGCGGCACGCTGCTTCCCTCTGAGGTTGTCATTGGCGAGTGGAAGGAAAATGTGGGGCAGCATAAGGTCGAGGCCCTGCAGCGCTTGCTGCAGGTGCACAAGGCGGAGCTCGATGTCGTCATCACCGATCACAGCGACGATCTGCCTCTGCTCAACAGCAACACCACGGGCCGCAATATCGTGGTAGGAGCCAGCCCCGCTTCGCTCGCAGCCATCGAGAAAGGTTGCAGGACGGAGTGGGAACAGGTTTGAAATGTTTTTCTTGTTTTATGGAGTGTTAAGCTTCTTTTAATAGGTGGCTATCTTCCGAATATTGTCTTCAAATGAATCCTTGTCGATGGCGCGGGACTTGATTTTGGAACGATAGGTGTAGATGGTGGTGATGCTGGAGCGGAGGATGTCGGCAATCTTCTGGTTGTCGGTGATGCCGAGGCGCAGGAGGGCAAGGACGCGAAGCTCGGTGGTGAGGCGTGCGCCATCGTCACCGACCTCGAACTCGTTGCCAGGAATCATCAGGCGATTGACTTCGCTGATGAAGTTGGGGAAGATGTTGAGAAATGCCGTATCGAAATTCTGGTGAAAGAGCCGATAGCCATCGTTGATGAGCGTCTGGCTCTTTAATTGTGCATATAGTTCGGTGACATTCCTTTCGCGCGAAAGGCGATAGAGCTGACGGGCACGGTCCTCGCCACGACGGATGAGGGTGCTGCATAGTTCGAGGAATCGGCCGATGTATTCGTCCTTGATGCGGATGCTCTCCTTCATATCCTGGTTGATGCGCTCGACCTCGGTGTTGCGCTGAGCCAGTTCCTTGTTCATGACACGAATCTGAGCGGAGGCATTGCGTACAGCCTGGGTATAAAGGTGGCGCTTGCGCAGCAGCACCAAGATAAAGGCGATGGTGGCGATGAGCAGAAGAGCGATGACCGAAACGATGATGAGCAGAATGGAGATGCGACGCTGCGACTGGGTGCGCTCCAGGTCGTAGGCCTTGAGAATGAGCGGTGACATCTGGGCTGCCTGCATGCTGCGGAGGCGGCTGCCATAGCGACGCGCATCGCTACTGGCATGGACGAGGTAGGCATAGGCTCGCTTCGTATCGTTGCGTTCGAGCAGGATGGACGAGAGTTCGCGGAAGGAGTTATTCTCGAGAATGGCGCCCCGCAGGTCGCTGATGGCACTGAGCAGCAGATAGCGCTCCTGCTGATCGTACTTCTGGATGCGCGAATAGAAATAGGCAAGCGTACTTGCCACGATGCTGTAGCTGCGTGTGCCCTGCTGAAGCGAAGGGAGAAAATTCTCATACATCTCAATGGCCAGATCGACATCGCCCTTCTCACAAGTGTAGTTGGCGAGGCAGGAAACGTAGTCGAACGATTCCTTCGGAGCAATCTGCATGACCAGCTGGCGATAGTACTGGGCACTGTCGGTATCCTGACTGGAGAAGGGGGTGTAACGCTCCATTTCGGAACGGTAGAGAAAAATCTCGCTCCACTGATTGTAGTATTCGACGCGCAGCGGATTGGTCAGACTGTCGGCACAAATCGCAGAGAGTTGGGAATAGGCGTGGTCAAAGAGTCCGCATACGGCGAGGATGTGTGCCATGCGGATGGCGCTGAGGGCGAAGTGCTGATAGTCGCCCGGATGACGCGGGAGGTGGAGATTGCGGTCGATGTAGTAATAGGCTGAGTCGAAATTAAAGGCCAGATACTCGTCGTACAGGCGCATATTATAAGTATATTCCTGCGCGGGCGTGAGTGCAAGGCCATGGATGCCCTCGTGGATGTGGCTGATGTGTACCTCCTTCTGTGCAATGATGTCCTGCTGATGCTCTATCAGGCTGTCGAGGGTCTGATAGAGCTGTTGGTTGGTGGTGCTGGCCGCAAAGGAACAGCAAAGGGGAAGAAAAAGGAGACCGGCGATCAGGGCGATACATTTCATGGGACAAAGGGGATTGATGGATTGTTTTCTCGCTGCAAAGATACGAAATAAAATAATATTCTCCAAATTTTAGCGCGAAAAAGAGGGGAATTACGGATTGAAAACATTTAGATTCTTATCTTGAACGAATAAATTGTCAATGCTGATAATCAATAGTTTATATTTACAGATTACTTTGATTTTACTTTGATGCGTTTGGAAGCTATCATAAAACCCTATATCTTTGCACCCGAAAGCACAACCAATGGCTTGTGAAAACACAAATTATCTTCATCAAACACGTATTACAAAACACGTATTAAAAATCGATCATGTATATTATAAACTATATGCGCAATCATTTTTCGTTTTTTGGTTTTTGTTTAATAATGTGTGTGTGTAGTCACTTTGCAAGTGTTCATGCAAAGTGTGTATCGGTGACCTCACCCGACGGAGCAATCAAGGTCTCCGTCGGGGTGGCCTCCGAGAAACCCTACTACCAGGTGACGTATGGTTCGAAGGACCTTGTGCTTCCTTCGCACCTTGGCTTCGTGCTCAACGACGGACCGTTGGGCGAACGCGTCGAGATGAAAGGCAGCAAGACTGCCTCGACCGACGAGACGTGGACACAGCTTTGGGGCGAGGACGAGACCGTGGTGAACCGCTACAACGAATTGACCGTGAACTTCAAGGAGCGCACGGGACAGAAAAGGATGATGACGGTGGTGTTCCGCGTATTTGATGACGGACTGGGCTTCCGCTACATCCTGCCTGGAACAAAGCCGGGAGCAGAATACCAGATCATGGACGAACTGACCGAGATTACCCTGGCTCACGATGCCAAGGCATGGTCGATACCCAGCAACCGCACGGAATACTTCGAGGGTATCTACCAGGCCGACCTGCTGAGCCGCAAGGACACGGTGTGCACTCCCCTGACCATCGAATACGAGGATTCGCTGCTGCTGGCCCTCCACGAGGCTGCCCTCGTCGATTATGCAAGCATCAACCTGACTCCACGGACAGGAAATGACGGCAGCATACGCCTGCTCACAGCCCTGACCCCTTGGCAGAACGGCGTGAAGGTGTATTGCCAGGACGAGACACGCACCCCTTGGCGCACCATCATCATCGGCAAAAGACCGGGCGACCTGATGACCTCGCGCCTGATGCTCAACCTCAACGAGCCCTGCCAGTGGGAAGACACCTTGTGGATAGAGCCCGGCCGTTACCTCGGCATCTGGTGGAGCATCCACAAGAAGCAGAACACCTGGGAGATGGGACCAACGCACGGAGCCACCACCGAGAACGTGAAGCGCTACATCGACTTCGCTGCACGACACGGATTCAGCGGCGTGCTGGCCGAAGGATGGAATCCCGGATGGGGCGAAGGCGAGCAGATCAGTTACCTGAAGTCGTATCCCGACTTCGACATCGAAGAAGTCTGCAACTATGCCCTTTCGAAGGGCGTGCGCTTCATCGGACACACCGAGACCTGGGGCAACACCCGCCTGCTCGAGGAGCAGATGGACGAAGCCTTTGCCTGGTTCAGCAGGCTGGGCATCCGCGCAGTGAAGACAGGATATGTGGGCCACTACTTCGACGGCAAGGAACTCGCCAAGTCGCAGTACGGCATCCGCCACTACCGCAAGGTGATCGAGACAGCAGCCAAGCATCACATCATGATCGACAACCACGAGCCAGCTATGCCGACAGGCCTGCAACGCACCTTGCCCAACCTGATGACACAGGAAGGCGTGCGCGGACAGGAATACAATGCCTGGGACGTGAAGGGCGGCAATCCACCTGCACATACCGTCACCTTGCCCTTTACGCGCTGCCTGGCAGGACCTACCGATTTTACACCTGCTATCTTCAACTTCTCGGAAGTCGTGAAAGGCACTCACCCCCACTCCACCCTTGCCAAGCAACTGGGCGAATTTGTGGTGATCTACAGCCCCCTACAGATGGCAGCCGATGCCATCGAGAACTACGAGGGACAACCTGCACTGACATTCATCGAGAGCTGTCCGACCACTTGGAGCAAGACCCTTGTGCCCCATGGAGAAATCGGCAAGTACGTGACCGTGGCACGCAAGGAGCGCGGTGGCGACAACTGGTGGGTGGGCAGCATCACCAACGAGGAGGCGCGCACCCTGGACCTACGACTCGACTTCTTGGATGAGGGTGCCACCTACCGTGCTGTCATCTACGAGGATGGTCCCACAGCCGACTTCGAGCTCAATCCCTACGAGATGACCATCCGCCAGCAGGAGGTAACCTGCCAATCCACACTGACCCTGCGTCTGGCACGCAGCGGTGGAGCTGGCATCAGAATCGAACGGATCAATTAACAATAAATAATTAACATTTGATAATTAACAATTGATAATTGACATATAACATATAACTAACAATTATTATTGACTTAAAACCCAAAACAATGGAAAAAGCATTTGAGTATTCCCGTCGATTGGGAATGGGCGCAAGCCTCAGAATCGTCCTAATGCTGGCGATCGTGTTTTTTGCCTTGGATGTTTCGGCACAGACCACCATCAATGGCGTGGTTGTTGACGACACAGGCGAGACCATCATTGGCGCAAGTGTCCTGGTGAAAGGAACAACCAACGGAACAGTGACAGACTTCGACGGTAACTTCCAGTTGAAGTGCAACGAGGGCAGCACCCTTGTGATCAGCTACATCGGTTTCGACCCCCAGGAAGTTCCTGCCAAGGACGGTATGACCGTTACATTGAGCGAAGACGTTGCCCAGCTGAACGAAGTAGTCGTAGTGGGCTACGGTTCGATGGCCAAGAAGGAGATCTCGAGCTCGGTGGTTCAGATCTCGAAGGAGAACTTCAACCAGGGTGCAGCCAGCGACCCGATGGCGCTGATTGCCGGCAAGGTGACAGGTCTTAACGTTGCAGCAACTGCCGAAGCCAACCCGAATGCCACCACTGAAATCCAGGTGCGTGGTGCAGGTTCGCTGACAGCCTCCAACGGCCCACTCATCGTGATTGACGGCATTGCAGGCGGTGACCTCCGCAACATCGCCACCCAGGACGTCGAGTCGATTACCGTACTGAAGGATGCCGGTTCGGCAGCCATCTACGGCACACGTGGTGCCAACGGCGTCATCCTCGTGACCACCAAGAAGGGTTCGGGCACAGCAGGCGTCACCAACGTGACCTATGACAGCTATGTAGCCCTCAACATTGCCAAGCCGAAGCCGGGCATCCTCACTACCGAGGAGTTCCGTCGTTCTCGCCGTGGACAGGACTACGGTGGCGACACCGACTGGTGGGACGAGATCACCCGTGCAGCAAGCTACAACCTCAACCAGTATCTCTCGATTGACAGCTCGACCAAGAACGGCTTCTTCGGCGTTTCGCTCAACTACAAGCAGGGCAACGGTCTGGACATCGTCAGCGGGCGCAAGGAATACGGTGCACGTTTCGTGGGCGAGCAGCGCGTGCTCAACAACCGCCTGCAGTTCAATGCATCCCTCTCGGGCCGCAGGGTACACGAGGATTGGGGCAACGACGGCCTTTTTGACACCGCCCTTACGATGAACCCCACCATTCCCGTCAAGAACCCCGACGGAACCTACTATCAGCCCAATTCGCCTACAGATATCCATAACCCGGTGAACGACCTGAGGGAAAACATCAACGAAGGCGACCGCGTTTACCTTTTGGGCAATACCGACGTGAAGCTCAACATCCTTCAGACCGAGCGTCACATGCTGAACACCTCGCTCAGCTATGCGCTGCAATACAACGACCTGAAGAGCAACTTCTATACACCCTCCACTTCGAGCGAATCGTTCTGGAACGGCTATGACGGACGTGCCAACGTCAACTACCAGAAGTGGTGGACCAACCGCCTGGAATGGCTTACCAACTACGCCCTGAACCTCGACGAGCACCAGATCAAGCTCGTGCTCGGCTATTCGTGGGAGCGCAGCAACTGGGAGCAGAGCGGCAACGAGAACAAGGACTTCGTCTATGACTCGATGGGCTGGTACGGCATCGGCAACGGTACCGCACTGCAGGAAGGCAAGGCAAGCCTCTGGGCAGGTGCCTCGGAATCGACCCTGATCGGCTTCTTCGGACGCTTGAACTACAACTACAACGACATGCTCTTCCTTTCGGCCTCGATGCGTCGTGAAGGCAGCACCAAGTTCGGTGCCAACACCAAGTGGGGTAACTTCCCATCGGCATCGGTGGCCTGGGAAATCACCCGCACTCCATTTGCCAAGGGCGTGAGCAAGATCTTCCAGAGCCTCAAGCCCCGTATCTCCTACGGTGTGACGGGACGTTCGGACTTCGGTGCCTACCAGTCGCTTGCCACCTACAGCAACTATGGTGCCTACTTCGTGGACGGAGAATGGATCAACGGCTATGCACCTTCGCTCAATGCTAACCCCGACTTGGCCTGGGAGAAATCGACCGCCTTCAACGTCGGTGTCGACTTCGTGGCACTCCACAGCCGTCTGCGTGGTAGCGTCGAGTGGTTCGACCGTCGTTCGCAGGACCTTCTCTACAGCTATACCGCTCCCCAGCCTCCATTCATCTACAGCAACATCCTCGTGAATGTGGGCACGACCAAGAACACCGGTGTCGAGATTTCACTTGACTACGATGTGCTTTCGAAGACAGCCGTGAAATGGACCGCCGGCATCAACTGGAGCATGGGCGAAACGAAGCTCACCAAGCTTTCGAGCGACGTCTATCAGATGGCTTACCTCGACCTCTACCGCAAGCCAGGACCAGGTTCGAGCGAATACTTCTTCCGCGTGGAGGAAGGCGGCAAGATCGGCCAGTTCTATGGCTATGAGCATGCCGGCATCGATGAGAACGGCCTTCTCCTTGTCTTCGACAACGACGGCAACAAGGTTCCTGCCTCGCAGGCTGACCCCAGCTACAAGCGCCACATCGGCAATGGTGCACCCATGCATTTCCTTTCGTGGAGCAACTCGTTCAAGTACAAGAACTGGGATCTGAGCATGCTGTTCCGCAGCACATTGGGCTACGACATCTTCAACATGCGCAAGTACGGCATGGGTCTGCAGGGTGCAGGCACCGACAACGTGCTCCGCACAGCCTATACCAAGTATGAGGATGTCCACTCGAGCGGCGGCATCATCTCGAGCTACTTCCTTGAGAACGGCAACTACTTCAAGTTCGACAACGTGACCATCGGCTACAACTATACCCCCAAGAAGCGCGAAATCGTCGAGAGCCTTCGCGTCTATCTGACTGCCAAGAACCTGTTCACCCTCACCTCGTACGAGGGCAACGATCCTTCGATTGTACCTTCGACCGGCATCACCCCAGGTGTAGATTCCAACAGTGCCTATCCACAGGCTACCCAGCTCAGTCTTGGTGTAACGCTACGATTCCATTAAACCTTTCGAACTCTTCGAACATTTCAAACATTTCGAACATTTCGCTCCGAGCTTTGCTCGCGCGCAACGAAGTGAGCAACCATTCATAACTCTACAACAATGAATACCTTTAAATATGCTATCTGCGGTGCCGTAGGCCTCCTGGCCGGGCTCACCGCCTGCACCGACCTCGACGAAAAGGTGTACGACCGTATCGATGCGAGTGTGTATTATCAGAATGAAGCCAGCGTAAAGGGAGCCGTAGCTGCCATCTACAACCAGACATCCTCGACCCTTGCTGGCGAGAACTTCTTCCACCTTTCCGAGTATCCTTCCGACCAGATCACCTGGCGTGTATGGAATGGAGGACAGTGGGGATGGGACGAGGCCATGAAGACCGTGCTTTCGTGGCACAACTGGACTTCCGAATCGACCATCATCAACAATGCCTGGTCGGGTGCCTGGACCGCTGTCGGTCTGGCCAACCTGCTGCTGAGCGACCTTGAAGGCCTCGATGCAGCCAGCCTGGGCATGACACCCGAGAAGCTGGCGCAATACGTGGCCGAGGTGCGTACCATCCGTGCATGGAACTACTATTGCATCTTCGAGCTCTGGGGTGGTGCCCTTCCGCTCAACACATCGGCTTCGAGCGAAGTGCCCGGCACTGCCGATCCCGACTGGAACACCTCGTGCAAGATGATCTACGACTTCATCGCCACCGAACTCGACGAGACCGTCGGCTCACTGGCCAAGGACGATGCCAACCACACGATGGTGAACCGTGCCAACCAGGGCATGAACCGCCTGCTGAAGGCCCGTCTCTTGCTCAATGCACAGGTCTTCATCGGCGAAGCACACTTCGATGAGTGCGAGGCCCTTTCGAAGGAAATCATCGCAGGCAACTACGGCAACTACGCCCTCGACGACAACTACCGCAACATCTACAGCATCGACAACGTGAAGAGCCCTGAGGTGATCTTCGCACTTGCTGCCGAGGATGGCCAAGGTGCTGCCAACGCCATTTCGAATGTGCGCACCATGGTGGGCATGTGGTATGGTTATGCCGACTACTTCGGACAGTCGTACGACGGAATCGGCGCATGGAACTGCGTCTGCCTGGTTCCTTCGTACGACAACTACGGTACCGTTCTTCCCACAGGTGGCACAGATGGAGGCCGCTGCTTCCTCGATGCTCCCTACGGCGACAAGCTGGGTGCTCCCTATGAGCGTTTCGACAATCGCGACATACGCAAGCAGAACTACGTATATGATGCCAACACCAAGACACATGGTCCAGGCATGTTCCTCAAGGGCACCATTCGTGCCAACTTCGGAACCGGCGATGTGCTGAAGGCTGATGCCGACCGCGATGGCCAGGACCTTGTCTATGTCGACCAGCTCGGCACGTTCCTCAACCTGGGCCGCAACCTTGACGTTGTCATGAACCCCCGCTGGGGTGAGACCAACTCGGGTGTTCGCCTCGTGAAATATCCCCTCTACCCCAACGACGACCGTGGCGGCTTCAAGAGCATCGACGATGTACAGTTCCGTCTGGCCGAGGCTTATCTCAACGTTGCCGAATGCGAGATGCGCAAGGGCAACAGCGCCGAAGCAAAGAACTACATCGATGCCATCCGCACACGTTACTTCAAGAGCAGCGACCGCGCCAGTGCACTCAGCATCCCTGGTCCTGGCTTCAGCGATTTCAACCTCGACTGGGTGCTCTCAGAGTGGGGCAAGGAATATCTGGGCGAAGGCAATCGCCGTCGCACCGACCTGCGCCGTTTCGACAAATTCACACAGGGCCAGTGGTGGTTCTGGGGCCGTGCCACCGAAGATGGTGTCAGCCTGCCAACCCAGCGCGACCGCAAGTACGAGTGGTATCCACTGCCACAGTCGGCTCTCGCCGTTAATCCCGGCCTTATTCAGAATCCAAACTATTAATCCATCAAAATACTGAAAGTCATGAATAAGAAATTATATAGTCTGGTATTGGCGCTGCTGGCTCTTACCGGAATGATGAGCAGTTGTTCCGACAATGAGGAGATCGTGTTCCCGCATGAGCGTCAGCAGTTCCCGACGCAGGCCGACCGTGTCCTGCTCGAGTTCATTGCGCCTTTTGGCACCACAGTTGACGAGGAGATCTACATTGTGGGTGCATTCAACGGCGATAGCGCAGCCATCGGACAGCCGGAGTTCCTTTTGACCAAGGCTCCCGAAAGCGACGTGAAGTTTGGCGTCTATCTCAATCCGAGCACTTTCGTAGGCGGCAAGACACTTGCCGACGGCTACCGATTCTATTCCGCCACACAGGGTATGGAATACACCACTTCGGGCGAACTTGCCACCCATTTCGACAATCCAGGTGTCGGCACATTTGCCAATGTCTGGGGACAGCGGTGGGAGAGCTATTACTGGAGCGGAGGCGAAAAGCCAGAGCCCGAACACGACGGTTTCGTAGTCTATGTGGATGACCAGACGGGCTGGGATGCCCTGACGCTCTACATGTGGGGCGACATCAACAACCTCAACGGTGACTGGCCGGGCATGAACCCAACAGGCACCTGGGAGAAGGGTGGCGTCGTATGGAAGTACTTCGACATGGGTGCTGCCAACACCGGCCTCAACGAGAACCTCATCTTCAACAACGGTGGCAACGGTTCGCAGCTGGCCGACTTCAACTTCACCATCGACCGCGACATCTACCTGCTCGTTACTGCTGACGGCGTGGAGGAGATTGGTCTTGAGCCTACCGTGCAGCACGACGGCTATGCCCTCTTCGTCCTCAACGAGTCGAGCCAGGCCGAACTGGCACTCTATGCATGGGGCGATGCCGAAGCCTTCGGCGGTTGGCCAGGTATGGCACCCACAGGCACACAGACCATCAACGGACTGGAGTATACCTACTTCGACCTTGGCGAGGCCAACACCGGCCTGAACCTCAACCTCATCCCCAACAACAACGGCGGCGGCGTGCAGTGGGAAGGCGGTGACCTCAACTTCACCATCGACCACGACATCTATCTGCGCATCTTCGATGGCGGCTATGAGGTAATCAGCAAGGACTACCAGGGCGGTGGCGACACACCAGGAACCGATCCCGAGCCACAGCCACAACCCACAGGCGACAAGGTTGTCATTGCCATCAAGAACACCATCGGCTACAACGAGCCTCACCTCTATGCATACGGTGACAGCGAAGCCTGTGGCGAATGGCCAGGTGCAGCTCCAGTCAAGGTGACCGACAACGGTTGGAACCTCTACGAGTTGCCGGCAGGTGGCTCCTTCAACCTCATACTGAACGACAACGGTGCAGGTCAGCAGATCGATGGCCCAGCCCTGACAACCACAGGCAGCCACTTCTTCGAAGTCAGCTCCGACTGGGTGGAATCGCCCAACACCGTAACCATCCAGAACAATGCCGGCTACGCCAATCCACACCTCTATGCCTGGGGTGACGGCGAGATCTACGGCGGCTGGCGTGGCATCACTCCTTCTTCGAACGAGAACGGCACACTGGTATTCCCATTGCCCAACGACGGCGGCACCTACAACCTGATACTCAATGGAGATGGTGACGGCGTGCAGCAGGACATCGCCGCAGTAGTGGCCAACCAAAGCTATACCTTCACGGCTAACTGATAACCTTCGAACGCTATGCGCAAGAATATCCTTTCATCCCTGATGCTCGTTGCAGTGCTGCTTCTGGCAGCCTGCAACCCGAGCAGGGAAGTCCAGTTTACGGTAGACAACACCAAGCCCGTTTCGACCGAGAACCGCATCATCTACCAGATGAACATCGGAGCCTTCACTCCCGAGGGAACCTTCAAGGCTGCCCAGGAGCAGCTGGGACGACTCGAGACACTGGGTGCTGACATCCTCTGGCTGATGCCCACCTATCCACGTGGTGCCACCAAGATGAGTCCCTACGCCTCGATGAACTTCCGTGAGGTCAATCCCGCCTATGGAACCATCGACGACCTCAAGGCTTTTGTGGCAGCAGCCCACGAGCACGGTATGAAAGTGTGGCTCGACTGGGTGCCCAACCACGTTGCCGTGGAGAATCCCTGGGTCAAGACACATCCCGAGTACTTCACGAAGGACGCCAAGAGAAAGATGATCAATCCACACGGATGGAACGACGTCTTCCAGCTGAACTACCAGGACAAGGGTCTGGTGAACGAGATGAACAGCACGCTGAAGTTCTGGATTGATTCGTGCGACGTCGATGGCTATCGTTGCGACTACGTGACGAGCCCCACCATCCCTGTTCGCTATTGGCAGGACATCATTGCCGAACTGAAGAGCCAGGGCAAGACCATCGAATTCCTGAGCGAAACAGACATCAGCGACCCCAATAGCCGACGCATCGATTCCTGCGGTTTCGACTACGACTATGCCTGGGGCTTCCAAGGACGCCTGGCATATAAGTTTGGCGCAAAAGGCACACAGGCCGATTCGCTGCAAGCCATCTGCCAGCAGTTCCTCGATGCCTCGAAGGCCATCAAGAACAAGCGTATGGTCTATCTGACCAACCACGACCAGAACTACAACGACGGTGGTCACACGCTGCGTGACTTCTACGGCGACAACCGATATGCACTCTCCGTACTTCAGTTCACGCTCTACGGTATGCCTTTGATCTATCAGGGCCAGGAAATCGGCGACCCCGATACCTTGAACTACTTCACCGATGCCAAGGTAAAGTGGGACCAGGTGGACCCCAAGATGCTGAACACCGTGCGTTCGCTCATAGCCCTGCATCATACAGAGACGGCACTCTCGGCAGCTTCGCCCGTGGAGTTCCTGACGACCGGAAACCCATCGATGATGGCCTACCAGCGCGGCAACATCGTGGTTGTACTGAACTTTGGCGAAACCGACCAGCAGACCACTCTTTCGAGCCTGGAGAAGGGGAACTATGATGTCTGCCTCAACAGCCGGACAATCGCCGAAGGCCCTGCACTTACACAGACCTCCCTCTCGGGAACGACACCCATCGAACTGGAAGCCAAAGGCTACGCCATCTACAAGAAAAAGTAAAACAAACAGGTGACGACTATGAAACCATTCAGACACTTTACGTTATTCGCTGCCTTATTGATGCTCGTGCTTTCGGCGGGCAGGATGCAGGCTGCCGACTATGTGGACGACATCAACAATGCTTCGACAAAGAATGCCGAGGGCAGGCGCGTCATCTACGAGATGAACGTAGGCTCGTTCACAGCAGCCGGCACACTGAATGCCGCACAGGAACGCCTTGCCGAACTGAAGCAGACCGGCATAGATATCGTCTGGCTGATGCCCATCTAT
The DNA here is from genome assembly GCA_017519885.1 of Bacteroidales bacterium. Classification (GTDB taxonomy): domain Bacteria; phylum Bacteroidota; class Bacteroidia; order Bacteroidales; family UBA3663; genus Liminaster. The sequence continues at coordinate 24,622 of JAFWRO010000018.1, read as the reverse complement.
CCGCGTGGCACCTCGGGCAGCCCTTATGCTGCCACCAACTTCCAGCAGGTGAATCCGAAATACGGCAGCGTCAGCGACCTTAAGGCCTTCGTCCAGCGTGCCCATGAACTGCAGATGGAAGTCTGGCTCGACTGGGTGCCCAACCACACGGCAACAAATGCCGACTGGGTTACCTCGCATCCCGAATACTATGCCAAGATCGGCGGACAGATGATCCATCCGAACAACTACAGCGACGTGTGGCAGCTCGACTACAACAACGCCGGACTGGTGGACGCCATGAACGACTGCCTGAAATTCTGGATCGACGAGGCCGACATCGACGGATACCGTTGCGACTACATCAGCAGTCCACGCATCCCTACCTCCTACTGGCAGACGGCCATCCCTCTCATCAAGTCGTACAAGGAAGGCAAGAACATCACCTTCCTCGGTGAAGCAGACATCGAACAGGATGCAACACGCCTCAAGGACGTAGGCTTCGACTACGACTATGCCTGGAAGTTCCAGAGCGATCTGGCCAACTTCGGTCCTTCGGGAAATGCTTCGGCCAGACTGAAGGCTTTTTCGAACACCCTGATCAACAATTCCGCTTCACAGTCGTTCGAACGAATGGTCTATCTCACCAATCACGACCAGAACTTCAACGATGGCGGCAAGACGCTCACGCAGATGTACGGACAGAACCGTTATCCACTCACGGTGCTGACCTTTACCATCTACGGTATGCCCCTCATCTACAACGGACAGGAGACGGGCGGCAATCAGATACTCGACTACTTCAGCGACACGAAGATCAATTGGGGAAGTCCCGACAACAAGATGCTGAACACCCTTCGCACCTTGTCCGCACTGAAACATTCGTCCGAAGCGTTGAGCGACCGGGTAGAGGTCAACTGGGTGACCGTGACCAACAACACGAGCGTCCTGGCCTATACCAAGAAGATGAACGACAGTGAAGTGCTCGTCATCCTCAACCTGGCTACAACCGACGGACAAGCTACCCTCACGGGACTCAACGCTGGGGCTTGGAGCCTTTGGCTCAACAGCGAGACCATTGCACAGGGAACGAGCCGCAAGCAGGAGAACCTTTCTGCCACGCAGACCTTCAGCCTCGAGGCCAAGGGTTATCGGGTGTATGTGCGCGGAACCTTCTCCGAGGAGGAACTGCCACCCATCGAAGCCTATACTCCCAAGTTGGACAGCAGCGACGAGATCAGCATCTTCTTCGAAACCACTTCGGCCGATGCCTACAGCGTTTGGGTATGGGGCAACCTGGGAGGTGGAGAAGCCTATTGCAACAACACGTCGTGGCCCGGTGACGGAATGTCGCTGATGGGACAAACCGAAACGGGCAGCTACGTATATAAATATGTAATCACCAAGGTCAACGAAGCCCCGCAGTACCTCATCATCTCGAAGAACGGGGGCAACAACAAGATCTACGACGGCGTAGCCTTTGTGAACCATGGATATTACGTGGAAGGGAAGACCGAGCCTACACAGATTATCAGTGAAGTGGCGGGAATCCATAGCATCACAGATACAAATGAAGGCAAAGGCCTGATTTTTGACTTAAGCGGACGAAAGTTTGGTTCCATTGAAGGCAGTTTGCCACGAGGTATCTATATTCGCGATGGACGGAAGTTCATGGTCAGATAATCAATAATTGTATAAATTTAGGAACAGGAATTGCCCTCTCTTGTATAGGACGATTCCTGTTCCTTTAATATATTATAAAGGTATTGCGAGTTTATTCCGGCTCATTCCAGTTGATGTGATAGTCGCGGTTACGGACACGGATGGGTTGGCCAAGTTCGTCCATCAGCTGGTTGAGTTGGTTGACTGCAGGTAGCACCATGTCGAGCTGTTCGCGGAACTTGCTGTGCTGGATGTAGAAGGTTGCCTGGGTGTAGTGGCCCATGGTGAGGGTGAGGGCGACACGATACTGCTGCTTGCGCATGTGATAGCGGATGTCCGTGCCCTTGAGCTTTGCCTTGAGGAGGGTCTCGATGCTGACCTCATTGAGCGCACGCTTCTTGGCGCGCTTCTCGCACGTATGCACCAGCTCTTCCCAAGCCTGGTCCCATTGCTCAAGCTCATCCTGTGTCACCCCAAGGCGATAGAGGCTCTGCACGAATTCGTCGTAGGGCGTGTGACTGCGCGGAATTCCGCGCAGGTTTACAGGCTTGTGTATCTTGATGAATTTCTCCAATATGAACTCGCGTTTTACGCGCATCATATCTATCTTGCCAATGAGGGCATCGACAATCAGGGATTTAATGCTTGGTACTGCCATGATTACAGAGATAAACGCCGACGATGGTGAGCAGACAACCGAGGATGGCGAGCCATGTGATGCGCTCGCTGAGCACCAGATAGGCGGCGATGAGTGAAGTGACGGGATTGAAGTAAAGATAATTGCCTGCTGCGATGATGCCGATGCGCCTGAGGACAATGTTCCAGAGTAGGAAACAGCCGAACGAGGCGATGAGCCCGAGGAAGAACAGCGTGCCGAACACGGTGGGCTGGAGCAGGAGCGACCAGCCTGCCACGGGAGCGCCAGCAGCCTGACCGAGTGCGCAAAGCTGGCTTTCGTTGTGATACATGTTCCAGATGCAGGTGGGGAGCATGGTGATGACGCCCCAGAAGAATACCTTGCGCGTGATGGTGATGGAGCTGTGACGGCGCTCGACATTGCGGATGACGAGGCTATAGAAGCCCCAGCTTACTGCTGCTGCAAACGAGAGAAGAATGACCAGCGGGTCGTCGTCGAGGACGAAGACACCATTGAAAACTACCAGGGCGACGCCGATAACCGCCACGAGCGACCCACCCAGAAACCGGTTGGAGAGATGTTCGTCATGATGCACCATTCGGTTCATCAGAGCAGTGACAATGGGCGTCGTTCCCACAATCAGGGCGACTGTCGAAGTGGCCGAAGTGAGCTTCACGGCAGTGTTCTCGGACAGAAAATAGAGCGAACCGCCGGTAAGACCGAGGATGATGAACAGGAACTCGTCCCAAAGCACGTCCCTGGCGGAGCGCTGTCTGCGTTTCCGTCGGCCCAGGGACAACGGCAGCATCAGCACCCATGCGAGGATGAATCGCAGGCACATGATCTCGGCTGGGTTCAATCCGGCATTGAGCAGCACCTTCGAAGCGACGAAGGTGCTGCCCCATATACAGGCTACGAGAAGTGCCAACAAATGCCAGAGCATGGACAATCAATAAAGCACGATTGACGATTATCGGACGGTGAAGTTCATCCTGGCTGGCTTGACACCCTTGCCGCTGACGGTGAGGGTGGCATCGCCGAGCACAGTGCCGGCTTCTATGACGATGACACACTCGCCGTGGAAAGCCTTCATCGTTGGTTCGGTGAACGTCTCAACGCTGGTAGCGTCACCATTGCAAGCCGAGTTGTAGCGTGCCACATATTCGCCCTTGGCTGCCTTGATACCACGCTGCGGCTTTCCGCTGACGTTGAACTGGAGCTGTACGTCGGCATCGGGACAGAGATTGCCGTCCTTATCGACCACGCGGGCGGTGACGAAGGCGAGCTGAGGCGTGTCGAGCGTATTGCCATCCATATCGACGGGCGTGACGCTGAGTTCGGTGTCCTGGGCTGCTGCATCGAGGCAGAGTTCGATGTGGTCGGGCTTGCCCGCGGTGCGGATGACCTGCTCGGCTGCCTTGTTGCCCATTGCATCGTAGGCCACCACCTTGAGCTCGCCGGGTTCGTAGCGCACATCCATCCAGCGCAGACGATAACGGTCGAGACGATTTTCTCCGTATGGTGTCTTGGGATCGGCAAACATCGAGGAGCCGCCCCACGGCATCGGTTCAGAAACACGGTGACCGAGATAGGTCTCAAGACTGACATCATACTTCCTGATACGGCCCTGGCTCTTGCCATTGACGAAGAGTTCGGCTTCAGGATAGTTGGTGTAGCAGAAGACGGGAGTCACTTCACCCTCACGTCCTGGCCATGTCCAGTGGGGCAGCAGGTGCAGAGTCTCCTGTTCGGGTGCCCAGTGTACGCGATAGAGGTAAGCGCGATCCTTGGGAAGACCTGCAAGGTCGAAAATGCCGAAGTAACTGCTGCGTGATGGCCAGTATTCGTCGTAGGGGGTAGGTTCGCCAAGGTAGTCAAAACCAGTCCAGACGAATTCACCAATGACCTGCGGGCACTTGTCCTGCCACATCCAGTCGTCGTCGGGGATATTGCTCCAGATGCACGATTCGAGGTCGTAGCTGGAGATCTGTCCGTCGTCGTAGGCTGTGCCGTGCACTTCCTCGACAGGGAACTTATAGACGCCGCGACTCGAGATGGTGGAAGCCGTCTCCGAACCGAGGACGATGCCCTTGGGCGAATTCTCGATGCCCTTCGGATAGACGTGGAGACGATAGTTGAAGCCTGGGATATCGGTAGTTTGCCATACGCCGCTGTGCATTGGGCCTTCGCCGCGGTCCATACCCTGTGTGCAGGGACGTGTGCCGTCGAGTTCGTGGATTACCTGCTGGAGGAGGTGGGTATAACGGTAGCCGACAGCGTTGTTCTGCTCGGGTATCTCGTTGCCAATGCTCCACATCACGATGGACGGGTGGTTGCGGTGGACGAGGACGAGGTTGGTGAAGTCGCGCTTCCACCAAGGTTCGCCTGTGCGGTTGACCGAGGTGTCATCGACCTTTTCGAAGAAGCGGCTATATCCATTTTTGCACTTGGGATAGACCCACATGTCCATCGATTCGGCCATGACCATCATGCCCATTTCGTCGCAGATGTCCATCTGCCAAGGTGCTGGCATATTGTGCGAGGTGCGGATGGCGTCGCAACCGATTTCCTTCAGGAGTGCCACCTGGCGACGGAAAGCCGACTTGTTGAACGCTGAACCTACGGGACCCATGTCGTGGTGGAGGCAAACGCCACGGAACTTGCGTAGCTCGCCATTGAGCTTGAAGCCTTCTTCATTGTATTCAATCTGACGGATGCCGACCTTCTGGCTCTGTTCGTCCCATACCTTGTCACCTTCGGTCAAACGCGTGGTAAGTGTGTAGAGCGCAGGTTGTTCGGGGCTCCAGAGCTTAGGATTCCTGACGACGAGGACGTTGGTTGCCATCTTTGAGTCGTTGACATCCATCCAATGTTCGGCAACGACTTCACCCTCTTCATTGGTAAGGAAATGTCCAACCTTGAGTTTCTGATCCTTCCTGATATCGCCTCTAACCTCAGAACTAACAGTGAGTCGAGCCTCACGTGCCGAACGGTAGTCGGGGGAGATGTAGGATACCATGGTGGTGCGGGCGAAGGTGCCCCAGGTCTTCAGACTGATTCGTTGTGCGAGGAAGAGGCGCACGGGGCGATAGAGTCCGGCACCGGGGTACCAGCGTGAAGACTCTTCGATGTTCTGCAGATGCACAGCAAGCGTGTGTTCGCCTGATTCGGCAGGGATTTCCAGTTTGAATGTATTGTATCCGTAAGCCCAATAACCTACGTCCTTGCCATCGACATAGACGTGCGGTTCGGCCATAGCGCCATCAAAGATGAGTTCGGCATAATCGTAGCCAGCAGGGATGGTGAACTGTGTGCGGTACCAGCCTTCGCCAATCCAGGGCAGACAGCCCGAGCGACCTGTCTTCTCGGTTGCCTCCTTCTCGCCATTCTGCTCGATGCGAACCACCTGCTTGTCGATGTCCTTGTCAAAAGGACCGCTGATGGCCCAATCGTGCGGGATGGTGACCTGCTGCCAGCGGGTGTCGTCGAAGTCGGGAGCTTCGGCTCCGACTGCGGCACCTTTCTGGAAGCGCCAACCGGAAAGGAGTAACTGCTCCTGGCTTTGTGCCGAGAGTGAGGTAAATAGAGAAGCTACCAAAAGTAGCGTGGTGAATAGGGTCTTTTTCATGTTAGAGTGAGTTATAATATCGGTTGCAAAGATAAAGAAAAAAATGATTGGTTGGACAATTATATGCTGAAATGGTTCGAAATCGGTGCAGATTTCATCATTATTTGAATTATTTGTATGCTATATTGGCCTATCTGCTCTCCGTGTCAAGATCGGCCAAGGTCATCAAGGCCACGTCGTATTTCAAGGGATCATCCTTGTCCCATCGGCGGAAAATCTCGGTGAGCTCTTCGCAAGCCGCCCACGATGGTTGTTTGTGCTTGAGGATGGGAAAGGTGAGTTGACAGATGTGGACATCGAGAATCGCATACAGTTCGCTGGGCTTGTGCGATTTCCATAGACCGAAGTCGGGTGTTTCGGTTCGGACCATCCAGCGCAGGAACATACATATCCTCTTGCAAGCAGTCTTGCCTATCGTGCCGAGTCGTGCTGGAGCCAGCCAATCAGTAATCGTGGCGATGCATTGTTTCATATCCAAACCCTTCAAACAATTCTCGAGCGTCAGTTCCTCATTAGGGTGAGCTTGGCGAAAAAACATAAGGGCATTATAGATGTTCTCGCATACCTCGATGAACTTGTAGCGATTGAGCGTCCGATAGACACAGTCATTCCTGGCGTTCTGATAGCTATCGAGATATAACTGGCGGAGGATGAACTCTGATGGGTTCCATTGCATTTCATCACAGAGCATATGGAGGGCGGCCGTACGGATGGCCTTGCGGTTTCCCCAGGTAATCATAGCTACCATGAGTCCTCCAATTTCGAGGTCAAGTTGTCGCTGGGTGTGGGCTGAAAGCTGCCAAACGACAGCGCAAGGATCGATGGCGAGAAACCTCTCTTCGCTGAAGATGTGATGATACAGATGTTCGAGGTTGGCTTTGGTGATGTCCATAGTTTTGTCAGATGATGGGTGCAAAGATAATAATTATTCACTTTCGAGCCAAATTTGACGCGGTAATTTGCTATCTTGATAGGCCAAATTTATGAATTGTGGGCGAAAAAAGTGTTGAAAACTCTTTAAAAACATCTTTAAATGCACGTATTTAGAATAAAAGCGTTATCTTTGCGCGCTGATTTAATCGTCAGTGGCATCCTCGATGAGCTCTTGTCCGTAATTCGAGGCGCTGCCAGTCTATTTAACTTATTTAATTTTTTAATTTATCCCAATCAACTAAATGGATACTTTATCTTTTAAGACCATTTCTGTGAACAAAGCAACTGCACAGAAGGAGTGGGTGGTTGTGGATGCTACTGACCAGGTGATGGGTCGCTTCTGCTCAAAGGTAGCAAAGCTTCTCCGCGGTAAGTACAAACCATCCTTCACCCCTAACGTTGACTGCGGCGACAACGTAATCATCATTAACGCCGACAAGATCACAATGACCGGCAACAAGTGGACTGAGCGTGAGTGGCTCACCTTCACCGGTTATCCAAGTGGCCAGCGCGCACACACTGCCGCTAGCGTAGTTAAGAAACAGGGTTACGAGGCACTGTTCCTCACCGTACTCAAGGGTATGCTCCCCAAGGGCCCTCTCGGCCGTAAGATCCTCAAGAACGTTCGCGTATATGAGGGCAGCGAGTACAAGGAGGTTGCACAGCAGCCAAAGGTAATCGACATCAACAAACTGAAGTAATCAACACCAAAACAACAATTGAACTATGGCAGAAGTAATTAATGCAATTGGCCGCCGCAAGGCCGCCGTAGCCCGCGTTTATGTTCAGGCTGGTGCTGGTAACATCACAATCAACAGTAAGGAACTCCAGTCGTATTTCCCCTCTTCGATCCTTCAGTTCGTCGTTAAGCAGCCTCTCAACGAAGTAGGTGTTGCCGAGCAGTACGATATCAAGGTGAACCTCAAGGGTGGTGGCTTCAATGGCCAGGCTGGTGCCGCTCGTCTCGCAATTGCACGCGCACTCGTTAAGATCGATGCTGAGCACAAGGCCGCTCTTCGCAAGGCTGGCTTCCTCACCCGCGATCCTCGTGTCGTTGAACGTAAGAAGCCAGGTCAGCCCAAGGCTCGTCGTCGCTTCCAGTTCAGCAAGCGTTAATCTTTGGTTAGCGCAAAGCGTAATTTAAATAAGTACGTGCGTACATCTATTTAAATAACGCGTTTAGTATCTAAATCCAGTCGGACCCGTCCTGATGACGACTACCGACGGATTGAATAACAAGAATGTAAACAAATAAAACAATTTTCGACATTATGTCACGTACAAACTTTGATCAACTTTTGGAAGCCGGCGTTCACTTCGGACACCTTAAGAGCAAGTGGAACCCAGCAATGGCTCCATACATCTTCATGGAGCGTAACGGCATCCATATCATAGACCTTAATAAGACAGTTGCTAAAATCGACGAGGCAGCTGAGCAGCTCAAGGCATTGGCCAAGAGTGGCAAGAAGGTGCTTTTCGTCGCAACCAAAAAGCAGGCCAAGGAGATCATTGCCGAGAAGGCACAGGCTGTTGGCATGCCTTACGTTATCGAGCGCTGGCCAGGCGGTATGCTCACCAACTTCACCACCATCCGCAAGGCTGTGAAGAAGATGGCTACCATCGACAAACTCACCAAGGACGGCACTTATGATAACCTTTCGAAGCGCGAGCGTCTGCAGGTCAGCCGCCAGCGTGAGAAGCTTGAGAAGAACCTCGGTTCAATCGCAGACCTTACCCGTCTGCCATCTGCAATCTTCGTTGTAGATGTTATGAAGGAGCACATTGCAGTAGCTGAGGCTATCCGTCTGGGTATCCCCGTATTTGCAATGGTTGATACCAACTCCAACCCCAAGGGTGTGGATTATGTAATCCCCGCCAACGACGACGCTACCAAGTCTATCGCAGTGGTTGTAGGCACTATGTGCGACGCTATCGCTGAGGGTATCGAGGAGCGCAAGGTGGAGAAGGCTGACCAGGAAGCTGCTGAGGCTTCGGGCAAGGCTGGCAAGAAGGCTCCAGTAGTAGAAGAGGCTACCGAAGAAGAGGAGGCCTAATTTGATTTTTAATCCTAAAAAACTGAAAGAAATTATGGCAGTTTCAATTGCTCAAATTAAGGAACTCCGCGAGATGACTGGTGCCGGTATGCAGGATTGCAAGAAGGCCCTTGAGGTTACCAATGGTAACATGGAGGAGGCAGTGAAGGAGATTCGCAAGAAGGGTCAGGCTGTTGCCGCCAAGCGTGAGGCCCGTGAGGCTTCTGAGGGTACTGTTATTGCACGTACCGATGGCAACTTCGCAGCTATCATCTCCCTGAAGTGTGAGACCGACTTCGTTGCTACCAACGAGCGTTTCGTAGCTCTTGCCAACAAGATCATGGATCTCGTAATGGCCAACAAGCCTGCAGATCTGGATGGCGTTTTGGCTCTTCCTACCGAGGATGGTACAGTGAAGGACTCTATCGTAGCTCAGATCGGTGTTACCGGCGAGAAGATGGAGATCGGCAACTACGAGCACATCGAGGGTCCCTCAGTTGTAGCTTACAACCACTTCAACCACAAGCTCTCTACTATCGTTGCTTACAACCAGGAGGGTCCTGCTGAGGTTCTCAAGGAGGTTGCCCTTCAGGTAGCTGCAATGAATCCTGTTGCTGTGAATGCTGACGAGGTTCCCCAGAAGAAGAAGGACGACGAACTTGCTGTGGCTATCGAGAAGACCAAGGCCGAGCAGGTTGCCAAGGCTGTCGATGTAGCCCTCAAGAAGGCTGGCATCAACCCCGCCCTTGTTGACTCAGAGGATCATATCGATAGCAACACCGCTAAGGGTTGGATCACTGCTGAGCAGGCTGCACAGGCTCGTGAGATCCGTGCAAAAGTTAGCGCTGAGAAGGCTGCTAACCTGCCCGAGCAGATGATTGCAAACATCGCACAGGGTCGTCTGAAGAAGTTCTTCAAGGAGAACTGCCTTGTTGAGCAGGAGTTCATCAACGACGCTAAGATCAACGTTCAGCAGTATATGGACAAGGCTCAGAAGGGCCTCACTGTGATTGCTTTCCGTCGCGTGAACCTCAACCAGGATTAATCCTTCGTCTACAGTCGCCGATTCGATTAGGCAGGCGGCTGTAGATTTCCACGGGGTGTGGCGCAGTTGGTAGCGCGCTACGTTCGGGACGTAGAGGCCGCCCGTTCGAGTCGGGTCACCCCGACCATGATAATGGTCAACAAAAAGCTCTGAAGAGAAATTTCTTCAGAGCTTTTTTTGTTGGTTCTAGATGTTCTAGACTTTCTAGAGCCTCTAGATAATCTAGAGAAATACTTATTTCTTGACGAACTTGAATCCGGTTTTCATTCCATCGTAGTTGCCAGCGAGGGCGCTGATGGTCGAGTTGTAGCTCTTGCTGATGGTGGTGAAGAGGTTGAGAGCCTTGGTGCTGTCGAAGCAGAGACTCATATTGTTGCCGCTGACGGTAACATATGCCTTAACATTCTGGCCTGTGGGTGTGGTCATCGTTACGGTCTTGTTCTTCTGGTCGAAGGTGTAAGTGCCCTTGTAGGAGCGTGAGCCGAGGTTGTAAACTACACCTCCATCTTTGTCAAAAGTGAAGCTGACACGTCCTGTGCGGATGCCCATCATATTGTAGAACGAGGCAAGTTTGTTCTCTACCTTGGTGGCAGCAGCTGCACCTCCGGCCTTGGTGAGAAGGTTCTTGCTCTCGAACTGCACAGCTGGTTCGTTGTAACTCCATGTGCCGACAAGATTGGCCTGGGTGGTGGTGGCGCTGCCAGTTACGCTCGAAATGATGTTGCCGAGAACATTACCTACATTACTGCCTTTGGTGTTGGAGGTGGTGGATGTGACGGCTCCATTGAGCACTGCGCCTAAGGCGTCGCTGCCCGACGTGTTACCTGAGGCGATGCCCGAAAGGATGGATTCGAGGAACGATTGGGCCTTGGCTTGCTGGCCCATGATGCATGATGCAGCAATCATGCAGACGATAAGAATTCTTTTCATTGTTCTATAAATTGGTTGATGATGTTTATCGGTTGTCATTCTTGTCATCGAAGGCGGGACGTGTGAAGCGCTGGTTGCAGATGAGCAGCGAGTCGCCCGGATCCAGAACACTGGGTTCGAAGAATCGGTTGGTGCAGTCTTCCCATGCCACAAACTGATGGGTGCGACGACTCACGACGATGAACTTGAAGCGCAGCGGGAACTTCAGCGTATTGCGTGAGAAACTGACGCTCCAAAGGTTGCGGCTGATTTGTTGCATGATCAGGGCTTTCTCGGGTTGCCAGGCTCCGAGTTCAGGAACGTTGCCGATGAGGGCAAGTTCCCACTCGTCCTTGAGATTGCCGGCTTCACAGACCATGGTGAACTGATCGGGATCGAGCATATCGACGGCAGGGAAGGGCTGGTCGTGCATAATCGATTTGTCGCGCTTGTGCGGACGGAAGGCGAGGGAGAAAAAACTGCGAATCTGAGGCAGTCTTCGCCAACTGTCCCAGACACGGAGGGTAGGAACTCCTTCGGCTTCAGTGATGCCTGCAATGAAGTGGCCGTTGCCGAACTCGTTGCGAACTACACTACGCTGATAGGCCAGCACATAGTGATAGGGCGTGCTCGTCAACCGTTTGGCATCGACATCGACAAACCAGTTGCCGCGGCCATCATTGTCCATTTCGATGGCATCTTTAGGAAGTTTCTGCGCAAACTTCGGCTTGATGCCTGTGGTAACATAAAGTTGTGCGCCCCATTGTGCGTTGTATTCGACGTGAAGAGAGATGATCATGGTTGTGCGTTAAGGGGATATTAGTAGGGATATGAAGGGATGTCAAGGGATATTAGGGGATATTAAGGGACGATACCTTGTTTCCGTTCGGTCACGTCCGAGAGAAGCGCCTGTAGAGTTCGGGGGCCAAGAAACATTTGTCCCTCAAAATCTCTTAGAATCCCTTAGAATCCCTTAATATCCCTTAGAACTTAGAAGTTGAATCCTAAGCTGAAACTGATGGTGTTGCTTCGGATGGCGCTGTCGTAATTGTTGAAGCCGAAGTAGTCGTATTGGTCGCTGGCCAGGTTGACAAGACCGCAGTCGTAGGCCAATTCAAGGAAGAAGTGATCCACTCCGAGGCCGCATCCCATACGGAGACCTGCGTCGGTGCGTCCGAGTTGGCCAGCTCCATCAGAGAAGGTATCCCAACTGTCAGTGTAGTTGCCTTCCACACTCTTGGTTTTGCCGCCGATGCCGAAGGCCAGGAAGCCGCCGAAGAAGGGATGGAGGCAAACACCGGCATTGTGGTACTGCACTTCATACTTGAAGACGAGCGGGATTTCGAACATATGCATATTGGTCTTCAGACGAGTACGTGAATCATATTGGCGCTCAAAGCCATCGAGTTTGCCACCTTTGAAAGAGTAGTAGAGGCCAGGCTCGATGATGATGGGAGTTTTGCCGAGATACCAGCCGAAGACGATGCCGACACTGGCACCCGACTGGACGTCGCTTGACACGTCGTCGAAGCCGTCGGTACGGAGCGAGGCTGCATTATAACCGAAACGGATGCCCGTATAGTCGTCCAAAGATGCGATGCCGTAGCCCAACATGGCAGTACTGGCCACAGTGTGAACGTCGCGCACGCCACGGATGAAACCATCGCTGCGATAGCCTGCACGATGATGATGACGGCTGGGTTGGGCAATGACCGATGTGATGCCCACTGCAAGGAGGATGAGCACTGCGCTGATGCGGGTGATTGTCTTTTTCATAATCGTAATAGGTTTTATTGTTTCTGTTTCGTTTTCAGCATTATGACCGAAAGGAGCCGATGCGGTTTAATCGCGCTGCCTTTTTTCATCCAAGGAGCAATTTGTTAATCAATCTTCGCTGAACTGCTTCAAAAGGGCACGATAGGTCTCATAGAGGTGCTGTCGTGACATCATACCCACATATTTGCCCTGATTGTCGATGACAGGCAAGGTCCATGCGCCTGTCGTGTCGAAGAGGTTCATCACTTCAGCCATATTCATATCCGAGGGGATCTTTCCCTTTGGTCCGATCATGATGTCGGCTACCTTCATCCGTTCGTAGAGACGCGGCTGGAACATGATGTTGCGGAGGTCGTTGAGTGTGACGATGCCGACAAAGGTGCCGCCCTCGTCGCAGACTGGGAAGTGGTTGTGGGCCTGCGTGGAGATGAGTTTGACAAGTTCGCCAAGCATCATCTGCGGATGGAGCACTGGATAGTCATGCAGGATAAGGTCATCCATGCTGAGCATCGTGAGCACGGCCTTGTCCTTGTGATGGGTGATGAGTTCTCCCTTGAGTGCCAGACGGCGGGTATAGATCGAGTAAGGTTCGAAGATGCGGATGGTGCCGTAGGAGAGGCACGATGCAATCATCAAGGGGAGGAAGAGGTCGAAACGTCCTGTCAGTTCGGCTGAAAGGAAGACACCCATAAGCGGAGCATGCATCACGCCCGACATCACTGCGGCCATACCCATCACGGCGAAGTTCTGCTCGGAGAGGAAGGTGAAGATGCCTGCCTTGTTGAGCATATAGGCAAAAAGGAAGCCTGCGAAGTTGCCCAGGAACAGCGATGGTGCAAACGTGCCGCCGCAACCGCCTCCACCATTGGTCGCTGCCGTGGCAAACGACTTGGTGAGCATCACGAGGAGAATGAATCCCGAGAGCACCCAGAACGAAGCATTGGGAATGCCTAAAGTGTGCGAGATGCGGTCGAGGTCATAGAAGATTGAGCCTGCGGTGATGTCATGGTACTGTCCGTTGTAGATGTGTTGGATGGCATCGTAACCTTCGCCATAGAGTGGAGGGAAGAGGAAGATGACGATGCTTAGGAAGAGTCCGCCGATAATCCATTTCTGCCAAGGACTGGTGACCTTCTTGAAGAAATCTTCGGCTACGAACGTGGTGCGGGTGAAGTAGAGCGAGGCGAAGCCGCAGAAGATGCCAAGCAGAATCACATAGGGAAGACGCTCAATGGAGAAATCCATGGTCTCGGTGAAGTAGAAGAGGGCACGCGAGCCTTCGACGATATAGGCCACCGAGGCGGCAGTCACTGCCGAGATGAGCAGCGGCATGATGGAATAGGCAGTTAAGTCGAGCATCAGCACTTCGACGGTGAACAGCAATCCAGCGATAGGGGCCTTGAAGATGCCGGCGATACCTGCAGTGGCTCCGCAACCCAGCAGGATCATCAACGTATGCTGGTCCATGCGGAAGAGTCGTCCCAGGTTGGAGCCGATAGCCGAACCCGTGAGGACGATAGGTGCCTCGGCACCCACCGATCCACCGAAGCCGATGGTTACAGACGATGCGATGACCGAGGTGTACATGTTGTGCGCCTTGATGATCGACTTGCGTTGCGAGATGGCGTAGAGGATCTTGGTCACACCATGTCCGATGTCGTCACGCACCACATAGCGGACGAAGAGTCCGGCAATAAGGATGCCGACCACAGGATAGAGCAGATAGAGGTAGTTGGCTCCATCGACCACGAAATACATCGTGAGCAGGTGCTGGAAGGTGTGGATGAGCCATTTCAGAATCAAAGCGGCCGATGCTCCTGCCAGTCCGGTGAAGAAGGCGAGAATCAGCACGAACTGTTGCTCGGTGAGATGCTTCTCTCGCCAAGTGACAATCCGTTCGACCATTTTATGCAATAATCCAAACATTTCGATTCTTTCTTTGCCTCGTTTTTCAGCAGCCAAACATGGCTGCTTCTTAACCCTTCTTAACCGCTCTTAACCCTTCGAACCTCTCGAACCCTTCGAACCTCTCGAAGCCTTCGAACCCCTTAGATCCCTTTCCCCGTGAGTACCGTGCGAACCGTGAAGCCAAGGATCTTCAAATCGACGGCTAAGGAGCAGTTATTGATATACATCAGGTCGTAGCGCATGCGTTCGACCATTTGGAAGACCGTGGAAGCATATCCGTACTTGACCATACCCCACGAAGTGATGCCTGGACGCACCTGTAGGAGTTTCGAATAGTAGGGGGCGATGTCCATGATCTGGCGGATGTAGTAGTCGCGTTCGGGACGTGGCCCTACGAGGCTCATATCGCCCTTCAGTACATTCCAGAACTGCGGCAGTTCGTCGATGCGGTATTTGCGCAGATAGCGTCCCACTTTAGTGATGCGTCGGTCCATGGTCGAAGAGAGACGTGGACCATCCTGCTCGGCATCGGTGCGCATCGATCGGAACTTGATGATGCGGAATGGTTTGCCTGAACGCCCGATGCGCCATTGGCTGAAGAATACAGGGCCCTTTGAATCGCGACGGATGATGATGGCCACGATGAGGAAGAGCGGCGACAGGAGGATGAGCGCCAAGACGGCACTGATGATGTCGGCAAGACGTTTCAGGTTGCGTTTGAAGGGGCTCAGCAGGTCGGTGCTGTATTGCATCATGGGCAAGGTGGTCAGCGAGTCAGTGTGAACCTGTCCGTTGAGAATCTCCTCGTTGCTGGCCTTCATGCGGATGGGCAGTTCGAGGGGCAGGAGTTCATAGACACGATGGTTGATGATGCGCACATCGTGTTGGTCTGGGGCGAGGAGGAAGGCTTCGATGTGGTTTTCATCGACCACTTTCCGTATCTCCTCGTAACTGGCTGTGTCGGGCACTGTCTTGATGATAAGATAACCATTCTGCCGTTTTTCAGCCTTCAGCTCCCGTTGCAGCAATTGTGCCGCCTTGCCCTCGCCGATGAGCAGGGTTCGAAGGCCAAGACGTCCGTTCTGGATTTGTCCATTGACGTGATGTGTGATCAGATAGCGCACCAGGTAGACAGGGACAAAGATGCAGCCGAACAAAGTCAGTAGAATCTGCAGATAGGTCTTGGGCGAGATGTGGACAATCTTCAGCACGGCGATATCCTCGTCGTTGATGAAAGGCACATCATCGATCACCATGGCAAAGAATGCCACCAGGGTGCCGACAATGACCGACCAGAACGTCACCTGCAGTTCGTCGGTCTGCGATTTGAAATAGGGGTTCTGGTAGTATCCCGAAAATGCATAGAGCGCCAACCAGGCAAAAGGACCAAGTATCAGGTTGAGTTCGACTTGCGGCAACGTCAGGTATTCATAAAGCGTCGGTACGGTAAGGAAGCCTGTGACATCAAATCGGTATATGTAGAAACTCAACCAGCCGGCTGCAGTGGCCAGCAGGTCGCCAATGATATACCTGATGCGTTGTGCGTTTTGATTCACTTTTAAAGGGGTTCTGAGATGTTCTGAAGGGTTCTGAGATGTTCTGAAGGGTTCTGAGATGTTCTGAAGGGTTCTGAGATGTTCTGAAGGGTGAACCTTTCGAACTTTTCTAAACTTTTCAGAACCTTTCATAACATTATCTTATTACCTGTACTTCTCCTCCGTCACCCACCTTGATGATGCCAGAGGGTGCGGGATTGGCGGTCTCGTCTTGACGAAGTGGAACAATATAGTCAACGGCCTGCTTGATTTCGTCGCTGATGTCGGCGAAGCAACGTGCGGTTGGCTGTCCGCTGATATTGGCGCTGGTGCTTACCAACGGTCGTTTAAGACGGGCGCAGATGGTGTGACTGACGGGTTCGTTGGTGATGCGCATACCCATCGTGCCGTCGTCGGCAATGAGTTCGGGCGCAACGTTGCGAGCCCGTGGGAGGATAAGGGTCAGCGGCTTGTCGGCCACTTCCCACAGGTCCCAGGCAATCTCGGGTACGCGCGAGAAATAATAGTCGACACGTCCTACGGCATCGACCAGCGAAAGCATAGCTTTCGAATCAGAGCGGCGCTTGATCTCGAAAATTCTTTTGACGGCCTCGCTGTTGGTGGCATCACAACCCAGTCCCCAGACGGTGTCGGTGGGGTAAAGGATGACGCCTCCGCGGTTGAGCACCTTCAAAGCTTCGTCAATCGCTTGCTTGAACTTCTGTTTTTCTTCTTCGTTCATGTGGCAAAGGTACGAAAAAAAACACAAACATGTTCACTTTTTACACAAAATTTGGCTATCAACCTCCATTTTTGGAGATTTACGGTCGTTCTTAGAGCTTTTGAGGGCTTTTTTCCTCGCTCTTATGGAGTGGGGGTGGACAAACTTCCAGCATATAGATGGCGTCGAGTGCCCAGGTGGATATGCCGTTGGTCGAGAATCGGTCAGGAGTCTGTATGCCTCGCTCATATTCCACCATGGTGTTCTGGTAGAGTTCGTCTCGGGAAACCGTTGTCGGTTCAAGAGCCGATTGCCAGTGGGCATAGGCAGCCAGTCGTGCCATCGGATAGCCGTTGTGTTTTCCCTTGATGGCGCGTTGGCGATACTCGGTGCAATAGTTGAGCCAGGTGCGTCGCCAGGCATCAGGTACTTCGTCGATGAGCAGCAGTTCGCCCATGAATTCGGTGCCTCCCATGAGGGAAAGCAGATGGTTGGTATTCTCCATCTTCGGATCGCCTTCCCAACTCAGACGTCCGGTGGCAGGGTCGTAACCCAGAACCTTCGGTCCACTGAAGATTCCAAGGGGCATCTGACTGATACTTTCCATGCCGTTGAGCATCTTCGTCCAATAGTGCGGATTCTGCGTGCGTTCGTATTCGGTCATCCAGTTGGCGGCGTAGGCCATCCAGTCGGGACCTATACGCAGGCGTGCTGGTGCAGTACAGGGATATATGCCGCGAGGCTCTGCCAGGCGCATCGGGTCGATACGGTAGAGCAGCGTGTCGAGGTCGCGTTGTGCCGACATGAGTTCGCCCAGACGTTCGTCACCCCCGCTCAGATAATAGTAGAAGCGGTTCCAGAGCGCTTGGCTGATGCGGGCTTCCTTTGAGCCACACCCCCAATGACTGACGTTATGACGCGAACCGAGACCCTTGAACGGCCCATCGTGATAGACATCGACCTCGCTGGTGTGGCGAGTCATTGCAACTGCCATTCGCCATAGGTCGGCGCGCCCTGTGCGCAGGAAGTTGTACCATAGCATCATGTTGGAGGCCAGTTCCGTATTGTCCCAGGCAAAGCCGCCGATGTCGTAGCGCCATTCCTGACGTTCGTTGTCGTAGGCATGCATCACGTCGCCATAGTTCCAGAATCCGTACCAATGGCGCCGCTCCACTTCGTTTACGTAGAAGTCCGACCAGTAGGTCAGTTGCTGTTCGATGTCGGCATACATCGGGTCAGGCAGACTCCAAACGCCGAAAGCGCGTTGAGCATGCAGGTACTGGGGTGTACAGATGAGTTGCGGCTCCTGCGTCAAAGTCTGGAAAAGCGAAGTGAGCGCTTCGTCACCCGGGTATCCCAAGGTGGGACGAAGCATCACGGTCGAAGTTCTTCCTATTCCTTCGGGCGTGCTCATGCCTTCCTGGATGTCCTCGTAGGATGCTTCCAGGCCATGGGCTTCGGTGTCGTAGTGGCGCATGTCCATCGGCTCGGCCTCTGGGCTCCACAGGTAAAGTGACATGGTGGCAAGCGGTTGTGTCGCCCCTTCGATGAGGAGCGTTGAAGGATAACTCTGCCAGAAGTCGTGCATGGCCATTGCAAGGCCGCGGCCGACTTCTCCTACGAAACATCCTCCCGTGCTGCGTCGGCCATTGAGCGTGCCTATCCAAGGCGTCTGTGGCGCAGGCTTGGCACTTTTGCGAATCGAAAAACCTTCGTCGAGAAGTTGTGACAGTCGATAGCGGTCCCAAGTTGCCCAATCGTGGAGATAACCCTGGTTGCGGTCGTCGAATGCCTCTAGTTCAGGCAAAGCCTTGCCGAGCATCTGCTGGTGATACATCTCTTCGGGGCCTCTTCCATTGCCGTCGAGCGAAAGGGTGCGTCGTCCGGTGACGGGCTGCACAGGCTCATGCCAAAGTCTGCCTTCGTCGAGTGTGAACGCTACATGGCGGTTGTAGGCCTGTTGACGAAGGGGAACATCTGCACGTATGCAGAGACTTTGCGGAGCCGGTTGCTTATCGTTGCGATTATAGATGAGCGAATGCACTAAGCGGAGGGTAGGGCTCCCCGCATTGATATAGAGTCGCACGATGTAAGGGAGTCCGTCGGCAGTTCCGCAGCATTTCACCACAATCTGCTGCCCGCTTTGACGCTCGATGCAGACGCTGTCAGTACGTCCATCCTTTTCGTCAGCACACACGCGCAAACGCTGGCACGTCACCTTGCCTTGGTACAGCAGACTATCGAGCATACAGTTGCTCCCTTCGCCTATTGGCAGAAAGATGAGATTGTCACCATTCTTTATAATGTATTGTTCTGCTGTCTTGCAGAGTTCCAGTCCAGGTTGTATGTCGTTCTTCTGCTTGTCTTTTTTCTTGGCCTTGATTTCCTGTGCTGACAATTGTCGGAGCGAATAATTCTCGGCATTCGTGGCAAGGCCTGTGAATCCTGCCCATTTCAGCGAACCGTCGGGCCAGTAGGCCAGCGGATAGCATTCGATGTCACCATCATTCAGGCGGAACTGGTCATTGGGTTGCACCTTGCCTCTTTCGAAAGGAACGCCGAAACGCACGGCAATGGTGTCTTCGGTAGGACGTTCGATCCAATGCAGGGTAATTCCCGTGGCTGGTGATTCGGAAAGGGGTTCGGTATGACAGGAGAAGTTTGTGAGACGCAGACGGCTCCAAGTGGTACGCACGCCGAACCATCCGCTGGTCAAAGGTCGTGGATCGCGGAAGTCCACAAGGCATTCCCCGTC
The DNA here is from genome assembly GCA_017519885.1 of Bacteroidales bacterium. Classification (GTDB taxonomy): domain Bacteria; phylum Bacteroidota; class Bacteroidia; order Bacteroidales; family UBA3663; genus Liminaster. The sequence continues at coordinate 5,101 of JAFWRO010000018.1, read as the reverse complement.
GATGAAGTAGCGGATTCGTGTGCCATCGGCTTCGATGCGGATGTGTCGCCACTGGTTGGGCACATTTAGATGTGCCTCGTCGGTGTATTCCTGCAGGATGGCCGGCACGGGATAGGATTCTCCTCCTTGGTTGGCCTCCCCTTGGTATCGGCGGAAGCGGGTCGTCTTGTTGTAGTTGCCACCATAGCCCAGATAATACAGTTGCAGGGTGTAACAGTTCTTGAAGATGCCCTGTCGTTTCTTCATGCGTGTGAATACTGAGCCGTCCTTAGCCATGGGGTCTGTAGCCATCCAGAAGCAGTTGAGGTCGCTCACGCGGTCTCCTTCCCTGCCCTCGTCCATCAGGCAGGCGTCGTATTCGATGATGGTGCGCCCCTCCATCCTTTCGTTGCGCCAGATTGTCATTCCCTTGGGCGAAGTTACTTCGAGTGTGTCTCCAAGGAATTGGATGCGGTAGTCGGGCGACTCGCTTTCGATGGTCCAATGGGCGGCAAATGACTTGCTGTCGAGACACGATGGCAGGGTGTCGGCCTGCAGTGAGGACGACATCACGCAGAGGGCAAGTGCCAGCAGATGGGTTATAGTTCGCATAATGTGTGTGTTGTGGTAAAGCAACCCCCGCCACAGAGTCTGAAGCGGGGGCATATGGGAATCCGAGAAAGGATTAAAGGTTAGGATTGACCTTGCTCCACTCCGAGATTGGAGGAACAATGTCAAGGGTAACGAGCTCGTCGCGCATCTTGCAGAGGTGCTCGTACGAAGCATCGAGGCTGGCCATCTCCTCAGGAGTGCCTACAGGGTTGACGTAGGTGCAGCCACGCTCGTCCATGGTGGTGTCCATGGCCATCATGATGTGGTTGTACTTGGCATCGTTGCAATAGGTGCCTGCAGGCCAACGGAAAGGCTCACCACCCATCACCGAACGAATCATTTCGACAGCGCAGTACGATGGGCTCTGGAACGAGCTACGGCCGCGGAGCTCAATGATCTTGGCACCGCCCTTGGTCACAGCCTTCTTCATTTCTGCCCACTCCTCGTTCGAGAACTCAGGTGTGCCGACAAGGTCAGAAAGGGTGCGATCGCCGATCTTCACCTTGCTTCCGAATACTGCCATCTGCTCACCGTGGCCACCGAAGGTGCGGCAACCGGTGATGCTCGACTGCAGTACGTGGAACTTCTTGGCCAAAGCGCTCTGCAGACGGGTAGAGTCGAGGGCGGCAAGAGTAGTAACCTGGCTTGGCTTCAAACCGGAATAGAGAAGAGTTACGAGACCGGTGAGGTCGGCTGGGTTGAAGATGATAACAACATGCTTTACATCGGGGCAATATGCCTGGATGTCCTCGCCAAGACCGCGTGCGATCTCACAGTTGCCCTTCAGCAGATCCTCGCGGGTCATGCCTGCCTTACGTGGAGCACCACCCGAAGAGATGATATACTTGGCATCGGTGAAGGCTTCCTTGACGTCTGTAGTCCAAGTGATGTTGGCACCTTCGAAACCACAGTGGAACATTTCCTCGGCTACGCCCTCAAGACCGGGAGCGTAAACGTCATAAAGGCAAATGTTTGGGGTCAATCTCATGGTGAGTGCGGTCTGTACCATGTTGGAGCCAATCATACCTGCGGCGCCAACAATAACGAGTTTGTCGTTAGTCAAATAAGTTGCCATTGCTTTATTGTTTTAATGATAATCGAATATTGTATTTATTGCTTGGGAATATTATAACGTTGCAAATTTAGTATTTTTAAATGTAATTTACACAGAAAAAGCAAAATAATGAACTTCCAAGGCTCATTATTTTGCTATAAAAGTCTGCTTTGAAAAGTATATTTGGCATTTTTTGGCACCCAATCCAAGGGCCATGCTATTCGCTTTGTCCGGTGTGCCTACTTCCCTGCCTGGATGTTGACAATGACGCGCGAATTGCTCGGGTCGTTGCTGATGATGGTAAGGTGCTGATTGATGCTGCGCTTCTTGGTCTTGGAAGGATCGAAGGTGACGCGCATTTTGGTGGCTTCGCCCGGCTTCAACGAAGTCTTCTCGATGGTGGTCTTGAAGGCCTCGGCATCGTCGTGCTGTACTTTGCGTATCTGGAGTGTCTCCTTGCCAGTGTTGCGCACGGTCAGCTCGCGAGTGCGGGTATTGTTGCCACGCTCGAAGTCAAGGATGGTGTTCGAAACCTCAATTTCGGGCGCATTCTGGCGCTGTTCCTTGGAGAGTTTGCTGAAGTCCTCCCAGATGTCGGCCAACAACGTTATGCGGTTGTTCTTCATCCTCGTCTCCTGTCCCCTCACGTAGATGTCAATCACGTCGGTGCGCGTGCCCCAGTCCTTCACCTTTTCGGTCTCGAAGGTCACCAGCACACGTCCCTGCTGCTTGGGTTCAATCACCTCGGGATCGCAGTCGATGTGGATATGATTGGGCACATTGCGGTAGGTGAGTGTCATGGGTGTGTCGCCTTCGTTATAGACGGCGAGGGTGCGGGTACGATTGTTGCGTCCGGGATAGACGTCGAAGAAATTGAGCGAAAGGGTCTTCACACGCAGACCTCCACCCAGTTCTTCGGTAAACGTCTCGCGCACACCGGTGGCACTGACCACATTGCCAGTTATGGTGAGCAGCACCTTTTCGTTCTTGGCGTCGTTCGAATAGACGTAGATGCTCTTGTCGAACGGACCGGGACGGCCCTTGGCGTGATAGGTCACGACAATCTCGCCCTTCTCGCCGGGGCGCAGCGGTTTCTTGGGATGCTCGGGGGTGGTGCATCCGCAGGTCGCCGTGGCGCGGGTGATGAGCAAGGGGGAGTCACCTGTGTTGGTGAATTCGAACTTCGCCGTCACGTCGCCGTCCTTCTCCTGAATGGTGCCGAAGTCGTGCGTATTGGTCGTGAACTTGATCTTGGCATCGGCCAAAAGAAGGGAGACAGACGTGAAGAATACGAACAGGGTGGAGATAAGTCTTGTTTTCAAGGCTTTGAAGTGTTAGGGGTGATTACTTCCTGATGGCATCGAGAATGAAGTCGATGGCTGCTGGCAGTCCGTCCTCGCTCTTGCCACCGGCCTGGGCGAAGTGTGGCTGTCCACCGCCGCCACCGCTGATGAGTTTGGCAGCACCCTTCACCAACTGGCCGGCATTCAGGTTGCCCTGCTTTACGATGTCGTCGCTGATGGCCACGGTGAGCAAAGGCTTGGTCTGGAAGGAGGTGCCTGCCACGATGATCATGTTCTGGTTCTCCTGGCGCAGTTGGAATGCGATGTTCTTGATCGAATCGGGCTCCAAGGGTTGCAGGATCTTAACGACACGCATGCCGTTGATTTCGACAGCCTTCTCGGCAAACTTGTGCTTCATCTGCTGCTCCTGCTGCTTCTTGATTTCGTTGAGCTGCTGCTTGATGAAACTGTCCTCCTCGAGTTGATGCTTGATGGCGCTGACGAGGTTGGGGGCATTGTTGAACATCTCCCTCAGGTTGCGGAGGGTGTCCTGCATATTGTCGAGCATGTCTTCAACGGCCTTGCCGGTGATGGCTTCGATACGGCGAACGCCGGCTGCTACCGACGACTCCGACAAGATGCGGATCATGCCGATGCGGCCAGTGTTGTTGATGTGGGTGCCGCCACAGAGTTCGATGCTGGGACCGAATTTCACCACGCGCACCTCGTCACCGTACTTTTCGCCGAAGAGGGCGATGGCGCCCATCTTGCGGGCCTCGTCGATAGGCATGTTGCGATGTTCTTCGATAGCGATGCCCTCACGCACCATCTTGTTGGCCAGATGTTCTACCTCGCGGATTTCGGCATCGGTCACCTTCTGGAAGTGGCTGAAGTCGAAGCGCAGGCTTTCGCTGCTCACGTATGAACCCTTCTGTTCCACGTGGGTGCCCAGCACCTTGCGCAGGCAGTAGTCGAGGATGTGTGTAGCCGTGTGGTTGCACTCGATGGCGATACGCGACTCCTCATCGACCTTGGCAACTACGGGAGCGGTGATGTCGGCAGGCAGTTTCTCGACAATGTGTACGGCGAGGTTGTTCTCGCGCTTGGTGTCGATGACCTTGATGACTTCGCCTTCGCCGAAGACGAGCACACCCTTGTCGCCAACTTGTCCGCCCATCTCGCCATAGAATGGTGTCTTCTCGAGCACGATCTGGTAGAAGGTCTTGTTCTTCTGCTTGATGCTGCGGTAGCGCAGTACTTCGGTCTCAGCTTCGAGGAAGTCGTAGCCCACAAAGTCGGTGGTGCCTGCATGGAGTTCCACCCAGTCGCCGTTCTCTACGGCAGCAGCGTTGCGTGCACGTTCCTTTTGAGCCTGCATATTTACCTTGAAGCCCTCCTCGTCGATGGTCAGCGCATTTTCGCGTGCGATGAGTTCGGTGAGGTCGAGTGGGAATCCGAAGGTGTCGAAGAGCGTGAAGGCATCCTTGCCGTCAATCACGGTCTTTCCGCTGGCCTTGGTGTCGGCCATGATGTTCTCAAGACGCTTGATGCCGCCTGCCAGGGTGCGCAGGAAGCTGTCTTCCTCCTCCTTGATGACCTTCACGATGAGTTCGTTCTGGGCCTTCAGTTCGGGATAGGCATCGCCCATGGTTTCGATGAGCACGGGGAGCAGCTTGTAAAGGAAGGCATCCTTCTGGCCGAGGTAGGTGTAGGCATAGCGAACGGCACGGCGCAGGATGCGACGGATTACGTAGCCTGCCTTGGCGTTGCTGGGCAACTGACCATCGGTGATGGCAAAGGCTATGGTGCGGATATGGTCGGCGATGACGCGCATGGCCACGTCGGTCTTCTCGTTCTCGCCATAGGTGTGGCCACTGAGGGCACCGATCACCTGGATGATGGGCTGGAAGACGTCGGTGTCGTAGTTCGAGGTCTTGTTCTGCAATGTGCGTACCAGGCGCTCGAAGCCCATACCTGTGTCAATCACGTGGGCTGGCAGTTTCTCAAGGCTGCCGTCAGCCTTGCGGTTGTACTGCATGAAGACGAGGTTCCAGATTTCGATTACCTGCGGATGGTCCTTGTTGACAAGTTCACGGCCGGGTGTTGCAGCCTTTTCGGCCTCCGAGCGGCTGTCGTAGTGAATCTCCGAGCAGGGGCCGCAGGGACCTGTGTC
>JAFWRO010000017.1:0-12851 GCA_017519885.1 Bacteroidales bacterium | reverse complement strand
TGGATGGAAGCGGCGCCACGCACGCGGATCTGCGTGTCCTGGCCAGGCTGGCCAGAGGTCGAACGGATCTCGACACCTGCCATCTGTCCCTGAAGTGCGGTAGCGACATCCGTGATGGGTCGGTCACCGAGCTTCTCGGAATTCACCTTGGCCACAGAACCGGTGAGGGAGCCCTTCTTGGCTGTACCGTAACCGATGGCCACGACCTCCTCGAGCATCTCTGCGTCTTCAGCAAGCTTGATCTGGAAATTACTGCGGCTGCCCACGGAAATCTCCTGTGTGGTATAGCCGATGAATGAAACAACGAGCACCGACTTGTCTGCTACGTTGGCGATGGAGAAATTGCCATCGAGGTCGGTAGTAGCACCATTCGTCGTGCCTTTGACAACAACATTGACGCCGGGGAGAGGCTCTCCGAGTTCGTCAAGCACAGTTCCTGTCACTGTCTTCTGCGCAAAGGCGGCAGTCGACAGACAGAACATCACAAAGAGCATAGTGGCCAGGCGTGACCACATTTGACATACTTTGATTTTCATCAGAATTGTGTGTTAAGTTAATAATTAATTATATTTATTTGGTTCTCATATTAATTATGACGGGCTTTAGTCCTTCAGCCGTAGCACGAAGCTGGACTTTGCCAGCATTCGTCGTGGATCGCAATATCACCAAGGCTCCACCACGGTAGAGGCTGGTCGTGGGGAGGTCGAGTCGGCCATTGGTGAAGTGATCACCATTGTCGAGCGCTAGCAGGGTGGCTTCGCCATCGACCTCGATCGTCAGTTCTCCTTCATAGTTGCTCACCTCTCGTCCCTTGCTGTCGATCACTTGCAGACGAAGGTATTGTAGCGACATGCCGTCGGCTTGCCATTGGGTGGCCTTTTCGGAGGCAGGAGTTTCGGTGGTGACCATAAGACGTGAGGCCTTGCTGGGCGACTGAAGTTCGTGACGAGCTACCACCTGGCCGTTATTGCGGGCAATTGCCTCCACCTTGCCTGGCTGCCACTCGATGTTGCGCCACAGCAGCTTGTTCTGTGCCTTGTCGTCGCTGCGGTTGTTTTGTCGGGTGCCCAGGCTTTTGCCGTTTTGGAGCAGTTCCACCTCGTCACAGTTGGTGCTCACCTCTAGGGTGATGCTGTCGCCTCGATTGGGCTTCCAGTAGAAGTGGCTCATCTCGGCTCTGCCCGAAAGGATGTCGTTCCAGATGATGCTCTTCTGCTCTCCATCGAGCACGCCGATGTGTACCTGTGGCTCATCCACATAACATGTGCGCAGCAGCCAGGCGCGGGGATAGGGTCGGAGTGTATGGTCGAAGAATGAGTAGTTCCATCCCTTCTTGGGCCATCCGTCACTCTCGCCCCAGTATTCGATGGCACCCCAGTAGCAAAGACCAACGGTCGAAGCCTTGTCCATTCGAAGGTAAGGCGTCACGAGGTCGTTGACCGAAGCCTCGCTCTGGAAAATGATCAATTCGGGATTATAAGCCTTGTAGCGCCGATAGTCGGCATATTCATAGTTATAGGAAGCGACTTGCGTGATGCACGACAGTTCGGGTGGAATGATATTCTCCACTTCGCGGAACCCGGGGTCAGCCCGTCGGATGCCGTTGGCACGAGCAGGGTACATGGCAGCGGTCGAAGGGCGTGTGTTGTCGTAGCGCTTGAGCATAATGTCTATTATTCGGAATGTGGTGACACCCCAGTCGCCTGTCATATAACCTGACGCATTCTCACGATGTTGCATCTCGTTGCCCAGGCTCCACAGGATGATGCACGGATGGTTGCGGTCGCGCTTCACCCATTCGGTCAGGAGTTCCGGCCAAATATTCATGAACGACTCGCGTCCGCCCCAGCAGTTGCCATCGTTGCTCCATTTGTCAACAAACTCATCGACCACCAGCATGCCCATCTCGTCACAGAGATCATAGAAGACCGGAGGATAGGGATTGTGCGAACAGCGGACGGCATTGAATCCGAAGGCCTTGAGCTGCCTCAATTGACGTTCGATGGCGGTGCGGAAGGCAGCAACACCCACACCTCCGAAATCCACATGGTTGGCAATACCCTGAAGGAACACCTTTTCGCCGTTGAGTTTGAAGCCGAAGTCCTTGCCGTACTCGATGGTGCGGAATCCGAAACGTGTACGCATCACGTCGGTCTGACGCTCGTCGCAGAAGGTGATCAGTTCGATTGTGTAGAGGTTGGGATGCTCAATGCTCCACAACTTTGGATTCTCTACTTCGATGGCATCGACGGGAATCTCGATCAGTTGCAGACGTGAGGATGCCGGGCAATGGGTACGCAGACTTCGTGCCACCTCCTGACCGTTGGCATCGAGGATTCTGGCTTCTATGCTGAGTGCTCCCTTTGAAAGTGTCTCACCACGGAACTCTGCCTGCACCTTCACCTCCCATCGGTCCAGTTGCCCTTTCTCCTTGGGTTGAGCCACTACGTAGAGGCCATGACGTGCGGGAGATGCTTCATCTTTTATTATTATGTGTACGTCACGATTGATGCCACCACCCGTGTACCAGCGCGAACCGCCATCGACTCCCGTATTGGTATAGACAGCCAGCGTATTGCTGCCGCCATAATTCAGCAGTTTGGTGACGTCACATTCGAAGCCGCAGTAACCATATTCGGTACTGCCTACCTTCACGCCATTGCACCATACGTCTCCATAGTACATCAGTCCTTCGAAGTCAATCAGCACCTGTTTGCCTAGCCATGCTTCGGGGGCATCAAATGTCTTGCGGAACCAGCCAGATGCCTGTTCCTTGAATCCACGTGCGCGGCTGGCCGTCTCTACCCAGGGTTGGTTGAGCTGATAGTCGTAGGGCAAGTCGAGGCTTTTCCAGTCGGCATCGTCAAGGGTAGGGGCTTCACCGCCAATGACTTCTCCTAGATGGAAGCGCCAGCCGAAGTTGAACAGTTCATTCTCTCGTTCTTGAGCTTCTGAAGAAGCGGCCATGCCAAGAAGGGCAAGCACCAGTAATGTGTTAAACGTTTTCTGCATAAGGATATTTATTTGTTTTGGTGCTGCAAAGATAGGTCTTTAACCTTTCCAAACACGTGTAAATCTGTCCAATTAAGTGTATATTTGTACAATTGGATTGGCAAAGTGGTCAAAAAAGTGGTCAAATATGAACATTTTCACGCTGTTTTAAGCCATTATTATCATAAGTTTTCAATTATTCTCCATATTTTTGCACATGACTTAAAGAAGATTTCATGAGATATTTACTGGCTTCCATACTCCTTGCTCTCCTGCCCTTCACTCTGTTGGCTGTCACAATCACAAGCACCCCGCTCAACACGAGTAATGGGTTGCCTGACAACAATGTCCGCAGCATCGTTTCCGATTCGCGCGGTTTCCTTTGGCTGGGAACCCCCGAAGGCGCCTATCGGTACGATGGATACTTTTTCGACACCTATCGTCACACGGGCAACGGGGCTCACAATCTGCTTGTCAGCAATCACTTCAATCGTATTCTGCAGGTCGATAGCCTGCATCTGCTCTGCTGTCACCCTAATAGGCAATATTCTCTCTTTGACCTTGGAACGGATCATTTTGTTGAAGCCGCTGATTCCCTCAAGCAAAAGCTTTATCAGCAGGTTATGACTTCTCCCTATTCCGTTGTTTTGCCCGACTCGTTGCAGCAAGTGGTCAATAATCAAGGCAACATCATCTACGACAATCTCTGGAACCCGGTTGTCGTTTCGAACAACGGAAAGGTGTGGCACATCGACCGGAAGACACATCAGGCGGTGATGCTCCAGGTTTTCGATCCCCATCTGTTCGCCCTCACGCAAAGTCACAAATACAAGGTAATAACGCTTCCGGAACGGCAGATTACCCTCGTATCGACCAATGGTTGTGGAATCACCCTCTATGATCATCGCAACAAGGAGATTCAGCATATCACGGCATCCGGCGGACTCATCGATACGGATTATATCATCGACATGTGCGCCGACATCAATGACAATATCTGGGTCGCCGAGGAGTTTCATGGTCTGCGCAAACTCAGTTTTGAGGATCGTAAGTCGGAAGTGATTCTGCTCGATCGCGATGCCAGTGAGTTAAGGGCTAATCAGGTACACGTTATCCAACCTATGCCCGACGGCTCGCTGCTACTGGCTAATACGCTGCGCTACGTGTATCAATGGCAGGCACCAGGGCAACCTAAACTCTATGCCGACAATATCGACGTACATTGCGCTTGTACCGATGCCATGGGAGGACTGTGGATCGGCTCACGCGGAAACGGCCTGCGCTGCCCCGATGGCCGATGGCTGAAGCATGGAGATGATGCTGTTCTGTCGCCATCGTCTGACAACATCCAACAACTGCTTTGTGATAGTCAGGGACGAATCTGGGCAGGATGCAACACCGGGCAGCTCGACCTCGTCATTCCTCAAACCGACGGAAGTATAGCATTTCGTCATTTCCCTTTGTCAGACTATGAAATAATCGCCTTGATGGAAGACCATCGGCACAGATTGTGGATTGGTACGAGCCGTGGGCTCTATGTCGTTCATCCTGACAAACTGCTCGCTGGAGGCCGCTTCGACAAGGTCATTTTGGGCGATGATGATTATGACCATTATATTCATTGTCTTTACGAGGATGCGCAGAGTGGCATCTGGGTGGGTACCAATGGTAACGGACTCTTCCATTCCACAGATGAGGGACGCTCGTTCATCCATCAGACAACACAGGAGGGGTTGATAGGCAATCAGATTCAAACAATCGTCCAGGACGTTTATGGAATTATGTGGATTGCTACCACCGATGGCATGTCGTGTTATAACCCCAAGACAGGTCAATATACCTACTCTCTGAGTCAGAATGACCTTCTTAATGACTATTATTCGCGCTCGTGCGTGCAGCAACTGCCCGATAGCAGTCTTGTCTTCGGTACCAATCGCGGCATTGTGCGTTATAGTCCGCAGGCTGCTACGGATGCGCAAAGCCCACGCCGGATGCTGACCATTACCAATATGTATATCAATGGGGTGCCTGTGAGCCAGATGGACGTCAGCGATGCTCCTTTTGTCGGGCCAGTTTCCAGTCAGCACGAGGTCGTCCTCAACCACAATCAGAACAGCCTTACGTTCCATTTCTCGGACTTCCGATTCCATACCAATCGCGGCACACGCTACACCTGTCATCTCGAAGGCTACGAAAAAGGATGGAGCGAACTCTCGTCGGTGAGTTCAGTGCAGTACCGCAACCTTGCGCCAGGAAGTTATCGGTTCCACGTAAGGTCGGTGGATTACGACGGTGATGGCCAGCTCACTCTTGCCATCCGTATTCTGCGTCCATGGTGGCTCAGGTGGTGGGCTTGGCTCATCTACATCAGTTTGGCCACTCTCATTGGCATCCAGCTCTATCGCCATTTTTATGGCATCTACCAGTTGCGCCAAAGGCTGCGTCTCGAGCGACGTCTCACCGAATTCAAGCTGCAGTTCTTTACCAACATTGCCCACGAATTTCGCACCCCGCTCTCCATCATTCGAGGATCGATGGAAAACATCATCGCTTCGGGACAGATGCCGCAGAGCCTCAGTCAGTCGTTAGGCTCCATGCAGAAGGGAACGGCACGCATGCTTCGCCTCGTCAATCAGTTGCTCGAGTTTCGCAAGATGCAGAACGACAAGCTGACACTTGCGCTCGAACCAACCGAGGTGGTGGGCTTTGCCCGAGAAGTTTTCGAATGTTTCAGCGATGCAGCTGAAGTAAGGGAGTTGAAATATGAATTCCTGCCCAACGTGCACAGAAAGGTGCTTAATGTCGATCGCCAGCACCTCGATAAGATACTCTACAACCTGCTCTCCAATGCACTGAAATACACACCATCTGGTGGCGAAGTGAAGATGCTGCTTCGTGTCGATGAACAGCAGCTTGCCATTTCGGTGGTCGATACAGGTGTGGGCATTCCGCCCGACAAGCAGGACCAACTCTTCTCACGTTTCATGCAGAGCTCATTTTCCGCCGACAGCATCGGCATAGGTCTGCACCTCAGCAAGGCACTCGCTGAGCGGCATCATGGCACGCTCACCTATGCCGACAACCCGCCCCATGGGTCTGTCTTTACGTTGCGGATTCCTGCCACCGACGACGCCTATCAGCCTTCCGACTTTCTGCGTCCCTCCGAGCTGCCTTCGTATTCCATCAACGAAAGCACGACCCTTGAGCAACATCTGATGACTCCCAAACCCATGAATCAGCAGACGGTGATGCTCATTGAAGATGATGTAGATTATTGTCACTACCTGCAGTCGCTATTGCAGCGTTATTTCTCCGTACAGGCTTTCACCCTGGCTGTCGATGCTCTGGAGGTGCTAAGCAATGATACTGCCTTGCCCGACCTGATTATCAGTGATGTACAGATGCCCGAAATGAATGGATTGGAATTCACGCGTCGCATCAGGCATAATCCTAAGACACGTCAACTGCCGGTGCTGCTGCTCACAGGGCAGGTGGGCGAGGAGCATCAGCTCGAAGCTGTGCGTGCCGGTGCCGATTCGTTCCTGACCAAACCATGCAGCGAACAGCTATTGATCATGACGTGCAAACAGTTGCTCGACCAGCGAAAAATCATGGCCCAGTCGCAGCCGGTGCCATCATCTTCTGACGGTGAGGCAAACGTCCCGAATGCTTATGCCGAAACTATTGTTGATGCCAACGATCGTCGCCTGCTTGACAACCTGAATGCATGGCTTGACCTGAATGTCTCGGCTTCAAACATTTCTGTCGATGACCTGGCCGAAAAGTTTGGCTATCGTCGAAGTGTCTTTTATCAGAAGGTAAAGGCGCTCACCGGGCAGACACCTGCCGACTATGTGCGCACCTTCCGTCTCAATCGTGCTGCCGAGATTCTGCGACAAGGCGAGCTTTCTGTGTCCGAAGTGGCTTTTCGTGTGGGCTTTACTGATGCGCACAACTTCTCACGCCTCTTCAAGAAGCAATTCGGTTCATCGCCCCGTTCCTTCAAGTAACTCCTTCCTTTGCCTATCCGATAGAAATCGGAAACTATTTGCAGACCCTTGAAAACAACAAATCCGTGTAACTCATTGAGCTACACGGATTCGTTTTGCGGATCTATATATTTGTCCTTTCCTATGAATTTCTTACTTTTGTTGGCGCAAAAAACATAAAAAATCCAAAATCCCCAAATTTTTTTCCGCGAAATGTTCCAAAATCCCCAAATTTGCTTCTTTATTATCTTTTGGTCGTAGTTTCGGGTATCTTGTATTGCCACACATTTCTTGTTCGGGTTCTTAGGGCAAGATGCGTAAAAGTGGCCTAAGTATTCTTGTCCTCATTGTCTGAAATTTCACGCCAGCAGCTGGAATCTTCATCGTATTGGACCTTGTTCCTGTTGAATGTAAATTTCCCACTAGGATGTTTGCTGCGAAGCTCTGCCAACTCCTCCTTCAGCCTTTCCTGAAGGTCGTCCTCTCCGTCGTCACCAGATAGCAACCAGTCGATCCGTTGGGCATATATATAAGCCAGGCGCATGACATAAACTGCTCGTTTCATGATAGCGATGGTTTGCGGATCGTAATCAGGATAGTTCTTAGTAACTATACAGTCGTCGTAACAGTTTTGATAATAGCCGTACCATTCACTTTCAATTTCTTTTCTAGGTATCTCACGGCCTGCTCGCATGATTAATTGCTCCAATTCGTTAGCAATCTCGTTTAACCAGAGTTGTTGATAATCAAAATGACCTCCACTCATAATGTTTTTCCTTTCTGTTTAGTTGTTCATATATTCCATCCCGTACCTAAGCAGGGCGCGGGATGGGTTTGTCACTCGGTCATTTAGACGCGATTCACATAGACCTTCTTCACCAGAGTAGTGCAGAGTTTGTTGAGCTCCTTGTTCAGCATCTTCTGCTCGTACTTGTCGAGCGCGGTGTAGGCGCTGCCATGCTCCTTGAGGAAGTCGTCGAGCACATCCTTCGAGAACAGGCCCATCAGCTTGCCGAAATCCTTTGGCAGGTGCACCTCGCCGATGTGACTCACCACGTTGGCCAGCCGGTTCTCGGTGACGTAGGTCTCCACTTCAGGCAGCAGAGCCTTCAGAGCCTCGCTGTAGGGCACGGGCTCGGCAAAGAGCTTGTTGCGGGTCTTGGCACTCTTCTTCTCCGAGAACCGCTCGTTCTTGTTCTTGATGAGTACCCTCGAGCCGTTCCTGAGATACATGGGCACAACGGGCCTGATGACCACACCCTCGCAGATGTTATCTTCGATGGGAGGCAGTCCTAGCCACCGGGCAATCTTGCTGTCGAAAGCATTCGGGTACTTCAAGCACTCGGCCAATGTGCCCCTGAAGAGCGTCCTGGCGTAGAAGAAGCCCTCGGCCTCGAACAGTTCGTTCACTTCATCGACGGGCAGATACCTGCTCTGCTCACCTTCGACGAGATAGATGTCGAAGCCGTAGAACTCATGCTCGGGTGTGTAGCAAACACCCTTCTGGATCAGCGACAGCCTATGGCTCACCTTCACATCGTCGTGAGGATAGCGTCCGCCGAACATCTCGCCGAATACTGAGATGTGGGTCACCTTGGGGTACCTGGCCTTCAGCCGTCTGAAGAGGCTGAGCACCCGATCCCTATAGGCTTCGAGCAGTTCGCCGTACTCGTAGAAGTCCTCTCGCTCCTCGAGCAACGAAGTCCTTTTGGCAAACCTCACCCCGGTGCCATCGCATAAGAAACTCGTGTTGGCACCATGCACTTTCTCTTGCACTACATACTCCAGGTCAGCGGGCATCTCGGCCATGACCCTCTCCATGTATTCCTTGTTGAAGGAGTTCTCGATGGAGCTGTACTTTTTGAAAACTAACATTGTGTTTTTGTTTTGTGCGCATCACTGCGCGGTTGATAATGATGGTTAATAGCAGCCCATATTGTCGGGTATGGAGAAGGGGATATGGGCATAAAAAAAGTTGGAAAGCTTGGCAAGGGCTTTCCAACTGTCTCGGCTATACGTTTCCGCACTGTTTGCGTCAAGTCAGTGCAGCTATATTTATAATAGATGTATCAACAGAGGATCGTTCGAAAGCTTGCGTAAGCGTGGTGCGACCGGCAAAGATTGCGGTACGGACACAGCAGTTGCCTTCAAGGCTGCGGGTGCCCTGAAGTGATGCCGTAAATGCTATGTTCATCCACTGTTGTTTCATATCATTTTCTCAAAAATCGGCCGCAAAGATATGCACTTTTTCGCAAATCGCCAAATTTTGTCTGATTTTTTTTTAATTTTATCCCTAAAACTTTGTTTATGATTTAAAGTATCTACTTATTTCAGGACAAGACAGACCGTATAATGAACAGTTAATTACTCATTAATGGGTGGGTCAAAGTGAACACGAATGGCACATTTAAAAGTTTTCGGTAACCTTGCCGCATTTGGTGCCGTCGGAGTTGATGCTGCGGGCGGCCCAGACGCGGTGGATGCGATAGTCGGCATAGGGTTAGTCGAAGAAGGTGTCTCCACTATTCCCCTTTGGGGTCGGAATTGCTGAGCAGGAAGGCGTGGCGAGGCTGAGCGTCAGATGTCAGGAAAGACCTTCGGACCAGATCTTCTTGAAGAAGTCCTTGACGTAAATGCACTCAACATTGTTTTCGCGTCGATTGATTGGATCCAGGGATACGAGCATCAGATGGCATTGGGGATATTCTTCTGCAAACAGCTGCAGCCCCTTCGTGTGTCGGGGCAGTACTTCATCAACGGACTTGATTTCGATGGCTACGCGCGCATCGCCTAAGACGACATCGACTTCTATGTCGGTATAGGTGCGCCAATAGGATAGGATTTCTTCGGAATGCGTATAGTGCAGCCAGGCGTACAGCTCTTGAATGACTAGGTGCTCGAAAGCGTGGCCGTAGGCGGCAGTCCCTCTGATTAGTTCTTTGCGATGAAGCAGATGATTTACTATTCCGACATCAAAATAGTAGAAACGGGGGGCTTGGACGATACGCCTTTTCATCACACGTCGAAAGGCCGGTATGCGATAGCCGATGAGTGTGTCTTCGAGAATGTCGAAGTATGAATTGACAGTGGTGGCACTTACTCCGCATTCTTGCGCTATATTGTTGTTGTTGATTATCTCGCCATCGGTCAATGCCGCAACTTCAAGAAAGCGTTGGAATGCCGACAGATTTCTGACGAGGGCTTCTTCCTTGATTTCCTCTTTCAGGTAGATGTCGATATACGCCGACAATCGGCGAGTGGGGTTCTTAGAAAGATAGTGGGAGGGCAGCATCCCGTAGTTGACAGCCCGGTCGATGTCAAAATCGGGAATCTCTGCGCTGACAAACGGGAACATGTAAACGGGGAGAGCCCTTCCTCCCAGTGTATTCCTGCCATTACGCTTCAGTTTTCGTGCGCTTGACCCGCAGAGGATGAAGATGTGGTTGCGTTCAGAGATGAGACGATGCACTTCGTTGAGCAGATCCGGGACTTCGGGTATCTCGTCAATGACAACAAGCGTATGCTCGGGCTTGTCAATCAACATATCATAAAGCAAACCGGGCTTTCGGACGAAGCGGCTTTTCAAGGTCGTGTCCAGCAAGTCGATATAGATGGAATGGGGGAATTGTTGGCGCAATGCTGTGGATTTCCCAGTCTGACGTGCGCCAAACAAGAAGATGCTTTCTTCTAACTCGTTGTTTATTTGTAATATACGATTTAGCATAAGCGGTGTCGTTGTGTTTCTGTACTTTGTATTTTCGGTGAAAATCGCAAGCGCTACTTTGGATTTTCAATGAAAATCGCAAGTGGTACTTAGGATTTTCAATCATTTTATGGTGCAAAGATAAGCCGTTTCGGCGACACCACCAAATTTTCTGCCGACTTTTTTCGGATTACGATGAAGATAATACACTTATTCCGTTTATTGAGGTGTATTTTGGGACATTTATTATCCTTCGAGAACATGCCCATCAGCTTGCCGACTGCACGAATGATGATGTAATAATCCGATAAATCGGCGTGAATCCGTAGAGAAAATGATGGAAAAATGAGGATTTTGGGGCTGGAGCGGCACAAGTTTGAAATATAATGCGTATATTTGTCGCGTCAATATGCATTACCAATAATTATTTTACTTATGAAGAAAACGTTTGTTACTGCGATGGTCGCAATGTCGGTGGCATTTGCGGCAGAGGCTCAGTTGCTGCGCACAACGGTAGCGCAGGGAGAAATCGAAGGCGTGCTGCACGAAGGTCATGCCCTGTACAAAAAGATTCCATACGCCGAGGCTCCTGTGGGTGAGCTGCGCTGGAAGGCTCCGGTGAGCAAAAGCCCGTGGGAAGGCGTTTATAAGGCTGATGAATGGGGCGCACGTCCGCCGCAATCGGCACAAGGCGGCAACTACGAGGGGATGAGCGAGGACTGCCTCTACCTGAGTGTCGAGACGCCTGCCAAGAGCAAGGACGAACGCCTGCCGGTGTTTGTGATGATTCATGGCGGCGCCTTTTCGGGCGGTTCGTACGTGGGTACGCAGGAGAGCTTCGTGCGTGAGGGCATCGTATATGTGAGCATCGAATACCGGCTGGGTGCGCTGGGCTTCATGGTGCATCCCGACCTGAGCAAGGAGAGCGAGCGCGGCATCTCGGGCAACTATGGCCTGATGGACCAGATCATGGCGCTGCAATGGATTCACGACAACATCGCTGCCTTCGGCGGCGACCCTGACAAGGTGACGATAGCCGGCGAATCGGCCGGAGGCATCTCGGTGAGCATCCTCTGCGCTTCGCCGCTGTGCGAGGGCCTGTTCCGTGGCGCCATCAGCGAGAGCGGTGGCTCTTTCTGGCCCGTGGCAGAGACGCGAGGCGGCAACACGGGCATCTGCACCGTGAAGGCTTCGGAACCCGAGGGCGTGGCCTTCCAGAAGAAACTGAAGGCGAAGAACCTGAAGAAGTTGCGCAAGGTCCCCTTCCAGGCCATCGTCGATAGCACCCAGGGGCTGTTCTGGCCCGTGGTCGATGGCTACGTGATCACCGACGATCAGTACAAGCTCTATCAGCAGGGCGAGTACAGCGACGTGAATGTGATCATCGGCACGAATTCGGACGAAGGTTCGATGTTCAGCGGCCCTATGCCCGTCGAAGCCTACAGGCAGCAGGTGAAGGCCGCATACGGCGAATGGGCCGACAAGGTGCTCGATGCCTATCCTGCAACCAACGAGACGGAGGTCTATTTCGCCCTGTCGGACATCTTCCGCGACGGGTCGTTCGCATGGGGCACCTATGCCTGGGGCAATCTGCAGAGCAAGACGGGCAAGGGTCGCGTCTATATGTACTACTTCGACCAGAATTCGGAGAACACCATCCTCGCGAGCCGTCGTGGTGGCGCGAGCCATGTGGCCGAGATGCCTTTCATCTACGGCTACAAGTTCGGCAGCGGCAAGATGACCGAGACGGAGAACCACATGCTCAGCATCATGTCGAAGTACTGGATCAACTTCACGAAGACGGGCAACCCGAATGGCGACAGCCTGCCTTACTGGACGGTATATGCCGAGGGCAAACCTACGGTGATGATCATCAAGGAGGGCTTCCACCTGGGGCCTGTGCAGAACCAGAAGCAAATGGATTTGTTTGAAGGGTTCTTCGGGAGCCGAAGGAAATAGTGATTATACATTAATTTCAGCCTCCGACCCCTCCCGTGGCGTTGTCATCAAAGGCGGCCAGAAGGTCATGGTTCGCCCAGCATGGGCATATTCTAACGGGTGTAAGTCCCCAAGCCGCCCTGATAACGGGAAGGCTACAGCCAAAGGCAAGGGTGTCCGTGGCGACGCGGAATCTGAAGGAAGCTTGCGGCAAACATCTGCTCTGATGA
>JAFWRO010000016.1:0-18005 GCA_017519885.1 Bacteroidales bacterium | reverse complement strand
GGATTATCTTTGACAATCTGTTATTTTTCCTCAGATTTTTTTCAAGTTTTTCAAAGATCATATGCCAGCCTCCTGTAAAGGGGGGCTTGGGCTGTTTCTTCACTACACTCGCTTTACACGGGTGTGGGAAACTTTAGTTACTAAGTATTTGTTTTCTCGAACCGAGCGACCGTAGAATCCTTGTCGGGGTCCTTGTCGATGGTGATGCGCACACCGGTTTCGCCCTGGTGTTCGAGCATCTGTTCGCAGAGCATATCCTCGACATATTGCTGCACGGCACGCTTGAGCGGACGGGCGCCATACTGCTTGTCGTAGCCCTTCACGCCGAGGAACTCCTTGGCGGCATCGGTGACCGTGATGTCGTAGCCGAGGCCCGTGAGACGCTTGATGACGGCGCCAAGTTCGAGATCGACAATCCTGCGTATCTCGTTCTTTCCAAGCTGGTTGAAGCTGATGATGTCGTCAATACGGTTGAGGAACTCGGGAGCAAAAGTCTTGCGGAGCGCCTTCATCACAATCGACTGGGCTGCCTCGTTCTCCTCCTGGTCGGTGCGAGCCGAGAAACCGATGCCCGAACCGAACTCCTTCACCTGCCGGCTACCGACGTTGGAGGTGAGGATGATGATGGTGTTCTTAAACGAAACCCTGTGACCGAGGGAGTCGGTGAGGTGGCCTTCGTCGAAGATCTGCAGCATAAGGTTGAACACGTCGGGGTGGGCCTTCTCGATCTCGTCGAAGAGGACGACAGAATAGGGGTGACGACGCACGCGCTCGGTGAGCTGTCCGCCTTCATCGTAACCTACGTATCCGGGAGGCGCACCGATGAGACGCGACACGCTGTACTTCTCCATAAACTCGCTCATATCCACGCGGATAAGGCTGTCCTTGGTGGAGAACATCTCTTCAGCCAGGATCTTGGCCAGATAGGTCTTGCCCACACCCGTAGGACCAAGGAAGAGGAAGGTACCGATTGGCTTGGCGGGGTCCTTGAGACCGATGCGGTTGCGCTGGATGGCACGTACCACCTTGTCAATGGCGGCATCCTGCCCGATGACCTTGCTCTTCATAATGTCCTTGAGGGCGAGAAGCTTCTGACCTTCGGTAGCAGCAACCTTCTGCACGGGAATGCCCGTCATCTTGGCCACACATTCGGCGATGATTTCGGGCGTGACCTCAGCGCGATTGCTCTTCTGCTCTTCGGCCCACTTGCGGCGCTCCTCCTTGAGCTGCTGCTCGAGGGTGCGCTGGCGGTCGCGGCACGAGGCAGCCACTTCGAACGTCTGGCTGATGATGGCCTCGTCCTTCAGGCGCTTGGTCTCTTCGATCTTGGCTTCGAGTTCGGCAAAGATGGAGGGCTGGTCGGCAGAATAGAGATGCATGCGCGAGCCAGCCTCGTCCATGGCATCGATGGCCTTGTCGGGGAAGTTGCGGTCGGTGACGTAGCGGTCGGTAAGGCGCACGCAGGCTTCGAGGGCCTCGTCGGTGAAGTGCACGTTGTGGTGCTCCTCGTAGCGGTCGCGGATGTTACGAAGGATGGTGAGGGTGTCGTCGGCCGACGTAGGTTCAACCATTACCTTCTGGAATCGGCGCTCGAGGGCACCGTCCTTCTCGATGGTCTTGCGGTACTCGTCGATGGTGGTCGAACCGATGCACTGGATCTCGCCACGGCTGAGGGCGGGCTTGAGCATATTGGCGGCATCCATCGAGCCCTGGGCATTGCCAGCACCTACCATAGTGTGGATCTCGTCGATGAAGAGGATGATGTCCTTGTTGTCCTCCAGTTCCTTGATGACAGCCTTGAGGCGCTCCTCAAACTGTCCGCGGTACTTGGTGCCGGCCACGAGACCAGCCATATCAAGGCTGATGACGCGCTTGTCGGTGAGCAGCCACGAGACCTTCTTCTCGACGATGCGCTGGGCGAGGCCTTCGACGATGGCGCTCTTGCCCACACCGGGTTCGCCGATGAGGATGGGGTTGTTCTTCTTGCGGCGCGATAGAATCTGTGTGAGACGCTCGATTTCGTCGTGACGACCCACTACGGGATCGAGTTTTCCTTCCTTGGCTGCCTGGGTGAGGTCGAAGCCGAACTTGTCGAGAGCCGGAGTGCTCGATTCGGCCTGCTGTCCCTGCTTGCGCTGACGGGTACGCGAACGCTGACCGCCCAACGGACCGTCTTCTTCCTCCTCTTCTTCGGCATCATCATCGTAGCCGTCGCTGTACATATCGTTGTTTCCCTCATCAGCAGAGGCCTGCGGCTGGTCGTCGGGCTGGTCGTCGTCGCGTGCCAGGCCGTGTGCGCGGGCATTGTTCTGCTCGCTGGGGTCGATGTGTCCGATTTCAGCAACCTGCTTGTAGTAGGACGAGTAATCCACATTGTACTGCATAAGCAGCTGGCTGACCACGCTCCGATCGTCCTTCAGCATGGCCAGAATGATGTGCTCGGGAGCCACGTTCTGCTCCTTCATCATGCGCGCCTCGAGCTGGCTGAGCTTCATCGTGCGGTCGCAATCACGCGACAGATGCTGTTCGTTCTCGTCGAGGGTGTCGGTGGCACCGCTATCGGCCGTCGGCACGCTGTCGAAGTTGTCGCTCGTGGTGTTGTAGAGACTCTGCTCGATATTCATACGCAGACGAACAAGATCGACGCCATGGCGCAACAACGCCTCGACCCCGCGTCCCTTGCCGTCACGAAGGATACCCAGCATCAGATGCTCGGTCTTGATGAGGGGGCTGTGGAAACGCTCGGCTTCCCGCTGGCTGAGTTGCAGTATCTCCTGAATACGCGAGTTGAATTTGTTTGTCATTTTCGTTGTCAAAAATAAATCATTTGGACAAAAAGTCCCATAATTTGATGCAAAAATAAGAATAATTTTCGAGAATCGGGTGGTTTTTCGAAAAAAATTCACAATTATTACCTAAAAATGTCACAAGATTGGAGAAAAATCACTATTTTTGCACACCAATATTATAAAAAATATGACACAGAAGGATTTTACCACATACTTGCAAAAGTTATGCCATCTTGATCGACAGCAATGCGCCGTGCTTCTGAACGCCGTTGGGCGACAGATGGCCAATGCAGGCGTCGAACAAATCCCTGTGACCCTGCCCGGGCTGGGCACCTTCGCTTCGCACAAGCATCCCGAATACATCGCCAACGACCCCGAGACTGGCCAGCTGACGCTCTATCCGCCGCGCATCTCCTACCGTATGCAGGTCGAGGAAGAAGGCGTAGGGCGCGAGTGGCTCGACCACCAATTGGCCGAATCGACCAAGACTCCCATCGAGGAAGCAAGCCGCTTTGTGGCAGCCCTGGCCAAAAGCATCCTGACCGTGCTGGCTCGCGGCGAGGAGGTGGAAGTGAAGGGCATCGGCACGTTCCGAACCATCAATTCGAACCAGGGCGAGATACAGCGCGTGGCCTATACGCCCGACGAACAGATGAAGGAGCTGGTGAATGCTCCATTCAACTTCTTCGAACCCGTGACAATCAATCAGAAAATATAGGAAATGACAACTAACGAAGAACTCAAGGCCGTCACCAAGATTTGCCGTGACATATTCACAAAAAAGACCTACGATTACGGTGCCTCGTGGCGTATCATGCGTCCCACTTCGGTCACCGACCAGCTGCTGATCAAGGCCACCCGCATACGTTCGCTCCAGATCAAGGGCGAATCGAAGGTGGGAGAGGGCATCCTGCCCGAATTCATCGGCATCGTCAACTATGGACTGATGGGCCTGATTCAGCTCGAATACGGCCCTGCTGATGGCGTCGATATGGATGCCGACAAGGTGGTGGCGCTCTACGACAAGTATATGGAGAAGACGCTCACCCTGCTCGAAGCGAAGAACCACGACTATGACGAGGCGTGGCGACTGATGCGCATCTCGAGCTACGTGGACCTGATCCTAATGAAACTCGAACGCACCAAGCAGATCGAGGACCACCAGGGGCACACGCTCATCAGCGAGGGCATCGACGCCAACTATATGGACATGGTGAACTATTCGCTTTTCGCACTCATCAAGCTGGTTTGCGAAGGCGAGGGCAAGGAGGAAAGCTAAGGACCTGTACTCGAAAGGATGAAGATTGTCGTACGCATCGTTCAGTTCCTTTTCGCCGCCGTGTTCATCTTCAGCGGTCTGGCCAAGTGTGTCGACCCGGCAGGTACCTCGATCAAGGTGACCGAATACCTGCAATATTTCGGATTCGGCATGCTGACCGACCTGTCGATGGGCATAGCGTGGCTGTTGTGCATCGTGGAGTTTATCTGCGGTGTGAACATACTGTTGGGCCATGCACGACATCTCACCCTTGTGGTCAGCACCCTGCTGCTGCTCTTGTTCACACCGTTGACGCTTTGGCTGGCGCTTACCGATGCCATCAGCGAATGTGGATGCTTCGGCGATGCCGTCCATCTGACCAACTGGCAGACGTTCGGCAAGAACCTGATTCTCATTGCGATGCTGGCCCTTCTCTGGACGAAGAGCGAGCTGATGTACCGGCTTATGGGGCGCACGTTCTACGTGTTCTACAGTTATTGTGCCTTAGGTTTGGCCGTGTGGCTCTGCTGGATGGGCAGTTGGCGCGAACCCTTCATCGACTTCCGCCCGTTCACCCCCGGAACCAATCTGAGGGAAGCCGTGATGGGAGAGGGGCAGGAGCAAACGTCGGAATCCGACTCGGAGTGGGTCTGCATCTATCAACGCAACGGCGTTCGCCAGGAGTTTTCGCTCGACAACCTTCCCGACGAAGCCGAGGGCTGGGAGTTTGTCGAAACGATTGAACGTCACGCCGATGGCAAGGTTTCCGACGATAGGAGCAAGGCCGAACCAAAGCACATCGACTTCTTCGTAAAAACCGCCGATGGCGAGGTCATCACCGACGAACTTTTGTCGAGGCCGGGATATACGCTGCTTCTACTCAGTCATTCGCTCGACAAGGCATCGCAGCACGACATCGACCGCATCGAACTCCTTTCGGAATATGCCGGTGACAACGACTACGGCTTCCTTTGCCTTACGGCACGCGACGAGAAACAGCTCGAACGATGGAAGTTCAACACGGGCGCCGAATACCCGTTTGTGTTCACCGATGCTTCGATCATTGAGACGATGTGCCGCTCGAATCCAGCGGTGATGTTGCTGCGCGATGGAGTCATCTGCTGGAAAACGCCTCTTTCGCGACTCGATGCCGAAGGTCTCACAAGTGGCAAGTTAAATGAGCAAACAAGCGGCGATATTGAAGAAATTAACTACCATAACCGAATTTTATTGGTTTTGTTTTTGCTGTTTGCTCCATTTTTTCTATTTTTGCTCGTTGAAATAGTACAATTTCTACATAAACAAACATTAATAAATAATTCTAAAAAAATGCGTAAGAAAATCGTAGCTGGCAACTGGAAGATGAATACCACTCTCCAGGAAGGCATAGCACTTGCAGAAGGTCTCAAGGAGGCCCTTGCAGGCAAAAAGGTCAATTGCGACGTTGTCGTTTGTACTCCATTCATCTCTGTAGCATCGGTAGTCAAGGCTGTCGAGGGTAGCGTCATCGGCGTTGGTGCCGAGGATTGCTCTGCTCACGAGAAGGGCGCCTATACAGGCGAGGTTGCTGCCAACATGATCGCTTCGACGGGTGCCAAGTATGTAATCCTCGGTCACTCTGAGCGTCGCCAGTACCACGGCGAGAACAACGAGCTGCTCGTTGCCAAGCTCCAGCAGGCTCTTGCCAATGGCCTTACTCCAATCTTCTGCGTTGGCGAAGTGAAGGAGGAGCGTGTCAATGGCACCTACAAGGAAGTTATCGAAGGCCAGATGGAGGCTCTCTACACCCTTTCGGCTGAGGACTTTGCCAAGTGCGTCGTTGCTTACGAGCCCGTTTGGGCTATCGGTACCGGTCTGACCGCTACCAGCGAGCAGGCTGAGGAGGTTCACGCCTTCATCCGCGCATCTATCGCCAAGAAGTACGATGCAGCCGTGGCTGACAACACCAGCATTCTCTATGGCGGCAGCTGCAAGGGCTCAAATGCTCCTGAGCTCTTTGCCCAGCCCGACATCGACGGTGGCCTGATCGGTGGTGCTGCCCTCAAGGTAGATACCTTTATGCCTATCATCGAGGCTTGGAAGTAATCTTTAACCATCTGACGCGAAGGGTGGACGCATTGCAGTTTCACCCTTCGTGGCTTTCATTCGTGATGAAAAGAATCCTTATCTCGCTCTTCTTCATTTGTTCGTTCGCATTTGCCTACGGGCAGGAATCGCAGGATATCTGTACCTACCTGCAGGAGACTGGACGTGTGACCATCCAGCAGGATAGTCGTCTCACCGAACTCGTTGGAAATGAGCCGCATGCATACTATGCCAACGGCACCCGTTCGGGTGAAACCGCGCAGAATGTCATAGGTTATCGCATCCGCGTTTTCTCGGGCAATCAGCAGACACAATCCAAGAATCGTTGCTATTCCATCCAGGCGTATATCAACCAGGAAATGCCCGAACTGCCTACCTATGTGGCATTCAAGACGCCCAACTGGCGCGTGTCGGTAGGTGACTTCCGCACCTCGGAAGAGGCCAGTTCGATGTTGGCCAAATTGCGCAAGACATTCCCTGGCTATGCCAAGGATATGTTTATCGTGAAGGAAAAAATCAATCTTTAACCAAAAAACTTAATAACATGGATCTAAATGGACGTCGCGAAAGCGGTAATGTAGTGGATCGTCGCGGTCAATCGAGCGGCGGTGGATTCGGAGGATTCAGCTCCGGCGGTGGTGGCTTTAACCTGCTTCAGCTCTTGCTTCAGCTTTTCCTGATGAAGCGCGGCTCGGGCGGCGGTACAAACAATGCTGCCGGCGGCGGTAAGGGTGGATGCGGTTGCATCATGATCCTGCTGGTTCTGCTGGTGCTCTTCTTCCTGTTGGGTGGCATGGGCGGCAACAGTGGATGCTCTGACATCCTCGGCGGTATGATGTCGGGTGGTGGCCTGGGTGCCAGCTACGGCGATGACGACACCGAGCAGACAACCACACCTTACCAGGGCAGCGAACAAGAGGAGGAACTTGCAACCTTCACCAAGAAGATTCTGGCTGGCACCGAGGACGTGTGGACAGCATATTTCCAGAAGATGGGCAAGACCTATCAGGCTCCGAAGCTCGTGCTCTTCACTGATGCCGTTCGTTCGGGCTGTGGCGCTGCTTCGTCGAGCACAGGACCTTTCTATTGCTCTGCTGATCAGACAGTTTACATCGACCTTTCGTTCTTTATGACCATGAAGCAGCAGATTGGTGCCGATGGCGACTTTGCCTATGCTTACGTGATTGCCCACGAGATTGGACATCATGTTCAGAACCAGCTCGGTACGCTTGAAAAAGTACATGCTCAGATGGCTCGCTACGGCCAGGACAGCAAGGAAGCCAACCAGCTCAGCGTACGTCTCGAGCTCCAGGCCGACTTCTATGCAGGCGTTTGGGCTCATCAGGACAATGCAATGTTCGGCTCTTTGGAAGAAGGCGATATCGAAGAAGGTCTGAATGCCGCTTCGAAGATCGGCGACGACTATCTGCAGAAGAAGGCACGTGGATACGTTGTGCCTGAGTCGTTCAACCACGGAACAAGCGAACAGCGTAACCGTTGGCTGAAACTCGGCATCAGGACTGGCGACATCACGAAGGGTGATACATTCTCACCACGTTACGA
Organism: Bacteroidales bacterium; assembly: GCA_017519885.1. Lineage (GTDB taxonomy): Bacteria > Bacteroidota > Bacteroidia > Bacteroidales > UBA3663 > Liminaster. Next base: position 10,310 of record JAFWRO010000016.1, on the reverse strand, counting down.
AAATCTTTGATTTGCTATTGCATAATTTTTTATTATCGCGAATTCGAGTATTATCGTATTTTATGAAAGAGTAATAATTTCAGATTATTTCTAATTCATTTATCAAATTTAGCCCCAGACATTAAGTTTGGGGCTTTTTATATATAATAAGGTGTAATATCAGTATTTGAATAATCATTATTCAGCCATCTGCGTTTACCATTGGTCAATTTGCTTAGGAAAACCTATATTATTATTCTTTAATTGGGATTATGTTAAGTTGGTTTATTGAAAAATAGGATAGCCTTCTACCCTTTGGAGTCCCCAAAGAACTTTTGGCTATCCTACTGTAATAATCCGTCTTAATCCTTAGAGTCAATAATAATTCGCTAATGTCTGAACACCATTGCTTTGAGGCGTAGCACCCGTGAAAACGTCCAGTTCCTCATCGCTCAACTCGTTGACATTCACTGCCTTAACCCAATCAGGAACGCAAGCAAGGCGCTTGATGTATCCGCGGACCAGTTCCTCATCGCCGCGTGCTCTTCCCTTGGTGGTAAATGAGGTGACGAAGAGCGTGCGAACCACCTTACCCTGGGCATTCTCTACCCATACTGCATACTGATTGGAACCAGGTCCATCCTGATGCTCGTAATTGAAGGAAACCTCCACACTTGAAGCTTTTTGTGCACACGAGGTTGTAGCGATAAGTGCAGCCGCAACCATATATAATGAAAGAATTCTTTTCATAGTTTTAAATTAAATAATGTATTAATAAAAGCGGTACAAAGATAGCAAAAATTGATTAATCAGACAAAGACTGAGGGTAAAATTCGTATTTTCGGGCATATTTTTGCGCATTTCATGAAAAAAATACTATTTTTGTGGCCGAAAAATGAAGAACAAATGAAAGAAAGTGCCTTAGATATTGCCAGTCAAGCCGGACACATCATGCTCGAAAACGGAGCCGAGATATCGCGTGTCGAAGAAGTCATGCAACGCATCTCGGCATGTTATGGCGTGAGTTCGAGCAACTTCTTCGTGCTCAGCAATGGCATCTTCACCACAGGTCAAGGCGGCTATGCGAACGTGGAGTTTATCCCCTTCCATGGCACCCAACTTGACAAGGTGGTGGCTGTTACCAAACTGTCGCGTGACATCGAATCGGGCAAATATACGCTCGATGAGGCGAATAAGGAACTGCAACGCATTCGCACGCTCCCGCCCCATCCTGCGTGGGAACAGATTGCGGCGTCGGCAGTTGGTTCTGCTGGTTTCTGTGCCATCTTCGGCGGTGGACTGATCGATTGCGCCATCTCCTTCCTTTCGGGCATCCTGCTTTGGTGTTTCGTTTTGTTTTTCAGCGCACCGAACTTCTCGAAAGTCACTGCCAACATCTTGGGAGGCGCTCTGGTTACAGTGTTCTGCATCCTGGCTCACAACTTGGGACTTGGACATTTGGGCAACATCATGATCGGAGCCATCATTCCACTCATCCCTGGTGTGCCCTTCACCAACGGTATCCGTGACCTTGCTGCCGAGGACTATATTGCTGGTGCCACACGATTGCTGGACGCTCTGATGGTGTTCCTCTGCATCGCCTTGGGCGTGAGTATCACCTTCCTCGTCGATAGTCATATCGAGGGCAGCATGATTGAACTGCACGGCATGCTAACCGACCCATTTACAAGCAATTGGCTTTTCCAAATCCTTGCCGCCTTCTTCGGTACCGCAGCCTTCGCCGTACTTTTCGGAGTGCCTCGCCGTTACTACGTGGCATGCGGCATTTCGGGCACATTCGGATGGATAGCCTACATGTGCCTGACACGTCTGGCTGGAGCAAGCCCTGTCGAGGCGACCTTCTTTGCCACAATTGTGGTGGTGCTAACTGCCTACTTCTTCGCCAAACGTCTGAAATGTCCGGTCATCGTCTTCCTGGTGTGCGGCATCTTCCCTCTTGTGCCCGGTGCGGGTGTGTTTTGGACGAGTTACAACATCGTCAGCGACCAACTCGGTGCAGCCCTTCAAAGCGGATTCCTGGCGCTGAAGGTTACCGTGGCCATCGTATTCGGCATCATCATCGTAACAGAAGCGCTGCGACGATTCAGCAAGGGCTCAAAGAGTAATTCTCAGCAAGATGGTTATTAAGGGATAGAATGGGCCACAACAATCATTTGTCCCTTAATAATATCTCCTAATATCCCTTATTATCCTCTAATGACCCTTCTTATCCCTTAATATCCCTTATTATCATTTATTAATAATGCATCCCATAGATATTGCGCTCAAGATTGCGACAACTGCCCATGCCGGGCAACTTGACCGAGATGGTTATCCCGTGATCCTTCATCCGCTGACCGTTGGCCTTATGGGCCATACCGACGAAGAGAAGATGGCTGGATTCCTGCACGACGTGGTGGAGGACAGCGACTACACCTTCGACGACCTTTTCGAGGCTGGCATTCCCGTGGGTGTGGTCAATGCGCTCCGCCTCCTCACCCATCCGAAAGACATGCCTTACTACGACTATGTACAAAGGATTATTGATTCGGGCAACCCCATCGCATTGCAAGTGAAATACAACGACTTGCAGCATAATTTCGCACGAGGCAAAGCCTATCCTGACCTCCAGCAGAAACATGGCCCTGCATTGGAGATGGTTCGGAAGGCGATTGAGGAATGTTCGAAGGTCGATCTTTATGTGGCACCAAAGGATTCCGACATCGATGTGGCCATCTTCGCTTGCGGATGCTTCTGGGGTGTACAGCATCAATACGACAAGGAACCTGGCGTCAAGCGCACCCTGGCAGGCTATACGGGAGGCGATGAGGAATATCCCACCTACGCCGACGTACGCGACCACAAGACGCACCATGTGGAAGCCATCATCGTCGAGTACGATCCGAAGGTGACGACTTACGAGAAACTATGTCAAGTGTTTTTCGAGATTCATGATCCTGCGCAAACCGATGGAGTCGGTCCCGACCTTGGTCCACAATACCGCAGTTGCCTCTTCTATCGCAATGAGGCTCAATTGAAGACTGCCGAAGCCGTTATTCAGCAGCTCCGTGACCATGGCGACGTGGTGAACACCCTGCTCCTCCCCGCTCGGAATTTCTACATCGGCGAGGCATATCATCAGCGCTATTACGAAAAGACGGGTGGCGAACCTTATTGCCATCTCCGTGTCAAGAAGTTTTGAAAAATAAAAACACCGCCAAAGACATTATGGCGGTGTTTTTTTATGAGGTGATATTTTTCTGAATATCGGCTTTTCGGTATTATGGTATACCGGTATTTCGAAATACCGAAAAACCGAGACCAACTTAATAACTCAAATACTGCCTATCAACTTCGGTGAAGTCGCTCTGGTCGTCCTTGTAATCAGGATTGGGCATATACCACCAGAGTGCGCGGAAGTATGCGTTAAGCACAGGATCCTTGAAGACGTGGCCGCGGTGGGCATAGGGAAGGTTGTGAGCGACGCGGCGTCGCAGACCTTCTTCCATCGTGTATTGGGTCCTTCCTTCTCCATAATACAATTCCAGTGAAGAACCGCGGTCGTAGAATGAGCCGAATGGAGCATTATCGTTGAACAAGTAAATCTCGTCGGCTGAAGTGATTGTTAACTCTTGACGCGGGCAATAGTTGGTCTTGTGCCAGGTGAATGCACCATTGCGGAGCGAGAACTCGCGCAATGATTCATCATAATGGTTGGTGACACGCTGCTTGCCCTCCCCTTCTGACAGCACCCAGGGAGCCATGTTGAAAGCTTGCTCGTCGATAATGAAGTGTTTAGCCGTATTATCGGCACGGATGACGAGCGTGAAGTCGTCGATCTGATGATTTGCCCAACGGGTGGCAGGCGACAATTTGTAGTCAATCTGGTAAGAGAAGCCCACACCATTGGATTCCGTATATTTGTAGGTATGCTGTATCTTGTTGATACCAGGCTTAAAGGTGGCTTCGAAATAATAGACGTAAGCGAAGGGGATGAAGAGTGTGTCATTGCCGACGGGACGCACTGAGGTAACGGTCTCTTCAGTTATCTCGTATTTATTCATGTCAAGTGGCTGCAAGCCATCGGGCAGGCCCTCCAGGCAGACAGCATTCTTGTACGAGAGTTTTTCACCGTTCATCTCGACAGTGAAATCGAAGATGTGCGGGTGAACACCATCGGCATGAAATTCGTAGTCATCGTTGTACGAAGGATCGGCCTCGAAGCCCATCAGAATCGTCTTGTCGGTCGTGCCAGGATTGAAGAACTCGTAATAGACAGTTATATCGGCTTTGCCATCATCCTGCAGGCCGATGGTAAGGATTTCCTTCCGGATGCTGATGTCGGTTTCCTTGACGGGGATGAGTTGATTGCCTGAAGTGAAATATGCAGCATCATTGGCACTTGCCGTTGCTGCAAACAACATGCTTGTGAATAGCAGCGAAATTCTCTTTTTCATTATCATTCAAAATTTAAAGACCCTCTCGGTCCCCCTTAAAGGGGGATGAATTGCGGGTCGCATTAATATCAATATTACTGCAATACCGATTCGTAGGCCTTCTCGACATCCTCCTTCGTCAGTTGCTGCAACTGCTCAACCGAAGGATTGCTGATGGCGCTCAGGCGGGTGGCCTGATGGGTGACGCAGCTTTCGAAGAGATTGCGCACATAGCGTCCGTTGCCAAAATAACGGTTCTTGTGCTCTACCGCCTTGTTGAGTTGCTCCTGCAGAAGGGCATCGGCGTCGGTATCGAGTTTGTACCCGTATTTGTTTGAACGCATCAGATAGATCTTGTACAGTTCTTCGCCCGTGTAATCGGGGAAGTCGATGAAGCGGGTGAAACGCGAACGCAAACCGGGATTTGAATCGACGAAGCGCTTCATCTCGTCCTTATATCCCGCCACGATGACCACCAGGTTGTCGCGATTGTCCTCCATGCGTTTGAGCAGCGTAGCGATGGCTTCACTACCATAATCGTTACCCTTGTTTTCGGTCAGGGCGTATGCCTCGTCGATGAAGAGCACACCGCCCAATGCCGAATCGATCAGCGCATTGGTCTTGGGAGCCGTCTGGCCGACGTATTCGCCAACAAGTCCCGAACGGTCAGTCTCGACCAGATGACCTGATTTGAGCACGCCAAGGTCCTTGTAGATACGAGCAAGGATGCGTGCCACCGTCGTTTTGCCTGTACCAGGACTGCCGCTGAAGACGCAATGATAGGTGATGGGTGTATTCTTCAAACCCTGTGCCTCGCGTTCCTTCTGCACCTTGACGATATTGGCCAGGGAACGTACTTCGGCCTTCACTTCCTCGAGACCGATCAGCGAATTGAGTTCCTCCATCGGGTCACCCTCGATGGCTTCGGTCTTCACCACCGGTTGCTGGGGGCTTACGGCAGGCTTGTCACTTTGCGACATCTGTGCCTGGGTGGCCTGCACCGTAGTAGTGTCGACTTGCACAGGCTCTTCGGGCGTATTGTCAACATCATCGGTATCTACCGTTGCGGTAAAGATGGCCGATGCGATGAAGAAACCGATGATGATGGCACCAAGTACGACTTGTGAATTGGTCAGTTTACTCATATTCTTGTAACAAAAATAATGAATGGTAAAGCATAGCAGAAGAGGTCCCACAGGTCGAAGACGCCAGGAAGGAGGCCAACGCCTTGCATCACTTCGGAGCATACGCCAAGCAGGGGAATGACCGATGCCCAGACGATGCGCGTGGAACGTGACTGATTGCCGAATATGCTGTCGATGACAAGGATGTATCCCAATGCCCAGAGTCCTCCGGGCAAGGAATTGACAAACACGTCGGGAAGCCTGACATCAGCGGTATAGCTGCGCATCCTATCGGCCCAGGGCTCCACCCCTATCCTATTGAGCAACTCGAAACCAAGCAGGTTCTTGCTGCGGAACAGAAGATAGATTACGGCTCCGGCCAACAGACTTGCTACACCGCTGATCAGCTTCATCCTACAGCCTGTTGTTTCTTACCCCTGATCACAAGCCAATAGACGAGTCCAGCTGCTATGACGAGCAGGGATATGCCCAGGATCGGACGATAGAAGATCCAGGCGATGGCGATGATGATGAGCGACCACACGAAGCCAAGCACACCACAGACGAGGCCCACACCGAGGTTCATGATGCTGGCAAGGAAGGGCACGAGTTGGAGCAGCGTGACGAGGATGCTGAATATCATCTTGAGGGCTGCAATGACAAGAATCACGCCAATGATGCGGAGGATCCAGGTCATGGTAGTATTGTCGTCGTTGGCCTGCTTGATCATCTGGTCGAGCGACCAGGTGCCGGTACGAAGTTCGTATTCGCTATCATCGTGCTTGGCCTTGAAGGTTGTGAACGTTCCGTTGGTGGGCACGGCAATCAGCGAAATGTTACAGCTAGGAGCCAGTTGCTCAAAGGTGAGACGGATGTCGCCGATGGAAGGGTTCGACGGATTGAAGCCGATATAGACCTGATTACCTAATACATGCACGTAAGCAAGGCTGTCCTTCACCTGTGCAGCTTCCGGACGAACATTTTCGCCCAATGCCTTCATTACAGTTTCGTTAAGTTGCTTCAGCGCAGGATTGTCGGCCGAAATCATCAGTGTCGAAACATTGCCGGATTGCTTCGATACGATGTCGCTGACGAACATTTCGGGCAACGTGTAGGCACCGAAACTAACATTCGAGGCGATGACGCGCATATCCTCGATTTCCCAGATGACATTGTTGACACCCTGGTAGTCGGGGTCCTTGAACTGCGAGGAGTTGATGGGATCAGCGCTCCAACCTCTTTCGTAGGTGTAGATGATGGTCTCTTCCTTCTTTCCACCCATTTTGTTCTTCGTTTCATGCTTCTCTTTCTCCATCCATTGGTAATACTCTGCCGAACGGACAATTGCCAAGGCGTTTGTTTTGATGCCGAAAAGATCATCGCTGAGGATGTCATCGGTCGCAGCGGTTCCGGTAGCATGGATCAACTGGCCGTCGAGTGAAGCGTTGGCGTTCGAGATGTCGCCAATGGATTGTGCGGTCTTGGCAACCAGCTTGATGTCCTGAGCACGACGCACAGCTCGTCCTTCGTTCCACCACAGCAGGATGGTAGCAACCACAAAAAGAAAAATACCCATAGGTATTCCCAAGCAGGAATTACTAAGACGTGAACCATATCCCGTGGTTCGAGTTTCAGTGAATGCCATTGTCTTATTAAAATTAGATTGTTTATTAATGATTATTTCGATAAATCAAGTTTATTTCGCTGCAAATATAATCTTTTTTTACTTATTAAAAAAGGTTTTTAGGGTCAAAAATGAAAAAAACACAATAAAATATAAAAGTATTGACAGAAAATGTGTATATTTGCACCATTGTTTCGTACTATCGAACAAAAGCTTTTCAAGAAATTCTTTATTTCGATAATTCGTGATAAAATAGTAAAATATGAGCATCGTAAAAAAGTACACCGAAACGAGCCTGGTGCTGCGCATCGTGATTGGACTCGTGCTGGGCACCATCCTAGGCCTGTTTCTTCCTGAGTGGACTGGTATTTCCATTCTCGGTCAATTGTTTGTTGGAGCGTTGAAAGCTATTGCTCCTGTTCTTGTAGCCATCCTGGTGGCCAGTTCAGTAGCTCAGGCAAATGGTGGTCTTGGACCTCGTTTCCGCACTGTCATCACCCTCTATCTGGTGACAACTATGATTGCGGCCATCGTGGCTGTGGTGGGCAGTTTCCTTTTCCCCGTTTCGATGGTGCTGAAGGAAGGTGCTGCCTCGGATTCTGCCCCAGGAGCCCTTGTCGATGTATTCTCGAACCTGCTGACGAATATGGTTGCCAATCCAGTGATGGCTGTAGCGAATGCAAACTATCTGGGAGTGCTCTTCTGGGCGATCATCATCGGTCTGGCGCTCAAACAACTTGATTCACCAGCCACATTGGATGCTGTAGCAGATTTTGCCGAAGCCACCTCGACAGTTGTACGTTGGATCATCCAGTTCGCGCCTTTCGGAATCTTCGGCCTGGTATTTACGTCGGTTTCGGAAAGCGGTATGGAGATTTTCACCGTTTATGGAAAGTTGCTGCTGCTCTTGGTGGGCTGTATGCTTTTCTCTTCGCTTGTCATCAATCCATTCATCGTTTCTCTGTTCATTCGTCGAAATCCGTATCCACTGGTTTGGACATGCTTGAAGGAAAGTGGCATCCATGCGTTCTTCACCCGTTCGTCGGCTGCCAACATTCCCATCAATATGCAGCTTTGCAAGAAATTCGGTATCGATGAGAAATTCTACTCTGTAAGTATTCCGCTCGGCTCGACAATCAATATGGATGGTGCTGCCGTCACCATCACGGTGATGACATTGGCAACTTGTTACACACTCGGCATCGAAGTAAGCTTCATGTCGGCCATCCTGCTCAGTATCCTGGCTGCACTTGCTGCCTGTGGCACATCAGGCGTGGCTGGCGGTTCGCTGCTTCTCATCCCTATGACCTGCTCACTCTTTGGCATCTCCAATGACATCGCGATGGAGGCCGTTGCCGTAGGCTTCATCATTGGTGTCGTGCAGGATTCTGTCGAAACCGCTCTAAACTCGAGTGGTGATGCCATCTTCACAATCACCTCCGAATGGCATGACAAGATGAAGAGAGGATAAAAACAAGCCACCGCCCAATTAAAAGGCGGTGGTTATTTTTTTATCACTTATTGAGCGAGTTTGAATTGTTCCAGAATCAGCCGTGTGAACTCGTCTGGCTTCTCCATGTTCGACATATGTCCGCAGTCTGGAATGATGACCTGGCGACTGTTGGGCAGGTACTGCAGCATAGGATTCTTGCCTTTCCCTTCCTTTTCCCCCGAGAGGATCAGGACGGGAATCTCGGGTTGGCGAGCCTTGAGCGTGTCCCATGCCTCATAACCATAATAGTTACGCATCTCGCGGTGGACCAGTTGCCAGGCGTCCCAATCGTTCACCTGCTGGGTAACGGATTCGCGGATGGCTTCACGATTCGAACCACCACCGCTGACGAGTTTCTCAATCCATTCCTCTTTCCATTTGTCGATGCCCTGTGCCAGGTTTTGGGCAATGACCGAATCCTTGCGTGCCAGTTCGAGGCTATCGAAGGGTGTCGAGGGGCCAGGCATATTGCGGATATTACCCGAGGCGAGTGTAGCCGTCAGCAACCTGTCGGAGTGCATGGCCACCATTTCACTAGCCACAAACGATCCCATGGAGAGCCCAACCTCGTGTGCCTTTGCGATATGAAGCGAATCCATCACAGTCATCATGTCGTCGAGATGTGTGAACTGCTGGTCAGGCTGCTGCTTCGAAGAGTGTCCATAGCCTCGCATCTCAGGACGAATCACGCGATAACCCGCTTCAAGCAAAGGTTTCACCTGTGGGTCCCACATACGAAGATCGAGCGTGTGACCATGAAGGAGAATCACGGGGGTCCCCTCTCCTACTGCTTCGTAATAAATCTGGGCACCATCACTTACTGGTATATACCCACTTTCAACTTTTGGTTGTGTTGAGCATGATGCCAGCAACATTGTTGCTGCTGCAAGGAAAAGTGTGCTCTGTTTCATTTTAATCAAATTCAATTATAAAGAAGGATTATCGTTTTCATCTGCAACCAAACTGTAAGGCTGTTCTTCTTCGAAATCATATTTCTTTACAGCTGGACGTTTGATCTTAGCAATATCAAGTTCGATTTGGCTGAGCGTTCGGACCAGGCTTTGAAGGGTTTGTTCCCTAATCTCCGCCTGATTAACTTGGCATTCCCAAATGACGATGACATTCCAACCAAGAAGTTTCAATGCATTTCGATCCTCAAGGTCACGCGCCTTGTTGCGTTCGATTTTCTTTTGCCAGAAATCGACACGAGTGTGCGGAGTCACATAATATTTGCAACGCACACCTCCCTTTCCGTCCTCAACGGGCGATGGTAGAGGTGGCTCGGTGTGACCATGCCAGAAGCATCCGTTCACGAGGATGACAGTGCGGAGACGACGTATAACGATGTCGGGCTTTCCAGGCAGACGTTTCTCATGAAGACGATACCTAAAGCCATGAGCATAGAGATACTTCCTAACCCATAGTTCGGGTTTGGTATCCTTGCCACGAATGCGGCTCATGCACTTGTGGCGCTGTTCCGGAGTAAGTTTATCTGGCATATATTTTTGCAAACACGCTTCTATATAACAGGATGTAGGTGCCAGGCTTTTGTCTAGCTCTACATTCGTGATAATCAGTTGCAAGCTGCCTTCTCATTTTCAAGGCGATTCAACCTGTTACGGAGATTGGCTATCTTGCGGTCGAGTTGTGCCTTC
>JAFWRO010000015.1:0-369506 GCA_017519885.1 Bacteroidales bacterium | reverse complement strand
ACGGATTATCTTTGACAATCTGTTATTTTTCCTCAGATTTTTTTCAAGTTTTTCAAAGATCATATGCCAGCCTCCTGTAAAGGGGGGCTTGGGCTGTTTCTTCACTACACTCGCTTTACACGGGTGTGGGAAACTTTAGTGATTAATTTCATGAAGTTTTTTGACATCTAAAAATCAATTTAAGTTGTCAATTACTATGATTATCAACTTAAAAATGTCTTTATCATAGTTTTTTTCTGTTTATATTTTTTTTATAACTTGAAATTTCATATATTTGCACAGTTTTTATGGCATTTTGTTAAGCTTTCACATTCAAATGTGTCAAGCTTTGCGAAGCTATGGATAAACAAAATTAATCAAAAAATATTGTACGTTTGAAAATGGTTGACCAAAAGATTTGAATACAACCGACATTTAAAGAAACAGATTTGGATAATTATTCTCAGAGCCAAATAATGAACGATAAAAATGAATAATAATATCACAGTAACATCTCCTCTATTGCCAAATCTAGATGAGTTCAACGAGATGCTCAAGGAGATATGGGCGAGCAAGTGGATTACAAATAATGGCCAATTTCACAAGCAATTAGAAGCAGCATTGGCTGAATACCTGAAAGTTCCTTATATCAGCCTGTTCACCAATGGTACTCTGCCATTGCTTACTGCTTTGCAGGCACTACGTATTACAGGAGAAGTCATCACTACACCTTATAGCTTTGTGGCCACCACCCATAGCATCTGGTGGAACGGCTGCAAACCAGTGTTTGTGGATATCGAGGAGGAGACCTGTGGGATTAATCCCGAAAAGATTGAAGCTGCTATCACTCCCAAGACCACTGCCATTATGCCTGTGCATTGCTATGGTAAACCAGTGAATATGGATGCTATCCAGGCTATTGCTGATAAGTATGGACTGAAGGTGATCTATGATGCAGCCCACGCGTTTGGCGTCGAGGTGGACGGAGAGAGTGTTCTCACACGTGGCGATATGTCCACATTGAGTTTCCATGCTACTAAAGTTTATAATACCTTGGAAGGTGGGGCTCTAATTGTGCATGATGCTGCCACGAAGAAACGGATTGACTATCTGAAGAACTTTGGCTTCGCAGGTGAGACTGAAGTAGTAGCTCCAGGTATCAACAGCAAAGTGGATGAGGTTCGTGCTGCATACGGACTATTGAACTTGAAGCAAGTTGATGCCGCCATCGAGGCTCGTCGTCAGGTGGCAATCAAGTACCGCGAGGCTTTGCGCGATGTGCCAGGCATCCGTTTCTTCGACGATATGCCTGGTGTACGCCACAACTACAGCTATTTCCCCATCTTCATCAATGCTGAAGAATATGGAAAGACGCGCGACCAGCTCTACTTCGAAATGAAGGAAAAAGGCATCCTTGGTCGTCGTTACTTCTATCCACTTATCAGCAATTTCTCCACCTATCGAGGCCTTCCCAGCGCGGCACCTGAGAATCTGCCTGTAGCTACCAAAATCGCCAACGAGGTGATCTGCTTGCCGATGCATCATATACTGAGCGATGACGATATCAACAGAATTCTTGAATTAGTCGTAAAGTAAAGCAATGCAAAAAAAACTAATGCTGCTAGGCGGCATTCGCTATCTACTTCCTGCCATTGAGGCTGCTCATCGCCATGGATGCCATGTTATCACAGTTGATTATCTTCCGGATAACATTGCACATAAGTATTCTGACGAATACCATAATGTGAGCATTCTTGACAAGGAAGCAGTATTGTCGCTTGCCAAGGAGCTGCAGATTGATGGAATCTTATCCTTTGCCGTTGATCCAGGTGTCGTGACAGCAGCATACGTTTCAGAGCAAATGGGCCTGCCTTTCACTTGTTCATATGAAGCAGCATGTATTTTGCAGGATAAATCTCGTTTCCGTCAGTTCTTGTCCAGCAACGGATTCAATGTGCCTAATGCTAAAGGTTATACCGATTCTGAAGAGGCTTTGCAGGATGTTGATTACTTCAATTGGCCGGTTATTGTCAAACCTGTTGACAGTGCAGGCAGCAAGGGAGTGACACGTGTCGATGATCCGAAAAATCTGAAAGAGGCAATACTACACGCCTTGGACGAGTCCCATAATGGGCATTTCATCATTGAGGATTTCTTGGAGAAAGAAGGTCTTTCTTCTGGCAGTGAGAGTTTCTTTGTCGAAGGTGAATTGAAATATAATGGTTTTTATGATCAGTATTTCGACAACGAGGCCTCTAATCCCTTCACCCCTTCCGCCGAATGCTGGCCTGCCGACAAGGATCCTAAGTATCTCGGTGAGATAAGAAACGAATTGCAGCGCTTGGGTTCTCTTTTGCATGTCCAGACCGGTTTGTTCAACGTCGAATGGCGTGTCTGCCGTAATGGTAAGGCTTACCTTATGGAAGTATCTCCAAGAGCAGGAGGTAATCGTTTGGCCGAAATGCTCAACTATGCAGCTGACGTTGATATTATTGAGGCCGAAGTGTGCAAGGCTATCGGTGAACCGATTCCAGTGGTGCATGAACCCAATTACAATGGCTATTATGCAATTCTGGTTCTTCATAACGAATCTGCTGGAGTTTTCGATCATTTGGAGATTGATGAGGATTTTAGGAATAAATATGTTATTGAGGAAGAAGTTCGTGTGCGTAAAGGCGATAGGGTAGTTCCCTTTTCAGGTGCTAATAATGCCATTGGCACTCTGTTCCTGAAGCTCGATTCACAGGCCGAACTCCGACAGATAATGCAATTCTATCGCAACTACGTAAAAGTAATTCTAACTCCACAATGAATCCCATTGGCGGCTATTTTAATTTGGAACTCCCTTGGGCAGAAGAACTCCATAAGGACGCTCTCCGGCTCAATACTGGGCGCAACTGCCTGGAGTATATCCTTCGTGCACGTCAGTATCGGAAGGTTTTTATTCCTTATTATACCTGCGATGTAGTTCTCGAGCCGTTCCAGAAATTGAATGTGGAATATGAATTCTATCATATCGACATCAATTTTGAAATAGTTCCAGAAATCTCCCTTCGTGATGGAGAGGCACTGCTTTACACCAACTATTACGGATTGAAGCAGCGTTATGTCGAGCAGCTTGCCCAGCATTATGGCCATCAATTGATTGTTGACAATACCCAGGCATTCTATGCTAAGCCTTGTAAGGGAATAGATTCCTTCTACACTTGCCGCAAGTTCTTCGGAGTGCCCGATGGTGCCTATCTTTATACGGACAAATTCCTAGATATTGAAATCGAGCAAGATGTTTCATGGGATCGAATGTCATTCCTCAACAAGCGAATTGACCTCGGTGCTGAGGCTGGCTATATGGATTTTCGTGAGCAGAGCAGAAGGTTGGTTGGCCAACCAATCAAGCGTATGTCCAATCTGACGCTACGGCTGATGCAGTCCATCGACTATGATGCATCTGCCTTGCAGCGCCGTAATAATTTCATCTGTCTTCACAATGCCTTGGCCGACACCAATCAATTGCATCTGCATCTGTCCGATGACGCTGTGCCGATGGTATATCCATACTTGACCGACGATAAATCTCTAAAAAATCGGCTGATTGCCGATAAGGTCTTTGTCGCCACCTATTGGCCTAATGTGTTCCATTGGTGTCACTCCGAAGATTGGGAGTATTATCTCGCCGAAAGAACTGTATTCATCCCTGTCGATCAGCGATATAGCCAAGTCGATTTACAGCGCGTGATTCAAATTATTATTGGTTTTTAATAACTTTACTTTATGGGTAATACTGTTTTATTCCGTGTTTTTGAGGATCGAGACATCGATTTTATCTATAAGTGTAAGAACGACGAGAAGTTGAATAGCAAGATCGTCGGAGGTTTCCATCACTTTACCTACGAAGAAGCCGTCAAATGGGTACATGGGTGCATGGGTGAACACGAAACCTTTAGGTTTTGGGCAGTCTGTACCAACGACGACGAGAAGCGTATCGTCGGTTGGGTAAGTCTTTCACAGATCGATCGGAAAAACCATAGCGCATGTTTTCACGGGATTGTGATCGCTGACGAGGATTATCGCGATGGGTTGGCGTGGATCGAATCTTATTTGTTTATTTATGAGCAGGCTTTCGAAGTAATGGGGCTCAATCGTCTGTATGGCACTTGTCGCGTCGATAATAAGTTATCCATGCAGATGAGTCCCGTCATGTTTAGCCAGAAGGAAGGAATATTAAGGGAGGCTATTTATGACAATGGGCAATATGTGGATTTATATGCTGCCGCCTTATTGGCCAAGGATTATTTCTTCCATAAGCAGAATGGCGATTATGAGATTCCCAGAATAATTAGAAGATTGGTATCAGCAAAAAAGCAATCTAGGAAAAACTGATAGTAAGAAATATTTAAGTTAAAAGATGGCATTTTTCAAATTCAATAATATTCGTGTAGCTGGTGTGGCCTGTGCCGTGCCTAGGAACGAAGTTAAAACTGAGTCGTACAAGTCCCTGTTCGGAGATGAAGAGGTCGAGAAGTTCATACAGATGACGGGTGTGCGCAGCTCACACCGCACGTTGGAGCACCAGACCTGCAGCGACCTCGGGTTCCGTGCAGCCCAGGAACTGCTCGCTCACAAGGGTGTCGATCCTTCCGAGATTGGCGCTTGCATCTTCTCTTCACATAGTCCCGACTATCGCCGACCAGCCACTGCCTTCGTCCTCCAATATCGTCTAGGTATCCCGAAGGAGGCGGTTTGTTATGACATCAGCCTTGGTTGCTCTTCGCTTGTTGTAGGCATGCAGACCGTTGCATCCATCATGAATACCGGAGATATCAGGAAGGCACTGCTCTTTGTGGGTGATACCGCCGGCAAGTCCGTCTATCCCGAAGACCGCAGTTCTGCCATGCTGTTTGGCGAAGCAGGCGCTGTGATGCTGTTGGAGAAAACCGATGATCCGAAAGATGAAATCAATGCCCTTGTGCGAAGTGACGGCAGTGGCTACCGCTATATGATAGTTCCAGGCGGCGGCTATCGCAACCTGCACGCCAGCGAGGAAGTGGTCATGTGCGAAGATGGCAACCCCCGAACGCTGATGAACAGCTTCATTCAGGGAACTTCGGTGTTCACGTTTACCATCTTCGATGTGCCTCGATTGATCAAGGACTTCTTTGCCAAGGCCGAAACTACACCCGACGACTACGATTGTTTCGCTTTCCATCAGGCTAATCTTTACATTCTCAAGCAGATTGCCAAGAAGACCAAGATAGACTTTGAACGTATGCCTATCACCCTCGATCGCTACGGCAATACCTCAGGAGCTTCAGCGATTGTCTCGCTTTGCGACCGCTATGGAAATGACAGTGAGAACAGGACGATCAAGGTGATGGCCTGTGGTTTTGGCATTGGCATATCACTTGGTGCTACTTCATTCGAAATCAATACCGCCGACATCTTGCCCATCTATGAAGACGATGCCATCTATGAGGATGGCCTCATTACCGATCCTAACCAGCTATACGAGAAGAAATAATGGTAACCAATATACTTGATTATTTAGAGCAAACCGCACAGCGACTCCCCGATAAAACCGCATTGGCAGATGATAAGCTGAGCCTTACCTTTAGCCAGTGGGTTCAGCAGGCTGAAAGCATCGGTACAGCCATTGCTGAGGCTACCAATGGCACCATCCGTCGTGCCGTCCTTGTATTTGTTGACCGCCGCATTGAAGGATTGGTCGGAGCAATGGGAGCCGTAGAAAGTGGCAACTTCTATGTGCCCATCGATTGCAAGATGCCTTTTGAACGTGTGCGCCTGATTGCTGACGTATGCAGGCCCATTGCCGCTGTGGCAACAACCGCCGCTGACTTGAAGACGCTCGACCAAATTGAGTTCAGTGGTCCAAGATTCCTTTATAATGAAGTTAAGGAACACGAGGCAGACAAGCAGACGCTGGCAGCTATCCGTGAGCAGATTATCGATCTTGATCCGGTCTATAGCATTTTCACCAGTGGTTCTACGGGTGTCCCCAAAGGCGTAGTGATCTCACATCGAGGAATGATTGATCTTGCCAATTGGTTGGTCGAAACCTTTGAGTTTACCGAACAGGATGCCTTGGGCAACCAGACCCCATTCTACTTCGACGGTTCGGTGAAGGACATCGTCATCTGCCTGAAGAGTGGTGCCACGCTGAATGTGATAGGGAAGAAGTACTTCACCTTCACCAAGCTTCTGATACCCTTGCTGAATGACCGTCATATCACCGCCATTCTTTGGGCCACCTCAGCCATTGTGCTTGTCGGTAACAGCGACATTCTGAATGTGGCATTGCCTGAGCACCTGCGTCTTGTCACCTTTGCCGGAGAGGCAATGCCTGCCAAGCAATTGCGTACCTGGCAGGAGAAACTGCCCAATGTGAGGTTTGTGAATCTGTATGGTCCTACTGAGATTACCGTGGATTGCACCTACTTCGATGTGAAGCGCCAGTATGCCGACGACGAGTATATCCCCATCGGAAAGGCTTGCCGCAACATGCAGGTCCTTGTGCTCAAGGACGACGATACCGAGGCTGGCGTCGGTGAGGTGGGAGAGCTTTGTGTGCGCGGAACGGGTGTAGCATTGGGTTATTATGGCAATCGTGCCAAGACCGATGAGGTGTTTGTCCAAAACCCCTTGAATCCATTGTTCAACGATATCATCTACCGCACAGGCGACCTGGTGAGACCCGATGACGATGGCAACCTGGTATTTGTTTCGCGCAAGGATTTCCAGGTGAAGCACAAGGGAAACCGTATTGAGCTGGGCGAGATAGAAGTGGCTGTGAACGCTATCGAAGGCGTAACGAATGCCGCTTGCATATTCGACCATGATAATGACAAACTTGTCCTCTATTACACCACCGTCGATGGTCAGCCCATGGACATCATCAATCTGGTAAAGGAACGCATCCCCGTCTATATGTTCCCCGAGGTTGTGAATCATCTGGCTCAGATGCCCTATAATTTAAATGGTAAGATTGACCGCATAGAACTGAAAAAGCGATATGATGCAGAAAAGGGTTGAGTCTTTCTCGCGTTACCAGGAAATCGTCGATCTTTACGGACAGAGAGGCTGCGTCTCTAACGATTATATCCAGCGTGAGGCCGCCGACCTGATTGCCCACGATGCCTTGTATGAGTATTGTGGCGAAAGGAATGTCTTCCTTCTGGTGAAGAAAGATGGCTTCTGGAGGGTGTATTTTTACCTGAACGACCTCGACGAGATACTCTCGCTTGAAGGGGAGGTGCTCGAAACCGAGATCCTTTTTCGAGGCAGTCTTGGCGAGCCCGCCGACGTAGTCGCTTATTTGGAACGATGCGGCTTCATGCGCCATCTTGTTCGTGACCAATATGCCGGTATCTACAAGGACCTATTGCCAGCCCGGGTTAACGAAGAGATTGTAATCCAGCCAGCTCCGACATTAGCAGGTGTGCAAGGAGCCTTCGACCTCTTCAACCAATCTTTCGACAAGTATAGTGGCGACTATGTCTCTCCCGAAGTCTATGAAGGAATGTTGGCGAGTGGCTCCGTTCTGCTCGCCTGGCACAGGCATGACGATGAGTCCAGGTTCCTGGGCGCGCTCCATCAAACAGTAGAGAACAATGTGGCTTGGATTTCTCACCTGACAGTGAAGGATTCCGCTCGTGGTCAACATGTGGGGCAGGCTTTGCTCGATGCTTTCGTGGAACGAAACATGGTTACAGAAAAGTCCAGGTATATGCTCTGGGTACAGCATCAGAACACCGCCGCAGTGAGCCTATACGAGAAGAAAGGGTTCAAGTATTTGGGTAAATCCTCATTATCAATGATAAAAATTTAATAATTAAAGACACAATGGACTATTTGCATGAACTAATACAATGTGAGGGCGAATCTTCAATTCAATTCCTTAAAAGAAAGGCTTATTTTGCCAGGCTAATCCAACATAGATTCGATTATTCCTCAAAATGTTTGAATGGCTTTTTGGATAGTGGTAATATCCAGCCTATCAACAATTCATTATTGAGTGATATAAAGTCATTTTGGCACTCTTATCTCGGGGACAATATCGATATCATAGACTTTCGATGGTATGATGTCTTTAATACGATTGAGGACGATAAGGATTTGGTAAAATATTATATGCCGTTTGACTTTTATTATGCTTTCATCGATGAGTATTTTACCAATCCTCAACATTCTGCACCCTGTGACGACAAGAATCTTTATGATTTATTCTTCCCGGATGCAAAAATGCCCACCACACTCTTTAGAAAAGTAGCTCAATTCTATTTAAATGATAAGTACGAAATCCTTTCCAAGGAGGAAGTCCTTGGTATTATCAGGACGCACGAACAAGTAATTCTTAAGCAAACCCGTTTTTCATGTGGGGGGCAAGGAGTAAAATTTTTAAGGACAGATCTACCGGATAATATTTTACTCACAGAATTATCCTCTATTCAAGGTTCATTTATCTGTCAAGAAATTATTAGGCAGCATCCCGAACTGAACAAACTCAATGATACTAGTTTGAATACCATTAGGGTTCAGACACTGGTTCGAAATAACAAGGTTGAAGTCCTTTCTCCTTTGATTCGAGTTGGCCAAAAAGGATCCAAGACTGACAACATGTCAGGTGGTGGTATGGCATGCGGCATCAATGACGATGGTACATTGAAAAGCAGAGTGCTTGATCAGAAGTTGCAAAAATATGAATTATCTCCGCAAGGGTATCAATTTTCGGATATTAGGATTCCGAATTTTGAGAAATGTGTAGAACTTGTATCAAGGTCGGCCGTACGTTTTTCCGACATAACTAGATTAATGTCCTGGGATCTTGCCATTGACACAGATGCCAATCCTGTGTTAGTAGAAATGAATCTCACTTTCAGCGGAGTCGATTCACACCAATTGGCCAATGGCCCTATCTATGGCAATCACCCTGAGCCAATTATCGAGGAAGTGGTGAATAATAGTTATACCCTTCGAAAGTTCCTTCGACTTTGATACAATTTAAGAATTGAGAGGAAACGATTATTAAGAATAATTCTTTGTTGGCATTCGCCACTGCTCTCAAATTTAACACATAATCAAGTATTGCCTTATTTACATAAAAAATGGATATTATTAAATGTGAAGATGAATCTTTGATTCAATTCGTAAAAAGGAAAGCGTATTTTGCTAGGATAATCCAACCGAGGTTAAATTTTTCAATTAATTTTTTAAATACTTTAATTAATAGTGGGAAAGTCAAGCCAATCGATATTTCTATGTTGAACGATATTAAGTCATTTTGGCGGTCTTTTTTAGGCGACAATATCCAATTAATAGATTTTCGATGGTATGATGTCTATAATTCAATAGAGGACGATAAGGATTTGGTAAAATACTATATGCCTTGTGATTTTTACTATGCTTTTATCGATGAGTATTATTCTAATCCTCAACATTCTGCTCCTTGCGATGACAAGAATTTTTATGACTTGTACTTCCCTGAAGCAAAATTACCTAAAACTCTCTTTAGGAAGGTCGGTAAATCATTCTTAAATGACAAGTATGAGATTATTTCTAAGGAAGAGGTTCTCGGCATTTGCAAAGCTTATGATAAAATAATTCTTAAAAAAAGTCGCTTTTCAGGTGGAGGTCTAGGTGTCACTTTTATTGATACAAATATATCTGACAATGAATTGATTAAAGCACTCTCCTCAATTAATAGCTCATTTATCTGCCAAGACATTGTTAGACAGCATCCCGAACTAAACAAACTCAACGATACTAGTTTGAATACTATTAGAATTCAGACGCTAGTTCGGAATAACAAGGTGAATGTATTATCTCCATTGATTCGAGTTGGTAACAAAGGATCCAAAACTGATAACCTGACAGGTGGTGGTATGGTTTGCGGTATCAATGCTGATGGCTCATTAAAAAACAGAGTGTTTGATCATAATCTGCAAAAATATGAATTGTCTCCGCAAGGATATAAATTCTCAGATATTAAGATTCCTAGTTTTGAAAGATGTACAGAACTTGTTTCAAAGTTAGCCGTTCGTTTTTCCGACATTAGTAGATTAATGTCATGGGATCTCGCCATCGATGAAGATGCAGATCCCGTGCTTATTGAAACGAACCTCACTTTCAGCGGTGTTGATGTTCATCAATTGGCCAATGGCCCTATCTATGGCAATCATCCTGAGCCAATTATTGAGGAAGTGGTGAATAATAGTTATACCCTTCGAAAGTTACTTCGACTTTAATATTCTACCCTTATTCTACGGAGCATAACTATTTAGCGATTACTTTCTTCAATTCGACAAACCGATATAATAGATCATTTTAATTTATTCAATATTTATATGGAAAAATTATTGGAAATACTGAGGGACGTTCGTCCCGACGTGGATTTTGAGAACGAAACTGCTCTGATTGACGACGGTATTCTAGATTCGTTTGATGTGGTTTCCATTATATCTGAGTTAGACAATGAATTCGATGTTCAAGTGCGTATCAATGAACTTGACCCCGAGAACTTCAATTCTGCTGAGTCTATTTGGAACCTTGTTCTGGAATTGAAAGCTAAGAAGCAATAAAAATAGAGAAAAAGCAGTCTCATCAGGAACTGATTTATAACTATCCGCTTTATTCCATAAAACGTTTCCCCATATTGATTCGTTATTGCAAGCCTACAGCCAAAGCAATAGCCAATAAGATTGGAGGGCGTAAATCTTGGTTGTCAATCCTTGCCGACATGATTTGGTGTGATATCCGCTACGGAGCAATGGATAGCAGGGATTATCTCTTGTTCGAGTTCTGGAAGAAAAGCGCCTTTGAGAGAAATACCTTCTTTACAAAAAGACGTTATTATCGACTTCTTAAATCTTTCGATAAGGAAACATTCCTGCGTCTGGGCGACAAGGCATTTCTCTACCGAAAATATGCCGATTTTATTCACCGTGATTGGATGTTGGCCGATTCCGAAACAGATCAACATCTGATTCGGGAATTCTTTGCAAGGCATGACCGTGTGCTGGTCAAGCCTTTGACTTCCGAGCAAGGGAAAGGCATTCGTGTCGCTCATGGCAATTCATTGCAGGAAATTGATCAGATTATCGAAAGTTGCAAACTTAGTCCTGTATTGCTCGAAGAGGTGTGTGTCAACTGTAAGGAGCTTGATCGCATCAATAGCAGTTCATTGAATACACTTCGTGTATATACCATTGTTACCAAGGATGGCGATGTCCAGATTCCTAGTGTCAGTCTGCGTTGTGGATGTGGCAATACTGTTGTCGACAATTGGGGCTCAGGTGGCGTTGGCTATCCTGTCGATATTGAGAGCGGCATCATCTATGCCCCAGGTGTGGATAAGAAAGGTAATAAGCACATCTTTCATCCAGGAACAGATATCGTGATGCCCGGATTTAGAATACCTCATTTCAAGGAGGCTTGTGAAATGGCAAAACAAGCCATTCGCTTGGATATGAAGGTAGCCTATGCTGGTCATGACATTGCAATCCTTCCCGATCGTCTGGAAATGTTTGAACTCAATTTCCCCGGTGGCCATGATTTCTTGCAAGCATTAGATCAGGTGGGAAAGAACGAATTAATGCAGAATATTAAGGTAAACTGAGAATGGCAAATCTTCAGTTACAGATATGGAAAGGATTTTGGATTTAACAGGAAAGGTCATCATTATTACCGGTGCAGGCTCCGGCATAGGTCGTGAAACGGCAATTCGTGCCAGCCAACTGGGCGCCAGGGTGGTGATGATCGATCTGGCGGAACAAGGTTTGAAGGAAACATTCGACTCCTTGGACGGTGACGGACACAGCTATTATGCGGCTGATTTGACGGTCCCTGATATTATCGGAACTATTGTAAAGGATACGGTGGCAAAGACTGGCGGTCTGATACATGGTCTTGTGCATTGTGCTGGTATTAGCAGCCGCAAACCCTTGAATGTCCTCACAAAAGAGGGCTTTGGCAAGGTGATGGATGTCAATTTCTATGCCTTCGTCGAATTGGTGCGACAGGCATGCAAGAAGAAACATTTTGCCGAAGGCGGTAGCGTGGTTGTCATGTCCTCCATTTCCAGTATTCGGGGGTATAAGGCCAAAACCGAATACTGTGTGAGTAAAGCCGCCGTCGATGCCTTTGTCCGCTGCATGGCGCTTGAGTTGGCAGAGCGAAAGGTCCGTGTCAATTCTGTAATGGCTGCTGCTGTCAATACCCCCATGGCGCAGAAGGCACGCGAAATGAATGCATCCGTAGGTGCCTCGGAATTTAGTGCTCCTTTGGGTTTGACCGAACCTTATGAAGTAGCCAATACGATAATATTCTTGCTGAGCGATGCTACTCGAACAATAACCGGCACCAGCATTCTGATTGATGGAGGTGCATGTGTATAAATAAATAAGTAACTATTCAGAATTAACTATACATATTTTTCTTTCAACGCGAATTATCGCGAATTATCATTAATTTTTCAGTATGAGTCTATATATGACCCACCTTGCATAATTATAATTCATGTCAATTCATGATAATTCGTGTTAAGAAACAACGCATATAATTATCATTAATTTTGGTTACATACTTATATTTGTAAATTTATAAAATTATGAAACAAGAAGAAAAAATCGCATTGTTGGAAGACATGCTGGAACTCGATGGTGGCACTCTGAAGCCCGAAACTGTTTTGGCTGATATCGATGAGTATGATTCAATGGCCAAGTTATCGCTCATTGTACTGATGGATGACGAATTTGGCAAGAAACTTACTGGTGAACAGATTCGTGAGTTCAAAACAGTTCAGGATATTATCGATTTCATGGGATAAAATCAGAATAAGATCATTTGGAAGAGCTAAGTTAACAATCATTTCTAACTAATATAAAATATCATTCGAGGTCAAAATAAACTGAGTACAACGATGGAATACAAATGGATGGTTTGTGTTAAATGCCAAACTTTCAATCATTCTTCTTTTGTTAATGATGCAATGGATGGTTTTTGTAGGCAGGAGACCTCATTTCCGTTCGTTTGCGTCATTATTGATGATGCAAGCACAGACGGCGAACAAGATGTGCTTCAATGTTATTTGAATAATCATTTTGACTTAGCCGACGGCTCTGTGTTCAGAAATGAAGAAACCGATGATTATACTCTCACTTTTGCACGGCATAAAAGCAATGAGAATTGCTTCTTTGCTGTATATTATTTAAAGTACAATCATTATAGGAAAAAGGCAAAGGACCCCTATCTCAACGAATGGGTTCACGATTCAAAATACGTGGCTTTATGCGAAGGGGACGACTATTGGATCAATTCGCGCAAACTACAGCGACAGGTTGATTTCTTAGAGAAGAATACTGATTATACTATGGCTTGCAGCAGAGTCAAACTGTATTCTGAAAAAAAGAAAGATATTGTAGGCGAGGACTACTGCTATACCCAAGATGCCACAGTAAAGACTAAAGATGTTATCTATCGCACAGGCTTGTTTATTTCAACTTGTAGTATTGTGTATAAAAATACGATTAAGGAGAATTACCCAGACTATTGTTGGAAATGTGCAGTAGGAGATTATCCGCTTCAGATTATGGCAGCAATGAAAGGAAGGATTTATTATTTCAACGATCCTATGTCTGTGTATAGAATTGCCAATCCAGGGTCATGGACTGCTCACCAGAATTTTAAAGTGCCGGATGCTCAGCGCATCAAACTCATCAAATCCAGAATTCGGATGTTGGCTGGCTTTTCGACTGATTTCCCTGAATTTAAGCATTGGTTTCAGAACAAAATCAATGACGAAATTCGAAGGAATATACCCGAAAGGACTATTCATGAAAAGGAGTATAATGATTTTGTCAAAGCCTTCAGCAAAGAGATATCTCAGTTTAGCCTACCCTGGCGGATTGATTTCCTTTTGAGATCAACAAAGCTTCCTTTCTTGAGGCGTTATTATAAGTGGTCCGGACGATTGTTTTATCGTTTTTGCTATAATAGACTTTATTATTAATTTCAGGAACTTTCTTCTGCACAGTTCTATTTCAATTAATAAGCATGGCAGATAATCTTCAGCAAAAGACATTTTCTGGAATGATTTGGACTTTTGCTCAACACTTCTCTCTTGATGGATTTGCTTTTATCCAGGGCATCATTCTTGCTCGCCTTCTTGTCCCCAAGGATTATGGTTTGATAGCCATGACCCAGATTTTCTTTGCAATTGCTCATGTATTTATTGACTCGGGGTTTAGCAATGCGTTGATGCGAAAAGTAGATCGCAAGGAAATCGATTATTCCACGGTTTTCGTGACTAACGTTTTTTTGACGTTTATTTTTGCAGTGGTACTTTTCCTATGTTCCCCTTTGATTGCAGACTTTTATAACGAGCCCATTCTTCGAGATATTGTTCGTGCAAATGCCGTCTTATTGGTGTTGAATTCAGTCAATGCGGTCCAAGGAACCCGTCTTCGCATCAATTTGCAATTCAAAATCTACGGTTTTATTAACGTAGTTAATACCGTTACAATCGGTATTTTGACAATCATTTTAGCTTTCCTTGGTTTTGGTGTGTGGTCGCTGATTTATCCCAATTTTCTAGGTCCATTCCTCAAGTATATCTTGTACTGGTATTACCAACATTGGAGACCTAAGTTTAATTTCTCATGGGCTATATGGAAAGAAAATTTTGATTATGGGTCAAAATTGTTACTATCGTCATTGCTTAATACAGTGTGGAATAACCTTTATCCATTAATCATCGGCAAGAAGTTCTCGGCGGTTGACTTGGGTTATTACACACGAGCTCGAGGATATGCTATTTTGCCAGCCAGTACATTTCAAGGTGTGCTCGGATCCGTGACCTTCCCAGTACTTTGCTCCATACAAAATGATGATTCACGCTTAGAAACAGCCTATCGTCGTCTTATCCGCGTTTCTGGTTATATTGTCTTTCCTTTGTTAGTTGGATTGGCAGCTTTGGCTAAACCTGTTGTCATTGTACTGATTACCGAAAAGTGGGCAGCATCTATACCTTATCTTGCAGTCATTTGCTTCAGTGTTATGTGGCGTCCCATCCATATATTAAATCTGAATCTTCTGCAGGTAAAAGGCCGTTCTGATCTGTTCCTTCGTCTCGAAATCATCAAGAAAGTCCTTTCTCTGCTTGTTATACTTATCACTATGCGTTATAGTGTGATGGCCATGTGTATAGGTAGTGTTATCACTTCAATTCTATGTCTATATATTAATACCTATTATACCGGCAAACTCATTAACGTAGGTTTCCTTACCCAAATGAAGGATATACTTCCTTCCCTTTTTTTCTCTTTAAGCATGGGAGCATTGGTATATGCAACAACATTTTTCATACCAAATATGTTTCTCCAGCTGTTTTTGGGCATTGTTGTTGGTATAGTCTATTACTATGTGGTCTCTGTTCTGTTCAAATCTTCAGAATTGGATTATGTCAAACTATTGTTACGGGAAAATCTTATTAAGCGATTTCGTAAATAAACAATAAGCTGTCATAGACTTCTACAAAGGACTGCCCTCGAAGACTGAATAAAATCTTTTGAGGTTTATAAGGCAGACATAGCTCCGAGCTGTGTCTGCCTTTTTTCCCTTTCATTCGAATCAGGAGAGCTATTTTTGTAAGCATTCGGTGAACCTTGTCTTGCCAATGTAAAATCTTTGCCGTACCTTTGCCGCGCCCAAAAACAAAAAAGCCTCTATTTCTTTCCGCAAGGCAAATCGTTGGAGTGATAGTGCGTCCCCGTACGTAGATGCTCCATTTCCGATAGAATGTAGAGCGTCTTTGTACGTAGGCGCTCCATTTCCGACAGAATATGGAGCGTCTTCGTACGTACGTGCTCCATTTCCAACTGAATGTGGAGCGTCTTCGTACGTACGCGCTCCATTTCCGATAGAATGTGGGGCGTCTTCGTTCGTACACGCTCCATTTCCGACAGAATGTGGAGCGTCTTCGTAGGTACGCGCTCCATTTCCGGTAGAATTTGGAGCGTCTTCGTACGTACACGCTCCATTTCCAACTGAATGTGGAGCGTCTTCGTACGTACGCGCTCCATTTACGATAGAATGTGGAGCGTCCTCGTAGGTACGCGCTCCATTTCCGGTAGAATTTGGAGCGTCTTCGTTCGTACACGCTCCATTTCCAACTGAATGTGGAGCGTCTTCGTTCGTACGCGCTCCATTTCCAACAGAATGTGGAGCGTCCTCGTACGTAGGTGCACTATTTCCGTTTTCGGATAGCGTAGCTTTCAAATCATCACTTGTACATGCGAAAGTTGAATAAAGTTTTGGCAGATTTAATCTGTATGCTCACTCAACAGTTACGCTCTTCGCAAGATTTCTTGGCTGATCGACGTTCAATCCTTTCGCAACAGCCACGTGGTAGGAAAGGAGTTGCAGAGGAATGACAGAAATGAGCGGCGTAAGGCACGAAAGTGTCTCAGGAACCTCGATATAATCACCGACCATCGACTTCACCAGTTCGTCACCCTCATTGATGACAGCCAGGATGCGGCCACGACGGCTGATGACCTCCTGTAGGTTCGAAATAACCTTTTGATAACGCTTGTGGTGATTGGTTAGGAAAATCACGGGCATCTCTTCATCAATCAGAGCAATAGGCCCGTGCTTCATCTCTGCCGCAGGATAGCCTTCGGCATGAATATACGAGATCTCCTTAAGCTTCAACGCTCCTTCGAGCGCCACAGGATAGTTGTAGCCACGACCCAGATAGAGGAAGTTGCGCGCATAGGTAAACGTCAGGGCAAGACGCTTGATCTTGTCATTCTGTTCAAGCACCTTCTCGATCTTTGACGGAATCTCCAGCAGTTCGCGAATGGTGGCCTGGTATTCATCCTGCCCCACAGTACCCTTAGCCATTCCAAGGGCAAGTGCAAACAACGTGAGCACCACCACTTGGCCAGTGAATGCCTTGGTCGAAGCCACACCGATTTCAGGTCCTACATGGATATAGGTTCCGGTATGTGCTTCGCGCGCTATGGAACTACCTACTCCATTCACGATACCATAGATGAGAGCACCCTGCTGCTTGGCCAACTGGATAGCAGCCAACGTATCAGCTGTCTCGCCTGATTGACTGATAGGAATAACTACATCATCTGGCTCTATGACAGGTTCTGCATAACGGAACTCCGAGGCATAAGCTACTTCAACAGGGATTCGGCAGAAATGCTCAATCAACTGCTTGCCAATCAGGCCGGCATGCCATGAAGTTCCACACGAAACGATGATGATGCGACGAGCACGAAGCAATTGGCGACGGTTGAGGGAAACAGCCGACAATACAACCTGCATGAGGGGTTCCCGCTTACCCTCTGACGAATAGGGCGACTCGACAATACGGCCGCGCATGCAGTCCTTCAGCACATTGGGCTGGTCGAAAATCTCCTTCAGCATGAAGTGAGGGTATCCCTCGTGGTCGAGCATCGAAAGATCGACATTGACCTCCTTCACTTCGGCCTCCGCACGGTCGCCACTGAGATTGAACACCTCCAACGGCTTCCCCCGCTCAATGACGGCCACTTCCTCGTCCTTCAGATAGACAATCTGCTTGGTATATTCGGCAATCGGCGACGCATCGCTGGCCATGAAGAATTCGGAGTTATCCTCGACAATGCCCACGGCCAGAGGACTGGACTTGCGCGCAGCGACAATCTTATCGGGCTCGCGCCGATCGACCACGGCGATGGCGTATGCGCCATAGACCAGACGCAAGGCGCGGCGGACGGCCTCATCCAGATTCAGCTCCTCCTCCCCCATCTTGGTCGGGAGCGTCTTGACATATTCTATCAGCTGCACGAGGACCTCGGTATCGGTCTCGCTCTGGAATGCGAACCCGCGTTTCTTCAACTGCTGGCGCAGGGTGCCATAGTTCTCGATGATACCGTTATGTACCAGCGTGAGGTTCCCCGATTGTGAAAGATGCGGATGAGCATTAGTCTCGCTAGGTGCACCATGCGTTGCCCAACGCGTATGAGCAATGCCAAGCGTCCCCGACTTATCCTTGTCACGAGCGACATTTTCCAGGTCGCTCACCTTCCCTTTTGCCTTATAGATATTCAGATGGTAGTCGCCTTCGCTTCCCGAAATCAGCGCACATCCCGCGCTATCATACCCACGATACTCCAGACGATGCAATCCCTTGATCAGAATCGGATAAGCCTCACGTGTCCCGATGTAACCAACAATTCCGCACATAACAGTTCAAGATTAATTAAATGAAACAAATATGGCGCAAATATAATCGAAAAAAAGAAATAATCCCACACGCAGATTTAATAAAATTTCCACAAATTCCAATATTTTCCTTTCTTTTTTCCATTTGCAACCCGTGCTTTACAGAAAAAGTCCAACTGATTACATAACCAGCTGGACTTTTCTTTATTTTCTAAAATGATAATAGATATCGAGAGCTATTACAAAAGCAAAAGTAATATGAAAAATGATTATTTCCCAAACTCTACATTCCCTGAATATGAAATACGCTCACGTTGGCGGGCACGGACTTCAACCGATGAATTTCCATTGTCGAATACCTCAATAGTGTAGAAGTAGGTATCTTCTTCGTTGGTCACACCAATTTCAATGTGCCGTTGTCCATTTCTTTTCATGAATTCCTGATAACTTCCTATAGGAGCCGTGAAATTCAGTCCCTTTCCTCCACCGTATGGCACATTGTAAGCACGACCGAAATAGGGCAAATAGGAAATCAGCGTATCGTTTCTCACTTCTACAGAATACCCATACGAAACTTGCCTACTGCCCCTCATCGGATACATCCGGTCTATTGCAATCTTATAATCACGATTATCCAGCGCATTAGTCACATTGGCAGATAGTACGGCCATCTGTGCTGCTTTTTCCTCCGATGTTGCGCAGCTGCTCCAAAGAATCATCGCTGATGCTACAATCAACGACAAATAAAAGAACCTTTTCATAGTATTAAAATTTGGGACATTTTTCAAAAAAATTCATGTAAAATTCATGATAATTCGTGCTAACTAAACAATACTTAATATAATATTTCGTTATATTTCTTCTTCTCTTCCCATTCCTTGGCACGTTTTTCTTTATTCTTGCGAATCCGCTCATTTGCCTTCTTGACCTCCTCGTTGTGTTTTCTGATACGCTCATTCTTTGTCTCGCGTTGCTTGGCCATCTCCTTACGTGCTTTCGCGATGCGTTCACGCTCCTCTTTAAGAACCTTTTCGCGATCCTTCTCAGTGTATCTCGGAGCCCAATCAGAATCGATATCTGTGGTCAAACGGTAGCGATTCTTATCGCGGCGGTCGTAGATGTGATAAACAAAGCCCGTATGAAGCTTCAAGAACCCACTGGCAGAAGTTTTTTCCTCCACACCATCATAACGGCTTTCAGTGACATTATAACTTGCTTCAAAGGTCCAATCCCAATGAGAAGAGAATCGATAGGCCGTCATTAATCCTGTATGAAACGACCAACAAGTCTTATCCTGATAATCCACAGGGTATTCATCCCATTCCTTCAATTTCATATCAAAATGCAATGCCTCTATGAGCGCAGGACCAGCAAATACCATAACATCGACCTTCGGACGATACTTTCGACGCGGAGCAAAAAGCGTTGTCAGGTCGAGCACACCATCAGCATAGGCATGCATCAAATAGAAGCGATAATATGTATCATATTTCGCAGGATCAAGTTCTTTCGCTATATCATCAGCCTCTCCTGTCTGAGGCGCCACAGAACCGCCGAAACGCACACCAAACGCCCTGGTAAAAAATGTACCCAATTGAAAGTCAAAACTTGGAATATTTTTACCAATATTGTTACTTGGAGCATTTTCAGCAAATGACCAAGTCGTTCCGACAGATGCTCCAATCCACCAGTCCATTCTCGTGGGCACATCAATAGTTCCCCACTCTTCCTGTTGACCGAAAGATGCCACATATGACATCATTGAACAGCATAGAATAATCAGTATTCTTTTCATATTATTTATGATATTTCTTTCTCTTTTAGTATCTCATCGTAAAAGTCAAACAAACATTGTCTGACAAAACTCTGCTCAAATCGAGATTCAATCGAAGGCCGAGCATTGGCAGCCATTTTCTCTCTTTCAGCATCATGGGTAATCATCCAAGACATTGCCCTCTGCAAAGCATCAGCATCATGAGAGGGTATAATCAATCCAGTTGCTCCCTGAGAATCTTTCTCGTATGGAATAATAATTTCTCGTGAACCATTAATATCCGTCACAATCGAGGGCAAACCTAAAGCTCCAGCTTCGAGCACCGTATTGGGGAAGCCCTCTCTATAACTCGGGAACACGAAGCAATCACTCGCAGCATACCTTGCCAACAAATCATCCCCATATTGAGATCCAACGGCTTCAATTTCCGGTGTCGAATCAATGGCTTGTTTGCTATCTGATGAAATCGGGTCTAAATCGCTCTCGTAATTGCCAACTAAAACCAATCTTAGTCTTTTCGGGAAATCTTGAGCCAACAAAACTTTGAAAGCTTGCACTAATTCATTAATTCCCTTATCCCCAACAATACGGCCCACAAAAACAAAGGTAAACACGCCTTCCTTTTTAAGTAAAGCGACTTTAGACATCACCTCCGACCTACGAGAAAAGCGTGTCATATCCACACCCATCACATTCCCATAACCCAATACCTTCATTGGTTTCGATGTGATACCATTATTTCTCAAGTCATTCAGCACCCCTTGCCCTTCAGGAATCACATGCGTAGCACAAGCACATGTCAACCAATCGGTAGTCATTAGTACCTTCTTAGTCAGGCCTTTTGCCGTCGGGAATACAAGCCCTGTAAAAGTATGTACTCTTACAGGTACTCGTGCTACCCATGAAGCAATCATACATAGAAGTCCTGCCTTAGGAGTCATGGAATGAACCATATCTGGTTTTTCCTTAATAAAGACGCGAATCAACCGCAACAAAGAAAGAAAATCTTTCAATGGCGCAATATGACGCGACATAGAGACACCGATTGTGCGAACCATCTCCCGTTTTCCCAATTGTTCCAAGTCTTTATCAGGAGAAGATAAAGCGACAACTTCAAATCCCTTATCTCGAAGTTCAGTCAAAAGACCTCGACAAAAAGTATCTAATGATGTGCCAACTGTTGCACATCTAACAATCTTAATTGCCATCTATCTTATTTTATAGCAGGGGAAAGTCATCGGAAAGCAAATCGCTTTTTCGAGTAATCACCACATCATCATACATCATCATGATAATATCTTCGTCATATTGACCAATAATGGGATGATTTTCGATGCCGTGAATATTATTCAAAATCAATTGAATAAAATCAACACCAGCACCGTAAGCATGAAGATAGGCTCCACCAAAACGAGGATTGATTTCAGAAAGGTAATATTCTCCGTCCTTGATAAAGAAATCCATATCACATGGACCATTCAATTCCAGTACAGAACAAACCTCTTCGACAAAAGAGAATAGTTTAGGATCCTTAAAAGAGATGGTCTTACTTGCACCACCTATTCGACTTTCAATCTTCTTTTTGGAAAAAACAGCCACAGGCTTATGTGATATACAATCGACATAAACGTCAGCATCACAATCACCTCCAGTCATCAGTTCTTGGATAATATAGGTAAACCTTCCATCGTTGAACTTTTCTTCGGCTTCTTCCCAATTATTTACCTTGCCAATACCGACACTACCACTACCTGAAATTGGTTTCATAAAAACAGGGAATCCGACTTCTCCCTTATCAATTCCTTGTTTAAGATCTTCCAAAGAATTATAAGTCAACACCGTACGAACCCCCTTCCCCTTCAAATACTTGAACATCTCATACTTGTCAAAACAAAGATGAGCTGTCCAAGCTGCAGGACAAAGTGGCAGGATTCCTTTCTTTTCGAATTCGTCTCTATGCTTTGCCAATAATTCAATCTCGGGATCGATCAGAGTTGTAATTGCCTTGATTTTGCTTTTCTCACAAATCTCAAATACTCGATCGAAATAAGATGGATCATCAATTCTTGGGACAAGATATTGTTCATCCGCAAAAAACAATGCAGGTGCTACTGGGCTAAGATCGGTAGCTACAATCTTGCCATTTCCATGCATTGATTCCTTAAAGTCTTTCAGTAGTTTGCAACGACGACCAGCGCTGCAAAAAAGAATATTATCCATAATTCAATAAGTTGATTTCTGTAAATACTCATTAACTGTCCACCTTTCGCGAATCAGTTTGTAATCATTTTCCTCCTTAACATAGATATTAGGGAATAACCGTATAAACAAAGGTGTAAGGCACATCGTATAGGCACCTACATTTCTATAGAGAATACGATCACCCACACTCAAAAGTGGTTTATCAATAAGAGAGAACAATCTGTCATATTCCAAGCAAGTGCATCCAGAAATAATCTGTTCTTTTGCTATTTCTGTTTCTTCAAAATAGAACTCCTCGTCCAGATAGGAGGTCTTTCTAAAGAATGGATCCACATCATTTCGGGAACCATCGGTAGTAATAAACCATAAGTCAGGTTCCACCTGTTTAACATCAATTACTTCGCTGAGGAAAGAAAAGCAAGATGCTACCAACGCATTTCCTGGTTCTACTATAATGCAAAGATGATCGAGAGAATTCTTTTTCAGGACTCTATAAAATGCCTCGGAATATTGCAAATAAGTAGGTTTGTTAGGGAATATTCCGAAATACCCACCTCCAACATCTAAATATTCTAATTCAAGGCCATATTTATGAATGATATCACAAGCATATTGTATCGAATTCTCATAAAAATGAATGCTTCGATTATGAGCGGTACGATGGATATGCAATCCTGCCAGTCTAACATTAGGGAGTTTTTCAATATATTCTATAGCATCCTTGAATTCAAGAGTGTCATCGGAAAAACCAAAACGACTGTTGTCATTATCTCCATCAGCATCTTCGGGCGACACTTTTGATATATTGATATTTAATCGAAGGCCTATGTAATAAGATTTGTCTTTAGGCAGACACAAAAGCCATTCGAGTTCTCTTTTGGTTTCAATATTAACATAGGAACCATTCAAAATGGCATCTAAAAAAGACTCTTTCGACTTCATTGGACCATTATAAATAATCCTAGACTGTTCGAACCCACATTTACGTGCAATATTATATTCGTCAAAAGAAACGACTTCGGCATATGCACCCGACCGATATGCAAAATGTAGACAAAAAGGAAGTGAATTGGTTTTAACAGAATAACCAACTATCGATTTCCGGGAAAAAGATTGAAGAGCATCTTGAAAGCCGACAATACTTCTATTCAGTTCATCTTGATCCAAAATAAAGCATGGTGTCTGTAAGCTCGAAAAAGAATCAATTCTTTCCATTAAATAAAGGAGTTGTATATTTTTTTTCCTCGACATTATCATTGTCAATATCTGCTCTCTTGATAACTTTCATAATGGTAGTCAATATGATTTGACAATCGACCTTGAAAGAGATATGATCAACGTACCAAACATCCAGTTCAAATTTCTTTGTCCAACTCAAATTATTCCGCCCATGACATTGAGCCCATCCTGTAATTCCTGGACGCACATCATGGCGACGTGCTTGTTCCTTACTATAAAGAGGGAGATATTCGACCAAAAGTGGTCGTGGACCAATAAGTGCCATATCACCCTTAAGTACATTGAATAACTGAGGTAGTTCATCAAGACTCAACCTGCGAACCCAACCGCCAAATTTCGTAATTCGTTGTACATCGGGAAGAAGATATCCATTACTATCCCTCCTTTCATTCATTGTCTTGAACTTAATGATTTTAAAAATTTTCCCTTTGTACCCAGGTCTTTCTTGTGTATAAAATACACCAGCTCCTTCATTAAAGATATATAGCAATAGAGCAAGTATTATAAGAATAGGCCATATTAAAAGAAGGGCACAAAGAACAATGATAAAATCAATGGCTCGTTTAATGAAATTTTTATACATAAATCATTCCATATAGTCCTCCTTTCTCCCCCACAGTTGAGCCATCGGTTCCTCGGTCATTTCCTGTTTAAAATCACGAAGTTGATCGATGTACGAATACTTGGGTCGATAGGTTGGGAAATCGTTAAATGTCTTAGTCATATCAAATGCATTCTGCAATGGATCGGGCTTTTCGGGACAATAGATAATTGGGGATGGATTATCCTTAGGAGAAAATACCTCAATAATGCCTTTGATTTGTTCCTCCAGTGATACTTGCCAACCATTTCCACAGTTATAGCAACCACCTTCTTTGTCCGACTCTATGCATGCTTGAACCAATCGCACAAAATCCTTTATATAGACCATTTCTTTTGCTTTTTTGCAATCTCCCCAAATCTCAATGGGTAGGCTTTTGCTCGCTCTATCCATCAACATACGATAAGGCATCATTCTTCGCTTGAAGTTTGCATAATGATATGCATTTGGATGATATTGATAGATTGTAAAAAAGCGTAATGCAAAGAATCTGATTCCATATTCTGCATGATAATGCTCCATCAAATCGACAGCAGCATTTTTAGCAATCGTATAAACCGCATGATCACCTGTCAAGGGAAAATGACGAGGGGCATCACAAGGAATCATTCCCGGCTGATTATGGTACTTAGCCATATCAGAAGGCGTCTGAGGGAATACGATTTTTTTACAATCTACATTTCGCATCCATTCAAGGACATTTAATGTACCAATAGTGATGGATTCGATTAGTTCTTTTGGATCAAAAGCATAACGTGAGGGCAAAGAACTTGCAAAATGAGCAACAGCGAAAATGTCACTTTTGGGCAATACATTGAACGATGAGAAATCTTTTATATCAACAGAATAATATACCATTCCTCGATCAGCGAAGAATCCATTATCATTGTTTCTATGACCAACAGCAATAACATTATATCCCTGTTGTTTCAAATGGACAGCAATATAAGCACCTAAATTACCTGTTGCACCAAATACAACAACTGTTTTCATACACTACTCAATCTATAAACTTCCTGATAAATACTATTATATCGTCTAGCCATTACATTTATGTCAAATTGTTTAGCTCGTTCCTGACATCTTAATGCTACTTTTTTTGCGTAAGACTCATCGGCCGACAATTTTATAATGATATCTGCCAACGCTTGAGCATCCTCATGTGGGAATAGCAAGCCATATCCATCCACAATTTCATGGAGACCATCCACATCACTGGCAACGAATGGACGCCCAGATGCCATACCCTCGAGATTCGATAAAGACAAACCTTCACGATGAGACGACATAATGACTACTTCAGAAGCCTTCAGCAAGGATGGGACATCGGAGCGTACTCCCAAGAGGTGGATTTTATCCTCACATCCCAATTCACGAATGAGTTTTTCGTATTCTTGACGACGGTCGCCATCACCGACAAGGAACAAATGATAATCGTCAGGAAGCAAGGAAAATGCCTTTATTACTGTAGGATGATCTTTCTCATAGCGGAAGCCGGCTACCATTACGGCGCGACGAACACCTGCATAATGGTCGATAATTTCAGCATTAGGCTGTGCTTCACTAAACTTTGAATAGTCAATACCATTGGGGATGACAGCAATAGGCATTCGAGAGCATCCGACATAATCCCTGATGTTCTGAGCCGAAATCTCTGAAACACAGATTATCTTTTCGTATTGATTATACATCCAGCCGTCTATAGCCTTAAAAAAAGAATGGTCTCGACGACGATTGGATGTACTGTGTTCTGTAGTAACGATCTTGCAACTGGCCCTTGTTATCTTTTTTGCAATGGCCAAAAAAAACTGACAG
Organism: Bacteroidales bacterium; assembly: GCA_017519885.1. GTDB lineage: Bacteria > Bacteroidota > Bacteroidia > Bacteroidales > UBA3663 > Liminaster. The sequence goes on along the minus strand of JAFWRO010000015.1, from coordinate 343,665 downwards.
GCAGTGTTGTGGGAATGAATGATATCGAAACGCTTCAGATAGGGTCGAAGGGCTAGAATATTGGCAGGATTATAGACACTCCCTCCCACTCTCAAGGCATTCACTTGGATCCCGGCAGATATCAGTTGGTCATAAAATGGCGTGGGTATCCCATCGAAAAGAAGAATCTCGACTTCATTGCCCAAATCCCTTAACTTGGGGAGCAAATCAACCATCAACTTCTCGGCCCCACCCGTGCGAAGAGAAGTAATAACATGTAAAATTCTCATGTTTCAGACCTTATAAACATTATATTTATCGGTCGGAGAGGAATCTCTTTGAATGATTTTTCCGGGATTACCAATGACAATGCTATTGTCGGGCACATCAAAATTCACGAACGCACCTGGCGCTATCAAAACATGGTTCCCAATCCTTACCCCACCGACGACAACAGAATTAGCCTGCATACATACATTATCGCCGATGACCGGACAGCCTGATTTCTTGCCCTGAGAATTGCCAATCAATGTGCCTTCTGCTATAGAAAAATTATTTCCTATAACTGCCCCTGGATTAACCACAATTGTCCCAAAATGAGAAATCCTCAGCCCTTCGCCGATTTGAGTGGACGATGGAATCTGAATCCCGAATTTGAAGGAACACAACTTCAAGCAGATTTCAAACAGCATCTTTGAAATCTTGAATTTGGCAAGTGATGCCTTGCGAAAAAAATAAATATATTGGAACCCTGGTGTAAAAAGAAAATATCGCAACTGGTACAGGAACCGATTGCTGTCATTCCCAATATAACGATAAAGGTCACGTTTGATTAAGCCATTCATTTGACAGAAACTTTATCGACGATTCTTGTATTTCACGACCCACGAAAGAAACAAGCCAAAGGGAGCTGCACAAAAAGTCATCAACTTTTCGGGTGAGTTATGAAGCCAATCCCTGTCCTTGGAAAGAATGCAAGAAGAAACATAATGAATACAAAGCATAAACTTACGTTTCAAGTCGATTCCATGCTTCATTTGCAACTGCATAATACGATACTTGGCATAACTGCGGGGAGAACGCACATATTGCTTCCAGATTCCAGCCGACATCGAATCACCGGAAGTCTGATATTCTACCCAACAGAAATTCTCATTCACGACCATGACTGGATATTCATTGCAAACCTGCATGAGCATATAGTAGGGATTGAAATCTCGCTCCCCTTGAAAACCGACCTGAGGCGCGACACGACGCATTAATTCGGTTCGCATCACTTGCTTGCTATCGCCTATGTGGTGCAAGTCTTCCCAAAAGCAAACTTTGTTATCTTCGGTGAAAAATCCTCCTATTGGTTTCTTGTTAACGACATTGAAGTCGAGACCAACAATACCTCCCAACTCATTCTTCTTGACAAAATTGTTTGCCACATAGTTATTCCACTTAGAGATGATTATTTCAACAGTATTATCAGGCATATAGTCATCACTATCGATACATACGCATAACTCAGTTTGTATTGTTGCATACGCAATATTATATCCAGTATATAGACCACCATTGGGTTTATATATATACTCAATTCTTAGCGGATTGTTGAATACGGCGTCAGTCGAAAGTATAACAAAATGGTTCTCATCTTCCGATTGCAAATGCCTTCCCATCCAATCGAAGTTATCTCCCCGATTGATGACTTTCTCACCAAGACTCTCTACCCATTCTCGCGTTCCATCCGTACTACCATCATCGATAATCAACCAATCAAAATTGTCGGATGTCTGTCTGCAAAGAGATTCGTAGGTCCGGGATATGGTATGTTTTCGATTATACGTTGGAGTAAAAATGGTTAGAGTTTTCATAAAAACTATTTAAAGAAAATATACATAATCAAAGAAAAAGCTGAGTGAGCGATCAGAATCCATCCTGCGGCCCTATCCTGATTTTTCCAAATCGGGACTCGCACCACTGCGTATGCTATGACCAACGCATACAAGAACCAAGACAGGTAAGCGAATCGGTTGGAAAATGCTACACGGCAAACTAAAATCCAAAAGGAGTTTGCAATGATATAGGTATTAGCTAAAAGTGTAAAGCTTGGATCGTTGATTCCTTTATTACGCACTATCATGGCCAACCATAGCGGCATAGCACTATATAGCAAAAAGTCCCACCTAAATCCAGTATGTGAAAACTCTGACATTGTCTCTTCTCCGATTGAAGAATATGTGGACATTCTATCATCAAAACCAAGTCCAAATATAATATTTTGCAAGGTGCCTCCTGCAATAAGAGAAAGAACTATACACCCGAACCATATATATATAGATATTTTAATATCTTTGATTATATACTTTGATGCCATTACCGCTGCCATTGGAATAATCACAGAACGATGACAAGCCATGGCCAATCCAAACAACAAAAAACCAATAAGATTACTATTTCTGTTCCTATCACAAAAATAGGCAATGGAAAGGATCATCATGGAACAGGCCATGCCATTACGAAGTCCATTCGTTCCGTAAGAAAAAAACTGGAATGAGTAGAAAACAAACAATATGGCTAACCATACATTCTCCCATAATAGTTTCTTGCATGCCCAAAACTGGCATCCTATATAAATAAAATCGATTACGACAAACCAAAATTGGGCATTAGGAACAAGTGCTTTACAAAATAACATCAAATAATCAAAGAACCACTCGCTACGGAAATCGAATAAATTAACCTGAATACTATCACTCATATTCCAGCGATGTTCGTAAAGAGGCATATCTCCGAATTTATAGCTCGTTGGCCTTAAGCCCATATAGAATATTAAAACTATAGAAATAAGGAGGGGGAAAAATATGGAGTTTCTTCTCAACAATTTTTCACATCCAGGATTCGCTTGATAATAAAGACCTACCAGAAGACATATTGCGAACATGGAATAGTAAAAAACTCTTACATAATATTGTAGCGGAACTAATTCTATCATTGCTTCAATAATAAATCAAAAGAGTAAGACAAACGGTAAAAAGAGTTAAGTATCTTTACATACCAAGGATTATTATCCTTTTCTAAGGGCAAATTTCTCCATGGAGTATAGCCTAATGTATCAGTATAAATTTTGCGTAAAGGATGTTTACAATTGTGTTCCCATGGATGCGTTGTAAAACTTGGGGTGAAATGAAGAATAATAGGATTAATTTTAGCATCTTCAACCTCTTCTTCTTTATAGAAAACGGACTTATCACGATAAAAAGCCCGTTTTTTATCGGCGTTCATCATATAGTGAATGGTCATCACATTATATTGCAACGGTAATTTCTTCCAATTATCTTTTAGAACGCCATTCAGCACACCCTGATCATGGTGAGTGACACGTCCGTCTCTAACAGCTATAAACTCCATACAAGACAAGCCTATACCTTGTTGACGCCATTGGAGAAGATCGACCAGCAGAACCCCGGCATTGAAATATGGGTCTTCAGGCAATAGTCCAACTGAGGCTTTTGTATTTGAAGGAACCATATCCTGTATAGCACCTAAACATTTGCCATTTAAGTTTGTTTCCCACAATGCGCTAATCGAACCGCAAACAACAACATCACAGTCTAAATATAGAACTTTATCTATTTCAGTAGGCAACATTTCTCCGACAAACAGCCGTGCGTATGAACTCAATGAAATTGGCCACGCAAGGTTGAGATGAAGCTTCTTTTCATAACTCTCAAAAGGGATAAATATAATTTCAGCATTCTTAAAACCTCGGACGAGAGATTCCAACTTCTCTATGGTGGATGGAGTAATACGATTATTAACGACAAAAAAACGTATCTTCTCCACATCCCGATTGTGTTGCATAATACTAATCATTGCAACACCCATATGCCGAGCATAATTTTCGTCAGAAGAAAAAAGAATATTCATTTATAAAATCTAACTACCTGTGATACTCGCCAACTGAGATAATCTTGGAGTCCAAGTATTGAAACCATAATCCTTTCAATTCTTATCAATAATATCATTCGAATGGATTTTGTCTTGAACATCATCTGCAGAATCCAATTGCATGAGGCTTTGGCTTGATTTATAGCTTTTGTCAAAACAATTTGTGACACGCCTTTGTGCCTTATCTCATTAATAATAAGCTTATGTGCCGTCAAATTTGTAATGATCTTTTTGTCAAATGAATGCCAAGTCTTGCTCATTGCACCAGTACTGTTCCTACGATAATAATAGAGCACTTTATCGACACACCCTACAAGTCCATTAGATGCACATAGATACTGCACGACGAACAATCCATCTTCCTTATAGTAGATGTCTTCGATGAATCGAAGATTGTGCTGATCGATCACAGATTTCTTGAACATCCTATTCCAAAGGTAGCGTTGCCAATCCGTTGGACCGGCATTATAGAATTCAGCCAGATTCTCTTCGAGAGTCTCAATTTTGTTCTGAGGAACTATTTCACAATCTTCATGGCTCAATAAATCTGTTTTTTTGAATCCGCACATTGATGAATCGGCTTCACCTATCGCTTGATAAAGATCGGAGAGATATGTCGGGGCAATCTGGTCGTCAGCATCAACGAAACAGATAAAATCGCCTGCTGCTTTATTTATCCCTACATTGCGTGCTGAGCTAACACCTCGATGTTCTTGATGAAATATTTGGAACCGATTATCCTCCGATTTAATAATGTCCAAGATATGAATTGTGCCATCAGTACTCCCATCGTCCACCGTGATAACCTCAAAGTCCTGACAAGTCTGTGACTTAATGCTTTCCAAGCAGTCATGCAAATACCGTTGAGCATTATATACAGGAACGATGATAGAGAAACGTGGACTCATCTACAGTTGATATTATAAAAGTAGTTCGATTCTTTCACCAAATCCATGTTGAGCTTATAAATAACACTACGATATCCTATGAAATAATCACCATCATAAAAGAAGAAAAATTCTGGCTCCCAAGTGTTATCTCGCAGATTTAGTCGATTAAACATCTCCAGATCATATAAATTCACAATGTAGGCATAATCCTTCTTGTCAAGATCGATGATCGTCAAATACGGCTCTTCTCTCCATGAAGGCACTCCAAATGGCATGAATATGTACCCATCATGACACAGAATCCCTTGGTTATGCTTGAGTATTTTAAAATGATTGGTAATGATTGTATCTAATGCAGACGTTTCAAGAGGATTTATCAAGGCGTTTTTCTGACGTACATCTGGCACATGGTATTTCAAAAAGCTACTATTGCCTTTCCCTTCATAATTAATCCATATAGCATCGTGTTCGTTGTCAGTAACACATTCCGACCAACTGGCTCCAATAACAGAAATCGTTTGGACTAACTCAGACCTGAAAACTATCGAATCATCTCGAACTGTATGTTTACTTATTCTATAAACATATACATTGGATCTTCCATCTGCATTGGAGACGGTGTAACCGGAACTGACATATAAAAGAGGAAATTCATCACCCTTGTTATAGTATTGATTCCCGAAATTGATAGTATTTGCATGGCATCTATTCTTCGGCTCAGGCGTCTGCATGGTCATCGAGCAAACGTACATTCGTGAGCTCATATCATATACGTCCATGTATGAATTCCTATCATGCCCGACGAATAAAAAATCTCCGAAACATGCGCCACCTTGCACTGAAGTCTTAGGCTTTACCAAAACCATATATTTCTCGTAGGCCTTTTCTTTATTAAGTGGGAATACTTCCGACTGAGCAAACAGCAAACTGCCGATAAAAGACAAAAGGCTAATAAAGGGAATTCTCATTGTGCCTTAATTTGCTTCTCCACTATCTCTTCATCGGTTATTCTCCTATCCAAGTTATAATAAAAAAGAGCATGGTGTGGTGTCTGTTTTTCAACTGGTGGAGGAGTCATATAATCACCAAACATCGCTGTCAAGAATTTATCATAACCCGATGGTACATTAATGCTCATATCTTCAAATTGGCATGGAACTGAACCATCGAACCATTCTGAACGAAAAATGTCCTTCACTCCTGAAGTACCAGTATAAGCGACAAGCCATTCACCTTGTTTTTTATCATTACGAATGACAACACATTTCCTCAGAAGGGGATGAACTAATCTTATCAGAATTTTTTGAATAATAAACCATGATGATTTCAACAGTTTGCCTCGACAAATACAATCCTTAATAACCTTGAATGGCCTGTTATTGGAGCAAATATATAATAAATTTACCTTCTTTGCATAGCTCATTCTCCTCGCAACCGCCTCATTGTATGTGCCATCTTCATAATCCAAAACAAAGACATCAATGTACGCGCCAAACACGAAAGGAATGCTCTGAAACTCCCAAATGGTTGAATTACGATGAGAAAACTTGGCCATCGTGCAATAATAACCTTCGTTGTTGGAATCTATGATTTCATAATCTGTATTTGCTAATCTACTCCTCAAAGAAATGAACTTATCATAATCGGGCCGTTTCATATAAACATCAATATCGTCATCCCATGGGATAAATCCACGATGTCTCACAGCTCCTATCATCGTTCCACCAGCAGCAAAAAAATGAATATTATTTGCCAAGCAGAACTTGGCAAATGCCTTATAGGTCTGCAATAATAAAACCTTATACTTATCTTGATCTGCTGGAGAAAAAACCATTTATGCAATATTCAGCAATTGATAAATCTTCTCAACTTCTTTCTCATTTCCATAATCATGGGAAGAAACATATTCTGACAAACGTTTTTGTTTATCCCTATCATTTGCTAATAAGAAAATGGCATGAGCAATACTTTCATTCTCCATTCCACAAATAATGCCATCGATGCCATGCTGAATCTGACTCTTTGCCGTAGGATAATTTGTAATGATTACAGGCTTACCCAAAATCTGAGCTTCACGAACGGTTACAGAATGACCCTCATAGCGAGAGGGTTGAATATAGATATCGCAAGTCTTCATCCATGGATATGGATTAGTTTTGGAACCTATAAAGTGAACACAATCTTCGACATCATCATTTCGGATTGATTCGTCAATAGATTCATGATTGCCAGGACCAATGACATACCAATGAAACTTCAGCCCTCTATCTTTCATAATTCTGGCAATATGAGGAATATTGTCGAAATTCTTGAGATAAGCGATTCTTCCGACCGAACAAAGCGTTATTCCCTCGGGATTGTATTCGCGCATGCCATCCTCCAACAATGCCTGACTTCTGACAAATGAAGGACTCAAAATATTGTGAATCTCAATAATCTTATTCTTAAATTGCGGAAATCGCTTTAAGAATTGCTCCGTCACCGACTCAGAAATCGATACTATATAATCATTCCTCCCCCATCTTGGTTCAACCAGTTTTTCATTCACCTCGACTGTGGACCAATCGGTATGAATCCATTCCATGCGAGTGGTTGCATCTACCTTATCTTGCACAATATGAGGAGGATCTAAGAAACTGATGGCTAAATCATAATGCCCGAGGAAATTCAAAGAAGGAAGAAATGGAGAGACTCCGTCAAATACATATTGGGTTGCACTTCCGTCTCTTTTTCTACCGACAGAACGCAGATATCGTTTGTACCTGATTCTTCCAACTAACCTGCCCCATAAAACGCCCCAATGACCTTCCCGAAGGATAGTCTTCATTGGGCGCTCAATAGCAGAATATGCAGAAATCTCGGGGAGCAAATTAATTTTAGAAGGAATGAGGGGCAAGAATGCTCCAGTGTGTTGATTAAGAAATAGATCGACATCCACCTTGTCAGTATCAATAGCATTCAATAGCCCCAGAAGTGCACGTTCGGCCCCTCCTAACTCCATATAATGCATATTGATGAACAATCGTGGTTTCTGCATTTTGCTTATTACCTATCGCTGATGCCGAGAAGCGACTTGAGAGTATTAAAGAAACGTACCCCAAAGAATCGATGTAATACTCGAGTCATCTTGAAATACCACATTGGCTGATCAGTCCATGTCTTTGCAAACCAATGGATAGAGCGTGTATTTGCAGTAGGCTTTAAAACTCCAGTGAGGTCGTCAAATGGGCAGAAATAATCCATAGGATAAATGGTAATGCCATTCAGCACCTGAATATCATTCGATGACTGAAGGCCATATTGCTCGGCAAGGACATGCGTGGTGTGCGTAACCACAGTTCCCGGATTCTTATCTCCTGCATCGTTCGAGTAACGAAGAGTTTTATAATAATCAAAGATAGATTTCAGGATAGGATTACCTTTTTCTGCACCAAGTCCAAGGCCCGGATTGACATCTGGGAGTTGACCAGGTTTGCAACGAGATTCGATACCCATAAATGCTCCCTTGGCAATAATATTGTCAAAGGAAGAAACAATTTCGACATCAGTATCGAAATAGATACCACCCTCATGGTACAAAATCCAAAATCTTGCCACATCACTCACAAAAGCATATTTCTTTGCTTTGTACGCCTCTTGAGTATATGGTAGAATGTTCACATCGAAGTTAGTTTCATTCCATTCCTTTATCTCATATTCTGGGAAAAATCGTCGCCAACTGGAAATACATCTCTGCATTGATTCTGGCAATTCGGCCCCTCCGAACCAGCAATAATGAATCTTAGGGGGAATTGTCGCTATATTGTGCGAATCTTCTTTGTTAAGCTTTTCCCCTTCAAATTCATCACCTTGTTCACATGATTCAATCTCGCTTTGTACTTTTTGAATGTTTGCGGCTACATTGGAGCTATTGGGAGCACTATCCAAATTAAGTAATTTCCTAACTTTAACCAAAGAATCAATGCCGAAGATACGATGCAGGAATCTCGTTATCGTAAAATACCACATCGGTTTGTCGATCCAGGTTTTCGAAAACCAATGGATAGCACGTGTATTTTCTGTAATAGTCAATATTCCTGTAGCATCTTCCAACGGACAGAAATAATCTACTGGATATATATTTATCCCAGCCACGGTCTGAAACTTATTAGTCGGCTTCAGACCATTCTTTATCAACAAGTTTGTACAATGGTTGACAACGGTCAACGGATAAGGAATTTTAGTCAGCGGATCATAATAATGACAATTAAAATAATGATCAAGAATCTCCTTATAAAATGAATTCCCCGCTTCAACCGCTAGTCCTAATCCTGGTGCTACATAGGGATATGTCTCCCCTTCGATTCCAAGATCCTCAATGCCCATAAAAGCTCCGGCTTCAAGGATATCATCCATAGTCTTGACTACCTCGACATCTGTATCGAAATAGACACCTCCCTCTCGATAAAGTACTAGGAATCTGGCCACATCACTCACATAAGCATATTTCTTCATTTCGTATGCCTCACGAGTATATGGCATCATATTAATGTCGAAATTACTCTCGTTCCATTCCTTTATTTCATAATCAGGAAGGTACTTTTTCCAACTTTCGATGCATTTAATTGCAGATTTTGGAAGTGGATTACCTCCAAACCAGCAATAATGAATAACTTTGGGTATCATCTTGCCAATTGATAAATCTTGTTTATTTCAGTTTCATTTCCATAATCGTGCTCCGAAAGATATTTGGCTATCTTAGCTTGTTTTTCTTTATTCTTCAAGAATGAAGACATTGCATCGACACATAGCTCAATATCAAGGGGAACAATGACTCCATCCACGCCATCTTGAATTTGAGAGGGGGCAGTAGGATAAGCTGTAACTATAACCGGTTTACACAGAATTTGAGCCTCTCGCACAGTGATTGACTTACCTTCGTATCTTGACGGCTGAACATATACATCACAAGCGTTTATGTATGGATATGGATTCGATTTCTTTCCTAGCAGAATAACACTGTCCTGTACCCCTTCTTTAGTGATATTGACCTTAATCTTGTTTTCCTCTTCAGGATTACCATATCCGATGATATACCATTTCAAATCGGGAAAATTCCTTTTCAATTTTGCAGTCATAACAGGAATATCCTCCAATTTCTTTGGATAACTATATCGTCCGATAGTCAATAGCCGAATTCCACTTCCTGGCAAACTTACATCTCTCTCATTTGCCCTTTGTCTGATAAACTGAGAAGAAAGGATATTTTCTATCGGCAGTATTTTCGAATCGAGATTCGGGAATCGGTGTACAAATGAATGACCGACCTCTGTGGATATTGCTGCAATATAATCATATTGACTCCACACCGATTCTTCTTTCTTGGAAACATACACCCTGGAATAATCGGTATGCAGCCACGCTAATTTCTTGTGAGCCCTTACTTTTTTCAACACATAATGATGAGGCTGCAAGAAGCTAATAGCGAGGTCATATTCTACCGATGGATTAATCTTGGGCAAAAAAGGATTGACATATTTTGCAATATAATAATACGCAGAAATGTCATCCAGGTTCTCCTTATTACTGTTTTGCTCTTGTTTTGCGAAATATTTTGCCAAAATCCTACCCCAAGCGACTCCCCAATATCCTTTTCTCAATAGTTCAGAAATAGGGCGCTCCAACATGGAATAGGCTTCTACCTTCGGCAAGAGATTCACTGTATTCGGAATATACTGCATTAATTCTCCGACATGATCATATAGGAACAAATCAATATCGGCTTTTTGCGGATCATGGGCTTGCAATAGGCCGAGTAAGGCACTTTCTGCACCACCTAGCTCCATATAATGCATTGCTATCAAAATACGAGGTTTCATCATCTTGTACCGCTCTTAAACACGAATCTGACTAGAAAGAAGTTGATGATAGTTGCAATACCCATCACAAAGAAAGGAGCCAAGGCCTTGTGCATTCCAATCCATAAAAAGAACTGCAATAAAACGATGTGCATACAATAGTTAACCACATGAGCTCCTGCAAATCCGACACTCTTTTTTATCGTAGCTTTACGATGGAAAGTGAACTTGCTCGTCAAATATAGATTACAGAACCAGCTTAAAATATATCCTATTGTATAGGCGACACTAACATGGATGAAATGATAAAGAACGAAATAGATCGCGTAATGAATTAACGCAGCCGTCACGCCGACTATGGCGAAGCGGGCAAATTCCCCCTTTTTGTTGTCTTGATGCAATAGATCAACTATACTATTTACTGTGTCCTTAATCATTCGTTCTACAAAGGTCTATCGTCCTTCTCAACTTTTCTTCCATCGTACCGCTGACTGTCCAGCCTAAAGCTTCCAATTTTGCAGTATCGAAAACTGCGCGTTTGATGGATGTAAATTCTTTCTTCTCACTATCGGAGGGAGCTTGCATCACAACTTTACGACCAGCAATAGAAGCAATCATCTCGGCCAATTCCCGGATAGTAATAACTGAATTCTTGTCAGCGATATTATAAGCTTCACCGTTCTTCCCTTTTAAAAGAATATACAAAAGAGCCGAAACACAATCCTCGACATAGCACCAGGAGCGATATTGAGTTCCTGCACTTTTCATGACAATATCCTCACCGCTGAGCACATTCCTAATAAATTGAGCATAGACACGATTATCCGACTCTGTGAAATGCGGACCATAGGTATGACAAGGTCGCGCCACCACCACATCAGCGCCATACTCACCGGCATAACACATCGCCAAAGTCTCAGCAGCACGTTTGGAAGAAGGATAACAGGATCGGGAATTGAGAATATCAACATATCCGTAACTGTTCTCGTCCAGAACTGCTGCTTCGTTGCTGCCATAGACCTCACCAGAAGAAACATAGAGGAATCGTTTCATGCCATGTCCAAGTCCATATTCAATGAGATTGGAGACGCCAAAGAGATTAGATTTCATCACCTCAACAGGGCTATTGGCAAAGAAATTGGGACTGCCGTTGCTTGCTGCGTGAATTATGTAATGAAAAGTGAAATTACATGTAAGAGGTTGGATAACGTCTCCCTCCACAAAATGAAAACTGTTATCCGAAATGTAGCGATGGAAACGATGATTGGCTCTCCTTTCATTTCGACCAAGGGCATAGACCTGATAATCCTTTTGTGGGCGCTGCATCAACACATCCACCAGACAGGAACCAATAAGACCGGTAGCTCCCGTTACAAAGATATTACATCCCGATAATAACTCCCAAGGCAAATCCTTTATTTCAGCCATGATTCTTTAGCAGTATGCATCAATGCCTTGATCATCTCGATGTCCTCGACCGTGGTAATCTTGATATTCTTTTCAGATCCTGGGACAATATGCATCACCCTATCGGTGCCCAGTTCTGCTATCAGTGTGCAAGATGCGACTGAGTCTTTGATGCCCCGCTGAGCAGCTTCTTCATGTGCAGCTAAAATATTCCCCAGTTTAAAAGTTTGGGGGGTCTGCGTACGGATCAACGTATCGCGCGGGATACTGGTAGTGGTAGTAAAACCATCCTCACTCTTCAAGATTGCCTCGCGGCACTGAATACCCGTAATGGCATAGCCGTAAGCTTTGCAAATAGCAATATTCGAAGAGATGATTTCCTGTGAAAGCAGTGGACGAACCGCATCATGAATCAGCACAAGGTCCTCGTCATCACACCCTGCCTCTTTAAGTCCATAGATTCCGTTATGAATTGACTCCATGCCCGTCTTACCTCCAGGGAAAATCCATCTCAATTTGGAAATATTAAACTGATGAGCATAAGACTGCAATACGGTATCCCATCCATGCAGACAAACGACTGCTATCCCATCGATATCGGGATGCTGCTCGAATGCCTTCATCGTGTAAATGATAACCGGGGCTCCGTCAATATGAATAAACTGCTTGGGGATATCCTGCCCCATGCGATTGCCAGATCCTCCAGCAATGATTAATGCGATGTTATTCATAATATTATAAGAAAGCTAACAAATGAAGATTTTCTTAACTTAATCAATGAAAAATGTGGCCTATTAAGCAAATACTAAAATAGTTTATCATCTAACAGACACTTGCCATTTAGGATACATCCATGCAATGAGAATTACACTCAAAAAACATATTAAAATAAATAAGATGGGATATGATGCTATAAAAAACTTTCCATCTGGTATTTCGTAAATGGCAATCATCATCAGTCTTTGATATATATAAATAGGAAATAAGTTTTTCCCCATCCATTGAAGATATCTATTGTTCAAATCCATTTTCATCATGATAAGGATTATAAATATTGCAAAAGCCATAGACTCTATATTGCCAATTATTCCTTGTCCAGATACAGGCATATATCTAAAAACGAAAAATATTACAATAACGAATAACCAACTAACGTAATAATTAGATTGAACCAAACGATTAATCATCTCCTTCTTTTGGGAATAAACCATACCCAAAGGGAAACATAACATTGTGTTATACCACCATGATGCTTTTAGAAAGGACAAACAAATAACAACCATGACAAATGGTATGTATAGGCCCACCATAGAAAGCCTATCTTTTTGCGAAGAAGGCCGACGAACACAAAAATCCAAAATGAGATAAGATAATGTATAGCACACTAAGATAACAAAAATATACCAATTGCTATTCCCTACAGAGTCCCAAGCTATAAACGACAAAAAAACTTGGCTGACTGTCATAGATTTCCCTAATAAAACGTTAAGCGCTATATAAAATAATACAGCCACGTCAAAATTCAATAGAGTGGTTAATATCCTCTTTTTAGGCATAGAGGTCACATAGTATGCCCCCTTTTTCTTATATGATTCCATGATGCCATATCCGGAGAAAAAGAGAAACATTACAACCATCAATTGACCTATACCTCCAGTAATCTTGAAATATAGTATATCTCCGAAAGAAGAAACGCTATAGCCAGCCTTCAGAATATACTGATTGATATGGCTAATAAAAACAAGAATAATGAAAAAACCTTTGACAACATTGCATTGAGGAATCGATAAAAAATCAAGCTTAAAATCATTTTTAATGACTTTAGAATCGATTGCACAAATGGTGAATAATACAATATAAATGACGAAAAGCATATTCAATTCTTAAGATAGTATGGCATTAATAATGTTATTTGAAGCATTATTCCCTTCTGGTGGGAGAAGGCATTCCTGATAAAAGGCTTCACGAGCGCTTTTCAAATCATCTTTTCCTTCGATGACATTGGTAATAAAATCTTCGATTTCTTTAGCATTTTTTCCCAAATAATGCAATTCAAATGCCCTTCGGCCAAACTCATTTAATCCTTCTTCACGAAATTTCTCATTGACAAGGTACATTACCGGCTTTTTGGTATAGTGATACTCCACTGTAAATGATCCGCAATCATGAATCATAGCATCAGAAAACAAAAACAATGGAACATAATTGCCCAAAACCAATTGTGTATTCTCTCCACTTTCCCATTGTGAATAATAGTTTTCTGTTCTTTCAATCCCCCAGATTCTATACAATTTCGACTTTAGAACAGGATGAGGCTTAAACGCCATCTGGATATCATCTTTGTATTTATTTGCTAGAAAAAACATTGTATCGAAATAATCCAGAAACGTGGAATGACATACAAATCGATCAGAATTGATTGTGTGATGTGGCGCCCAGATAATCTTTTTCTTCTTTCTATCTTGCTTTTTCCAAGGGGAGTCGTATGAAAATAATGGCTGGCTAAACAAATCAGAATAAGGCAACCCGGTCACATAGCAATTACGGCCTCCATTTTTCATTACTTTAGAAACATATTTTGCAGCCAATGAATTCTCATAATATACTTGCCAAGCTATATTAAGCATCGGAGTATCAATGAACCATTTGGCATCTGTCGTATGAAAAGCATAGGGGACAAAGCAAAAAAGTGACAAAATATTTCTTAGGATATTTCCACTATATGGCTCCTGATAAAAAAGAATATCTGGTCTTGATTGTTTTTTAAAAACTTGGGTATTCTCTTTTTTATGATATGGATAATTGTTCTTCTCTAAATAATCTATCAAATACGCAATATCATGGTGGTTTTCATTAGAATAAGAAACAACATATATTTCTGGAGAAAAACGAGGATGAGCCTGCATTGCCTTAAACAGCAATTCTGTTTTCCATTTTCCTAAATCGGATATAACAAATGCAACATTTATTATCTTCTTTTGGCGTATCTTACATACTCTTATAGGTAGATATACGGTTCTATAAATAATAATAAACAGCAATTCAATCGTATTCCGAAAATAACTAATAATATTATTCATCAAAATATAATAAACATTTAACTACTAAATCATCTTTATGAGTTACCATGAAACCAAACCCTTTTTAATAAAGCTTTTGTTCCAGTAATAAAATTTAAAATTACCAATCTGGGATTTTTTCGAATATTCACTATATCTTTTTCAATATATGCGTAAAAACCTTCTGCTTCACCGTTAATGATAAATTCAACCGACTTCGGGTCTTTATACCTACTGTTCAACAGTGTATCTAGGCTTTTATAAACAGGATTCTGAATCTCTTTTCTTATAGTTTCAATGTTTTTATTTCTCTGATTAGCCCTTCGAGTACAACATATATAGACATAAAACTTCAAATAATTGATTAATTCCATCTTTTGATAATAGATTGCTTTATCATAGTGCATTTCGATTATTGTATCCATTTTTTTTTCATATAACATTCTAGCACTTTCCAACCAATAATCAAAATACTTATCAGAAATTTTAGGTAATCCAACGTTATAATTATAAACAACTTTGTTTACTGCATATAAACTATTTATATTAGGGAATATTTTCATGCTCATTAATAAATCCTCTCCAAATTTTAATCCAGACGGCATAATATTTGAAGATTTCACGACAGATGTACGAAACAGAATTGAGCAAAGTTGGATAGGTAATTTATTGACACCAAAATAAGATAAGTAATACGTTGACATTAATTCATCATGAAGAATAAGCCGATTCATCCAATCTCTCTCATATGGGGCCTCTTTTGATAATAGCTTGTGATAAAAGATCCTCCGTATTTTTCCAATAACGACATCGGCTCCTGTCTCGAATGAAATATTTAATAAAGATTCAAATGCATCCTTCTCAATCCAATCGTCAGAATCGACAAATGTGATATAATCCCCAGTTACCACTTGGAGTGCAGAATATCGAGCCATGTCAACGCCCTCATTTACCTCCTTATTAATCAATTTTATTCTTGGATCTTTTTTAACCCATTCATCTATCAAGGAATTAGTGATATTATCTGTAGAATGATCATTAACCAATAAAATCTCAATATCTTTGTAGGTTTGATTAACTACAGACTTCAAACACTTATTTAATGCCTTTCCAGTATTATATATAGGAATAATAACACTAATCATATAAGGACAAAACCGCGATTATTTATGATTAAATAATTTCCTCTTAATTATTGAAAAAAAATTGTGAAAATAATAGTTCCTTCGTGACCGTATCTGTTCCTTATCGAAATCATAAGTCAAGAACCAATCCACAAATTCTTTCTCTGCTATATTATCATAATTTTCTTTCATTCTCTTGATGGTATCTTTCCAATAGATTTCTCGTTCAAAGGACATTCCCCAAAGGCCCAGCCTGCGATTCATTACATCAGCGAAGAAAGCGACTAATGAGCCTTTTATAGAGAATCCAAAATCCTGGATTCTTCCCCCTTCGGCTATAATTTCAATTATTGTTCGGAAGCACTTTTCGCACTCGCAACAATTACGATCATTAAAAGAACAAACCTTTAATGGATATGGTTGGCCAGACGCCTTCTGGCAATCTACAATTACCTTGATTTTACCTTGTCTATTCAGTTCGAACGCATCATGCAAGACATTTCCTTCACCCGCATACTTAAACGCCGAGTCAGTAGTTATAAAAGACCCGCAGGGTTTAACGCGACCTTTAGTGCATGAGCTGGCGATAATAATATTAGAAATGGAATGTAAGAACGCTATTGGGATTGAGATAGCAATAAAAGCCATAGAGTGTTGAATCCCATGCCACCATTGGTCATGTAGCAATGACTGGAACTTTCGGTTAAAGATATTTGCATTAACAATACTTGCAAAATTACTCTTTACATAGTAAAATAGAATGCCCATCCTCTCTGAAAATTCATGGCAATGCATTCTATCTGCTTCTGCAGCAGTATCACAAGCATCCATATTTGAAAACCATCCCTGAATATTCATAATATGAGATATAGTATCTTTATGTCTAATATAAGAACAATGAGCATCTACACCACCACCAAATAATAACAATGACTGTCCGCATCCAACTACATTATTGTGGACAATCTTACAAGGAACTACGCGGCCTTTTAGAGATACATTATAATACATATCCTGAAACGCACTTCTTACTTCCCGTAAAGAATAATAATATGTGCTATCCAGCTCGTCAACATATAAATTAGTATTTTCAAGCCAAGATATGCCCAAAAATGTAGCAATAAACGGAATTGATAGAATACTTAGTGGAACAGAAGAAACATCATCTGGATATTCAATAAACAATTGCTTGGATTTAAAATATTCATCCAACTCTTTTGAGCAAGAGAAATTATAGTAAACTATATTATGATCTACAATAATATTGTCAAGTACAATGTTATACATCATATACTTCAAATTGAGATTTCCAATCATTAATGGCTTCATAATCCATTACCACCGATGTCGGAAATGATGAATTAATCATATCCTCAAGATTATGGATATCTTTTTTTTCAATACAATTCAAATGATTCTTCGCATTGATTGCACGAGCACGCTCATCTATCGATAAAATAATTGCTCTTCTCTTATGCCTCATAGCATAAATTCCACCATGAAGTCGAGTTCCGACATAGTCAGAATCATTATTAGTGAGGTATTCATCGTAAGCGTCTTTAGATGCCTGTAGAATATTAATACTATCTATACCTTTAAATCTTGAAAGATAGTTTAAATCCATATATCCTTGAGGCCAAAAATAAACATGCTTATAGTTATTGCATAAAATATCAATTAATTCTTGATCTCTTTCGTCTGTATTAGGGCTATAAGTTAAAGTAAAGACAACTTTATCAGCCTTATTTGTCGGTATCATTCTACAAAATTCTGGTGTAAGCAACCACATTGTCACACAACCAGTATTAATGGCCTTAAGCCCTAATCGCTCTATGTATTTTTTTGTACGTTCATCTCGAACGCTATGAAAAAAATAAGTATTAAGAAGATGAGTATAAATATATTTAGTATAATAGTTAATTGGCCCCTCGGCTCCTTGCCCTGCTCCTACACCAACCAAGATAGACCCTTTCATTGGCTGATAGTTAAACAAATTAATATTCCATTGCGGTAAATGAGTCAAAAGCTGTGGAATCAAAATATTTGATCCTCCAACAAATTTATATTTGCAATTGCTAAAAGCTTGAACATAAAGAGAATTACGAAAAACCTGATACCAATGAAATGGAGAAACATGCGTAGGAAGAGTCAATTCGTAGTTATCTTTCAAAAGAAAAGATAATTCCTTTCTGGTACACTCCATTATTATATCATCTCCCTTATTAAACGAGCCAACTGAAGTATCTAGAAGCAATATATTGTGCATAATAACGAACTTATGTTTCTATCCTTTAAACAGTTACCTTATAACCAAACGAGGTCAGAAATTTTAGTGTGAAGAATGTTTAATAAATCCTCTTAAGGAATGCTTTAAAAGTCTCTTTCCGTTTTTCTTTCCTTACAATTGGCAAATAATCCAAATATGAATGTTCTGGATCCAAAGCAGCAAAATCGCCATGCATAGTTGGAGCCTTAACTGGCTTCATGTAATCGCCATATTGTGTCTTTAAAATAGCATCATAATTACCAGGTACTGGCATTAAGATATCTTCAAAAGGAAGATATAAAGTGTCATTATACCATTCTTTTTCTCTTAAATATCTTTCATCAAAAATCCAAGAAATCAATGAGACTTTATGATTATCCGAAACCCAATATTGCTTAATAAATTGGTCATATTCCTTAAAACAATTATGAAATCCTCTAATTCTAGTTTTGATTCTAGATTTTATCAAAACATAATTGTATTTCCAATCCGTAAAAGACAAACGATTATCTATTGAATATCTTAATTCTAATCTCTTTTTTACTTTTTCTTTAATAAATTTTTTTCTAGCAAGCTCATTATCTGGCATAACATCCAATGGGAATAAATCGATGAAAATACCTTGATGACAATTATGATAAATGGAAAGATTGGTAATTGCTGATGTTCCATCCATTCTTAATCTTGTCATTCCATTAGCAAATTTATCAGTATAACCGGACTGAAAGAAGAATGGAGGCTTAAATTCATCTTTAGCCAATACTTGTAACTTATCATAATCATCGCGCATCATTGCCATATCAATATCGTCATCCCAGGGTATAAACCCTTTTTCCCTAATAGTCCCTAATAAAGTGCCTCCTTCCGCCCAGACCTTAAGATTGTGTTTTTCACATACCTCTAGCAGCTTCTTGAGTAATTGCATTTCAACAGACCACACCTTTTTCATCTCTGCTGAAATATAGTAGCCATTTCTTTCTTCCGGATCTAAATTCATATTTTTATCCTCAATAATTCAAATAACTTAAGATATCATTCATTCAAAACAAATGCGTTCTCAAACAACATATTTATTAATCAATGGGATTTTAGATAATAACCATGAGAACAACCCAGATATTAATAGCACAAAAAAACTAAATAATGGAATAATAAGAATTGCATACCATTTAGAGTTTGGCCAAACTAATTTTTTTCTGCGGGTCTAAGAAAAGGGCACCACTTATCATGACAAAGATTGGTACTCCCCATCTTACCATTGAATTAAAAAACATACGAACCTCCCATTCATAAGACGGGAAAGAGACATAAAAACGCTGTGCAGACACATGCAACATAACGACCGCGATTATAGCCATTATCCTAAGAATATCCAAATATAATACTCTATTCATATGTCTTAATCTAATTTATCTTATCAAAAAAGTAATGCAACACGTTTTGAGGAAAAACCAAAGAGATTTATAGAATATTCTCAATCCTACTGTTCCAATACTTTTTACTTATACGATAGTAAAATAAATGGAAAAGCGGCCTAGAATAGTAAAATAACAATAATTTCTTTTTTTTATCTTTTTCTATCTGTAAGATATTCTTCTTGTTTTCTATCAGAAAGCCGTCAACCTTCTTGATGAAAGATTTGTATTGTGGCAAAGATGAAACATAAGTGAACGCCAAAAAGGATTCATTCACCAGTTGTTGGATTTGATATGACCCCAGTTCAGGATAATTCTTTTGAATAAATATTAGACGATTACTCCATATCTCGAATCTATCCTTTATTGACCTAGGCGTGTAATATTGTTTGGAAATACTATTATCTCGTCTACAATAATGATAGAGGGCTTCATCTGATATATAAATATTTCTAGCAAAATGGTAAAGTAAATAGTTAACACCCTGATCTTCGAAAGTTCTACCGACAGGGAAACGAATCTCATCAAAAAGATTTCTCCTATAGAATTTGTTCCAAACAAAACCATGTATAACATCATCCAATGTGATTGAAAGCTTAATTGCTTCTGAGGCTTGAACAATTCTTGGATTATTAGTTCTATTCACCTTTGTTGATTTATTGCTAATCTTGAAATATCCAAATGTAACAATATCAACATTCTCCTTGAGAGCGATATTTAGTGGTTTTTCACAAAAAGTTGATTCCACAAAATCATCGCTATCCACAAACATTACATATTCCCCTTTAGCAATATCTAATCCGGAATTCCTAGCAGCTGACAATCCCCCGTTGGGTTGATGAATAACGATAATCCGGTTGTCCTTCAATGCAAATTCATCACAAATGATTCCGCTTTTATCTGTACTACCATCATCTATAACTATAATCTCTAATTGCTTATATGTCTGACTTATGACAGAATCCAAGCACTTAGATAGGTACTTTTCAACATTATAAACAGGAATAATGATTGAAATAATGACAGATTGACTATTCATCAGATAAGAAATGTATGCTGAGGACTTTAAAAATAGATTGAGAGAAAAAAATATAAAGGGAAATACATTCTATATCTCAAAAAGAAAGATATTAATCTTTCGATTTTACCTTGAGGAAGTTCTGTATTCTTAATAACAGATAACCACATAGGATTATCCTCAATCTTCAACATCTCTTTTTTGAAATCTCGCCATTTAATGTCAGATTGTTTCATTTTTCTAAAATTCCGAATGAAAGTCCACCACATTCGAGCGGGTAACTGATTTTCTAGAAGATTGGCAGTATCTAAATCCTTATATCGTTTCCAACATTCAAATTGATTTGTCCAAAGACTAGAATTGTATATTTTGGTGGCTTGACCTTCATGTTTTACATAATAATACATTGGGTCAGATAATACATACATCGCTTTGATGTGTGTTACAATATGAAACGAAGCAACCTGATCCTCACCCCACCAAAGACCCATTCCTGACAATAAAGCATCTTCAACATATTCACGTTTAATTAGTTTGGTAACCAGAAAAATAGTAATACCTGCCATTCCCAATCTTGTGTCGAACAAGTATCGAGAGGAGATCATTTTCTTTATCTGTTCGCCGACCAAAAGTCCTTTCTCTGGTCGATCTATATGGGAAATAACCCCATTCTTCACATTAGAATTATTACAAATGCTTAAATCAATTTCATATTGTTCAAAAGGACTAACAAGCTTTTCAACATAATCTAAATCCACATAATCATCAGAATCAATAAACATAACCAATTCGCCAGAACTCCTTTTGAATCCATCTATTCTAGCTTGTGCAACGCCCTCGTTCTTTTTATGGATGACAATTAAACGGTAATCCTTTTGTCCATATTCATCACAAATAATGCCACTCTTATCTGTACTTCCATCATCCACCAAGATAATCTCGAGATTACTATAAGATTGATGTATTATGGAATCCAGACAACTACATAAGTAATTTTCAACATTATAGACAGGAATAATTACTGAAACTAACGCTTTATTTTTCATAATTTTAAAATCATCATTCAGATAGTTGGTACTAACGATACTTACATTATTGACTTGTAAATCAACATTCATTCGATTCGTAGAGATTTATATAAATCATTCATAGTATTTTGAGCAACAGATTTTCCATTAGGAGGTAGTAACTGGTCTTTGTAGAATTGCAACCTTCTATTAATCATTTTGTCTTCTCCATTAATAACAACCCCTCTTAAGAATCGATAAATACCTTCTTCATTATTAGCAATATAGTGACAATCTAATGCCTTATTTCCAAGTAAATTTTTCTCTTTTTTTAGCTTTTCAATATCTTGACAAATATACAATACTGGATTATGAGTATAAAGATATTCAACTGTAAACGAACTGCAATCATGAATCATGGCATCAGATGTTAGAAACAAATCAATGTATTCTTCTGTTTCCAGCTGAGTATTGTCCATAGTTTCCCAATTTTTAAAATACGCATCGGTCTTTAGTTTACCCCAAAAAGTATTTTTGTAGAGTTCTGTTTTTAATCTTGGATGTGGCTTAAAGGCAAATTGAATCGTATCGGAATAATAATGAGCTATCTCTAACATCAGATCAGCCATCCATAGAAAATTTGAAATGTACAACTTAGTAATGCCTGCCTCTATCGTGAAATGTGGTGCCCAAATGACTTTTTTCTTTTTGATTTTTTGCTCTTTCCAAGGATTACGAGATGGTATTCGCATAAAAAGATCTGCATTTGGATAACCAGTAACTACTACATTTCTTCCCCTATTTGCAGCAATCTTCTTTGCATCTTCATAATTCAATTGTGTAGAATAGAACAATTTCCATGCATGATTATGAAAAAAAGAATCATACGACCATTTGCCACCAGATGTCCAAAAAGCATAAGGATAATAACATATCAATTTGTCTAGAAACTGTCTAAACCGATGTTCTTTTACCAGTATTCTCTCGTATGGTTGAGGGTAGAACAATATATCAGGGTTAATTTTTGAACGGATGTCAAAAGGTGTAATATTTTCCCTAGAATCGAAATCGATAAAAGGTATATTATTGTTGCTGAAATAATGTCTTAATGATTTCAAATCTTGTTCCTGTTGATCTTTTGACATTGTTTGAGCAGGAGAAAGAACTATATATACCCTGAATCTTTTATTTGTCTTCATAAGATCGTAGAGTTCCTGGTATCTCCACATGGGAACATTCATCGCTATGAAAACAATAGAAATCTTATCTTTATAACGAAGTCTTTTAACGTAACACTGCTGCTTAAATAAAAATATTTTATATTTGAGAGCCTCTGCTCGTAGTAATTTATAATAAATAAAGCCGAAACATTTATGAAGGAAACTAAGCATCACTATTTACTTCCTAGGACGTTTAACAAGGTTCTCCCTTAGCAGGAGTTTGATATAATCCAATTCACTTGACTTAAACAAGACTGACACTAAATAATAGTAAGTGATACCTATAATAATCCCTGCAATCAACTGAACAAGCATATTAGAAAAAACGAATGTTGAAGCATAAACAAGAAAGCCCATTGTGATAGAAAAAAGGAAAGATGGCAACAAGTCTTTCATTTGTACGAAATATCCTATGTGAATAATTTTCCCAGTATAATATGTATTTATAAATAACGCAATATGAGACGACAATACACCTCCTATACACATTGCCATGACACTAAAATTCATAGTAAATAAGACAACTAATAAATAGATCGCTTTTTTTATGACCTCTAGTTTAAGGACTAAGTCCGAACGCCCTTTGACCTTCAGCAGGTTCAAATTCAGTACTTGGATTGGCCTTAACATAACTGCAAAACAAATAACAACGAGAAAGGGTATTGACGCAGCCCACTTGTCTGTAATCAATACTAATATAATAGGTTTCGCCAATGCCGCCAATCCCATCAACATTGGAAATACAACATAGCCAGAAACCCTGATTAGCCTTCTATATGCGTCTTTTAATCTGGAATCATCATCTTGAATGGAACTAAGAACAGGAAATGTCACACTATTAAGAGTACCTTGAAAGGATGTCGCCGGCAAATTTGCATAACCATGTGCTCGTGAATAATAACCCAAATCAACCGCTGAAAACTTTTTTCCTATAATGAAAGGATAAAGATTATCCCAAATTTTAGTAATTAATGATGCAAGCAAAAGATTTGATCCATAAGCGAAATATTCTCGCCAAATTTTCCAAGAGAATTGTAACTTAGGTCGCCATCGCTGAAAATGCCAATATAAGAAAAAATTTAGAAATGGGGCGAGGAAATTAGGATATATCAGCGACCATACACCATATCCCAAATAAGCAAATATTATTGTAATAATGCCAATAGAAACTGTACTAACTACGCTAATGAAGCCATAAACCTTAAACTGTAAATTAATGCGAAGGCGAGTAGCTTGAACTGCATTGACAGAATTAAGTACTAACAAAAAGGCATTAGCACGTATAATATCTTTTAATATGGGTTCATCATAAAAAGCACCTATCGAAGGAGCCAACAGGTAAAGGACAACTGCAAAATAAAATGTTAATACAAAATTTGTAACGAAAACCGTAGAATAATCTATTTCCTTACGATTTTGCTTACGCATTAATGCATTTCCGAAACCAGAGTCAATAAATACATGAGCAATAGCAAAAAAGATCTGGGTCATTGCAATAAGGCCATAATCTCTAGGAACGAGAAGACGAGCAAGAATAATGCCTTGGACAAAAGCAAAACCTTCGAGTGAGAAATGTTGTGCAAAAGTCCAAATCATTCCCGAAAAAGTCTTCTGCTGCAAATTATCAGCCATTGCCTATTATATTCTGTAATATGAATTAATCATTTGTTATCCAAGAAATGTTACTTATTTTTCCAATAAAAAACATTATAAGAATGTGTAGATCGTCTTTTTTCTACCGGAGGCATTTGCATATAATCTCCATATTTTAATCTTAACGATTCATCATAACCTTTCATTACATAGAATTCAGAATCCTCAAAAGGAACTAGAATAAAATCATCTAGAACGTGTTTGGGACAATACTCTCGCATTTTCCATCCAGGCCAAGAAAGATTTGCATAATAAATAGCATTATCATATCCATATTTTTTGCACAGAGCAATATGCGTATCATATGGTTTATAGGCTAAAGAAAGAATATGGCAAACCAATCTTTTAATTATCAGTTTGCATTTACGATAAAATGATTTGTAAAAAAATATACTAACTTTAGAAGTCCTTATAAAGCAACCTAAATACCATATTTTAAAAATTTCCTCAATTCTTTTATTCGCTAATTCTCTATCTTCTTCTATTCCGTCAAGAGGAAAAATATCAATCCAAATGCCTTTATATTCATTTGTCCATGGATGAGAACCTTCAACATAAGTTTCTTTCATTTCACATAATCTAGAAAAAGCCAACGAAATATTACTTCCTTGTATCTCTCTAGAAAACAACTTATTTCCTTTTTTCGATTGGAAACTATGAATGAATCGATTGTAATCGGGTCTGGGCATAGCAACATCTAAATCATCATCCCAAGGAATAAATCCATGATGCCGTATAGCGCCAATGAGTGTTCCGCCAAAAAGAGTATATCTAATATTATTATCAACACAAAATTCATGAACTTCTTTCAGTAGCTCTAATGATATTTGTTGAACTTCCTTAATCGTCATCTGTTTCATTACAAGTAATTTCTTTTAAAAGATTGTCTTTAATGGCCCTTTCTTGGGAATTTAGTGAACAAATGTTGGACATTTAGTTTGTTTCAAAAAAAATAATTTACTGAAATACTTCTACCCAACTATTGACATCATAACTATCGACAATGTCTGATGGAAGAAGTTCAAATGGGGAATGAAGGAAATCGGACAATGAATTCATATCATCTTGTCCGAGAATAAAAATATTTTGTGAACGATAGAATGAATAATTGCGAACGGCTAAATTATTGGTAAGCAGTTTCCGATGAATGGTCATTGCTTCCAATGGGCGTAGTGTACAGGATGGATCTCCAGTATGAACAATCTCAACAATACAACGTGACTGCAAGGCCATTTCCATATAACGGTGATAAAGAATATAGTCGGAGGCGGTTCGAACCGTTATGAATTTGCAAGTGTATGAAGAAAGCAATGCATGAATCATCTCAATTTCCTCTACCCTATTCTTTGCATATCCGATAAATAGGAAGTCGTAAAGAAGTGTATTACTCGAAGAAGTTACTAATTGCTGATAAGGCTTGATATTGAAGAATTGAGTGTGCCATTTGAACCCATATCTGTCGGCATCCGATTCGTCGTAGGTAACCACCTGAAAATGGCATTTACGAATTGTTGGAAGATTATATGCAAAAATCCTGTTGTCCCCCTTATGGTTCCACAACCAAACATAACGACTAACACCTTCGGGAATAATCTTAGAAACAGCATTAATCAATGCCGGCTCAGCATATTCAGCGATAATAACTGCATCCTCTGGCTGCAAATGCTTTATTGCCTTCTGCAAATGAGATCCTAAAACAAAATGAACAGGCAAGGAAAGAGTAGAACCAAATTTACGCGATACCTTCTGGAAAATATTGCAATGTCGATTAAGAGGATATAGTATAACATCGGTTCGCGACTTCAAACCAGAAAGTACAAATTCCCAGATATCCACATCGGGATAGATAATCAATTTCATTTATTCTTGAAATTACTCAGAATGTCCCTAAGTCGTAAGAAGAAAAAAGCCGTTGATTCGAAACGATGAACAATCAGCCATGCGGTAACCTTCAAATAGGTCATCGTCTTATACTGAAGAATGTGCTGATGACACTCTGGATAGATTGATTTCCATAAATGGATATCTCGTGTTTGAGGAAAAATCAGCAAATACTGTTTCAATTGAAACTTAAGCCAGTTCAGTTGAAATGAATGCTGGTCTTCTAAATCCTTTTCCTTCAAAAAAAACTCTATCTCAGTTCCACACTTAATGAGACTAAGACACTGCTTTTTCGTCACATTATGAGTAATAGAATCTTTATGCTGAACATAGTGATACAATGGCTCATCAATGGGCGCAACTTTATCACACAACAAAAGCGCTTCTAAAGACAAACACAAATCCTCTCCCCATTCAATGTCCTCTGGAACTTGAAGATGATGATGCATAATAAAATCCCGACGAATAAGCTTCAGACACAAGGACCCTATTTGAGGCCCGATATCAAATGAAAAATTTATATCATCCTTTGTGTAGGCTGGAACAAATTCCTTTTGAACTCCTGATTCAGTGTCAATACTATAACCGCAAGTTACTACATCGGTACCTGTCTCAATCGCTTTCTCATACAGTAATTGATATGCTTCTTTCTCTACCCAATCATCGCTGTCACAATGAATAATAAAATCACCAGTAGCTTGTCCTATCCCGATATGTCGAGAAGAACCAACGCCTCTACTCGCCAAATGGCTAATAACTCTAACCTGCCCCGCCCTATGAGGAAACTCTTGAAGAATCTGCCTTACGACACCTAAACTTCCATCACTAGACCCCGCATCGACAAATATAAATTCCAAACAATCTAATGTCTGCGAGAAGAGGCTACGGCAGCATTTTGAAACATATTTAGAGGAATTATAAAGAGGTACAATTACCGAGACCTTGGGATTCATCCTATTAATGGGTACAAATTATATCTGTCAAATACCGCACGAATCTGAGTGTCATTGCGAGGATTCATTGGGTTTTCATTCTGATGGATAAGTCCAGATTTTTGCATTCGAAGATTAGCAACTGCGCCAGCAAAACCATTCAAGTATCTACCTTGAGTGTATGCAATGTTCGTTCCTTTCAGCATAGCCATCGCAGTAAACCAAATGTCATCGGCCGTCGGGCACAACTCCCGAATGGCATCTTCGTTGAAAACTTCCTCCGCGAGTGAATGTGGTGGATAAAGACATCCCTCTACTCCTATTATAACCTTATTCTTAAGCTCACCTTGAGGAAAATCGGAAAGAATCCATTTTAAATAACTGTTCAGATTTCCCCTTTTATCTTTAGTCATCAAAGCCACACGATTGGCGTGAATGGAAAACGGATCGTTGTGATAAGACCAAAGAAGCCTCTCAATCATGTCTGGCTTATAGAATATATCATCATCAATTGTGATGACAATATCTTCGGGAAAACATTTTAAGGCAGGCAGCAGTTTGGTGTGCGGGCCAATATCGTCAACATAGCGTATATCCAACCCTCGTTTTTTTTGATTTTCAAAGTAAGTTGAGTTTACTACTTTATCATTAGGAAGCCAAAGAATAATGCGATTGGGCTTCACCGTCCCCTGCATAATGGTTTCGATGGCTAAATAGGCATCGAGAACTCGGTCGCCATGAGAAGTCAAAGATACGATTATTTGTTTGCTAGGTACATATTCTTCGTCGGAAACGCCCAAATCTGTAGAACTTTGTGCCAACCGGGTATATTGGAATTCCAAATAATCGGAAATTGACATCATTTGTGCAGTTTTCATCCTATCATCCACAAATGATTTAAACTTCGTATATATATCAAATCTGCAAAAGATACCCATAAAAATGGCTAAAAGACTTTAATGCTTCTTAGCTTTTCGCCCAAAAACATTCGGAATCCCCTTTTTTCAGAAGAATCGAGTAGAAAACGATAGGAAAGAAATGAACAAAGAGCGACAAACAAAAGAGCAGACAACAATTTATAAGGCGCCCCTAAAGGCAGTGTAGCACGGAAAAAAATGTAAAAAAAAGAGCTAAAGGCAATAATCAGAAATGACGTCAGACAGGTAGATAGTAGGGATTTGATTTGTATCTGCGCAAGATTCATTTTTAACACATAGACATCGGCAACTACAATAAGGGCAAGGCTGAAAAGATTGCACCAATAGGCCCAAGCCGGTGAGAATGAATTGTGGAAAAGGAAATAAATAACAGGCAAACATAAGAATTTGATTGTGCCACTTATGATACTTATGAACTTAATATCTCCCTGTGCATGTATTCCTATCTGAAAAATATGATTTATCAAACCTATAATAGTATCCAACAAATAAATGCGGCAGAAAACTACCAAAAACGGAGGAATATAACCTAACCAAAGACAAATTAGATAGGGCATCTCCACTATGGCTGGGATGTAGAATAAACTTACAATAACGAGTGTGAATTTTAGAGCCTGATTCATAAGCTGCTGCATGAAAGAAAAATGATTTGCAGCATATTGTTTTATTATTTGAGGACGAAAAGCAGCTGTAATATTGTTTCCCAAAATCCAGCAGGTTCCCTGTATCATTGATGCTAACCCAAAGGAGGCATTCAAAACAACTCCGTAAAAACGATTTATCAAAATGTTGACACCTTGCAGACGAATGGTTTCACTGGCATCATAATAAAGGTTCCAACCTGTGAACGACAACATCTTTCGAAGTGTCTGTGGCCGCCAAAAAAAAGAAAGATGAGACTCTGGAAAATGACGAAGGCAATATATTCGATAAATGAGACGAATCAACAACGAAATCGCGAAGACGAGAATTGAGTAAAAAATCAATCTATCGTTGGTGGTCAACTGTAGAAGCCAAACAACAACGAGCTTCAGAACAGTATTCAACACCTCTAACCAGGCATAGACATCCATCTGTTCATGGGCTAAAATCAAAGCTGTATAAGGTGCCTGCGTAATACCAATGAATGCGGAGAAAATGGAGAGCTGATAAATGAAATTGGCGGCGAAGTATCTATTCTGAGGAATATCCAATTGATGGTTGACAAACCACAAGCCGATGGTTTCTGCCAGAAAGACAATGATAAAGGCAATAATCAAATGGCTTTGAAATGCAGCATTGAAAGTTTGTTTCATCTGATCGGTGTCTCCCAATCCCAGATCGTAGGTGATGAACCGTGAAGTGGCTCCAGCTAGAGATAAATTGAGAAAACCGAACACGGAAACGATGCCTCCGACCAAACCATAGATGCCATAATCTTCGGCCCCGAGCGTACGAAGTACTACTCTACTTACATATAAGCCCACAACAACACTTAGAAGTGTCCGAAGATACAACATCAGTGTGTTGCGGGCTATAAGTCGAGCAGAAGGTTCAGCTTGTTGCATTATTCGTCCTTCTCGTCACCCTCGTTTTCTTTATCTCGATTGTATCCATAAGCGTAACCATAGCCATAGCCGTAAGAATAACTGCGACCATAACCGTATGAATAACCGTAACGGCTACCATACTTGTGATAACCATAGCGACTGAAGGCATCGGTAGGAGCATTAAGCAAGATTGTCATCTTGGGCAGGCGATTCTCATCGTAATACTTCTGTACATCGGGAAGAGCTGAAAGCTGCAGGGCTTCAGCACGAACGACGAAGATGGTCATATCGGCCAAGCGAGAAATAATCGTTGCGTCAGCTACGATTTCGAGTGGAGGACAATCGAGGAAAATATAATCGTATTCCTTGCGAACAGAGTTGATGAGATCATCCAATTTCTGATCGTAAAGCAATTCAGTTGGATTCGGTGGAACTTTTCCTGCTGGAAGGACCTTTAAATCTGGAACCTCTGGAACTGGCTTGATCAAATCACGGAAATCGTCAATATAACCACCCAAATAATTTGACAAACCTTTAGAATGCTTGCCAACGAGTGCGGAAAGAGAACGCTTTCGCATATCCAAATCGATTACAAGGACCTTCTTTTTCTTAAACGTCAAAGCCAAACCAAGGTTGCCCACGATGAAGGTCTTGCCGGAGTTCGGGTTGAAAGATGTCAGCATAATGACACGTGCTTCATCGGTCCTACCTGCCACAAATTCCATGTTGGTGCGGATCACGCGGAATGCCTCGTTCATCACATTCGTACTGTTCTCCTTGACCACTATATGAAGCGTCTTATCCTCACGATGTTTTCTGCCCTTGAACAATTCCTTCATCTTGGCGACAAAACGAGAAATGCGTGAACGATTATCCACCAACGGCAATTCTCCGAGGAAAGGAATATTCAAGTTTTCCAAATCCTTACGGCCACGAACAGACGTATTGGCAACTTCGCGAAGGATAAGAAAAGCTATCGGAATAAGAAGGCCAACAAGCATACAAATCAAGTAAACTCTCATGGCTACAGGAGAGGTAGGAGTATTACTGCCTGAAGGAGGCGTAACAACTCGATTGTTATAAGCTGTGAAGGCCTGCGACAGTTCATTTTCCTCACGTTTCTGAAGAAGGAACAAGTAAAGCGACTCCTTCACCTTCTGCTGACGTTCGATAGAGAGAAGATATTTGTTTTGTGAAGGAGAAGCCGCAACTTTGACATTGCTTTGAGCACGTACACCTTGGGCAGAACGAATATATAGATTCAATTCATCAATATGGTTATCTATAGAGTTAATCATCGTTGCACGAAGTGCTGCCAACTGAGCATCAATATCCTTAACAATAGGATTCTCCAAAGAACTAGCAGATACCAAATTATTGCGGCGCATTAGTAGTCCATTATACTGACTAATCTGACCAGTGATACTTGCATTACTCAATCCCTGACTTGCTGGCAACAATTGTGTAAAATTGTTTTCATTAGTCAGATAACTGCGTAAAGAGCGTGCCATGTAAAGTTGATTATTATAGTCAACAATTTGACTACTAGCCGATTGTGCCTGACTAACATACATGCCAGCCATAGCTTCAGCATTACCAATAATCAGATTATCTGATTTGTAATCAGAAATGTTGCTATCTACGCTTCCCAATTCATTCTCAATCACATTTAAACGTTCACTTATAAACTGATTAGTACTAATAGAAACCTGATTGCGGTCATCCATCCATTGCTCATTATAAATGGCGATAACACTGTATAATATCTCTTCAGCTCGTTGAATATCATTATCTTTTACTTCAAGATTGATAATCGTTGAACCAGCTTCAGATTTTACTTTCAACTCAGTAGAATACTTTGACAATGCGGCTTGAGCACGTAAATGAGAGACGACAATAGGACGTTCCGGCTTATAAAAATAAGGTGTAGGGGTAATAACAATATTACCAATTGGAGTGGCAATTGTTCGTCCCAATTGTCCAGACAAAGGAGATGTCTCTATGGCACGACCATTTCGAACGAAATTGTTTAAAACAAAGGTGCTATCGTTGTCGAAAGTAATAGTAACGCTACTTGACTCCTGCTCCTTTGCCTCAAGCATCTTCATATCAATCGGAAGGTTACTGCCATATAGAACTGCATTTCGAAAAGTACCTTCTATTTCATATTGCATCTGAAGGTTGAGCCGACGAATGACCTCGGTCATTACAACTGGGGATTTGATGGTAAATATTTCATTCGTCAAATCGACAGACTGTATCAAAAGACTGGCATCACTATAACCATAAGCCGCTGTACCCAAGACATTGCTTTTGTTCATATCCTTCAACAGAATAGAAGCTTTTCGGGTATAGGTGGGACGAGTTTTACGAAGGTAAATATTTGCAACACCGTATCCTAGGATAACACATAAAAGGATCCAGTACCAGTTAGAAAAGAGAATAAGTAGGATATCTGAAATACGCAAAGACTGAGTAGAAGCGACAGACTGTGTCGTGGTCTGTTGCTGAACAGGGGGTTGCTGTTGATTATTATTGGGAAGCATCGTGATAGATATTATAAATTATTTGAAAAGTGCAATCAGACTAAAGATACTTGTGACGATACCTACCCAAAAAGTGTAGTTGACCATCTGAGAACCATATTGGGTTGTGGTGCGTTTCACCTTGTTGTTTGGCTCAACATAGATAACGTCATTCTGTTGCAAATAAAAAACGGGAGAATTATAGATATCTTCGGCTGAGCAGAAATTAACCTCATAGGCAATTCGCTTGTCCGAACCGACTTCTCGTATTACTCTAACATTCTCACGTAAACCAGTCAACTGGAGATCGCCAGATTGCGCCATAGCATCAATTAGTGTAAAATTGTCACGGTCAATATTTACACGACCAACACTTCCAGCAGAACCAATAACTGTAACGAATAGATTATTATAATCAACAGTAACAACAGGATCCTTCACCAAATTCTGATCCTGAATCATCTTTTTGATGAATTGTTCAAGTTCAATACGTGTTTTGCCTGCAACGGAGATACGACCCAATACAGGAAAATCAATACACCCATCGTCTGCTACCACATAATATGAATCCCTTCGATTTGTTGTTGCAGTTCCTCCGGAAGCACTTCCCACAGAGTAATTGCTATACAAAGAGAACAATGAAGACAAAGCTGCATCACGTGTTGAAACGAGAATACTGATTTCATCGCCTTCCTGAAATACAACGGCTTGAGGTTTCGCAATCGTTACCTCCTGTTCAAGCGGCATATCCTGGAAGTAAGTAATGTTGTAAGGTGTAGCACAACTCGAAAGCAATAAGAGCGCCACAGAGAAAAAGGAAGCGTAAAGAACGCATAATTTGTTGAAACGTTTCATATCTGATAAAATTTGATTTGTTGCAAGGGAGGATGGATTATTATGGTCTTTCCACGCCTTCGGCAATGGATGTCACATCAAAGGATGGCACAACCACGCAAATAATACACATAAGTGGTGCAAATTTATTAAAAAAAAATCACACCCCAAAATAATAAATCAACTTTTTATCATTTTGGAGTGCAATTTTGTCAATTTAGATATATTTTAGCTACTGGCGTATCCATTTTACGACCTCTTTCCACTCAAATTTCTTACCGTACATGAGTATTCCTGTACGATAGATGCGAGCGGCGAGCCAGAGCACAATAAACGCGGTGACAAACAAGATGGCCAGAGAAACTATGACTTCCCAGGCTGGAACATCGTAGGGCAGACGGACCATCATTGTGATGGGAGATGTGAACGGAATCATCGAGCACCACCATGCCAGTGGACCATCGGGATTCTCCATCGAGAACATGCCAGCATAAAGTGCAAAAATCATGAAGAACATAATCGGACCCATAAACTGGGAAGTATCCTGCTGCTGATCAACAGCTGAACCAAACGCTGCAAAAAGACTTGCATAAAGAAGATATCCTCCAATGAAATAAAGTACGAAACATGAAAGAATCAGAGGGTAATCGATGCTGAAAATCATCTGTAAGATTTCCTTCATATCGGAATCAAGAGCAGCACCTGAAGTACCCATTGCCTCAATTGCTTCGGCAGATCCCATAGGAGACATCATCTCGGGTGACATATTCAATCCAAAGATGCTGGCAGCAATGGTACCACCCACACCCAAAAGAATTCCCCAAATGGCAAACTGCGTGAAGCCAACAAGCGCCACGCCAATAATCTTGCCCAACATGAGTTCCAAGGGCTTGCAAGAAGAGACAATGACCTCGACAATACGATTGGTCTTCTCCTCCACTACACCGCTCATGATCATGGCGCCATAAGAGAGCACGAACATATAAATGGCAAGGGCAAGAATCAGACCAAGAACCGACGACAGTTCGGAACTGCTAATGCTTTCTTCTCCCTGTTCATCCCATTTGACTGAATTCACATGAAGATTGACGTCGCAATCCTTGACTATCTCCTCAAGATTTTCAATACCATAGCTTTCGATACGTGCCTTGCGCAATGCAGGACGCAGGAAATGCTCTATCTCACGACTGAATGACCGGGGGACAGAAGATTCGCTGTAGATACTGAACTCCAAGGTGCTGTCGATATTAGCAGGAATAACCACCAGAGCATAGTAATCCTGATCTCCAGCAACATACACGGCATGAGCATCCTCAGCTTCTTGAGGAGCAATGGTAACAAAATGAAACTCATCGACATCCTTTATCAAAGGAGCATAGGTCTGCCCAGGGCTTTGATCAATAACGGCCACAACCTTTTCGTCATCGCTACGAACACTGCTCAACATGATAGGCGCAACGACACAAAGTAATATAGAAAGAATGGGCACAAGCAAGGTAGTCAGAATGAATGACTTTTTCCCGACCGTCTGCAAGTATTCCCGCTGAACAATTAATCCAAGTCTTGACATAATATAGTAAATATAGTAACTATAGTGACTATAAAAAGGTTAACTATTGACTTTCAGTTTGTCAGCCGCACCAACAGCCTGCATAAAAATCTGCTGCATCGTGGGAAGTACCTCATGGAAACCTGCCAGAGGATACTGCGCATTAAGTTGAGCAATAGCATCGTGGACAGGCAAGCCCTTAGGAAGTTGATAATCGAACTCCTGGCCGTCCTCCAACATGACACGGAACTGATGAGTACGATATTTATGACGAATCTCATCGACCCTTCCTTGAAGGACGACCTCGGAATGGTTGATGAGCGTTATCTCCTGACAAACTTCCTCGACTGATGACATATTGTGCGTGGAGAAAAGAATAGCAGCACCCTCTTCCTTCAGACGGATAATCTCACGCTTTAGTTGCTCGGTATTGACGGGATCAAAGCCAGAAAACGGCTCGTCGAAGATAAGCAGCGGGGGACGATGAATAACCGTTGCGATAAACTGGACCTTCTGGGCCATACCCTTTGACAATTGTTCCACCTTCTTGTCGCGCCAATTGCCAAGATCGAAACGCTCAAGCCACTCCTTCATCCGTACAATGGCATCATGCTTTGAAAGTCCACGAAGACGAGCAAGATAAACAATCTCGTCCTGCACCTTCATCTTCTTGTAAAGGCCACGTTCCTCAGGAAGATAACCGATATGTCGGATATCTTCGTCGGTCATCGGTCGGCCATGCATCAGCACTTGTCCACTGTCGGCATGCGTGATGCGATTGATGATGCGAATCAGACTGGTCTTACCTGCACCATTAGGACCCAACAGTCCATAAATAGATCCATCGGGCACTTTCAGATTTACATGGCTCAAGGCAACATGATTGCCATATTTCTTACAGACATCGGCAACTTCTATAAATGAAGACATTTATCTCGATCTTAATTATATATTACTAGACTATTAATACTTAGATGTGAAGGTTCGCCCAAAGCAAACTATCACTTTGGGCGAACCTATACTTTAAGCATTTTGCTTCAAATCCTCAACGAACTTGTTGATACGCTCCATCTGACGCGATATCCTGATGTTCTGCGGACAATGCGGCTCACACTGGTTACAACCAACACAATGATCTGCCTGGCGTAAACGGGGCACAGCACGATCGTAAGAGATCAGGTAATCGCGACGCAACTTGGCATAATTAGGATCCTCCTCGCCCGCAGGAAGGGAACCCTCATTTACACATTTATTATAATGCACGAAGATAGCGGGGATATCCAATCCGTAAGGACAAGGCATACAATAATTGCAGTCGTTACACGGAATCAGTGGGTACTTGAGAATCAGCTGGGCAGCCTCCTCAAGATAATCCAAATCTTCGTCGGTCAATGGCTTCATCGGGCTGTAGGTGCGCAGATTATCCTGCAAATGCTCCATATAAGTCATACCAGAAAGCGCTGTGAGAACTCCATCATAGTGACCGCAGAAACGGAATGCCCAAGAAGCGGAACTCATCTGAGGTTCACGGCTCTTGAAATGAGCAATGACATGATTGGGCAGACGGCTCAAACGACCTCCCAATAATGGCTCCATGATGACTGCTGGAATTCCACGTTTGTTCAATTCCGTATATAAATACTCGGCATTGACGTTACGTGAATTTTGTTCCTTAGCATGCAGCCAGTCCACATAGTTCATCTGTATCTGTGCAAAGTCAAAATGATATCTGCCTTCATCGTGCCATTTCATCGCCATGTCAAAAACCTTGACATCTCCATGAAAACTAAAGCCGAGATTACGAATGACGCCTTTCTTCTTTTGTTCGACAAGCCAATCAAGAATACCATTCTCCATGAAACGCTTGTTAAAGGTCTCGATGGCATCCAATTCCTTGCCTCCATCGCGAGCCGTGCCACCAATGCTATGCAGAAGCAAATAATCGATGTAATCAGTCTGTAAGAACTTGAGGCTTCGATGGAACATATCCTGCGAAGCTTTAGTAGTCCAGTCCTGAGGTGCGAAGTTCGACATCTTGGTAGCGATATAATAGCTATTGCGAGGATAACCCGACTGCTTCAAGGCTGTACCTGTAGCCAACTCGGAGAAACCCTTGCCATAAGCGGGACTGGTGTCGAAATAATTCACACCATGATCCAACGCATATTTCACCAGCTTGTTGGTCTGTTCTTGATCGATGGAATTTTCGCCAGGTCCCAGATTCTTGCCTAAAATCTGAGGAAGACGCATCATGCCATAACCTAGGATAGAAACCTTGTCTCCTGTGAAAGGATTGATGCGATAGGTCATCTCGCCCAACTGATCCTCGCTGAAAGGACTTCCCGAAGGATCAAAATCGCCAATGACATCCAGAGGCTTGACGGCACCTCCAGTACATGACTGCAGAGCTACTCCAGCTCCGACAACAGCACTTCCTAAGCCTAAACGACGAAGAAACTCTCGCCTATTGATAAAATTATGTTTTTCCATAGTCAAATCAGATTTCACGTTGAACATCTATGCCCTCAACATAAATTGCTGAGAATGGGCGCGAAGGACAAAGGTTCTCACAAGCTCCACATCCGATGCATCGCTCTTCGTCGACAGCAGGGATGCGCAAACTCTTGCGATCGTTGGGATCGCTGAGCACCATCTTGATGGCAGAGGTCGGACAACGACGGCTGCAAAGGCCGCAGCTCACACCATCGGTGTTGACAATACAGTTTTCGGCGATCCAATGGGCCGTACCGATCTTTGTGCTCGACTTCACGGCACGACGTTCCTTCTCGTCACCAGGGAACTTGACAATGGCTCCTGCAGGACAAACATCCGAGCAGCGAGTACATTCCGGTCGACAGAAGCCGCGCTCGTAACTGCTTGTAGGCATCATCATGTGCATGAGGTCATTGCTCGGACGAAGCACATCATTCGGACATTCCGAGACACAAAGCTGACATCCCGTACATTTCTGCTGCATGTTCTTCAGGCTAATGGCGCCAGGAGGACAAATCGGTTGTTTCCGTTCTGGACGGTTCTTTCCTGTAATTGCTGCCAATCCACCATCGGTAGTTTTCTCCTGAGCCTTGGCAAGAGAAGCTCCAAGCACCGTTGCTGTAGCAGTAAGGAATGCGCGGCGTGTTGGGCCATTAGCATTATTTGAGGCACTTGCATCAATATTTTCCTTTGCGACAACAGGTTGCACATCGCTCAATGGGCATGAAACGCGCGAGAACGAAAGGGCTCCATGCTGACACGTGTCAATACAGTTAAAGCAGTCGACACAACGCGTGCTGTCAACAGCAGGGACAAGGCCCTTCAGCTTTTGGTCGCGATTAGGAATGAAAATAGCAGAACTCTTGCAGGCTCGTTCACAAAGACGGCAGGATTTGCACTTGTCGGCCTTGATGTCGATGCCAACAACACGCTTGGCAGAAAGAATACCAAGCAGAGTGCCGACAGGACAAAGACGATTGCAATAGAAACGACCGTCAACCCACGCCATGATGAAAATGACGACGAACGTCACAGCGGCGACAATGAAGACAGGCATCGAGCGCATCCACACATCGACCCGATAATAGTCGAAGTTGCCCGTAGCTTCACTACGGTCGGCCAAGAGATTGTTGCCCATCTCGTACAAAGGCTGCAACAACATCGTGACAATGCGTCCAAATGAGCTATACGGAGCAAGCAACTGCACAAAAGTTCCAAATCCGGCAAAGAGGCAAACAACGAACAATCCAAAGAGCGTGTAGCGAAGAATATTGAGACCTTTGCTGTTCTCGTAGGAGAAACGACCGAAACGACGCTTGTTCTTGTCAAGCTTGAGTTTGCCGGAAATCCAAGAGATAACGTCCTGCATAATGCCCAAAGGGCATATCACAGAACAATAGATACGGCCCATGAGCACGGTAATGGCCACAAGGACTATCACCACAACCCAATTAAAAGCGAGCAAAGCAGGCAAGAGCTGCAACTTGGCCATCCATCCCACACAATGCTGAGCAGAGCCAGTAAAGTCCAGGAACAGCCAATTGAGGCCCAAAAGGAAGACTAGGGCCAGAAGTCGGCGAAGGTGCTTAAGCATAGAATAGTTGGGTATAAAATTGGAATTTAGAAAAACAGAAGGTAATATCTTTTGATTTCAAAATCAATTGAACATCGACTTGAAATGCTCCTTAAACTTGGCAAATGCAGATGCAGGGGCCTTATAAGCATCGCTCTCGCGCATCTGCTCGACAAGTTTACGCTGACTGTCGGTCAACTTCTCGGGGACGTAAACGCCCACGTTGACGATCAAATCACCACGACGCATCGACGTACGTCCATAACGATCGACCTGCGGAAGACCTTCTCCGGAAATAGTCAGCTGAGTATTTGGTTGTGTACCGGCCTTTATAGTGACCTTCTTTGAGCCTTGTACAAGGGGCACTGTGACCTCTCCTCCCAATGCTGCTGTTGGGAAATCAACAAGCAGATTGTAATAGAGAGTAGAGTCCTGACGAATAAAATCGGGATGATTTTCCTCCTCGATGAGGATTAAGAGGTCGCCGGCTTCTCCACCCATCTTGCCGGCATGACCGTAGCCTTGCATCGTCAGTTGCATACCACCAGCTACGCCAGCAGGAATCTTGACATCTACAACCTGTTCGCCCAATATCACACCCTCGCCGTGGCAATTGGTGCAACGGGTCTTGATCTTCTTGCCTGTTCCCTTGCAGTCAGGACAGACAGATTCGGTCTGCATACGACCAAAGAGGCTGTTGACAACTTGCACAACACGACCACGGCCGTGACATTTTCCGCAGGTCTCGAACTCGGTTCCATTTTTGGCACCCGTGCCATGGCAATGGGGACACTGGACGTATTTCTTGATCTTGAGGTGCTTCTCGACACCTGTAACTACATCTGCCAGACTGACTTTGACGCGAACACGAATGGATGAACCACGTTGTCCACCAGGTTCGTCATCATCGCCACCAAAGAAACTACTGAATCCACCAGAACTGGAGCCTCCAAAGAAGGAATTGAAGATATCAAAGGGATTGAATCCGCCGCCACCACTAGCTCCGCCTCCAAAGGGGTCGTTGAAACCAAACTGGTCATAACGTTGACGCCTCTGGGGGTCACTCAAGACCTCATAAGCTTCAGCACATTGCTTGAATTTCTCTTCAGCCGTCTTGTCGCCGGGATTCTTGTCAGGGTGATATTTGATAGCGAGCTTGCGATACGCATGCTTGATTTCCTCTATCGTGGCAGTCTTTTCGATGCCAAGTACTTCGTAATAATCTTGCTTTTCCATTTTCAATTATCGGCTGAACAAAAAGCCGACTCAATCATTTACGCGAATAAAACGGGCGCAAATATATATATAAATAAGTAGAAAAACAAATTTTTAACCTAAATTCACAGAAAAAAGACGGCACAACTCCTCAAAACGTGCTGTGCTGTCAGCTCCGAATTTCATCATCGAGCGCTTGACTCTCTCAAAATCCTTCTCCTTCGACGGGTCTCCAGACTTGCTATAGAACTTGTCAGCCAGGCATACAAGTTTCTCCTCCAACGTCTCGGGAACGAG
The DNA here is from genome assembly GCA_017519885.1 of Bacteroidales bacterium. Taxonomy (GTDB): domain Bacteria; phylum Bacteroidota; class Bacteroidia; order Bacteroidales; family UBA3663; genus Liminaster. Next base: position 303,088 of record JAFWRO010000015.1, on the reverse strand, counting down.
GTCTCGGGGAGGAGTAATCGGCAGATTCTGATTGACGATATCCTTTACTGAAAGTCCGGCTCCAGTGTGCCGTTCGCAGATGCGAGCAATCTGTTCCAATCGTTCTGGCTCAACCGAAAAATCCGAGCAACGATTACCTTCTATCAAATCTCGAAGCATCCGTGCACCTATGATACCATGGCAAATGTAAGGTTCACTGCCTTCACAATGAATTCCAGGTCCATGCGTCCTGCCAATGCCAATATCGTGAAGTAGGGCACCATCGTTGACCAACTGTTCGTCGATGGACAATAGATCAGTGAACGAATTGTTCTGTCGAGCAGTCTCCAAAATAGAAAATGCCTTATCGCGCACTTTTTCGCTATGGAGTATCAAAAGACGTCGGAGTGCAGTATCGTTAGGATAAAAGTGATAGATGATGTCGTATGGATTCATTTTTATCATTTTTTATTTGGTTGTTTCAATTATTATTCGTATATTTGCGCCGCAAAAGTACTGCTTTTTTTGGACATTTCAAACGATGAAGCGAATAAATTTAGCATATTTCCTCCTTTGGTTGGCTTTTCTCCTGCTTTCCACCCCATCTTTAGCCCAAATAAATGCAACGGAACGTGTCAGGACCGGTGCAGAATCGATGAGCCAATACCTTCCGATGCTCGAAGGCAAACGTGTGGGACTGGTGGTCAACCAGACGGCTGTCGTACAGCGGCTATCCGATGGCGCGTACATCCCGCTCCCCGACACCCTCTTGAGCCGAGGTGTTGACGTACGTTGCATTATGGCTCCTGAGCATGGTTACAAGGGTTCAGCCGAAGCAGGTGCACATATCAAGGATGGCAAGGATGCATCGACAGGACTCAGCATCTATAGTCTTTACGGCAATGACAAAAAGCCCCGGAAGGATTGGATGGATGGGATCGACGTCCTCGTCTTCGATATCCAGGACGTAGGTTGCCGTTTCTATACCTATCTATCCACGCTTTATTATGTGATGCAAGCCTGTGGAGAACAACATAAGGAACTCATCATTCTCGACCGTCCGAATCCCAACGATACAGTCGATGGTCCCACGCTGAAACCTGGATACGAGAGTTTCGTAGGTATCATACCCATCCCCTTGATGCACGGCTGTACCTTGGGTGAATTGGCACGCATCATGGCTGAAATGGGTTGGCTTGACGAAAAACGTCAACCCGGTATGTCCGAACCTCAAGACCATTTCACCATCATCCCATGTGCCAATTGGAAACATGGTCAGCCTTACAGTTTGCCTATTGGACCTTCGAAAAACCTTCAGAACGATCACGCCATCGCCCTTTATCCCAGCCTCTGTCTGTTCGAAGGCTCGGAAGTGAGTGTGGGTCGTGGGACCGATCATCCATTCGAGATGTTCGGCAGTCACGACTTACGCAATGTAGATGCACCTCGTGGTTTCAGTCTCAAATTCTATTTGCAGTATCAGAAAGAGAAAGGATGGGGATGGATTACCCGAGCCAAATTCTTCAATATGCTTGCAGGCAGCGACCAACTCTACAACCAGCTAAAAGCTGGATTGACCGAAGCTCAAATCCGTAAATCCTGGCAAGCCGATTTAGTACGATTCAAGGCGATACGCAAGCAGTATGCCATCTATCCCCTACCTGAATAGACAGCTCAAGAAAACTGAATAGACAACGCAAGTGAAAAAACTATTAGCCTTCATCCGAGGAAGTCTGCACACCATAGTTTATGCTGTGGTGATCTTGGCTATAGTCTTTTATCTTGCCCTACATTTCAATCTGACAGGCCTAGTCGTCAAAAAATCGCTGACTGACCTCTTGAGCGAACAAATCAATTCGCGCATCACTATTGAGGGGGATGCTGAAGTCAATTGGCTTAATCAGGTGGTGTTGAACGATTTGACCATTTATGACCAGCGGAACGACACCCTCATCTACGCTCGTCGTGCCATGGTTGCCTTCGACCTGCTTCCCCTTCTCTCACACCATCTTGTTCTCAACACCTGTCAGCTCATCGACTTCGACATCCGAACCTATCGCGCTTCGGTCGACAGCGCTGCCAACTATCAGTTTCTCATTGATGCCTTCAAGCGCGACAACGACCCCAATCGCAAACCATTCATTGAAAAACTCGATCTTAACGCCATTCTCTTACGCCAAGGGCGGCTGAGCTATGACATTCTCGACCAATCTCCTCTTGCCGACAGTCCCATCGACCCTAATCACATCTCTATCGACAAGTTGAGCGCAAACCTGCACGTCCACGGAAATCTTCTGCTTATAAAGAAATTCCACTGTGAAGAGCACAATTCCTCAATCAAAGCCGACCGTTGCGAACTTTCGATGAACGTCAAGGAAGTGCTAAATGCACCCGAAGGTGAAAATCGATTCCTGCTCAAGTTGAAGGGCCTGGAACTTAACAATCCACAAGTTTCTGTCCTTGCTGATATCGATGGCACTTCCGACCAATTGGAATTCGACCTTAAGCAACTCGATCTTCCCAATGGCCACCCCAGGCTCAAGGGCATTCATCAATTATATACTTCGGCCAGATTTCAAGTCACCCAGCTCAAGAACCCGCTCGACAGCATTTATATTTCCGCCGATATCCACGACCTCGGCCTACGTATCGACACTTTGGGCAATGTCCGCATGAACGGTACCATCCAAGGTATGCCATGCCATGCCCAATTGTCCGGTCGTCTTTCGACAGATATTGGCAACGCCGTACTTGATGCCGATCTGGAGATGCAGAAGTCGCCCTCCAACATCAGTTTAAAGGATCGACTATTCACACTTCGAGGGCATTGCAAGACCGACGGATTCGAATTGGATCGTATCCTTCCTGAAAAGACTGAATTAGGCCATTCTGTCTTCGATCTCGACTATGTGGCCGTCATCTGCCCCAAGCGTCCACTACGGTTGACCCTTATCGGCAACATTGGTGAAATCGTTTGGAAAGAACACCCCTTCCGTGATGTAAGAATCAACGGCGAGGTTCAAGAACACAAATTCAACGGAAACATTGCCCTAAACGATAGCCTCGGAGATATCAATTCGAAATTCAACATCGATTTTTCGCAGCCCGATCGCCATTTCAGAATGGATGGAACGATTGACCATTTTAATCCCAACGGACTGAAGCTCACAAAAAACAAGCACCTCGACAGTTTGACTATCTCTGCGCGCATCCATGCCGATGTCATTGCTTCCAACTGGCACGATGCAGAGGGTGACATGAAGATTTCCAATCTATTTCTCGAAAAGGGAGATCAACATCTTGACCTCGACAATATTGTTTTCGAGGGCACATCAGAAAGGGGAGAATTGCAGAGTTCCATTGCTCAGATCACCTATGACCGCAACCGTCTAAACCACGAATATCACATCAAGGGAAGAATACCTGTCATTAACGACCTCTTCGCTATACTCAGCATCCCCATTGCCATGAATCGCGAGGGATTGTTCGAAGCACGCATCGACTCGGCCAACCACTTTGTGGATGCCCATGCTGAACTTCCTGCCCTCGATCTGCAGAATGGTAGAGCCTTGGCTGCCACACTTGACATTGAGGACGATGGCAATGGCATACTGCTACCTGTCCTCGACTTTGAGGCACTCACTCAGCAGCATCGCCTCGTTGGCACATTGCAAGGACGCATTGTGCCCGACCCTCTCGATGTCACTCTCGAACCGACCCAACTACTCTTCAACAGCGAGCAAGTTCAACTTTCAGGTGCTCATCTGATGCAAAACGAAGAAGGTGACTATGTCATCGAGAACTTCAAACTCTCAGGCAAATCCCAGGAACTGGCTGCATCAGGTTCATTGGGCAAGGGCGGCAAGAAGAATCTGATCTTCAGTTTGAAGCATTTTGATCTTGACCAGGTGCTTGGAGGATTCGAAAAGAACTATATGCATTTCGGAGGCAAAGCCACCGGCAACATCTACATCAGCAGCGAGCCTGACCTTCTCATCAAGGCAGACAGTCTCTACGTGCAAAACTTCTCCTATATCGACACGCTTCTTGGTAACGCCTTCCTCTCTGCCGAAGTACAGGTACCCCAGAAGTTTGCCACCATCTCTGCCGACATCACCACCGACTCTGTCTATAAGTCTCATGCCGAATTCGATTTGCAGCTCACTTCGCCCGCTACAATGGACCTGCGTGTCGAGCCCGATCATCTGCCTATGGGCTTCATCAACAACTGGACAGGGAGTATCCTGCAGCAGTTCTCAGGGCGCATAACGGGTCCGGTACGTCTCTACGGCGATTTTGAACACTTGCAACTCACAGGTCATCCTTACCTTGATGGACGTTTCACTCACGATCTCATTGGTGCACACTTCCATATCGCCGATACAGTTCACCTCGAACCGAACCTTATTTATGTCAAAAATGCTTATGTTGATGATTGCCATGGTCATCCGCTCACTCTTGATGCACGCATTGACCATCAGCACCTTCATAACTTCCTCTACGACGTCCAGGTAGATATGCCGCAAGCCAACCAGGGATTCCTGGCACTCGATCGTGAGAAGAAACCTGGTCGTATCTATTGGGGACAAATTTACGTGCAAGGACAAGCTCAACTGAAGGGCGGCAACGGGAAGCATCGTGTCAGCATGAATGTGGGCACCACCGACAAGTCGTGGGTTTATCTATCTCCTTATGAACAGGATATCGACCCCGAACAAGAGGCCTATTCCTTCCTCACATTCCGCGACAAGAATCAACTGCAATCTTTGTCCGACAGCGTGGACGAACCAGGTTCTAACGGTATGCAGACCCCGCTTGTTCAAACTATGAACATCGACGAAGAGCCTACCGACCTACAGGTCGATCTGCAGGTTACCGGAACGGAACAATGCCAAGCCTTCATCCAACTCGACCCATTGTCTGAAGACCTTTTGCAAGGGCGCGGCAGCGGCAATCTCTCTATACGTTATGACCCGCGTCGTGACATCACACTCGCAGGCACTTATCGTATCAGCCAAGGCAGCTACAAAATGAATGTGAAAGGTGACCTGATGAGCAAGGAGTTCAAACTCCAGAACACCTCCTTCGTGCGATTCAATGGCGTGCCAAGCGAAGCCGAACTCAGCCTTGATTGTCGTTATAACATCCCTTCAGTCAACCTCCTCGACCTCGACGAGTCCATCGTGCAATTGGGTTCTTTGAGTCGCACCTCTGTACCCGTCGATCTGATACTTAACATCACGGGGCAGCTTTCCGCGCCTATCATCAACTTTGACCTTGAGGTAAAAAATGTTAGCGAGGAAATAAACGCATACGTCAATAACACAATCAGCACACAGGAGATGCTCAATCAGGAAGTCATCTACCTGCTCCTTTTCTCCAAGTTCTATACACCCCAGTATGTGCAATCTTCGCAAAGCCGTACTGGCTCCGAACTCACATCATTTGCCAGTGCCAGCATCACCTCGCAGCTCAACCAGATATTGGGTCACATAAGTGACAACTTCACAATGGGCACCAATTTCCGCACCGACAAAGGCGACTTCAGCGATATGGAAATGGACCTCAGCCTCTCCACCCGCCTCCTCGGTGACCGATTGCTACTCAATGGCAATGTCGGTTATCGCGATCCTGCCAATCGTATCGGTATGGGCAACACAAATTCGTTCATCGGAGACTTCGATATCGAATTTCTGATCAACCTTAGTGGAACCATCCGTGCTAAGGCTTACAGCCATTACAACGAGCGCGATTATTCGATAAACAACGCTCTCACGACCCAGGGAATTGGCTTCATCCTCCGCAAGGATTTCCGCAATCTCTATGATCTCTGGCCATGGAACAAATGGAGGAAAAATGCACAAAAAGAGGGCAAATAGCCATATCTAACATCTATTCTGCCCTTATTTTTATAGAAATTGTTATTTTTCCCAAAAAAGTCAAAAGAAAATTTGCTTTTTAAAAACGAAAACACTATCTTTGCGTCGCACAATAAGATTAAAATACCAGTTTCTATTCAATATTATTCCAATTTGTGCATCCCCCCATTTTTTCCTTTTTGATTATTTTCCAACTTTTATATTACTATGCATTCCGCAGAAGAATTGTATAATATGCCATTTGAGGAGATAGTATCTCTCGTTAAGTCGCTCAACATTTCCAACCCCGACTTTAACAATCTTGACAATTGCATCAAACAGATCCTTGAGGCCGAAAGTACCCCTGAAGGAAATGTGCCTAAGAAGCGTGGTCGCAAGCCCAAAACGGCCGATGTCACCGATGCAACCGCCAAGGAGAAATCTTCCCGCAGCAAAAAGACGGCCAAAACTGCTGACGCAACATCCGGAGATGTTGTGGCTCCCAAGAAGCGTGGCCGTAAGAGCAAGGCAGAATTGGAAGCCCAGTCTTCCACCCTCTTCCCCGAAGAAACTACTGAACCCGCCCTACCTGCCGACACAGACCTTACCCCATTGGACGATCATCCTGCTGATGCTCCACAGCAATCGATGCCCGACGAAGGCAATCCCGAAGAAAACTATCCCGAGGAGCAGCCAGTATATTACGATGAGGGCAGTTATCCTGGCGACTATCCTGACGAAGGATATCCCAATGATGGTTACCCCGACGATGGATATCCAATCGACGGTTATCCAAATGATGGATACCCTGACGATAGATATCCCAACGACGGATTCCCCGATGGACAACCGCCTTATTACGAGGGCGAAGAGTATCCTGAAGAGTATATGCCTGCTCCTGATGGTTACATCGATCAACCCGAAGGCTACGACGACCAGATGGGATATCAAGACGACGATAATGGGTACTACGAAGAACCCCAGCCGCAGGAAGACGACGGCACTCAGGAACTTATCCAGAAGAATAAGAACTTCTTCCAGGATATGTTCGGCAGCGGTGGCCACGCCACTACCCACAGCAAGAAAAAGAAGAAGCAGAATCAGCAGCAGGAAAAGCAACGCAATCAGGCTGAACAGGAAGCAAAGACCGCTACCCAGAACCAAGTGCAGGAAGAACTTGAAGAGGAGGAAGAAGAGAATGGTGTTATACCTGCTAGCCGCGATGAGTTCGATGGTGTCCTCACAGGTTGTGGAGTGCTCGAAATTATGCCCGACGGCTTCGGATTCCTCCGTTCCAGCGACTACAACTACTTCTCCTCCCCCGACGATATTTTCGTCAGCCAACAGCAGATCAAGCAGAACAACCTCAAGCAAGGTGATGTCGTCGAAGGAGCGATTCGTCCACCTCGTGTCGGTGAACACAATTACCCGCTTGTCTCTGTCGATAAGATCAATGGTCGTACGCCTGAGTTCGTACGCGATCGCGTACCTTTTGAACATCTCACGCCTCTGTTCCCCAATGAGAAGTTCAATCTCACCAAGGGACATGACGACAGTCCGTCATGCCGCGTCATCGATATGTTCGCTCCCATTGGCAAGGGTCAGCGTGCTATGATCGTAGCGCCACCAAAAGCAGGTAAGACCGTCATTCTCCAGGAGATAGCAACTGCCATCAGTCAGAACAATCCCGAAGCATATATCATCGTCCTCTTGATCGACGAACGTCCCGAAGAAGTGACCGATATGCAGCGCAATGTCAACGCAGAAGTCATCGCTTCAACCTTCGACGAGCCTGCCGATCGTCACGTCAAGGTGGCCGATATGGTCATCGAAAAGGCAAAACGTCTCACCGAATGCGGTCACGATGTGGTCATTCTCCTCGATTCCATCACCCGTCTCGCACGTGCCTACAACACTGTCTCTCCTTCGAGTGGCAAGGTCCTTTCTGGAGGTGTCGAGGCCAATGCCCTACAGAAGCCTAAGCGATTCTTCGGAGCCGCACGTAACATCGAAGGCGGTGGTTCGCTCACTATCATCGCGACCGCCCTCATCGAGACCGGTTCGAAGATGGACGAAGTCATCTTCGAGGAATTCAAGGGAACGGGTAATATGGAACTTGTGCTCGACCGAAAGATCGCCAACAAGCGCATCTTCCCCGCCGTCGATTTGCTCGCCTCTTCTACCCGCCGCGATGACCTCCTACTCGACCAGACCACGTCCAATCGCATGTGGATCCTGCGTCGATTCCTTTCCGAACACACACCCGTTGAGGCTATGGAGAAACTCCTCAAGATGCTTGAGCGTACTCGCAACAATGAGACGCTGCTTATCGATGCAATGCAGAACGAGAAATGGTAAGTATTGAACAGTTGTCGGTGGAGTTTGGTGTCAAACCGCTCTTCACCGACGTAAACTTTGTTATCAATCGTCACGACCGTATTGCCCTTGTTGGCAAGAACGGCGCCGGCAAATCCACAATGCTAAAAATCATTGCCGGCTTACAATCCCCTTCCCGCGGTCGTGTTTCGAAACCCAAGGAACTCACTATCGGATACCTGCCGCAGGTGATGATACTCAGCGACACGATGACCGTCCGTCAGGAAACCGAGAAGGCCTTCGCTTCGACCATCGCTCTCGAGCAGCGACTGGCCGATATGAACAGCGTCTTGCAGTCGCGCACCGACTACGAGTCGCAGTCCTATGCTGACCTCATCGAAGCTATGACCGAGCTCAACGAACAGCTCACCGTCATACAGTCGCAGAACCGCGATGCCGAGATTGAACGCACCCTCATAGGCCTCGGCTTCGAACGCACCGATTTCGATCGCCCCACCTGCGAGTTCTCGGGAGGTTGGCGCATGCGAATAGAACTTGCCAAGATCCTCTTGCAGCGGCCCAACCTTCTCCTACTCGACGAGCCCACTAACCACCTCGACATCGAATCCATCCAGTGGCTCGAGAAGTTCCTTGCCCAAAGCGGCAGCAGTGTGGTGCTGGTGAGCCATGACCGCGCCTTCCTCGACAACGTCACCAACCGTACCATCGAGATTACATGCGGAACCATTCACGACTATAACGTCAACTACTCGAAGTACGTTGTCCTACATCAGGAACGCATCGAGCAGCAGCGTCGTGCCTACGTCAACCAGCAGAAGGAATTACAGGAAACGCGTGACTTTATTGAGCGATTCCGTTACCAGGCCACCAAGGCTATACAGGTCCAGTCGCGCATCAAGTGGCTCGAAAAACAGGTGCCCATCGAAATCGACGAAGTCGACAACTCTCGCCTTAATTTGAAGTTTCCTCCTGCTCCACGCTCAGGCGATTACCCCGTTATCTGCCAGGATGTGCGCAAAGCCTACGACCATGTCGTCTTCGACCACGTCGATCTCACCATCCGCCGTGGAGATAAGGTGGCTTTCGTTGGCCGTAATGGCGAAGGCAAATCCACACTTGTCAAGTGCATTATGGGACAAATCCCGTTTGACGGGAACCTCAAGGTCGGCCATGGTGTCAAGATTGGTTACTATGCGCAGAACCAAGCTCAACTTCTCGATGACGATCTATCTGTATTCGACACTATAGACCGAGTGGCTGTAGGAGACATCCGCACCAAGATTCGCGACATTCTGGGCGCGTTCCTCTTTGGGGGTGAAGCCATTGACAAGCCTGTGCGCGTCCTTTCCGGTGGCGAGCGCAGCCGTTTGGCTATGATTCGCCTGCTGCTCCAGCCAGTCAATCTGCTTATCCTCGACGAGCCCACCAACCATCTCGACATTCCCTCCAAACAAGTGCTCAAGGACGCCATCCAAGCCTTCGACGGAACGGTCATCCTCGTAAGTCACGATCGCGATTTCCTCGACGGTCTAGTTCAGAAAGTCTATGAGTTTGGACATCAGCGTGTCAAGGAGCATCTCGGTGGCATCTACGAATACCTGCAGAAGAAAAACCTCGAAAGTCTACAGGAACTCGAGAAGCGGCAATCTCCCACTGCAGTTCCTGCATCCTCATCTTCGTCAGCGACTCAGCCATCCGCGACAACCATTGCCTCACCTTCGACCAAGTCCTCCGTCGATCCCCGTGCCGCAGCCGCCAGCCTTCCCCCGCTTAGCGGTGGTAGTCGAGGCCTCTCTTTCGAACAGCAAAAAGCCCTTAAGGCACAAACCGCCAAGCTCGAAAGGCAAATAAAGGCCATCGAGGACAAACTCGAAGACTTACAGGCGCAAATTGACGAGCTTGAGGCTCGTATGTCGACACCAGAAGGAAGCCAGGATCAGCAGCTCTACATACGCCATGCTGCTCTCAAGAGCGAAATGGACGATGTGTCGTTCGAATGGCTCGAAGCCTCTGAAAAACTCGAAAAACTACAGGATTAACCCCTCGAACTGCTATTTGTATTGTGAAATAGCAGTTTTTTTATGTATAATTTGAATTTTCTTTGCAAAAAATTTGGTAGTGTCATAATTCCTATATATATTTGCGATAGAAAATTGAGATTATGAACAAGACATTGCACGAAAGTCTGAAGTTACACTTCGGATTCGATACATTCAAAGGTAATCAAGAAGCGATTATCACTAACCTGATGGAGGGCAACGACACCTTTGTGCTTATGCCCACCGGTGGAGGCAAGTCGCTATGCTATCAGCTCCCATCACTTTTGATGGAAGGGACGGCTATCGTCATCTCTCCTCTCATCGCACTTATGAAGAATCAGGTCGATGCTATGCGCAACTTCTCCGAAGAAGACAATGTAGCTCATTTCATCAACTCTTCCCTGACCAAATCTGCCATCGACCAAGTAAAACAGGATATCATCGATGGCAAGTGCAAACTGCTATACGTCGCCCCTGAGTCGCTTACCAAGCAGGAGAACATCGACTTCCTTCGTACTGTCAAGGTATCGTTCTTCGCAGTCGATGAGGCTCATTGTATCTCCGAGTGGGGGCACGACTTCCGCCCTGAATATCGGCGAATTCGTCCCATCATCAACGAGATAGGTTCACGTCCACTCATCGCACTTACAGCCACTGCTACACCTAAGGTGCAGCAGGACATTATGAAGAACCTCGGCATCCTTAAGGCCACTGTCTTCAAGTCATCGTTTAACCGTCCCAACCTTTACTACGAAGTACGTTCAAAGAACGATAACATCGATCGCGACATAATCCGCTACATCAAGCAGCGTCCCGGCAAGTCGGGTATCATCTATTGTCTTTCTCGCAAAAAGGTTGAAGAGCTTGCCGAGGTACTCAAAGCTAACAACATCAAGGCGCTGCCCTATCATGCCGGTATGGATTCTACTGTGCGTAGTGAGAATCAGGACGCCTTCCTCAAAGAAGATGTCGATGTCATCGTGGCAACCATTGCATTCGGTATGGGCATCGACAAACCCGACGTGCGCTACGTCATCCACTACGATATGCCCAAGAGCCTCGAAGGCTACTATCAGGAGACTGGACGTGCAGGCCGCGATGGAGGCGAAGGAGAGTGCATCGCATTCTATAGTGAGAAAGACCTCATCAAGCTTGAGAAATTTATGCAGGGTAAGCCTATAGCCGAACAGGAAATTGGGCGACTGCTCCTCAAGGAGACGCAGGCCTATGCCGAGACGTCGATGTGCCGCCGAAAGGCTTTGCTCCACTATTTCGGCGAAGACTACAAGGAAGACGAGTGCGGCAACTGCGACAACTGCCGCAAACCCAAGAAACGCTTGGAGGCAAAGGAACTCCTTTGCGCAGTCATCGAGGTTGTCCTCGCTCTTAAGGAAAAGTTCAAGCAGGACTACGTTGTCACCATCCTGGAAGGTATTCGCACTGACGAAGTAGTTGGCTATCAGCACGACCAGCTCGAGTGCTTTGGTTCGGGTAACGACGAGACGCCCGACATCTGGAATGCCGTCATCCGCCAAGCCCTTGTCGACAAGTACCTTGCCAAGGACATCGAGACCTACGGTCTTCTCAAGGTCACCGCTGCCGGCAAGCGGTTCCTCAACAGTCCCAAGCCGTTTAGCATTGTCGTCGAACTCGACGAAGACGAGATGGAGGAAGAGGAAGTCAAAGGTGCTGGCGCTAGCGCAGCTGCCGACGAGGAACTTTACAACATGCTCAAGGACCTCCGTAAGAAGGTGGCCAAGAAACTTGAACTACCACCCTACGTCATCTTCCAGGATCCATCCCTCGAAGCGATGGCAACCACCTACCCCATCACCATCGAGGAACTGCAGAATGTTCCCGGTGTCGGTGCAGGAAAGGCCAAACGCTACGGCGAGGAGTTCTGCGCTCTCATCAAGCGCCACTGCGACGAAAATGAGATTGTGCGTCCCGAAGATTTGCGCGTACGCACTGTAGCCAACAAGAGCAAGAAGAAACTCGACATCATCAAGGCTATCGACCGAAAGATCGCCCTTGATGAACTGGCACAAGGGCAGCACATAGATTTCAAGGAACTTCTTGACGATCTCGAAGCCATTATTGCTAGTGGTACCCACATCAACATTGACTACTTCCTCGAGGACATTATGGACAAGGAAGACGTTGATGAACTTTACCAGTATTTCAAGGAGTCACCCAATGATGATCTTGAAGCAGCCGTGCAGGAATGGGGCTCGGTCTATACCGAGGAAGAGATTCGACTGGTGCGCATCAAGTTTATCGCCGAAATGGCCAACTAAAGAAAGGCCCGCAATTTCTTGCGGGCCTTTTTCTTATGAGGGTCTTTATTATCAGAACGGAAGATCGTCTGTATTGCTTGGCTGTGGTGTCGGATCGACAGGATACTGCGGCACGGCAGGCTGTGGCGTCTGATATTGCGGCTGCTGATACTGTGGTGCTGCAGGGCTGAAGTCAGTAGGCTGGGGCTGCTGGTCGGTAACCTTCTCAGCCTTGAAACCACGTATATCGGTCGACCAGCGCTCTACGCCGTCACGACCCACGAAACTGCGGCTTTCGATGTCAAAGCTCAGAATGATGTCATCGCCCACCTGAAGAGGGTATTGGTCAACGGTATTGTTGAAAAAGTAGAACAGAACCTTGCGTGGGTATTGGTCCTTAGTCTCCAGCAGGTATTCCTGCTTTTTCCAATTATTGCCAGCCTTGCTCACTCCCGATGCTAAAGGCATGACCTGAATAATGCGTCCTTGTATTTCCATTTTGATGAATTATTGATGATATTGTAACATTTCTTTCAAAAATTGCGACGCAAATATACTCATATTTTCACTTATAAGCAAGAATTTTGCAAAAAAACTCAAAGATTGCACGTTTTTTTTCAATTTTATGCCGAAATGTCAAGAATTATAACTATCTTTGCGCGCAAATTATTTAAAATGACAGACGAACTTATAGAAATCATCATCGAAGGTCTTCAGGACAGCAAGGCACGCGACATCCGTGTCATCGATATGCGCCAGCTCGACGAAGCCGCTTTCCAATACTTCGTGGTTTGCGAAGGCACCTCTTCCACCCACGTGCTGGGCATTGCCAACAAGCTCATCGACTATGTCGAAAAGAAGTCTGGTCAGCATCGCCAAGGCGTCGTGGGATTGCAGAACCGACAATGGGTAGCCATCGATTACGGATACCTCCTTGTCCACATCTTCCAGCGTGAGACACGCGACTTCTACCGTCTTGAAAGCCTCTGGGAAGATGCCAAGATTACCCAAGTCCCCGACCTCGACTAAGGAACCCCATTGTTAATTGCGAATTATTCATTGTTAATTATTCATTGAAACCGTGGCATACGAAAAAGACATAAACAAGAAACCAGCTCCAAAGAGCGAAAAACCCGGCCCCCAGCCGCCACGCACCAGTGGAGGCAAGCGTATGGGCGGTGGGTTCAATTTCTACTGGATTTACCTCATCATCATTGGCATCCTCTTCGGTGTCTATTTCTTCTCGGGTGGCGAAACGTCGCGCGAGGTAGGCTATTCCGACTTCGGTCGTATGGCACAGGAGGGTGACTTCAGTTCGCTTGTCGTCAACACCAAGACGGGAATCTGCGTTGCACGTCTCCAGAAGGCACCCGAAGCCGAAAACCTTCAGAGCATCAAGCAAGCTTATGATCAGGCCAAGGCCGAAAACCGCGAGTTCTCCATCGAGACCAACATACCCTCGGCCGACAAGTTTGCCGAAGACGTCGAAAGGTGGAGCCAAGCCGAAGACAGCCAGTTCAAAGCCGACGTTCGCTACGAGAAGTCTGGCGGCGGATGGGATATACTGTTCAACATCCTCTCCCCGCTCATTATGATTCTCCTCTTCTGGTTCATCCTCTTCCGAGGTATGGGCAGCAAGAATGGAGGTGGTGGCGGCGGTATCGGCGGCATCTTCAATGTAGGCCGCAGCAAGGCCCAAGTCTATGAAAAGGACAACAAGATGAGTGTCACCTTTGAGGATGTGGCCGGACTCAGCGAAGCCAAGCAGGAAGTGCAGGAGATAGTTGAATTCCTTAAGAACCCGCAGAAGTTCACCAATCTCGGAGGCAAGATTCCCAAAGGAGCCCTCCTCGTAGGTCCTCCAGGCACCGGTAAGACACTCTTGGCCAAGGCTGTTGCTGGTGAAGCCGACGTTCCTTTCTTCTCTATGTCAGGTTCCGACTTCGTCGAGATGTTTGTGGGCGTGGGCGCCAGCCGTGTGCGCGACCTGTTCCGACAAGCCAAGGAGAAGGCCCCCTGTATCATCTTCATCGACGAAATCGATGCTGTTGGACGTGCCCGTTCCAGTCGTGGTGGAGCACCTTCCAACGACGAACGTGAATCGACTCTCAACCAGTTGCTCACCGAGATGGACGGCTTTGGCACCAACTCTGGCGTCATCATCCTTGCAGCCACCAACCGTGCCGACATCCTCGACAAGGCTCTGCTTCGTGCAGGTCGTTTCGACCGTCAGATTCACGTCGACCTGCCCGAACTGCAGGATCGCATTGAGATATTTCAAGTACACCTGCGTCCGCTCCGTCTTGCTGCCGACCTCGACATCAAGAAGCTCGCTCGTCAGACGCCTGGATTCTCGGGAGCCGACATCGCCAACGTCTGCAACGAGGCTGCTCTCATCGCGGCCCGTAACAACAAGACATTTGTCGATGCCGAGGACTTCAATGCCGCTGTTGATCGCATCATCGGTGGTCTCGAAAAGAAGTCAAAGGTTATGACCCAGGAGGAGAAGCACAGCATCGCCGTCCATGAGGCTGGCCATGCCACCATCTCGTGGTTCCTCAAGTACGGCAATCCGCTCGTTAAAGTAACAATCGTGCCCCGTGGCAATGCACTTGGAGCCGCATGGTATATGCCCGAGGAGCGCCAGATTGTCACCTACGAAGCCATGTGCGATCAGATTTGTGGACTCCTTGGAGGACGTGCTGCCGAAGAACTATTCATCGGTGCCATCTCCAGCGGCGCTGCCAACGACCTCGAACGCGTCACCAAGCAGGCCTACGCCATGGTTGCCTATTATGGTATGAGCTCTGCTATGCCAAACGTCTGCTACTACGACTCCACTGGCCAGGAGTACAGCTTCTCCAAGCCGTTTAGTGAGGAACGCGCCAAGGTTATCGACCAAGAGATCTCCAAGATCATCGCCGAGCAGTACCAGCGTGCAAAGGAACTGCTCATACTTCATCAGGATGGGCACAACCGCCTCGCACAGACCCTCGAGGAGCGCGAAGTCATCTTCACCGAAGACGTCGAGCAGATCTTTGGACCACGTCCCTGGACCTCGCGCACTGACGAACTTCTCAAAGAGAGCGAAGTAACCGAGCAGAAGCCTGCCGAGGCTCCTGCCAAAAATAATACAAATCAATAACCCTATTTCCACGGTTTCTCTTTTCCAAAGAGGAGCCGTGGACCATTTATTTGATATGAAACTCCCCAGTCTGATTCAACGCACC
Source organism: Bacteroidales bacterium (assembly GCA_017519885.1). GTDB lineage: Bacteria > Bacteroidota > Bacteroidia > Bacteroidales > UBA3663 > Liminaster. The sequence continues at coordinate 287,369 of JAFWRO010000015.1, read as the reverse complement.
ATCACCGGCCTGCTTCTGGTCGCTCTGATGATCTGGGCCATCTTGAGTGGGCCCTACACTTTTGTCATTTTCTTTGCTATATTGACCTTCGGTATCCTTTGGGAGTACTTCACGCTGATCAATGTGTCGCGCGAGTGTCACATCTTACGTCCCGTCCACAGCTTCGGTGGTATGGTGCTCTTCGTCTGCGCCTTTCTTGCAGCGTCCCACATCACACCAACCTCCATTTTCATCGTCTATCTTATCTATATGATGTTGATGTTCATCAGTCGCCTTTACACTCGTCAGGTCAATCCACTGCGTGAACTTGCCTTCATCATCATGGGACAGGTTTATATTGCAGGCCCGATGTCGTTGCTTTCGTTCATCGCCTTCCACACCAAGGCATTTCCTATGGACGATATGTGGAAGGACTACTGCCCCATCTTCATCCTCTCACTCTTCTTCTTCATTTGGATCAACGATACGGGAGCATATCTCACCGGTATGTCGTGTTCGAAGCTGATGCGCACGCACAAACTTTTCCCGCGTGTCTCGCCCAAGAAGACGTGGGAAGGACTTATCGGTGGTGTGGTATTTGCCATGATATTGGGACTTTTACTCTCCTACGGAGGTTATGTTTGGCGCCATCTCGGCATCAGCCTGCACGAAGGCGTCCGACTCTCTCGCCTCTCTTGGATTGGTATGGCGCTTACGGTCAGCATCTTCTCAACTTTCGGCGACCTCATCGAGTCGTTCGTCAAGCGTGCAGTGGGAGTCAAGGACTCTGGTCATATCCTGCCTGGCCATGGTGGCCTTTGGGACCGCTTCGATTCGCTGCTTATGGCAGCGCCAGCCATGCTGATATTCCTTATCGTCAATGCTATCTTCTTCAAGTAACTATACGGATTAGTTCCACAACAACTACATCGAATAAGAGACATAATAAAAAACGGGCGACCTTTTCAGGTCGTCCGTTTCTTTGATACATATCATTCACAAAAATTACTTCTTGGTGCGATTGCCATAACGGCTGAGGAACTTATCAACACGGCCGGCAGTATCGACGAGCTTGTGCTTGCCAGTGTAGAATGGGTGGCTGGCCGAAGTAATTTCGAGCTTTACCAATGGATACTCAACGCCATCAATCTCGATGGTCTCTCTGGTGGCTACGGTCGAACGTGAGATGAATGTCACGTCATTCGACATGTCCTTGAATGCTACAGGACGATAGTTTTTTGGATGCAGATCCTTCTTCATTTCTTTATAGTTTTGTGACCGGGGGTCATGCTCGGTCTGTTAATAATCGGGCGCAAAGATACACAATATTTCTTTACCGAAGAAATTTTTCCCTTACTAATCCATCACTTCCCCCTAAAAATAACCCGAACGCTCCCATTTTTGACATCTGCAAATGGCACCAAACTGTACTATTACGCACATTTTTAAGGATTGTCTAACTTTTTGCAGAGTCTTTTTTTAAAAAAAAGAATAAATATTTGGAGAATGTAAAAAAAAGCCGTATCTTTGCGCCGTCAATTTTGATACTATCCATTATATTTAAAAATATGACAAACAAAATCAAATTATCAGTGTTGCTCACACTCTTCACTTTCGTGAGCTTCATCACAACCAGTTCCCTGGCTTCCGTGCTGGTTGACGGCATCTATTATGAGCTGAACAAGTCTGACAAGACTGCAGAGGTAGCCAACAGCAACGAAACCTATTCAGGCGTAATTGACATCCCTGCCAGCTTCGTCTATGAAGGCACAACCTACAAAGTGACAACCATCGCTTCCCTCGCATTCATTGATTGTGCCAACGTGGAGACGGTCAAGATCCCAAGCACAGTGACCGGCATCAAGCCCAGTTCGTTCGAACGTTGTGGCCTGACGAGCATTGAGATTGGTATTGGAGTCATCTATATCGACTTCGAGGCATTCAGAGATTGCAACAAGCTTGTTAAGCTCACCTTGCCCAGTAGCCTGGAGATTATCGAGAACGAGGCATTTGCCGGCTGTACCTCGCTGGCTGAGATCTACGTAAATAGGAACGATCCTCCAAAACTCATCACCAAAGCATTCGATGGAGTAGACAAGGCCAACTGCAAGGTATATGTACCCTCTGGCCGCAAATCGACCTATGCTCGCGCAACTGGATGGAAGGACTTCTCGAACATCTCGGAATATTCCTTCAACAGTGACGTAACAGTGAACCTGGGGGTTGCTGATTCTGAGGGCAACCGTTGGGCTGGCTTCTGCTGCGACCATGCCGTACTCCTTCCTGCAGGCTTGACTGCCTACTATGCATCGAAATATGAGGACAATGGTGACGGCACCTACAGCCTTATGCTGACTGCTATTACTTCCGGCAATACACTTCCAGCCAAGAAAGGTCTGTTGCTCCGTGGCACCGATGAGACCTATACGCTGTCAAAGAGCACCAAGACTGCGGCCAAAGCCACAGGCAACCTCTTTGCAGGTACCGTTGATAAAATGCTGATAGAGGCTGAGTCATGCTACCTGCTTGGTGCAGATGCTTCGAATGAAACTGTTATGGCTCTCTTCAATGGCACTACCCTCGCTCCTAACACAACCTACCTGCCTGTTTCCAAAGTGGGCGAAAACGCAGGTGCAACAATCAGCTTCAAATTTGCCCCAGAGCAGGGCATCGAGCAGATCTACACTGACGAAACTTCAAACAAGGAGATTTACAACCTGCAGGGCCAGCGCCTCAACGACACTTATGCACCAGGCATGTATATTGTCGGAGGTCGCAAGGTTTGGGTAAAGTAATTTTTCCACGAATTCCTTATATGGCCAGATTGTCAAAATTGACTGTCTGGCCATAATAAGTTTATATCACCTTGAACAAACACTTATACTTATTTTTTCAATTGCAAAACATGAAACAGACCATCATTACCATAGCGTTGTGCGCCCTGTCGTTGGGTGCATGTACCAACAAGCAGCAGGAAGTGGAGCCCGATGGCGCCTACCTCTTCACCTACTTCAACGACCCGACACATTCGCTCTTCATGGCCATCAGCTATGACGGATATGAGTTCAAGGCCATCAATGGCAGTGAGCCTATCATTGCTGGCGACAGCATTGCCGAACAGCACGGCATTCGCGACCCGCACATTTACCGTGGGCCCGATAACAAGTTCTACATTGTGATGACCGACCTGCACATCTTCGGCAAACAGGCAGGACTGCGCGACACACAGTGGGAACGCGACGACCGATATGGATGGGGCAACAACCGCGGCATCATCCTGATGAAGTCAGAAGACCTGATCCACTGGACACATAACGAAGCTCGCATCGACCAACTCTTCCCCGAAAACTTCGGCGAAATTGGCTGCGCCTGGGCGCCCGAAACCATCTGGGACCCCGACGAACAAAAGATGATGGTCTATTTCACCATTCGACAGTCACCAGAGGGCGATGGTGGTCGCACCAAACTGTTCTACAGTTATGCCGACGAGGACTTTACCACGCTCGTGACCGAGCCGAAACTGCTCTTCGAATATCCCGATTCAACAATCCAGGTGCTTGATGCAGACATCTGTCCCATGCCCGACGGTCGTTACTTCATGACCTATGTGGCACAGGAGGATCCAGGTGGCATCAAATATATGATTTCAGACAAGGTTAATCATTTTGACGACTACCACGCAGAACAGATCGACGCCGAGCCCAAGGCTTGCGAAGCCCCTAACTGCTGGAAGCGCATTGGCGAAGACAAATGGGTAATTATGTACGACGTTTTCAGCGTGCATCCCCACAACTTCGGTTTCGTGGAAACCACCGACTTCAAGACGTTCACTCCACTTGGACGTTTCAACGAGGGTGTGATGAAGGCTCTGAATTTCGTGTCTCCAAAGCACGGTAGCATCATCCCCATCAAATTGAGCGAAGCTAAGCGATTGGAGGAATACTATGCCAAATAATAGTGACTATAATAACTATAGTACCTATAAATAATATAGTTACTAATAAAATTTAGGGGCCCAGCCTGCAAAAGCAGACCGAGCCTCTAATTCTTTAATGCCTGCACTTATTTCACTGGAATAAGCGAGAAGCAGAAGGTGTAGTCTTGATATGGAACGAGATAGGGCTCCTGCGGTACAGCACCCCAACTGTTTTCGCAAGCGAGACCCATCTGTTTGTAGTCGATGAGGACGTTGGTGAGCGGAGCTGGGTCGATGTCGGGCGAATGGAGATTACGCTTGGCATCACCTTCATCGAGAGAAGCCTGGGTGTAGTGGAGTGCGCTGGCCGAAAGGAACTGACCATCGGCATTATGGGGCACAATCGTTAACTTGTGGCCATTAGGCGTTGCGAGCTGCATCCAACGCACATCACAGTGGTTACCATTCTCCTGAGGACGGATATAAGGATAGAACTCATCGGTAACAGTACTTTCGTAAATACCCACAAACTGCGAATCCTTGCGGTCGCAGTAGTTCTCGATAGGGCCTCGTCCGTAATAAGTCAGTTGTTCGAACTGCTGAGGCATGGGGTACTGCATTCCGAAACGGAACATTGGCAAAATCTCGTCAGCAGTGGGTTCTTGTGGACGGCGACCACGTGGGAAATGGGTAGGATAAGCCTTTCCATGAGTGACGAACTGCTGTTGAACATCGATTTGTCCGTAGTCATCAATCGTGTAAGTCAATACCAATTCAGCCTTGACTGTGGGCATATCGTAATGGGCTGTGACAACACGCTTCCCTTGAGCATTCATTTCGTCGTCAAGCGACGTCAACTTCATCTCGGGTTCACGCCAAACGCTGAGACGTCGCTGCAAGCCTGCACCGAAATCGTTATCAGTGGGTGCACGCCAGAAGTTGGGAGTGAGCTGGCCACCTTCGGCGAGGTAGCGGACGCCATCCACCTCATACTGGCAGAGGAAGCCTGTGGTTGGATCAAAAGAGATGGAAACTGTTGGAGCAGGCTTCGGAAGGCTGTTTTCATCAGCACACACGATAACAGGTCGAGGCATGGAGTATGGAACGACGAGTAATGACGGGGAAGGATCGGTCACCGCAAGCTGCTGGCGGGCAATCACAGTGCCTGCCGGAAGGAGTCCATCGCTACAACGTAGCACATAGGAAAGATTAAGGAAATACTCTCCACTGAAATCAACCAACGAGGAGACATCGAGGTTCACAAATGCATCACGTTGTGGGGCTGCCATGAGGTTATCCACGACACCGGTTTCAATAGCTACGCCATTGCGAACCACGCACCAGGAAAGCAGAACATCACTCAGGTCGCGGAAGAAGTTCTCGTTGTGGATAACAAGATTGAATTCGGAAGACATGCTGCTATCAGCAAACGAAGTCCAAATGTTCTGATAGTAGTACTGTACCTCGTAGGCATGGGGATTCCAGGTGCGGTCGGGAGCGATGAGACCATTGTCGCAGAAATTACCGCTTGTTGCATCGTATTCGTTCCAGTCACCTCCGTATGCCCAGATCTGACGACCTTTGTCATTGGTCCAGCGGCAGGATTGATCGACGAAGTCCCAGATGAAACCACCCTGGAACTTGGGATATTTGCGCACCAATTCCCAGTATTCGCGGAAACCGCCCTCGGAGTTACCCATGGCGTGGGCATATTCGCACTGGATGAGGGGCTTGTCGAAAGGTTCTACCTCGTGGGTGCGCCAATTCTCTCCCGACTCGTTGGTACAATATTCCTCGCACTGACGATAGCCATAATACATCGGGCAAAAAATGTCTGTCTTGCCAAGTTTCTCAGCACGTTCGTACTGCACAGGACGCGAAGCATCCTCGGCCTTGACCCAATCGTAGCAAGCCTCGAAGTTGGGGCCGTAGCCAGCTTCATTGCCGAGACTCCAGATGATGATGGATGGATGGTTGAAGTTTCGCTGTACGTTACGCTGATTACGTTCAAGGTGACCCAAGCGGAAGTCATCACGAATAGCCAATGTCTTCTCTCCATAGCCCATGCCATGACTTTCAAGGTTGGCCTCGGCGCAAACATAAAGTCCGTACTTGTCGCAAAGGTCATACCAATAGTTGTCGTCGGGATAGTGGCAGGTACGCACGGCGTTGATGTTCATCTTCTTCATCTCGAGCACATCCTGGAGCATGCGTTCGCGACTGACCACATAACCTCCATCAGGGTCTAGTTCATGTCGGTCGGCACCCTTGATAAGGATAGGCTGACCATTGACGAGCAGTTGTGGAACGCCAGCTACCTTGTTGCTGATTTCAATGCTTCGGAAGCCCACTTTAAGCGGAATGACGTCGATGACCTTCGTGCCCTTGCGCAAAGTAGCGGTGAGTTGATAAAGATAGGGTACTTCTGCGCTCCATGCACTCACCTCCTTCACGTCGAGTTTCACGCCCTTCGTCAAGGAAGAAGCAGACAATGTGGTCGAAGCCACTTCGTTTCCATCGGCATCAGCGAGAACCAAATCGACCTGCCCCCCACCCTTAACAGCAGCGTTGATAGTGAGCACACCATCCTTGTAATCGTTTGTTAGGTCGCCAACAACGCGGATGTCGTCGAAACGATTCTTCCCACCACGTGCATAAAGATAACAATCACGGTAGAGACCGCAATAGCGGAAATAGTCCTGGTCCTCGAGGTAATGTCCGTCGCACATGCGCAACACTTGCACGGCAATGAGGTTCTCCTGCCCTACCTTTATATATTTAGTAAGGTCGAATTCGGCTTCCAGTTTGTTATCCTCGCTATAACCCACAAACTTGCCATTCACCCAAAGGTACATGCAGCTGCCAGCGGCGCCAAAGTGGGCAATAACCTGTTGTCCACGCCATGTTGAAGGAATGGTGACATTTCGTCGATAATAGCCGACATGGTTCTCCTTGATGGGCACAAAAGGCGGATTGCTCTCGGCACGATGGTCCCAAATGAAACCGCCACCCACATAGATGGGGTCACCAAAGCCATTGAGTTCCCAGCATCCGGGCACGGGGATGGTCTTCCAATCCGCAGTTTTGTACTCAGGCTTGTAGAAGCCGTCGAGCATTTGGTCGGCATCGGGCTGCCAAAAGAAGTCCCAAGTTCCATTAAGCGTCTGATAACGCTCCGAAGCTTCAGGCCTGCCACAATAGGCGACCTCTCTACTTTCGTAGGCAAAGTGATGTGTATGCATAGGCATACGGTTCACCTGATTGATGTCGGGCCGCTGCCATGCCTTGGCAGCTTCCTGTGGCACACCAGGCACAGCAGGAACCTCATCGAGACTCTGAGGAATCGTGAGGGGGTATTTGAAAACGGGTTTCTCAGGCTGTCCTTGCGCAAAGACTGCAGTAGCTATTCCCGATAGCATTGCAAAAATAAAATATGTGCTCTTCATTGATTGTATGGTTATATAGTTTAAAGATTCAAAATTGTTTATATGAATACCTTGGCTTACATTAAAGGGATGGGTGAAACATTCGTGCCTTGCTATCCCTCAAAATACCTTCAATCCCTAAGAATCCCTTATAATAGCTGGAACCTGAAGCCCAACGAGAGGCCCATAAGGTCCCAGAATTTCACGCTATGGTCCTGAAACTTGGCACGAATATAGAGGTCACAGGTGCTAAGTTCGTAGAAAGCGGTGACACTCTTGACGAAATACAGGCGTTTATTCGGGACAATCTTCGTGACGCCCTGCCCGGCAAAAAGATTCAAACGAAACTTGGTAGAAAGAAATTCGTAGTACTTGTTGGGATAGCGACTTGGCTGTTCTCGCCAGAACTCCGAGCCGAACACGGCATTGAGATATAGACCGGTGCGGAGCGGTTCAACCTGCACGCCCTTGCCCACATAGATGCTCCATGGAATATAGTTCTCTTTAATCGTCAAGGTTACTTTGGCTCGGTCGCTTTTGTACTTGGGTATGAAGCCGAAAAGTTGGTTGGTCTCCCATTGATTACGTTTGCCGTAACTCCAGCCTACGCCAAAGGAAAGGAAGCCCATATTGCCGGCATTCTGTATAACGAATTGGGTAGGTATCAAGCTCTCCCAATGCTTACGATAGCGACGCACACGTTTATCGTAGATCTTCATCCTGACATCGGCCTGATATACACCCTCTTCATCCTCGGAAATGAAATAGATAGAGTCACTGCGACTCAAGGTATCCTGAGGCATGGCATTCTGTGCTGACAAGCGAACCGGCAGCAATGACAAAACGAACAACAGAATCAAATTAATAGTCAATGCGTTCCACTTCATAGCCGTCGGGTGTAATGGTGAAAATCTTGTAGTTGCGGTGCTGGGCGCAGTCGATGCTATGGTACATAGGTCCATCTTCATAAATCCTATGAGTGATATCGACGTGGTCATGTCCATAAATGCAGCACATCAATCCAGGGAATTGCAGCGTATAATAATTGAACACACGCGAGACGTTATTGTTGAACTCATCGCTATATGGCGCCGCATGCATGATGATGATGGTGCGGTCGAAATCGGTAGAGTCAGCCGTTATCTCGCGCTCCATATAGTCGAAATCAGGCACGGGAGCCACGCGGTCGTATTCCATCGCATTGGTGTCGATGCAAAGGAACTTGATACGACCGACGATGAAACTGAAGTTCCTGGGGCCGAACATCCATTCGTAGGTCTGGTCACCTGTACCCAGAAAATCATGATTGCCCAACAGTACGACATGGGGCGCATCGAGGTCTCTAAGTATGTTGCGGAACATCCTGAACTCATTGGTTGTTCCCGTATCGGTCATATCGCCGCAATGAATTACGAAATCGATATCCTTACGTCGGTTGATATCGGCTATCTCAGCTTTGGTCTGGGTGTACCATTGATGCGTATCGCTGATAAAGGCAATACGCAGCGTATCACGGGTATTGTAAAGTTGACGAATGCGTACAATCTGTGCTGCATTGATATCGTGTTCTCCATGCAAGTTCATATCGTAGGGATGCACGTCGAAAATGCTTTGACACGCACTGAAAAGACAGCCCGTCAAAAGGGAGGAACAAATCAATCTAAATCGCAGGAATAGTCTCATCTTAATGGTTTATATTTGCTTAAAATCGCGCAAATATGTCTATTATTTTGCAAATCTCCAAATAAATGTTATTATTTCTTTTAAATAATTAGTTATTTTGAAGAAAAAAACATACCTTTGCAAATCAAGAACGAACAAAAACGACACAATGCCACGATGAAGAAACTTGTAGTGATTGGCAGTTCCAATATGGATCTGGTAGTAAGTACCGAGCATTTCCCTCTACCTAGTCAAACGGTAATGGGCAAGAAGTTTATGACCAACTTCGGAGGCAAAGGTGCCAACCAGGCCGTTGCCGCATCCTTGCTTGGTGGCGATGTCACCTTCATTTGCAAAGTGGGGAACGACAACTATGGACGTGAGATGATTGAGAAGTTCCAAAAGGATGGAATAGACACGCAATACGTCACGGCGACCGACCAGGCTGCTACCGGCATTGCTGTTATCACTGTCGATGCCAATGGCGAAAACACCATTGTCGTAGCAAGTGGTGCCAACGGTCTGCTCGCATCCGAAGATATCCGAAACGCCGAGCCTGCCATTTCTCAAGCCGATGTACTGCTTATGCAGCTCGAAACGCCCATCGAACCCCTTTGTACAGCAGCACAAATGGCTCATGAGAAAGGCAAATATGTGATACTTAATCCCGCTCCTGCTCCCAAGGCGCCTTTGCCTTCCGACATGCTCAGGCATATCGACCTCATCATCCCCAACGAGACCGAGGCAACAAGCATTACGGGTGTCGAAATCTCGGACCTGCAATCAGCGGAACGGGCAATGAAAGCCTTGAAGGAACTGGGTGCAAAGGATGCAATGATCACACTCGGGGAGAAAGGTGTCTTAGCCTACGAAGATGGCAAAGTGAAACTATTTCCCGCCTGCAAGGTCCAAGCAATCGACACGACAGCGGCAGGCGACACCTTCTGTGGAGCCCTTTCCGTGGCAATTTGTCAAGGGCGAGAAATGAAGGAAGCAATCGCCTTTGCCAACAAAGCAGCCGCCTATACAGTACAACATGAAGGCGCTCAATGTGCCATGCCTCATCTTAATGATTTATAGTAAGCTGAACCAAAACCACTATCATATATGAATCGCATTTATCTTTGGGCACTCGGCCTTATGCTCCTGTGCCTCACAGCTTGCAATCAAGCAAAAGAAGACACCGTCCTGCTTTGGCTGGGCAGTTACTGCAACACGAGCGAGGAGGGTATCCGAGTCTACCGTTTCAATCAGCAAACTGGCGACTACACCTATCTGACCGGTTACACGGGGCTTGCCAACCCATCGTTTGTCTGGGTAGCTCGCGATGGTCGCCACTTCTATGCCGTTGGCGAAGAAGATGACCCTGAAAGCAGTTCGGCCAATGCCTTCGTCTTCGATGAAGAGAAAGCCGAAATCGTCCGCCTCAGCAGCCAAAGCAATCATGCGGGTGCTGCCTGCAACATCATCCTCAGTCCCGATGAGCATACGCTCTTCACCTCCAGTTACGGCAGCGGATGTGTCACGGAATTCCCCATACGCGACGACGGCTCTTTGGGAAAAGACTTCGTCTTGAAGTTCTCAGGCCACAGCGTCAACCCCGAGCGCCAGGATCATCCCTACATCCATGCCGTCAACTTCACCCCCGATGGCAAGTATCTGATGGCCAATGATCTCGGCATGGACCAAATTCACGTGTTCAAAATCCGCGAAAAGGCTGCCACCGATTCGCTACCCATCCTCAGCAATGGGGAACTTCCTGTTGAACCAGTTGCAGAAACCTATAACGTGCAGGTCGATCCGGGAGCAGGTCCACGTCATCTGGCTTGGTCGCCCAACGGCAAGAACGCTTACCTCCTGAGCGAACTCTCCGGCCAACTCTTTGTGCTGAAGTATGAAGAAGAAAAACTCAGCGTTATCCAGACCTTGCAGGCCGACACGCTCAATGCAGGAGGTAGTGCCGATGTTCATGTCTCTCCCGATGGCGAGTTCGTCTATGCCTCGCATCGCCTCCAGGGGGATGGTATCACAATCTGGAAGGTGAATCACGAAGATGGAACGTTGACCAAGGTAGGATTCCAACCCACAGGCATCCATCCGCGTAACTTCGGTATCACGCCCAATGGAGAACTCCTTCTTTGTGCCTGCCGTGATTCGAACAAGGTGCAGATCTTCCGTCGTGACAAGCAGACAGGCTTGCTCTCCGATACCGGACGTGCCATCGAGATGTCCCGACCCACGTGCGTGCAATTCTATTAATGTGTGCAATTCTATTAAATAGAACACGACAAACACCTAATTCCTTATTCAAAAATATCCAATTTTAAGAATTGAATTGTTAAAAACGCCTCAAAAATATGTTCTTCAACATGTTTGGAGGCGTTTTTCTTGGCAGTGTTAAAAAAACTAATTAACTTTGCACGCGCTTTTAAATAATTTTGCACAATTACAATAAGCAAAAGTGTCAACATTATTAAAACAAATACTAATTATTATTAACTCAAACTAATTTTTATGTCAATCGTTCAAAGCATTACTATGAGAGCGACAACGGCATGCGCTGTTGCCCTCTTTAGCTGCTCTTTGGCTTTTGCCCAGACCCAGCAGGTCAAAGGTACCGTGTTGGATAATCTCGGTGATCCATTGGCAGGTGTGAACATTGTTGAGAAAGGCACTACCAATGGTACGCTGACCGACATTGACGGCAACTTTGCACTCAATGTGGCCAGGGGCAAGACCCTCGTCTTCTCGTTCATCGGTTACCGCACCACAGAAGTTGTAGTATCCGGTACCACTCTTAACGTTACGCTTGAGGAAGATTCCGAACTCCTCGAGGACGTAGTAGTCATCGGTTACGGTTCTATGCAGCGCAAGGACTTGACCTCATCCATCACGACCGTGAAGGCCAAGGACCTCAACACGGGTGTTTTTGCCGATGCTGGCTCTATGCTGCAAGGTAAGGTTCCCGGCCTCGTTGTTACCACTACCGGTGACCCCAATGGCGGTTCGAGCATGACCCTGCGAGGCGCTTCTTCTCTCCGTGGTGGAGCTGCCATGTCGCCTTATTATGTCATCGACGGTATCCCCGGCGTGGATATCTCAATGGTTGCTCCTGACGACATCGAGAGCATCGATGTCCTCCGTGACGCTACCGCTACCGCTATCTATGGTTCGAAGGCTGCCAACGGTGTGATCATCGTCACCACCAAGAGCGGCAACAAGGATGAGAAGACCAACGTGACCTACAATGGCTATGTGGCCTTCGACAACGTCCTCATGACCCTCGACATGGCTTCGGCTGCAGACATTCGCGACTACGTCATAAAGAACAACCTCGACTATGCATACGACGAAGGTGCTGATGTGGACTGGCAGAATGAGGTACTTCGTACAGGTGTCAGCCACAATCACAACGTCAGCATCAATGGCGGCAACAAGAAGACCACCTATATGGCAAGTATCAACTTCAGAAATCGTGAAGGTGTAGTAGAAGGCACTGAGATGAATCGTCTAAACGTACGTTCTCTTATTTCTACCAAGATTCTCAAAGAGAAACTTCAGCTTTCAGTAGGCGTCAATGCAATGTATGCCAAGCACAAGAATGTTCCTATGGAGAACGAAGGCCGTTCGGTGCTTGATGCCATGAACTTTGCCAACCCGACCGCTCCCATCCGCTTCAACTCGAAGGATGCCGAGAATGGACATGTCGGAGAATGGCATTTCGCTGCTGGCAACGATGCATACAATCCTGTTTCGATGATCAACGAAGACCCACGCGAAACAATTTACAAGCGTATGCAGTTTATCGGAAAGGCCACTCTCAACATCGTAGAGGGTTTGACCTGGAGCGCCAACTTCCAGTATAATAACAATCAATCCATCTATAATAGCTATAGCAGCCACGCCACCCAACTTAAGATTGGCGAAGGTGTTACGGCTATTGCCGGCAACACCCTGAATGGTGCCGCACACCGAAACACTTACTTTGGTGATGAAATGACCTTTGAAACCTACGGCAACTGGGATAAAACCTTCAACGACATCCACAAAGTAGCCGTAATGGCAGGTTACTCATGGGAAGAACATCACAACAATGACGGCTTCGGTCTCACTGTCCATACCTTCCACGATGACAACCTATTATGGAACCAGCTCACCTACGCTGGTGAAATTGATGGAATGAGTGCCGTAGAGAGTGGCACAAAGGAAAATATCCGCAACATCTCTTTCTATGGTCGTGTATCATATTCATTCAATAGCCGCTATATGCTGCAAGCTACCATCCGTCGCGATGGCTCGTCTGTTTTCGGTGATGGCAAACAGTGGGGCACATTCCCTTCGGCTTCTATTGCTTGGAACATCACTGAGGAGGAATGGATGAAGAATCAAAATATTTTCAATACTTTGAAGCTTCGTCTAGGCTATGGTATCTCGGGTAATGCTATGGGCTTTGATTCATATGCTGCCGTCGCAACTTACGGACGCACAAGCGGATATAACTCATTCAATGGTCATGATTACGTCATCCTTGGCGCTACCAAGTTAGCCAACCCTGACCTTAAATGGGAATCAACCAGCATGTTCAACGTTGGTGTTGACTATGGTTTCATCAATGGCCGCATCAATGGCAGCCTGGAATTCTACAACAAGAACACCAAAGATCTGATCTGGAACTATCCAGTATCCAAATATATCTACCCCTTTGATAACATTTGGGCAAACGTAGGTGAAATCAACAACGTTGGTGTCGAGTTCAGCATCAATGCTACCCCTGTGCTGACCAAGAATTTCACTTGGAATACCACTCTAAACCTCTCGCACAACAAGAATGAGGTGAAGAGCCTTTCGAACGACCGTTTCCATACGGATAAGTTCTATCAAGGCAATCCAATGGTAGCCGGTGTATCCGCTAATGGTGACACCCAGCGCATCATCGAAGGCGAGCCTCTTGGCACATTCTGGACTTACGAATGGGCAGGTTATGACGATGGTGGAGCTTCTGTTTATTATGTGCTTGATGACAATGGCAATCGTACAGGTGAGAAGACCGCTTCACCAGATCCTGATCACGATCGCAAGATCACGGGCTGTGCCCAGCCTAAGCTGAACCTCGGTTGGAACAACAATTTCATGTACAAGAACTGGAGCGCCAGCTTCTTCCTTACAGGAGTATTTGGTCAAGATGTTTACAATGGTCTGCGTGCTCACTATACCGCACCTGACTTCTTCTCTGGTGGCAAGAATGTTCTCAAGGAATTCATCACCGACCGCCCTGCTACAGATACTCGTTCTAATGTCCCCTCTGATCGTTTCATCGAGGATGGTAGTTATATACGTCTGCAGAACCTCACCGTTGGCTATACCTTTAATGGTTTCGACAACTGGTTCCAGAGTCTCAATCTCTACGTGACCGTGAATAATGTCTTCACTATCACCGACTACAAGGGTCTTGACCCAGAAGTAAACCTCGGTGGCATTGATCCTGGTGTTGACTATCGCTGGAGCACTTATCCACATACTCGTACTACAATGATTGGTGTCAAGATCAACTTCTAATTTGTTTGATGAATATGAAACTCTATAAGATTCTTTCTACTGGTGCACTGGCACTTGCCATGGCAAGTTGCACCGATCTGGATGTAGACATGGATTCCCTGTACTCAACCTTGCCTGGCACCGAATCTGCTGTCGAGGCCAACATGGCCAATATCTACTTCCAGTTCCGTGATCCATTGGGTCGTCGCTACATGGAGGCCATGACCTTGTCGAGCGATGAATATACGTCTGTTGCTTATTCTGGCAACTGGTACGATGGTTTGGCTTACGCTCATCCAAGCTATCACAATTCTAAACCATCAGATGCCACCATCGACTGGATGGGTGTTTTCGGTCTTGCTGTGGTCAAGGCTAACGAAGTCATCAATTCCGATGCAGACGCAAACTATATCGCTGCAGCCCGTACGATGCGTGCCTTCTATACCTTCCTGATGATGGATAATTTTGGTGACGTTGCCATTGTTGACCAGAAATATGCCGACGAAAAAGGCATCGACATGGAGACTCGCCAACCACGCGGTGACGTTGCTCGCTGGCTTGAGAGCGAATTGCTTGACGTTATCCCTCAGCTCACCACTGAGACCAAGGGCGAAAATTATGGAAAGCCCAACAAATACATGGCTGAAGCCTTACTTGCTAAGATCTACATCAACTGGGCTGTCTATACTGCATCTTCAGTCGATCAGTATGACGCTGCATCTGCCAATAACGAAAAGCTTGCTGACTGCATCAAGATCTGCGACGACATCATCAATAGCCATGTTTTCGAACTCGGTCCCGATGCTTACCGCTTTAAGTTCAACTACGACAACACCGAGCGCGTAGAAGCTGGCACCATTAAGGACTTTATCTACGCCGTGCCTTACGACACTTATACTGCCACGGGTATGCAGTGGGGACGTTCACACGTCTATAAGGACATCAAGAACATGAACCCAAGTTATTTCGGCGAAAAACTCAACAACTCTGGTGGTGCTTATATGACCTTAACTCCTGAGTGTGTTGCTCGCTTCAACTTGCCTGGCGATGAACGCAACTTCTTACTCGCCGGACATCGCAAGGCTGATGGTTCGGATGCCAATGGCGTTGTCTATGTTTATGATCCCGCAACACTGCTTCCTACTGACCAAGTAGCTAAGGACAAGCAAGGCAATGATCTCATCCTCACGAAGACCATCACCGTTACTGGCGACGTTGAGTCGAATGACGTAGGTGACAACCTTGAAGGCTGGCGTCAAGGCTATCGCTCCATGAAGTGGTTTGTATGCGACCGTGACTATTCGAATGGTCGTCATCAGTCGAACGATGTGCCCATCTTCCGTTATGCCGACGTGCTGCTTATGAAGGCTGAAGCGCTCGTTCGCAGTGGACAGAGCGGTGCAGGAAGTCTCTTCAACCAGATTCGCAGCTACGTAAATGCTCCTACTATCTCTGGTGAGCCTACACTCAACGACATCTATATGGAGCGTGGTCGCGAGTTCTTCGACGAACTCTGGCGTCGCAACGACATGATTCGTTTCGGTCACTTCGAGGATGAATACTTCCCACAATACAAGAGCAACAGCTTTGCAAACTTCGATAAGACTCATCGTATCTTCCCAATCTCTCAGAACGATTTGAATCTCAACCCGAAGTGGTCGCAGAACCCCGGCTATTAATCTTTGATTATATCACATTCCTTATGGCGTCTCCAGCCTCCTGCTGGAGGCGCCTGATTATTTTCCATAATGACACACAAGACTTTTTCCCTGCTGTTGGCAGGTTTGCTCTTAGTTGCCTGCACGACCAATCAGAACACAAGTAATTCCAGCGAGCCGAAAGAGGATAGCAACTCTCAGCGCCCCATCGAAGTTGTAGTACATCGCGGTGCCAATGCCTTGGCTCCCGAAAACACCCTGCCATCTGCTGACTCTGCATTGGCACATGGTGCCACGTGGATCGAGGTGGATGTACGCACGTCGAAAGATGGCGTGATGTACAACCTGCACGACGAAACCCTCGACCGCACAACCGATGGCAGCGGAAACATTGGCGAACGCACATCTGACTACATCGATCGTCTCGATGCTGGCAGTTGGTACGATGAAACACGATTCAAGGGATTACATGTACCAACCATCGAAGCAATGCTCCAAGGACTGAAAGGCCGTGCCAACGTCTTCTTCGACGTGAAGAACTGCAACCTGCAGGAACTCATTGACCTCGTGCGCCGCACAGACTTTGCCGACAAGTCGTTCTTCTGGTTCGCTCGCGAAGAGATGCTCCGCGAGTTTGTTGGCATTGCTCCTGAAATGAAAATCAAGGTAAATGCTGCCGACACCGTTCGCCTCGAATATTGGAAGACTATCTGCACACCCTCCATCGTCGAGATTCATGCCGACAAGATTACATCCGAATTCCTCGACTATTGCCATCGCTATGCCATCAAGGTGATGGTGGGAGCACAAGGGGAAAGCCTCGACGACTACCGCACTGCCATCGAGACCGGTGCCGACATGATCAACCTCGATAAGCCCGAACTTTTCGAACAACTCATGAAATGATGACCTCAAGTCATTTACCATAGACTTAGATTCTTATCACGAATTTGCGAATTAGCGAATTAATAGTGAAGAAAATATTTGTCATTGTCAGAAATAATACTTATCTTTGCCCCCGATATTAACCCCGAACGATATGAAATACACCATCCGCATCATCGTCCTCTTTTTGCTTACCACCATCCTGTCAGTATCCCAACTGATAGCAGCCAACCCTGTGCAATCCCTGCTCGAGCGCATCGACCAAGGTGCATCGAAGAAGTTCGTTATCCAGAAGCAGAAGTCCAATGTGGATTTCTTCGAACTCGACCAGCAAGGCAGCAAGGTTGTCGTGCGCGGCAACACTTGGGTCAACATCGCATCGGGCATCAACTGGTACTTGAAGTATTATTGCGGCATCCAACTCACTTGGAACCAGATGCATGCTGCCCTTCCTGCTGTGCTTCCTAAGGTAAGTCAGAAGGAGCGCCACGAGACCGACCTCTCCCTGCGTTATGACTTCAACTATTGCACCTTCTCCTACTCCATGCCGTTCTGGGATTGGGACCGTTGGCAGGAGGAGATTGACTGGATGGCACTCCATGGCATCAATATGCCGCTCGCTGCCGTCGGTGTGGAATGCGTCTGGCGCAACATCATGCTGCAGATGGGCTATTCGCAGAAGGACGTCGATGACTTCATCCCGGGCCCCTGCTTCCTTGCATGGTGGGAGATGAACAACCTCGAAGGTTGGGGCGGGCCCAATCCTGAGTCATGGTACGTGGCACAGGAGGCTTTGCAGAAGAAGATCATTGCCCGCATGAAGGAGCTCGACATCCATCCCGTGCTCCCCGGATATAGCGGAATGGTGCCCAGCAAATTCATGCAGGAACAAGCTGCAGCGACGACCGATGAGAAGGACAATGGCGAATCATCCATCTCGAACGTACAACTCTGGAACGGTTTCACCCGTCCCGGCATCCTTATGCCCACCGATCCTCGTTTTCAACAGTTCTCCGACCTCTATTATGCCGAGAGCGTCCGTCTCTTCGGCAAGGCCGACTACTATTCGATGGATCCCTTCCACGAGGCTGCCAACCTGCCCGCCGACCTCGACCTCAAGGCTTGCTTTAAAGCCGTGAATGCAGCAATGAAGAAAGCCAACCCGAAGGCCAAATGGGTATGCCAGGGTTGGTCGGAGAATCCACGTCCCGAAATGCTCGAAGCCATCACTCCGGGCGACGTCATCTTCCTCGACCTCTTCAGCGAATGTCGTCCCATGTGGGGTATGCCAAGCCTTTGGTACAAGGAGAATGGCTACGAGGAGCATGACTGGTGCTTCTGCCTACTCGAGAACTTCGGTGCCAACGTGGGTATGCACGGTCGCATGGACCAGTTGCTCAACAACTTCTACCTCACCAAAACGCATCCCAAGGCAAAGCACCTTGTAGGTATCGGTCTGACGATGGAAGGTTCGGAGACCAATCCCGTGATGTACGAACTGATGTGCGAACTTCCTTGGCGTCCTAAGAAGTTCACCAAGGAAGAATGGCTCAAGGGTTATGTCAAGGCGCGCTATGGGCTCGAAGCCGGAAGTCCGGTTTCTGACGATGTGAAAGCAAATGCTACGCCCGTACTCAACGACGTGTGGTACATCCTTGCCCGTGGCATCTATAACTGCCCCGTCGGCAACAACCAGCAGGGTCCTCACGAGTCGATCTTCTGTTCGCGTCCTTCGCTCGACTGCTTCCAGTCTTCGTCGTGGAGCAAGATGACCAACTACTACGACCCAACCACTACCGAAGAGGCTGCCCGTCGCATGCTCACTGTGGCTGACCAGCTGAAAGGCAACAACAACTTCGAATACGACCTCGTTGATCTTGTTCGTCAAGCCATTGCCGACCGTGCCCGCATCGTCTATAACTATGCTGTTGCCGACTTCAAGAGCTTCGACAAGAAGAGTTTCAAGAACCACACCGAGGAATTCCTTCGTCTCCTGTTGTTGCAGGACAAGTTGCTCGGCACACGTTCGGAGTTCCGCGTAGGACGTTGGACCGAACAAGCTAAGAGCCGTGGCACCAACCAAGCCGAAAAGGATCAATATGAATGGAACGCGCGCGTACAAATCACCACGTGGGGCAACGAATACTGCGCCAACGTCGGCAAGTTGCGCGACTATGCCCACAAGGAATGGCAGGGCATCCTCAAGGACTTCTACTATCCCCGTTGGGTGAAATATTTCCAGGTGTTGCAAGACGAACTGGATGGTAAACTTCCCGTCCTCCCCGTCGGCAACTCGTCGTGGCTCAAGAACAGCCAGGATAATCCCGCACTGACCATCAACTGGTACACCGTCGAAGAACCCTGGACGCTCGACCACACTCCCTATAGCCCCGCTCCCGAAGGTGATCCTGTCGAAACCGCCAAGGAGGTGTTCAGCAAGGCTTTCGCCAAGTGATACACGCCTGATTGAAAGGGTTTTTTTCGCAATTTCGGAATAACGGTATTCCGGTATTCCGGTATCTCTTTATAACGGAACAACGAAATAACGCCTCAACGACATTCCGTCCCAACCATAATCAATAATGAAAAAGAATAGATTGCCGCTACTATCTCTGCTGCTGTTCCTTGTCCCAACTGTTGCCAATGCTTGGGATCGAGGACCTGCTTTGGGCACCTACGTTGACCCAAGAATCGGCTCAGAAGGATTGGGACGCGTTGTAGTGGGTCCCTCCTGCCCCTTCGGCATGGTCAAGCCATCGCCCGACTGCACCGTCAAGCCCAACAGCGGCTGGCTGCCCATGCCATCGCCTGTCAATGGATTCAGCCAGACGCACGTCAGTGGCACAGGCGGCGGACCGAAATACGGCAACGTACTCATCCAACCCTTCTGCTCAGGTATGGACCAAATCAGTCATCCGATGTTGCGCAAGGACGAGGACATAAGCCTGGCCTACTATGGTACTACGTTCGAGAACGGCATCCAGGTCGAGGTAACAACCGCTGAACGCGCTTCGCAATACCGCATAACCTATCCTTCCGACTCGATGCAATGCCTGCTCATCGACGCAGGTTGGTTCCTCGGCGAACAGAACAA
Organism: Bacteroidales bacterium; assembly: GCA_017519885.1. Taxonomy (GTDB): domain Bacteria; phylum Bacteroidota; class Bacteroidia; order Bacteroidales; family UBA3663; genus Liminaster. The sequence continues at coordinate 267,215 of JAFWRO010000015.1, read as the reverse complement.
ACCCGATGCGCGCGAAGCGCAGAACTTCGTGGGTTCGCAAATCCAGATAGTCAGCGAGACCGAGGTCCAAGGCTATACCCGCATTCGTGCAGGGTGGAACGAAGGTCGCGCTTACACGGTATATTTTTCAGCACAATTCGATAGACCGATTACCCAGTCCAAGACATGGTCGGCTCCTGCTGCAGAATATGCCGATAAGATGGACGAGGAGTTGCGCAAAACTATAATCAGTGACTCCCCCTATCAGGTGGATAATCAGCGCAAGACGGGAGCTTTGCTACGCTTCAATCCCTCAGACACATCTTCTGCACAAAGCAGCAGTTCCGAGCAGACGACCCTCAACGTGAGAATTGGCATCAGTTTCATCAGCGAACTGAAAGCCCGTCAGAATGCGAAGGAGCAGATTCCACATTGGGACTTCGACCAGACGCGTCAAGCCTGCATCGACAAGTGGGAGGCATTGTTAAGCAAGATTGAGATTGACGACTCTTCGAAAAAGGCACAACCAATATCCGATTCACAACGTCGCCAATTCTACACCGCAATCTATCATACCCTGCTCGAACCTGTCGATCGCACAGGCGAAAACCCGCTGTGGAGTGACCCTGGTGTGCCCTATTACGACGACTTCTACGCCATTTGGGACACCTATCGCACCTCGTCGCCCCTCATCACCCTGCTCGACCCACAGCGCGAGACCGACATCATCAACTCCCTCCTCAACATCTGCCATCGCGACGGCTACATGCCCGATGCACGAAGCGGCAACTGCAATGGTCGCACGCAGGGCGGCAGCAATGCCGAGATTGTCATCGCCGACGCTTACGCCAAGGAACTCACCGGCATCGATTGGGAGGATGCCTTGAAGTGTATGCTCGTCGATGCTACCGTTCCTCCCGGAGGTGATCAGGAAGCCGAAGGTCGTGGTGGGCTTGTCGAATACCTTCGCTACGGATACATCCCTTACGGCATCGACCGTGCCGGTAACCGCACCGTCGAATATGCCTTCTGCGACTGGGCCATCGCACAAGTGGCAAAGGGTTTGGGCTACAACAGCCTCTACGAGCAATATATGAAGCAGTCGGAATACTGGAAGAACCTCTGGCGTGCTGACTACGAACATGCAGGCGTCAAGGGCTTCATCATGCCTCGTTCGGCCGAAGGCGAATGGCTCGACGAAGTGCCGTTTGGTCACTCCAAGAAGCAGCGTCCTACATTCCTCTATACGCCCGTCACAGCTGAGAGTCCTTGGTACACCCCGTGGTGGGGAACCTTCATGTACGAAGCCACTTCGTGGGAATATTCTCTCAGTATCCCGCACGACGTGCCCGGCCTCATCGAACAATGCGGGGGTCCCGAAATGTTCCGCAAGCGCCTCGACACCTTTTTCGACGAAGGGTTCTACAATGTCAACAACGAGCCTTCGTTCCTCACGCCATGTCTCTACCACTGGATAGGTCGACCCGACCTGACGGGAGCGCGTGTCCGTCAAATCATCAACGAGAACTTCAACGACTCGCCTCTCGGCCTGCCCGGCAATGATGATTCGGGTGCGATGTCCTCCTGGCTCGCCTTCCATTACATGGGTCTCTATCCGAACGCAGGTACCGACTACTATCTGCTCCATGCCCCGCTGCTTCCCTCCACGACCATTCATCTAAGCAACGGCAAGGATTTCACCATCGTCGCTCCCCGTCTTTCCGATAAGCGTCGCTACGTCCAGTCCGTCAAACTCAATGGCGTAGATTATCCCTCTTCCTTCCTCTCCCACAGTCAGCTGATGGAAGGAGGTGTCCTGGAGTTTATTATGAGTGAACGCCCCTCCAACTGGGGCCAAACCCCATGTATCGTCCCTTAATATCCCTAAATATCCCTTATTATCCCTAAATATCCCTTATGCTAAAGTGCATCATCCTCTATATGCTTTGCGTCTTTCTGGCATTTCCCGTTGTTGCTCTCAAGGCACAAGCGAAGCTTCCTGTCAAGAAGGCAAAGATTACGTTCGAACTGCATCGTCAGTATCGAACATTCGACGTGACCTTTGCCGAGAAGGGCGATTCCCTGTCGCTCCATTGGAGTATCACGCAGGACCTCAAGGAACGACACGGCAGTTACACGATGACGCAAAAGTCACGTCAGCATGCCTCGCAACTTTGCTATGTGCAGCCCAATCACGGCCAGCATCTCACGCTGCCTGGCAGTCAGGCGTTCTGCATGGCTTCGGCGGATATCATCAACGCCCTGCGCGAAGAATCTTCCGACACCAAGCAGGTCATCTTCAACAAGACCTACTTCACCCTGCTCGACCGTGACGAGAAATTCCGTGGCTTCCCCCTCTTCCACCTCAAGGATTACGAAGAGGGTGCAGAGATGTGGATTCTCGATGACCCGAAATTCCCCCTCATCGTCAAGATGCTCAACAATCCTGTTGAAATCAATTGGATTATCGAGTAGAAGGGGAGTAAAAAGGGAGTAAAAGGGGAGTAAAAAAGGAGTAAAAGGGACATTACTACTTCTTACCCCAGTTCCCATTAGCAACAGTGCCCCACAACACATCCCTCCCCTTTACAACAGTACCCCACAGTACATCCATCCCTTTTACAACAATATCCCACAGTACATTCGTCCCTTTTACTACCCTTTCACTCCCCTTTTACTACTCTTTTACTACAAAACATAATGAAACAACGTCTTTTATCACTCGATGTCTTGCGCGGCCTCACCGTCGCTGCGATGATTCTGGTCAACAATGGCTGGAACCACGATCATTATGAGCCACTTCGACATGTCGATTGGAATGGCCTGACGGTGTGTGACCTTGTATTTCCGTTCTTCCTCTTCATGGTGGGTGTATCGATCTACATCTCCATGAGTCGTCATGCCGGCGAACCCGGTATGGTGAAGAAGATCCTGAAGCGTACCTTCCTGATGTTCATCGTCGGTGTCGCTCTGCATGCCTGGGACATGCTCATCAATGGCGATGGAGCCGACATCCCCTCCAAACTTCGCGTCTGGGGTGTTCTCCAGCGTATCGCCTTGAGTTATTGCTTCGCCTCGCTTTTCTTCAATCTGTTCAAGGGCAAGTATCTTTGGCATGCCATCATCACCCTATTGGTCATCTACGGCATCATACTCATAGTGGGTAACGGATATTCCCAAGATATGGAAAAGAACTGGCTTTCGAAGGTCGATCGCACACTTTTTGGCAATCATATCTATTCGAAGGTGTTGAAGGGTCTGAGCCCAGTCGATCCCGAAGGCCTCGTCGGTACCATCGCAGGTATCGCTCATGCCCTTGTCGGTGTGGTTTGTGGTCGCGCCATCATGACAGCCAAAGAGAACAAGGAGAAGATCATGCAATTGCTCCTCATTGCTGTTTCCATCGGTCTCGTGGGCTATCTGCTCACGTTCAGTTTCCCTCTCAACAAGCGCATCTGGTCGCCCTCGTTCACACTGGTGACCTGCTCGATGGCTGCCAGTCTTCTGGGCATCTTCCTCTACATCATCGACATCAAGGGACATACACGCTGGTGCCGCATCTTCCAGATGTTCGGCATGAACGCGCTCTTCCTCTACATCTTTAGCGAGATGATTCCCTCTGTCTTCGGTACGTTGGGCGTCACGCAAGGCATCCACGACTTCTGGACAATGATTTTTGGCGAAACCAACATTCATGTCATTAGTCTCTTCGGTGCCCTCACTATCGTAGCTCTTGTGGCTTTGCTCGCATGGATTTTGGACAAAAAGAAAATTTACATAAAGATATGAAACACACATTTTTCCGTTCACTTACCAAGGGTCTGTGCAGCGTATTCGCTGTTTGTTCAGCCGCCCTTCTCCTCATTTCATGTAACCAAGCTTCCAACAACGGCTCCGGCACCACTTACAACGTGCTCAATTTCGGTGCCAAGGGCGATGGCATTACCGATGACGCTGCTGCCATCCAGAAAGCAATCGACGCATGTTCTACCCAAGGTGGCGGACAAGTGGTCTTCCCTGCCGGTCACACGTTCCTGAGCGGTCCCGTCGAACTCAAGTCCAACGTCGATTATCATCTCGAACCAAATGCCACCTGGCTGGCCAATCCCGACGAGAGCATCTACAAACTGAGTGCCTTCAAGGAGAACGAAGGCGAAGGCATGATGTGGCTTTGGACCAAGGACACCCGCAACATCTCCATCACCGGCCAGGGCACCATCGACGGCAACGGCATCAGTTTCATGGGCGAAGAACTGCTCGACAGTTACGAACTCAAGCCCGTTGACAAGTTCGATCCCCGTCCGCACGTGCTCACCCTCATCGGTGTCGAGAAACTGCAGATCCGCGACGTCACCATCCGCAACGGTGCCTATTGGACCGTACACCTCATCGGCTGCCACGATGCCTCGATCATCGGCATCTCGCTGCTCAACAACCTCAAGATACGCAATGGCGACGGCATCGACATCGACCACTCCAAGAAGGTGCGCATTGCCGACTGCTACATCACTTCGGGCGACGACTGCATCTGCCTCAAGAACCGTCGCGAATGGGAGGAATATGGTCCCTGCAAGGACATCGTTGTCACCAACTGCGTCATGACGGGTCGTTCCTGTGCCATCAAGATCGGTTCGGAGAACATGGACAGCATCAGCGACGTGCTCATCCAGAACTGCGTCATCAAGGCGTCGAACCGTGGTATCGGCATCCAGAACCGCGACGAGGGCACCGTGACCAACGTCGTCTTCGACAACCTCATCGTCGAGGGCTACTATTTCAGCGATGTCTGGTGGGGCAAGGCCGAGCCTATCTATGTGACCTCCTACCCCCGTGCTTCGAGCAATCACAAGGACGGCAACTGGCGCTTCCCCAAAGGCAAGACCGAAGGTTCGTGCGGCGAAGTGGCTGACATCTGGTTCCGCAACGTAATCTGCACCTCCGAGAACGGTTCGTTCATCGGTGGTGATGTGCCCGGCAAGGTTCACGACATCCACATCGTCGATAGCCAGTTCACTTTGGGCAAGGTGACCGATTATCCTGGTGGACAATACGACAAGCGCCCCTGTCAAGGCGAGGGCTTCGTCAATGGTCCCACCTACGTCTTCTATGTCGATACCGCCTCGAACATCGATATCCGCAACTGCACCGTCAAGCAGGGCGCCGTGCCCATCAACAACTATGGCGGCATCCAGAAGTTTGTCAATGTAAAATAGAAGATGTAATTCCGAAAAAGGACGAAAAGACGAAAAAAGCACGAAAATGTAATTTAATTCTTTCCGTGAATTTCGATGTCAATACTTTTAACCTCATTTTTCGTATTTTTCGCTGTTTTCGTTGTTTTCGGAATTTAAAAAATAATCGTGATGAAATTATTCAATAGATCCATCCTGTGCGTGTTTGTTTTGGGCAGCCTGCTCCTGATGTCATCATGTCGTCGGGCAAGTTCGACCAAGGCCAAGGTGACGTACGATTATCCCGTAACTCTCACCGAAGTGCAGCTTCTTGCGCAGCCCAACCTCTTGGGCGGCATCTATGCCGCATATCCCGGCGCACCCAAAGATAGCCTAACCCCCGCTCCAGCAGGCTACGAGGCTTTCTACGTGAGCAATTATAATCGCCACGGCTCGCGCTATCAGCCTAACGACAGCCGTTATGTCAACACGCTGAAGCGGCTTCAGGACGGACATCAACGTGGAGTACTTACCGAATATGGCGAATCACTCATCCCTCGCATCCAGTTGCTCTGCGATTCTTGCTTAGGGCATGGAGGTCAACTCAGTTCGGTGGGTGTGGAACAGCTCGTCGGCATCGGTGCACGTATGGGACGCAACTTCCGCGAAGTCTTTGCCCAAACGATGCCCGGCAACAAGGAGCGCCGCAAGTTCGTCAGTGCTCGCGCCAGTGTCGTGCCGCGCTGTGGAGCCTCGATGCGTGCCTTTTGTTCAGGTTTGGAATCGACTTACTTCGATTGTTTCCCAGTCCTTGAACCCAATGCCTTGGTCAAGACCGATAGCGCTGATATGGCCTACATCGCATTCGACAGTCCCGAAATGAAGGCACTCAGCAGCAAGGAGGCTTCCTGGCAGCAGGACTATGCGCGCTTCAAGGTGGAAAATGTCAATTGCGACCGTTTCATCCAGGCAATCTTCAAGGATGCCACAGGTGTCGATACGTTGAATATGGTCATCGACCTCTATTGGCTCGTCGCGGGTATGCAGGATGTCGATGTGCCGGGGTGCGACCTGAGCGACGTCTTTACGCCTGAGGAACTGCTCCAATGCTACCAGTGCGTCAACTACCGCATGTATATCTGCAACGCCAACTGCCCACGCAGTAACAACATTCCTGCCCAAAGTGCCTCCACCCTATTGAAGAATATCATCGAGAGCGCCGAAGCTGCAATCGCCACCGATACCATTGCTGCACATCTACGCTTCGGGCACGACAGCAATCTCCTGCGACTCCTTGCCGCCATGCATATCCACAATGCCACCAACAGCGAAAGCGATCCTTCGAAGTATTGGCAGGCTTGGCAGGAATATACCCTCTCCCCGATGGCTGCCAATGTGCAACTCATCTTCTATCGCCCCTCAAACTCCTCAAACCCTTCAAACCCCTCAAACCCCTCAAACCTCTCAAACCCTTCCCCCTCCTCTATCCTCGTCCGAATCCTCTTGAACGAACACGAGACCTTGCTTGATGCCGACATTCAACCCACCGATGGCTGCTTCTATCGTTGGTCGGACCTCCGTTCCTTCTGGTCCAAACAGATTGTGGATAACGGAGCAGATGGTATAGGGACGGAGAATATTCAGTAACCCTCCACCATCGTAATCTCTTCCTTTTGCTATCATAAATTGCAATTGGAATTAACAAATCCGCAAAATTGCACGACGCATCGTGCAATTTTTGGCAAAAACTGCACGGTCAATCGTGCAGTTTTTCTATTTTTCCCGTACTAATGACCAATTTTGGCCAAGAATGGTTATTCTTCTGTGGGAGTATGACCAATCTTGGCCAAGATTGGTTATGCGGAGGGAGGGGGATGACCAAAGTTGGCCAAGAAAGGGTATGCGACGATGGGAGAATGACCAGTTTTGGCCAAGAAAGGGTATGCCGCGGTTGGATGGAGCACTCTGACGGGCGACAGAATGCTTTCGCCGATGGGAGCATAACCAATCTTGGCCGAGAAAGGGTATGCGGAGAGAGGAGAATGACCAAAGTTAGCCAAGAAAGGGTATGCGACGAGCGAGGCATACAGTTTTGGTGCATGGATTCGTTATGCTCTTATCGAAGTATGACCAATCTTGGCCAAGAAAGGGTATGCCGCGATGGGAGAATAACCAATCTTGGCCAAGAATGGTCATGGTGACGTTGGAGATGGATCATTCCTCTTTCGGAGTGGGTTTGTCGTTGCGGGAGTGGAGTTTCTCAGCATTCTCGATGATGCTCTTGCGCTGGTGCGTCTCCTGGTTGAAGCGGTAGTTGCCGTTGCGGAGGACGGAGCCATTGCGATAGGCATACGGAGTGGTGCCGAAACGGGCGTGGATGGCGGCAATGAGGTTCTTCTCACGTCGGAATCCGCAGCGATTGGCCACTTCCTCGACCGAGAGGTTCTCGTCGTCGAGCAGGTCGATGGCTTGGCGCATACGCCACTGCATGATGAACTCCTTGAGGCTGACGCCCACGAACAACTTCATCGCCTCATTCAGGAAACGCTGATCGACGTTCAGGTAGAAGGCGACTTGCTGTGCGGAATGACTGTTTACTCGCTTGACATAATCGACGACGGCATCGACGGCGATCTGTCCGGTGGGAGCCCCTGCTGTGTTCCAGAGCTCCTCAACTGTGGTGATTTGTTTGATGAAAATCATACTTTTTTGTTTTAAAGGGTTAATAATTAGTTGTTCATATTTTATTATTTGGAGTTATTGGGAGTTAACGGGAGTTATTGGGAGTTAACGGACGATAGTCTCGCCTGAATGAAATTGGAGCTCCCATAAGATAGAAATGCTTCGCTCTACAAATTCTCTTGGAAATAGTCTTAGTGGGGCTTAGCCTACCCCGCCCCCCTTTGAGGGGGGGTAGGGGGGCTAAAAGCCCCGACTATTTCCTCCAGGAGAATTTGTCTCGCTTCCCACCTTTCATCGACTTCCTCTCTTCTTTTTACGCACACACTCTTTTTTCGTATTCCCATTCTTTAAACTCTCTCCCTCTTCTAGACCCTTCGTTTATTTATAGGAGGACAAAGTGGACCCCAAGGGGAAGGTTCTGAAAGGTTCGAAAGGTTCGAAAGGTTCTGAAGGGTTCTGAATGGTTCTGAATGGTTCAAAAGGTTTGAGGGGTTGATTCGGAATGAACGGGGACCTTTCGATCATTTCAGAACCTTTCAGAACTCTTCAGAACCTCTCTTAATCGTAGAGGGCATGGAGATCGGTCTGGCTCAGGATCTCGCCATGACGGAGGACGAGGTTTTGAGTCAGACGGCGACGATGGGCGTAGAGGATGTGCTGGAAACGGTGGCGCCAGTCCCACGAGAGGAGCTGGTAGTCGTTGCATCGGCGAGTGAAGCCGAGGAAACCGATGCGGATGACCTTGCCGACAGCGTCGGGTGGCAGGGTGTGGAGGATGTCATCGCAGCACCGGACGAGCGGATACTGGATGACGTTGATCACACGCTGCTGACGGGCAGCCTTGGTCATTCGACTGACGGTGCGAGGGCTGCGTCCTGTTGCCTGGGCCAGGTAGTTCACTGACAAGATGGTCTTTGCCGCATGAGAAGCACTTCCTGTGAGGGGAAGCCCCTTCGATTGTAACTCGTCGGCGTGGGTCTTGGCACTGATGTTGGTCAGGAGAAGCAGTTGGCGCATCTCGCTTTCGATTTCTGTCACGTGGAGGTTTTCGCGGGTGCAGCACCTTACCTTTCCTACCACCATCTCAAGGCTCTTGCGTCCGTCCTTGAGGATGACTTTGGAGGCGTACATCTTCTTCAGCGAGCGGGCAACGATGATTGTCCTGCCATTGGGACATGTCGTCATCTGGAACAGGCTGTTGCCTTCGCGGATGGCTTCGAGGAGATTTCGCGCCTTGGTGTAGCCGAGGTGGAAGTCGCCACGGAACTTCTTCTCACTGGTGAAGATGTAGGTGCTGCTGGGACTAAGGCACTTCATGGCTACGCTGAGGGCGACGAGACTCCACTGCAAGGGGTCTTCCTTGACCTCCTGCAGCAGTGCCATCGGCACGTTGATGTAGTCCATTGTCAGTACTCTTGGTCTCATTGGATTATTCGTTTATTTCACGTTGCAAAGTTACGAAAAGCAAATTTGGCATTGTCGGTTTTTGTCCGAATTTGTCCGAATTTGTCGGTTTTTGTCAGTTTTTGTCGGTTTTCGGAACAATGCTTTTTCACGATGCAAAGATACGAAAAGGAAATTTGGCACTCACCTTTTGTCTCTATTTGTCACCTTTTGTCACCTTTCAGCAAATTGCTTTTTCTCGTTGCAAAGTTACGAAAAGGAAATTTGGCACTGTCTGCATTTGTCCGCATATGTCCGAAAATGTCCGCATTTGTCCGTTTTCGACATAGCAACATCTCGTAATTTACGTTGCAAAGTTACGAAAAAGCATTTTGGCATTGTCACCTTAGTGTCACCCTACGCTTCGCGATGTCACCTTAGTGTCACCTTAATGTCACCTTGCGAGAAGGCGTACCTCTTTTTCGCCGCAAAGTTACGAAAAAGAAAATTGGCAATGTCCAGCCTTGTCCAGCTATGTCCATTTATGTCCAGCTACGGCATAGCAACGCCTTGCATTTACGTTGCAAAGTTACGAAATCGAAATTTGGCAATGTCCAAATTTGTCCAAATTTGTCCAATTTTGTCCATTTAATTTTTGAGCAATTCCGCCTTCCCCTTAAATTGTTTAGTATTTGTGCTATTCTACATTGAAATTAGCACCTAACCCACTCCATTTTGACTTTGCGTAATCGGTTGTTATAGGATTCGAGGATGAAAAATTGACCGATTTTTGATTTTGGATGGGAACGGATTTGGATATGTGGGAGATTATTGTTATAATTGCACGTCATATTCAGACTTATATGAATGCTGAATTATTTTTGCTCGGTTTGATGGCAATATACTTCTGCATACCTTGTGGTATAATTCATATAGACTACATTTGGTTATAAGTAAAACAAAAAAATTGCAATCCCGTCAAAATAGACTATTATGAAAACAATTCTAATATTGTCAATGTTACTAATTGCTCAATGTGTCACGGCTAAAGTAACGCTGACCAAAATGGATGTTCAGAATAATATTGTTTACGAAATTATTGCAGTTGTGGACAGTATTGCCCCCAAAGATACCTCATATTGGAATTGTTATGACTTGTATTTTCACCAAATTCAGGATGAAGTTATCTGTGACGCTTCAAAAGTCAGTAGGCAAGATCTATATTTATTAGAAAAACCGGACAGTGACTTTTTCGTCTATGTGGGGTATTGTGTCATAAACGGACAAATTGCACTGCTAAGAGGTGCTAAAACCCTTGATTATTTTCAAAGAAGCACAAATCAAGAGACCATTACAATTGAAAACAATCCTGATTGCAGTTTTACGGAATATGTGAAACCCTTTCCCGTTTTCTGTATTCGCAACAATGTAGCTTTACGGGTTCTATGGCTTCAGGCCATTTTTGATTTATATCATTATGCCGAAAAATATGTTACAACTGACAACGGTTTGAATAGAGATAGCATTCTTATTGACAAATATCATAATCCTACTTGCGAGGACGAGATTCTAAAGTCTTTAAGTTCACGCTATGGTGCCAAACCTCTTATTTGGGAATTTGAGGCTTATCATGCAAGGGAAGAAGATAAGAATCACTATTTAGTAGGCAATGTGTCAAAAGCTGACTATCTGAATCGTCCAGCAGTCATTTATGAAAGCGATATGAAATGGGGCTATTTCTTTCTTGACTTTAAAAGAGAAGGAGAATACAAACGTTACTATTTTGAGATAAACAAAGACTTAACATGTAATTTACTTTTTCAAGAATCATTATTATGATTCACAAAATTGAAGATAAGGGAACACATATGGGTTTTGTTATCAAAATATCCAATCTATATGAAACAGATTCTAACGCTATTGCTCGCAATTATACCTCTTTTGTCCTGGGCGATACATGACATCGAAGTCGGTCGCATTGCATATAACTTGAATGAAAAGACCAGAGAAGCAGAGGTTACGCACGGATACTATGATTACGTCGGGGATGTTGTAATTCCTTCATCGATAAAATGTGAAGGCATAACTTATACAGTCACTTCGATTGCGGATAAAGCTTTCATATATAGCGAAAGTCTGTCTTCTGTGACCATTCCCAAGAGTGTGACCCATATTGGTGAATATGCTTTCGAAGATTGTACCATGTTGACCTCCATTACTATTCCAAATAGTGTAACTTCGATTGGCATCGGCTCGTTCCATGGTTGTAGAAATTTAATCTCCGTTCGAATCTCTAATTCATTAACCTCAATCTCGGATGGTTTGTTTGCAGGTTGTTCCAAGTTGTCATCTATCACCATACCTAACAGTGTAACTTCGATTGGCTTTGGATCATTCTCTGGTTGCGAAAGCTTGATATCCATTTTCATCCCCAAAAGTGTGGTGTCCATTAATATAGCAATCTTTGCAGGATGCAGCAGTCTTTCATCTATCATTGTTGATCCGAGAAATCCCATTTACGATTCAAGAGAGGGCTGTAATGCCATTATCGAGACATCGACCGGCAAGCTGATCGCAGGATGTAATTATACAAAACTGCCGAACAGTATAACCTCCATTGGCGATATGGCCTTTTCATTCTGTAAAGAATTGTCATCTTTGGATATCCCCGATGGGGTGACTTCGATCGGTGCGGAAGCATTCCAAGGATGCAAAAATCTTACTCACATCACTATCCCTAATAGTGTTTCTACCATTGGGCCACAAGCATTTCAAGGTTGCAATAGTCTGTTATCCATTGATATTCCATCTAAAGTGACTACTATTAGATATTATACTTTCGATCGATGCACCAGTTTGACTTCCGTCATCATCCCAAACACCGTGATTAAAATCGAAGAGCATGCTTTTGATAGTTGCTGCAGCATGGAATCGGTAACTATCGGCAACAAAGTTCAAACGATTGAATTATGTGCCTTCATAGACTGCACCCGCTTGAAAGCTGTCTACATAACGGATTTATCCGCTTGGTGTAGCATAAACTACTGCCGTGACTTAATAAAAAATCGTATTGTAACCGGTGATGAAACCGGCAACCCACTATATTATGCACATCACCTGTATTTGAATGGCGAAGAGATCAAGGCCCTGGTAATACCAGACGACGTATCGTCAATCGGTGATTTTACCTTCTACGGGGGTAGCGGCTTCACTTCCCTTGTAATTCCTAAAAATGTAACTAATATAGGACAACGCGCTTTTTACGGCTGCAGCGGGCTGACAGCCATCGAGATGCCTGACAGTGGAATCTCCATTGGCCCTTATGCTTTCCACGGCGCTGCTATCAAAAAAATTAATAATAAGTTTCTAAAACAAGGATTAATTTGCGTAGCATCCTTGACTTTGCTGCTTCTCATAGGAAGATTACTTTTCTTGAAAATAAGATTCAAGCCTTGAATACCAGAGAAGCATCATCAAAGTCTTCAATCCTTTCTAGCTCTCCCTGCTGAAACCAAAGGCGCGGCATCGGAAGGCACCAAGTTTGCATAATCGAGGTGGCAAAAAGCACAAAATAGTTATGAAATGATTAGAAAAACGAGAGAAATTCGTTTTTCTGATGAAATTATGACTATATTTGCCACGCTGAAAACAATAATAGAATGATGAACAATCCGTTTGCAAACATTGGGAATGTGCCTTTCGACCTGTCTGTGCTGCAATCCGTGTTTCCCGACAACAAGCATATCACCGACAAGGCTCGCAGTCTGGAGTCTGCCGGCAGGATCATACGGCTGAAGAATGGTCTGTATGTAGTCAATGCCGAAGAGTCGGGCCAACCCTTATGTCTGGAATTGATTGCCAATCATCTGTATGGCCCTTCATATGTGAGCCTACATACGGCCTTGCGCTACTATGGACTGATTCCTGAGTATGTATATCTGATCCAGTCGGTGACCACAAAGCAAAGCCGAAGGTTCACGAATCCTACGGGCGTATATGATTTTCAGCATTGTAGCGCGTCCTATTTCCCGTTAGGGATTAGGATTGAACAAGTGTCCGACAAGGTAAGTTTCCTGATGGCGACGCCCGAAAAGGCCCTGTGCGATCTGATAGCATATACACCCAAACTCTCTCTGCGGTTCATGTCTGATGTCCGTCTGTGGCTGGAGGAGGATATACGTTTTGATATGGATGTATTATCGAAGTTCGACAGTACCCTGCTCGAGGAGATTGCCAAAGAGAGCCGCAAGCAACAGAGTATTAATACCCTAATCAAGTTCCTAAAGCATGAAAAGTATATTTGACCAGATGGTCGATGAGGTAGTATCCCGAATTGGGGAGACGGGTAGGCGCAATGCCGTCTATGAGGCAATGCAGCAGGTTGTGCTTGGAGGACTGAATCGAGGAGGATTCTTCAAAGAGGCGGCCTTCTATGGAGGCACCTGCCTGCGTATCTTCCATGGGCTTCAAAGATTTTCGGAAGATATGGACTTCTCGCTTTTAGAGAAGAATCCTGCATTCAAACTCGAAGATTATTTCACTGCAATTATCGAAGAGGCCAAGGCAGTGGGACGTGAAGTGGTCATCACCAAGAAGGATAAGAAGACTTTTGGCAAGGTGGAATCCGCATTCCTGAAGGATAACACGGATGTATATAACATTTCGTTCCAAACCGAAAAGACATTGAAGATCAAGATAGAGGTGGACATAGAACCTCCCCTGCAATTCGAGACAGAACAAAAGTTATTAATGCGTCCGTTCTCGTTCATGACGCGTTGTTTCACGTTGCCCGATCTTTATGCCGGCAAGATGCATGCCCTGGTTTTCCGTCAGTGGAAGAATCGTGTCAAGGGGCGTGACTGGTATGACTTCGAGTGGTATGTGCGTAATAATGTAACACTTGACTTTGAGCATCTAAAAATACGTGCCTCTGAGTTCAATGGCCTTGATCTCTCAAAAGAAGAATTCCTGAACCTCCTGCGCGAGCGATTGGCATCGACAGATATCAATGCCGTAAAAGCTGATGTGGAACCCTTCGTAATCAATCCCAGAGAATTGGAGATCTGGTCGAATGACTATTTCCTCCAACTGGCTGATAGAGTATCTTTTCAATAATTGCTAATATTGCACCAATGGAATCGAACATTTATTCCTTTCCCATTTTGTTACACCTTTGCATCCTCTGTGGATTCCTCGGTCAACAACTATTTGATTTTGGCACTTGTGTCTTGCCCTAAAATAACCCGACCATTCCCTCGGAAAAGAATCAAAGGCATCATTCCTTTCTCGCTCTATGCGCAGAAACCGAAGGCGCGGCATCGTGTGGTGCTGCGCCTTCGGTAGTTTATAAACAAAAAATACAAGAATGCCTTAGAAATTAAACGCCATGCGGACGGTGAAGGAGTGGATAAACAGTCTTCCGTCGACGATGTCGTATTGACGTCGAAGGTTGGTGAGACAAATGTAGCTGTCAAGACCGACACTGAAGTGACGTGCGAACTGGTAGCTGATAGTAGGCTGCAAGCCAAGAGAGAAGTCCTTGCATTTCAGGAGGTCATTGAGGGGAGAGCGGGGGTCGCTATCCACATAGTAGGTATCGTTTTTCACGCAGTACGACAGAACGGGGCCGATGCCAAACACCCAACTACGCTTGCCGATACCGGTATGGTATCGTACGAGGAATGGCACATCGAGAAACGATAGGACATCGTAGTCATAACCATCAAAATTCTCAGCTGGAAGCGTCTCTCCCACAAGGCGCATTGTCACACCTGGCATAACCGACCATTGATGCGACAGACGATATGACAGTCCATAACCTGCCACGAATGACATTCCTCCTTCGGAACTTCCATCCTTGAAATCCACAATCCCTCCCTGACCCAGGAAGAAGTGATTCTCCCACCGTTTCTCTTGCGCACTTGCGCTGAATACGGTTATCAAGAACAAGATGATGATATTAATCTTTCTCATTTGCTTATGAAATAATGTTGAAACTTATATTTCTTTCAAAACAATAAATGCATCAACATAAGAAACCTTGCATAACTTCTAGATAAAAAGTCTCGACCTTCATCACTTAGCTCCCATCGAAGGAGGTGCAGCCTCGGCAGACGTGCCTCGCTGCACGTTCGGCTCGGGCCCCATCACGACTTCAAGCACACCACCGAGGGCGATGTCTTCATGACGGATGTAGTTGAGGTCGTAGGACTTGCCGTTGAGGGTGACACTTTGGATATAGAAGTTCGCGGGCGAAGCGTTTTGAACCTTCATTGTGAAGTCCTTGCCATTGGAACCGTGGATTGTGAGTTGGTCGAAGCAGGGAGAACCCAACGCATAATACGGAATGCCAGGACAAACGGGATAGAAGCCCATGGCCGAAAATACATACCAAGCCGACATCTGACCTGCATCGTCATTGCCAGCCAGACCATCGGCAGCCAGACCATATTCGTCGTTCATGATCTGACGAACGCGCTGCTGTGTCTTCCAAGGTTGGCCCACATAATCGTAGAGATAACTGATCTGATGGCAAGGTTCATTGCCGTGCCAATAGCGTCCGCCTTCGAAGATGGTGTCGAGTTTGGCGGCAAAGGCTTCAGGTCCTCCCATCAGTTCGGCAAGACCTGCGATGTCGTGAGGGACATACCACGTGTAGTGGCAAGGTTTGCCTTCGCAGATGTACTTCTGGAAACTGAAAGGATCGCCATTGACCCACGAGCCGTCCTCGTTACGGCCATCAACCCAACCCAAGGTGGGATTATACACATTCCTATAATAGGAAGCACGACGGAGCAAATCGTCGGCCACACTGTCGTGCCCCAATTTTCGCGCGAAGAGCGAGAGCACATAGTCGTCGTAGGAATACTCCATGGTACGGCTAGTCTGCTCACGCTTGTGGAAGGCCTCCAGTACCTCATCCTGAACAGGGATGTAGCCATACTTGAGATAACTCGTCAAGGCGCGACGTCCCTTGCCCTGCTCATAATCGGCAAATGCGGCAGGCTGTTCGTAGGCATTCTTGCGAAGTGCCTCGTAGGCCTTTTGAACATCGAAGTTGCGTACGCCCTTGAAGTAGGCATCCACGGCCAGAGAGGCCACATGGTCGCCTATCATCTCGGAAGTGTAACTGTTCCAGCACGGGAAGATGGGGAGCCAGCCACCATCGTCGTACTTGTCGAGCAACGACTGCACCATCTGTCCTGCTTTCTCGGGCTCGATGATGCACATCAATGGGTGCTGGGCACGATAGGTGTCCCACATCGAATAATCCTCGTAATAAGTACCATCGGTGTGACGAATCTCCGAACCGCCTGCATAACTGGGATAAGTGCCATCGCAGTCGTTGAATTCGCGAGGCAGGAAGGAGGCATGGTAGAGCGACGTATAGAAACTGGTCAGCAACGCACGATCACTGCTCTTGGCCTCGATGCGGCTAAGCGTCTGCTGCCACGTATCGGTCAACGACTTCTGCAAAGCGTCGAAATCCCAAGCGGGAATCTCCTTGGCAAGGTTGGCCTTGGCATGGGCAACGTCGGTGAACGAAGATGCGGCCTTCACCAGCACCGTTTCGCCAGCCTCCACATGGAACTTCACATAGGCACCCACTTCGTGCACTTCGGGTTCGGGCACAAACTTGCGCTCATAGACGCGGCCTTCGTTGGGCGTGTCGATACGGGTCGTTCCCTCCAACTTGCCGTTGCAGTTATAGACACCACCCTCCAGAATCTCCTTGTTCACCTTGACAACGAAATGTCCGTCGAAGCCGGCATATTCGCCCCAACCCTGATAGATGCGATGCACGGGATTCGAGCCGGTCATCTCCCCCTTCTCAGGGTCGAAGGCTACGCGACCCAAGCCTTCGTCGCTATTGGGATTCATCACCAGATAGACATCGCCTGCCTCCTTGTAGGTGAAGCGGAAGATGGCCGAACGCGAAGCCGAAGTCATCTCTGCCTGAATGCCATAGTCGGGCAGTTCGACACTGTAATAGGCTGGCGTAGATACCTCCTTGTCGTGACTGAACTTTGATCCGCGTGCCAACGGATTGGTGATCAGTTCGCCACCCAAAGGCATCAGGGTGAACGAGCCGTAGTCCTGCGTCATGCCGCCTACAATCCAATGACTATTGCGAAAACCCTGTATCTCCTCATCCTGGTAATAGTAGGGCGATATCTCCTTCTGCTCAGTATCTTCGGTCTGAGCCACCCAGAAGTTCATGCCATGGGGCACAAAGACCGCCGGGATACATTGTCCCGGGTCGTGCGCCTGGTCGTAGCCTGCCATCGTTCCCTTCTTGCTCGTAGGGATGGGCTTTTGTTTGCGTTCCGTACCCCAAAGGCCGGCAGCATCCTCGCTGTAGTGTGCTCCCGTGCCTATCATGGTATCGACATACTGCATGTAATCCTTTGCCTCAGGTTGCTCGGTACAAGCCATCAAGGCTGTCATGCCCAATAGCAGAAGGGCTTGATTCTTCAAATTGCGTGTGTTCATATGCTATCTATTCTGTTACGTTATTTCTGAAAATCTGATTCTCCGGTTGGTTGACGCGTTCCATCTTCAGGCCTTTCACGTCGTCGAAGACGAACGCAGGACGGAAATCCTTATCCGCCAACCTCACCGTAATATCCTTGAAGATAATATCCTTCACATGACGCACATAGAATGCCCAAGATGGCAGTTCGCCATACATCGAGAATTCGGGATACTGATTGGTAGCCTCATTCACTTCGGTGACACGATAGAGGCCCACGTAGGCCATTCCCTTGGTCGCCCGGCCGGGATAAAGGATATCGACATCCTCAATCATGACATTCTCGATATACTGCCCTGGAAGACCTGCAATGCTGGACGGCCAAGGATTGTGGAAATAATTTACTTCGGGACCACGCAAATCGTATGCTTCGTCGGGACGACCGAAGGGCACTTCGGCCTTCAAGTGGCGGATGATGATATTCCGGCAAATGCCGCCCGTTCTCCCAGGTTCATTTCCCTCGTAAGGATGACGTGCACCCAGGCAGATAAAGATGGGATTGCCAGTGTTCTTCGCTTCGATGTATTCGACAAGAATATTCTCAAGCGTTCCTCCATCGACAGTCTCCAGGGCAATGGCCGAACGGAAGGTGTCATAGACCTTGATGTTACGGACGATCACATTCCGGAAGCCGCCATACGAAGCAGTTCCAAACTTCACGGCAGATGCCGAAGAAGCTATGCGACAATCCTCAATCAGAATATCCTCGCAGCAACTCTCGGGATTATCGCTTTTGAGGCAGATGCCATCGTCAGCTGCATTCACATCACAGTTTCGCACCACGACATGCTTGCAGTCGTTCATGTCGATGCCATCATTATTCCAAAAGCCACGATTCACAACCGTCACACTATCCACGACGACATTGGTGGAAGCATGGAGCGACAATCCCCACCCCGCACTGTTCTTCAAGGTGATGCCATGAATGAAGATGCTGTCACTCTCAGCCAGGAAGAAGAGTTTCGGACGAGTCGAAGGACGCATTCGGCGATAATTATAGTTCGGATCGACACGTTCGCCAATATGATGCAAGCTATCGATGGCCAAGGCAAGATCCAGACCCTGTGCATCCACCGTACCACGACCGACAATACGGATGTGTTGCGCCGAATCACTGACGATGAGCCCCGAATGAACATCCTCATCGCCTCGACGGCCTACTGCATCGCTGCCTCCATCATAATCGTACGGATTGGTGCTACCAAGCAAAGTGGCTTCCGCATCAAGGTAGATTTCCACATTGCTTTTCAGCCGTAACAGTCCCGACAGCCACTTTCCGCTGCCGAAATAGACACGTCCTCCCCCTTCATGGGCATGCACCTCGTCGATGCACTTCTGCAGGACTACGGTATTCAGTGTCAGACCATCTCCTACTGCTCCTGCTTCTGCCACATTGATGGTATAGACGCTATCGGCAGGATGGCTGGACAATACCGGTTCCTCTGTCGTTGGACGAATACACGACCCTAACAATAGGACGGTGAAAATTGCAATGTAGAAGAATTTCATGCCTCTACTAACTTGAATGATTTACAAAAATGCTCCCTTGAACTTAAAAAGACAGGGAGCAATATGAGTTGATAAATGAAGAGAACGAAGATAAAGACGAGTGCAGTATTACAAATCAATATTGCAAGCTGCAATGTCCATTTCTCCATCGGCATCGAGGGCTGCATTCCAAGTTTCGGCAGCCGACTTGCCACCTTCGATGAGACTCTCCTTCTCGGAAATATCGAAGTGAGCAGCCAACCAGTTGTATTCGAAAGTATGGAGCTGCGGCTTCAAGTCCTCAAAACTCTTGCCTTCACGCAAGGTATCGAGCATCTCCTTGCGAGGAACGAGCATTCCTCCGTAGTCAATCCATTCGCCGGCACCCTCCTCGCCTGGCTCCTGATCGATGATACCGAGCGCCTCGAACTGCTGCAACTGCTGACCTATGTACATGTCGACAGCCTGCTGATAGCGATCCAAGCCACGCTTGATGTGACGAGGATTGATGGCGCAGCCCTGGAAATCGGTTTCTCCAGTGTTCTTGAGTTTCTTGAGAATCTTCATACCACGAAGGATATATCCGATGCTATAGGGGTTAAAAAGCGTGAAGTTAAGCAGGTCGCGCCGAGCACCCGGAATGTTGGAACGCTTGTCGCGTTTAGGCCACTTGTTGGCATCACGACGTGTACCTACGCTGCCGAGATTCTGACCAGGCACGACGACGGTCTTTCCATTTCCATCCTCGGTGATGAGTGAGAAGGGAAGATCGCGGAAATCCTCGTGTCCCGTATGATGACCAATGACGGTGCTGAACACACCCACCTGCATGGGCCAATAAACGTAGCTAGAACTGCCCAGTTTGCAGCCACGCTGCAACTGACCGTACTTGTTGGGTCCGGTCTTATAGGAATGGTTGCTCTGATTGCTGACCGAGCCAGCGTTGAAGAACGATGTGATGCAACCAATCATCAGGGTGGCCTTGTGGTGGCTTACACTATATGGACCTGCGAAATAGGCACAGGCCTCACCATTCTCGAAGAAGCAGTTGGCGAAGAACAACGAGTTGGCCGACGAATAGAGACGACCGATGTGGCAGCCCTGTCCCACGAAACTATTGTCCATCTGCACGGCATCCTCCACCTTGCTGTCCGAAAGAATGATGACATGCTCAAGGATTACACCATCGCCAATGAAACTGGGCGCATCAGGAAGACTGACGACGCTGACATCGACCAAGCGAACTGCGCCCTCCACCTTCGTATTGGGACCGAGATGGACATCCTTGATTTCGCGAACATCGCTCACGCAGCAGCCATCTTCGATGATGGTGCCATCACAACGAATGCTTTCGGCATAATTGCGCGCTTTCTGATGCAGCATAGCCACAAGTTCTGGTTCACGGCGTGCCTCAATCACCTCAAAAGCTGCCTCCATCGACGTCAAGCCATCGTAGAGAATCACTTCAAGTCCACCATCTTCCTTCAGCACACTGACCTCAATGCCATTGGCAAAGGTAGTATTGCCGCTTGTGCCTAAATTGCGTATATTGTCGAGGGTCACATTTGCCCCCAAGTAAACCTTTCCTGTGAAACGGACATTGCTGACCTGCGAGAGAACGAACGGATCGGCGACCTGAATGTCGGCCCAATCCTTTGCAGAACATCCCTGGTCCTGCAAGGCCTTGATTTCAGATGAAGTTAGAGAACGGTAGTTCATACAAGATATTTTTGATTGATAATAAAAAACTAAATCAGAAGGTCGAAAGAGCACAACTAACGCAACAACAGGGGTGCAAGACTGTACCTTCAACTGATTCCATTATTATTAAAGAACGCGCAAAGATAGAGATTCAAACAAAATTTGCCAAATTTTTGTGAAAATTTCTGCAATTTTGCCTCAAATCTTATTCAATTTATACTCAATTTGCATTTTAGTCTTCATATTTTTGTGCATTTTCTTGGTCTTTTCGCCAAAAGACGATACCTTTGCACCAATCATAAAAACGAACGACATGACAAGAGTTATCACCGAAGAATACCTGAGCCAACTGCTTCACCAACGCGAGCCTTTCAGCCACAAGAACGATTTTGGCAATGCCCTGCTCGTTGCCGGCAGTCGCGGCATGATGGGCGCATCGCTGCTTGCTGCCAGGGCTTGTATGCGCAGTGGTGTAGGATTGCTCACCGTACGCGTACCCCGTTGCGGATATGAAATCATGCAGTTGGGATTGCCAGAAGCGAAGTGCGAGACCGACAATCGCACCGACTATCACACCCACATCGAGTGGCACAGCGGCATCGATGCCGTAGCCATAGGCCCCGGTCTGGGACTGCATGAAGAGACGCAGGAGGCACTTATCGAACTGCTGAATCGTGGATTGTCATCGCCAGGCATGCCCGATCCTGCACTTATCCTCGATGCCGATGCGCTCAATATCCTTTCCCTGCATCCTCACCTTTTGGACAAATTGCCCAAGGACACCATCCTTACGCCTCATCCAGGCGAAGCCAAACGCCTGCTGAATGCCACGGGATGCGGCAACTGCCTGGTTATGGCTATGAAATATGGTGTAGTGGTTATCCTTAAGGACCACTATACCAACATCCATTTGCCCGATGGCAATATTTTCCGCAATGAGAACTTCGGCAATGCCGGAATGGCTGTCGGAGGTTCGGGAGACACATTGACAGGCATTCTGCTTGGACTGCGCGCGCAAGGCTACACGGCACAGGAAGCCTCAATCTTGGGCGTCTCGCTTCACGCCATAGCTGCCGATCTGGCTATCGAAAGAGGCAACGAAAGCGAGGAATCGCTCCTCCCCTCCGACATCACGAAGTGGCTGGGAGCAGCATTCAAGGAATTGCAGGGGGATTAGAGGGGGTCTGGACTATCTTCTTGTCCAATCTCCTCAACTCTCGTACCAGGAAAATGGCAGCCAGCATGAACGAGATGGCATCGCTGATGGGGAACGACCACCAAACGCCATAGACACCCATAATACGAGGAAGGACGAGCAACATAGGCAGCAGGAAAAGCAACTGACGCGAAGTGCTCAGCAGGATGGCAATGCCCGCCCTTTGGCTCGACTGGAAGAACGACATGGTCATCATCTGCGGGCCCACCAATGGGAAGACACACATGATGATTCGCAGGGCAGGAATACACTTGGCCACCATATCGGCATCGGTGGTGAAAAGCGAAGCCATCTGACCGGGGAACAGGAAGACAAGCAAATAACCTACGGTCATCACCGTCGTGGCACAAGCCAAGGCAAACTTCATAACACCCCGCACACGTCCATAAAGACGGGCTCCAATATTGAAGCCCACAATCGGTTGCAGACCTTGGCCAAAGCCCATCACCATCATGACGATGAGCATCGCCACACGATTCACGATACCATAGACACCCACATACATATCACCATCGGCACCGCCATAGGATATCAACGAACGGTTGATAATGATGACAATCAGACAGTTGCAGAGATTGACACAGAAGGGAGAAAGGCCGATGGCCAGAATCTCACGAATGATATCAACACGCACCTTCAATCCGATACGTGCGAAATGCACGAAATTGGTCTTATCGAGGAAGAAACGGAACTCAAAGATCCAGGCACATACCTGTCCCAATACCGTGGCCAAAGCCGCTCCACGCATACCCCAGCCGAAACCGAAGATGAACAGGGCATCGAGGATGATGTTCACCACCACGGCAATAAGTTGGGCTGCCATCGCCTTGCGGGGATTGCCCGTGGCTCGCAATTGGTCGTTCATACCGAGGAAGGTGTGGGTGATGATATTGCCGGCCAGGATAATCTGCATATAATCGCGCGCATAGGGCAAGGTGGCATCACTGGCGCCAAAGAGCCTAAGGATGGGGTCGAGGAACAACAGACCAAGCACCGTTATTATCAAGCCGATAGTGATGTCAAGTCGTAGCATATTGCCGAAGATCATCAAAGCACGCTGCTGATTGCCTTCGCCCATCTTCACCGAAGTCTGTGCCGCCGAACCCACTCCCAACATGGCACCAAAGGCAGCCGAGATGTTCATCAGCGGGAACGTGATGGCAAGACCTGCAATGGCAAGAGGACCCGCTCCGCGACCGATGAAGATGGAGTCGCAGAGGTGATAAATCGAACTTGCCGACATGGCAATGATGCTGGGTGTAGCAAACTGTATCAGCAGTCTGCCAACAGGTTTGGTTGCCAGTTGCCGCTGTCTTTCGTCCTTATATTCGATCATAAATTTCTTGTTTCTGAAGTTTACAAATATCAATTCATCCACAATGATGGTGCAAATATAAGTTTTTTTATGCAATTTTCGTTTATTTTCGCTATAAAAATCAAAATTTTTCCTTTTTTTGCTTTTTTTTCACCGAAAATTTGGTTTTGACTTTCCAATTCCTTATCTTTGCAGCGGATAAAAGTATACGATTACTTCATCCAGCACATTGAAAAGCGAGATACTTAAGTACCCAATTCTTAACCTATAAAAAACACTTTAACATGTTCAACAACCAGCGCATTTGTATGCCTTTTGTTCGAATTCTTGCCATTCTGTTCACGATAATGTGGAGCGGAAGCATGCTGTTTGGACAAACCCGAACTGTGACCGGCCAAGTGATTGATCAGGCCACCGGTGAACCTGTCATTGGTGCCAACGTCCTCGTCAAAGGCACAACAACAGGCACCATCACCGACCTCGACGGCAACTTCTCGATCTCCGGAGTGACCGACAAGTCGGTGCTCCACGTCAGTTTCGTGGGATATACAGCTGAGGACGTTCCTGTCAAGGGCAATACCAAACTGAATATCGTCATACGCGAAGACAACGACCTGCTCGAAGAAGTGGTGGTGGTCGGTTACGGTGTGCAGAAGAAACGCGACCTAACCGGCGCCATCTCAAGCGTCAAGGCCGATGAAATCAAGGTTGCTCCTGTGATGAACGCCATGGAAGGCCTACAGGGCAAGATAGCAGGTCTCGACATCACGCGCGAGTCGGGCCAGGCAGGCCAGTCGCCCACCCTCCTGCTGCGTGGCAACCGTTCGCTCGACGGCTCGAATGCGCCCCTCTTCGTCATCGACGGCGTGAGCGGCGGCTCCATCGCCAACCTCA
Organism: Bacteroidales bacterium; assembly: GCA_017519885.1. Lineage (GTDB taxonomy): Bacteria > Bacteroidota > Bacteroidia > Bacteroidales > UBA3663 > Liminaster. Next base: position 242,853 of record JAFWRO010000015.1, on the reverse strand, counting down.
ACCCCAACGACATCGAGAGCATCGAAGTGCTCAAGGATGCGTCCTCAACCGCCATCTACGGTTCGGCAGGTGCCAACGGTGTCATCATCGTCACCACCAAGCAGGGCACCAAAGGCAAGGTGAGCGTCGATTTCAATGCCTATATGGGTCTCAACTGTCTGCCTGCCTATCCCGAAACCTTCATGGGTGAAGATTGGATCAACTATATGGCCACTGGCTACGAGGTTTACTACGGGAAGTCGGTTTGGAACGAATACCCCAGTCGTGACGATGCTATTGCACGCCTCTTCGACGAGTATCGTATCTCTCAGCAGGGCTTGGATTGCTACAGGCAGGGCAAGTTCATCAACTGGAAGGATGAAGTTCTCAAGACGGGTGTGCAGCAGAACTACTCCCTCTCCGTACGTGGCGGCAACGACAAGACGCAGTCGTACGCCAGTTTCGGTTGGCAGAACGAGGAGGGCATGTACCGCAACGACAACTTCAAGCAGCTCACCTTCCGCGCCGGCACCACCTTCGAGGCCAACCGCTATATCACCATCGGCTTCCAGTCGTCGCTCTCCTACTCCGACCGCAACAGGCGCAACTCCCGCCTGTCGAAGATCCTGAACGAGATGCCGATTGGCGAGGTCTATGAGGCCGATGGCTCGCTCAAGCAATATCCTACCGGCTCGAGCGATGATTACACCAACATCATGGCCGACGACATCCCCGGACAGTTCGTCAACACTTCCCGAGCCACCCGCATCAACGTCGCTCCCTTCGTCGAAATACGCCCATTGAAGGGTCTCTCGTTCAAGTCGCTCTTCAATGCCAATGTCTCCACATCGCGTGCAGGCAACTTCGACGGCCTCTACACCTACTACAAGCTCACCGGATCGAGTGCAGACAAGGGCACTCGTACGGCCAGCATTACGCACGGCGATGGCTGGGGCATGCAGTGGCAGAACGTCCTCAACTACAACTTCAAGATCGGCAAGGCCCACGACATCACAGCCACCGGCATCATCGAATACAGCCGTTCACACAGCGAATCGGCCTACGCCTACAACCGAGGGTTCGACTACGACAGCTATACATTCTATAATCTCAGTGGCGGCCTGCAGCCTTCAGTTTCTTCAGGTTACAAGCAGACCAAGATGCTCTCCTACGCAGCGCGTATCAACTACAGCCTATTGGGTCGCTACCTTTTCAGTGCCACCATGCGCTGGGATGGTGCTTCGCAACTTTACAACCAATGGGACTCTTTCCCCTCCGCTTCCATAGGTTGGCGCATCAGCGACGAACCCTGGATGGAACCTACAGCAGGCTGGCTCGACAACCTGAAACTGCGTGCCGGCTATGGTGTGACGGGCAACTCCAACATTGACGCCTATTCGTCGAAGACCCTGGTCGAGACTTCGGCCAACTCGCTCAACCTCGGTGGTGGACAGGTGCAGAGCTACATCCTCACGCAAGCCGTGGCCAACTACGACCTCGGCTGGGAGAAGTCCTACAACTTCAATCTGGGTCTCGACTTCTCGATCTTCAAGGGACGTCTCGATGCCAGCATCGATTACTACAGCACCGACACCAAAGACGTGCTCTACAAGCGCCAGCTGCCCACAGCCTACGGCCTTTACAATGCCAAGAATCCCTACACGATGATGTCGAACGTAGCTCGAATCAAGAACGACGGTATAGAAATCTCGCTCAATTCTCGCAACGTCGTCACCCGCGACTTCGTGTGGTCTTCGACCATAACCTTTGCCAAGAACAACGAACGCCTCACAAGCATCGACCTTGGCAACAACACCACCGTCGATGAACTCATCTCGCTCGGCCTCTTCATCGACAATCCCGTCTATACATATTATAATTATAAGAAGAGCGGCATCTGGCAATTGGGACAGGAAGACCAGGCGGCCTGCTTCGGCCTCGTGCCCGGCCAGGTCAACTTGGCCAATGGTTCAGGTCTCAAGTGGGATCCAAACTATCAGTACACCGGCTACACACGCGACCGCATCACCAACGCATATTCTCCAGTCGAGCGACACGGTGCCTACTATACCGAAGATGCCAACGGCAATCGCACCTACTATCGCCAAGGCACTCCCGAGACCGCTGCTGACGGAAGCGTCACCATCGTCGATGAAAACATCTACACATTCGGTGCCAACGACAAGATGATACTCGGACATAAGACGCCCGACTTCACCCTCGGCTGGACCAACAACTTCACCTACCGCGGATTCGACCTCTCCGTCATGACCGTCATGCGCTGGGGTCAGATGGTCAACGGCGACCTCCTCGGCTATGTCGGAGAGAAGAACCTGCCCGCCGATTTCGACTACTGGACACCCGGCAACCCCACCAATGCCTTCCCTTTGGCCAAGCTCAGCGTCAGCAACGAGGCCAAGGCCGCGCTGCTCTATGTCGATGGCTCGTTCATCAAGATCAAGAACATCACACTCGGCTACAGCGTGCCCGTCAAACTCCTGCGCAAGGCCCACATGAGCCAGCTCCGCATCTACGGCACCGTACAGAATCCGTTCATCTTCTGCAAGGACGAGATGCTCAAGGGACTCGATCCTGAGAACACCTCTTCCGACTTCCCGCTCTACAAGACCTTCGTCTTTGGTATTAATGCTTCCTTCTAAATCGTCAGACGCTTATGAAAAAGATATCATATTTAGCCATTGCTGCTCTGCTCACCTCTCTGTCTGCTTGTGACATCGAGGAGGTATACAAGACCCAGCTCGACCAGAACGTCGTCTATACCACCGCTGCCGGTTACGACGGTCTGATCAATGCCTGCTATGAGAACATGTACTATATGTATGGCAAGGAGGACGGCATCCCGATGATGGAGATGGGCGACCTCTGGCAGAACGGTAGCGCCACCAGCGGCAACTGGAAAGAGTGTGTCAACAACCTCGACTGGAATACCGAGACGGGCGTGAACCGTGTCATCTGGAACGCTCTCTACGCCACCATTGCCTATTGCAACACAGCCATCTACTATCAGAACGAATGTCCCGAGTATGACCCTACGACCATGAAGGCCAAGGTGGCCGAAGCCTACTTCATGCGCGGCTTCTCCTACTTCCACATCGTCGAGCAGTGGGGCGGCGTCACGCTGACCACCACTTCGATGGCCGAAGCAGGTGCCCGCGAACATGCCTACCGTTCTACCGAAGAGGAGATCTACGACCAGGTAATGTCGGACCTTATGATGGCTTATCAGAACCTTCCTGAGACACAAGGACAGGAGCGTGGACGTGCTACCAAGTACGCTGCCGCAGCAATGCTCTGCAAGGCTTGGATCCAGCGTTCACGCTTGGAGCGCGACTTCGCTGAGAATCCCGACGGACATACCAAATGGGCTAGTGTCGTCACCAATGAAGGCAGTGTAAAATATACGGCTGCACAGTGCGCCGACTCGGCATTCAAGTATGCACAGATTGTAATCAACAGTGGCAAGTATCAGCTTTATCCTTCCGACGAGACCTCTTCGGGCAGCACCAAGGAGTGGCTCGGTGAAAACAACAAGAACAACAGTGAATTCATCTTCCTCGAAGCCATCGACCACGAGAACGGCTACAACCCCGAAGGCTGGAACCGTGGACGTACACGTCAGTACTACATGATGAACATTGGCTCCATGGCCGCCAACTTCGGCGTGCAGAGTGATGGCATACGCTATGGCCGTGCCAACACCACCCGTGTCCGCCCCACGCTCTATCTGCTACACGATTGTTTCGACCCCAAACCCAGCGAAACCGACGTAGCCAGCACCGTATATTGCGATGACAAGACACGCGAATGGACTGCCGACACCCGCTTCGACGACAGCTTCTACTATAAGTACTTCATCTCCTCTGGTTCTTTCCCCGTACCATTCTCCATCCTCAAGGCTTGCGGCAAGGACACCACCTACTTCTGGGATGCTTATCAGACAACGGGCTACGAGTCGCGCTACACCATCACGGGCAACATTGCCTCACCCGAACAACTCAAGGCCAATTACGCTGGCTACAACTATTACGCCGACAATGGCTCAATGGCAAGCACCGAGGTCATCGAACTCGAGAATCGTCCCGCTGCCCTTGGATGCTACACGCCTAACTTCGCCGTCGATTCTGCCTGGTGTGCCCGCAAGAAGTACCTCGTGGCAGGTTTGCCCAACATCAATGGCTCAATCAACACTGGCATCTTCGCCTACCTGCAGGAGAATGGTGCCGTTGCCGAAGAAGCCAACTATCGTTCGCTCGCTCCTTCGCTTAAGAAGCTTTCACCACTGAAGTACATCATGACCAATCAGCAGTCGCTGAACGACTTCCCCATCATTCGTCTCACCGACATTTACCTGCTTGCTGCCGAGGCTTCCATCCTCTCCGGCAATCACAAGGGTGAAGGTCTTGAATATCTCAAGACGGTGCGTCGTCATGCTGCCAAGTCAACCAACGAGGCAAAGATCCTCGAAGGCGTAGAGCTTACCATCGATTACCTCGCCAAGGAACGTGCCCGCGAACTCTGCGGCGAAAACTGGCGTTGGTACGACTTGAAGCGCATGGGTCTGCTCACTGCCGAATACCTCAATGGTCCTCGTCGCAACGTCTATGGTCAGCCCTATCAGACCAAATGGCGCGTGCGTCCTATCCCCCAGCAGATGCTCGACCAAATCGCCAACCCCGACGAATACGGCAACAACGGATACTAAACGGATGGGGCGTTTGGCCCCATCCGTTCCCCTCGTCCCGCATATTGCTCCAGTGTTTCCGTCGCAGCCATCGATGGCGGCCAACACCACACTGTCCTCGCCCCCTCTGTCCCTGTCGCAGCCAAGCTTGGCTGCCCCACTCTTTCCCCCGCCTATTTATCCATCAAATACTAACCATTAATTAAAAAACCTATGAAGAAATTCTTTACTCTTGCAGCTTCATTGCTCGTCTTCACTGCCTCTGCGCAGTACACAGTCAAGAATCTCGACAAGTCGCTCGTCTTCTACCTCACCAATGACACCGTCTCCACACAGATGGGTATCTATGAGGATCCTGACACGGGCGAAGAAGTCGAAGGTCTTGTTCCACGTCCATGGAATGGCGCTTCCTGCGTATCTGCATTCAACGCTTGCGGCATCGGCCTGCAGTCTGGCACCGATGATTTCGGACTCAACATCACCATCAAGGAACGTTACACCGACCCCGAGAACGGCTTTACCATTCCCGCTGGTGTCTATCGTGGCGTTACCCTCAACCGCGCTCGTCTCGACTTGAGCGGCCCACTCAACGATGGCAGCACCTTCAGGGCTTTCACCAATGTCAAGTCGATGGTTCTCTACTTCATCCCCGTTCCCACCACATGGGTTAGTGGCGGCATCTCTTTTCAGGACTTCCCCACCGGACGTATCGAGGCTCAGTATCTCAATGACAGTGACACGCTGGGCGAACTCTCCAACCTCGCCTACCGTGAGGCCCACATCACCATGACAGCCGATCCGCTTGAAAGCGATACGCGCGTCATCAAGGGCGTTGATCTCGTAGGTTTCGAGCGTGACGAAAACGACCCCACCAAGATTGCCGTCACCCAGCCTTTCAAGTGGACCGTCAATCTCCAGAACAAGAAGGACGCTTCTGAGTACGAGGCACTCTTTGCCGATCCCGAGACCAAGCAGGGCGAATTCGTCAATTATGTTCTCTCTCCCGAAGAGACAGAAGCCGAAATCGAGTATTACTTCGGACGTCTTGACGAGTGCCGTGCTTACTACGATAACGACAAGATCCAGTCCACAGCCACCGGTTACAGCTGCTACGACCACAAGTGGTGCACCAAGACCCCATGGACTGCCGAGACTCCAATCGCCCTCAAGGTGAAGTATCGTATGTATCTCGTTGGTGTAGCTGTGATGTCGGCTACCGATGGCGCTGGTGTCCAGTACATGAATGCTGCCGATGGTGCAAAGGCTACTTGGTCGGATGCTGCTGTTGCTTACGGCACCCATGGTGAAGAAGGCATCGAAACCATTGACAACGATGCACCCAAGAGCCACCGCATCTACAACCTCAATGGCCAGCAACTCAACGCTGCCAGCGGCATCTGCATCCAGGATGGCAAGCTCATCTTCGTCAAGTAAGCCCCTTTATCCCCTTGTTTCGTGGCAGCCAAGCTTGGCTGCCCACCTCTTTCCTGAAACAAACCTCCCTTATAATTAACCTTTAAATTAAAACAAACTGCATGAAAAAGTTTATTCTACTTGCTGCGGCTTTGCTCATGAGCACCACAGCGTTTGCAGACTCCTACACTATCGTGTTCAACGATAATCCGACAGGTGAGGATGGAACCGCAGTCATCAAACCCGATGTTACTGCTGACTCCATTGCTGCCGAAGGAGCTGAGTTCATTGCCGACGTTGCCATCGGCACTGCTTCTACCACGACACGTGCTTATTTCGGACGCACAGGCTACGGCCTCAAGTTCGGTAACTCGTCCAACCCAGGCAATCTCCTCATCCACCTCTCTGCCAAGGGTCAGGTGACTGCCACCTCCATCGTTGTTAAGGCTGCTCCCTGGTGGAACACCGATACTGAGAAGATTGATACTCCACACGCCACTCTCAATGGCTTCGCTTACGAAATCGATGCCACCGAGACTGCCTTGAAGGAATATGAGATCAAATTCGATGAGCCACAGTTCATCGACACCCTCTTCTTCAGCGGCACCGAAAAGGGACGCAGCTATGTCAAGAGTGTCACCATCAACTACGAGGCAGCTTCGTTCGACGCTTCCGTTGCCCATGCTCCACGTTACACCGAGGGCAAGGCTTTCGAAGTAGTGCTTGGTCCCGACCTCGTACAGGGCGGCTTCCCAAAGACCGATGCTGAAGGCAATGTTAGCACCAAGAACGGCATCTCCGAGAAGTACGATTGGGTAGAATACATCAACCCAACATCTACCCTTGACAATGGCAAGGCTGAGGTTCAAACCTCCAACCGCTGGACCAACTTCGACCCCAACTATGAGGATTACAACTATGGAGAAGGCAGCAACTGGATCCAGGTTTATGGCAACAACGGCTCTGTCAACTCGCCCGTTCTTTCTGCTGCTTGGGGCAAGTACATGATCTTCATCGTAAAGGAGACCGCCAAGATGTCATTCCTCGGCGTTGGTTCGGCCAGTGGTTCGGCCGAAGACGGCAACTGCCTCCGTGTCGTTGCCCTCTCTGAGGATGGCGACATCATCGAAGCCAACTCTACTCCTGGTGGCATCTACGGCAAGGGCACCGCTTCCGACACCGTAAACATCGCACTCGACCCCGAGAAGGTTTATCAGATCACTGTGAAGGGTGACGAGACAGCCAACAAGGACATTATGCTTGCAGGTATCCAGATCTTCGGTGCATCTGAGGCTCCTGGTATTGCTCCTAAGGCTCCCGAAGTTCCCAACTACGCTTTCTGGGAGACCGTCAAAGGTCCTGATATGCTGACCACCAAGACAAAGACCGCCGACGACGGCACCGCTTCCGAGAAGGCAGCCATCGCTCTCGACTGGATCGAATATGTTAACCCAACATCGACTCTTGACGACGGCTCTGCTGAAGTTCAGACCTCCAACCGCTGGACCGACCTCAATCCTGAGACTGGCGAACGTGGCGAATGGCTCCAAGTAACTGGCGCTGACGGCTCGGTTACCTCTCCTGTCGTTTCTGCACAGTGGGGCAAGTATCTGAAGTTCTTCGTAAAGGACACCAAGAAGTTCACCGTTTATGCTACTGGTTCTGCAAGCGGTTCTGCTGAAGAAGGCAACTATGTTCTTGTAACTGCTAAGCCATTCAACAACTCCAATGCCATTGTTGCACAGACCGAGCCCGGCACCATCTACGGCAAGGGCACTGCTTCTGACTGCGTGACCGTTGAACTCGACCCGACCGAGAAGTACGAAATCTGGGTTCAAGGCGCTCCTGAAGTCAATCGCGACATCATGATCACCGCAGTTACTCTCCAGGACGAGGCTACTGCCGAGGCTCAGGAGGCTGGCAAGGGTACTCTCAACATCGCCATCGCAAATGCCAAGGAAGATAGCGATCTTGGCATCTACACTGTCGATCTCGTTGAAGGCAAGACCTACACCCTCAAGGGTGAGGCTCCAATCGGCCTTAAGGCTCTTGTTATCAATGGTAATGGCGCTACTATTGTGACCGACGCCACCGGACAGATTACCGCACAGACTGGTTTCTCCATCGTCAACGCTAACGTCGACTGCGCAAATTCTACCGTAGCTCCTATTGCCATGTCAGAAGAGCCCGATGAGAGCCTCTACACTTACAGCGAGGAGACCACCACCGCTGAGGACGGAACTGAGACAGTCGTAGGCACCTTCAAGTACGAAGGCGCAAACCAGAAGGTTTACGAAGGAAATTATCTCGCTATCGTGAACTGTAATATTGCCAACCTGCCTGGTTCGCTCATCGACGGCGGCACCAAGCCTTGGGCTCTCCGCGACCTCTTTATCCAGTCATCCATCGTGCAGAACAACAATGCCGAGGGCAAGGCCATCATCCGTTGGGACAATGGTGCCAACAGCATCAAAAACATCCAAATTGATCACTCGACCTTCTACAACACCAACGAGACCACGAGCTACTACTTCCTCCGCTTCTCTAATGCTTCCAACGCTACTGGTAACAAGGTTTGGGGCACTGAAAATGCAGGTATGACCTGGAACATGACGAACAACACCTTCGTCAACAGCCCATCTAACCAGAACTTCGCCAACAACTATGTGAACAACAAGTGCGTCACCGCTGAGTGGACCAAGAACATCTTCGTCAACACATATCGCCTCCAGAAGGCTATTGGTGGCAGCTGCACTTACGTTACCGACAGCACCAACTGCATCTGGGGCGGCATCAACGAAGTGGATGGCACCGACGCTACCAAGTTCGCCGTGCTCGACTCGATGGACATCCAGACAGCAGAACTTCCTGCACTGGACCTCACCAATCCTGAGGCCCTCAAGGAGTACTTCGCTCCTTACGAGAGCAGCTATGCAGCCAAGGTACAGGCTGGCGATCCTCGCTGGGCTGTAGAGTATGTTGAACCAACTCCTCCGACACCACCAGTAGGCATCGAGCAGATTGACGCCGAAACCACCGGCACCAACCGTGCTTACAACCTCAATGGTCAGCGCATCGAGAAGGCACAAGGCCTCATCATACGCGACGGCAGGGTTCAGTACATCAAGTAACATCCCTCTCTCTTTAATATTCACGAGCCGGCACTGTCCGGCTCGTTTTTTTTATGTCAATGTTGCACCTTAGTCGCCATGTTTCGTGTCATTGTCGCAGCCATCTATGGCTACCACCAAAAAAATTTCCGAAAAAATTTGCATCCTACCAAAATTATCCCTATCTTTGCACCGCCTAACAGCACTCACAACGCACACGAGAATAACAAACATTATAAACCATCACTAAATCAAACAAAATGAAGAAGTTCTTTACTCTTGCCGCTGCTTGCCTCTTCGGCGCTGCAGCATTTGCACAGGAAGGTGAAAACGAGTACATCGTCGTTGATACCGTCCTCACCTATGATTTTGTAACCGCAGGCGCTCCTCTCCCCCTTGCCAACCTCAACTGCAGCTGGGCATTCTATTCCTATGAGAACGCCGAGAAGCTCGACAGCAGACGTCAGGACTACAAGGGCTACGAAGCTGATGCCAATTCGAAGGCTGTAGGTCTCCCCGATGAGTGCCACGTTTGGGTACGCAACCCACGTCTCGTCCAAAATCTCACCGCCAATGGTCTCTACTTCGGCCAGGCTCGCAACTTTGTCGTTGACGGTCTCGTAGCAGGAAGCAAGGTCGTTGTCGAATACACCACCACTTCCGAAGTCGAGGGTGAGCAGGCTCTTCGCTACGACAACTCCGAAGGTTCCAAGACCCAGTGCTCTATCGATGGCACCGTGCTCGAAGCCGGCGTTTCCACCTATGCTTCTGGCGCCACCATTACTGTTGACACCACCGGTTACGACAATGGCAAGACTGGTCTCGATGGCTATGTTTCCTTCTTCGTTTTCAAGGAGACTTCCATCTCGAAGGTTACCATCACCAACCCCGATGAGACCACCTTCGTTTATGACCTCAAGAAGGCAGGTTCTACCCTCGAGTTCTCTAACCTCAACCGCAACCAGGGCAATTCCGGATATATCTATGTTTACGAATCGGAAGAGAGCCCCAACAAGAACCGCAACGACTTCAAGGGCTACACTGCCGATGAGAAGTCTCAGCTCGTAGGTCTTCCCGACGAGTGCCACGTCTTCGGCCGTCAGGATCGTATCGTCCAGAACTGGAGCCAGAAGGGCATTCAGGTGAAGCGCGACACCCAGTGGGCTATCGATGGCCTTGACAACGATGATCAAGTACAGATCTTCTACAATGCCGAGGCTATCGAAGATACCGAGAAGCAGCAGATCAAGTATGCTACCGGCGCTGAAGCTGCTACCGTGGCATACCTTGGCGAAAGCACCGAAGCACTCCAGGGCAACACCACAGCTATTCCTTCTGGCGAAATCATTAACGTGAAGGAAGCTGCTGGCACCGATGGTGAGGGTAATGCTCTCGAAGGCAACGGCTATATTGTCTTCCAGGTTTACAAGGAAATGTTCATCGAGAAGGTTGTCATCACCAAGATCACCGACAACACTCCACTCGTTGGCATCGAGCAGATTGCTACCGAAAAGGCCGACACCCGCGCCTTCAACATCTACGGCCAGCGCACCAACAATGCTCAGGGCCTCATCATCCGCAATGGCAAGCTCCAGTACATCAAGTAAGCATTCAACATCCCCTATTACATCACGAGCCGGCACAATCCGGCTCGTTTTTTTTGTGTCACTTTCCTTGTCGCCCTGCCTTCGTCTTTTGTCCCCCTCCTTGTCACCCTGCCTCTCGTTTTTGTGTCCCCTCCTTTTCTCCACGCTCCTCTTTTTTTTGTCTATGTAGCAGCCATCTATGGCTGCAATAAAATATTTTCCGAAAAAATTTGCATCCTATCAAAATAATCCTTATCTTTGCGCCAAATAAACCACACAGGCAACTCATAATCAACACACATCCCTATGAAAAAGATTCTACTAATCTTGCTCGCTCTTTGCACTATGCTGGGCATTGCAACCCCGCAGGCTTATGCCGAACGCCAGCTCGCCTTCCCAGGCGCCGATGGCTACGGACGCTACGTCACCGGTGGTCGTGGAGGTGAAGTATGCTACGTCACCCGCAACGACGACTGCTCCGACAACAACCTCGTCGAAGGCACGCTCCGTTGGGCACTCAACCACGAGAATGGCGGTCGTCCCCGCATCATCCTCTTCAACACTTCGGGCACCATCTACCTTCAGTCGAAGTTGCGTTTCCGCTTCCCCAACGTCTCTATCCTCGGACAATCGGCACCAGGTGGCGGCATCTGCCTCACCGGCTACAATATGTACATCAACAACGACAACATCATCATTCGTTATGTGCGTTTCCGTGCCGGCGACATCCCCAACAAGTCGATGACAGGCCTCGACATGGAGAACTGCGAGGGCGTCATCCTCGACCATTGCTCTATGACGTGGAGTATGGAGGAATGCCTCACCGCCTACGATAGCGACTCCACCACCGTCCAATGGTGTATCATCGGCGAAGGTCTTTACAATTCCAAGAACTCCAAGGGCGCTCGTGCCTACGCCACCCAATGGGGCGGCGAACATAGCACCATGCACCACACGCTCATCACCAACAGTCATTCACGTGCCCCACGCTTCAATGGTGTACGCTCACCATCGAAGACAAAAGGCGAACATGACTATCAGGTAGATTCCGAGTTTGCCAACAACGTCGTCTTCAACTGGAGCGGTGCCGGCAACCAATATGGTGGCGAATACGACAAAAACACCGTCGAAGCAGCAGCCTGGGCCAAGGATGACCCCGGTTATAACCGCGTCTATCTCATCAGCAACTACTATCGCCCAGGTCCTGCCACACAGCGCAACACTTCGGGCAGCCGCTACTGGTGTGCTCCCTCCACTCCCTACGGACAGTGGTATCTCAGCGGCAACAAGTTCGAAGTGAACAGTCGTTGGGCTCCCCAGAACAGCACCGTTTGGAGTGAAACCGAACTCAACAAGGTCAATGCCGACAACTACTATGGTGCACAAGCCGGTAGCGCCAGCCGTGGCATCAACCTCACGGGTTCCAACTTCACCAACTATACCCTCACCGAAATCCCTTATGCCTTGAGCGGACTCGAATATGAAAGTGCCGACGAGGCTTACCAGAAGGTAGTCAACCAGGCTGGTGCTTCCTTGCCAAGATACGATGAGGTCGATCAGCGCCTCCTCGACGAAGCAGCAGGACGCATCGACCCGCAATATGCTGGCGCTTCCATTCCCAACGAGAAAGGTATCATCGATGCTCCCGATGACATCCAGCTGTCCGAACACGACACCTACGTTGTCGATGGCGTCACCTATACAAACTTCCCCTTCCTTGGTATGCGAGAAGGCGATCGCTACATCGTCGATGCCGACTGCGATGGTATGCCTAATGCTTATGAGGACGAGATGGGCTTCGACAAGAACGACCCCACCGATGGTGCAGCCCTTGCAGCCAATGGGTACACCAACGTAGAGAACTACCTCAACGGCATAGCCGACGGCGCACTGCAAAAGTCTCGCTACGAAACCTCCGATTATCCCATCACGCCAGGTCACGACATGGCCGACGAAGTGACCTACTCCTTCACCACAGGTCGTGCCGATGGCGAAGCGCCCAAAGGCGGGACCCTCCCCTTTGCCTCGCAGTACACCATCCCACAGAACACGTCTCTCTACCTCGACGGATACACGTTGATCGGCTGGACCAGTCAAGGCAAGACCTATTACATCGGTGATGTCATTACCCTCGTCGAAGATATGACCTTCGCCCCCGTCTTCCAGAAGAACACCATCTCGATTGACGACCGTCGTCACGACACTCGCTGGACTTGGGACTTCACCCTGCCCGTAGCCCCCGTGCTCAATGCCGAGGATGAAGGCATCTATGTTAATCAGAACGAAGTCGAAGGCATCAGCATCGACACCTATGTCGAATATTCCGGTCTTCACATCACCCTGCCCTTTCGTCCAGGGGCAAAAGCCTTTGTTAACGACACCGAGGTCGAAAACAGCGTAAGCCCCGACTCCACCCTCGCCTTCATCACTGTGCCCGCCGATGTTGCACTTCGTTCCATTGCAGTCCTCTTCCCCTACGAAGAGCCAACCCATGCCCAATCGGGCAGCGTCACCATCAAGTGGCCCTGGAACACGGGAGCCTACGTGGCAGCCGGCAACTTCAGCGACGAAGACTCTGCCCTCGCTTTCGCCTCAGCCACAGCCTCCTATAACGAGGATTACCTCAGCTATATGTCCAAGACCGACAAGGTGATCAAAGCGAGTTGGGTAGCCTTCCAGCCCGCAGAACAGATCTCTGCTCCCGACCCCAACTATGTGGTTGAATTCCGCGTTGTCCCCGCTACTGGTGTCAGCTTCACCCCTACGGCAATTAGCCTAAATGCCATGCGCTTCGGCACCGATGGCGGCAAACTCGACATCTATGCCGTCTATGGTGACGAGGAAGTGCTCCTCGACGAGGGACTCGTCCCCGAACGCGACAACACTGCAGTAACCTCCATCTTCCACGATTTGAGCCTTTTGAACCTTTCAGAACCCATCATAACCTCTCTTAACAACCCTGAAGGGGGGCTTCCCTTTGCCCTCCGCATCTACATCTACAGCCTCGGCAACTCCAAGCAGGTGGGCTTCAATCAAGTCACGATCAGTGGCGATTGGAGCGGAAGTTCCTCCACCGAACAATATAGCGTAGGAGCCGAAGCCCTTCCCGCAGAAGGTGGAACAGTGACGTTCTCACCGGCAGGGGGCGTTTATCGCGAAGGAACCGTCGTCACGCTCACAGCCCAACCCAATGCAGGCTACAACTTCGTGGGATGGACCGACGAGGACGAAAACCTTGTCAGCAAAGACCCGTCCTTCGAATACACCGTAACCTCCGATGCCTATTTCTTTGCCAACTTCAAGGCATATAGCGCTTATGACGAAATCTTCGAAAACTGTGCACCCTACGATGCCGCAGTACACTCCATCGACGAATTGCTCGTCGCCCTCGATGCAGCAGCCAAGCGCAAGAACCTTGACGAGCGTTATCGCATCTTCCTCTTCGACGGCACCTACGACTTTGGCACCAAGGCGCTCACCAAAGTTGTGAAGAACACCTCCCTCATCGGCGAAAGTATGGAAGGTGTGCTCCTTATGAACAATCCTGGTATGGTAACTAAATATCAGGACGAGACGCCCGTGCTCTTCATCGATCAGAACCAGAATGACGTCTATATGCAGGATCTGACCATTCGTCAGGCTCGTGACTGGGATACCGGCAAGTCCAAAGGACAGGCATTGGCCCTTCGCCAGCGTGCCAAACAGGTCATCTACAAGAATATACGTCTGCAGGGCGTACAGGACACCTATTATCTCAACAAGGCCGATGGCACTGCCTACTTCGAGGACTGCGACATTGCCGGTGAAGTCGATTTCATCTATGGCGATGGCACGATGTTCTTCGAGCATTGCACCTTGCGTCCCATCAGTTCGGGAGCCGTCATCACTGCACCCAACACGCAGGTTGGTTACAAGGGCATCGTCTTCAACAAATGCACCATCGAAGGTGCCGAAGGCTATCGTCTGGGACGTCCCTGGGGTGACTCTCCATCCAGCACCTACCTTCACACCACGATGCGCTCCCTGCCCAATGCCGCAGGTTGGGGTTCGATGTCGTCTGGCCTTGTTGTTCGTTTCCATGAGTTCGACTCGCGTGATGCCGAAGGCAATCCGCTCGACCTCAGTTCACGCTCCATCAGCGCATGCAATGCCGCTGCCAACTCCGACCCATGTGTCATCACCGAAGAGCAGGCTGCCGAATATACGCTCGACAAGGTATTCCCCAATTGGAATCCTCAGGACTACACCCAACAACTCAACGTCGAAGTAGTGCTCACCGACCGCACGCTCACCTGGGCTTGTCCCGAACCCGCCATCGGCTTCGTCGTTTGCAAGGATGGCCATCCCGTAGCCTTCACCACGGGTCTCTCCTACACGCTGCCTGAAGGCGACGCTGCCGGCACTTACTCGGTGCGCGTAGCCAACGAGATGGGCGGCCTGGGCAATCCCTCCAATGCCGTCACAGGCATCCAAACGATTCATGCTGACACGCCTTCCTTTCGTTCCTCGGCCCTCTACAATCTCTTCGGCCAAAAAGTGACATCCAATTACCAGGGCATCGTGATCTGCAGCCAAGGGGTCATAATGAAATAACAAATCAATCCCATCCACACAAAAAGCATCTTGCCCAGCTTTCGCTCGACAGGATGTTTTCTTGTCCATTTATCAGTAAACTGCAAAGGATTCCAATGTTGTTGCCTTTCGAAGCAAAATAATTGTATTTTCTCCAACAACATTGTCATCCGATCCCGTATCTCGTCAGAATCCCCTATCTTTGCACCAGATAAGAAATCAAGACAAAAGTAAAACGCTGTTACAGAAAGGTGGCCGACCGTGAGGTTAGCCACTTTTGTTATGTTCAACTGAACTATATCAGCAGACTACTCCTCAAGCTGGCGTTCTGAGTATGGAATTTGAGTGTTCATGTAGCATGTTCTGAACATAAATTAACCACCCTTACGGCAATTCTCCGATTTTTTCGGCAAAAATAGTCATTTTTGACGTATCCTTGTTTGTTTTATAGAAAAAAAATGCGTATCTTTGTCGCCGAAAGACATCATCAAATTGTGTCGGAAACATGATGAAACAAATGAGAAAGTACCCGATAGGTATTCAGACGTTCTCGGAGATTATCCGAGGCGGATATGTGTATATTGACAAGACGGATTTGGTTTGGGATTTGGCCCACTATGGCAAGTACATTTTCCTGAGCCGCCCGCGTCGTTTCGGCAAGTCGCTACTATCCACAACCCTTGGCTCTTATTTCAATGGAGAACGCGAGCTGTTCGAAGGTCTGAAGATCATGGACTTGGAACATGAGTGGAAGCAATATCCCGTTCTGCATCTTGACCTGAGCATGGCCAAGAACCAGGAGAATGCCGAGGAACTGCGCACGACCCTGATGTTCCTACTGAACGACTTGCGTGAGGTTTATGGCGAAAATCCTCAGGAGCAGACTCCGGGGAAATGCTTGAAAGGGCTTATCACCCGCGCCAGCCAGCAGTCACAATACGGGCAAGTGGCAGTCATCATCGACGAATATGATGCACCACTGCTCGACGTGCTGCATGAGGATGAACGTCTGAAAGATATGCGCAAGGTGATGCAGGAATTCTTCCAGCCATTGAAAGCTATGGAGGCTAAAGTCAGGTTCTGCTTTATCACGGGCATCACGAAGTTCTCGCAACTGAGCATCTTCTCGACCATCAACAACCTGATGAACGTGACAATGGATGCAAAGTTCGGTGCCATCTGCGGAATCACGGAACAAGAACTGGTCTCCACCCTCAAGGAGGATATCGGACTGTTGGCCGAAGCATACGAAACGACTTGGGACGACATGCATCAGAAGTTGAAATTGAGGTATGACGGCTATCGGTTCTCGGAGAAAAAAGAAGATATCTACAACCCTTTCAGCCTTATGAAGGCTTTCGCACAGAACAAAGTGGACAACTATTGGTTCGAGAGCGGCACACCCACGTTCCTTATCCGTCAGATGCGGCACTTCCGCACCGATATCATGTCGCTCGACAAGCTGGAGGTTCCCTCGTCGGCCTTCGACCAACCCACCGAGGCGATGCACGATGCTTTGCCCTTGCTCTACCAAAGCGGTTATCTGACCATCAAGGACTACGACCGCGAGACCGAGGCATATACGCTATCCATTCCTAACCAGGAAGTGCGTATCGGCTACGTCAGAGGTCTATTGCCCATCTATATCGGACTGAATGATGCAGACGTACAGATGGGATTTGCGGCCAAGTTCTGGCGTGCGTTGAAACGAGGCGACATCGACTTGGCGATGCGTGAGATGCAAACCTATCTGGCCGGTGTGCCCTACGTGGAAGGATTCAAGCAGAAACTGAAGGAAGCGGCTACGGCCGAAGGTTTCTATGAATATACGATGTATCTGATCTTTTCGATGCTCAACGTCTATGCTCGCACGCAGGTGAAATGCGCAGGTGGCCGAGTCGATATGGTGGTGTGGTTGCCCGATGCTATATATGTATTTGAGCTGAAGGTAGGCGACACAGCACAAGCTGCCCTCGAACAGATTGACACGAAGGGCTATGCTCTCCCATTTCAGACCGATGGTCGCCGTGTGGTGAAGATTGGTGTCAGCATGAATTCCGAAACGCGCACCGTGGAGGATTGGATTGTCAAAGGATAAGATTAACGTCGGAATCGCAATAAAAATTTACGATTCCGACGTTATTTTAGTTATCACTTTCCGCAACAGTTCTTATACTTCTTTCCGCTGCCACAGGGACATGGGTCATTCCGTCTGGGCTTGATGTCATCGAAGAGAGACTTTTCGAGCGGCGAATCGGCACTCTGATTCTTCTTGGATGTGGCGCCCGTTTTTCCTTTGGTGCCGATGGGTTTGGCTGCCGATGAATCGAGGTTGAGTAGTGACGCCAGCCGCTGAAGAGCAGCGTCTAGATCTTCGGATGAGAAACCCTTAGAATTCTTGCCGGAGGATTTCTCGAAAAATCTTGGCATAGTGGCTTCAGTACTCTTCAATCGGCCTACTTCGGCTGGCGTATGCCCTTTCAACACCCAGTTCGGCATGTTGTTGAGATACTTGTCGAGGCACTCCATGGCCTTCCGATAGCGAGGACTCTTGACATCCTTTACCTCAAACAACTCGACAAACAGATAATCTCCAGGTTGCTCCGAGTCCTGATCCTCGCACTTGTGCATCATCAGATACCACAGTTCCTTGCAGATATCCATCGCCCTGAACTCGTCAAGATGGAAATCGTTGCATAGCATATCAACAAATTCCTTTCCTGCGGGGTTAGGGATAACTGGGAACGGTGTCTGCGAGGCAAGAACAATATCCTCGAACGTGAAGAGCCGATAATCACCAGCCACATCGCGATGTTTCTTGATTTCACGCTTAAGCTCCTTGTCATCATCCCAAGACCAATAAGAGAGGAAAAGATAATCCTCGACATTCTTGTCACTCTCCAGTTCGTAAATTGCATTCCATTGCAGACGCAACGATTCCTTATAGGCTTCCTCAAGTGTCTCTCTCGCCATTTCGATGGATTCAGCATATCCCAATCGCACCCATTCCTGCACAACAAATCGTCCTGCAACCTGCCCATAAAGGTTGGCAAGACCAATGACGAAAGTCTCGGCTGCGCATCTCAGCTGGACTTCGGGGTCTTCCATCACTGTGTCGAGATGTGGTTCGACAGCTTTCCAGAAGTCGGAGGCAATCTGCATGAATTCATCTCCATCATCGTTGTAATATGTAGCGGCAAAACCCAGATGTAGCATCATAGGCTGATGGTACAAATCCTCACAATAGGGCATGACCAATGAAGGGTGAGGATGGCTCTGCAGACCCTGGAGAATACGGATGTCCTCGAAAGGTAGGCGATGGAGCACTTGGACAGGATGGTCGAGCACAGCCTTGACATAAGCCTTGCGAATCCTCGTCGAACTGGCATCCTTATCCAGCGAGAAGCCGAAATCCTCAGCGAAGTCCACCAGTTCTTCTTCAGGAATGCGCTTGACAAGTATTTTCATATCGACAAGGTCAACCTTTTCCTTCGCAAGTATTTCGAGTCCTGTCTTCAATGCGTCGTCGGCAACAGAGGCATCTTCGGCGGAGGTATCGTCAACGGAGGCATCTTCGGCAGTATCGTCATCTTCCTCGGGAAAATCCATCTGGTCCCAATCCACCACTAAATGACTGCCTGCTGTAACTTTAGCCAGCCTGCTGTTGGTGGCTCCAAGGTCGAATCGGCTGATCTCGCTCTTGCTCATCTCAAACTTCATCTCCTCGTAACCCCAGGGTCCTCCGCAGTCCTCGGGCGGACAAGCACCCTTGCCGGCAAGACAGACGGGATGATGGAGCATACCGAGGGGATCGCTCTTCTCGATGGTGATATCATGAAACCAATCGTCGCCGAAGTCATAGATATAGACGAACTTTTCGAGCCCCCTCTCCTGAATGAATTTGGCGACATTGATTTTGCTGGCATCCATTTCTTCGCCCCACCCTTCGTCTTCAACGTCGGGGCCCTTGACACACCATCCGTCGTCGTAAGGACGCCACTGAAACTGATAGAGGTGTTCATTACACCAGCCGAAGGCCGACTGGATGGCATTGTGAAAGTCGCTGAACGAAAACGCTCCGGGCATCACCAAGCGACGCCATACGGGCGGTTTGGTGATGCCACGGAGCTGAATCTTAAATTGAATGGTCATAGAAACGATTCGTTTCGAAATAGGCTATTACATGAATGCGATGGTGAGACCTGCCATGACGATGCTGACCATCGACATCAGCTTGATGAGGATGTTGAGCGAAGGACCGGAGGTATCCTTGAACGGATCGCCTACGGTGTCACCCACGATGGTAGCCTTGTGGCATGCCGAGCCTTTGCCACCGAAGTTGCCTTCTTCGACATACTTCTTGGCATTGTCCCACGCACCACCTGCATTCGACATAAATACGGCAAGCGTGAAGCCAGACGAAAGACCTCCGACAAGCAGGCCAAGCACACCAGCCACACCGAGGAACAGACCAACGACGATGGGGATGATGATGGCGAGCAGGGCAGGCACGATCATCTCGTGCTGGGCTGCCAGGGTCGAAATCTCAACGCAACGGCCATAGTCAGGTGTGCCCTTGCCTTCGAGGATGCCCTTTATCTCACGGAACTGGCGACGAACCTCCTCAACCATCTTGCCGGCTGCACGTCCTACAGCACCCATCGTGAGGCCGCAGAACAGGAATGCTGCCATGGCGCCGATGAAGATGCCGACGAGCACCTTCGGGTTCATCAGGTTCACCTGGAAGTAGTTCATGAAGTCGGGGATATTGGCCTTGCCTGCCTCGATGGTGTTGCCGGCAACGTCGGTCATGGTCTTCCCCACACGATCCATGGCAATCTTCACCTCTTCAATATACGAAGCCAGAAGTGCGAGAGCGGTAAGCGCAGCCGAACCGATGGCGAAGCCCTTGCCCGTTGCAGCTGTAGTGTTGCCCAGTGCGTCGAGAGCATCGGTGCGATGACGTACCTCCTCACCCAGTTCGCTCATCTCAGCATTACCGCCAGCATTGTCGGCAATAGGACCGTAAGCGTCAGTTGCAAGGGTGATGCCAAGCGTCGAAAGCATGCCGACAGCTGCGATGCCGATGCCGTAGAGGCCCAGCTGGATGCTGCCTGCACTCATGCTGAAGTCAAAGCCATTGGCGCAAAGGTAACTCAGGCAGATGGCAATCGAAATGGTGAGCATAGGGATACAGGTCGAAATCATACCTGTGCCGATACCCTTGATGATCACCGTGGCCGAACCGGTCTTCGAAGCTGCCGAAATCTCCTTCGTAGGTGTATAGGACTGCGAGGTGTAGTACTCGGTAGCCTGTCCGATGATGACACCAGCTGCCAGACCACTGATTACCGAAAGGCTGAGTTGCCACCAGTTTTCGAAGCCCAAGGCATAAAGGATGCCGAAGGTACAAACGGCGATGAGGATGGCTGCGGTGTTGGTGCCTACGCCAAGCGAATGGAGCAGATCCTTCATCGTGGCTCCTTCCTTGGTGCGAACGAGGAACACGCCGAGCAGGCTGAGGAATACACCCACAGCAGCTATAAGCATAGGAGCGATGACGGCACGGAGCTGCATATCGCCTGCCGAATAGGCATAAGCCGTAGCGCCCAGGGCTGCAGTACTGAGGATTGAGCCGCAATAGCTCTCGTAGAGGTCGGCGCCCATGCCGGCCACGTCACCTACGTTGTCGCCCACATTGTCGGCGATGGTGGCGGGGTTGCGTGGATCATCTTCGGGGATGTCAGCCTCGACCTTGCCCACGATGTCGGCACCCACGTCAGCAGCCTTGGTGTAGATGCCACCACCTACACGGGCAAACAATGCCTGTGTCGAAGCACCCATGCCGAACGTCAGCATCGTAGTGGTGATAGTGATGAGCGAAGTGGAGTCACCATGATAGAAGTGGTTGAGCACGAGGAACCAGATGGCAATGTCGAGCAAACCAAGGCCCACCACGGTGAGACCCATCACGGCACCCGAACGGAAGGCAATCTTCAGGCCACTGTCGAGGCCCTTGCGTGCCGCATTGGCAGTACGTCCCGAAGCGTAGGTGGCCGTCTTCATGCCGAAGAAACCGGCCAGGCCGCTGAAGAAACCTCCGGTGAGGAAGGCGAACGGTACCCAAGGATTCTGGGCATTGAAGCCGTAGGCCATGATGGCGAAAACAACAGCAAGGACAATGAAGACGATGAGCACAACCTTGTACTGCTGCTTCAGGTAAGCCATAGCGCCCTTGCGGACATACTCGGCAATCTCGCGCATACGAGGTGTACCCTCGTCAGCCTTCATCATACTGCGAAAGAAGACCCATGCCATCACCAGTGCGACGATGGATGCGATGGGTACGATCCAAAAGACAACGGGAATGTTTTCCATAAGATTTTTGTTTAATATATAATAAGAGGAAATTATTATCTTGTTATCATAATTTCGGTATTCCGGTATTCCGTAATACCATAATTACGAAAAACCGAAATACCGAACCTCTCTTAATCCTTACTTGAAGAGTCCCTTCAGGATTTCCTGCGTAATCTTGCGAGTAGCAGTTGTTGTGGCGCTCTTGGCAGCCTTGCCGAAGATGTCGCCTACTCCACCGCTGCTGCTCTTCTTGCTCTTCGACGAAGAACTCTTCGAAGATGAGCTGGATTTCTTGGAAGAGCCACCGGTAATTGACTTGCCGATACTGTTGCCCACGCTGCGTGCCACACTAGCAGTCACCGCACCAATAAGTGTGCCGAAGATTGTGCGCGAAAGGCCCGACGACTTGCCCTTGGCCTTCTCGGCAGCCTTGCGCTCCTTCTCCTCTGCCTTGGCGGCACGTTCGGCCTCCTTGCGTTCCTTCTCGGCCTGCTTCTCGGCTTCAATGCGCGCCTTTTCGTCAGCCTTGGCCTGCTCTTCTGCAGCCTTCTGTTCGTCGGCGACCTTTCGTACTTCACTCAGCACCTCATAGGCGCTCTCTCGGTCGAAGTAATTCTTGTATTCCTTGATATAGTCGGGAGCTGCATTCATAATGTCGAGGCGCTGTCCTGCGGTGATGGCACCAATCTGGCTAAGCGGGAAGAGGATGCGTGCACGTTCCACCATCGTCGGGGCACCCTTGGCATCGAGGAACGACACGAGAGCCTCGCCCGTACCAAGTTCCATGATAACGTCAGCGGTATTGAATTCCGGATTGGCGCGAAACGTCTCAGCTGCCGTGCGCACGGCCTTTTGATCCTTGGGGGTATAGGCACGCAAGGCGTGCTGGATGCGGTTGCCGAGCTGCCCGAGGATATCCTGTGGTATGTCGGTAGGCGACTGTGTGACAAAGTAGATGCCCACACCCTTCGAACGTACCAGACGGATCACCTGCTCGATCTTATCGACAAGCGCCTTCGAAGTGTCTTCAAACAGCATATGTGCCTCGTCGAAGAAGAACACCAGCTTGGGCAGCTCCTGGTCACCCACTTCGGGAAGGTTGGCATAAAGTTCAGTGATGAGCCAAAGCAGGAAGGTCGAATAGAGCTTCGGCTTGAGCATCAGCTTGTCGGCACAAAGCACGTTCATAATGCCGCGGCCGTTCTCCGTTTCGATGAGGTCCTGGATGTTGAACGCAGGTTCGCCGAAGAACTGCTCGGCGCCCTCCGATTCGAGCGTCATGATGGCACGCTGGATGGCACCGACGCTGGCAGTCGAAATCATACCGTACTCAGTGGTGAGCTTCGAGGCGTTCTTGCCGCAGAAGTCAAGCATCAGGCGGAGGTCCTTGATGTCGATGAGCAGCAGGTTATTGTCATCGGCAATGCGGAAGACGATGTTGAGCACGCCCGCCTGCGTGTCGTTGAGTCCGAGCAGTCGGGCAAGGAGCTGCGGACCCATAGCCGAAACGGTGGTGCGCATGGGATAGCCTTGTTCACCAAAGACATCCCAGAAACGCACGGGGCAAGGTTGGAACTGCGGATTCTCGATGCCGAACTCGGCGCAACGCTTCTGTATGAAGCTCGACATAGTACCGGTCTGGCTGATGCCGCTCAAGTCCCCCTTCATATCGGCCATAAAGCACGGCACACCGGCCTGGCTGAATGTCTCGGCCAGCACCTGCAGCGAAACGGTCTTGCCCGTACCTGTGGCACCGGCGATAAGGCCATGGCGGTTACACATCTTCCCTACCAGGTGGATAGGGCCATTAGTCGAATGGGCTACGTAAAGTTGTTTGTCGGAAGTGTACATGGAAGTTATTTTGAGGTTATTTTATTCACGCCGCAAATATAGAAAGAATTTGAGAAAAAAGCAAATCTTCAGAGGAAAAAGAATGAAAATTGGCTGAAAAAAGAGCGAAAGCCCGAAGTAACGCGGGTTTTCGCTCCATTGAGATAAATAATCCGTATCAGATTGCCTGCTCAACCGGCACCACGAAGGCACGAAGTCCGAGCTGAGGGCGCTCCTTGTCAATCTTGCGCAAGCGTTCGAGAATCCTCTCCACGCGATCGTCTTCACACACGGTGAAGATGGCACTGTTCTGTCCAGGCCATGCATGACTGCCGTAGTGGGGTATGCCGCCGTTGGTGCCTCGTCCCCAGGTGTCGGGGAACATCGTGTATCCATGCTGCATACAGCTGGCAAGACCTGCTACCACCTCGTCGCGATGTGCCTGGTCGAATGCTATAAATATTCCTTTCATAGTCGTCTTGAATTATTTAACTTCATGATCACTTCTTGCGGAGAGTCTTGAACTTATGGCGTTTCTTGTTCCATTCAGCCTCGACGCCCAGCTTGTTGGCCCAAAGCTTGCGCTCGGTCTTGATCTTCACGCCCTGGACGATGCAGTAGATCGAAGGAACAACCACGAGGGTCATCACCGTCGAAACGAGCAGACCACCGATGATCGAGACACCCATTGGCTGCCACATCTCCGAACCCTGGCCCGTGCCGATTGCCATTGGCAACATGCCGAGCAGGGTGGTCAGTGTGGTCATGAGCACAGGACGCAGACGGCTGCGACCGGCATGTACCACGGCCGAGATGACGCTCTCGCCACGTTCGCGAAGCAGGTGGATGTAGTCGATGAGTACGATACCGTTCTTCACAACGATACCAATCAGCATCACACCACCCAGCATCGACATGATGTTCAGGTCAATGCCCGTGAGCCACAAGGCCAGCACGATACCCGTGAAGGTGAAGGGGATGGAGACGAGCATGATGATGAACGGGTCGGACCACGATTCGAACTGTGCGGCCATCACGATGAACACGATCAGGAGGATAAGGATTCCCAGTACGGTGAGGTCCTTGAACGAATCCTGCTGGTCCTCGTACGAACCGCTCACTTGGATGTCAGTGTCGCCCGAGAGGTAACCCTCGTTGCGCAGCTGCTCGATGTATGCCTGGCCGGCCTTAACGACCGAACCAAGGTCCGAAACGTCGGCATTCACTACGCACGACATTGTGTTGACACGCTGGCGATCCTTGCGTTCGATGGTAGGCAGCGTCTCGCGCTCCACCACTTGTCCGACGTCACGCACACGCACTGCACCTGCAGTCGAAGGCATCCAGATGTTCTCGATGGTCTTCACATCCTCGCGAACCTCGGGGGTGTAGCGCACGATGATGTCGTACTCCTCACCGTCCTCGCGGAAGTAGGAGGCAGTGGTGCCGTTGAAGGCTGAACGCAGGTACATGCCGGCGGTCTGGGTGTTCAGTCCGTAGCGAGCCAGTTTCTTGCGGTCGAAGTCAACCTGCACCTCAGGCTGGCGGTCGGGACGCGAGATGTTGATCTGGCTCACGCCGGGCAGCGATTCCATGTAGGTCTTCATCAGGTTGGTCAGCGAGTCGGTGTAGGCAAGGTCGTAGCCGTAGATCTCAAAGTCGGCAGTGGTCTGTCCGCCCATGCCTCGCTGTCCGCCCTCGGTCACCATGATCTTGGCAAGCTCGGGGTACTTCTTCAGGTCCTCACGCATCTGGTTGCCCACCTCGTACATCGAGACCTTCATGCCACGCTGTGCCACCTTGTACATCGCGATGTTGAACGAGATGATGTGCGTACCGTTCGATTGCATCGAGGCAAACGTGTTGTCGGTGTCAGCCTGGCCTGTGGTGAAGTTGCAGGCCTTGAGCACCTTCTTGTCGGGGGTGCCCCAACGGCTCATCCACGTGTTGGCAAGCTCGTTGGCAATCTCCTCGGCGCGTGCCTGGCGTGTGCCGATAGGCAGTTCGAGTTGCACCGAGATACGGCCCGAGTCCTGCTGCGGGAAGAAGCCCGTACCGATCAGTCCGAAGACGGCAGGAAGCATCGACACCACGAAGAAGATTGCGATGGCAGCCACCATCGTCTTGCGGTGACGCACGGCCCAGTTGATGCGCTGGGCGTACCAGTGGTCGAGCTTGTCAAGCATGCCGCGCACGATGAAGTGCTCATACCAGCGGCTGAACCAGCTCTCGCGCTTCTTCAGGCGAAGCATCTGCGAGCACATCATTGGGGTGAACGTCAGGGCCGAAGTGGTCGAAACGATCATGATGATACACATCATCCAGCCCAGCTCCTTGAAGAGCACACCCGTCATGCCCGACACCATGGTCAATGGGAAGAACACGCCGATCATGGTCAGGGTCGAAGCGATAACCGAGATGGCCACCTCGTTCGTACCATGGATGGCTGCCTGCTTGGGCTCCGAACCGCGTTCGATGTGGTTGGTCACGTTCTCGAGCACCACAATGGCATCATCCACCACGTTGCCGATGGCTATCGAAAGACACGACAGCGAAATCATATTGATCGACGAGCCCACCACAGCCAGGTAGATGAACGAAGCCACCAGCGAAAGCGGGATGGTGAGCACGATCACGACTACTGCGCGCCAGCGTCCAAGGAAGAGGAAGCACACCAGTGCCACGAAGAGCATGGCGTAGACGATGATCTCCTCCAGCGAACCGATGGTAGCGTAGATGTTCTCCGAGGTGTTCACGATCACACCCAGCGTGATGTCCGAAGGCAATGTCTTCTGGATCTGTGGCAGCATGGCGAGCACCTTCTCCGAGATAGCCACCGAGTTGGCACCAGACTGCTTCTGCACGATGATCATCGCGCCCTGTTCGCCAGAATAGCCGCGTGGGTCGCTTTCGTTGGTGAAGAAGGTGGTTACCTTCTGGGCACGCTCCTGCAGGCCGTCTTTCACCTCAGCCACGTCGCGCAGATAGACGAGCTGGTCGCCCTTGTGGCCGACCACGAGGTCGAGCATCTCCTGCGGGTCGTCAAACTCGCCCTCCACACGCAGCGTGTAGGCGTTGTTGCCCGTGTCGAACGAACCGCCCGGCACGTTCACGTTCTCGGCGCTGATCACTCCAGCAATGCCGTTGATGGTCAGTCCGTAGGCCTCCAGCTTGTTGGGGTCGCAATAGATGTAGATAGTACGCTCGGCAGCACCCGACACCGACACCGAACCTACGCCGGCAATACGTGCCAGCGGGTTGGCTACCTGGTCGTCGAGAATCTTGTAGAGCGCAGGGGTACTCTCCTTAGCCTGGGCACTCAGCACCAGGATCGGGATCATGTCGGTCGAGAACTTGAAGATGATAGGCGTACCTGCGCCGTCGGGCAGCGCCGAGCTCACCATGTCGAGCTTGTCGCGCACGTCGTTGGTCAACGCGTCGATGTCGTAGCCATACTCAAACTCCAGGGTAATGATGGCATAGTTCTCCTGCGATTGCGAGGTGATATGCTTCAGGTAGTTCACCGAGTTGAGTGTATTCTCAAGTGGTCGGGTGACGTTGTTCTCAATATCCTCAGCACTGGCGCCCGGATAGGTCTCCATCACCATGATCATATTGGTATCGATATCTGGCATCAGGTCGATAGGCAATTTGCTCAGGGAGAAGAGACCAAAGATCGCAATGGCGATGAACACCAGCGTGGTCATAATCGGTCTTCTGACCGCTCCTTCGTATAGTGTCATAACAATTAATTGTTATTTGTCAATTGTCAATTGTTAATTGTTAATTATTAATTGTTAATTGTTAATTGAGCACGTGAATCTTACGACCATCGGTAAGCAGCGTCTGTCCGAAGACAACCACTGTCGAACCCGGTTCAACACCCGAATTTACCACATACTCGGCGCCCTCGCGGCGGCCCAGGTCGATGGTCTTGTGTGTCACGGTGCTGTCAGCATTCACCACATAGACGTAACGCTCGCCCGAACCCGTCTGCTTGCAGATGGCCTGGTCGGGCACCATCACGCTGTTCGTGGTGCCGAAGTTCAGCGTCACGCGGGCAAACATGCCGGGGAGAACGCGCTGGCTGGGGTTGTTGATGGTCACCTCCACGGGGAATGTGCGGGTGTTGGCATCCACGGTAGGATACACAATCGAAACCTTGCCCGTGAATGTCTCGCCGGGATAGGCGTCGAGCGAAATGTCGCTGATGGGCATGCCCACCTTCACGTTGCGCACGAAGCTCTCGCTCACGTTCAGCATCAGCTTCACGGGGTTGATTTTCTGCACCACGAGCACGGGCTGCTGACCATTGTAGAGGTCGCCGTTGTCATAGTTGCGGGCAGTCACCACGCCGTTGATGGGGCTCACCAGACGTGCATTTTCTGCCAGGTTCTCGTAGGCGCGACGCTGCTGGTCCACACGGGCCTTCTGCGCATCCCAGGCGCTCTTCGAGATGCCGCCCACCTTGTAAAGCTCGTCGTAGCGGTTGAACTCCAGTTCGGCATTGTCAAGTTGGATCTTGGCCTGAGCCAGGCTGTTGTCGTCAAGCACCACGAGGGTCTGGCCCTTGGCCACGCGGTTGCCCACCTCCACGTTGATGCGACGGATGCGCACGGGTGTCTGTGGGGCAATGTTGTTCACCACGTCAGCCTCGACGGTTGCCGTGAATTCCTGGATCTGATCGACGTCGCGCGTCTGCACGGTCTGCACTTTCACGTTCACTGCTTCAAGCGCCTCATTTGTCCTGAAGGTGGTCTGTGTCTCTTTCTGCTTCACGCACGAGGTGGTGCCCAGCACCAGCACGGCAATCGAAGCCATCATTGCAATTTTCTTCATATTTCTATTATTACTTATTGTCTTTACCCAATAATAATTCTCAAATTCTCTAATTCTTGATAGAAATAAAATTCTAGTCCATGACCACCTTGCCTAGCGTCTTTTCAAGCGTAGCCCTATTGCTCAGGAAGTCGTAGATCGACTGCACATACTGCAGACGTGCCTGCAGCAGGTTCGACTCGCTGCTGTTACGTTCCAGCTGAGTGCCCGAACCCACCTCATAGCGCTTCTCCGAAATCATGAAGGCGCGCTCGGCGGCATAGACGTTCTCCTTGTTGCTCACCACCTGCTCGGCAGCTGTCTCGATGCTGTTCAGGCTGGCGGCCACGCTCAGCTCCAGTTGGCGCAGGGCGTTCTCGCGCTGCTGCTCCAGGTTCTCGAGGGTCAGGCGGTTCTGCTTCGTCTTCATGTATTTCTGCAGGCTGTCGAAGATGGTCCACGAGAAGCTCAGTGCCAGGGTCGAACTACCGAAGTAGGTGGCCTTGAAGGGGTTGAACTCCTGGGGCATGGCGGTGTAGCCGCCCGAAATGGCGATGGCCAACGTAGGCAGGTAGCCCAGCTTGTTGATCTTCTCGCTCAGTCGCAGGATGCGTGCGTTGTAGTCGAGCTGACGGATGGCGGAGTTGTCGCTCAGGTCGGTGTCAGCCTTCAAGTTCATCAGGTCGGCGAAGAGGCCTTCCTCGAAGTCCTCCAGTCTGCCCGTGAAGCGCAGAGGCTCGTTCACGTCCACGCCCATCAGCACCTTCAGCTGCATCTCGGCCAGCTTGATGCCGTTCTGGGCAGCCAGCAGGTTAGGCTTGATGCCGGCAAGCTGCACGTCGGCGGTCAGTTTGTCATATTCGCTCACAAGGCCCTGCTCGAAGCTCTTCTTCGTGTCCTCCACGTTGCGCTCGGCAGTTTTGTAGCCGGCCATCAGCGCCTCGTAGCTCTCGCGGGCAAGCAGCAGGCTGTAGTAGGCATTCTTCACCGAAGCAATCGTATTGATCTTGCTTTCGCGCGCCTGCTCCACGGCAAGCTTCACCTGCTCTTCGCTCAGCGAAACGCTCTTCCAGAGCTGTGGGGCAAACAGTGGCAGCGCAGCCTGTGCGGTAGCCGAGTAGTTGTAGGGCTGGCCCATGTGCACGGTGATGGTCTGCCCGCCCATGTTCATCACCATCGTAGCCACCTTCAGGTTCTTCACGCCCTGGGCGGAGAGGTCAACCTTCGGGAACAGGCCCGTGATTGTCTCCTTCTTGGCATACTTCTGAATCTCAATCGTCCTGTCGGCCACCTGGATGTCCGGATTGTCCGAAAGAGCGATCTCAAGGATCTTGTCCAAGTCGAGCGCCACAGAGTCCTGCTGAGCCTGTGCCATCGTCTGTCGTGGCATCATCAGGCCAACTACAAGCAGGGCTCCGAGTACAATAAACAATTTCTTCATACTATAGTTCATTTAAAATTTGTTTTGTCTTACAAAAAGTGCTGCAAAGATACGTTATATATTTAAATAAGGCAAAACCTATTCACCAAAGCCCCTAAACGACTCACCGAAATTTCGCTCATGTCCCGATTTTAACTTATTATAACATTTTTTTCCTACTTTTCTCTTGCAAATCTCATCCCGAACGCCTATCTTTGCACGCATCAAAACCCACTCTATGCAAACCGAAAAGACCTCCGCCCGCAACGGCATCCTGGCGTTCGTCGGACAGTACAACAAGATTGTTCTCTGGCTGCTCATTTACCTCACCATGGTGCTTCTCCTCGTCCGAACCTTCGGATGGGCCGAAGCCTTCCGCAACGCCACCGCCACCATCCTCCCCATGCTCGTCTGCTGGGCAATCCTCAACTACCTGCTCCTCCCCCGCATGCTCCATCGCAGCAAGGTAGGCTTCTTCCTGCTCACCCTCCTCATGCTGCTCGTGCTTATGCCCCTCGGCTCGCGTTTCGACGTCTATATCCACCAGCATTTCTCCGGCCCCAACGATGTTCCACTGCCCGAAGCCGAGCGCATCCCCTACTATCTGCTCCACATCAAGTACTCCATCCTCCTCATCCTCACCACCGCAGCCACCGCCATCAACTTCCTCATCGACGAACGCAAGCGACAGGCTGCCACGTTCCGCGAACAGCAGATGCAGGAGCAGCTCAAGTACCTCCGTGCGCAGATCAACCCCCATTTCCTCTTCAATGCCCTCAACTGCATCTACGCCCTCACCATGATGAAGGACGAGCAGGCACCCTCCTCCGTGCTCAAGCTCTCCGAGATGCTGCGCTATGTCATCGACGACTGCCGCGCCGACGCCGTGCCCCTCACCAAGGAAGTCAAGTACATACAAAACTACATCGACTTCCAACGCATCCGTATGGAACGTGAGCCTGATCTCACACTCGACGTCCAGATCTCAGACCCTGCCTACACCATTCCCCCCATGCTTCTACAACCCATCATCGAGAACTGCTTCAAGCACAGCCGTCTCATCGACGATCCCAAGGCATGGGTCCGCATCTCCATTCGCCAGAACGATTCTGGCCTGCTCTTCATCAGCGACAACTCCAAGCCCTCTGCCACCAACTTCTCCCGCCAGTCTGCCATCATCGGCCGTCTGGACGAAGAACGCACCGGCATAGGCCTTATGAACGTCCAGCAGCGCCTCGCCGTCCTCTTCGGCGACAAGTGCTCCCTCAAGGTCATCGAAGACAACTCCCACTACAAAACCGTACTACACATTTAAAATATGTATCAAGTTCTCATAGTTGACGACGAATTCCTGGCCCGCAAACTCCTGCAGGACTACGTCAGCAAGATTCCCGAACTCCAGCTCGCTGGCACCGCCCAGAACGCCTTCGAGGCTTTCAGCTTCTGCAAGGAGCATCATGTCGATATCGTTCTCCTCGACATCCATATGCCCGACCTCAACGGCATCGAGCTCGCGCGCACTCTCAAGAACGTCCCCTCCATCATCTTCACCACCGCTTACAGCGAATACGCCCTCGAAAGTTACGAGGTCTCTGCCGTCGATTACCTACTCAAGCCCATCGCCCTCCCCCGCTTCATGCAGGCCATCGAGAAGGCCATTGCGCGCCTCAAGGGTCTTGCTCCCTCCGAAGCCCCCGAAGTCTCAACTTCTCCTGCTCCCGCCACTCATTCGCTCCAAGTTCCCGAAGGAAGCAACCCTCCAAACCTCTCAACCCCCTCACTCTCCTACCTGATGGTCAAGGCCGACTACAAGCTCTACAAAATCAACTTCGACGACCTCTACTATGTCGAGGGGCAGCACGAATATGTGTCATTCTACACCAAGGACAAGCGCATCACCGCGCTCTACAGTCTCAAGGCACTCGAGGACCAGTTGCCCCGCGAGAAGTTCGTCCGCGTCCACAAGAGTTACATCGTCTCCATCGATCATATCTCTGAGATCGAGCAGGTAACCGTCACCGTAGCTGGTCAAAAGATTCCCATCGGTGGCAGTTATCGTGATAGTCTGTTGGAGAGATTGGGATAGGATTATACTCTATTTGTTCATAGGATTAAGCAATCGGCTCCGCGAAAAAATGCGGAGCTGATTGCTTAATTATTGTTTAGGTGCATCCTTACCCAAGAGTTCACGATATTTGGCAATAGCCTCACTGTTTCGCTCGAAATAAGCAAGGTTCAAGGCTCGTTGTAAAAGGCGCTTGTTGGGCTTCTTAGCCCGCTGCAAAGCTTCATCAAGGAGGGTATGGGCAATCTGTGGGTCAAATTGCTCGTCTTTATTTATCGGCTCATGGAATCTGCTTGGCATTGCCTTGAAAAGACGAGACATCACCCTATCGGCAAGCGATGGAAGCCAAATCTCATTGATCTTAGTCGCCTTCCAGTCTTCCTGGCGCAAATTCTTAGGACCCCATAGACGAAAGAATGCCGTGAAGTTGAAGTCTGCAATGTTCGAATAATATTTAACCACTTGGAACAAAACCAATGAATGCAGCAATGACGGCTTTTCGATATCAACCAGCTTGAGATATTGAGCCAGCAACTGGCGCATTTCAACCGAAGAGACCGGATTGGCCTTTGATGCCGACTCCCATGGCATAAGTTCTTCGGTCGATGATTCAGAAATATCTTCTTCCGACGAATCCGAAGCCAAGAGCGGTCTTCCCTCTTTCAGTCTTTTATAAATGGTCCATCCCATTCTATTGGCATTGCTCTTTACTCTTTGCACATCCGTTTCTCGCACTTCATTCTGTCCTTCACTTTGAAGCACAGTCACATTCCTTACGCCCAACAGTTGACGAGCCAAATTACCATTCTCGGTCATAAACCCGACAACAATATGTGTCGCAATAGCAATCATCAAAAGATTTCGGGCAGCAGACGTCTTTCCCGATGGATCCTTGACATCAGCATCGGTGACAGGCGAAACAATAACCATATGACCCGACTGCATAGCAGTTATTTCCTGGGATGAGAGTCTCAATGTTGAAATATCGTCAGGTATGGCATTGGCCAAAGCAAGCACGACAGGAATGCCCCGTTCGACAAGTAAACGTCGAACCAATCGTTCCTCCCCTGTGAGGTTACCACAAACGACACAGGTATTAGCAGAGTCGAGTCCATTGACCCACTGACGAATCGCATCAGCGACACCTTCTGGCACACGATGAGAGCAAAGGAATGACGTCATGGGACAAAGCAACATAGATGCATCACCCAGATAACTCAATGTTTGGTTTTTAATGGTAATGGTATTCATAATATGATTGTGAATTAATTATTTGACAATTTACTATACAAGAAGGATGGCAACCTAGTCCTCATTGGAATCATCTGCGACCATCGAATAGGAGGAATCTTCGTCCTCGCCCGAGAAATAGGGTTTTATAATGGAACGCTGAAATCCATCAACAAAAGGACTATCGACATCGGATGAAGAATCGTTTTCGGAAGTACTTCTCGACACGCGCTTGCGTTGTGACTGTTGCGATTGGATGAAACGTGCCAACGTTGCAGGGTCAATTTCTTTCTCTTTGAGGAATGGCTCAATCATATCCAAACGATTGAGTGCTTTAAGCACCTGTACCAAACTCTGCACTGAAGTGTTGTGCCCCGTCTCCATCTGACTGATGGAAAACATAGAGAGCCCGCTCTTCTCAGCCAGTTCCTTTTGTTTCATATTCTGCTCAAGGCGAATCTCGCGCATCCTTGCACCTATTTTCTGTAGAATCTCAATCTCGGTCATATCGTTCGTGTTCATAATACTTATACTGCTAAAAGATAATCATAATCGTCGTCACACACCAAAGACATTTCAGGCAAACTCTCCTTCACCTGCACTTCATTTGTATCAAGCACCTCTACCTCGCGTTTCCAAAGCAGATGCTCGAAGTATCCGCCCTTCCCGTTACAACCCAAGACAAAGTGATTACCAATCCATCGCATCCAATAGTTGCGAATCAGAATAGTATGCTTGGTCGGTGTTGATACCGACACATTCTCAGTCGAAGCCACCATCAGAAGGCGATGTTCCGTAAGAGCCTCGTCAAGCAGTTCCATGGTCTCCTGTTCGGTCATTCTCCAGCCCAGATTCAGTTCCTCAAGACATTGAGGGATGACTGTAGCCAATGGTAGAATCACTGAAAACTTCTTGCGAAGCAGGAGACGAAGTGTGTAGCGTTCAATGCCTGTCGTATTGCCACAAACGATACAATCCCTAGCAGGGTCGAGCGTCTTGATCCATTGGTGAATCGATTTGAAGATGGATTCCGGCACGTCGTAAGGGCAAAAGAATACGGTCTTCTTCTCCTTCAGGAGAGCCTGTTCACCGAAGTAAGTGAATAAGGTGTTTCGGGTTTCAGTCTTTTCCATAATAGTAATATATAAAAGGGATTTAATATTGGTTATTTCTTATTTTCACTGCAAATATACGTGCTAATTTTAGATATTTCAAAAATTATCAGTATTTTTTCAAATTTAACTGCTTTTTAAATACAAAAAGGCGCAATTTGTAATGTATATATCACAAATTACGCTCAGTAATTATAGTTTTATCTAATATTAATGGCTTTTCAGACGTTTCCACCCCATCATCCACCAGCCGAAGAAGATGGAAACGAAGAAGAGAATGGTATTTAGGACGAAGATGCGTGCGAAATCCAAACCAGGACGAAAATGCGTAACACGCTCCTCCTTGGGGGGATAATAGACGCGGATGGGAACGGTGTCGATGGCCACCCCGTGCCACGCAGCAAAGACCAATAGCTCGAGTTCGGCCTCATAGCGCGAGGTAATCAGGTCGAGCCCATGCAGATGATGCAGAGGATAGAGACGATAGCCGCTCTGTGTGTCAGGAAGATACTGCCACGTCTGAAACGCAAACCAGAAGTTAGCAAGCCGAGTGGCGAAAATAGCTCCACGTGACTTGTTCTCATGCTCGAGTTCGCGACTTCCCACGATGATTGTGGGGCAATTGAGTTCACTTGCCTTGCGCAGGAACACGGGCAGGTCCTCGGGATAGTGCTGCCCGTCGCTGTCAATGGTGATGGCATAGTCGTAGCCCAGCATCATCGCCTCGCGGAAACCCCGAACCAACGCGTGTCCCTTGCCCCGATTCTCGGAATAGGTGACGATGTTGATGGGATGAGGATAGTGATGCAGAATCGTGAGCGTCTCGTCGGTAGACCCATCATTCACCACCATTATATCTTGCGTATAAACCCACAGGCGGTCGAGAACCGTCTGTAGCGTCTTCGCGTTATTGTAGGTGGGGACGACTACGATACTACGCATTTATTTTATTATCAATAACTGAATATTTACAGGTGCAAAGATAAGTAGTTTTTTTGAAACCACAAAATTTCTCCATAACATTTCTCTCCCAGACTTCCCAAATAAATCACACGTTGACGATTTCGATACAATCCATCACACACATTCCAATCTTTTTCACTCCTTTTCAATTCCTCGGTTCCGTCATTAATTTCGCCACATTTCGAACACAAAACGTAAAATATTACGAAATATGCACAATTTTGGGCCAAAATCAAAGAAGAGAATGGTTTTTCTTGCGTATTTGGGTCAGAAATATTATCTTTGCATCGAACAAAGACCAAAAGGTATGAAACAGGAACAGGAAAAGTACGAAGATTGGCTGACTACCATCGCCAACACAAGGTTCGTCTTCAACACCATCGAGGAACTTGAGAATTTCCTCGAAGCACCCAGTATACATAGTAATGGCATCAAGCGATGTTTCACCACTCCTCAGCGTATGCGTTCGGCCTTTCGTGATCTGCAAGTCGAGGTCGAGCAGATGACCGATGGTGTCATCCATCTGAAAACCGCCCTTAAGCAATACCAGAAGGCATGGACATTCTACCGCGATAACCTTTCGCGCAGAAGCAACCCCTTTGCCGTTGCCCTCGAACTTCTTCGTTTCTGCTATCCACCCTATAGCGGGGCTGAACTGAGGAAGAGTAAATCGGACATCTTCTCAAAAGCCTTGGAGAAAGACATCAACCTCCCCTTCCTGATCCTTATGCTACTGAAGGTCATTCCCGGCTACGATTCGAAGGACGGAGATGTCGTGGATTTCTCGCACCAATACGAATATGCCATGGCCCTACTCGAGAAGTTCACCGAAGGAGGCGAACTATTCTCCACACTACCTGCCATCACGGCAGCTCGTGACGAACCCAACAAGTCGCGCATTATGCTGCTCTATCATGTGGACAAGATTCTCAACACCTACGAATCGTATGCAGAACAGGACAACATCTATGACGTCAGCCGCGAAATGAAGGCGAGTTATGTCAATCTGAATATCGAAGGATTCTGGAACGAATGTGAAGGCAAACCGCTTTACACCAATTTCTGGCAGATCGAGAACGCTATCGCAGATGGCTCTTATTTTGCAACCCACTGGAGCAAAGATTCCACAGGCATCCTCACAGGCATACGTTATACGCTATTCCTCATCGAAGGTATCCAGAAAGGCATCATCGCCTACTTGCTCCATCCCGAAGCCATCAAGCACCGCATCAAGGGTCAGGCTTACAACGACAGCGACCAAGTTTGGTACAAGACTGCTATGCCAGCCGACGACACACCCGACACATTGCCCTTGGTTCGACTGATGCCATCATCAGTCTGGAACGCGAAGATCGACCTTTGCCGTGTGACCGATGTAGAAACCCTCGCCATCTACGACCAATGGATGAAAACCTGTCGCATCGAAAAGCCATTCGAGAACCTGGAGTACGTCTTCCGTCCCAACATCTATGCCATCACGCAGGATGCCATCTTCATCCCCATTGGGGAAGACAAGGGATACTACAAGGTGCCAAAATCCTCCATCGAAGGACTCGACCGAATCACCATAGACGACAATGTTGGCACAATGACGATGAACAAGCGCCAATACATTGTCTTCGACGAATTCCTGCTCTACATCCCTGCCACAGGCAACGAACTGCGGAAATACGGCATAACAAAAGTCGATCACGTTGAATGACCGACTTCTCACGCCCAGCTATCTTGACCGGGGTTTATTGGCGCATCGTCCTCCGATGCCTCCTAATGCCCCACCGATGGCAGCACTGGCAGGTTTCTGATTTCGCGAACAAGGATTATCATCGGCCTTGTCGTTGGCATCAAGAGCCATCGACGGACATTTGTCCTCCTCATATGCATCAAGTTCGTTGCTTGAATCTTTCTCGTTTAACATCTTATTGCCGCCTATAGGCTTGATGTGCCTGATAGAGGTGCAAAAATACGGAATTACAAGAAGATGCAAAAGCGCTTTTGCACAAAAAAGAAACTCGCAACCAAACATTGCGAGTTTTTTGTATTAGGTTACAAAACGGGAACAAGATGAATCAGTAATTACACGGTGGAATAATATCCATTCATCAATTCATACAGATAGGCAGGACTCTGCACATACAATTCTCCTTCTTCATCTTGTAGGGCCTTCATCAGTGGCGAAGTATACACACGTTCCATCGCTTGTTCTATGGAACAGCCTGTGTCTTCAATCACATATTTGATCAATTCGCTAATGGCGTAATTTATCAAATATGTTGCTATTTGATGGCGTGTAGGTTGGTTCATAACAATTCAACGTCTAATTTATGAAGATAGGATAAAGCCCTATCCGTTCCAAAATAGTATTGCTGGTCAAGATATTTATCTTGAAGCAGTTTAGCAGCCTGCTCAGGAGTATAAATACCTTCATGATAATTCGTCAACTGCAAGACTACACCATCATTAGCAATAGGACCAACAACGATATCATAATCATGTATTGGATTAATGTTCTTTCTATCCCTATTCGCATCTACAAATAGGAACCATTCCACACTAGCTATTACAGGGAATACTTTAACCTTCAAGTCTGACTGATAGACATTCTCATCCATTTCGTAGGTTATGAGAGTAGCCGTACCGCCGAAAAGTCGAGTTTTCTTTAACGCCATACGAACTGCCGTAGCTCTGTCTGGCGTCAAGTAGAATCCCTTGCCAAAATCCTTATATTTCAGTCCTTTCGACAAGTCTATAGATTCGATATCAGTATTAGATCCGTGATACAGTTTCATGCAAGTGTTCCTCCGTTTTTTTTGCAGATTATGAGCAAATCATCAATCGTTTCTTCCATGGACTGAAGGTGTTCCACATCATAGAATTCAATCAAGAAAGCCAGTCCCTTATGTTCATGCAGATATTGGAAAGCCGCTTGCCTCGATAAGGCAAACCGCTCACCAAAAGCATGGACGCATGTGGTCAGATATGGAATCAGATACTTGCTCATATTTCCTTTAATATATACCATTGGTAGCAAAAACAAAAAGAAAGTGTTAATACTACCAACGATGCAAAGATACACCATTTTTCACAAAAAGCACCAATTTATGGACCATATTAATACAAATCTCTCCTTTTTCTTCTATTTCTGACAAGTAAAGGTTATATTTTGCATGGATTTGATGTCATCCACTTCCATATAACGCTCTTCGCCTCTTTCTTGTTTTATCCACCCCAGCCAAATTCGGGAATGAATTTCAGCCATTTTCGGTAATGAAATTCGGCCAAATTCGGGAATTGAATTCTTAATCTATTCGAAATAAGCAATTTATGAATTGATCCTCACTTCCGTAGGCAAATATGCCTATCGTCGCGAAGACGGCATCTATATCGTGCCCATTGGGTGCTTGAAGGATTGAGGCAGAATAGCCAATTCACAATAATTCTCGTGTTAAATATTCAATCAACCTATCATAAAATAAAGAAATACCACCTTATTTGCATACGCTATTAAAAGTTAACTCAACTTTCGCACATGCGAAAGTTGAGTTAACCATTTTTAGGTTCGCGGGTCAGTATCGAAGGTGTAGAGATACGGATTGATGAATGGGATGAATGATCATTATCATCTTTTTCTTCTCTATCCTTTCTCACAATGACATGCTGAAGTCTGAAGACCTCATTACTGATGTAGTCTCTCAGGTCGCTGACATTAGCTTTGTTGGCGCCGAGGTTCAGGAGGTTAAGCACGGAGCGCGAGGATGATTCGATAATCACCCTCGTCGTCTCATTTCCTGAAGCTACAACACGCACCTTCACCCGCTCGGAGAACGGAGAAAGCCAGGCACCATGACGAGCTTCGATAACAAACAGATCGTCATCGCACTTCACAGCCGAAAACTTTGTCCGCTTCCGAGCGAGTAGATTCTTAACGGCAGTATATACCGTTCGGGCGTTGTGGGGGAATTCGAGGGTTGTGGTTTGCATTAATACTCAGCCCAAATTACTTCTTCATAGGGTTCAGGCTTCTTTCATAAGGTTTTCAACATCTTCAGGTCCAAAACCTAATTCTTTGCCAATCTTTTTTATATAAAGTCTTTCACCGAGCGTAAAACGACGATCCAACTTAAGCATTTCAATAGCCTGCGAAAGAAGTTTTATACCTTCCTTATTATCTTCAGTAAAAACATCGAAGGTAATTTTAGGCGTATTTCCATCCTTAAGAATAGTTATTAGTTCCAGCTTCTGGTCATCTGTAAGCGTTGCTTCTTCAATCTTTGTGTTGATATAAGCACGCTCTTTGGTTGTTATATCATTATCGATAAAAGCGATGCTTATAAGAGTTAAGATTCTGTGATATTCTATCGAATCAATTGAAGTAGATTCGTTTACCTCTTCATAAGGGGTATAAGCTGTTTCATTTTCTTCTGAAACATCCTCTGATCTACTCTCATCACTGCGAACGAAAAACTCCATTTCGCCTTGAAGCGTTTTCTGCAATCGTTTCGCACCTGGTCGGAAAGTTGCTAATGTAAGACCACCCGAAATAATGCCACCCAAAACAGGAATAACCTTTCCTACACCTTTTGCAAAACTCTCTTTAGTAAGTTTGACACCAATCCAAGAGGCGACTTTTTTCACAAGGGGATATATAGCCCCTTTCGTCAAAGCTTGTTGTGGCAACTTCTTGATAGCTGTTTCTGCCAACTGCTTTGATATTTCTCTGATGGCATTGTTAGCTACAGCAGCTCCCATCATTACACCTGAGAAGACAGTAAGCAGATTTATCGTAGCATCGGTTACTTTACCATTTTCGTCCAGCAAATCGGGATAGCCATAAAGGTAAGCCAATTTTTGAGACAGATTAAACACATGATAATAATACTGGGCAATATCACTGGGGATGGTAGCTGCCATTGCAAGACCACCTGGAATGCCTGCAACTGTACTGATAGCCGTTACCTTTATTACATGACTGGAGATAACCGAATCGGCGATTTTGTCAATTTGATTTCTTGAAAATACTTTCACCGGAGACATTGACAAGGCCGTCTCTAGTTGCTTTTCGTTGCAATAAAGACTCAACTTTTCTTTCAAAAACTCTTCCCTGTTAACCTTAACTCCAGGCAAGCTCAAGGCAGCAGACATGACCTTGTTCCAAACTTGAATTTCGTTTGCCATAATTTAAAATATTTTAATTGTTGTTGTAATTATTAGACTTATTGTATTTATGTGCTATAACACATAGAAAGTGATAATCTTTATTTCGTATTATTTCAACTTCTTCAAACCCAGAAGAAATGAGATGCGTCTCCAATTCTAAAGAGGTATAGGTATGCATCTCTTCAATGTATTGATCCCATACCCATCCACCTTCAGCATCAGCCCCATTTATTATAAAAAATGATCCTCCTTGTTTCAATACGCGAAGTACCTCTGAAATGGATTTTTCTATATCTGGCCAATAATATACCGTTTCAAAAGCCGTCACGATATTAAACGAACCAGAATCATATGGTAAACTATTAACACTACCCTCTAAAATCTGACATCGATTGTTTTCAATTTCTTTGGCATTATGCCGTTTTGACAACGCTACAGATATTGGAGAGTGATCAACTCCTTTGACTACAGAACTAGGATATTTCTTTAGTAGGCGAGATATATTTCCACCGCCGCCACAACCAATATCCAATATAGAATCACCATCTTTTATCTCCATGAATGCAAGCGCCCATTCTGCTAGCTCTTTATGGCTAAACCCATTCATAAACTCAAGAATCCACATTCCCAACAAGCCTTTAGGATTACGTGCATTGTTAAAAAAATACTTACTCAAAAAATTCATGATTAAGTAATTTTGCATAGAGACCAATGATAAATCCAAATAATAGTATACTATAAAAGGGCAAAGAGAGGACATATGCCAGTTAGATAAATGTCACTCTCTATCTGCCCAATACTTTTCAAGCTAATAATACCCATGCGACAACAGCCGAAAAGGTTCCAACGCCTGTTAACATCACGAGGGATGTGACAATACACCCCGCACCTTTCATGACTTCATGAGCTGCATGATGAGCCAATTCTTCTGAGAATTTTCCCATAATTATTTATATTATAGTCTCGGGCTTTCAAGTAGACTCAGTTAAACATTTTAAATAATAAGGTGTTGAAGCCCACTCACTTACTTTTCAATAAATAATGAATCGAAAAGGATAGTGAACACCTTTTATCACATTCTATACTTCAATCTTCACTTATAAGTGCGCCACCCATTCTAATCAAATTCGTGACCACACTTGTTGCATTTATATTTATGACCATGTTCTAGACTATGACCTGCAACATGCGCTCCCTTATGAGGATCTCCAGTAAGAGCACCAACTAATATGCCAATTCCGACACCGAAAGCCTTGGCAATGAAGCCTCCTTGCTCTTCTACATCGCTACTATTTAGGACAACGTGGCATAATTTTACCTCCTTTGTTTTTGCAGCCAAGATACCAAACTCTGCGTAAATAACTATCATAAGAGTGCTTAGTATCTTGTACCAAATTAGAAGCAGATTACTCTAAAATTGATAAAGCACTCTTATTTAAACTTATGCAAACTATAACAATATAGTCACCGTTATAAATACTTCATTGCTTCCGCTAAAAGATAAAGCAAAAACACAATAATAAAATATGTAATCATATTTCTTGATTTATTTATGTAAGAATATATAATAATTGCTTTTCAATCTTGAAGAAAAATCACAAAAAAATCTACGCAAGCTTTTCAAGTTCTTTTGCTCTTTCTGCTGAAATGCCTAAAGCAGAAGCAAACTTATCCAGTTTGCGTCGATCTTTGTCTGTAATCTTACCATTTCCAGCATAATCATGATACATATCTATGTACTCTTGCTCATCTTTCGTCAATCGAGGATTTATTGCCAGTTGTTCTAACTCTTCTGCACGTTCTTCGCTAATGCCGAGAGATTCACGAATACGATTTAGCATTTTGCGCTCGCGTGGACTTATATCTGCATCATCCTCGAAGAACTCTCTAACATTATCCAAGTACTGTTGTTCTTCTTCTGTCAACTGAGGATTTAACAACATCTCTTCTAGTTCCTTAGCTCGCTCTTCGCTAATGCCAAGATTCTGACGAATACGGTCAAGCATTTTACGTTCACGGGGAGTTATTTCAGATTCATCCTCCAATAAATCTTTGAGATGGTTCAAATATTCTTGTTCGTGCTGAACACGTTGATCACATTCGTTTTTATAAGAATGATAATCTGCCTTATTCACAAAACTAATAGCATAAACTGGGCATTCGCTAATACAAGCTCCACATCGAGTGCAAAGATTGGGATCTATCGTATAACTATCATCATCCTCATCGATAGCATCATGATCACACTCTGCAGCACAAGCTCCACAATTAATGCAACTTTCTTGGTCTATAACTGCAACTTCATCGTACTCGTCTTCTTCATCATCATCATCGTCGTCATCAAGGTCATAATCGATGTCATCATCATCACTAGACCACTGATGCCCACAATTTGGACAAGTAAATTCATATTCAGCATCAGTAACAGCGTCTGCAACGCCGTCAATTGCATCATTTACTCCAGTGTGGAACATGGCAGAACCAATCAATCCTGCGGCCCCACCAATCAAAGTCCCAATACCAGGTAAAATCGCAGAGCCGATAGCCGCACCTGTTCCTGCAGCTCCAATGGACGCTGCCCCGTTTACAGCACTTTTTACACCTGTTTTTGTAACTTTCTTCACGTAACTTTGTTTTCTCTTTCCTTCAACATAGTTACCGCATATTGGGCATTTCTTTATAATTCCCATAATTATTATTAATTGTTATTAGTTATTACTAAGATTACTCGTATCATATATTTATCCTATCCACCCTAAGGTCAATAGTATTCAAGCACCCGGCCTGCTTGATGTCGATGCCGTAGATGCGGTAGAAGGCATCGATGACGGCCTGTCCGCCATTGGCGAGGACGGGGTTGCTGAGACTCTTTGTGACGACCTGGACGGACATGCCGGGTTCGATGTGGATGCCGTTCATACGCTAAAGAGCGGTAGAGGGCGAGCTACTACTCCATACTATCCCATATCTTTTTATACACAACTGTCTGCATCATCCCCATAAGCCCAGAGGGACGAGTGCGTTTACTGCCGCACTTGGGACATGGTTGTGGCAACGAATAAATAGTAGCATCATATTCAATATCTGGTGCCTTGAATCGGTTGCCACATTCAGTGCATTTGAAAAGAATTGTACCTCTAATCATATCGTATTATTTTTTTTATTATAGAAATCGCTTTTTTCTTGAATTAACCCACTCTATCCACCCTAAGGTCAATCGTAT
Source organism: Bacteroidales bacterium (assembly GCA_017519885.1). Taxonomy (GTDB): domain Bacteria; phylum Bacteroidota; class Bacteroidia; order Bacteroidales; family UBA3663; genus Liminaster. Next base: position 199,316 of record JAFWRO010000015.1, on the reverse strand, counting down.
TCAAACACCCGGCCTGCTTGATGTCGATACCATAGATGCGATAGAAGGCATCAATGACGGCTTGACCGCCATTGGTGCAGACGGGATTGCTCAGACTCTTGGTGACGACCTGAACCGACATGCCAGGCTCGATGCGAATACCATTCACGCTCTTGCGATACTTGGTGGTTACTTGATAAATGGGCATAAGGGCAAAGATTATATTGATATACTTGGGCAAAGATATTTTTTTAAAATCAATAAAAGAAAGATATGCGGAATAAAAAGACATGTAAAATTTCAAATTGTACGCATTTCGTATAAACCTACAAAATAGAGGCATCGAAAGAAAAGATATGCTATCTCATCTTTTGAGAAGAATGCAGATAAGAGTTTTCAGACATCGCTCTTTTAGTTTTTCGTGCCAATTACGGAAAAAGTCCCTTTTTTGAGCCAAAATTTATGGAAAAAGTCCCAAATCTATTGCTTTGCATATTTATTACATATCATAATAATTTAGTTATAGTATATTTGAAAACAAGCAGATAGGCTATTGGAGGGGAAAGATGGCTTGCACGTTGGAAAACGATTTTCAATAAAGAGGATTTGTTATATCCTATAGAAACAAGTACTCTGTCGGCCGTTGGAGTGTTATTGCCGAGAGGAGACAGTACTCTGACGGCCGGGAGAGTGCTATTTCCGAGAGGAAGAAGTACTCTGACGGCCGTCGGAGTGTTATTGCTGAGGGGAGGAAGCATTCTGTCGGCCGTGAGAGTGTTATTGCCGAGAGGAGAAGGTACTCTAACGGCCGTGAGAGTGCTATTGCCGTGAGGAGATGGTACTCTGGCGGCCGTGAGAGTGTTATTGCCGAGAGGAGATGGTACTCTGTCGGCCGTCGGAGTGTTATTGCCTAAGGGAGGAAGTACTCTGTCGGCCGTGAGAGTGCTTTTGCTGATGGGAGATGGTACTCTGTCGGCCGTGAGAGTGTTATTGCCGAGAGGAGATAGTACTCTGACGGCCGAGAGAGTGTTATTGCTTTTGTGGAAAGCATTATGACGGCCGTTAGAGTGTTTTTTCCACCCATTCGATGACTGTGCAACCGCAATAGCGTTCGAAAACGTTGGACATCACCCTTGTGGTGCGCCATCCACAACGGTTTGCTACTTCGGAAAGGATTTTCCTGATGTCTGGCTTACCTGGTTTATCGGGAAGATAGCTGTCCATCTTTTTGCGTATTGCATCCTGCGCCTGCATCAGTCGCCATTCGGTGATAACGTCGATGAGACGTGTTCCGGTCAGCATAAACCATGCAGAACGAAGGTCTCGCACCTTCACATCCATCAGCAATGCGACATCCTCGGGATAAATCAACTTGTAATGCCGAAGGATGTTCAGCACTTCATCGACAATCACTTCGCCATAAGGCACTTTTGCGTGGTACATCTCCTCCACACTTTCTACGATGTGTTTCATAAGTTTTTTAGCAAGAATTGAAGTTTATTAATAGGGGATATAATCATTAGATGCATAACGGGCAGAATGAGACTGATCTCCATGCCTTTTTCTTAGCCAGGATAGAGCCGTATGATATGCACTTCGCTTTGTTCGAATAACATTTGTATCGTTTTCCATATCAAGCAATACATCTTGAATCTGCGCATCTGTATATGTTTTCTTTAGCCAGCCATATTCTGTCATTGTCAGCGGTTGTTCCATTTCAGATAAATGAGGGCAGTTCTTTTTCAAAAACGATTCATACATCACTTCTTCTGCTATGTCTGGCCTATTCTTAAAAAGAGCCTCTGTGTAGCGTGAAACATCGCTTTGTGTACCTTCATCTGCCTTACTCTCATTTTTATTATTAATGACTAGGGAGTCATTATTTTTATTATCTTTATTTTCTTTAAAAGAGGAACGGGCGGGTGTACACGCATCTGATGACGCGTCTGTACACGCGCCTGATGATGCGTGTGATGACGCGCGTGACTCGTGTGACGCATCTGAGGCGCGCGAGGAAGAAGAAAAAAAAGAGAGGTAGCTTTCGAGCGATTTTTCTCCAATGCCGTTTCCTTTGTCAACCTTCAAGGTGACATAGTTGTTTTCATCGACGTCAAAAAGATCATAATCGTTGAGGATTGCTTTGACTATGTTGAAGCTGATAGGTGGTTCTCTCAAAGTCAATATGGTATTGAAATGCACCTTGATGGGGCATAACATAAGCAGCTCGACCACCTTCCAGTAGAAGCCAAGTCCAGCCAACTTGTAATCGTCCTGCAATTTCTTCAGCTTTGCAGCATCACTTGCTTTCGTAGTGTGAATAAAAAAATCCATAGTTTTTTGTTGTTAAATTGTTAATGATTGATTGCAAAATAAATCGCAGCTCAGGTTGTTCTGAACTGCGACGCAAATATATACAAAAAATTTCGGATAATAACAAGTTTTAGGTCAAAAAAGACAAAACTAAATGCAAAACTAAAGAACTAAACGAGCCGAAACTAAGGAACTAAAAGAGTTGTTTAGGGAAATTCTTGGGATATTAAGGGATTTTGGGGATATTAAGGGATATTTAGGGACGTTACCTATGCCTTATAAAATGAAGCGTGGAACGTCGAACATTAAGAAGTTTCGGGAATTAGGAAATCGGCGAGGCATTCTATCAGGTTATTTTGGAAATAGTCTGCGACCATCCAGTAACCATAGAAGGTCTTATCCTGGGTACCACCAGCCTTGTAGAAGCCTTGGATGTCCCAGGGATAGTTCTTCTCGTTGCGGAAATAGGGGGGCGGAGTATCCAAAGATCCTTTTTCACATAGCACGCTTTCTGGTTGAATGTTGGCATTCACCCACTCGACGAACTTTGGTCTTGATGCAGGCAGGAAAATTGACGAGCCATCCAACTGTTCCAATTTCTGACGTAATACGATGTAGATCGACAGCCAATAACTCTGCTTGCAAAAGCAATTTGACTTGTAAGGACCATCAACATAATTCTTGATAATGTCAATCAACTTTGCTTCGTCAATCCTCTTGTTGATGATGCCGTCGGGCACCTTTGATGACTCTGTATTTGTTTGTGCAGGTATCTGAGGAGCAGCATTTGTTGCCTCATCTTTTTCATCCGATCCATAGAGGAACTGATGATATTGCTCCGCCAATCCATCATACAATTCGCACTTGATTAGGTTCTCCCTGTGGACTCGATTGAAGAAGAAATAGATATTGTTTTCGTTTAAAACACGGCTCATCTCATAATGATTACGAAACAACACATTCCAATCGAAAAGTTCCTCTGGATTAGAGTATTTTCTCAACAAAGATAGTAGTTCTTTGCTCCATTTGAACTGTCTCAGTTCGCTACTTTCGTAATAATCCTTGTAGGCATTGTAGTCGACTTCTTCTCCATCGGCAATCTTTTTATCTATCTCATCGTCAAGGTCAGCCAATCTTGCCCATTGAATTCGGGAAAGTGGTTCCAATCGGTTGGTCTTTAGTTTCTTAGCCGATTTTTGTAGCAACTGCTTTAAGCTATCACTCGTACTAGCAGAATAGCGACGAAATTCCTCGAGGATGAACACCTTTAACTCATCTTCAGTCTTGAACCCTTTTCGAATATGGTACAGATTTTTGTCAACCTCCTTACTCAAGGATTCAAACAAATCCATAATAATGTCGATTGCATGTTTGACACTTGAGTTCATAACTTCTGTCGATTTCAGACGGTCCTTCAACATATTTAAGTTTTTCTTGTCACCACAATGAGACTGCAAGTAGTCTAAATTGTTTTCAACCAAATCGAAATCCTTGTCTTTATGATAATCCCTTAAATGCTTCAGAATGTATGAAAGCTTCAATGTAGCAGAAGAGAAATTATCTAAGACTCTCTTTATTCTAAAATAATACTCAATATCAACTTTGGTAATATCGATGTCCTTGGTTTCTTCTTCAATGCTCCGACAGATACTGATATATTTGGGGAATACTCCGCAACCAAGAAAAGAAAAAATATTGTAGGATTGATCATTCAACCTTAAGAAATTACTTATCAAATGACTAGTTTCATATAATATCCGATCTGGATAGTCTTGGTATAAACAATCAGCATAATAGTCGTCAAAATCGTCTTGGTAGTCCATTTCGTGAAATAGTAAATAATATGTGATGAATTGTAAGATAGACCAAATTTTGCCCGCAAAGATACGTTATTTTGCCGACATGGCCAAATATATTTCATACTTTTTTCTGCACATTTTGTACATGGGGGGCAGTTTTACTTGGATTGAATGGTAAAAATGCCTATCTTTGCAGCGCAAAGTTGTTATAATAACTGATTCTGGCATGGAATGGCTTAAGATTTCTACATCCACGGAACTCGTAAGAGTGCAGCCACAGGATATCGTTTTCGTCTGTGCAGACGGGAACTATTCCGACATGTATCTGTTTGACGGCAAACCCTACAAGATGACCTTTCAGCTTCACTATTTCGACGAAGTCTTCAAGAAGCTGAAGGACAACACGTTTGTGCGCGTGGGGAAGAGCCTCATTGTGAACAAGAACTATATTCATATCATCAACCTCACTAACCAGGAACTTCGTCTGAACGGGCAAAACCTGAGGAGTGAATTCCGACTCAAGGCTTCGAAGGAAGCGCTGAAGGAACTGAAGGCTCTTATCGAGCAGGAAGGAGAGAAGGCATGAAAGAGATTGAAAACGAGAAACCTATCATCATCATCGAGGAGAAACCCGACGTCATCCCTGGCCAGGGTGAGGGCGAAGTGCCGACCATCGTCGTGGAGCGTGATGACAAGAACGAATCGCCTGCATCAGCGCAGAAAGCAAAACGCTGGCCATGGATTGTGGGCAGTGCGCTGATCACCCTCCTGTGCTGCCTTGCCCTCTGGTTGGGTTGGCGCTATTATCGTGCGTACAATAATATTGGTGTGCCTGTGGCTGTCTCCTCGGAGCAGAACATTGCCAAACTCCAGGCGTTCCAGAGTCAGCCTACTACTCCCGAGGTCATCAAGACCAGCGACTCGATTCTGGGTGTGGCCATGAATTTCTACGAAATGAAGGGACTGAGAGCTGAAATCACCATGTCGGAGCCCGACACCGCCGACGTCAGCGTCTATCTGTACAGCCGTTGTTCTGACTATCATAAGGACTTCTCGATCATCAGCAGCCTGGTGATGGACGGACAAGAGGTCAAGACGGTCGACGGCAAACGACTGGGCTATTTTGCCGGTGCTGACGGCAATTATGTCATTGGCATCGGCAGGGACGAGGATGTCAAGGAATACGTGAAGGGACGTCAGGGCTGCTTCTTCCGCCAGTTCATCCTCCTCTCGGCTGGAGTCCTGCCCCGCCAGTTCTATCTGCACGGCAAGGTGGAACGCCGCGGCATCGGCCGAATGCCTGATGACAAACTTTATTATATCGAGACACGTCACGCAGAAACGATGTGGGATTTTGCGGATGCGCTGCGCGAATACGGTTTTGTCGATGCGATCTACATAACGGGTGGTTACGATTACGGTTTCTACCGAACTGCTGACGGAGAGAGGCACCATATCGGCGACCCTGAAAGATATCCCCATAAATATCCCGGGCAGATTCCCTGGCTGGTTTTCAGAAAAAAAGAATAATACATTATAATTCTTTATAATTCTTTAATACAAGACAGCGCTGAAAAGTGCTGTCTTTTTTTTGAATATCAGAACTGCCAAATCATTTCACACAGAAAATCGAGGGTTTCATACATCGTAGGAGCAAGAGTTTTGCCACCTGTATTTTTGTACCTATCTTTGCACCGAAAAAACAACTAAAACTATTAAAATTATGGAAAAGAGTGTATTAAAATGTCTGTTCATCGGAGCAATGGTTTTCGTATTCTGGCTGGTCAGCCTCAGCATCATGGGTATCGTAAATGACAGAAACGAACTATCGGAAGCGACACAGACGGAGATTGCAGAAAGTTGGAGTAAGAGACAAGACTTTGTCGGGCCGATCATTTGTGTCCCGGTGATTGATGAATCGAAGGAGAATGCGTTGCCCTACACCTGCATGTATGTGCTTCCCGAGCGTCTTGAGATGACGTCGGATATCGAGAGCGAAATCCTGCATCGTGGCATCTTCGATGCGTCGGTCTATCGAACGAAGATTTCGGGAAAGGGCACCTTCAACCTGAAGGAGATGAAGTTGAAAGGCGTCATGGCTGGCAGTGCTAAACCCATTCGATATGACTGGAGCAACGCCCAGATCATCGCAGCCATCGGCGACAGGCGTGGCATTGAGGAGGGATTGAAGGTAAAGATTGGCAACAAGGCCCTCGAACTAAACCAATTCTTCTACAATTACGGCAATACCAATCTGGAGAATGTCTTCTACCGATCGAGTGAGCCCATCTGCAAGGTCGCTGACCTGACTGCCCTACTGAATGACGAGGCCGTTCCCTTCGAAATTACAGCCGAGCTGAAAGGATCTCACGAACTCAACATCTCCCCTATCGGACAAACGTCCATCATAACGATGCAGGGCAACTGCCAGGACCCGAGCTTCAACGGGTTCATGCTCCCTTCGAACCGCGAGGTGACCGACAACGGATTCAAGGCAACCTGGAAGATTTCGAGCCTGAACCGAAATGATGTGGATCAAGTGTTCTATGCAGGCAACCAGCAACAGGGGTTCCAGAGCATCGGCACCAAACTGCTTATCCAAGGTGGACAATACACGCAGACCAATCGGGCGCTGAAGTATTCGTTCCTGGTGCTCCTCCTTTCGCTGGTGTCGGTATTCGTTGCCGAGATGTGCGTGAAGCGGTCGATCAACATCCTCAGTTACCTGCTGATCGGTGCAGCCCTGGTGCTCTTCTACCTGATGCTGCTTTCGTTCAGCGAATGGATAGGCTTCACGATGTCCTATTTCCTTTCTGCCCTGCTGATTCTGGGCATGGTTTACCTATATCTCAAGGCCATCATCAAGGAGAATCACGTAGCGATGGCTGCCTGCATGTTTATGGCGCTGGTCGACGTCTTCATCTACGTGCTGCTTAGTATCGCCAGCATGTCGCTCCTCGTCGGAACGCTCGGACTCTTCGTCATCCTGGGTGTGGCCATGTTCTTCTCGCTTCGCCTTGTTAATGCGAAGAAAATGGAGTAATGTTTCAGCAAAAAATACAAAGCTTTTCAGCCAACAACAATTAAAAAGGGGGAAAAAACACGTGAAACTTGTGTTTTTTCCCCTTTTTGTTTTGGAATTCAAAAATAATGCGTATATTTGCAGCGATAAATACAACTATCGTATAAGTTAAGCACGAAAACAGGGCTTAAATCATCCGATTGATTAATTTATAAAGCAGAGCAGATATGACAGATTATTATGAATTTTCGATACCGGAACTGGTACGTTTGCTAGGCACGCGATTCAAGGATTACCGTATGCGTTCCCATATGACCCAACGTGACGTGGCCGAACAGTCGGGACTCACGATCAATACCATTCACAAGTTCGAGAATGGCCTGGTGCCCAACATGTCGCTGAGCACCTTCCTGCTGCTGTTGAAAGCCATCGGCAGCATCAACGACATCGACCTACTGATGCCCGAATTGCCCGAATCCGCCTATCTCGTCAAGGACGATGGGAGAAAGGCGCAACGCATCAGACATACGACCCAAAAGACCAACACCAAATAACTGCTCACTATGACAACCAGAATACTGAAAGTTATGCTTTGGGGACGTGAGGTGGGCAGGTTGAGTATGGACCTGCGTCGAGGCTTGCCTTACTTCGAATTCAGTCGTGACTGGGTGGACAATGGGCTTGACATCTCACCGCTCAATGCTTCCCTCAGACTGCCTCAAAGCCTTCGCCCGATATATGGTGCCTCGGAGAAGATCTATCAGAAACTGCCGCCATTTCTGGCCGACTCCCTGCCCGATGCATGGGGCAACGAACTGTTTGAGCAATGGCGACAGCAACAGGGCATCCGGCTGGGCGAGATTACTCCCCTCGACAAACTGGCCTTCATTGGCAAGAGGGCTATGGGGGCCTTCGAGTTCCAGCCTGAAACGACAAATTTCCTGTCGAAGGACAGCCTGAACCTGAAAGCCTTGATTGACCTCGCCAATCAGATTTATGCAAATCGTGAGAAGGCACACATCGATCCCGAGCAGTCGCTAACGATGCAAGCTCTGCTGGCTGTCGGCACTTCGGCTGGTGGCCGTCAGCCAAAGGCCATTATTGCCTTCAACCGAGAAACTGGAGAGATTCGCAGTGGCCAGGTCAGTGAGCTTGCGGGTTACGAATACTGCATATTGAAGTTTGGCATTCACGAACGTTCGACTGCCGAATTGGAGATGACGTATTACGAAATGGCCTGCAGAGCAGGAATCCAGATGATGCCGTGCTGGTTGATTGACGTTGAAGGCAAAAAGCACTTTGTCACCAAGCGCTTCGACCGCGAACAGGGAAAGAAAATCCATATGCAGACCCTGGCAGCCCTCTACCCCGAAGCAGACAGTTATGAGAAACTCCTGTGGGTATGCCGAAAGATGCGCCTCACCGAACGAGACAGCGAAGAGGTGTTCCGGCGTCTGGTATTCAATGTTTTGGCCAACAATACTGATGACCATAACAAGAACTTCTCTTTCCTTATGGACGAATATGGGAACTGGCGTCTGTCCCCAGCCTACGACATAACGTATATCTTCAATAGCGGCGGCTACCTGCCCGAGACGCACCATTGCCTGATGATACGAGGCAAGTTCACAGACATCACGATTGAGGATGTCGTGCAACTGGCTGTTGATAATGGCATACGCAGGCCTGAAAGCATCATTCGCGAAGTAGCTGAAGCCATTCAGGGATTCCGCACTCTTGCCGAGAAGCACGGCGTCGAAGAACAATGGATTGCTGCTGTTGAAACTACGCTCAAGGCAAATATTGAAGCATGGCATTTGACACAATCGAGTACCCCAATATGCTATACTGACGAGTTTGGCCGAAAAGTCGAGAACATCCGCATCGAACAGCAGTTCAAAGGGAACTATCACCTTCTGGCAAACATCGATGGGAAAGAGCGCAAATACGTCATACGAAAGAAGACAACCGAACATGACGAGATCAGCCGACTTGGGCCTTCAAGCTTGTCGAATGAGTATCTTAGAAGTCTTGTTTCACAATTCCTGAAATAAATAACATTAGAATATGATCCCACTAAACTACATCTTCACGCCACTGATTGCGGCAGGCATCGGATATGTGACCAACGACATTGCGATACGGATGCTGTTCAGGCCACATAAAGCAAAACATATCTTCGGGCGAAGGGTTTGGTTCACACCAGGAGTGATCCCGAAGGAGAAGGGAAGGATAGCGGCGTCGATAGGCGAAGCCATCAGTGCAAACCTGATGAACCACGACGTGATGAAGGAGACGCTGCTATCGGACGAGATGCTCCAGAAGGTGGGCATTGCCTTCGACGAACTCGTGGCCAAACTGACCGACGACCGCGAACCCCTGCGCGACTACCTGAGCCACTATATGGCCGAAGAGGAACTGGTGACGCTGGAGAAAAGTGCCACGCAGGAACTGTCGATCATGGTGGCCGACAAGCTGGTGAATTCGGGTCTGGGCAAACAAATAGCCCACATCGCCGTGGAGCACGCACTGGACAAGATGCAGCACGGCGTGGCGGGGCTGTTCCGTGTGGACAAGGTGCTGAGCCTCGTGCAAGGTCCGACGGAAAGCCACCTGGCGAAGAACATCGACGAGATGCTGGAACAGAAGGCTCCCGAAATGACGGTGAAACTGGTGGCCGAAGGCGTGGCGCAGGTGATGGGAATGCCCGTGCAGGACCTCATCAAGGACCGCCCCGAACAGGTGGCTTCGACACGCCGCGCCATCATCCAGCTCTACCAGTCGGTAATCGAGGAACAGCTGCCGAAGATGCTCGAGGCGCTCGACATCAGTCAGATCATCGAGCGGCGCATCAACGAGATGGACATGATGGAGGCAGAACAACTCATCCACGACATTGCCAAGAAGGAACTGAAGGCAATCGTCTGGTTTGGCGCCCTGCTGGGCTTCCTGATCGGATGCCTCAACTGCTTCCTGCTTTGACGAATATCACTCACGCACAATATCCTTGACGACAACGTCGTCGAAATGCTGGAGTGCCCAATCGACCAGAGAGAGGAGTGAGGGCATAAGTGACTTGCCCGTTTCGGTGAGCGAATACTCCACCTTGGGCGGCACCTGTGGAAAAACCTCGCGATGGATGAGGTTGTAATGCTCGAGGTTCTTGAGTGTCTGCGACAACATCTTCTGCGAGCAGTCGGACATCAGTTTGTGAATCTCGTTGAATCGCAACGTGCCCGTATCGCTCTTATGGAGCATAAACAGCACCAGCATGGACCACTTGTCGCCGAAACGGCTAATCACCTGCCGGATGGGACATGTCAAATACTCTGCCTTGAAGTCTGCCATAGCGTGTTATAATTGTTTAATAGTTCGAGGGTTTGAGGGTTCGATAATATATGAATTACCGTGTGCAAAAATACGGAAATTTTCGGTATCTGATGCTATTTTGATGATGATTTATTCACGATGATGAGTGGAAAACCGTCTTCTGTAGAGTCGATGTGACAAAATGGTTACTAAAAGTGAGTATTATGGTTTCGAATAGTGAGTAAGATGGTTTCGAATAGTGAGTGTTAAAGTATATTAAAGTTACTACGTGGGGATTGCTGTGAATCAGCAATTCTAACTTTTTGGTAACTATGGAACGAAAAAGTGCCTTCTTGCGGGAACCAATTTTTTGCTCTATCTTTGCACCGTCAAAACGAATAAATAACCCTTTAAACAAATAAAATTATGAAACAAATTGAGACAATCAAGACTGGCAAGAATTACAGTGCAGTAAGCGTAGGCAAGATGAGTGAGATTATCGAACACGTACTTCCAATGGGACCAAATGTGACCATTCAGGGCAAGGTATTTGGAGGTCAGGCAGTAGGTGCAACAGGTAGCGAGTTCTCATTCCAGACACTCGTTCCCGGTCAGGACAGCGGATTCCTGCACACCCACAAGACTCACGAGGAACTTTACTTCATCCTGAAGGGCGAAGGTCAGTACCAGGTAGATGGTGAGATTTTCCCCGTCAGCGAAGGCACCATTATCCGTGTGTCACCCGATGGCAAGCGTGCACTGAAGAACACCGGCAGCGAGAATCTGACAATGCTCTGCATCCAGTACAAGGCCAATGCCTTCACAGAAGCAGACAGCCCCATGACTGATGGCAATATCCTTCAGGAACCGCTCAACTGGTAAACGACGATGATGCAGAAAGCACTTGAATTTCTGCGCGATCACAATGAGGTGGCTTTCGCTACAAGCGATGGCCACCTTCCTAAATTGCGCATATTCCAAATAATGCGGCAGGAAGGACACGTGCTATACTTCGCCACTTCGGCCAGGAAAGCGGTTTACAGGGAACTGAAAGAAAATCCGAATGTGGAGATACTGGCTTATGCAGACAATATATCGGTGCGCTGTGCGGGAATGGTAAACTTTGACGTCGATGATGAAACGAAGCGCTGGATTTTCGAACACAATCCGGTACTACCACGCCTCTACCCAAGTTATGACGCTATGGAATACTTTCGTCTGCCGATAGCAGAAATGGATTACTTTGACCTCTCTCCCACTCCTCCTCTCTTCAAGCACTTTGATCTAATGACAGGAGCAGTCGTATGACTTGAAACATACGACTGCTCTTTTATTCAGGAGGATTGCTTCTCGCCGTGACAATGGGGACACGAGTCCTTGCAGGCCGTTGACTTGGAGTGATCGTGATGCACCGTGCAGTGGCTATCGGAACAGCCGCCACAGCAGCCGTCGCACCGACGACCTCCCGTGCGGTGCAAGGTTGCGATGGACCAATAGGCGCCAGCGCCTACGATGAGGAGAACTATGATGGTGGCCAAATTCATTTTTCGAAGATTAAAAAGCGGAAAGCAGGAGGTGTGCGAGGAAGGCGACAAGCCAAGCGACAACACACTGCAGGATTACAACAATCAGCGCCCATTTGCCTCCCAGTTCACGACGTACGGCAGCGATGGCTGCGACACAAGGCGTATAGAGCAGGCTGAAGACAAGGAAGACGAAGGCAAGGGAGGGCGTCATGATCTCATAGAGTCCAGCATCGCCGGGGAAGAGGACTCCGATGGTGCCCACAACACTTTCCTTGGCCATGAAGCCCGAGACGAGTGCAGTCACCCATCGCCAGTCGCCCAGACCGAGGGGTGCAAAGAGCGGGGCTATGGCACCAGCAATGTCGGCCAACATGCTTTCGGTCTCATCGACCATCGACATATGCCAGTTGAAGTTGCGGAGGAACCAGATGACGAGCGCTGCCAGGAAGATGACAGTGAAGGCTCGCTGGATGAAGTCCTTGGCCTTCTCCCACATCAGACGGAACGTATTGCGTGCACCAGGCAGACGGTAATTGGGCAATTCCATCACGAAGGGCACAGGTTCGCCCTTGAAGATGAAACGCCCCAGGATGGCAGCCACGAGAATGCCCGTAAGGATGCCCAGAATATAGAGCGAGATGACTATCCAGCTGCCATTGGAAGGGAAGAACTTCATGCAGAACCATCCGTAGATGGCATATTTGGCCGTACACGACATAAAGGGCGTGAGCATGATGGTGAGCTTGCGGTCGCGTGCCGAAGGAAGGGTGCGCGTGGACATGATGGCAGGCACCGAACAGCCGAAGCCTACGAGCATCGGGACGATGCTTCGACCCGAGAGACCCACCTTACGCAGCAGCTTGTCGGACACGAAGGCCACACGAGCAAGATAGCCCGAGTCCTCGAGCATGGAGAGCCAGAAGAAGAGGATGACGATGACGGGCATGAAACTGAGCACCGTCGAGACACCGGCATAGACACCATCGACAACCATCGACCGGACGATGTGGTTCACTTCGAGTCGCGTGAGCAGTTCGGAGAGTTCCTCGCCACACCAGTCGAGCAGCGTGCCGAACTCCTCCTGTATCCATCCGCCCAGCGAGAAGAACGTGAAGTAGAAGATAAAGCCGATGATGAGGAAGAAGGCGGGCAATGCCGTCCAACGACCCGTGAGCACACGGTCGATGGCATTGGTGCGCACCTGTTCGCGACTACGATGCGGCTTGACGACCGTCTTGTCGCAAAGTTCCTTGATGAACGCGAATCGCATGTCGGCAATGGCAGCTGCACGGTCGAGACCACGTGCCTGCTCCATCTCACGGATGAGGTGCTCGATGGCCTGGCTTTCGCCTTCGGAGAGCTGCAGGGCCTCGATGGTCATAGGGTCGCCCTCGATGAGTTTGGTGGCAGCGAATCGCACGGGGATGCCGGCTTGCTCGGCATGCTGTTCGATGAGGTGCATCACCGCGTGAAGACAGCGATGCACGGCGCCATCGTGGTCTTCGGGCGTACAGAAGTCCTGACGATAGGGCGTCTCGTGATGCTGTGCCACATGGACAGCATGCGAGATGAGCTCTTCGATACCTTCGTTCTTGGATGCAGAAATCGGGATGACAGGGATGCCCAGGGCTGCCTCCATCTCATTGACACGGATGGAACCTCCATTGCCTCGCATCTCGTCCATCATATTGATGGCAAGCACCATGGGCTTGTTGAGTTCCAGGAGCTGCATCGTGAGGTAGAGGTTGCGTTCGATGTTGGTGGCATCGACGATATTGAAGATGGCAGAGGGGTTCTCGTCGAGGATGAATCGACGCGAGACGATCTCCTCGGCAGTATAGGGAGAAAGGGAATAGATGCCGGGAAGGTCGGTGATCTCGGTATTGGAATAGCCACGGATGACGCCCGTCTTCCTGTCGACGGTAACGCCGGGGAAGTTGCCCACGTGCTGGTTGGAGCCAGTGAGCTGGTTGAAGAGCGTTGTCTTGCCGCAGTTCTGATTGCCGGCAAGGGCGAAGGTGAGCAGATTGGCCTGCTGGGCGACTTTTCCTCCATCCTTGTTCTGGCGAGAGGAACTCCGATGCTTGGCTGCCTCCTTGTCGCGAATCTCCTCACGACGACGCTGGTCCTCCTCGTGATAACGACCGGGCTCGCCGAGACCAGGGTGTGGAATCTCGTCGCCACGCGGCTGAGGTTTGGGAGGAGCGACGGGAATGTCGGTAGTGATTTCGATTTGTGCGGCATCGGCAAGGCGAAGTGTGAGCAGATAACCGCGAAGCAAGATCTGCATCGGGTCGCCCATGGGGGCATACTTCATAAGCGTGACCTCGATGCCTGGGACGATGCCCATGTCGAGGAAATGCTGACGCAATGCACCCTCACCGCCCACGACGGTGACGATGGCCCGATGTCCTATCTTGAGGTCCTTTAATGTCATTTCCTGTATGTGCTTTTATCAATTAACGCTGCAAAGATAAGCTTTTTTTCGATAACCTGGTGCTATTTTTCGGAAAAATACCTACTTTTGGGTATTCGGAGGTTTTCGGAGTAGTCGGAGATAAAGACGAATATGTCCGCGCCAGAAAGCGCGGACATATTCTATCGTTGACGAATCGTGAACCATCAGGCATTCTTCTGAAGCATGTCGAAGAGTTGGAGCAGGGAGGTGACAGTGGGTTCATATTCGATGACACTGTCGGAATTGTCCCAACTGGAACCACGGAGCCAGATGGCATTGCAGCCCAATTTGCGTGCGGGCTCGATGTCCTTCTTGTAACTGTCACCGATGACGGTGATATCCTTCGGGTCAAGGTGAAGCTTGTCGATGGCAAGCTGGAAGATTTCGGGATCGGGCTTACGAACACCTACCACCGCCGAATCGATGACGACACGGAAGCAGCGGCTCAGGCCGAAGTCCTGGATGACCGACGCCAGGTTGCCATAGAAGTTGGACACCAGAGCAATCTCGTAACAGTCGGAAAGTTTTTCGAGCAAGGGGATGTTGTCGAGCGTGCAGCGCCGCGCATAGTCGTAGCAATAGCCTGCGATGATGTCGACAAAGTGCTGGGCAAGTTCTTGCATATTGTCGATGATGGGCACTTCGCCTTCGCTGAAAATCTTAAGCGCTGCCTGGAGGATGTCCTCGTTGAGCAGACCCTGGTTAATCAGGTAATCAATCTGAATGCCGATACGCGCCTGCATCAGTTCGAAGAAGTTATAACTGGACTGGATGACGGGTGTGAACTGTACATATCGCTCGGCATAGATGTAAGCCTCGCGGAAATGATCCTTGGTGACAGGAAGAGACACCTGGCAATAGCCCTCCCAGATGACCTCAGACCAGTGCCGCCCTCCGCTATCAATGGTGGCACCGTAATCAAAGATTAAACCCTTCATATATTAAATTATATTTTTATTACTTGCGTTTCATGATGGCCAACCCGACCGCTATCCAGAAGAACTCGCGGATGCGCGTGGCGAAACTGATGGTGAGCGCCACAGGCAGCAGTTGGCCGGTGAGCAGATATTGGAGTGCGAGGAGAATGCCGCCTTCGCGTGTTCCGATCTGCATGGGCGAAAAGAACAGGATATTAGCGAACAGTGAACAGAAGGCTACAACGAGCAGGGCATCGGCATATCCGAATGACGAATAACCAAGGGCCTGCATCACAAGCCAATATTCAATGACGTTGACAAGACGGCTCGACAGTTCGAGCAACAGGGCACGAATGAATCGGCCCGAAGAAAGGAGCGATGGGTCGAGCAACGACCAGTTGACCCAACGGCGCATGAACTTCAGCGCAATGCCCCGGCGGTAAAGCCGCCAGAACAGGAACAGCAACATGGCACATACGAACATCAAACCTGCGACCCAAAGCGTCTCGTCCCATCCGATACGATCCTGTCCACGCGAGATGGTGGCTGTGGCCAGCGCCACGAAGGCTGCCATGATCCAGAAGAGGAAATGCGAGGCGATGTGCATCATCGAATAGAGCACGACACCTTGTGTGGCTCGTTCGATGCCCATCGTTCGCTTGAGCACCCACACCCGATAAGGTTCTCCTCCAAGGAGTCCGAAGGGCGTGATGTAGTTGAGCGCATAGCCCGAAATGGTGACACCGAGCGTCTCAAGATAACCGAGACGG
Source organism: Bacteroidales bacterium (assembly GCA_017519885.1). Taxonomy (GTDB): domain Bacteria; phylum Bacteroidota; class Bacteroidia; order Bacteroidales; family UBA3663; genus Liminaster. Next base: position 183,226 of record JAFWRO010000015.1, on the reverse strand, counting down.
GTGCCTGTGCCGATCAAGACATGGCGGAAAGCCGCCGCATTGAGCAGATATCCCACTGCCCAGACAAGGATACAGATAGCAATGGTGCCCGGCATGGAGCAGAGCGTATGCCAAAGTTGCATAGGACCTGCCTTCCATACCATATAGCCCAGCAGGAGACAGCAGATGACGAATATGGCAGCCTTGAGCAGAGGTTTAGTGCGAGCCTTCATCTCCCGTGTCGTCAATTAAGTCGAAGCAAGGCCTTGCGGCACATTGCCTCGTGCCTGCACACCATGTAGATGCAGAGGGCATTGAAGATGGTCAGTTCGGCAGCCCAATAGAGCCAGGGCATACCGAGCATCAGCGCGATGAACAGGGTGATGGCGCGGCAGTTGAACGTCAGCGCATTGGCAATGGGCATCAGCGGCAGGGATTGCTGTCTCAGGCTTTGCCAAAACCCTTCTTCACCCCTCTCTTCACCTTTCGAACCCTTCGAACCCTCCCCTCTTAACTTCCTCCTCAGCTTCTGGAACTGAGGAGTCAGCCTCTCCTGCCCTTTCGTGTAGTTGCGATAGAACCAGAGGAAGACCTTGAGGACGGGGTCGACAGAGAACTTCGTCTCGGCATACTGTCGTGCCACGTCGCCTGCATCGTCGAGTTCGGAGCCCTGCTTGCCATTGACGCAAAACAGGTGGAACTGTCGGTAATAGTCGGCCATGGCAGCCTGCTGAGCGTGGCAAATGCCGGTAACGATGGCCATCACCCAGCACCAGATTCCCCATTCGGGTGTGAGCCGAAGGGCAATTGCGATATAGATGGCCGCGAACCAGAAGTCGCCCGCAGCACCATCGAGGATGCGTCCCAACTGGCTGTACTGATGGGTGAGACGTGCCAGTTGTCCATCGGCCGAGTCGCCGATGTCGGCAAGAATGAGCAGAACAATGGCCAGAAGATTGATCCAAAGGTCCTGCGGATAGCAAAGGATGCCACAACCGACGCCAAGGAAGATGCTCGCGATGGTAATCTGGTTGGGTGTCCAGCCGAAACGGCGTCCAAGAAGTGCCACGCGGAAGCCCACAGGACGATAGAACCACAGGTCGATGGGTTCTTCGACATCGGGATGCTTGAGGCTTGCCCGATACTGTATCTTGTCCGCTTCGGTCATCTTACTCTATTTTTTCCAATGTTTTGGTAATCAGTGCGGCGATGGCCGAAGCCCCTTTCTGACGATAGGCCGAGAAACTGGGCCAATCGTTGACATCGATCACCACGATATGTCCATCGGGCTCAACGATGACATCAAATCCGAAGATCTCGATACCAAAAGTCCGGGCAATGCCCCAGGCGATGGTATGAAGTTCCTCTTCACGATATCTGATATGCGCCAGGGCAGTGTTGTGCTGCTCGGCGGTACCGAACTTGGTGTAGTTCATCTCCTGCGGATAGAACGCATAGACGAAATCGGGCATCACGGCATAGACCTTGAGCAGGTCGCCTTCGACGTGACGAGTCACCACGATGTCGGGCACACGCTGGGCGACAAGCTCCATCACTCGCGTATCGGCCTCAAGAGGCGTCTCGACCCACGTCACATCGTCGTGGCGCGTGCCGCCTTCGCGCATCACCTTCACCCATCCGGGCAACAGCTGCTGGAGCTCAGGTTCACATTGGAACATCTGGTCTTCAGATGCCTCGTAGGCCCACCACCGAGGTACGGCAATGCCCGCCTGCTGAAGCAGTTCGAGCGTCATCTCACGACTCTTGGCCACCTTGAGCACCGCCTGGGGTGCATTGACAGCGGGCAGGCCAAGGCGCTGCAACTTGAGAAGTGACGACATGCGACGCATCATATGGACCACAAGTTCGTAGGAACGCAGTTCATCGTCGGTCATTCGTCCGAACACGTCTTCGTCCACTTCCTCGACATGACAACCTTCCTCTTCGAGCTTTGCTGACACAAGCTGGAGAATGGCAGCGTCGCTAACCGCCAGGTTGGGCGAGAATTCGGGTGCACGGTGGACGGCAAGGATCGAGCGAGTCTTGAGCGACTCGTCGAGCCAGGCCTCAGCCTTCCTGAGGTCGGAGGCGTGGTCGACATCCATCACCTTGCCAAAGACGTAGGCCGACAGAGGAACGTTGGCACGAACCAGCGCACGCTGGAAATTGCGCATCCTGCTCTGACCCTCGGCCAGGCATTGGTGCAACACAGGCCAGGCCGTAGCGGTTTCGAGGCCATAGATGCCACCGCTGACGAAGTGCCACACATCGTCGGCCATCTGGGCCTCGTCGTCGAAGAATCCATGAATCAAGGGACAGACGCGTCCGCCAAAAGTTGTCCCTGCCTCCTTGGAGCAGGCCACCCAAAGGGGCCGCTCGTCATCGACAAAGGGAGTGACGGCGAAGAGGCCACCCTGGCACTGTTCGAAAGCCTGAATGTAGGCGGCAAACTCCCGCTCGTGGAAGATGGTATCGACGGTAGTCACACAGACCTTGCCCTCAGGAATGACAGCAGACAGACGTGCAAGGCTGTGCATGGAACTCGGTGTAGTTTCGACAATGAGATTCATCGCAAGGTCGGGATGGCTGTCACGGTATGCCATCAGGTGCTGATGCACCTCAGGCATCTGAGAATTGCAGATCACCGAGATGCTTTCGGCGCCGCAATGCAGCATGACATCCATCAGCCTATCCACCATAGCCTTCCCTGCTAGAGGGACCAATGGTTTAGGTAAGAGGATTCCTTCATCACGAAGGCGCGAGCCCTCTCCGGCCGCTATGATAGCGTAATGCATCCTATTGTCTTTTTAAAGAATTCCGCGGCAAAGGTAGTCTTTTTTTTGTTAAATTGGACTTTTTTGAACCTTAAAAAGTATAAAAAAAGCCTAAAACTACAAAAAAATGCAACAAAAGTACAATTTTTTCGCGAAAAGTTTGTGAGTTATCGAATATTCTTATTAAATTTGCATCGTCAAAGACCGGGTTTTTCCCCAAAAAAGACGCAACATAAACACTAATAATTTTTAATTAACACTATGGAAGAATTGGTTCAGAAAATCAATGAACTTTCAGCCGCTTTCGCTGCTGACGCTTCTGCACAGGCTGTAAAGGGCAACAAGGCTGCCGGCCTCCGTGCCCGCAAGAACGCCCTCGAACTCATCAATCTCCTGAAGGAGTTCCGTAAAGCATCGGTGGAGAAGGCCAAGGAGTAACCCCTTTTACCTTTTAATCACCATTCCCCATTCGAAATGAGGCATCCATGGGCACACCTACGCACGTGGATGTCTTGTTATGTGGTCTATGAAGCAACTTCTCGTAGCAGCGTTACTGGCGCTGACTTATTTTTTACCCGCGCGTGCGCAAATAGATTTCTCCGACTCGTTGCGCATCAGTTTGCTGACCTGTTCCCCCGGACCCGATGCGTACGAACGCTTCGGGCATACTGGTCTGCGTGTCCAGGATCAGCGCAATCCGCAGATGGACGTCACCTTCCACTACGGAGTTTTTTCGTTTAATACCCCCCACTTCATCTATCGCTTCGTCAAAGGCGAGACCGACTACCAGCTGGGGGCTGTCTATACACAAAGCTTCATCGAGGAATACCGACAGCGCGGACTGGGTATGACCGAGCAGTGGCTGCGCCTCGACTCGGCACAGGCAAAGGACATGTTGCAAAGACTCCTCATCAACTACCTGCCTGAAAACCGCACCTACCGCTATTCCTATTTCTTCGACAACTGCGCCACCCGACCCTATCACCTCATCAACGCTTCGGTGGGCAATACGCTGCGTTACGACACAGCGTGGGTGAAGGACATCACCCTACGTCAGATGGTGCAGGAAAAGACGCACCGCAACAACTGGCTCGACTTCGGCATCGCTTTGGCCGTAGCCGCTCGTTCCGACCAGCGAGCCTGGTTCGAGGAGCAGATGTTCCTGCCCGATTACCTGAGTCTGGCAGTCAGCAATGCCAAGGTCGAGAAGTCCACAGCCTCAAACCGTTGGCATGTGCCATTTGTGACCGAAAGCGATACGCTGCTCACCATGCGGCCCGACATTGCAGCCAAGATTGCAGCTCCCGACCGCATTGCTCCGAACACCGTCTTTGGCATAGTGCTCCTCGTCGCCCTCGTCATCTCGGCATGGGAATGGCACAAGAAGAAAGATGCCGAGCAGAAGAGACGTCCCTTCAAAGTGCCCGTGCTGGCAAACTCCTTTGACACCCTGCTGCTCCTGGCTGCAGGCTTGGCAGGATGCATCGTGTGGTTCCTGAATTTCTTCTCGCTACATCCAGCCGTTGACAGCAACCTGAATTGCTTCTGGCTCCTGCCGACGCATATCATTATGGCAGTTCTCATCTGGTTCAATGGCTTGAAGAAATGGTGCAGCATCTATTTTGGCATAACATTTGCACTGATTATCGCATATGTGATCCTCGATTGGATCATCGGACAATATTGTCCTCCCGCCTTCCTTCTGCTGTTGGCGACCCTGTTGCTCCGCAGTTACATGAGGTTTGACAGTTCGCTTCGCTCAAGGTTCTGAACTTCGCATGAATTCCCATAAGACAGAGATACAGACACTTGCCCAACTGGCCCTGCTGCTGACGGCGCTCCAAGCGCTGCCAGCCTATGTAGTTGCTGCTGACCAGCGCTACCCTGCTGCCAGTGTGAGCAGTAGTGAAAACCAGACGATGCCGCGACTCATCATCGGCATCACCATCGACCAACTGCGCACCGACTACCTCGACATCCTGCAGAACCGCTTCGGACAAGGAGGTTTCCGCCGCCTGATGCAAGAAGGCAGAGTCTATGACCAGGTGACCTTCGAACTTGATCATCCCGATGCCACAGCTGCCATTGCCGTACTAGCCACAGGCAGTTATCCTTTTCAGAATGGCATCAGTGGGGAGTTTTCCTTCGACAAAGAGACACTGCGCCGCCGTCCTATTTTCTTCGATGTCAAGTATATCGGCAATTCCACCGACGGATACTGGTCACCACGCGCCCTTCTGAGCAGCACGATAGCCGACGAACTGAAACTCGCCTCGATGCAGAACAGCAAGATCTACAGCATCGCTCCCAATGCACACGAGGCACTCATCACTGCCGGACATTCGTCGGATGGTGCATTCTGGGTGGATGACAAGCGAGGCAACTGGTGTTCGACCACATATTATACGGATTTCCCCTCGTATGTCACCAACCTGAACAACAATCGCCCGCTCTTCTGCGACCCCGAGAGCAAGGGGTGGGATTCGCAGCTGCTGACGCAGAACGGCGTATGCGCCCTTTCGCCCTATCAGCCCTGCAACCCCTACTTCTCCCATAAGTTCCAGGAAAGCAAGCAGGTGATGTACAGCTGGATAAAGACCTCTCCCGTCATCAACGAGGCGGTGTCCAAGATGGCGCAACTCTTCATCAACAACGGACGTGTAGGCACTGCCGAGAAGCGCACCGACATGCTGCAGCTTACGTTCTATGCCGGCACCTATCAGCACGTTGCCAAGGAGGTCTATCCCTGCGAACTAGAGGAGACCTATCTGCGCCTCGACCAGACACTGGAGGAACTGCTCAACTTCATCGACAAGCAAGTAGGCCTCAAGAACACCCTCATCTACGTGATGGGGACAGGTGATACCCGAAAGGATACGGATGAGATACTGGGCCTTTCGCTGGGCGAATTCAACGCCAACCGATGCACTGCCCTGCTCAACATCCAGCTCAATTCGCTCTATGGACAGGGACAGTGGATTGAAGGTTTCGAAGACAACCAGATTTACCTCAATCACAAGCTCATCGAACAGAAGCAACTGCAACTGGACGACGTTGCCCGTGAGGCTGCAAAATTCGTGGCACTTTTCAGTGGCGTCGATGAGGTCTTTACAGCCCAGCAACTTCTTCACGAAGACTACAGCCAACGCATCGAACGCATCCGCAACAGTTACCGCAAGAATGGCGGTGGCGATCTGGTCATCATCCTTCAACCTGGATGGAACCTCAGACTTGACGACAACAGTCGTCCCCAGCCACAGAAACGTTTTGACGTTTATCCTGGCCCTGCCATCATTTTTGCCCCCTCACTGGTCAAGGCTGAGCGCATCCACGCTCCTGTCGAGGCTACAACCATCGCCCCGACTGTTGCCAAGATCATCAGGATCAGGGCACCAAGCGCTTGCCGCGCACTGCCGCTATTTTAATTTTTCACTAGAACATCTAGAATATCTAGAGAATCTAGAGCATCTAGAAAATCTAGAGCTCCTAGAAAATCTAGTACAAAACAACTGAAACAAAAACAACAATAATAACAGAATACATGGGATTTAACGATTTCTTAAAGAAAATCTTCGGCGACAAGTCGAGCCGCGATATGAAACTCATCCAGCCATGGGTGGAGAAGATCAAGGCTGCTTACCCTGCCGTCGAAAAACTTAGCAATGACGAGCTGCGTGCCCGCACCAAGCAGATCATGCAAGACCTGGAGGCCTGCGTGAAGGCCGACAAAGAAGAGATACAACACCTTCGCGACACCGTCGAGGACCTTGAGGTGGAGAAGCGTGAGGCCGTTTGGGCCGAAGTGGACAAACTCAAGAAGAAGGTACGTGAGACACAAGAAGCAAAGCTCACCGAATACCTTCCCGAGGTGTATGCCATCGTCAAGAACACGGCCTACCGTTTTGCCAACAACGAGACTGTGGAGGTAACAGCCACACAGATGGACCGCGACCTGGCTGCCACTCGTGACTTTGTCACCATCGACGGTGACAAGGCCATCTACAAGACCACGTGGATTGCAGGCGGTAACCCCACACGCTGGGATATGGTTCACTATGACGTTCAGCTCTTCGGCGGCACCGTGCTTCACCAAGGCAAGATCGCCGAGATGGCAACTGGTGAAGGTAAGACACTTGTGGCTACGCTGCCAGTCTTCCTGAACGCCTTGACTCATAATGGTGTACACGTTGTAACCGTGAACGATTACCTCGCCAAGCGTGACTGCGAATGGATGGGACCACTCTACCAGTTCCATGGCCTGACCGTCGATTGCATCGACCGCTATCAGCCCAATTCGGACGAACGTCGCCAGGCCTACAACTGCGACATCACCTTCGGCACCAACAACGAGTTCGGCTTCGACTACCTGCGCGACAATATGGCCACCCATCCCGAGGACCTCGTGCAGCGCGAACATAATTTCGCCATCGTCGATGAGGTTGACTCCGTTTTGATTGACGATGCCCGTACGCCTCTTATCATCTCCGGTCCAACACCACGTACTTCGGAATACTCCGACGAGGAACTTTACCAAACCTACCGTGACCGCGTGGAGAACGTAGTTCGTCTGCAGAAGACTTTGGCCAACCAGTTGCTCAACGAGGCCAAGAAGAAGGTGAACAACCCCGACAAGCACATCAAGGACGAAGGTGCTACCCAACTCTATCGTGCCTTCCGTGCATGGCCAAAGAACTCTGCCCTCATCAAGTTCCTGTCGGAACCAGGTGTCAAGCAGGAGATGCTGCGCGCCGAGGCTTACTACCTGCAGGACAATCAGAAGGAGATGCCTGTGGCCCTGGAACCTCTTTATTTCGCCATTGATGAGAAGAACAAGCAGGTCGATCTGACCGATAAGGGCATCGATGCCCTGACAGGCAGCTCTGAAGACCCCAAGTTCTTCGTACTCCCCGACGTAGGTTCGGAGCTTGCCGAAATCGAGCATGACGAGAGCCTTTCGAAGGAAGAGAAACTCGAGCGCAAGGACAAGATCATGACCGAATACACCACCAAGGCCGAGCGTGTACATGCCGTGGACCAGTTGCTCAAGGCATTCTGCATGTTCGACAGGGACGTTGATTACGTCATCTCGGAAGACGGCAAAGTCAAGATCGTCGATGAGCAGACAGGTCGTATCATGGAGGGTCGTCGCTGGAGCGATGGATTGCACCAGGCCGTCGAAGCCAAGGAGCGCGTCAAGATTGAAGCCACCACACAGACCTTCGCCACCATCACGCTGCAGAACTACTTCCGCATGTACCATAAACTGTCGGGTATGACCGGTACTGCCGAGACCGAAGCAGGCGAATTCTGGGACATCTACAAACTCGACGTGGTGACCATCCCCACCAACCGCCCCGTGGCTCGTATAGATATGAACGACCGCGTATATAAGACCAAGCGTGCCAAGTACAAGGCTGTCATCGCACAGATCGAGGAATATGTCAAGGCAGGTCGTCCAGTACTGGTCGGCACCACTTCGGTAGAAATCTCGGAAACCCTTTCGAAAGCCCTGCAACTGCGTGGTATCAAGCACAACGTACTCAACGCCAAGTTGCACCAGCGTGAGGCCGACATTGTAGCACAGGCCGGTCAGACTTCGACCGTAACCATCGCTACCAATATGGCAGGTCGTGGTACCGACATCAAGTTGTCGCCCGAAGTAAAGGCGGCAGGCGGTCTGGCCATCATCGGCACCGAGCGTCACGAATCACGTCGTGTCGATCGTCAGTTGCGCGGACGTTCAGGTCGTCAGGGTGACCCAGGTTCATCAGTATTCTTCGTTTCGCTCGAAGACAACCTGATGCGTATCTTCGGTTCGGACAAGATTTCGAAGATTATGGACTCGAAGATGTTCGGCATGTCGGAAGACGATGTAATCGAGCACTCGCTGCTCAACAAGTCAATCGAGAATGCGCAGAAGAAGGTCGAGGAGAACAACTTCGGCATCCGTAAGCGCTTGCTCGAATACGACGATGTGCTCAACAAGCAGCGTGAAGTAGTCTATGCCCAGCGTCGCCACGCCCTCATGGGTGAGCGCATCTTCATCGACTTCATGAACATGGCATATAGTGTAGCCGGCAACCTCATCGAACAGTTCGGTATGAACAACGACTTCGAGGCTCTGCAGCTCGACGTGCTGCGTCACTTCGGTGTCGAAGTTCCGTTCACCGAAGATGAAGCCAAGCGCCTCAAGACCGAAGAAATGGTCGAGAAGATCTACAAGGCCGGTATGGAAAGCTTCAATCGCCACATGAAGGATTTGACCGATAAGGTCACTCCACGCCTCAAGGAGATCTGGGAGCAGGTCAAGGAGGGCGGACAGATCAAGAACATCATCATCCCCATCTCCGACGGCAAGCGCGTCTATCAGATTCCCGTTCCGCTCCAGGAGGCCGCCGAAACTGATGGCAAGTCAATCAGCAAGACCTTCCTCAAGGTCATTATGCTCCACAACATCGACGAGGCTTGGAAGCAGAACCTGCGTGACCTCGACGACCTGAAGCAGAATACCCAGAACGCAAGCTACGAGCAGAAGGATCCTCTCCTTATTTACAAATTGGAGTCGTATCACATCTTCGAGCGTATGGTGACCAAGATGAACTCAAAGGCCGTTTCGGTGCTGATGCGTGGACAGCTTCACCTGCCCGAGCCTACTCCAGAAGAGATTGCACAGCAGCAAGCCGCCGCTGCCCAGCGACAGCAGATGCAGCAAGCCGCTGCTCAGCGCAAGATGGCAGCTATGGGACAGAATAAGGGCGAAGAGGCTCCTTCGCGTCCCGTTCCTCCGCCACCATTCCCGCCACAGTTCCGCACAGCAGGTGACCAGCGCCAGCGTCCCGACTTCAGCCGAATGCAGGCCATCCACGCTGGTGCCAACGGACAGAACACCGTGCAGCGCAAGCCTATGGGCACAATGCCTCACGTAGGACGTAACGATCCATGTCCATGTGGCTCGGGCTTGAAGTACAAGAACTGTCACGGCAAGTGATAAAAGGTTAACATAGACCTTTTCGAATACACGAATTATCATTCCTGTTCATGAATTATCGAACTCCCAATCCCCAAATCCCTTAACCCCATCCCTTGGAATTCGTGAACAAATGATAATTCGTGTTTTTTCATCGATTCAAATCACTACGTTTTGAGTCAATCGTCCCTATCCTGTTACACTTTTTTAATACCCTTTTAATACCTTTTAAATATATATATATTAAACTTACCTTGCGAAACACGTCTTATAGTTATGAAACACCCACTAACACTCATCCTCTCACTGTCGATGCTCGCCACCTCTCTCTCGGCACAGCATCCAGACCTCAACCGACCCTTCGGCTGGGCAAATTGTACGACGCTCACCTCGGGTGACGATTACCGCGTTACAGGCGGCAAGGCCGTAGCCAGCCCCAGTACCATCACGCTCACCAGCACGGGTAGCGACATGCGCAAAACCATCATCAAGGCCATCAACGAGAACGACATCATCATTTTCGATGGCAGCAAGGGCGACTTCGTTGTCAGCAGTACCATGTCGCTGAAGGACCTGCAGAACAAGACCATCGTAGGCATCAACAATGCACGCGTCTGCACCGAGTTCTATCTTTCGCCCGAGCTACATCAACTGATGAACGACAAGAAGGTGCTCGAACAGAACACATCGAAAGCCAAAGAGAAACTTACCCTTTCGAATGGCAAGAGCGTGAGCGAGCCACGCGAATACCTTGTACGTCAAACTCTCATCGACAAGATGCAGGATCCCGAAGAGAAGTTCCGCAATGCTGGTCTCTTCAGTCTTTCCAACTGCCAGAATATCATCATCCGCAACCTGTCCCTGCAAGGGCCGGGTGCTATAGACGTAGGTGGCAATGATCTGCTCACCCTCAGTCGCGGTTCGAAGCACGTATGGGTGGACCATGTGGATTTCTGCGATGGTATGGACGGGAACTTTGACATCAACAGCTTCTCGGACTTCATCACCGTCTCATGGTGTCGCTTCCATTACTCCGAGCGCACCTACATCCACGCTAACACCAACCTCGTAGGTTCCAGCGATCGTGCCGAACAGAATGGCGAGGACAACCTGAACGTCACATACGCCTTCTGTGAGTGGGGCGAAGGTTGCGACCAGCGTATGCCTATGGTACGTTTCGGCACCATTCATCTGCTCAACGACTATTATACCTGCGCCGGCAATTCGGCAGCCGCCAATCCACGCTTCCAGGCCGAATTCCGCATCGAGGGTTGCTATTTTGCCGAAGGCGTCAAGAAAATCTTCTCGCAAAAGGATGCCAAGGCTTTCGTCTTTGTCGATAATCACTATACCGAGAAGTTCAAACAGCCCGACGATCTTGGCAATGTCACCCTCCCCTATCGCTACGAGGCCATTCCCGTCGAGGATGTCCCGAAGGTGGTGAGCGAACATGTGGGTGCCACCCTCTCCGACCCGCTGAACATCGCAGAGGAGTCGAAATAAGCCAGTCTGCCACATTATCGGGATGGAGACACCTTCCATCCCGATCTAATCCCTATAAAATCCTTGCATCATGAAACGGAATTTTTTTATTGCCACTCTGACTATTATCATGAACATTATGAACATCTTCAGTTCTGACGGCCAAAGTTACAATGAACTTTGGAACAACGTCTCTGACCTCAAGCAGAAGGATATGCCCCGCAAGGTGATCGATGAGGCACAGAAGATCTACGACAAGGCACAGAAGGAGAAGAACTTCCCTCATCTTGCCAAGGCGTGGATCACCATCGTCGAAACCAAATGCGATCTTGACCCCGATAGTTTCCGCATCGCCAATTTCCCACCTTTCCCGCACAAGGGACTTGTCGAAGATGCCGTCTATAACGCCGTCATGGGTTCGGCATATCTGGCTATGGCCGACAGCCACATCTCCGACTTTGACGAAGAGACACAGAGCGAATACAGTACCAAGGCACGTGAACTTTTCACCCTGTCGCTGAAGGATAAGGCTGCATTAGCCAAGGCTTCGGCTTTGGGCTACGAGCCTCTTATCCAGGAAGGCGAGGACAGTCGTCTCTATCAGCACGATATGCTGTCGCTGCTCACCCGCTTTGTGCTCGAAAATGCACAGATGAAGGAAAGCGAAGAGGCACAACTTCTGGGCGAAGTGGCAACCTACTACAAGCTGAACGGTCCACGCGATGCATACGCGCTGACCCAACTCGAATACCTCTATAAGCAACGCCAGCACGAGGATTACAACCTGCGTATGCCATCCGAGGCATTTGTGGAGGCACTCAAGGCGCTCGTCGAGGAAACCAAGGATATCGAAGCAGGTGCAGATGTGGCACAAGCCTATTGCAAGCAGATCTACAACGATGACGAAAGGTTGACCTTTGCCCGCTGGGCGCAAAAACAATACAAGGGCTCACACATCGCGCCCTTCTTCACCAACGTCGAAGGAGAGTTGATGAACCCCACTTGCACCCTCGATGTTCCATCAGGCATTCTCCCCAACCGTCCCTTCGATATTGAATTGCGCTACAAGAATCAGACCCAGGCCACGGTTGAAGTACGCCTTTACAATGGCAAGGACAAGAACCGCCTGTTGAAGACCGACGGCAAGCTCATCGAAAAGCGCGACTACACCTTAGGCGATGACAGTCTCAGCGTGGCGCGTCGAGCCGAAAACTTACCTACTAGCGGCGAACGCAAGGACCAGTTCTCACTGCCCGCCGGTCATTACATCATCATTGCTCGTACTCCTCAACGCGTAGCCATCGATGACATCGAGATCACCTCGCTCCGCCTCTTCCTCTTCGAACTTCCTTCGAAGGAATCACTTGCTTTTGTCGGCAACATCGAGACAGGACGTCCTGTGCCCAATGCTACTGTCGTTGTGGAAGACTATTCGGGCAACGACCAGCAGTTCTTTGCATGCAACGTCAAAGGTGAGGTCATCATCCCACGCCGAGACCGCAACAACTACGCATGGGCCTGCATCAAGGGCACTAACGACCAGACAAGCAAAGTCTATCTCTATTCCAGTGAAGTCCATGAGAAGGACGGCGATTTGCACAGCTCGCTCTTCACCGATCGTGCCATCTATCGTCCCGGTCAGACCGTCCACGTCTCGGCTATCGTCTATCATCAGCATGGCGATAACACGCAAGTGGTAGCCGATCGCACAATCACGCTCAGGTTCAGGGATGCCAATGGCAAGGAAATCGACAAGCGCGAAGTGGTGACCAACCAATACGGCAGTTATGACTGCGACTTCGTGATTCCGACCGACCGACTGCCGGGCCGATTCTCCATTTCGGACAACAACAGCGGCAGCACCAGTTTCCGTGTCGAGGAATACAAGCGCCCCACTTTCGATGTCAAGGCAAAGGCTGCTGAAAACCACGGTCGCAAGATCAGCATCGGCGATACCATCGAAGTGGAAGCCACAGCCAAGACCTATGCTGATGTCCCCGTGCAGGATGCACTGGTCAAATACACCATCGAGACCGCCAAGTGCAGTTTCTGGTTCTGGGGTGGTTCAGGTTGGGAACAACTCTCCGAAGGCGAAGGTAAGACCGACGAGAAGGGACGCATTGCCGTACCCGTCTTTCTTGACCCGAAGAAACTCGACGACTACGATGACGACCAGATGCTTCGTTATCGCGTCACTTTCGATGTCACCGACATGGCAGGCGAAACACACAGTGCCACCTACACTACTGCCGTTTCGCGCCAGCCGTTCAGCATCAGCATCAGTGTGCCCAATCCATACGATGCAAGCAGCAAAGAACAAATCATCGTCAACGCCCGCAATGCCAGCGGTGAGGAAGTCAACGTCTCAGGCATCTACAACATTCTGACCAAGAGCTACAGTTCTGAGTCCATCCATTCCGGCACCTTCCAGACCGGTGTGCCCATCGAACTGCCCGCCTTGGCCCCAGGGCAATACTACATCGAAGCATATGCTACCGATGAAGCCGGCAACAAGGTCGGAAACCGCCGTACCGAATCACTCAGGCTTTTCGACTCGAAGGCTGCCATCCCGCTCAAACCCGGCAAGATGAGCCGCGACGAAGTACAAAAGGACATCACACGCTTCGATGGCGACTTCTTCCACGTTGCCGACAAAGAGTTCTCAGAGCAAAAGCCTGCCGAAGTGTTCTTCAGTCCCGGCAGAAAGGATGTCTATGTGGGCTACATGATTCTTGCCAACGAACGCATCGTCGAGCGCGGAACCATCGAATTGGGTCGTGATCTCTATCGACTCACCATTCCCTACGACCGCAGTTATGGCGATGGTGTCCGACTTTTCATTTGGTACGCACGCGATGGCCAGATATGTAGCGAATCTGCTACGTTGACCTACGTGAAGCCCGAGAAGCAACTCAAGCTCTCGTGGAGCACGTTCCGCGACCGCCTCTATCCCGGACAGGACGAGACGTGGACCCTCACCATCCAAGGCAAGGATGGCAAGCCCGTCAGTGGTGCAGAACTGCTGGCCACAATGTACGACGCGTCGCTCGAACAGTTCGCCAGCCACTCCCTGCCGTTCTTACTGTCGTTCCAGCGACTGATTCGCTCGTTCAATAATAACGTGACGAACAGCAACTACGGAACCACCATTCGTGCAACCCGTGCATATTCCGGCAAGTCAGTCCGCAGTCGCAGTTACGATCAACTTACTGAATACATTCATCAGCGCTGGCGTCAAAGACGTATCCTCGTGCGTGGTGCCCTGGGCGCTGCTGCGGGCAGACCTATGATGGCGATGGTTGAATCGTCGGCCATGGTCGAGGACAACATGGCAATGGAAGAGGCAATTCCGATGGAATTCGCTGCTGATAACATGGTCATGATGAGAAAATCGGCTTCCATGAATGATGCTGCTGACATAGAGGAACAAGAGATAAAAGAGCAAGGCGAAGGTGGAAGCACCTCTCCTGCTCTGCAACTCCGCAGCAACTTTGCCGAGACAGCCTTCTTCTATCCCCATCTCCTTTCCGATGCCAAGGGTAACGTCAGCATCAGCTTCACCTTGCCCGAAAGCCTCACAGAATGGAAGTTCCTCGGCCTGGCCCACGACAAGGACGTCAACTACGGTAAAATCCTCGCCACTGCCGTGAGCCGCAAGGATTTCATGGTGCAGCCCAACCTGCCACGCTTTGTACGAGAAGGCGACAAGGCCGCCATTGCCTCTCGCATCATCAACCAAGGAGACAAGCCTCTGAAAGGCACAGCACGCCTGCGTCTGCTCGATGCTGAGACCGAAAAGGAAGTCTATTCGGCCACCCAGCCCTTCTCAGTAGATGTGGAACAGACCACTTCGGTCACCTTCAGCATTGACATCGACGACCGCTATCCGATGCTCATCTGCGAAGTGAGTGCCGTAAGCGGAGATTTCTCTGACGGCGAGCGCAACTACCTGCCCGTGCTCACTTCGAAGAAGTACGTCACCGAAGCCATCCCCTTCTACGTGACCAGCGACGAACAAGAGAAGCATATCGACATCAGCAGCCTCTTCAACGAGGGCAGCCAGACTGCTACCCACAAGCGCCTGCTCTTCGAATACACCGACCGCCCCGAATGGACCGTCATCTCAGCCCTCGACGGCATCAAGGTGCCAGATCGTGACTGCGCCACAGCCTACGCAGCTTCGCTCTATGCAAACATCGTGGCACGTCGCATTGCCCAAAGTATCCCAGGCTTTAAGGATGCCTTGAATGCAGCCAAAAAAGCTGGCACCGACCAACAGAGCCAACTCGACCGCAATGACGACTTGCGCGACATCGTGCTCCAAGAATCCCCATGGGTCAACGATGCTCTGCGCGAAGCCGAACAGCGTGCCCGTATGCTCGACCTCTTCAACGACCGTCTCATGCAGGAACGCATCGACAAGGCTCGCACACGTCTCCAGAAACTGCAACAGGGTGACGGTTCGTGGAGCTGGTTCGAAGGAATGCCCGGAAGTTACTACATGACGCTCGCCATCTGCGAGGACCTCGCCATGCTGATTAACTCTGAGGGTGCCAAGGGTCTCGATGTCGAGGCCAAGATGCTCGAAAAGGGCTTGGACTTCCTCGACAACAAGGAACTCGAGCACTACGAGTACTGCATCAGCAAGAAGATTCCCATCACGGCCAGCAACAATACGCTCAGCTACCTCTACACCAGTTCGCTTGCTCCCGACCACAAAGTGAGCAAGAAGGTTAGCACCATGCGCGAAGCCTATCTGAGTTACATAGAGAAGAACGTGCGCGACCTCACCATCCACGGACGTACTGTGGCTGCCTGCGTTCTGCGTACCTTCGGCCACACCCAGAGCGCCGACGACTTCCTGGAGTCTGCTGTCGAATACACCATCACGAAGCCCGGCATGGGTCGATACTACGCTACCGACCAAGCCTACTATTCGTGGCGTGACTACCGCATCCCGACCCAGTTGGCTGCTATGCGCGCCATTCGTCAGTCATCGCGTACCGACAAGGAGCAGCTCCTCAACGAGATGCAGGTATGGCTACTGCGTCAGAAGCAGACGCAGACTTGGGACAACGAGATGAACACCCTCGGTGCACTCGACTTCCTGCTTGCAGGTAACCAGAACGACGGCAAGCAGATCACCGCTCGTCCTCACGGCTTGCAACGTTCGTTCAGCATCGACAACAGCATGCTCCCAACGCCTATCGACACTACACGCTTCCTGGCCGAACAACTCGGCTATGTGCGCACCAATGTTGATGACGCCATCACCGCTTCGCCCATCCGCGACCTCAGCATCAAGGCCAATGCCTCGGCTTCCGAAATGCCCGTCATCTCTTGGGGTGCCCTCTATGCACAGTACCTCGAGGATATGGACCGTCTGAACAACCAGACCACAGGCGAACTCAAGGTGACTATCAAGTTCATGAAGGACGGCAAGGATTTCAATCCAGAAACCGAGACGCTCAAGGTAGGCGACAAGGTGACACTCCGCGTCATCATCACTGCCGACCGCGATATGGACTTCGTGCAGATTCGTGCCCAGCGTCCTGCCTGCTTCGAACCCGTCACCCAATACTCCGGCTACCGCTGGATGAATGGTCGTGGAGGTTATGTCAGCATGCACGATGCCTCAACCGACATCTTCTTCGACATGTTCACCAAGGGCACTACGACCTACGACATCGATTTCAACGTCGATCGCAAGGGCCAGTATCTCTCGGGCATCACCACCGCCCAGTGCGCCTATGCCACCGAGTTCGTGGCTCACACCCGCGCCTATCGGATTACTGTCAAGTAATTATTCATTTAAATAAATAGTGCCTATAGTCTTTATAGTTACTATAACCACTATAGGCACTATTACTATAATTCCTATCTTACCTTCAATTCCATGTCACTCATTCCTTCATTCTCTTCGTTGCGCGAATCGATGGTCAATATGTCACGTCGATTCCCTGCGTCATGTTGTTTTGCCATAGCATTGTCCATTGCACTCATCATCATGGTGATTGTTGAGGAGTATCGTGGTGTGCCCATTTATTATTGCACGGCAGCATTCCTGCTCTCGCTGATGCTTGCGCTTTGGAATGAGGAATACCACAACAAACGAATGGTATGGACAGTCACAGCCATAGCGCATATCTTGTTGCTCATCGATGCCATCTACCTATGGAATCTTGACCTCTCACGCTTCAGTGCCGTTCTTTACATAGCACGTGCTGCTGTCTACGTAGCCTTTGCCTTGGGCATTCTTTTTCTTTCTTTCTACAAGGAAAAGAATGACGTGAAATCGTGGAATTTCACGTTCCGAATGATTGTTGCACTGGTTCTTTCGTTCATCATCGGAGGTGTGATGACTGGCGGCATCGAGGGACTCCTTTCGGGCATTCAAAGCCTGTTCAACATCAAGATCGACTCCAAGGTGTACCTCATCGTCTCCATCCTCTTCGGCCAACTTCTGCCCATGCTGCTATTCCTTTCGCGTGTTCCTTCAGGAGAAAGAAAGCACGATGATACGATTATCGCCTCCCGATTCCTGACTGGAACGACCCGATATCTGTTCATTCCCCTGGTGACCTGCTACATGCTGGTGCTCTATGGTTATCTTGCCCGAATTCTCTTCTCGTGGGAATTACCCAAAGGCACCATTTCTTGGCTCGTGACCGCTATGATGTTTGGCATCATTGCCGTGGAATTCCTCCTTTATCCATCGATGCGCAGTCAGGAATCCAAGACGTTCGAGCGTTGGGTGGTACGATGGTTCCCCATTCTTGCCCTTCCCCTCGTTATCCTGATGACAGTAGGCATTGCTCGCCGCTTCGGAGACTATGGAATCACGGTCAATCGCTTGTATGTTCTCACGCTCAACCTTTGGTTCTATGCCGTCTGCATCGGCCTCTTTATTCTCAAGGCTCGTCGCATCCATTGGATACCACTCTCATTTGGCGCCATCCTGCTGCTCACTTCGGCCCAGCCGATGAACTACTGCGAGATCGTCAAACTTCACTTCAAGCAGAAGATGGCCGAGACCATCGCACAATACCAGCCGGAACACCTGCCGATGAATCGGGATGAGTTCAGCACCTGGGTGAATTCTCTGCCCGAAGATGTTAGCGATCAGGTGTATGACCAATTGAATTACTTGAATGATTTCTACAAGGGACAAACGGCACAGTGGATTAGCGATGATGTGCCTCTCTGGAGAAGCAGTCGCAATAATAATACCGAAACTTTCTTCTACGAAACGACTGCCAATCACATCACCATCCCCGAAGGTTACCATCGTCTCGTGACCAATGGCGAATATGACATCCTTTCTTCGACCGATAATCAGAATGACAGCATACTAATCGCGGCATCAAAGACCAGTCTGAACGACAGTATTCTGCTTCTCCATACCACGGGAATAAATAATGAGGACCTCTTCTTCGAGGTCAATCTGGAGGAATTCCGCAGAAAGAAAGCGCAAGGCATTCGTCCCATCTACTACACAGAAAAGGAACGCGGAGACTCTGTTCTACTCTACTTCGAACGTCTCCGCATCTCCCATGATTACGATGGCACATGTTATGTTGACTCCCGTGTCAATGTGTTCTTCAAATAAGGGCTATAACTCATATATATAGTCAATGTAGATTCCTCGCATAAAACCATCGTTCGAGGCAGAACCCTTCCAATAGATTGACTGGGGCGAGGAAAGCTTGAAGTCGGGGAACTTGATGAAGGTCCATCCGCTCTTGGGGACTACGTACTTCGACTTGTCACTCAATACGGGCTTTTCCTTGCCAATATAGACGTGTGACTTGTTCTGATTGGCCCAAGTAAAGACCTTATTGCCTTCTGCATCGGAGGGCAGGGCATCATATACCTTCTGAGGCACATAAACGCGAGCTCCATATCGTTTGCCAGGCTTGGCCGTGAAGACCAGCGACTGCATCAGGTCGCCGCGCTTCACGGTCATTCCGTAAGGTGTAGCAGCTCCCGCCTTTGTATAGACCCATGTCTTGTTCTTCTCTTCCGACTTGATCAAATCGACCGCACTGACGGCTCCTGCCACTGTAAGTTCGGGCTTGGAGCATTTGATGGGAGGAGCACCTTCAAGATAGAAGGGATATTCGCCGCGTCCCCACGTCTGCTGCACAGCGATGCTATGGTAGGCTCCACGTCCTTTGGCATAGACCACCCAAGGTCCCACGGCCTTGTTCAAGCCGCTCAGTCGCTGTAGATAGACCGACCGGAGATTGATGACTGAGGCCGTCTTGGGCAAAGGCGTGCCATCGTCGCCCACACCGACGATGGCATAGTAGCGATAGTAGTCGGTTATCTTCTGACCATCAGCATCGAGGGCGAATATCTTACCATCCTCTTCCTTGTAGCCGCTTGTGATGACATTGCCATCGATATCGACGATGTTTCCTTCTCTGTTCCTCCGGTAGGTGCGAAAACGTTTCAGTCCGTTACCGAAATTCGACACAGTGACCGACTGGACGATGATGTCATGGAAGCCTATGCTGCCAGCGAAGATGAACCATTTGTATAGCCTGCCCTTGGGCGGAACATAGCCTTCGTCGCTATCGTACTTCATGCTTGATGAAGCACACTTGATGGGTTGCGTATCCTTGCCACCCTGGCAGGAACCTTCAACCTGAATGTCGCCAAATTCGCAATGCGTGAAGTTCATCTTTCCGGGCTTGCCATAGAAGAAGTTGCCCATACATCCCTCGAAGTTGAAGTAGTAGAAGTAGCAGGCTGAGACATCACTCGGTCCCGGTGGATCGAAGAGGAAAAGCGGAGCTGCTCGTCCCACATTGTCTATTCGGCCGCAATTACGTACATTGGTGTAGCCGAAATGACTCTCGTAGCAGCGACGCAGCAGGACGCACGTTCCCTTGACATGCTGGAAATAGAGTCCATCGAACTGACCATACGGACAGCAATCGAGCCACAAGGCCGCCTTGGTGACATAGCGATAGGTACGCTTGGTGATGCCTTCGCCATATTTGGGGACGAAACCCATATCGACCATCGACTCTGTGCCTGTCAGGAAAGCAAGATCGCACAACTTGCACCCACGCATAAACAGGGATTTCTTGTCGTCCAAATATCCCAGACGGAAGATGTAAGGCTGCGATGTGCGGTAAGGCAGGATGCGGGCACCCGAAGCATTGGCCTGCATCTTAGGTCCCCTGATGCTGATTCCCAATGCCGAAAAACTATCTCCCTTACGAAGAAGCAATGTGGGCGAAAAGGCATAGGCACCCTCGGGAAGGAAAAGGTCATAAGTTGTAGCACGACGATCGAGGAACGCCATCCACTTGACCATATAAGGCATATTATCTTCGTGCGTATCGGCAGTTTTTCTGCGAGCGCCCAACTGCAGGAAGTTCACCTCATTGCTGGCTGGCACTACCAGATCGGCATAAAGTTCGGCCTCAGCATTGGCAAGCCTGATGAGCGTGGCCGTATCGAGATAAGCCGTCGTATGTTCACCAGCCATCCCTTTCCATGTCAGGTCGTAGGCATAGCCAACGACATTGTGCCGATTGTCATAGACCAGCAACGACGCATCGAGGCGACTCTTGATGTAATAGGTGCTTCCTCCACCATCGCCAGCGCTATAAAAGCCCTTTGTGATGACAACATCGCCCTTCTTCAGATTGGTGCTCGCAGCAAGGTCTGCCACATTCTCATAGATATAAGCCTGTGTATAGCGAACCGTGTCAGCAGAAACTGTCCCGATCCTGCTTCCATAAATGCCTCGCTCTTCGGCAGGAACAGTCGGAGTATAGACAGCCGACTTCTTCGGGTCAAGGCTCGGAGCCTTCGCCTGGCTTTCGGCCTGTGCGTAATAGCTCGAAACAATCCCGAGCAACAGCACCAGATGTCCAATCAATATACTTGTATGTCTCATTGTCAGAAATGTTCTTGTTACTTCAATCAGATGAACGATGCAAAGATAACGATTATTTTGAGAAAAGAAGCTGGAATCACTAAAAAACTGCGCACAAATAATTATTTTTCACATTTGCTTGGAGTTTTCTGCAAAACTGATTATCTTTGCACCCGTATAATCATCTTCTATACCATTATGAAAAGGAGTATCATTCACGTCCTCACCCTCTTCGCCCTCTTCGCCTCCTTCTCTGCCTTTCCATCTTTGCAGGCACAGGCTTCTCCCGGGAGTGACCATAGGGAACAACTGCCGGCCATCGAGATGCTTGCCGACCGAACCATCATCTATCCGGGGCGACTCGACCTTCAGGGCGACGAGACGCTGATGGGCATCCTTCAGATGTATCCCGAACTGCTCATCGGCGGCTATGACAATCTGCTGGGCAGTTACCAGTTGCGTCTCGACAATGTTGCCATCTCGGGCGACAGTCGCCTGCTGATGTCGCAAATCAAGGCCAGCATCATCCAAAAGATACAGATTTGCGACAACTCAGGTGTCGCCAAGGGTCGTACGGGCGAAGGCTGCGTCATCGACATCAATCTGCGTGAAACCGAAGATAATGCTCACGGCTATACTGCCCTGCAATATGCCACCAACCATCAGCTCAGCGGAACTGCCAACATCCGTTATGGCGACGAGCACACCGACGTCTTCGTCAATGCCCAGTTCAACCGCACCGACATCAAAAGCATCTACAAGGACCAGCAGTACCTGCACGCCGAGATGACAAACCGGCTGACCGATCGCGATGTTATTCGCTCCTATGTCAACCAGAGCTACAAGAACACCAACACTCCTTCCGATAACCTCCGCAAAAACCTACGCGAAGAGATGTTCCTCATCCGCACAAGGTGGTTCCACACCTTCAACCAACTGGGCACCGAGCTGCTCACTATGCTTACCTATACCCGTGAAAACAATCCGTTGGAACAATTTGCCATCCGTGACAACGAACATCGTATCATCCGCAATAGCTACGACCTGCCCGCCTGGCTGCTCGAACTCAACACACCCATCCCCTACATCAAAGGATTGAAGATGATGTCTGGCATCGAAGCGGGCTATAACATACAGGACTACGGCATCAATCAGCTCAACGAGACAGGTTTGGCATTCGACGAGGAAAGCACTTACCACATCTTTCACCATGATGTCTACCTGCAATTCAACTACAGGCGTGGCCCCCTGCTCTTCACCATAGGCGATCGTGTAATGTTCTATCACTACAACCAGAAAGGCTATTCTGGCGGCTGGTCGAAGAACTCCACACGCAACATGTTCCAGGTAAGCACCGTGTTCACTCCACATCCGCGCCATCAGTTCCAACTCGCCTACTTCCGCAAGTTCACCAACCCCAGTGCCCTCGATGTGTTCACCGAACTGTGGCCAAATACCGCAGGCACCTTCATCGGTGGCAAGGCCGACCTTGAGGAGACACGCGTCAATCAGTTCAAGCTCGCCTACGGCTACACGCAACATAACTTTACTGTCAAAGCCAACGGCAGCTATTACACTACCAGCAACGACGACCGATATTACAAGGCCGGAACATCCATCTACTATAAGGTAGGAAACCTCTCACTCACGGCAGGCTACAACATCTACTCCATCAAGAATACTGCAATTCCCGATGCCGACCGCACCACCTATCACGATGCTCGCCTTGCCTCCAAGCTCTCACTGCCACGACAATGGCTTCTCGGAGCACGATGGATCTGGTATTCCAAGGACATGCCCTACCGCGTAAGCAACTATGACGACAAGCCCTTCTATGGAGGATTCGAGGTAATCAAACGATTCCATTCCAATCGTTCTATCGGACTACATTGGCACGACATATTCCATAGCGACCTCAGTGCTGTTATCGCTACGGCTCAATGGAACTTCTGATCGATACCCATAGATGTAAACGATACAGTCTTTTTTCGTTAAATGAAATAAAACCGTCATCATTACCTATTATTACAAAATGAAACACCTTTTCTCAACCCTTGCCATCTCGATTTGCATGGCTTTTGGACTCCATGCCCAAACCTATCAACCAGACCTCGTCATAAAACTCTGGCCCAATGGGGCACCCACCGACAATGGCGATATGGAACCTGAAAAAGACTTCGGCACCCACTATGAGCATACACAAGACCCCGACATCTCGGTCTATTTGCCCGATCATCCTTGTGGTCTCGCCGTGCTCGCCATCCCAGGCGGTGGTTACAGCGGCGTATGGTACAACCACGAAGGGCATCTGCCCGCTGCATGGTACAACGAGCAAGGCATCGTCTATGCCGTACTGAAGTACCGTCTGCCCAATGCTCATCCCGAAGTGCCGCTCGACGACGTACAGCAGGCCATGCGAATCCTACGCGAGCACAGCAGTGAATGGAACATCCGGAAACTCGGCGTGCAAGGTTGTTCGGCTGGTGGACACCTTGCCTCAACTGCGGCGACCCACTACACCTCGCCCGATGTCCGTCCTGACTTCCAGATCCTCTTCTATCCTGTCATCTCGCTCGATCCTTCGTTCACCCACTATTGGTCAAGCCATTTCCTGCTGGGTGACAAACCTTCGAAGAAACTTGTCCAGCAATACAGCAACGAGCTGCAGGTAACCCAGGACACTCCACCTGCCTTCATCCTCGCAAGCAGCGACGATGGCCTCGTACCCGTTCGCAACAGCATCGAATATTACAACGCCCTTGTAGCCCATGGCGTAAGCGTGACTATGCACCTTTATCCCGTGGGTGGTCACGGCTGGTGCTGGCGCGACAACTTCCGCTACAAACCGCAGTACGTCAGCGAACTTGGTCAATGGCTTCGCACCCTGCTGCCCCAGCGTCGCGTGCTCTGGATTGGCGACTCCATCACCGATGGCGGATGGGGACGTAGCGGCGGCGATATGCGACCATCGAGCGAACGAAATGAGTGGGACAAGAACCACGTCTATGGACATGGCTACGTCGAGCAGTGCGCCAGCTATTTCGAAAGCCAGTATCCAGAAGCCGAAATCAAATGCTGGAACCGTGGCATCAGCGGCAATACGCTCGAACAACTCGCTGCTCGCTGGCAGCAGGATGCCATCGACCTGCATCCCAATGTAGTCAGCATCCTCATCGGCATCAACGATGCCTGCACCTTCTTCGACCGAAAGAAGCAGGATTCCTCGCTTTCCTTCGACATCAAGGCGTGGGAAGCCCAGTATCGCACACTGCTCGATCAGACACGCGACTCGCTTCCTGGTGTGCAACTCGTGCTTTGCACTCCTTTCATCGCCCGTGCCGGATGGGT
Organism: Bacteroidales bacterium; assembly: GCA_017519885.1. Classification (GTDB taxonomy): domain Bacteria; phylum Bacteroidota; class Bacteroidia; order Bacteroidales; family UBA3663; genus Liminaster. The sequence goes on along the minus strand of JAFWRO010000015.1, from coordinate 158,781 downwards.
AGCCGAAACCGACAACTTCGACCAGCGCCAACAGCTGATGAACGATATGGCCTCCGTCGTGCGTCGCCTTGCACAGGACTATCATGCCACGCTCGTGCCCTTCGACACACTCTTCCGCGACCTCCGTGACCAGCATCCCACTTCGAACAATTCCTACTGGATTTGGGACGGCATTCACCCGACCCCTGCCGGTCACCGCAAGATGGCAGAACTATGGATTGAGACAGCGGGAAGTTGCATTTTGCCCAAATAACCCTGCTTTTTACAAACCTTTCCACTTTTTTTCTTCAAAAGACTTGGCAGAACCAAAAATTCTCGCTATCTTCGCACCGTTTTTTTACGAGATTACGATAAATAATAATCATTGTTAATTGTTAATTATTAATTGTTAATTGAAACAGTTATGAAAGATAATTCCTGGCAGAACTTCTTGAACAAGGGTGCACAGAATGGCCCCAAAGGCAAGGGTGGCAAGCAAGCCGGTGCCGCTTCAACCAAGGGCAACAAGGCTGCTCCAAAACAAATGAATCGTCGCTCGCAGTAAATACTGCATTGCGTTCTTACAAAATCACCGAATAATCGTAGCAAGCATCTTGTCGGCCGACAGGATGCTTGCTATGTTGTATAAAGTACTCTGACGGCCGACAGAGTGCTATATTCTATCGCAGCATGACCATTCTTGGCCAAGATTGGGTATGCGTCTTTCGGAGAAAGTATCCTGTCGGCCGTCAGAGTGCTTTATCCAATCGCAGTATGACCATTCTTGGCCAGGATTGGGTATTCTTCTTTCGGAGAAAGCACTCTGTCGGCCGTCAGAGTGCTCCATCCTATCGCGGCATAACCATTCTTGGCCAGGATTGGGTATTCTTCTTTCGGAGAAAGCATTCTGTCGGCCGTCAGAGTGCTTTATCCAATCGCAGCATGACCATTCTTGGCCAGGATTGGGTATTCTCCTTTCGGAGAAAGCATCCTGTCGGCCGTCAGAGTGCTTTATCCAATCGCAGCATAACCATTCTTGGCCAAGATTGGGTATTCTCCTTTCGGAGAAAGCACTCTGTCGGCCGTCAGAGTGCTCCATACTATCGCGGCATGACCATTCTTGGCCAAGATTGGGTATTCACCATTCGGAGCAAGCACTCTGTCGCCCGTCAGAGTGCTCCATCCTTTCGCGGCATGTCCTTTTTCGGCCAAAATTGGGTATGCTCCAGTGGGAGCATGACCAATCTCGGCTAAAAATGGTCATGCCGAAGTTGGAGAAGGGTTATTCCTCATTCTAAGTAGGATTCTCGTTGCAGACGGCTCCACTTTTCCCCTAAAATGTTTGGAATTTGCGCTATTCTACATCGTATAAATCCAAGTATTGGCTTTGATTTCGCCCAATCAAAGCATATCCTTTGATTGGGAAAGAAAATCTTCTAGTCTGTAAGCTAGAATTAGCATAATTTATCAGTATAATCACATTTATACTTGATTCTACAAAATGGAGCAAAATACTTTGATTCCTTGAGATAAAAGGAATATATTTGCACCAACAAGTAGTAAAAAGCTATGATTTAAAAAAATATCATCAAAGACAAAGTACCCGCTTGTTTGTACGAGAGTGCGAATGCAGGCAAAGAGAACAATAATCGACGATTCTAGTCTTTTTACTAAAACCTCTGCCACAAGATGGCGCACCTTAATCGTACTTTTGCAAAAAAATCATTATGGTAAACAACGATCGTGGACAAAGCTTGATAAGCAAATATGTCTGGGTGATAGACACCATCTATCGGTGTCGCAAGATCTCGTTCAAGGAATTGAATGAAAGATGGCTCCGCGATACGGACATCAGCAGAGGCGTGGAAATACCCAAACGCACCTTCGACAACTGGCGTTACGTCATTTGGGACATGTTCGGCATCAGCATCGTGAATGAGAACCGTGGCGAGTATCGCTACTACATTGAGAACGAAGAGGACATCACAGGCAATGGCATCCGCTCATGGCTTTACAATACGTTCTGCGTTAGCAATGCCTTGGCCAACAGCCAAAGCATCAAGGATCGTATCCTTCTGGAGTATGTGCCATCCGGGCAGGACTTCCTGCAACCCATCATCGAGGCCATGAAGGAGAATCGCGTGCTCAACATGACCTATCGCAGCTATTGGAAGGACGAAGAGAGCAACTTCGATGTGCAACCCTTCTGCGTAAAGCTCTATCGTCAGCGATGGTACATGGTGGCACTAAGCACCAGTCCCCACTATGCCGAGAAAGGACCGCGGATCTACGGGCTCGACCGCATCAGACGTCTCCACGTCAAGGACGAGACTTTTCTGATGCCGAAGGACTGGAATGCCCAGGATTTCTTCGATGGATGCTTTGGCATCATTGCCGAGCAGGATGTCAAGGTTCAGCCCGTGAAGCTGAAGGTTTCGGCACGACAGGCCAACTATATCCGCGACCTGAAGATGCACGAATCGCAGGACGAGATTGAGCGAAACGACGATTACAGCATCTTCACCTTTAACTTGCGTCCTGCATTCGATTTCCAGCAGGAAATACTCTGGAATGGCGAGGACGTGGAAGTGCTGGAGCCCCTTTGGCTCCGTCAGGAGATAGCTGAGAGAGTGGAAAGAATGTACGACAAATATCATTAAGTCATGGAAAACGATTTTAGCTATGAGGGCATTCGCAGGCTATGCTATCGCCACAGAAATGAGATTATTGAAATGTATGAACGTCCTCATTATTATAACCAGAATTTTGATAATCTGTATCGAAAACTTGAATACAGGGAGGTTCGGTTCATCGATCCCTACGGGAAGTTTAGACTGACCAGATTCGGCCATTTCTACTTCGACGACAATGGCGTGATGATGCTGATTACTGACGATGAAGCATACACCCGATTTCATCGTCCCGGCATTCTCTCCCATACCCTTTGGTCCACAGTCCCCGTTATTTATGCCGGCATAGACACTCGAATACTGGACGATTGCAATCGTCCGATATTTACCGGAGACGTGGTAACCGATGTAGGAAACCATATAACATCGTACGTGCGCTATTTTCATCCCACAATTCCCGGATTGGCAGGCGACAATTGCGAATCACAGTACAGACCCGGCCTTACATGGCATAAGGAAGGCACTGCATTCAGCGGTATCAGTCGCAAACTCTTCAAGCATTTCGACCGCTATGCCTTCGACTGGCCAAGGGAATCTTTTTGCCCAAACGGGATAAGTCCAGAAGAAGTGAAAGAGAGGGCCAAAGCCGCCCTGGAAGCGCCTGTCTTCGTGGAGAATCTCTCGCTGACAAAGCCCAGGCGAAGAATCTATAAAGACACAATAGATGAAGCGATGCAGGATGGATGTGTGATCGCATACTTCATAGGACATTCGCCATTTGACGACGGTACGCCTGGCCATATTATGTTTTGCGACAATTATCCTCAAGGCTATCAGGGGAAGTGTTATGAGATAATGATAGACGATCGGCATAATCCGAAATGTCTGGAACCCGGTATCAAAAAGTTCCTTCTTCATGCCCATACACATCCCGAAACCACCTTCGTCCTTTGTGACTTTGTGCGAGATTTAGAAATACCAAATGAGATCCTTTCCATTTATGCACTCATGTTCCAAGATTGGTTCTCCTTCAATATCCCCAATGTGGTACTCCCAGGATGGATATTTTGGCAAATCGGTACTGATGAATGTATCGGGAAAGACTGACGATTAAAATAATAAAAAATATGGAAAACTATTTGTACTGTTACAAAATGACATGGGACACTGAAAGTGCCCCCAATCCGCATCACAACGTGTTAACTTTAGCTATTTGCAAACCAGCCATCAGACGAGGTGCTCAAGTTGGTGATTGGATAAGTGGATGGACCGCGAAACTGGTTAATGGGAAAGATAATGAACTCCATGCTTTTGACAATCCTCGACTCATATATTTGGCAAAAATAAAAGCCAAATTGACATTTGCTGAATATTGGGAGCAATATCCCCAAAAAAGGCCGCAAATAATTGGTTATAACGAAGTCACTACCTCTAAAAAAACATGTGGAAAAGCAAAAAATATAACAAAAGCCATTTATGATTCAGGTGATAACATATATAAACCTGAAGCAGATGGAAGTTATACACAAGTTGAAAACAACAATCACACAGAGATTGAAAAAGAGCATGATTTAAGTGGAAAATATGTTCTAATTTGTGAAGAGTTCTATTACTATGGGGTAAATAATGCTCAAAAAATAGAAAGAAACATCTTTGATGTGACTGTTCCAAGATGCAAGAAAATACCTCTTGATGACCAATGCCACATGCTAATTAATTATATAAAGAATGACAGCCACGTGCAAATAAAACGAGAAGTATGAAAATAATACTCAGCAGAAAAGGCTTTGATTCTTCCTCAGGAAAACAAGCGAATCCAATAATGCCGGATGGCACCCTGCTATCACTGCCCATACCTGACAATGAAGATAATAATACATTTTCATCGCTTCATTGGGAAGATATGAGCTATTACGAAATAGTTCATTCTTTAAATACAAGGACATTAATTACAAATGATAGCAGGTGCCACTTGGATCCAGATTTAAGGGAAGATGTTAGAAGCAGATTTCCAAATTGGAAACCTGCCTTTGGACAAATGAACGCTTCACTATCGCATTTACGCAATCAGAAGGTGTCTGTCGGAGATATTTTTCTTTTTTATGGCTGGTTCAAAGAAACAGAAATGAAAGAAGGGCGTCTCCAGTATAAAAAATACGGATTAGATGCCCACATAATATATGGATATATGCAAATCGGAGAAATAATTGAACGAAAGCAAGACGTGCCAGATTGGCTCAAAGAGCATCCTCACTATGCTTACGACAACGCATGGAATGCCTATAAAAATGCTATCTTTCTTCCGACAGATAGACTATCCATAATCTCTTCATTAAGGGGTTGTAATGTACTTAAGTTTCGTCGAGATAGGGTATTAACTAAAGAGGGAATGTCTCGCCGATATTGGGATTTACCTGATTATTTTAGGAAAGTGCAAATATCATATAATACAAATTCCTGGCAAAAAGATTCATTCAAATCGGCAGATAGAGGCCAAGAATTTGTAATGGAAGCAACTCCAGAAAACCTTGACTGGACAAAATCTATTATACATACGTAAAGCACGAGGGGGAAAATAACATAGGAAAACCAAATCCTACTCAATCCCCCAAAAACAAATAAGAATCTTGATGACTGGTGGTACGATTGTAATTACGACTTCCAAGGTCCTGATGCCAAAACCATTGTTAAAGAGATGACGCATTACATCGGGATAGTAAAGAGAATTTTCAACCCCGCAAATGCTGATTAATTATGAAATACTTCGACACATTAAGGGATGCTTTGGATTCCTGTAGGTTGGCCAATGCAAATGAAGGGAATCTATGCAAGGAGATTTTCCCTCGGATAGCATCACAACTGTTGTACGGAGGGTATATCCTACTTAACAATAAGGAGAAACTATATCTTAGGGAAATTGAGTTCTACTTTTTGAATACTGATGGCAGCATTCGGGAGGACAAGATGTACCGAAGAGAGTCGCCAGATGATGACTGGCTGGGTATTGGAACTCTTTTCCCCCATAACTCTGGCATCGATATAACTTTCGAAGATACCGCTATGCATCAGTTTAGAGCATCTGTGCTGATAAGGGCTTTTGACCTTTTCGACATGGATAATAATCCTATCCTACTTGACGAGAAGCGTTCTCTGACCTCCTTTGAAATCATCATGTCGAGAAGCAACATCTTTGATGGGGTCTCCTTCAAATGGGTGGACGAATGGACAGAACCGCGGACAAAGTTAATTGCTCAGAAACGTAGGGGCTTGGAGGGTAATCAGGCATATAGACCATGGAACTATAAGAGGAATGAGAATCTGTTTACCGTCCTCGACAAAGATGCCGATATGGTTTATTTTTCGAAAAAGGTGCTGGAAAAACCTGAAATAGCAAAGGTTTATAGAGAGATATGCGAGATATTGGATGAGTATGGTGTGAAGCATGAACTTCTAGATCATACACAGGATATATGGTGCAGGGACTATATGCCTATACAGGTATATCCCAATTCTTTCGTCCGATATAAATATGATCCAGACTATTTGGATTGTGACAAATATAGAGATACCAAGACCTCGCCCGACGTTGTTTGCGACTCTATTCATTTAGTCCCTAAAGAGTCAAGCCTCAAACTTGATGGCGGGAACATCATCAGAACCGCTCAGGGAGTAATAATGACGAGAAAAGCATACAATGCTAATAACATAAGTCAAAAGAAGTTTGAAGAAGTATTCAGGCATGACTTTGGAATCAATCATATCACATGGCTGAATTGGGACAGGACTGAGATATATGGTCATTCGGATGGCATTGTTCGCTATGTCGATGATAATCGCATTCTCATGACCAATTATTACGAATATGATGAGGATATGGCCGCATCTTTCAGAAAAGCCTTGGAACATGATGGATACAAGGTGACCGAACTTCGCTATTCGACGTACTCGTCACAGAGAAATGACGATGATCTTAGTTGGGCATACATCAACTATCTACAAACGTCAAAGGTCATTATCGTTCCACTTCTTGGCATTGAAAATCAGGATAGAGAAGCACTTGAACAGATACAGGAATTATTTCCTGATACAGCAGTGAAGGGCGTTTATGCTGTGCCATTATTAAATGAAGAAGGTGGATTCAATTGTTTCAGTTGGACCGTAAAGTCTCGTCCTAAAACAACTTGTCCTTTTCCACATCAAAGCACAGAAGAACCGATCCATTCTCGCTCTATCAACACATACTGAATGAGTGCTCTATCCTATCGCAGTATGACCAATCTTGGCCAAGATTGGTCATACATTGAAATGGGAAATAAAAAACAAACAAAAAAGTGTAGTTTTTCATAACGAACTAACAATTATCTGCCACAATTTTATAAAACATTGTAAAAACAATTGTATATCGTTATTTTAAGTTAATCACATATACCTTTTCCGTGCTATTCTGCCAATAAATAAGTATATTTGCACACCAAAACAAAAATTATAGGGAATGAAAAATCAGAAACACATCAGACTATTCCTGGTCTTGTTGTCTATGCTTTCAATAGCGACCATTACGGTGGCTCAGGTCTCCTTTGACCCTGGAAACGGTTGTCTGAATGTTATTGATGTTTCTTCTTCGCAAGGGCTTGGCGATTATGGTGACAAATGTATTTCTGCGAACTACCTGCATGAAGTGTTCATTAACGAGCAATTTGCCATTGGAGCTGGTATCGGATATAGTCACCATGAGAAGTATGACTTTTCTGCTATACCCGTCTTTCTAAGTACACATTACTTCTTTTTTGATAAGCGTTTTTCTCCCTTTGTAAATCTGCGTGTTGGAGGATTTGGAATGTTTGGGAAAAAGAACGTAGATACCAATCAGAAGTATTCCATATCCAGCAAGAAAACCGATTTCAACCTGTTTGTTTCACCGGCAATAGGCGTAAAGGTTCATATCACTCCAGACATTGGTATTATGGCCGGTATAAATGACGGCGTTTACCTTATTAATGCGTTCGATACCCAAAGGAATAATTATAGAAACAAGTTCATTCACGATTTGGGAATCAGTATAGGAATATGTTTTCAGATTGACGGATGGTAGAGAACGGAATCCTGCATAGACACTGCAACGAAGAATTACACAATATAAGAAAATAATGAAGAACAAAACCATCATCACCCTCCTGCTTGCCCTTATAGCTATGGCGAGTGAAGGACAAATCCACTACCGACTGGAAGGAACGGTGGGCGATTCTACGATGAACACAAAACTGCTGTTGAATCAATGGATGTCGGATATGCGCATGGTCAACGCCATCATCGACACCGTGGAGGTCGTAGAAGGGAAACTGATGCCCATAGAAGGAACGCTTGACGAAGCAGCAGCTTTCAACCTGAGATCCATCACGAAAAAGGGCACGATGCCAGAGATAATGTCGCCCTTTTTTTTCCTGGAGGATGGAACGACGCACCTCTATATGGACCTGCAACGTCTCGCTCAGGATGAAGACTCCATCCGATTCCTAAATCATCCCTCAGGCACTCCTCTCAACGAGGATTTTGGCACTTTTCAAAACGCGTTTTCCCCTTTGCTATATGGTGATTCCGTCAGGCAACAACGTCTCGACAACCTGATGCGGAGCGAACTGAATCGCCATAACGACGATGTTTTGGGAATGGTTGAGCTGGCGATGGTGCTTGGACACAAGCCGCTGCAGACTGCGGTATGGCTCGAATTGATGAGTCCACGAATCAAGGCTGGGGACGTATGGAACCAGATGAAACTTGCCCTCAGCTCCATGGGTATCCGCATGGAGTCGCGCGAAGCCTTTTACAGTCCGAATGTGGGCGAGAAATTTGTGGACTTCGCTGTGGAATATGACGGAAAGACCACACGTCTCAGCGACTACGTGGGCCGAGGTCAGTATGTGCTCGTCGATTTCTGGGCTTCGTGGTGCGGTCCCTGCCGTGGGGAAATTCCCAATCTCATCGCAGCCTATAACAAATACAAGGACCGCGGCCTTCAAGTGGTCGGCATTGCCGCATGGGATGAACCAAAAGCCACGTTGAGAGCCATCGAAGAGGATCATATCCCTTACCCGCAAATCATCAACTCACAGGAGACTGCCACCAATGCATACTTTATCCGTGCCATCCCCCACATCATCCTCTTTGCCCCCGATGGCACCATCCTCGCCCGCAACCTGCGTGGTGAGGATATCGAAAGAAAGCTGGCGGAGATTTTCACCAATGACAAATAAACAGGAACAATCATGAACAAAACCATCATCACCCTCCTGATTGCCCTTGTCGCAATGGCGGGTTATAGTCAGGAACTGAAAATGAACGAGCCAACCATAAACGATTTTATCCCATTGCTGAATGCAAAGGGATATAAGGCTTATAGTTTTGATGTCAGTGCGATAAAAGGCAGGAATTTGACCGTAAACTTCAGGGAATTTGTGAACGGGAAAGAGGTTGAAGATTATCCGCGCCTCCTGATGCCTTATACCTTTGAGTCAAATGGTGACAATCTGATCTTCGGTTTTCTTCCCTCGGAGACTGATTCATTGGTCCAATTCTGCTTCAACTTGGAGAACACGCTTTCGTTCACTTCCTCACTGAAACTCAAGCAAATCTACTGGGAGAGTGAGGACAAATACATCTACTCATACATCTCGAAGCCCTTTGAACTCACAACGCCCCTGGAAAAGGAAACGTTCATTCCACTGGTGTGCTATTGTTCATTCTGGTATGATGCCGAGGACAAGTTGACGCGTTGCTGCGGAGAGGACATCATCAAGCCCGACCTGTCGTCGGACATCCTGAAATACGTCCCCCATTACTACGTGCTCGGAATAACCATCCATTAGAACCTGAATACATTCGAGGACGCAATACTCCGTGGAGCACTCCAAAGCACATACGTTTCCGCTATCATAACAAAAAAATACAGATGATGGTGCAGTCTTTTTCTTAATCTTAGGACTAAATAGGTAGAGACGTTATGCTAACGATGGAGATAACAAGACTGATAGAACGATGCAGACAGGGGGATGCAGATGCCCTTGGAGAACTGTATAAGGCATACGCCCCACAGATGAGGGGCGTATGTCGTCGTTATTTCCACGACGAGCAGATGGTGGAGGATGTATTGCACGATGCTTTTATTATCATTTTTACATCGTTTGACAGACTGCGCGATGAGCGACGGGCTGAGGCTTGGATGATGGCAATCACGAGGAACGTGGCATCGAAATGCAAGGAACATCTTGAGGCATTGCCTACAGTTTCGCTTGACGAGACGAGCGAAGCAGAACAGATTGCAGCAGAAGATGAAGAGAACGATGTGAAAGGTGTCCCATTAAGTGAGGTCATCAAGATGATTGACAGACTCCCCGAGGGCTATGGAAAGGTGTTCCGCTTATCGGTATTGGAAGGGATGTCGCACAAGGAGATTGCTGAAATGCTGGGCATCGAGCCGCATTCGTCATCCTCGCAACTGGCAAGAGCAAAGAAGATGCTCCGCAAGATGATGCGGCAGTATTCAGCTGTATTATTCCTGATACTTGCTTCCCTTTTGTTCTTCCCTCTTAGGAGAGGAGAAAAAGTCGTCAAGGAGGAGATTCCTGTTTTAGTGAAGCAGCAAGAGGAATCCGAAGAAAAGCCCTTAGAAAGGAAACAAGAGCCGTTGGCCGATCATTCGTCCGACCTGCGCGTTTCAATCTTTGATGCAGTTGATACCCTGCAGTCGATAATCTCCCAAGCCACGGATTCTATCCCACAAGACACCTTGTCCAATATGATGGTTCAAGAGCAGATTATCACAGACACTTTGGCAATGGACAAGTCGAAGACATTGCACAAGGAAAAGCTGCCATATTCCGACAATTTCAACATATACCCCAGAAGGTCGAGAAACCGAAATAACTGGCACATCGCCCTAACTTACGCAGGAATTCCTCAGCACGACAGAATGCGTACAGACAACTATATGACAATGCCTTCATTCTCCGGCAGCAAAACACGTTCGGCGAAACTCTACAATTGGGGAGACTATATGGACTATGCGATAGCGAATGCTCCAATGATGGACTCGGTGAGTGCATCGAATATGACTCGCGTGGCTATCATCAATTCCAACAATCCGTTAGAGCCGCTTGTCGAGACCAAGCACCACGAACGTCCTCTGACAATACGTCTTTCGCTGAGCCGTCAAATCAGTAATCGATGGTCACTCGCCACAGGGCTGAATTATTCCTATATGAAGTCCACTTTCGAAAGTGGCAACGAGAACACGTCGATTCATCGCACCCAGCGACTCCAATACATCGGCATCCCACTGAAGTTTGACTATAGGATAGCTGGGAACAATCGATGGAGTCTATACACTACGGGCGGCATAGAACTTGACATTCCTGTCAGTGCACGAATCTCTACGCGATACATCTACAACGGCACCAACGACCCACTCAAAGAATCCCCCGACATCACAACCCGCATCCGCGCTCCATGGCAGTGGTCTGTCAACACAGGCATCGGTACACAATATCAGATTGTGCCTCATCTAGACCTCTATCTGGAGCCGAGCCTGAACTACTACATTCCAACCTCAAACGCTATTGAAACTTATCGCTCGGAGCATCCATTGATATTCTCGTTGCCTTTTGGCATTAGATTATCGTGGTAGTATGCAGTCTTTGATCTGTTCAACTGACTATATTAATAGAAAGACCTTTTATTACACAAAAGAATATGAAACATCAAAGACTTTTAGCCAGGATGATGGCGATAGCCATAGCCGGCATGACGATGACAGCTTGTAGCAGTGATGACAACGAGACCGAGATGCCTTTCAGTCCCGATTTAGTAGAAAACGGCATACTCTATGCTTGTGGAGTTGGCTTGTCCGAAACACGAACAGATGTTGAAGCCAATGACGTTCTTTTCACCGAAAATGACATCGAATGGTTTAATGTCACTACACGCGAAATCAAGTTCCGCGAAATGCAGAAACCGCTATACCTGCGCTTACAACCTTTCCACGAAATCAAATTCTATTTAGGCAACAATGTCATATTCGTTGTTAGCAGTTTCGTAGGAGATTGGGACAGTAGGGTGTTCACGGATCTTGTCTTGCATTATGATGTAATTTCCGACCCCAATCAAGGCCATTATTATCTTCACGACTGTTACCCCATTCAGTTCATCGATACTGACGAGGTGAAGGCAAACATCATCAAGAATACCAATCAGTGGAAATTGTTCACTTACTATTTGAAAAGCAAAGGGAAACTGAAAAAATAATTACTATCTCAATGCAGTCAATGGTTGCAGTTTCATACTATATAAGTAGAATCTGCAACCATTTTTATGTACTCCATTTTTGATTATGCCTACAATGGCTTCCTCTATTTGAACAACATCCTACGTCCACACCACAAACGCTTGTCTCAATTGATGATTTACATGACAACAGCTTGCCAGTCGGCCTGCAAACACTGCAATATCTGGCAAAAAAGCGTGCAGCATCTGTCTCTTGAGGACATCAAGCAAATTATGCGAAGCCGATGTGTTACCAAGCAAACGACTGTAGGTCTAGAAGGGGGTGAATTCATCCTTCACCCTCAGGCTTCGGAAATCTTGGCTTGGTTCCGTGAACATCATCCGAACTACACATTGCTTTCCAATTGTCTTGCACCACGTCGTGTCATAGAAGCCGTCCGTCTCTATCACCCAAGGCATTTGTACGTTTCGCTCGATGGAGGTCGTGAGACTTACCGACGTATGCGAGGGCGAGATGGTTATGAACGCGTAATCCTGGTCGTGGAAACTCTGAAGGACGAAGTACCTCTATCGTTGATGTTCTGCCTTTCACCATGGAATTCATTCGATGATATGGCCTTTGTCATTGATGTGGCCAAGCATTATCATGTGGATGTACGCATCGGTATCTATGGGACGATGGCATTCTTCGACACGACAAGCGAACTGCTGACGGCTTCAGATTTTGTTTATAAGATTCCTCCGAGTATTCGCCAGACACAGGAGAATTTTGACTTCGTGGCACTTTATGACCAGTGGCGTAATGGCAAACTGCGATTGCGATGTCAAAGCATCTTGAGTAATCTCGTCATCCACAGCAACGGCGATGTGCCGCTTTGCCAGAACCTGGATGTCGTACTGGGCAATATCCATAGCAAATCGCTTGATGATATTTTCAACAGCTATAAGTCGTGTCAAACGCAGTGCCAACATTCAAAGAACTGCAATGGTTGCTGGATAAACTTCCATCGCAAATATGACATTATCCTGCTTCGCAATTTGGAACGACTGCTCCCTAAACGTTTCATCGAAAAGTTCTACGGGCCGTATCAGTGGACTGATGACTCTCGCATAACTTATCACAAATTCTTTAATGGCTTATGATGCAACAATTGATAAATCGATACAAGCGGTTCAGAACGAAACGTCTTCTCTCCAAAGCGTACCAATATTCATACGCTTTTGTGGGCATGGGGCAACACTCAATGACCAATCTTTATCCTGTGCTACATTACCTTGGTGTTCCAATGAAATATATCTGTGTCACATCGAAGCAGAAAGCACTTTTGATAGAATCAAAAATCCCTCATATAATAGCAACGACTTCGATTGATGACATACTTGGTGACGATACTGTCAAGGGGATCTTTGTTTCCGCTTCGCCCGAAGCTCATTTTTCCATAGCCTCACGCATCCTAAAAACTGGAAAATCTTTGTTCATCGAGAAACCTCCCTGCAAGACGCTCAATCAACTCGATACACTTATAAACCTCCAAAACCTTTATGGTTCACCCATCGCTATGGTAGGACTGCAGAAACAATATGCACCAGCCATGAAAATCCTTCGGAAACGTTTAGGCAAGGAGCAACTGATCAATTACGATATTCATTATTTGACAGGAGCATACCCCGAGGGCAATGTCCTCCTTGACTTATTTATCCATCCTCTTGCCCTCGTTTGTAGTCTCTTTGGCAAACCGGAAATCCTCGCCTGTCAACCCATAATACAATCATCTTTTCTTCTTATGCTCCGTCATCCACAAATAGTTGGCACTCTCGAACTTTCCACTGCCTATACCTGGGCTAATGCAGAGGAATCCATCAAAGTAAGTACAACAAGGGGCATCTACCATCTTTCTCAGATGGATGAACTTACCTTCGTAGCACATTCTTCTACCTTCTTCGGCCTTCCCATTGAGAAAGTCCACTCTCGGAACAAAACTGTTGAATACCTTTACGCCCGAAACAACTATATACCTACGTTCCCAAACAACCAAATTTATTCACAAGGTTACTTCAATGAACTGCAGAATTTCGTTGATGCTGTAGAAGGCCATAAGGACAGTGTTGATTCTTCACTTCAATCATTAAGAGATGTCTATGCTTTACTTGAAAACATAAAAACAGCAGATTAACTTATCCTTGAAATAAATAATCTTTTTCAAAGATAATCCAATAAGAATTCTATTCTTAATTTGAATAAGTCTTAGCTTCTATATGATTCACAACACCAACCGATGGGTGATGTTGGCGGGGAGTTCCTCTTCGTAGTGAGAGACCATAATGAGCGTCTTGTCGGGACGGCGGCAGAAGGTGTCGATGACGTCGCGCACGAGATGTCGGCGATAGGTGTCGAGGCCATGCAGAGGTTCGTCGAGGATTAGCAGGGCAGGATCCTTGACGAAGGCACGTGCCAGGAGGCACAGACGCTGTTCGCCACTCGAAAGGGTAAGGAACATGCGATCGCGCAGATGCTCGATGCCAAAGACGCGCATCCAGAAGAGACACGTCGCAACCTGGTTGGGGCGCGGACGCTTGTAGAGACCTACCGAATCGTGCAGGCCGCTTGCCACAATGTCGATGGCAGGACGGTTCTCCTTGTAGGCCCGGTGGAACTCGGGACTGACGAAACCAATGTGCTTCTTGATCTCCCAGATGGATTCGCCCGTGCCGCGACGACGACCGAAGAGCGAGATGTCGCAGGCATAGGCGGCAGGATGGTCGGCACAGATGAGACTGAGCAAGGTGGACTTGCCTGAGCCATTGCGTCCCTGCAATGCCCAATGTTCGCCGCGACGCACCGTCCAGCTGAGTCCTCCATAGAGCACGCGGTCGGTGTCGGGCAAGGGCAAGGTGAGGTCGCGGATGCTGATGATCTCGTCGGTGGGACTGCCATCGACGGTGAGGTTGGCGACAGGCATCACAGGAAGCGCAGCAATCTGAGCCTTCAGTTCTGGCGAAAGTGACGATGCCGGAGCGGCCTTGAAATCGGGCAAGGTTACGAGATACTCCTCACGCGTAAGCTTCTCTCCCACCCTCATATTGTCCACTTCGACGACGTGCGTCATAAAGGTAGGCACTGTGTCGAGCATCGACAGGAGCATGATGATCTGCACTTCGCCAGTATTGACGAGGAGCTGGAAGAACTGACTAAGCTGGTCGCGCATCGGGGCGTCCAAACCTATGAACGGGTTATCTACTATGAGAACGCGCGGGCGCTTGATGAGGTACTTGAAGAGCTGATAGCGGCGCATCTCGCCACTGGAGAGCAAGACCATTCGCTTGGGAAGGAGGTCGCGCATCAGGAAGGTGTCGAGCATGGGGTTCTGTAGGAACTCGCTGTCGTCCTCGCCGCCTGCTGCCACAGCCTCTTCGCGCGTGAGGCCATGACCTGCCTCGCGTGCCTCGTCGGCCGAAAGTCCCGTTGCCGTAACGCGACCCGATGCCAGGGCGCGTTTGAGCACAGTCATCACGAGGGGCGACTCGTCGCGGTCCTGACTGTTGAAGCGCTGCTGGTAGTAGTAGGGCTTCTCGACGGTGCCGAGGGCATCCTCGAAGGTGAGCTGCACGATGTTGCCATAGGCTGTGGGTCGGGTGCCGGGGCCGAAGTCGTAGTCGAGCCTGCCCTGCATGAGCAGGTTGCGGCCGGTGATGAGATCGACGAGACACGACTTGCCGCCGCCATTGGGACCCATGACGGCAATGTGCTCGCCTGCCTCGAGCGAGAAGTTGACGGGCTCGGCCATGCGGGTCTGGGGGAGGCGGCCGAGAGCGTTTTGGAGAAGAATTACGGACATAATTAGGGAGTAAAAGGGGAGTAAAAAGGGAGTAAAAGGGGAGTAAAAAGGACGAATGTTAACCTGGACCCGCTCTTGACAGATGAAGGTAACGTCCCTTTTACTCCCCTTTTACTACTCTTTAATAACCCTTCGATGCCCTTACACGTGTGCATCAATGGGTTGTTTGAGGTCAATCTCGTTGCGATCGGCATCGAGGACCTTGTACTGCAGCAGCTCCATGGACTGGTCGGTGATGAGCCGCCATGCCATGCCATAGCGCCGCCGCCACTGCCAGTAGAGGCTCCGGAAGAACCAGCCCTGGCGAATGTACGCTGCTATGAACGGATGCACGTGGAGTCGGAAATTCTTCACTTTCATTTCGGAGGTCAGCGTGTCGAGCTTCTCCTGCAGCCTGTCGCAGAACAGGATGGAGGGCTTGACCACGTGGCTGCCACCGCAGACGGGGCAGGACTCGGCGGTCTGCACGTCCATGACGGGACGCACGCGCTGGCGGGTGATCTGCATCAGGCAGAACTTCGAGAGCGGCAGGATGTTGTGCTTGGCTCGGTCGCGCGCCATGAGTTCCTTGACGTGCTTGTAGAGCTGCTCGCGATGCTCCGACTTGGTGAGGTCGATGAAATCGACCACGATGATGCCACCCATGTCGCGCAGGCGCATCTGACGGCATATCTCGTCGGCTGCCGCCATATCGACCAGCAGGGCGTTCTCCTCCTGGTCCTCGGCCTGTCGGCTGCGATGACCGGAATTGACGTCAATGACGTGCAAGGCTTCGGTGTGCTCGATGATGATGTAGGCACCTTCCTTGCAGGAGACGGTCTTTCCGAGCGACGACTTGATCTGGCGCGTCACCGCGAACTTATCCAAAATGGGCTGTTCCTCGCTATAGAGTTTCACGACGTCCGCCTTTTCAGGGGCTATCAGACTCACATAATCCTTTATCTGACTAAACGTCGCCGGGTCGTTGACCCAGATGTTCTCGAACGAGGGGTTAAAGATGTCACGAAGTAATGCCACGGCACGGCTGTTCTCCTCGTAGCAGAGGCTGGGCAGCTTGCCTTTCATGAGTGTGGTCACGCATTCTTCCCAACGCTTGACCAGCGAAGTAAGCTCCTGGGTAAGCTCGTCGGCTCCCATCCCCTGCGCTGACGTGCGTATGATCACGCCGTAGTTCTTCGGACGGATGGCGCCAATGATCTGCTTGAGACGGCTCTTCTCTTCGCTTGACTTGATTTTCGTGCTCACCGAAACCTTGTCCTGGAATGGAATGAGTACCATGAACCTGCCGGGCAGGGAGAGGTCGCATGTGAGTCGCGGCCCTTTGGTACTGATGGGTTCCTTGGCGATCTGCACCAGAATCTCCTGCCCCACGGTGAGGGCTTCGACGACGGTGTCGTCCTTGTTGATGTCGGGCTCGCGCTTGAAATGCTCGAGCGGGATGTAGTGCTTGCGGTCAGAGATCTGCTGCTTGACATACTTGGCCAGCGTCCTAAACTGCGGGCCAAGATCCTGATAGTGAATGAATCCTTCCTTCTCGTGCCCCACGTCAATGAATGCAGCGTTGAGACCTGGCATCAGCTTCTTGACGCGCGCCAGGTAGATGTTGCCCACCGTGAAGCTCGAATCCTTGCGTTCGCGCTGGTATTCGGCGAGCTTGCCGTCTTCGAGGAGACCGATGGTGATCTCCTTCGACTGCACATCGATAACGACTTCGCTTGTCATTGTGCAAATAGCAAATGGGAAATTAAAAAGGTGATGGATACAAAAAAACGAATTGCATCGGGCAGATTGACGCCCTCTGCAATTCGTATATTGGTTGTGGAAGTCCCCAGGGATTCTTCCACGTGCGTCACCACTGGTCTGATCAGTGCTTATGGCGATTCTTGCGAAGACGCTTCTTACGCTTGTGCGTCGCCATCTTATGACGCTTGTGCTTCTTACCGTTTGGCATACCTTATTAAAGATTATTAATTGGACAAATATTTGTTTTCTGATTATGCTTCCTCATTGACGATCTCACCGCTGACCTGTGCGATGAAACTCTTGGCAGGCTTGAAAGCTGGGATATTGTGAGCGGGAATGACGATAGAAGTCTCCTTGCTGATGTTGCGGGCAACCTTGGTAGCGCGCTCCTTGATGATAAAACTGCCGAAGCCACGGAGGAATACGGGCTCTTCGTTGACGAGTGACTCCTTGACGACACCCATGAACTGCTCGACCACAACAAGGACTACATCCTTGTCAAGACCGGTTCTCTTAGCGATCTTGGTTACGATTTCTGCTTTTGTCATTTTTTATATAATTTATTAACGATTTTATTGATTTGGCGAGCAAAGATAGGGCTTTTTATCCAAAAAAAAAAGAGTAAAGGCGATTTTTTTGAAAAAAAATGTATCTTTGCACACGAAAATGGCATAATTGCCAACTGAATATCAAGAAAATGAACGAAATAGGCTATCAGATAGGGGTTTGGTTCGACCAAAACCGACGCGAACTGCCATGGCGCCACACGAAGGATGCCTACAGGATATGGCTTTCGGAGATCATCCTGCAGCAGACGCGCGTGGCACAGGGGCTGGACTACTACGAGCGCTTTGTGGCGGCGTACCCTCGGGTGGACGACCTGGCGGCGGCTCCGCTCGACCAGGTGCTGAAACTGTGGCAGGGACTGGGCTACTACAGCCGCGCCCGCAACCTGCACGCCGCGGCGCAGCAGGTGATGGCCTGGCGCAAGGAGCACGGTGGGAAGGACTTCCCCGACACCTTTGCCGACCTCATCGGGCTGAAAGGCGTGGGACGCTACACGGCAGCCGCCATCGCCAGCTTCGCCTCGGAGGAACGGGTGGCCGTGGTGGACGGCAACGTCTATCGCGTGCTGGCGCGCCTCTACGACATCGACACGCCCATCGACACGACGCAGGGACAGAAGCTCTTCCAAGGGCTCGCCGACGAACTGCTGGAGCAGACCGTGGGCGAAGGCAAGGGGAAGGAATCGCCGGGGCGCCACAACCAGGCGATGATGGAGCTGGGCGCCCTGCTCTGCACACCCACGCAGCCCAAGTGCGCGACCTGCCCCGTGAGGAGCCATTGCCTGGCACTGGCAGCCGGCACCGTGGGCGAACGTCCCGTGAAACAGGGGAGGACGCACGTGCGCGAACGACGCTTCACATACATCATTTATATATATAAGGACAAGCTGTGGGTGCACCAGCGCGGCGCGGGCGACATCTGGCAGGGGCTTTGGGAATTCGTGCTCAACGAGGACGGGGAAGTGCCCGCTGCCGTGAAGGACCGTGCCACCCTCGTGCTGGAAAGAAAGCACCAGCTGACACATCAGACCATCTATGCCACGTTCTACGCCGTAAGGCTGCCCGACGACAAGGACCCCAAGACAAATGCTGCCATCGGCACCCTGCCCGACGACTATCGTCCGATAGGCTGGATGGAATGGCAGCAACTGGCGGTGCCCCGACTGATCGACGAGGCTAACAAGAGATTGTCAGCATGGTTCGGAAGCGATTGCCTTCGCGACGTGCCGTGAACGTGTAGGCATCGGGATAGAGGAGCTCGAGCCGACGACGCAGGACGGTGAGCCCCACCCCACCGTGCCGCGCATCGTCGTTGGCAGACGGTGCCTTGTCCCCTTCGTCGGCAGGAAGGTTGTTGTCGGTGGAGAATCGGAGCCCTTCGTCAAGCTCCTCGAGACGGATGCAGATGGCATCGGCTTCGCCGGTAGAGCCGCAATGCTTGAAGCAGTTCTCGACCAAAGGAACGAGCAGGAGCGGAGCTATCATCCTCGGACGGCGACCAGCTGCATCCCCGCTCATGCTTTTGACCACATCGAAGCGCAGACATTCGGGCCGCGCCATACGCAGACGCTGCAGGTCGCACAACCTGCCCACGGCCTGCGCCTCGTCGCCGAGCGGCACCTGTTCCTGCCGGGCACTGTAGGTCATATAGCGCATCAGGCTGGAAAGACTCGTCACCGCCGAAGAGGCACGCTCCTGGTCGAGCCATATGAGCGCATCGATGTTGTTGAGCGTATTATAGAGGAAGTGCGGGTTGAGCTGCGCCTTGAGCAACTGGTTCTCGGACTGCGCATTGCGCAAGCGTATCTCCTCAAGATTGACACCCAGTACGACACTCATCAGTGCCGAGAGGGTCAGGAAGGCACAGAGGCCGTAGAAAAGGACCTTGTAGAAACGGAACAACTCATTCAGATAACTGGGCAGCAGCTGGCACAACCAGGCGAAGACGATAGCCATCGACAATCCAGCCATCACCACCGCCCAACAGCGGAAATAGAGCCACGCCAGGCTCGCCTTGCGATAGTGGACACGCAAGCCAGGTTCGCGCTGCATGCGATACTCCAACCAGACATTGACGATGCCGACCACCGTGAGCAGCACCGTCACCATCAGCATAGGCAACAGCAGGAGCAGCCACATCGTGGAGGCATAGTTGAGGATGCGCTGCATGAGCAGGGCAATCACCGTGCCGCCGATGATGAGGTAGATGACGGGCAGGATAAAGTATTGAAGTCGGTGGAGTTTCATTTGCGAAAGTTGAGTACTTTAAGATACAGCACAATGGCGAGCAGCAGGAGTTCGGCAAGCAGTACTTCCCACCACGTAGGATAGAAATGGAGATGACCGCCGAGCAGCACCTGCTCGACACGTCCGATGCCTTGCGCCACCCACCCCATCCAGGCTGTAAGCGCCTCGATGGGCACGGCAAGGAAATGGAACGAGGGCAACAGGATGCCCACGAGGAGCAGCGACACCAGGATGGGCATCAGCGGAACGACCAGCAGTCCCTGCACCCAGCCGAGCAACGGGACCTGATGGAACCAATAGGCGACCACGGGCGTGGTGAACCACTGCGCCGACACCGACAGGAGGACGAGCCGCAACCAACGGGGGAAACGTTCGGACTGCAGCCACGGCTGGAAAAGCAGGATGCCCGCCACGGCAAGGAAACTCAGCTGGAAGCCCACCTGGCCGACCGTCCACGGATCCCAGGCGATGAGCACGAGGGCAGCGAAGACCATGCATCGCCAAGCCGACGTGGAGCGATGGAGCATCCACCCGAGCATCAGCAGGGAGAGCATCAGCGCGGCACGAATGGCACTGGGCGGAGCTCCAATAAGCCAGACATAGCAGGCCGTCAGGGCAATCACGACGATGCGCTTGAGGTCACCCAGCACGTAATGGACGGTGAGGTTGAGAGGTGCCAAATACCCGACGAGCATCTCGAAGGGACGGAAACATATCCAGATGATCGACATGATGATGCCAACATGGAGGCCGGAGACAGCCATGATGTGACTCATCCCAGCCGTCCGGAAGGCGCTGACCACCTCGGACGACAAACCCGACTTGTCGCCCAGGAGCATACCCTGCGCCAGGGCAATGGCTTCGTCGGAGAGTCCGAGTTCGTGCAGACTTTCGAGCATATGGACATTCTAAATTTTGACCCTTCGAACCTTTTGCTTCCCTCGGACGCGACCGAAGGGAGCAGCCTTTTGAACCTTTCGAATTTTTCGAACCTTTCAAACAAGCCTCTGCTTAATGAATGTAATCCTTCGAGGCATCGACGATGACCAATACCTGGTCATAGCCCGGGCCATAAGGTGCATCGGGGGCAAAATGCTGGCACTTGCTGTCGGCAAACTCCCCGATGAAGCGGAATTCGCCCGTCGAAGGACTGTACCACCACGCCTTCTTCTGACTGCCTGAGATGCGGGTCAGATCGACATCGAGTGCACCTCCCACATAGGTATAGGCCACGATATAATCCTTGCCACGACTTGCCACGGGACGCTCGTAGCGCTTGCCATATTCGCCCACAAGGACGCTCTGGTCGGCCACACGGTCGAAATAGGGAAGCATGAGCATCAGTCGCTTGACATACTGCATCTGCAGGAAGCCGGGGTCATAGACGGCCTCGTACCAGGGCGTGGTGCAGCCATAGGCCTGACCATCGCCGGGCTGATAGAACTGCATCAGGGCGTTGTTGCCGTAGGTATGTCCGCAACTGCCAGCCAGCACGCTCCACCAGGCATAGCGACGACAATCCTGCGCCTGCCATTGGGGCTGGGTAGTATCGTGCAAGCCCTGCGGAATGCGTTCGTAGGAAGGCTCGGCATCGAGGATGGGCTTGAGCGGCTGAAGCTGGTGGGCAGCCTCGACGTAGCGCCAGTTGTCCTCCTCGGTCTCGGCAGTGTTGGACGTATCGCCATCGCCGCGACGCTGGCCATAGCGACGGTGTCCCGACTGGAACATATTGAAGTCGAGCCACTCGGCATCGTTCCACCAGGTAACCGAACTGGTGCGGCCAAAGGGATGATAGGTGACAAGGTGATTCTTGTCGTACTGACGAATGGTGTTGGCCAAAGCCTCCCACACCTCGGGCTTCACGTCGCCGCGCTGGTCGCCGCCGATGATCCAGACGACATTGGGACGATGGCCATAGCGCTCGGCGAGGAACTTGCCATAGGCCTTTGCTTGCTGGACGTCCATCAGCCCTGCCTTGACAAGACCGCCCCAGATGCAGACCATACCGATGTAGATGCCACGTTGCTCGGCCTGGTCGAAGATGTAGTCGAAGTGATCCCAATAGGTGTAGGCATTCTGCAAGGTGCGCTGAGCCTTGGTGTCGAAGGGCGTGAAGTCGAACATATCGCCCTTCTTGTTGGGAATCATCGAAGGCTGGCCATAGACGTTGTAGGCGGGCACGCCATTGACCGTCTGCACCTGCACGACGTTATATCCTGCGTTGGCACACTGCGTCAGATAGAAGCCGACCTGTGCGCGATTGAGTTTCTCGGGCATCAGCCAGCCCGTCTCGCCCTGCCAGAAGAAAGGCGTACCGTCGGCATGCTGGAGATAGAGATGGTTTTCGCTGACCTGCAGACGACCGTGCGTCCAGGGCTTTTCGTATGGAGCTGCTGCAAAGACTGATAGGCTTGCGCAAAGAAGGAGGAGGGATAGAAGGAGTTGTTTCATGAGTGTGTGGTTTGGGGAGATTTTTTTGTCGATAGTGGCTATAGTGACTATAGTTACTATATTATATATTATTTTACCAGAAGATAGCTTTGTCCGGCCTTCGTCGGGCGTTTGAGGGTCTTCTTGAGACCGGGGCCAGCGATTTGGAGCAGACCACCAAGGCGGGAAGTGACTTCGAGGCGCGAAACCTTGCCATCGTGCCACTCCATGTCGATGACGAAGCCGCCACGGGCCACGAGACCCGAGATGCGACCTTCCTCCTTCCAATAGTCGGGAAGAGCGGGGAGCAGCTGGATGACAGAATCCTGGCTTTGCATCAACATCTCGGCGATGCCTGCCGTGCAACCGAAATTGCCATCGATCTGGAAAGGAGGATGAGCGTCGAAGAAGTTGGCATAGGTGCCGCCGCCCAGCTTGGGTTCGTACGACACATCGCGTTCGTGCGTCAGACTCAACTGGTTCTCGATGAGCTTGTAGGCATGGTTGCCATCAAGGAGACGAGCCCACAGGCAGACACGCCAGCCCATCGCCCAACCTGTCGAGATGTCGCCACGATGTTCGAGGCTGACCTGTGCCGCCTTGGCGAGATTGGGCGTGTTGCGTGCCGAAATGCGATTGCTGGGGAAGAGGCCGTAGAGATGACTCACATGACGATGGTCGTCAGCAGGATTGTCCCAATCCTCGACCCATTCCTGCAACTGTCCCCACGAACCGATCTGCATCGGAGCGAGTTCCTTGACGCGTGCCTCATAGTGTTCGGCCGTAGCGACATCGCCCAGCAGACGTGCTGCCTGAGCCACTTCGTCCCAAAGGTCGCCGATGAGCTGGCTGTCCATAGTGCATCCCGCCACCGTGGTGGCATCGTGTCCCTGGGGAGCGTTTTCGGGCGAATTGGTGGGGCAAACCACGAGATAATGATGGAGAGGTTCATAGACCATCGTCTCGTCGAAGAAACTTGCGGCACCCTTCATCACGGGATACCACTCGCGCAGGAAATCGAGGTCGAGCGTATAGAGATAATGCTGCCAAAGGTGCGTGCAGAGCCAGGCGCCACCCGACATCCACATGCCCGAAGGGGCATTATCGACGGCACCGGTGATGCGCCAGAGGTCGGTATTGTGGTGCAGCACCCACGCCGTGGTGTCGCGCACGCCATACATCACACGTGCCGCATCGCGTCCCGTCTGGCTCACTTCGCGAATCAGTCGGAAGAGGGGCTCGTTGAGTTCGGAGAGATTGCAGACCTCCGAGGGCCAATAGTTCATCTCGAGGTTGATGTTGCAGGTGTATTTGCTGTCCCACGAGGGGAGCATCTTGTCGTTCCAGATGCCCTGCAGATTGGCAGGCTGTCCACCGGGCTGCGAGGAGGAGATGAGGAGGTAACGTCCGAAGCGATAGTACATCGCCACGAGATGCTTGTCGTGCGTCTTGCCGAAATCGCGCAGACGATCAACGGTGGTGCGGTCGGCATACAGGTCGTCACCGAGCCAAAGCGTATTGCGATTGGCCAAGGTCTGATAAGCCTCAATATGCTGGGCACGTGCCGTGGCATAGTCCTTACAGAGAGCAAGTTGCATCTGATTGGCAGAGCGGGCACGCTCGTCACCCTTGATCGAACGATAGTTCTGGAAGGCAGTGGCAATGGACACGTAAATGGTGGCTTCGTCGGCACCTTCGACGGTGATGATGCCATGGCGAATGGTTTGGATGCCGCCACGATTCTTCACCACGGCACGGCCGAAGTAACGCAGACGACTGCCCAACTTCTCATGTCCGCCCGTCATACCATGCAGGGTGATGCCTTCGGGAGCATCGTTGAGACGACTGTCCTGCTGAGGGGTGGTCATAGTGGCCGTGAAACTGAGCTGGCCGGGACGAGAGGCTGTCAGATGGAGTATAACGACGCTGTCGGCAAACGACGTGAAGCACTCGCGACGGAAGTGCACATCGTTGACATCATATTCGACTACCGCCAAAGCGCTGTCGAGGTCGAGCGAACGACGATAGTTGGTATAGTCGAGTTGGCCGTTGAAGTTGACTAGCAAGTCGCCGAAAGGCTGATAGGGCATACCCTGGTTGGTGGGCGACTTGACATAGCGCGTGCAAAGGTCCTGCGCCTCGCGATAACGCTCTTCGAACACCAGTTGGCGAATCCTGGGAATCCATTCGGCAGCCTCGGGATTGTAGTTGTTGTTGGGATTGCCTGCCCAAATGGTCTCCTCGTTGAGTTGCAGATGTTCCTGCAAAGGATTGCCGAACATCATGGCACCCAATCGGCCATCGCCAAGGGGAAGGGCTTCGGTCCAAAGCACGGCAGGACGGTCGTACCACATCAGATTATGGTTCTGGAGTGGCAGACGTTGTGCCTCGCCTGCTGCAACGACGGCGAGCAGGGACAGGGTCAGGAAAAGGGGGGATAGGTTCTTCATGTGTGAGGGGGGTATAAGAGGGGTCGAAGGGGTCGAGGGCAGCCAAACATGGCTGCCACGGGGACGGAGAAGCTTATTTCCTTGTGGTGAAGCCGCCGAAACTGCCGGAGGCGTCGTAGAAGACTTCGGCCTCGCGTTCGAGGGTGATTTCGCCGTGGGTGATGTCGAGCGTGGTGAGGCTGCAATTGTAATAGGGACATTGCCAGAAGTCGCGAATCTCCTTCTTGCCGGCAGCACAGACGACGCCACGAATCAAGGCACCATGCGCCACGACAAGGACGTTCTCGATGCCCTGCTGTTCGAGGGGAAGGATTTCGTCACGGAGGAAAGCTCCTGCCCTATCGACAAGGTCGTAGAACGACTCGGCGCCATTGGTAGGATTATACTTCTCGGGATGATGCAGCAGGTTGTACATCGGGTTCTGTGGGTCGCCGGCTGCCTCGTCGATATTATGTCCCTCGCATGGACCGAAACCGAATTCGATGATGCGCTGATCGGTCTTGATCATCTCCTTCTCGGGGCGGCCATCGAGGATGATCTGCGCCGTCTCGACAGCACGGATGAGGGGAGAGCAATAGACACGATCGTAGGGAACAATGGGCCAGTTACGTGCCGTGATGCGTGCCAACTCGCGCCCATATTCATTGAGCGGGATATCGATATGGCCCTGGAAGCGATGTGCCTTGTTCCAGTCGGTCTGTCCGTGACGAAAAAGATAGAGTTTCACAATTATTTATTTATGAAAATGTTCTTGATAGCTTCGGCAGCCTTTTCGAGCTGCATGGAGCGGCTACCTTTCACGAGGATTGTTCCACCCATGTTGCCGAGGGTTGTACCATCGTCGATGAGGTCCTGCACATTGTCGAAGCAACGCACATTCATGGGATGCTGCTTGGCGTAGGTCATGCCCCATGTCTTGAATGCCTTGCAGAACTCCTCGCCCACAAGCACAATCATATCGAGCTCGATGCCCGAAGTGAAGAGGTAGTTGAGGACATTGCCATGTTCCTTCTGCGACTCGTCGCCCAGTTCGCGCATATCGCCAAGGATGACGCTCTTGTGAGGCGCATTGTTCATCTTGAACGACGACAAGGCGGCATGCATCGACGTCGCATTGGCATTGTAGGCATCCATGATGAGCTGGTTGCCATAGCCAAGATCGACAAGCTGGCTGCGCATGTTCTGCGGCTCGTAACTCTCGATGGCCTTGCCGACCTCTTCGATGGACACGCCGAAGAAGCGACCGACGGTGGCGGCAGCCAGACAGTTGATGGCATTGTAACTGCCGATGAGATGCGTATGCACCTGAATCGGCTCGGGAGCCTCGGTGTCGTAGATGCTGAGCGTGAGGTAAGGCGAGCAGTCGTCAACCGTGCCGGGCAGATAGGGTCGGCACTGCACGCCATAGGCGATGGCCTTGTTCAGCAGGTCACGGTTGAACGAATCGATGAAGATCATGCCGCCATCGGCAGCCACGCTCTTGTAGAGTTCGGTCTTGGCAGCAATGACGCCTTCGAGCGAACCGAAGCCCAGCAGATGTGCCTTGCCGACATTGGTGATGAGTCCGAAGTCGGGATGAACGATGGCGCAGAGTTCGGAAATGTCCATCGGGTGGTTGGCACCCATCTCGATGATGGCAAGTTCGTGTTCGGGCTTCACCTTGAGGAGGGTCAAAGGCACGCCGATCTGATTGTTCAGATTGCCTTCGGTAGCCAGCACGTTGAACTTTCGGCTAAGCACCGAACGGATCAGTTCCTTGGTCGTGGTCTTGCCATTCGTTCCGGTGATGCCAATGACCTTGACGGGACGTTGCCAGTTGCGGAACTGCCGGCGATGGTGGGCAGCCAACTGCTGGAGTGCAGTGAGGACATCAGGCACCAAGAAAGTTCCCTCCTTACTGCGGCTTGCATCGTCGATGACAGCAAGCGAAGCACCCTTTGCAAGCACCTCATCCACATAGGCATTGCCATCGAAACGCTCGCCCTTCAATGCAAAGAAGATCTGCCCCGGCTCGACCTTGCGGCTATCGGTGGTGATGCTGGGATGGGCGAGATAGGCCTCGTATAATTGCTCAATCAGACTGTTTTCCATCAGAAGTAACGCTTAATACAAACCAATGAATGTGACATCTCCTTGCGCTGGATGTTCCAGATGCCCTCGGGACGTAGTTCGTCATAGTGGAGGAAACCGCTCACGTGAAGGACACGTCCGTTGTCGGCCACCAGACCCACATGCGAGATCTTGTTGGTCTCGGAATCCATCGTAAAGAATGCCAGGTCGCCAGCCTCACGCTCTTCGAAGCTTACCTCCTTGGCCTTCAACGCCTGCTGCGAAGCATTGCGCGGCATATCGATGCCGATGAAGCGGAAGAGCGTCTGGATGAAGCCCGAACAATCGACACCACCTGCCGAAACTCCGCCCCAGAGATAAGGCGTGTTGAGGAGCATCTGAGCCTGCTGGATGACATACTTGGTCAAGGCCTTGCGCGACATCGAACTGGCGTGAACAGGCTGCACATAACTCATCGATGGCACATCGAAACGAATGCCATGCATACGGAAGGTGATGCCCGTCTCGTCGAGGTCGAAGATGCGGCTGCCCCACGACAGATGGGCAGAACCCGACTGACCATGTTCGGTGCGCTGCACGGGATTGAAGGGCTGGCGAAGCAGAGGAGCCTCGGGGGTGAGATCGAGGAAACGACGATACTCGATCTGATCGATCAGGGTGGCCGTCTTCCAGTCGATCCAGCCTTCGTAGTTGTCGCAGTCGCGAATGACGCGGTACCAGCGCGGAATCTCCTCGAGGATCTGGAAGGTATCACCGAAAATGAGCTGATTGGTCATCTCGGACTGTTCGGCAGCCGAGGCACGCATAGGGATATAAGGTTGGAGACAAATACCGTATTTCATATATATTGTTATTTCTATTTACAAATGTGAAGCCAACTCATCGTTGGACACCAACGTCATCACAGGATGCCCATCGGGGGTCATCTGATGTTCGGGCAATGCCAGCAGGGTCTCAACGAGCTGCTGCATCTCCTCCTCCCCTATCTGACGTCCGTAGGGGATGGCCTGTGCCTTGGCCAGACGCAGGGCAAGACGACGGTCGAGGTCTTCGCCCACGCCATGAACCTCCTCACGAGCTGCCTCAATCATCTGGAGCATAAGTTCGTGGATATTGACCGAACTATCGAGCGAAGCAGGCTTGCCATTGACGGCGTAACTGCCACCTCCGAGGTTGTCGAGTTCGAAGCCCAGGTAACTGAGTTCGGGAAGGATGGCCTGCAAATGCGGCTCGTCGGCCGGCGACACCTCGATCATCTCGGGGAAGAGTTCGTGCTGGGTCAGACCCTGGCGATTGCTGATCTGCGTGTGATAACGGTCGTAGAGGATACACAGGTGGGCACGATGCTGGTCGATGAGCAGCATCCCGCCGCGTGTATTGCCGACAATATAGCGATTGCCGACCTGCAGATACTGCACGCGCTTGGTGGATTGCGGCTTCTCGTCGTCGGAAAGGCCGCTCATCAGGTCCATGGCACTGGGCAGTTCCATGCCTTCGTCGGCAGGAATGCTCCTTTGGTCAAAACGCGAAGGCAGCGTGCTCTCCATCCTCGAAGGCAGTTCCTCGCCCTGACCTTCCTCCTTTCGGAAGTCTTCGTAGAGCGACTCCCAATGCGCGGCAGGCTGCTGACGGAAAGGATTATAGTCGTCGAAACGGGGACGGGGTTCGCTGGTCGATGTACGTCCGGGCAAGTACTGCGGCTCCACCTCTGGAGCATCCGCCTGATCGAAATCGATGGTCGGCACGGCATTGTATTTGCCCAAAGCCTCACGGATGGTAGCCATCAGGATGTGCCAGCGGGCCGACTCGTTCTCGAACTTGATTTCGGTTTTTGTCGGGTGGATATTGACATCGATGCTTTGCGGATCGACCTGCAAGTAAATGAAGTAGTTGGGTTGCGTCCCTTCGGGAATCAGGTCCTGGAAACATTCGAGCACCGCCTTGTGGAAATAGGGGTGCTTCATGAAACGGCCATTGACGAAGAAGAACTGCAAGGCACCTTTCTTTCGAGCTCCTTCGGGAGCACCCACGAAGCCCGAGATATCCATCAGGTCGTTCTCGACCTGGAGGGGCAGCAGCTGCTGCGAAAGGCTCTTGCTGAAAAGCTGCACGATGCGCTGCTTGTGCGAGCCGGCAGTGAGTTGCAGTATCACCGCATCGTTGTGCGTCACCGTGATCTCGACCTGGGGATGCGCCAGAGCCACGTGCTGTATCTCCTGCATGATGTTCGAAAGCTCGGTCTGGTTACTCTTGAGGAACTTCCTTCGAGCCGGCACATTATAAAAGAGATTACGTACCTGGAAATTTGCTCCCGCCGGACAGGCACAGGACTCCTGGCGCTGCACCTGGCTTCCTGCCAAGGCAATCAGAACGCCTGCCTCGTCGTCGCGGCGACGTGTACGCAGTTCGACCTCGGCGACAGCAGCCACCGACGCCAGGGCTTCGCCTCGGAAACCCATCGTATGAAGGTCGAAGAGGTCGGCAGCCTGCTGAATCTTCGAGGTGGCATGCTTCTCGAAAGCCATACGTGCATCGGCAGGACTCATTCCTATGCCGTTGTCGATGACCTGAATGAGTTCACGACCCGCCTCGCGCAGCACTACCTGTATCTCGGTGGCATGTGCGTCGATGCTGTTCTCAAGGAGTTCCTTGACAACGCTCGCAGGACGCTGCACCACTTCGCCAGCGGCTATCTGATTGGCAACTGAATCGGGAAGAAGATGGATGATATCCATGCCAGGAATCAGATTGACTTGATAAGATAAACGAAGATGATGACCATGACCACAATCGCCACAGCAAGCTTGATGTAACGATTGTTGCCCTGTTCGCCATCGGCCTCCTCCTTCTCCTTGCGACGTTTTAGGTGCGTGGTGCCCTGGATGAAGGTACCTCGGATGATCTCCTCGGCCTTCAACTCCTCGTCGGGCAGTTCGCCCATCTCACGCTTTACCTTGCGCACACGAGCTTCAAGCCACTGCTTGCGCTCATTCTTGGTGAAATGACTGATGTGCTCAAAGCGCTGGGGTTTGTTCGTACTGAATATCGATGCCATAATAGTTAGTCTGTATTTTCGTTTTCCTAATAACCATTCAACTCATCGTCGTTAAACAAGCGAGGTATTTCGATAATGTCCTCCTTCTTCATCTCGATGCCTCGGAACACGTCCTTGGGGCCTGCCGGACGAAGATATGCCATCCATCGGAAGTTCTCGAGATAGAGTATGTCGTCGGTCACCAACTGTATGGGAGTCAAGGAGCCGACAACCTGTGGCCAGAGTTTCAACTTCTCCATCTTCTGGTTCTTGAACCACACAGTCAGGTAGTTGCCTATCATCTGATTGAGGCCGATGAGTGTCTTGTCCTTCTCCTCAGGATAGTAGATGATCTGCACATTGCCGCTCATATCCAAACGGCTCACCTTGCCCGAATCGAAGTAGCAGACAAGGTCGCGTCCCAAAATCTGGTCGTAATGGAGCGAGTCGATGCGCAGCGCCTTACGCTGTGCTTCGCTGAGCGTGTCGGAATTGACAGCCAGGCTCTCGTCGTGGCTTTGCGTGAGGAACGCATTGGGATGAATCATCGCGCGATGGATGCCTTCGCGAGTGACAATGGCAAAGATCGAATCGCCACGAATCTGATACTGATTGTTCCACATCACCGGATTGCCCATGAACGTAGCCAGGGAATCGCGTGCCGAATAGATGAGCGAGTCGCAGACGCCCTGCAGGTCGCTGCGATAATAACGCACACCATGGTAGGCATGCATGTAGCGCAACGTATCGTAGTGTTCGGGCATAATGCTATCGATCACCAGTTGGGTGTTGCCAAGCGTATCGATGGCCTCGGTATGACTCAATGTGTCGGCCAGGACATGATCGATGATGGTGTAGGCTCGCAAGGTATCGGCATGCAGGTAGAGCGTATCGCCGCTGCTGAACTCCATAGCCAGGGCATGGCCTGTGACGTAACCCATCTGGGGCACCGAGTCGCTCTCGATGTAGTAGGCATAGTCGCCCTTCATCGCCATATTGTCGAGAGTATCGATGGCGTAGATGTCGCCCCAGGCCTCTCCATAACCTTCCTTCACATTATAGAACAATGTGTCGGCTATCGCATATCGTCCGGGACTTTCGATCCACGAACGTTCGTAGAGGTTGGCAAGTTCGGTCTTTGTATTGAAATGCCCTCGGCGTGTATGTACTGTCGAAGAGTCGTTGACAATGCGCGAAGGACCCAGCACTGTGGCAAGATCGTTGCGGAAATCGTAGCGAAGCGTGTCGCTGAAAAGCATGAACTGGGGAGTGAGAATCTCGTCGTTGGGATAATAGTCGGGCGGTGGCATACTGCCCACACTCTTCCATTGATCGTTGCGTTCGTAGGTTCTGCCCTCCACATCGTATTGGAAGAAAGCCAGTTTCTGCTGAGGATAATACCAGCCGACCAGGCTGCGCAGATGCACCAGAGAATCGACCATGATTCCTCTGTCGGGATAGTTAGCCTCCTCCACCTCACGATCGTAGGTCATATAACTCGTGTAGAGGTTGGTGTTGGCCGTCTTGCTGCGATGGATCAGATGCACATTATCGTAGAGTTCGCCAAACATCGCATCGCCGTCGTAGAACATCGAATCGCAATAGACGAAAAGCGTATCGCTCTGCCGCATCTTCACATTGCCGAAAGCAGCCATCGAGTTGGAGTTCTCGTAGAAATAGGCCGAATCGCAATACATATAGCAAGAGTCCTGTCGGAACTGCACATCACCACGCAGGGTCTGTCGGTCGGGATCCTCGCGCTTGTCGTAGCTTAGCGTATTGGCATGAAGCAGGTAAATCTTGCGCGGCTGCGACTGTTGCTGCTGCGCAAGACCTAACGCCGTGGTCAGCGCCACGATCATAAGTGTCAAAATGCTGTTTCTTGCTTTCTTCAAAGAAATAACGTTTGTTGGGAACCTTTATTCACGCTGTCCCCATCCGGGATACTTGAAATCGTATTTCTCCCACCCTGGCTTGATGCGCACATAAGTGGTCTTCTGCTTCTCGCGGATGAAGTTCTCGATAATCTCCTGATGCAGATGCTGTTCGTAAATCTCCTTCACCGTCTGGTAGTCGTCGTAATAGGTGGCCTTGTGGCCTGGGATGCGACGCTTCAACTTGACGATAGCCACCTGGTCGCGGCTCGTCTTGCTGTCCTTCATGACGAAAGGCTTCGAAATCTCACCCACCTCCATACGGGCTACCACACGAGCCACCTCGGCAGGAAGTTCGTCCATCGTCATACGAGCAGCGCCACTGCGTTCGCTAGTCATCATACCACCACTGTTGCGTGTGTTCTTGTCGCTCGACAGGTAACGGGCTGCCTCTTCGAAAGTGAACTTGGCCGAATCGAGGTCCATACGCAGCGTGTCCATTCGGGCACGAGCATCGGTGAGTTCCTTGGCACTCACCTTCGGGGTGAGAAGGATATGGCGGAAGTTGGCACGGTCGCCACGACGTTCGATGAGCTGGATGATGTGATAACCGAACTCGGTCTCGACGACCTTCGACACCTTGCCAGGTTCGGTAAGCTGGAAGGCCACGGCCGAGAATTCGGGCACATAAGCACCCTTTGCCTTGAAGCCCAACTCGCCGCCCATGGCTGCACTGCCCGGGTCTTCGCTGTAAAGGATGGCGAGGGTCGAGAACTCCGACTCGCCCGAATTGACACGGTTGGTGAAGTCACGCAGACGATTCTTGATCTCATCGACCTGCTGCTTGCTCACCTGAGGCTGAAGGGTGATAATCTGTACTTCGACCTGAGTCTCGATGAACGGGATGCTATCCTTCGGCAGACGTTCAAAATAGAGACGCACCTCGCTGGGCGTGATGGTCACATCCTCGACAAGTTTCTGCTGCATCTGCTGCATGATGGCATTGTTGCGAATGCCGGTTCGCCATTCGCTGCGCAACTGACTGATGGGTTTCTCGAGGTATTCCTCGAGTTTCTCCTTCGAGCCAATCTGTGCGATGAACATATTCATCTGTGCATCGACCTGTGCCTCAACCTGCTCGTCGCTCACTTCAATGGAGTCGATGATAGCCTGGTTGATGAAGAGCTTCTGGATGGCCATCTGTTCGGGGATGACGCCATAGGGGTCGCCATCGATCTTCTCACCCTGGTAGAGCATACGCTTGCGCTCATTCTCCACTTCGCTGCGAAGAATGGCTTCGTCGCCCACCACCCAGATGATCTCGTCGATGATGTTTTCGGCTTCCTGTGCCATCAGTTGCAGTCCTCCAGCCAGGATGACTGCCAATGTCAATAATCGTCTCTTCATTCTAAATTATCTCAGTTTGTTCAGTTCTTTCCAATTGATCTTCACATCGAACTTCTTGCGAAGCTCCTCCACCCAAATCTCCTCGAGCAGTGTCTGGTAGTCGGCCACGACAGCGCCACGCACATCAGCCAGTTCATCGGGTTCGGTGAGAACCTTTCCGTAGGTCATCACACGTGGCATCTTCTCCTTGGGAGTGAAGGTAGCGCCTTCGACATGCAGACGCTCGGCATCGATGCAGGCGTTGTCACCTTCCGAGAAGAGTCCGTTGACGATGTGGAAACGTGGAGCCTTCGGATTAGGCGTAAGGATGGAGTCGGTAAGCACCTCCTTGCGAACCACGTCACTGGCAGCTATTGGAGCATTGTGGTCGTAGATGTCCTTGAGTTTGTTGTAGAGGGCATCATCATCGGCGCACTCGATGAAGGCGCCCTTGAAGCGAGGCTTGTCGAAAGCGTAATTCGAACGATGCTCATCGAAGAATTTCTGCAATCCCACAGTGTCCTGGCTGGCCTTGTCCCAAACGGCCTTGCTGCTTACATCGAAAAGCATCAGACCATCGTGGTACTCACGATAGAGGTTGCGGAAATCGGCATTCTCGGTCTCCAATTGGGCATCAGCCCACTCCAAAACCTGCTCATCGCTCCAACCGGCAGCCTGCTTGCGCAGTTTCTTGTTGGCAGCCAGACGTGCACGGCACTGGTCGATATAGACACGCTGTCCTTCCTTGACACGCTCGGGATCCTTGGCAAGCTGCTCCTTGAGCTTGGCATCCTGAGCGCTGTCGGCAGGTGCTTCCTTGCGCTTGTCGAGCAGCTTGACGATGTGCCAGCCGAACTGTGTCTCGAAAGGCTTAGAGATCTCGCCCTTCTCCTTCAACTCGTAGCAGACATCGAGCCACTCTTTCGGGAAACGAGCCATGCGGTTGATCCAAGGATAGGCTCCACCCTTGGGAGCAGTATAGGCATCGTCGCTGGTTTCGGCGCAAACGGCATCCCAGTCGCCACCTGCCATAAGGACATTGTAGATCGAGTCGATCTGCTGCTTCGGGTCGGGCATACCTTCGGGAAGTGGGCCGCGTGCAGCATTCTTCATGATGTGAGCCACCAGCACGTCGCCTTCACTCTCGCGCTTGTCGAACACCTTGATGAGGTGCCAGCCGAAACGTGAACGAACAATAGAAGTGTGTCCTACAGGTGTTGTGAATGCAGCCTGCTCGAAGGGATAAACCATCTGCAGCGACGAGAAATAGCCAAGGTCACCTGCATTCTGACGAGCCGAAGGATCCTGACTGTATTCGCGCGCCAGGCTGTCGAAACTTGCGCCCTGCTCCACCTCATGCTGCAAACCCTGAATCACGCCATAGAGGCTGTCAACGATGTTCTCGGGGGTGTTCTCGTTGCACGAAAGCAGCAGGTGACTGGCCTTGACCTCCCACTTGCGACGGTCCTTGGCCTGCTGTAACAGACTATCGGGCCAGCCCTGGATCTGGAGATAAGGCTCGGCAATCTGCTTGCGATAACCAGCCAACTCGTCAAGGTAAGACTTGGTGGTGTCCACACCCTGGCGATAAGCCTCGGCGACCTTGAGCTTATAGTTCACGAAGAGATTGACATACTCGTCGAAGGTCTTCTCTTCGGCCACCTCCTGACCGTTATTCTTGTTGTAGAAATACTCAAATTCCGAACGCTTCACGTCTCGCCCTGCGATGGTCATCACCACAGGGTCCTTCTTGTCTGTCTTTGCACCAGCCCCCTCAGGCTGGACAGCAAGGGCCAGCATCGCTGCCAGACCAATAATCAGTTTCTTCATTTATGCTTGTATTTTTATATCCTTTTATTTAAAAAGCGGCGCAAATATACACATTATCCGCGAAAACTCCAAAATATTTAGGATTTTTCAACATAAAACCCTTTATTTTGCGCGCTTTTTTGTCCAAAAATTTGGTTCGTTGGCATTTTCTTGTTACCTTTGCGGCGTATTTAGCAGTACAAAATATACCCAACACACTCCATCAGAGACCATGTACATCGCAATATCCGGCAATATAGGAAGCGGCAAGACGACGCTCACCCAACTGCTGGCTCAGCACTATAATTGGCAGGCGCGCTTCGAGGCTGTAGACTACAATCCCTACCTCGAAGACTACTATGGGAATATCCCCCGATGGTCGTTCAATCTGGAAGTATATTTCCTGAAGGAACGCTTCAAGGACCTGCTAGCCATCGCCCAAAGCCCGACGCCCATCGTGCAGGACCGCTCAATCTTCGAAGGTGTCCATATCTTCACGGCCTGCAACCACGAGTCGGGA
Source organism: Bacteroidales bacterium (assembly GCA_017519885.1). Taxonomy (GTDB): domain Bacteria; phylum Bacteroidota; class Bacteroidia; order Bacteroidales; family UBA3663; genus Liminaster. The sequence goes on along the minus strand of JAFWRO010000015.1, from coordinate 122,931 downwards.
GCCCTTTCGACGCGCGACTACCAGACCTATCTCGACCTCTTCGAACAGATGATGTCCGTGGCCAAACTCCCCGACTTGATGATCTACCTGAGGGCCGACATCCCCTACCTCATACGCAACATCCAGCAGCGTGGACGCGACTACGAACGTCAGATGCCTCTCGACTACCTGGCTCGCCTCAACGACAAGTATGAGGACTTCATCCAGAACAAGTATCCAGGTCCCGTCCTCATTCTCGACAAGGCCCAGTACGACTTCACCAATCCCACCGACATGCTCAAGATCTACGACAAGATCGACGCTGCCCTCGGCAACTCCGCCACCCTCGGCCTCGAAGAAGGCCAATAATTCCTCCGACAATAAACATCCATCATATTTACACCATGCATATAGCAATAGCAGGCAACATAGGTTGCGGCAAAACCACACTCACCAAGATGCTCTCCAAGCGCTACGGCTGGACGCCACGCTTCGAGCCCGTTGACAACAATCCCTATCTTGCCGACTACTACGCCGACATGCCGCGTTGGTCATTCAATATCCAGATCTATTTCCTCGCCAAGCGCTTCAAGGAAGTGGTCGAGATTTCGAAGTCCAAGGAAACCATTGTCCAGGACCGCACCATCTTCGAGGATGCGCGTATCTTCGCACCAAACCTCCACGATATGGGCATGATGTCCGACCGCGACTTCAACAACTACAGCGACCTTTTCGACACCATGATCGCCCTCACACGCCTCCCCGACCTGATGATCTACATCCGCAGTTCCCTGGCCAACCTCGTCGACCATATCCATAAACGTGGACGCGACTACGAGCAGACCATGTCGCTCGACTATCTCGCCGGGCTCAATCGTCGATACGAGGACTGGATCAAGGACTACAAGGGCAACCTCGTAATCATCGACGGCGACACTTGCGACTTCGAGCAGAATCCCACCGACTTCCTCAAGGTCACCGACGACATCGATGCCCACCTCTTCGGTCTGTTTAGCGGCATACAATAAGGATATCGCACAACGGGGGGCGAGTTTCACCCCTCGTTTTGTTGTATCTGTTTGACAAAACAGCCCCATTTTATTGTCGTTTTTCTGAGTAACTTGTTAAAAAAATAGAATCTATTTCATAATTCAAAAGAATTATTTGCAAATATTAAATATTCTAATTATTTTTGCAGCTGAAATGTAGTATTCATGTATCTCTTCGACCTAGCGATTAACAAGTGACCAAAGGATACAATAAGTGACCCAACCCGTGATATTTTTCATAATACCCATTATTATTTACATAACCAAAACATCTTATGAATCTTAAGGATTTAGTTAGGAAAGCATCATCTACACTCGTAGTTGGAATGCTTGCTATGGCTGCCTTTGCACAAGGGAGAACGGTGTCCGGCGTCGTGACCGACGAATTCGGCGAACCGCTTCCCGGCGTGAATGTAGTCGTAAAGGGTACCACCAACGGCGTCATCACTGACTTCGATGGTAATTATTCCCTTCAGGATGTCAACAACAACGACGTTCTGGAATTTTCGTTCGTAGGCTTCACCTCAAAGCAGATTAAGGTTGATGCCAATGCAAAGTTTGACATCCAGATGTTCGAGGATCAGCAGAACCTCGAGGAAGTTGTGGTCGTCGGTTACGGTACAGTCTCGAAGAAAGACCTCACCGGTGCCGTCACCTCAATCAAGGCCAAGGACATCGCAGCTGTGCCAGTCACCAGCGCCTCCGAGGCACTCACTGGTAAGATGGCCGGTGTCAATGTCACTACCACCGAAGGCTCACCTGATGCCGACGTCAAGATCCGTGTGCGTGGTGGTGGTTCTCTCTCACAGGACAACTCCCCACTCTACATCGTCGATGGTTTCCCTGTTGCATCGATCAGCGATATTGCTCCTTCTGAAATCGAGAGCATCGACGTGCTGAAGGATGCATCATCCACCGCTATCTACGGTGCCCGTGGTGCCAACGGCGTTATCATCGTCACCACCAAGTCTGGTAAGGAAGGCAAGACTCAGGTAAGCTTCAATGCTTCCTACGGTTGGAAGCAGGCTACCCGTCTGCAGAAGGTGCTCAGCCCCTACGAGTATGCATACTATCAGTACGAAATTGCTTCTGCCACCCAGTCGGCAGGCTTCGTTTCGGGTTACGGCTCGTTCGACGACCTCGAGATCTGGCGCTCAGTGGAAGGCCGCGACTATCAGGACGAACTCTTCGGTCGTACCGGCAACCAGGTGCAGTACAATGCCAACATCTCGGGCGGTACCAAGGACATGAAGTACAACATCTCCTATGCCCACAGCGACGAGAACGCCATCATGCGCAAGTCGGGATTCCGCAAGGACAACGTGGCTGCCAAGATCAACGCCAACCTCAACGAGTGGCTCTCACTTGACTTCAACGCACGTCTCGCCTACCAGGTCATCGACGGCCTCAGCTCAGGCACCGAGCAGGAAGGCAACGCCTCCAACTCCATTGTCGGACAGGCCATCCGCTTCGCTCCCATCAACGTGTTGAGCAGCGGTGACGAAGACGAAGAGAACTCGACCTCACAGCGTGTTGATCCATCGACCCGTCTCGACGCTACTTACAAGGTACAGCGTCGTTTCCGTCAGGATTACAACGCAGGCATCAACTGGAAGCCCTTCGAGGGTTGGACCTTCCGTTCCGAGTTCGGCTACGGCTGGCGCTACTACAACACCGACCAGGTTTATGAGGAACTTGCTGCCCGCTACAACACCAAGATCGGTTACACCACCGCTCCTCAGGCACAGTTCACCACCAAGGATTATCGCAACTGGCGTAATGCCAACACAGTCACCTACGACAACAAGAAGCTCTTCGGCAAGCGCGACCACATCAACGTCATGATCGGTCAGGAGTGGAGTTCGAGCAACGAGGTTGATCGCGTTCACACCAGCGTCAACTTCCCAAGCTCACTCACCGTTGACGAGATTCTTGCCAATACCGCCATCGGTACCGCACTGCCCAACGAATCGGATATCAAGGCTGACGACAACATGCTCTCGTTCTTCGGTCGTATCAACTACACCATGATGCAGAAGTACCTGCTCACCGTCACCGTACGTGCCGACGGTAGCTCGAAGTTCGGCAAAGGTCACCGTTGGGGTGCTTTCCCATCTGTCGCCCTCGCTTGGCGTCTCTCCGACGAGGAATGGATGCAGAGCACAGCCAGCTGGCTCTCCAACCTCAAGCTCCGTCTCTCCTATGGTACTGCCGGTAACAACCGCATCACCTCGGGCCTCCTCAAGACCACCTATTCGATGGCAGGCAACAGCGGCAAGCACCCTGGCTTCAACGAGGTCAACACCCCAATGATGGAGCACGGCACCTATCTTGCCAATCCTAACCTCAACTGGGAGACCACCGTTACCCGTAACTTCGGTATCGACTACGGCTTCTTCAACGGACGCCTCTCCGGTAACTTCGAAGTATATTGGAACACCACCAAGGACCTTCTGATGCGTGCCAAGGTGCCCTCTTCGAGCGGTTACTCCTATCAGTACCAGAACTTCGGACAGACCTCCAACAAGGGTGTCGAATTTGCCCTCAATGCAGCTGCTGTCGAGTCGAAGAACTTCACGCTCAACTTCAACTTCAACATTGCATACAACAAGAGCAATATCGACGAGCTCAACTCTGATAACCCCTACCAGACTTCCAGCTTCGCAGGTTCGGCCATCAACTACACCGATGGTGACTTCCGCGTAGCCGAAGGCGGCAGCCTCGGTGAGGTTTGGGGCTTCAAGAGCGCAGGCTTCTATTCGACCAACGACATCACCTTCGACGGCTCCAAGTGGGTACTTAAGGACGGTGTGAACAACACCAGCTACACCTACTTCGGCACTCTCTATCCCGGTACACCCAAGCTCGAAGCTGATGGTGAAGGCAAGGCTGTCTTCCAGAAACTCGGCAACACCGTGCCCACCATCACCGGTGGGTTCGGTATCGATGGCCGCTACCGCTGGTTCGACTATGCCGTCTTCTGCAACTACTCGCTCGGCAACCAGATCGTCAACGGTTCGAAGCTCGTAGCTTCCTTCTTCCAGGGCTCACAGCAGCACTACAACCTCGTCGATGACTACAGCATCGCCAACGGTCGCTACACCTGGATCGATCCCGCCACAGGCCTCAACCTTGGTCGTCCATCGCGCTCTACCATCTCTTACTATGGTGGCACCGATGGCCTCATCAGCCGCCTCGCCGAGATCAACTCGGGCGCTTCCTGCTACAACCCGGCAGCAGCCTCTACCTCTGTCATCACAAGCGATGCCGTCGAGGATGCCTCATTCCTCCGCCTCCAGAACGTCACCCTCGGCTTCACCTTCCCCAAGAAGTGGGTCAAGGTTGCTTTCCTCGAGAGCGTTCGAATCTATTGCACTGGCTACAACCTGATGTGCTGGACTCCTTACTCTGGCAACGATCCTGAGGTTGACACCAACTCCAACCCAATGTGCCCAGGCATCGACTTCGCAGCTTATCCGCGCAGCCGCTCTTGGGTAGCCGGCATTAACGTTACATTCTAATAATTTTAATGTATAAGACAATGAAAAAGATTTTTGGAATTGCCTCCATTATGCTTGGCATGGTAGCGATGACCGGTTGCGATGACTTCCTCGATCAGAACTCTCCCTCTGAGCAGAACACCGAGACTGTTTACAATTCCACCTACTATACAGGCTACGTAATCAATAAGATTTATGGCGGCCTCACCCAGGATGCTACCTATTCGCAGTACATCCCCATCGTATGGTCCACCAACTCCGACATCGAGCTTGTCGATGGCCGCGGAGCTTCCTCTACCACTGCTGCCAGCGAGCGCAGTTACATGAACTACATCAACGTCACCGCAGGCGGCTGGTCGAAGATCACCACACTCTGGACCGCTATGTACGGTGTCATCGAGAACTGTAACCTCGCCATCGACGGCATCCGCAAGAGCGACCTCTACGCCAACGGAAGCAAGGAGCAGCGTACCGCTATGGGCCAGTACCTCGGCGAAGCACTCACCCTGCGTGCTATGCTCTACCTCGATCTCATTCGCTTCTTTGGCGACATCCCAATGAAGATGGAGCCTACTACCAGCGACAATGTCACCGATGCACTTTCCAAGACCGACCGTGATGAGATCCTCGACTACCTGCTCAACGACCTTGCTGAAGCAGCTGATCTCCTCCCCTGGGCAGGACGCAACGGCTACACCACCGAGCACGCTACACGCGGCTATGCCAAGGCGCTCTATGCACAGGTTGCGCTGCTTCGTGGTGGCTGGAACATCCGTGAGACCTCGAAGGCAGGCTATGAGACAGCTTCCTACTCTGATGGCACCTATCCCACCCAGCGTGATCAGAACTACCTTGAGTTCTACAAGAAGGCGCTCGTCCAGCTTTCCGACATCATCCAGAATGGCCCACACAAGCTCAACCCATCGTTCGAGAACCACTGGCAGCTTGTCAACGCCCGCGAACTTGATGTAACCTACTACGAGGACATCTTCCAGATTCCAATGCTGATGAACACCAGCGGTGAGCTCGGTTACACCATCGGTACCCGCTACAACGGAGCAGGCAACGTCTTTGGCTACGGCAACTCTTCTGCCAAGCAGCAGACCACAGCCATGCACTTCTACTCCTACAAGCCAGGCGACCTCCGTCGCGACATCTCCTGCCAGCCTTACCAGTGGAGCAGCGGCAAGCAAACCTTCGCCAACAACCAGCCTCTCCAGCTCTACATCGGCAAGTGGGACCAGAAGTGGATGAACGAGGAATGGCAAGCTGTTAATGCTGTTGCCAGCTCGAAGGTGATGACCGGTGTCGATTGCGTTCGTATGCGTTATTCACAGGTACTCCTTATGTATGCCGAGGTCCTCAACGAGCTCGCAGGTCCTGACGCCTCTTACGAAGGATGGGCAGGCATCACCGCCCGTGAGGCTCTCGCACAGGTACACAACCGTGCATTTGCCACCCCTCAGAATGACTACATCGCTTCTATTCCATCGAGCAAGGAAGGTTTCTTCAACGCCATCGTTGACGAGAACGCCTGGGAGCTCGTAGGCGAAGGAATCCGCAAGTTCGACCTCGAGCGTTGGAACCTCCTTGTCGCCAAGATCAAGGAGGCCAAGCAGACCTACTACGATGCCATCGGCCTCGTAAGCTACGACACCAAGGAGGACGGTTCTGCCACCAACATCGAACAGAACAACAAGTGGCCTACCAAGTTCTACTTCAACTACACCGACGACACCAAGACGGTCATCGACTGGAAATCGGTTAACTGGTACACACTCACCGAGGGCAAGTCGGCTGCCGACTTCCACTGCACCGATTCAGTCAATGGTTGGGGCAAGTTCACCATCGAACAGTACATCACCAACATGCCAACCATCAGCGCAGGTCTCGTCGAGAATCCCCAAGTCATCAACCGCTACCTCTTGCCAATCTCTACCTCTACGCTTTCGGATGCCAACAACACCATCTCGAATTCGTACGGCTATTAATCTCATAGGCATGGAAGGTTTATAAAAACCATATAACAAATGAAAAATAAGTATTTCATCATCTGTGCATCCGCAGCACTCCTCCTCGGAGCTGCTGCCACCTCCTGCACCGAAGGTAACGACTGGGACGTTGACAGCAGCTTCAGCCGCCTCTTCACACCCACCAGTCTCTCCGTTACCCGTGGCGACACTTACGCTGTGGTAGAATATGGCAAGATTGAAGGCGCCGACTACTATCAGATTGAGGTCAGCAAAGACTCTCTCTATCAGGATGAACCCACCGGTACCGTATTCGAGACCACCGAGAATCCATTCACCGTCACTGGTCTGGCTGGTGAGACCGACTACTTCCTGCGTATGCGTTCCTGCTCCAACAACGGCACACCTGCCTCCAAGTGGTTCTACTATATCGATGGCTCCAACCGTCACTTCACCACACGTCCCGAGCAGATCATGAACCCCGTGACCGATGCTGACCGTGACGACAGCTGGATTCACTTCTCTTGGACCCCAGGTGCTGAAGTCACCCACTTCATCATCAATGGTGGTGCATTCAACAACGAGCGTCTCGACATCTCTGCCTCCGAGAAGGCTGCTGGCGAGAAGACTGTCACCGACCTTGCTCCTACCACCACTTATAGCGTAATCCTCTACAACGGTGATGCACGTCGTGGTAATGCTACCGGCACAACCGCAGCTGCTATCCCCGCTGCATCCTACAAGTACACGATGCCTGAGGGTGAGACCCACATCTCACAGGATCTCATCAAGCAGCTCGCCGCTGCCGCTCAAGAGGCCGCTGGTAGCGCCAACTGCTCTGTCACCCTCGCTCTCCAGCCTGGTGTAACCTACAGCCTCAACGGCACCAGTGAGGATGGCTCTGACGCCTCCATCAAGTTCCCCGACGGACTCTCCATCACCTTCTTCGGTCTTGCCGGCGCTGCCAAGCCCGTGCTCGCTCCCAGCAAGAGCATCAACCTCATCGATAGCCACGCCTACATCCGCTTCCAGAATGTCGAGATCACCGATGGCGGCTGCCAGTACCTCATCAACCAGAGTGCTGCCTGCACCGTGGCCGAGCTCTCGTTCGACGACTGCTACATCCACGACTTCGAGCGTTCCATCATCCGTACGCAGGGCAGCAACGACCAGAAGTACGAGCTCATCAAGTTCGACAACTGCATCGGCTACAACCTCTCGACGGCTAACGGTTACTCGCAGATCTACATCGGCCAGGACAAGTCAATTGTTGACGAACTCATCATCACCAACTCGACTTTCAACACCGCACAGCGTAGCTTCATCGAAGCATCGAAGAGCCCCATCTCGAAGGGCATCAAGATCAGCTACTGTACGTTCTACAACATCATCGCCAGCGGACGTTACTTCGCCGACTGCAACGGACAGGACACCAACATCACCATCTCGTACTGCGTATTCGGCAAGACCTTCGATCCTGAGGCTTCACGTGGCGCACGTTCCAACGGCACCATCGATGCTGCTGTCAAGAACTTCCGTGCAGCCGACTGCGTATTCGGCTCGAACAACATCACCGATCTCGAACCTAGCGAACTCACCTCTGCTCAGATCTTCGCCGATCCCGACAATGGTAATTTCACCTGGAAGATGAAGTTCTACGATGAACCAATCGGTGACCCACGCTGGATTCCTACCGACGATTGATACATCACACTCAGTGATTAATATCTAATCATTCCCTAAGGGGGCACGCTTCAAGCGTGTCCCCTTTTTATATTAATAACGCTATCTATTTGTAATATTTTAGCCGAAACATCAATATTACAATAAAAAAAAAATCCAATTATTTAATAAAATTTGGAGATTCTAAAAAATTCAATTATCTTTGCATCCGAAAAATCGGCCAAGTTCCCAAGTGAAAATCGGCCAAGTTCCCAAGTGAAAATCGGCCAAGTTCCCAAGCACAAGAAAAAATGAATAATTACAAACCAAGAATAGCCGACGAAATGTTGGCTGCGCGACTAAGAAGAAAGGGTGCAGTATTGATAGAAGGACCTAAATGGTGTGGCAAGACAACGACAGCCGAACAACAAGCAGCGAGTTGCCTTTACATGTCAGACCCTATGCACAGACAACAAAATCTTCAGGCAGCAAGAATTAATGTTCAGCAACTCCTTTCAGGTGACACGCCACGTCTGATTGACGAATGGCAGATTGCTCCAACTCTTTGGGACAGTGTTCGGTTTGAGGTGGACCATCGCGGTGGATTTGGGCATTTTATCCTCACAGGAAGCAGTGTCCCTCCTTCTACAGATGAATTATTTCACTCGGGAACTGGACGTTTTGCGAAACTGAAAATGCGAACAATGACGCTTTTTGAATCTGGAGATTCTTCTGGAGAAGTTAGCTTGGAAGATCTCTTCAATCAAGAACAATATATTCCCAAAGGAAGCAACCATATCGATATCAACCAACTGGCCTATCTAATTTGCCGTGGAGGATGGCCTGGTGCAATCGACATGGATAAAACAGATGCTTTAGAGCAAGCATATGATTACTATGATCTTGTTTGCGACAGCGATATTTCTCGCGTGGATAACGTCGAACGCAATCCACAACGTGTGCAACTGCTCATGAGATCATACGCTCGCCATCAAGGAAGTATGGCTACCATTGGCACCATTTTGGCAGACCTAAAGTCCAACGAGTCAAGCAGTTTGTCCGATAATACGATCTATGAATACATAAGAGCCTTAAAAAAAATATTCGTCATCGAGGATATGCCTGCATGGAATCCTAACTTACGAAGTAAGACTGCATTACGCACAAGTGATAACCGATATTTTACAGATCCGAGTATTGCGACTGCTGCTTTAGGAGCCAGCCCAAATGATCTCATCAACGATTTGGAGACTATGGGACTGATGTTTGAGACACTGGCAATCCGCGACCTAAGAGTTTATGCAGACGCTTTAAACGGCCAAGTGTATCATTATCGTGACAAGAAAGGATTGGAGTGCGATGCTATTATTCATTTGAGAAATGGTTCCTATGGACTCATTGAAATCAAATTAGGTGGCGACACCCTTATAGAAGAAGGTGCAAAAACACTTAAGAAGTTAGCATCCGATATAGACACCACCCGAATGAAATCTCCATCGTTTATGATGGTCTTGACTGGATTAGGAGATTTCCCTTATCAAAGAGAAGATGGTGTCTATATTATCCCTATTGGTACACTCAAACACTAACTGGCGTTATAAACACAAAAAATAATTACTTCGAACAGAGCATACAGTTTTGGCAGATGAAATCTGTATGCCCCAAGCGAAGGATACAGATTTGGCAGATGAAATCTGTATGCGCCGAGCGAAGGATACAGATTTGGTAGATGAAATCTGTATGCGCCGAGCGAAGGATACAGATTTGGCAGATGAAATCTGTATGCTCCAAGCGAAGAATACAGATTTGGTAGATAGAATCTGTATGCTCCGAGCGAGGAATACAGATTTGGTAGATAGAATCTGTATGCTCCGAGCGAGGAATACAGATTTGGTAGATGAAATCTGTATGCTTCAAGCGAGGCATACAGATTTGGTAGATAGAATCTGTATGCTCCATGCGAAGAATACAGTTTTGACAGATAGAATCTGTATGCTCCGAGCGAGGCATACAGATTTGGCAGATGAAATCTGTATGCTCCAAGCGAAGGATACAGATTTGGTAGATAGAATCTGTATGCTCCGATTCGAAATGCCCAATTGTACATAAAAACTGAATGAAAAACAGGTAGAAAGAGACAATAATCGTCGGAAATGCACTTTTTTACGTGATTCCGACGATTTTCTTTTGTAATATCGAATAATAATCGTAAATTTGCCCCGTGAAACAGTTCACGACAATTCGTGACGATTGATAGACAAATACATCACCTTTAAATTAATACTATTATGCTAGAAGATCTATTCAAGAACATTCTCGACAGCGACGTTGTCAAGAAAATGACCAAGAACCTCGGCGAGAACGAGATTGTCAACAAAGTGAAGGAAGCCGTCGCCGACAATGACTATGCCAAGAAACTCCAGGAAGGACTTACTTCGGGCGCATTGCTCGACAAGATCAAGACAGGAGCCAAGACAGCCGGGCTCGAAACCACCAAGGTTTCCCTCGAATGCTATCAGGTAATGACTGCCGAGACCACCCCCACCGTCGATAAGGTCATCATCGGTGCAGCCCTCGCCTACCAGTTCATGCCCAACCTCATGAACCGCGACAACTTCGGTCCCATCCTCTCGCTGCTCGACAATGCCGTAACCCTCGCCATCGCCTACAACCGCGTCAAGGCGCACGTGACACCCGAGATCGAAGAGAAGGTCAACCAGCAGCTCGCCGAGTGGTTCCCCAACGAGAAACCCGAAGAACCCGCATCCGACGCTCCCTTGGCTCAAACCAACGCCGAAGAGCCCGCAGCCGACGCTCCCTTGGCTCAAACCAACACCGAAGAGCCTTTCGATGAGGTTCACTGACGTTTATTTCTACAAGGAATAAAAGCCCAACAATAAAACAGGCAGCACCGCTTTTGGCCGTGCTGCCTGTTTTATTCTTTCTTGTAGGAATGAGGTTTCCTCATTCAACCGACACCTCCGAGAAATAATGATTTCGGATAGGTTTGACGACAGGATTACCTGCAAGGGCAACTTCCTGCTGCAAACGGATATCCTGCGATGAAGCTCCCACCTTGATGACGAACTTGCCGGGCTGGATGTTCCATTGGCGAACGCCATTGTTGGAGTAGTAGCCGAACTGATCAGTGAAGAGCGTTACCTTCACAGTCTTTGTCTCGCCAGGCTGAAGAGAAATACGTGCGAAACCCTGCAACTGCTGAGGACGAATGTGCTGATCCTCGCTTGTCGGCGAGAGATAGATCTGTGCAATCTCGTCGGCAGCCACATTGCCCGTATTCTTCACTTCGAACGACAAACTGACAGTCTCAGCCGTGGTATTTACCTCGGCATCAGCCTTCAGATTCTGATATTCAAAGGTGGTGTAGCTCAGGCCATAGCCGAAGGGCCACTGTACGCGTGGATCCTGCTCGGCAGTATAGTTGTAGCAAATAGGCTCATAGACTTCCGTGTTAGGATAACTAACCGACAACTTTGCCGAAGGAGAAACTTTTCCATACAGGATGTCAGCCACGGCACGACCGCCTTCCTCTCCCGGATACCAGGCCTGGATAACAGCCGCACAACGCTCAGCCAAGCCAGAAACTACTTGTGCACGTCCGCCGAAGATGACGAGTACCACTGGCTTGCCCGTCTTCAGAAGCTCGTCTACAAACTGTTCCTGCTTGCCTGGCAGGCACAGTCCTTCACGGTCGCGATTCTCGCCACAAAGCATTACGTTCTCACCAACGGCAGCCACAATGACATCAGCTTTCTTGGCCAAACGAAGAGCAGCAGCCTTATCAGCCTTCTCGCCCGAGTTCACCTTGCGATGCAGGATGTAGTATTCCCAAGCGCGTTCGTCGCCGAGTTCGGAGTATTTGGTCTCAATCTCCTCCGTCCAGTCGCATCCGCGTTCATACATGATGTCTATTCCATCGGGGGTGCCAGACTTCATGCCTTCCAGCAAGGTAACGATGTGTGGATGATCGAGGTCCTCTTCGACTTTCTTCCAGAAATATGACATAGCTGGGAAAGAATAGTCGCCCAGCATCGCCCACATCGAATTGGCATTGGGTCCCGTCAGCAGAACCTTCTTCTTCTCGCCCTGCAAAGGCAGCACGCCGTTGTTCTCGAGCAGCACCACCGACTGCGTGGCAATTTCGTAGGATGTCTGGCGTTCCTCTGGCGAATCGAGTACAATCTGTCCACCATCATCGTAAAGATAGGAAGCCTGGCCAAAAGGAACCTCCTTGCCCTTGGCGAATACCTCGTTTAGAATACCTGCACGGTACTTGTAACGGAGCACGTTCTTCACGGCACGTTCCAGTGTCTCGGGTCTTACCATTCCCTTGTCGATAGCCTCCTGCAAGTACTTGTAGTTATCACCTCGTGGGAAATCCACATCGTTGCCACCATTGATAGCCGCAGCAGCTTTCTCGACGGGAGTCTGCAAGCCTGGGATCTGGTCGATGGCTGTATAGTCGCTGACCACCATACCGTCGAAGCCCACATAGCCGCGAAGGATGTCCTGAAGAATCTCGGAGTTGCAGACGCACTTTGTACCATGTACCTCATGATAACCGGGCATCACGGCCAGACTGCCTGCCTGACGAATCATCGCCTCGTGAGGCATAAGAATCTCTTCCATCATCTCCTTCTCTTCGGCATCACCGCCTCCGCCGTAGCCGAGATAGTGCTTCGAACAGGCTCCGACACCCATTTTCAGGTTACCCTGCTGCAAACCCTCGACAAAAGCGACACCCATCGCAGCCGATAAGTAGCCATCCTCGCCATAAGATTCCTCCAGGCGATTGAAACTGGGAGTGCGGCACACATCGACCATAGGCGAAAGTGACAGCACGCCACCCATCTTTCGCATGGCGGTAGCCGTCTGGAAGGTCTTACGCTCAGCCAGTTCGGTGTTGAACGAACAAGCCTGACCAATCTGTTGCGGATAGATGGTCGAACCCTTCGTATTCACGCCCGAAAGCACCTCCTCATGACAGAGGGCTGGAATGCCGTTCGGTGTGTTATTCATCAGCCAATCCTGCACGGCAGCCACGCGGTCGCGCAACACGTTCGGGTCACGAGGTTGCTGCATGGCAAACTGCGAGAAGTGACCAATGCCAAAGGGAATCAGCTCGCGGCACTTGGCTGTATCCAGTTGTCCGCTCTCGTCGAAGAGGTCATCCATAAACATGCTCCGCAACTGGGCGATACGCTCCTCCTGGGGCATCCTTTCATAGAGGTCATCAATCTGTTGCTCCATAGTAGGGGCGCTGCAACTTGCCATAAACACCGTTGTACACATTGCCAATAGTTTGTAACAGTTCATTTGCGTCTTCTTTTGCTATAATTGAATGCTCTCGATGCGATACTTTTGAACTCCGGCAGGGACATGCACTTCCACGACATCGCCCACTTTCTTTCCCATAAGTGCCTGGGCGATGGGAGAATTGATGGAAATCTTGTTTTCCAGAAGGTTCATCTCATGCGGGCTGACGATGGTAAAAGTCTTTTTGCTGTCGGTATCCAGATTGGTCATCTCTACCTTGGAAAGCAAGCCTACGACATCCGCGGCCAGTCGATTCGTATCGATGACCTGGGTGAACCTGAGTATCTTTTGCAGAAAACGAATTCTACCAATCAGTCGTGACTGCGCACGTTTGGCGGCATGATATTCGAAGTTCTCGCTCAAATCGCCTTTGTCGCGAGCCTCGATGAGCGCCTCCTTGACTTTTGGATATTCTATGTTTATAAGTTGTTCCAATTCGGCCATAATCTTGTCATAGCCTTCTTTCGACATATATTCCATAACTTTCCAATAGTTGGTTTACTTCAGGATTATACGACGAACCTTGACTCCATCAGCATTCGTGATGCGAACGAGATAAACGCTGGAAGCCAAGCCTTGCTTGCGCAAGAGGTTCGAAAGCGTAGCGGGATCCGAAAGGTCACAATTGGTGAAAGAGGCAACGAGCTTGCCAGCGATGTCAAAGACAAGGCAGTCGCACTGTCCGGCATCGGCTGTCACATGCTGGATGCCTGCGCCCGACGTGACACGGATGACACCATCCTGCATCAACGTCGAAGTATCCCAAGAGAGGCCTTCGGGAAGGTCGGGAAGGTCGAACGTGGGCGTGCCGTTGATGGTCTCGGCAACGATGAGCGTGGTTGAGTCGCCTTCGGCCGCGGTGTAATTTGGACTGAGCGAGAGATGGAGTGTTCCGTTAAAGGTGAGCGCACCCGCACATTCTACCCACGAACGGGAATTGTCTCCATTGGACTTGTTCACCATATTCAGGTAGATATCGGAACCTGCCTGTGCATTCAGATTACCCAAAGTCTTCACAGTGCCAACATTCGACGTGGGTGAAGAGGCAATGCCTGGCTGCAGGGAGGCTCCCGAGTTGAGGGTGAGCGACTGTACGACACCACGACCCGTGATTGAAGCTCCGTTCTTGATGGTGACGACGCTGCTGCCTGTCATCGTGGCAGTGGCAAAACGACTGTTGAGTTTCAAGGTTCCGCTGCTGATTGTCACACCGCCGGCGTCAGCCAGACAGGTGGTATTGGAGACGGTCCAAGTGCCGCTTCCCACCTTATCGACCTTCGAACCAACGATAGTGCCACCAAAGGCAAAATCGGTGTCCTTGCCGCCGATGGAGAGCGTGTTGACGGTCGATGCCTTCTCGCCCTTGTTGTCGATGCTGCCAGAACCTGTGAGTTCGCCGATGGCAAAGTTCTTGCCGTTGGTATGCACAGTACATCCCGACTGGATGTTGAGCGTGGCCTTGCCGAGGCCATAGGAGTTATTGAACTCGAACGAAGGAGTATAGGAACCAACCTTACCGTCCTGATAAGCCTTGATGGTACCCGTGAAGGCACTCCAGTTGCCATTGAAGTAAAGTCGTACCCAGGTGGCATGCACGTTGAACGTGCCTCCTCCTGTCAGAGCTCCCGTGTAGTCGCATCTTCCGTCGGGATAGATGGTACCCTCCTGTCCCTCGGGAACGCAGAAACGTGTGGATTCGGAGTTGCTGGAATAGATAGAGTTGTTGTAACGGAGCGTACCGCCATTGAACTCAATCACACGGCTGCCGAAGTGGTTGTCGCCGAAGTCATAGACCGTTCCGCCATTGACGAAGAGCGTGTCAAAGGTGGGTGCACATTCGAGCTGAAGTGTTCCGCGTCCTTCCTTGTAGATATTGCCCTTGCCAGCATTGGTTGTCTTCTTGAGGCTTCCATTCAGAATCAGTGTACCGCCACTGACGTCGAGTGTGCCGCCACCTGTTCCGATGACAATAGGCTGCGAGGTGGTCATATCGGAAGTGGTACGAAGCACGGCACGATTGTCGAGCTCTACTTTATCGTTCACGCCACCCACAGAGCCGTAGGCCACACCATCTTTGTTGGCCATCAATGCAGGCACGAGTACACCACCACGAACGAACGTACCGCCCGTATAGGTATGTGTACCACCCATTTTTACGGTTCCAGCACCCTGTAGAGTAACGCTGGCATTGCCTGTGATGGCACCGCTACCAGAAATCTTGTATTCCTTGCTGTCGGCCAAGAAGGTTACGCTGCCTGGGCTGAGTTCCTCGGCTACATTGACCTCGGTGAGCGCAGCGTCGTCGCCAAACGTGACATTGTCGCCCGTCACGAAAGTTTGGGTCGAGCTGCTGAAGTTGGGCGTGTTGTCAAGATCCCAGATGTTGCTGACGGCACCTGTCCAAGCCACATCTTCGGAGGCACGAGTCTTGAGCACGTGGAGAACGACCTTGCCCTCGTCGAGCGTAAGGTTGTACTTGACACCCTTCAAGCCTTCAACCACCAGATTGACCACATTGCCTGTACAGCCTTCGGTGCTGATGAGTACATAGTCGCCTTCAGTGGGAGTCTGGCTGCAAACAAATTCGAGTACAGGCGCGCTGTATTGCGGGCCATACTTCCACTCCTTCTTTTCGATGACAAGTTGATGAGCTCGAACCTGGTCGAAGTTATTGGCATCGGTGATGTCGAAGACAATGCGCGAGCCGAAACCGAGCAAAAGCGAGTCGGCCTCGATAATACCCACTTTATCAGCACCGCCTGGGCGAATAACCGAAGCATAATCAGCCTGGATAGTGGCGAAACGTCCGCCATCGGAGTTGAGTTCGGCAAAACGATTGAGCCAGAGACGGCTGTTCTTCAGCGAACCATCAAAGTTGAGCGTGCCCGCCCAGATGTCGGATGGCCCTGTATAGGTCTGCTCCACATTGGGCAAAGTCAAGATGCCATCGCCTTGCTTGACGAGGCGCATAGCTCCAGTGAAAGCTTCGCCCGTCACGTCGAGACGATAATAATCATATACGATATCGGTCTGCTGCGTCGTGCATTCGCTCGGAGCTGTTCCCTGCACCCAAGAGGGCACATTGAACGTCGTGATATAGGGTGAAGCACCAGCAGCTACAGCCACAGTTGCATCGGCATTTTCGCTTACAAGGACGTGCTTGTCATTCAGCGAAGTGGAGATGGTGCCTCCTGCGGCCACAACCTCACGGCCTACCGTGGTGAGCGGCGGAGGAGCGATGGTAATGCCTTCGAGTTCGCCAAGGAAGTAGCTGACATGAGGAGGCTGGTTGTAGCCGCACATCTGCCAAACCATGGCGTTGCGGTACTGATGGTCGTACCAGAGCGAGTAGTTACGCCAAGCGGTCGGCTCGGTGGTAGTGTAGATGCGAATATTATTGGCCGAAGTGCGCATGATAACCTCTTCGCGCCAATCTCCAAGGATGTCGCCCTGATAGCAGGGAGTGGATTTGGTATCGTTGTTGGTGATGGAGCCCTTGAGAGTAGCGATGGCATTTGCCTGACCGTACTTGTAGATCTGACCGGTGGAATTGCGTGTGCCGCTGCCATTGAACGACTCCTCCTGAAGGTCGCCGTCCCAATAGATGCGGAAGTTGATTGCCACGCCCAAATTGGTGAGTCCGTCAACGTGGTCGTTTACGACACAGCTGATGGGCGTATCGTGTCCACTGAAGCCCATGGCACCCGGGAAGTCGTTCGAGAAGTTGCCGGCGATGGAACGTCCATCGTCGTTGGGACTGGTCTGGCGATAATAGATCTTCGATGTAGTAGCGTCGCGGTAGTTGTTGTCGGGATAATCCTCGTTGCAGGCGAACTCCTCCTGCCCGTGGATGTAGGGATTGAGGTCGGCTACGTGATGGGCATCACCATGACCAAGACCGGTAGTGGAAAGGCCAAGGCCATTGTCATCGATGACCATCGAACCGAAGATGATCTCATCGCGTCCGTCCCAATCGACGTCGGCAATGGTGTAGTTATGATAGCCCTGTCCGTACCAGGGACCGGGAGAGTTGCAATCCCAGCGCCAACGCTGCACGAGCTCGTGAGTAGCAGGATTGACGTCAAAAGCCACGAACTTGTGGCGGGTATAGATACCACGACCCAGAAAGATGCTGGGCTTCTGGCCATCGAGATAGGGCGCGCCGAAGAAGTGCTTCGAACTGCGGTGGCCATAACCATCGCCCCAAGCATTCTTGACGAGGTCGTCGTAAGCCGAACCGCTGAGAAGATGACGCGGGTTCTCGCTCTCCTCGAGACGAGGCAACGGATAGTCGATGCACTGATAGGGCTTTCCAGTTTGTCCATCTACATAAAGAAGGAACTCGGCACCGCTGTGCATAAACCAGTTGGTACCGCCGCCAGTAGCAGCACGATAGTTGAGCGAAGCGTCGCCAACAACATAGGTCGAGCCGTCGGCCAAATGAATAGTAGTGCCATCGGCAGCGCGGAAAACACATTCTGCACGACCATCGCCATCCCAGTCGTAGGCCACGATATTCTGCTCGTTGTTCTGGAAGTCGCCCATGTTGGGACCACAGTTGACCCACCAGAGCACGGTGCCGTCGAGCTTCATGCATTCGAAGAGTGAATACTCTCCGTTGTTGCCGTTCTTCGGATAGCTGGCACTGATCTCGCTCTGGTTATCATACTTGATAAGGATCTCGAGTTCGCCATCGCCATCGACGTCGGCCATGCAGATATCGTTGGGAACATAGGTAGACGTCAACGAAGCGTCATGCTTGGGGACAATCTCCAAATAGTTCTGTGCCCAAACGGTGGCAGCATCGGAGGCCTCCTGTTCTACCCCACGAACGATAGCACGTACGGTATAGGTGTCAGAAGCAATTCCCTCCTTCACCAACAGATTGGAAACCGAGAGAGGAGCCTCGTTCACCTTGGCACCATTGCGATAAAGGTTATACTGAGTGTCGTAATACTCGTCAGCCTGGATACGCCACGAGCAATAGACGCCTTCCGAAGTCTGGACGGCAATAAGACCGCGGTCCAACTGGTCGGTGTTCTGTCGCTGGGCAGATACTGACAACGCAGCAGCGCCAAAGGCTGCAATGAGGAATAGCTTGATGGTTCGCATATTCAGATATTTATGTGTGAGCGTGATGTGTATATGAGGTTACAAAGATAAGCAACAAATTGCACTTCTCAAAATATTCGAACAAAAAAACACGAAAAAACCTAAGAATCGACATTTTATCCCACAAGAATGAAATTGGAGGATGCAAAAAAAGAAAAAGTACCGATGGCAAAATGCCACCGGTACGATGATATGAGATTTGATGTAATGGATTACTTCACGAATACCTTCTGGTTGCCCTGGATGTAGAAGCCAGGAGCTGCCATATTCTCAACACGCTGACCACGGAGGTTGAAGATAGGAGCAGCCTGCTGAACAGGAGCATCGTTCTCAATTGCCTCGATGCCAGCCTCGAAGCCCTTGTAGGTGTAAACCTCAACGCTGTTGATAGCCCTGTCGTAGCGATAGAGATAGTATGTCTCGCCAGCTACAACAACCTCGGTAAAATTGCTGTCACCCTTGTCGGGACGATCATAACCAGCACGGTAATGAACTACGTAGAAGTTTGGCTTATCGGCGTTGTCGGAGATGTAGTTCTCCTGAATATGCATGGGCACATAACCTGACTCACCCTTAGCGTTCTTGCCTACATTAGCTGATACATGATAGTAAACGATGCCCTCAAGGGGGAAGATGCTCCAAGCGGTAAGTTCCCAAGCATCGCTCTGGTCGGGAACGATCGGCAAGAAACCAGTGTAGATGTCATCGGGAACCTGAACGTTCCACTTGCAGTCATCAGTGCCGATGACCGACTTGTCGAAGAAGCCGAAGCCACGCTTCCAATATACGACATCCTCCTCGCTCTTGTCAGCCGACCAGGTGCCATCCGAGCAGATGATGTTGCCATCGGCATCGTAGCCGTAGTACTGGGTGGAGTAGATACGATCCCAGTGCGACTTATTGCCGTTATCAACAATCTCGACACGGGTGAAGCCCTCTACGGTGCCGTCGCAAACCTCCTTGCTCCACTGGTAGTCGTTGGAGGCAGCAAGAACGTACTCTACATCGTTATTGATGGTAACAGTTTCAGAACGGCCATACCACTCGGTTGGGTGAGTGTTGTCGAATGCATAGAGGTCAAGTGAACCAGCGGCAGTGAAGTCAACGGTCTCGCCCGACATCTTGTTGCCCTCGGCAAGGGTAGAACCAGCAGCATCCTTCAATACATAGTGGATGGTAACGGTTGGACGAAGCAGGGTCTCGGAGTTGTCGCAGGTGAGGGTATAGGTCTTGCCGAAGCCAGCAGCCACATTGGAGATGTAGGCCGAAGGATTGGGCATGTTGATGGTCTCGCAGACAACCTCGGTCTCAACCACGTCGGAAACCTTGCTCTCATCCTCCTCACGGCTGGTCCAGCACTTGAGGATACCCGACTGGAAGCACTCGATGATCCAGGCACCGCCAGCGAGGTCGGGATCCTCCTCGAAGTTGCGGCCCATCTTGCCATCGGTGTAGTAAACGGGAGAGCCTTCGGCCTCCTCTTCCTCACCGGGGAGGATCCAGTGGAGGGCGGTGCCTTCCTCATACTGTACGTAGAAGTCGCGCTCGGTGTCGATGCAGGCGAGGAGCTCTACAGAAGGCTCGGCAGCGAAGGGGCCGTCGGCAAGCGTCGAGAGCTTCACGTCGTCGAACTTGTAGGTGCAGGCGCCAGAGGTGTTGAACCAGAGTGTGCCCATCTTGGAGTTGCTGAGACCTGAAATGTCCTTTGTGCCCTCGAAGACAACGGTACCATCGGCAGCAATGATGCTCGACTTGGCCTCGGTACCGGCCTGGTTGACATCGACACGGATGGTATATTCGGTGCCTACCTGGAGGACAGCCTCTTGACCATTGCGCTCACCAAAGTTCCAGTTGGCATTCTCGATGACATCACCATTCACATAGATGGTATCGCCCTCAGCTGTGCCGTTGACGGCCTGGTGGAAGCGGAAGAAGTACTCGGTGGTTGGCTGCAGCTTCATGTGATTGGTTGTAACAGCAACATCGACAGGCATAAGCACGAACTCAAGGCAGTTCGAAACGCCACCATCTGCAGCGATGGTGAACTTGCAGGAGAAGCTGTAACCAGTTTCCGGAAGTGGGTCTGGAGCCTTGGCCCAACCTTCTTCACCCCATGTAGTGTAGAGATAACGTGGAGTGTTGTTGGTCTTGGTGCTCTGTACAGTGATGGGATTGGTACCCGTTCCAGGAGCGGTCACATTGGCATCTTGGATGACGGAAAAGGTCTGCATCTTGTAGAATGCCTTGTCCATTAACTCAGCCTTTGCCGTGAAGGTCACGAGAGCGAGGGCTGCTGTAGCAAAAAAAGTAAACTTTTTCATGTTACAATTGGTTTTAATTGTTAATAATGTTGGAAGATAGGTTATAGTTTTTTAGTGGTCGGAGTATTCGGAGCATTCCGAGTATTCGGAGTATTCCGAGTATTCCGAGAACTCAGAGTTCTCCGATTACTCCGACCACTATTGTTCAGAAGATTACCATCCCTCGTTCTGGATGATAGCGCCACCCGACTTCATGATCTCGGTCTGCGAGAAGGGGAAGAGGTTCCACTTGGCATCCCATTGTCCGTTGCCACGGGTGATGGGCTTCACGGTGTAGGTGTAGGTCGTGTCGTTGGCCTCAGAGATGTTCTGAACGATCTCCATGGCGTGAACATTCATGACCTTGCTGGTCTCAGCATTGTCCATCCAGCGACGCACGTCGTAGAAACGATGACCCTCGAAGGCAAGCTCGACCTGACGTTC
Organism: Bacteroidales bacterium; assembly: GCA_017519885.1. Classification (GTDB taxonomy): domain Bacteria; phylum Bacteroidota; class Bacteroidia; order Bacteroidales; family UBA3663; genus Liminaster. The sequence goes on along the minus strand of JAFWRO010000015.1, from coordinate 101,578 downwards.
ACGCTTGTAGCGTGTCCAGAATTCGTCGTTGCTCATACCCGTTGGGAACTCAGGCATACCAGAGCGCTTGCGGGTGAGGCTGGCCAGATAGCGAGCAGAATAGTTGAATCCTTCACCAGTAGCATCGGCAGCATCGGCGCGACCGATGGCCTTGAAGTACTGGAACACAGCCTCAGCATAGTTGAGGTACATACCGCCCATGCGGAAGGTAAGCCAGCCGTGAGGAGAAGTGGAAACTGCATAACCCGAACGACCACGGAGAATCTGCGAAGGATTACAGAACTTCTTGAGGTAATAGCCCGTTGGAGTAGCGTAGGATGCACCTGCCGAAGCACCTGTGCGCGAATGATATCCACCCACATAAGTCTGCAGTGTCGGATAGGTACTGTTGTAACGGGCAAGGTCATTGGGCCAAAGATCACCATTGTGTGCCACGGTCATTTCCAGACGGGGATCACGGTTGGCGTAAGGATTCTGGGGGTCATAGAGCGGACTCTCGGTGATGGGGAGACCATCGGTGCAATCGAAGGCATCGACGAAATCCTGTGTCGGGCAGTTACCGCCCTGACCGCTGGAATAGCCCACGGGGAAATTGTACGACTCGAAAGTGTTGGCAGCAGCCGTGCGACGAGCGAAAAGGATTTCCTTGAAGCACTGCGGATCGGAGATGTAGCTGATGTTCCAAAGCGTATCGAGTGAAACAGCCAGTCCCTTGCCACCAGCCTCTGCATCGAGAATGAGATCGCGATTTGCCTCAGCAGCAGCACGCCAAAGAGCGGCCTTTTCAGCCTCGCTCTTTCCTTGCGTGAAGAGTGGAGAAGCCTGATAGAGGGCAGCCTGTGCCTTGAGTGCCTCGACGGCAAACTTGCTGGCACGACCAGTCTGTGGCTTATAGAGGGCCATATCGCCAATGTTGGTGTAGTCGGCAATGATCTTGTCCTTGATGTCGTCGCACTCCGAGATGATGAACTTGAAAATCTCATCAGCAGAGGTGCGTGGCAGAGCTGTCTCCTCCTCTCCCGTCATATTGTGTGTCTTGAAGGGGACGCCACCATACTGACGGACAAGAGTGTAATAGAAGTAAGCGCGTGCCCAACGTGCCTCGTACTGATAGTTGTTGTAGAGGAACATCTGCTGCTCATAGTCCTTGTTGAGGGCGAACTGCTCGAACTGGAGATTGGTCCAGTTGTCGAGCACCTCGTTGCAGTAGGTGATGCCTTCGTAGGCCGACGACCAGATGGTCTGGTGAGGATTGGAGGCGCTCCAGTTGCCATTGTAGAAGTCCTCGATGGTGTTGCCATCGTGGCTATAGACCGACTCGTCGGTAGCCGAAGCCAGCATCGCTCCGGAGTTGTTACCCCAGTCGGTATCGATATCGTTGTAAATCTTGGCCATGAAGCCGCCGACATAGGAGAATGAGCGCTGGATATACTCCTGGTCGTAGGCGGTGTACTCGTTGTAATCCATCTTCTCTTCACACGAAGCAAGGACGAGCGTCATCAGACCAACACCGGTTAATGTCTTGAATAGTTTCATAATCTATTGTCTTGGGAATTATGAATTAGAATGAAATGGAAGCGCCCACCTGGACGTTACGGGTCAAAGGCAAGGTAGCGCCGTAGGCACCTGCATCGCCATTGTCAAGATTGTCGAAGGTGAAGAGATCGATACCCTTCACATAGACGCGCACACCGCTGATGTACTTCACCTTCTCGAGCATCGAGGCTGGAAAGTTGTAGTAAAGCTCGACGTTGCGAAGCTTGAGGTAGCTGCGATCGAAGAGACAGAGCGTGTTGACCAGGTCGTTGTTGGCATTGCCCGTCGGGCTGAGTCGTGGGAACTTGGGGTTGGCGGTGTTACCGCGCTCGCTGCTCCAAGCATTGTCGTAGAGGTACTGCGACAAAGTGTTGGTGGCCACAGCCGAGCGGTACATGCCTGAAGTGGTGAGCGTGCCGCTGTAGTTAGCTACGCCCTGCAGGGTGGCATCAATGCCGAATCCCTTCCAGTCGATTCCGAAGTGAGCAGTATAGACAATCTCTGGGCACGTGGTGCTGTAGCCGATGGCAGTGCGGTCGTTGGTATCGATCTTGCCGTCACCATTCACGTCACGGTACTTCACGTCACCCGGATAAACGGTAGTGAAGGTCTGAGGAACGGCCATCTCGCTGGTTTCGATTACACCATTGCCGTTGGCATCGTCGGAGGTCTGGAAGAAGCCGTCAGCAATGTAACCGAAGGTTTGGGTATATGGATGACCCGTGGTGACAGTGTTAGGGTGAAGCTGAGGTGCCTCGGCCTGCTCCTTGATCTCGTTCTTGTTCATGTTGTAGGTGCCGCCTAAGTTAACAGTCCAGTCGCCAAAGCGCTTGCTGTAATCGAGCATTACCTCGAAGCCGTGGCTTTCAACCTTGCCCACATTTTCATAGGGAGCAGTCAGACCGAAAACAGAGGTGTAGCTACCGCTGGTGGAGCACCAGATGTCATAACGGTTCTGGAAATAGTAGTCGAAGCTGAGGTTGAGTCCCTTGAAGAGAGTCGCATCGAAACCGATGTTGTACTTCAAGGCCTTCTCACGTCCGAGACTCTGTGTCTTGGCCTGTGCAATGTAGGTGTTGCCGAACTCAGTGCCGCTGCCGGTATTGTCGAATGAATAGGCAGGCGAGCCGAAAGCGTAGAACTGCTCGTAGTAGGTCCAAACGTTATCGCCTGGCAGAACATCGAGCTGTTGGAGACCTGCACTGGCGCGAAGTTTCAGGAAGTCAATCCAAGTGATGTCCTCCATGAAGGCTTCGTTGCTGACATTCCACGACAAGGCTCCTGTAGGCATGAATGCCCACTTGCTGCCATCGGCCAGACGGTTCGATCCACTATAGACGAGGGTGACTTGAGCGGTGTAACGCTTGTCATAAACATAGTTGGCCAAGAATGAGAAGTTCTGACGATAAAGGCTGGTATTGGTGCCGGTGACATCGTTGAACTCGTAGTTGTAGCGGAATTCGCCGAAGAGGTCGTTCTTGCCAAAACTGTGGTCATAGGTCAGGTTGCCATTGACGAAGAAGCGACGTGTCCAGTCATTGTTGCCAGAAGCCGTACCCATATTGCTGTCATTACCCTCGATGGAGAGAGAAGCACTGGCAGGATCGACCACACCACCCGTGTAATTTGATACGGAGTAGCTGCCATAACGGAAAGACTTGGAGTGATCTTCATAAAGGTTACTCCAGGTGTCATAACCGAGCTGGACAGAAGCCTTCAAGCCTTCGGTGACAGATGAGAGGTCCTGATCGATGACAAAGTCAGCATTGAGGGCACGCTGGTGATTCTTATAGTAGGCAGTACCATTCGACTGAGCATAGGGGTTGTTGGTGGTATAAACTGAGTTGCCACCCCAAACGCCATTATCCAATCTGATTGGGAAGGCATTGGCAGGTACCTGATAGACCATCGACCAAAGATCTGCCCTGTTACCGGGCTGAGACTGCTCAGTCAATACACCGAAGAGGTGGGTATGGAGTAATGTGGTCGGAGTGAGCTCGACATCCATATTAGAGCGAATTGTGGCACGCGTATATTTGTTCTGCGTGGAATATCCACCCTCAGCCGGCTCAGTATGGTTCACAAAGCCATAGGAGGTGAGCAAGTTGACGTCGGTGTAGTAGCGGATATTCCTGCCGCCTCCGGAGAACTCAAGGTTGTAACGATTCATGTGAGCCATATCGCGGAAAGTCTCATCTACCCAGTTGACATTGGGATAATAGAGCGGATTGCTTCCGTTCTGGTACGACTGAATGACGGCGTCGCTATAGACTGCCTTGCCACCCTGGTTACGATATGCCTCATTGACAGCGTTGGCGTAAGTTGCTGCATCTACAAACTTAGGCTTGTTGGTCATCAGCTGGAACTCGTGATCATAGGAGAAGCGGATGTTGCGCTCGTTGAAGTTACCATGCTTGGTGGTGATGAGGATGACACCATTGGCCCCCTTGTATCCGTAGATGGCGGTAGCGGCTGCATCCTTGAGAACGGTTACCGATTCAACGTCATCGGCAATCACATTGTCGATACTGCGTTCGATACCATCGACGAGGATGAGCGGGGTACTGCCACTGAGGCTTTGGAGTCCACGCACATAGAACGTGGGATTTGCGGCATTGTAGAGGCCCGCTCCCTGAAGGGAGACGAGACCATTGCCCTGGCCAATCAGGTTATTGCCGATATTACGGGCACCGCGACGATTGACATCCTTGTTCGTAATGACACTTACAGAAGCTGCGGAGATCTCACGGGTGAAAGTACGCGAGGCACCCACATCGACGCGCTGATCCTTGTAGGCGACCGAGTCAATGATGTCATACTGGGCCATCGCAGGCAGGCTCAAACCTGCAAGCAATGTCAGTGTAATAATATAATTTGTCTTCATATAGAATAGTTGTATTAATTACCAGCCAGGGTTCTGTACAAGGCCATACTGCTTGTTGATTTCTGCCTGTGGAAGCGGATTGAGGAGCCACTGCTGCACGACATTGGACTTAGGATCCTGGCCCCAAAGGACACGTTTATTACCTGTAATCTCGACCACCTCACTGCGGAAATCGACAGGCTGGGTAGAAGATTCATCATTGTCACGGTCAGCACCGACCCATGCCACGTTGCGCTCCACGAAAATCATGTTGCCAGCGGCATCCTTGTCGCTGACCAGACGATGCTGGAGTAGGCCATGCAGCTGCTTGGTCATCCAGTCGGTACGTTTGTAGCGAATCATATCGAACCAACGAGCATCGGTAAGACCAAGCTCACGAACGCGTTCGTCGAGGAGTTCTTCGATGAACTCATTGGTAGTATAGCCGTTGGGAAGGTTGACAGCGGTGGCCACAGCGGCCTCAGCAGAATTGGCAGTGTAACCAGCAGCATCACGGTTCTTGGCCATAGTCCAGATGCGTGACATGGTGGGAAGACCCACACGTTCACGTACCTTATCGACCATCTCGACGGCCTTGGCGACGTCTTTGTTGGTACGCATCACGAGAGCCTCGGCATAAGTGAGATACATGTCGGCGAGGGAAAGAGCCACCCATTGCGTCTGATAACGATAGCTGTCGGCACTGGCATCACCACTGTAGGCACCAGTTCCAAGGTAATACTTATTGTAGCCATATCCGGATCCGAACATGGTATTAGTCTGAGTGAAGACACCCGTGCCTCCATCAGCGCCATTGTACCAAAGCTCCCAAGGATAACCCGACATAGTAGCTGTGGTCCAGTCAAGATTCTTCTGCTGACCATTGACGATGCACTCCTCGTAGAGACGTGGGTCGCGAGTCAGAACTGTGTTGAGCTGACGTGAACCTGAAGGAATGGAACCACGGACGAACATGGTGTGAAGCGACTTGGTCTGTCGGGTGATGGCACCTGTTTTGGAGTTGGTAAGGAAGACGAGAGTATCCCTGCCGTCAGCAGTCTTTGCTTCCTTGTAAGTACGATCGGAAGCATTCTGCCAGTTAAATGGCTCGCCATCGTAGAAGGGGAACTTCTCAACATATTCCTGTGTGGGGCAATATGCATTACGCGGTACGCTCTGCGAATACCATGAGTGCCAGCAGTAACGTGCTGTAGCCATATTGTCCTGACCAAAGACACGTACGGAATGAAGAATCTCGGTCGAAGAGCGGAGGAAATATCCCTTGCGATAGGCCAGGCGGAAGGCAGGAACATTTGCCTCGGTGCTTCCCTTAGGCGAACCATCGGCTGTCATCAATGCATAATAGCCGGAACTATTAAGTTTGTCGAAGAACTCATCGCAAGCAGTTGCGAAGCGGTCCCAACGCTGCTGATAGGTGGTCTTGGCATCGGAGGTGTACATGATGAACGGGAGCACTTCGGCGGGAGCGCCGGTGTAATAAGGTTGTCCATCCTGTGGGTTAAGCAGTGGAGAAGCTGCAAACTGCAGGATCTTGCACTTCAAGGCCATGGCACCAGCCTTTGTCCAACGACCGCTCATATTGGTGGGATCCTCTGTCACCCAGGGGAAATGACTGTCGGCAATGGCCGAGTCAAGCTGATTGACCATCCAGTCGATACATTTCTCGACAGAATCGCGGGGAAAAGGATTAGCAGTCTCAGAGTTTTCGAGGGCATGATCCATAATGGGGATACCACCGTAGCGTTGGAAGGTCTGCCAAAAAGCGTCGACCATCAAGCAACGGGCCTCAGCCTTGAGACGGAACTTCTCGTCATCGCCCATATCCCTCGAAGGAACACGATCGAGGTTAGCGAGGAAAATGTGAGAGGCGCGGATTGAGTACCACTGGAACTCCCTGTCATACGAATAGAGAGGGCCATCCAATGCGTCGTCGCGAGTGACGTAGGCTGTCAGAGAGCCATTGTAGTACTTGCCGAAAACAGCGGCACCATTCCAAAACTGATGCCAGCAGTCGGTCAAGCCATCCGACTTGCCTGCGTAAGGATTGCCGGCATGGGGTTGATAGGCGCCACCATTGGTGTATGGCAGTCCATAATACTGCTTCGAATAGATGCCGATAAGAAACTGTCGGGCAAATTCCGCATTGGTAAATACGGTGTCGATGGTGGCCGTGGAACTTGTGGCCTTGTCAAGGCCAGCATCACCAACGGCAATCTCATCGGTACAAGCCACACTCGACGCCAACAGAAGGGCAGCGGCACCAAGTAGAACTTTATATTGTTTCATATTGATTTTACTTATTATATAAATAATGTGTCACAGTCTTCTGTTAGAAACCGATATTCAGGCTGACCGTATAGGTACGCTGCAGCGGGTAGGAAGGTGCGCTGGAAGCAGTGGTTTCAGGATCGCCCCAAGTGTAGGGGGTAAAAGTGAGGAGGTTGTAGCCCGAAAGGGTCAACTCGAACTTGCTGATGCCCAACTTATGCTTAAGCCATTCACTCTTGAAGTCGTAGCCGAGCGAAACAGTCTTGACGCGAAGATACTTGGCATCCTTCTCGTAGAGGTCGGCAGCAGCATAGTTTTGCACGGCGTTAGCCCAGGTGGCACGCGGATAGAGGGCATCCTGACTCTCATAGACGCCAGGCACCCAAGTGTTATCGACGTGATACTGGAGCAGACCACCCTGTGTGGTGTTGGACGAGCAGAAGTAAGGCTGACGGAATACGTCGGTGATGTATCGACTCACATTCCAAGCACCAGTGAGCTGGCAATTGAAGGTCAGACGCTTCCAGTTGAAACCGAAGGTGGTACCAATCATGTACTGTGGATCGTCGGTGTAGCCATTGTCACGTGTCATATCGGTTTCATCGATAAGTCCATCGCCATTGAGGTCCACATAGACGCAATCGCCTGGCTTAATTTTGCCGACAAGCTGCACAGGGAAATCCTGTCCGAAAGTTTCCTTGTATTCGGCCTCGGTCTGAGGTCCCTCATAGTACTTCCAGAACTTGTACATTGAACGAGCTCCAATACGGTGACCCCTCTGATACTGATATTCCATGGTCTGAGGCCTTTCCTTCATCTCTAAAACTTCGTTTTGGTTATACGAGAGGTTGGCCTTCACCCAATAACGGAAATCATTACCAATCTTGTCGTTCCAGTTGAGAGATAATTCCCAACCCCAACTCTTAGTCTCGCCCAAGTTGGCTTGAGGCACAGTAAAACCGATGATACTGGGCACAGTCAAATCCCGAAGAAGGATGTCGGTACGATGCTCATAGTAGTAGTCGAAGGAGGCACTAAGCCTATCATTGAAGAAATGGACATCTACACCATAGTCCTGCTTGAGCGCCTTTTCCCAACCAATTTCAGGGTTGCTCTTCTGACTCTCGTATGCTCCTTTGAGCGAGGCAGGGTCGTTCGATGGTGCGCCATTGCCGAACTGATAGGCGTAGGTGTTGGTGAGAGGCTGCGTAAGACAGTTGGTCATCAAGCCATCCTGATCGGTGACATAAGGATCGGGAAGATAAACAAATCGAGAAGCATCCGCTGTCTTATCATTACCTACCAGACCGATAGAAGCACGCAGCTTCATAAAAGAGATAACGCCCTTGATAGGCTCCCACCAAGACTCTTCTGAAATGTTCCAACCGATAGAGCCAGCGGGGAATACACCAAATCGAGCACCTGGAGGGAAGTTCTCTGAACCATTGTAGCCCATATTGAACTCAGCCATGTAGCGGTTTGCCCAGTCGTAGGTAACACGTCCAACGAAGCCCACGTAAGAACGCGGAACATCGGGATAAGATGCGCTAAAATAGTAATACTTGGACTGGTTGTAAAGAGCGAGAGCCGTGACGGTATGTTTGCCGAAACTGCGGTTGTAGTTCAAGCTTGCCTCAACGTACCAGTCACGGGCCTTGCCCTGTGATGAACGATATGAAGGATCGGTGTCATTGCCGTTCTGACGATAACGAATGAATGGTGTACCATCAGCATTGTAAATGACATTTCCGTTCTCATCGTATTGAACAAGCGGGTTGAACGAAGCCAGTCCCGAATCACCCTGCTTGCTGACGGTAAACGCCGAGTTGTATGATCCCTTGGCCTTAAAGCTGAGTCCCTTGCTCCATCCCCAGAAATCGAGTTTCTGGTCGAGCACAAGGTCCATTTGGATTTTGTTGTTGTTGGTCTGCATAAAACCATTGCCGAAGTAAGCCATACCCGTACCACCGAGGAACGGGAGGTTCAAGCCGTCAGTATAGTCTGTAGTGGTATAGACCATATGTCCGTTGACAATACCTGGGCTGGAGAATGGGGTGGCATAGTAGATGTTCTTGATCATACCTGCAGAACCCTGGCCCGTATAAGGCTTGTCGGCATTGTTGACGTTACCTGCCACATTGAACGAGATGGTTGTCGTCTTGGTGGCCTTGAGGTCGAGATTGGCACGATAGTTGAAACGGTTGTACTGATAGCCGTAATCGTATGGCATGTCAAACTCCTTGAAAAGACCGCCCTGATAGTAGTAACCAGCCGACACGAAATACTTCAGATGGTCATTACCACCCGAAATGTTAATGTTGTGCTGATGCTGCAGGGTGAAGTCCTTCATGATGTAGTCGGCCCACTGGGTGCTGGGGAAACGAATGGGGTCGCTGCCATCGCGGAACTTCTGGATGATAGCATCCGAGAAAGGATGTGCCAGGCCATCGTTGTCGCTCATCTGATTGTAGAACAGAGCATAATCCAAAGCTGAAGCCTGCTCAACCATCTTGGTAGGACTAAGTGCCGAGAACGAGGTGGAAACACTGATCTTGGCCTTTCCTTCCTGACCACGGCGTGTCGTGATGAGCACGACACCATTGGCGCCACGCACACCGAATACTGCTGTTGCAGAGGCATCCTTGAGGACAGAGATCGACTCGATTTCATTGGGGTCGATATCGTTCATCGAACGCTCGACACCATCGACCTGGATGAGAGGTGCGGCATTGACCCATGTAGCCTTACCACGCACGAAAATGTCTGCGGCATCGCTACCAGGCTCACCCGAATACTGTACGGTGGTTACACCAGAGAGCTGACCACCGAGCACGTTGTTGACCGAGCCCACAGAGGTGCGGACGAGGTCTTCGCTCTTGACCGAAGCCACGGCACCGGTCATGGTGACCTTCTTCTGAACACCATAGGCCACGACCTCGACCTCGCCAAGCAACTCAGAGTTCTCGCTGAGCTTGATGGTCATGCCATCCTTGGCCTTGACGGTCTGGGTCTCGTAACCCACAAAAGAAATTCTCAACTCGGCACCCGGCTTGACGTTTAATGAGAAGTTTCCGTCAAAGTCCGTGATGGTACCCGTCGTTGTACCTGCGACCACGACACTGGCGCCGGGAACCGGTTCGCCGAACTCGTCAATGATCGTACCTTTCACAATGGACTGCTGCGCATAAGCAGCAGTTGGAGCCAACCACACTTGTGGCAATGGCGAAATACCCAGCATCGTTAGTAATGCGATGGTGGGAATCTTGGCTCCTTTTCGGAATTGGTTAAAGTTCATTAGTTGTTATAATTGTGTGTACAAATGATTGTCAATTTGTCTTTTCGGAGGCGCAAAGATAATGTTTTTCACTTTTGATTCCAAAAATTTATTCAATTTTCATTAAAAAATATTTCATTTTCTCCCATTTTAACAAAAAAACGTACTGAATAGCCCTATTTTTATGTTATAAAAAATACCCCGAACGACAAAAACCGTTCGGGGCATAAAAGTATAATCTTAGATTATTGCAAGGTATCACTTCACCTCCCAAGTGTCGCCAGAGAGGAGCAGTTCACGAAGTGTGCGGGCCTTCTTCTTGCCCTTCACCTCCTCGATCTGCCCAGCTACGGCCTCATCGTAAGAGATGCCTTCGACATTGCGAATCACACCGAGTGCGATAGGCAGTTCGTCGGTGGCGCCGGCATATCCATAAGGGCTGTAGCCCATCATGGCAAGCTTGAGGTGGAAGGTAGGATCGACCATCTTCGCATCATGCACGAGCAGATCCTTTTCGGTGATGCCATTCTCTCCGATGGTGACCGACTTGATGTTCCAACCGTCGAGAACGAGACCCTTGTCGCGGTTCTTGCCATAGATCATCGGCTTGCCGTCCTCGAGGAGGATGGTCTTGTCGGCACGTACGGCAGGATCGGTGACGAGCTTATGGATGCCATCAGCGAAGATAACGCAGTTGCAAAGCATCTCTACAACGGATGCACCCTTGTGACCCACGGCGGCCTTCATGGCAGCAATGCTGTTCTTGATGTCACCATCGATAGCACGTGCGAAGAATGTACCACGTGCTCCGATGCAAAGCTCTGCCGGGCAGAAAGGATCCTCAACGGTTCCCCAAGGTGATGACTTGGTGACAAGACCACGGTCGGAGGTAGGTGAATACTGTCCCTTGGTCAAACCATAGATCTTATTGTTGAAAAGGATGATGTTGAGGTCGATGTTACGACGCATCGCATGGATGAAGTGGTTGCCACCGATGGCGAGGCAGTCGCCGTCGCCCGTCACATTCCAAACGGTGAGGTCGGGACGTGCGACCTTGAGGCCCGTAGCGATAGCCAGGCCACGACCATGGATGGTATGCATGCCGTAGGTGTTCATATAGTATGGCATACGGCTTGAACAACCGATACCCGAAATCACTGCGGTCTGACTGGGAGCAATGCCCAGTTCTGCCATTGCACGCTGCATCGAGGCAGCAACAGCATGATCGCCACAACCAGCACAGAATTTCAGCGGCTGGTCCGACTTGAAGTCAGCTTGAGTATATTGTGTCATAGCTTATATTTTTGGGAGTAAAAAGGGAGTAAAAGAGGAGTAAAAGGGGAGTAAAAAGGACGATACCTTTTCTTGACCCTAACTTATACTTTTATTAATCCTTTATACCGCTATTATTAATTATTCCGTTAATGTACGCATTCAAGTACCAACTTGCACCTTCAATCTTATAATTCAGCAAATCAGCGTCTTCTTTAGTAATATAATGAAGATCTTGAGACAAAATGATGTAGTATCGGCATTCTTCCAGACTGCTTTGTGAGATGTTCAAGAACCGCAGTTTGTCAGCCTTGCCCAGTTTCTTATTACCTTCAGCAATGTTTGCAGGAATAGAAACAGCAGCACGAGTAAATTGGGACCATAGTCCATATCTTTCCCATTGAGGAAAATTCTTGCACTTGTCATAAACAGCAAGTGCAAAGTCATGTGCCTTTTGCCATGCGATGATATCTCTAAAGCTATAACCCTCCATAACAAACGTCCCTTTTACTACTTTTTTACTACTCTTTTACTACCCTTTTACTACAGAAAGGATAGCTTCTTCGATATCTCGAATCTGGAAGGGCTGACCCTTGACTTCTGTAAACTCCTTAACAGAGATGCCTTCGACCTTCGAACGCAGATAGGCGGCAAACTGGCCGTTGTTGAGCTCGCAGCAGAGGATGTTCTTGTACTTGCGGAGCACATCGGCGGTGTTCTTTGGAAGCGGAACGATGTACTCGAAGTGAGCCTGTGCCAACTTCATGCCCTGAGCACGAAGATTCTCGACGGCAGCAGAGATGTGACCGCAGGTGCCACCCCATCCGATGACGAGAGTGTCGGCATCTGCATCACCCATGACTTCAAGCTCGGGAATGACATTGGCGATGTAGTCGATCTTGGCCTGACGGTTGCGAACCATCTTCTGGTGAACCTCAGGATTGGTCGAAATAGCACCATGCTCATCCTTTTCGAGACCACCCAGACGGTGCATAAGGCCCTCAGTGCCAGGGATGGCCTTGAGACGAACGAATGTCTCTGGATCGCGAGCATAAGGCTCATAGCTGCCTGCCATATCGGGAGTAGCAATGGCGGCCTTGATGTCGGGAAGGTTCTCGGGATCGGGGATGCGAAGCGATGAAGAACCATTGCCCAGGAATGCATCAGTCAGAAGAATGACGGGCGTATTGTGCTCGAGTGCAATCTTCGAAGCATTGTAGGCGGCATAGAAGCAATCGACTGGCGAAGAAGCTGCCATCACAACACAAGGAGACTCACCATTGCGTCCGTAGATGCACTGCATGAGGTCGGTCTGCTCGGTTTTGGTTGGAAGACCAGTCGATGGACCACCGCGCATCACGTCGATGACAACGAGTGGAAGTTCTGCCATCACGGCCAATCCGATAGCCTCGCTCTTGAGGGCGATGCCGGGGCCAGAGGTAGATGTAGCGGCAAGCGCTCCACCGAAGGCAGCACCAAGAGCTGTACATATACCCGAAATCTCATCTTCGGCCTGAACAGTAGTTACGCCCAGGAACTTCAGCTTTGAGAGTTCGTGCAGGATATCGGTAGCAGGTGTGATAGGATAAGAGCCCAGGAACAGACGGGTGCCTGCCTTCTCAGCAGCAGCCACGAGACCATAGGCTGTAGCAGCATTGCCCTTCACGTCGCAGTAGATACCAGGTTCGGCCTGACGCGACTCCACACGATAAGTGCTCACGCTGGCATGGATGTTGGCACCATAGTTAAAGCCATCGGTGATGACCTTGAGGTTGGCCTGAAGGATCTCAGGCTTCTTGGCGAACTTGGAAGTGAGGAACTCCTCGGCCTTCTCCAACGGACGGTTGAAGAGCCAGAATACAAAACCGAGTGCGAAAATATTACGACAGCGAGCCACCGACTTGGCATCCATGCCTGTGTCGGCAAGACTTGCCTTGGTGGATTCGGAAACGGGAACACCTACCAACTGGTACTTGTCGGCAATGCCCATCTCAGTGAATGGATCGAGCGTCGCAAACTTGGCCTTGGCAAGTTCCGACTGGATGAAAGTGTCCTCATCATAAATCAATACTCCACCCTTCTTGAGGAACTTGACATTCTGCTTCAAGGCAGCAGGATTCATGGCAACGAGCACGTCGCATTGGTCACCAGGAGTATAAACTTTCTTTCCGACATGTACCTGGAACGAAGATACGCCACCCAGCGAACCGCGAGGTGCACGCATTTCAGCAGGATAATCCGGGAAAGTGGAAATCTCATTTCCTAAAATAGCTGCAACCGTTGAGAAAATGGTACCGGCCAGCTGCATACCATCGCCTGAGTCTCCTGAGAAGCGTACCACCACTTCCGAAGCCTCGATGATTTTTGGATTTTCCATATTTTACCTTATTTATCTCAGAATAAACAGTCGAATTAACACAACCTTAAATTTTCAGGGTGCAAAGATAGTGAATGAACGAATAAGTACCAAATATTTTTGCAAAATTCTTCAAAAATATTTAATTTTCGAACAATTTTTCAATAAAAATGACATTTATATAAATTATTTCGTTACATTTCTGCAATAATGTCCTTTAATTTTTCGGCACTATGAACGATGTCAGCCTTGTTTTCGAGATGTGATGATTCGAAGACAATGTTTGCACGCAGATAGTATGGCTCACGCCACGCCAACTGCTCACGAATGAACTGCAGGATCTCATCATCGCTCTTGCTGGCGAGGAGCGGACGCTTGTTCTTCCCTTGGATAAGCCTTCGCAGCAGCACCTCTTCGGTGGGCTTCAAATAAACCGATATGCCCGCCTTGTTGACGATGTCCATATTGTCGAGGAAGCAAGGGGTGCCGCCTCCCAGGGCGATGACGACGTTCTCGTAGTCAGCCACCTCTTCGAGCGAACGATGCTCGATCTGCCGGAAGCCCGCCTCTCCCACCTCGGCAAAGATGTCCTTCACCGTCTTGTGGTAGCGTGCCTCGATAAAATTGTCGAGGTCGATAAATTCCAGGTTCATGACCTTAGAGAGCGGACGACCCAGTGTAGTTTTGCCCGCTCCCATATATCCTATCAAGAAGATGCGCTTCATTGATTCTTTGCCTTTTGAAATTAATAAAACAGAGTGCAAAATTACGGTTTTCGGTCGAAAACTCCAATTTTTTGCCCCAGAAAATGACAGCAAAAGTTGCTAAAACCGCTCAAATCTCGTTATTTGACTTTCGAAATGACATTTTTAAGGGTCTGTTAACCCATTATTTGGTAAAAAATGACTATATTTGCATCCTAATAGCAACCAATTGTCACACATGGGCACAAACAAATATTACGTAGTATGGAAGGGGTTTGCTCCTGGAGTGTATGACTCGTGGGAGGAAGCCGAAATGCAGGTGTCGGGCTATCCCGATGCCTCCTATCGCGCATTCAAGACCATGGAAGCTGCCGTCGAGGCTTTCCGCGAGGGTTTCGACAAGGAAAGTCTCATCAAGGAGGTGGCACGCGAGATGGAAAGGCTCGAGAAGGAAGGCACCGTCATCGAGTTCGACAAGAAAAAGTCAGGCAAGGCCGACATTCCAAAGGCAGAAACACCTGCAGAAGCGCCCGCTCCTGCAAAGAAGACAACTCCAAGCGAGAAGACAACCCCGACCGAGACTAATCCTCCCGAGACAACCCCGCCCGTCAAGAAACGCGTCATCGTACAGCAACCGCCTCCTTATCTGGTCGATTCGCTGGCCGTCGATGCCGCTTGTGCCGGCAATCCCGGACCTATGGAATACCGTGGCGTCCTTGTTCGCACGGGACAAGAGATTTTCCACGTAGGTCCTATGGAGGGAGGAACCAACAACATCGGCGAATTCCTCGCCATCGTCCATGGCCTTGCGTTGCAGGAAAAGCAGGGCACTCGGCTGCCCATCTACAGTGATTCGGTGAACGCCCAGAAATGGATTCGCATCGGCATCTGCAAGACCCAGCTTGAAGAGAACGAGCAGAACGCCCCAATCTTCGACCTCATACGTCGTGCCGAGTCGTGGCTCCGCACCCATACCTTCCGTCTGCCCATCTACAAATGGGAGACATCGAAATGGGGAGAGATACCGGCTGATTTCGGCCGAAAGAAACATTAGACCATCAAAACTTCTGGCCAATAAGCGTTTTTAAGCATGAAGATTATCTGCGTAGGCATGAATTATGCCAAGCATAACGAGGAACTGAAACACACCTTGACCCAGATACAAGGTGTGAAGGTGGGCATGCAGCAATCGCCCGTTGAGCAAGGCGGCATCACCCTTTTCCTCAAACCCGACACCGCTCTCACCCGCCCCGACTGGCCTTTCTTCGTGCCCGATTGGAGCGAGCAGATAGAATACGAGACTGAACTGGTGGTACGCATCAATCGCCTCGGCAAATCCATTCCCGAGCGTTTTGCCCATCGCTACTATGACGAGATAACGCTCGGCATCGACTTCACGGCACGCGACATCCAGCGCCAATTGTCGCAGAAAGGCTTGCCTTGGGAGATTGCCAAGGGTTTCGACGGCGCAGCCTATTGCGGTCAGCAGTGGCTCCGTCTTTCCGAGATGCCGGGAAAGAATGTGCAAGACCTGCATTTCGAGATGCAACTCAACGGAGAGACACGTCAAGTGGGCTGGACGGGTGACATGATTCACACCGTCGATCAGATCATCGCCTACGCCAGTCAATTCTATCTGCTTAAGACCGGCGACCTCATCTTCACCGGCACCCCCGCAGGTGTCGGCCGTGTCAAGGAGGGAGACCTCATCACGGCTCAACTCGAAGGAATAGAAGTGCTGAACTGCAGGTGCAAATAAGGATAGCTGTGTTTTTGTAATGGATGGAGTTCTTAAGAAGCCCGAGCGCCTGCGATACACTAGACGCGAGTGCCCGCGATACGTAAGACGCGTGCGTATGCGATTACAGGCGTGGACACACAGGTCATTATTATAACAAAAGATAAGATTAGATTAGAAAGGGAGGGAAAAAAGGACTCTGCCATTTATTCAATCTTTTCCCTTCATTTTTTTTATGCAAATATCCATTTTGCCTAATGTCAAAATATGAAAAAATGCATAAATAGGCAATAAAATGAAAGAAATCGCGTTATTGATTCAGATAATCGCGCTTGATATGAGAATAAAATATATTCTGATGGCATCTTTGATGATGCTTTGCATACTGAACGTGCAGGCTGTCTCGACAGGTCTGCACACCTTTACTGCATCGTCAAAGCTTGCTACAGGAACATGGCTGAAAATTTCGCTCGACGGAACCGAGGACGGCATCTACCAAATAACCTACGACCAACTTACCAAGATGGGATTCTCCAACCCCGAACAGGTAGGTGTATATGGTTTTGGTGGTCATCCTCTCCACGAGGCTGTAAATTCAGTCATCGTCGATGATCTCCCCGAGGTTGCCACCTATCACGATACTGCCAACCGCCGAATCCTCTTCTACGGCCAAGGAACTCTTCGTTGGGACTACAACACCACTCGCGGCTTCATTCAGCGCTGGAACACATACGACACCAAAGCCTACTATTTCCTACACCAAAAGACCAACGAAGCGCCCATAGCAATGGAGGAACTGGCAGCCGATCTTGGGACCTCGAGTATGACAGTGAATCAATATGATGTGCATTGGGTCCACGAAAACAATCTCATCAATTTGGGACAGACAGGTCGTGAGAAGTACGGCGAATCGTTCATCACCAACCGTGTCCAGACC
The DNA here is from genome assembly GCA_017519885.1 of Bacteroidales bacterium. Classification (GTDB taxonomy): domain Bacteria; phylum Bacteroidota; class Bacteroidia; order Bacteroidales; family UBA3663; genus Liminaster. The sequence continues at coordinate 84,609 of JAFWRO010000015.1, read as the reverse complement.
TTCGACTTCGAAAGTGTCGATCCCGGTACGCTGCGCGTCACCGCCAACTTCATCGTCGATGCCATCGAAAGTTCCACCTATTCTGTGGCAGTCAATGGCAATTTGCTTGGCACGAACACCATTGTCCGTAAGACCAACGACTATGCCTTTGCAAATGAGAACACATTGGACAAGAATCTGGTGATTGATAATTCTACAGGACTTAGCGTCTCAATCACCTACAATCCTCCCGCAGGTTCTACCCCATCGATTGCACGACTCAACTACATTCGTATCCAAGGCAAACGAAACTTCTTCAAGCCCAACGATTTCGAGCTGTTTCGTGCACAAAATGCCTATAGCAATGTTGTGCGCTATGAACTCGGCAATGCTATCGACGGCGACATCCAGCTTTGGGATGTGACCCATCCATGCAACGTGAAACGCCAGCTTGTATCGAGCAGCAACAGTTTCACACCCGACAAAGCCGGCATTCGCGAATATGCCCTGGTCAATGTGAACGCCACCAGTTTCAAGGGCGTTGTCAACGAAGGCACCGTCAGCAATCAGAACCTCCACGCTCTGCCCATGACCAACATGGTCATCGTCGTGGCTCCTGTCTACCTTAGTCAAGCTGAGCAACTTGCTGAGTATCGTCGCGAGAAAGACGGACTGCACGTCACCGTCGTTACCCCCGATGCCATCTACAACGAGTTCTCTTCGGGCAAGCAGGATGTCACGGCCATACGTCTGCTGATGAAGATGTTCTACGATCGTTGGCATGGTTCGGCCAACAGCGGGCTCGACAGCCTCGCCGACAACACGCGTCGCGAACCGCTCTACCTCCTTCTCTGGGGCGATGGGTACTACGACAACCAGGCCATCGACCGCAACTACTACTTGCCCAGTTACGAGACCGAAGCTTCGCTTGTCGAAACATCTTCGTGCGTCTGTGACGATTATTTCGGATTCCTCGACGATGGCGAAGGTGGCACGATGGACAACAACCAGCGCTACACCATCTCACGTGATGCGCTCGACATCGGCATCGGCCGACTTCCGGTAAGTTCGATAGAGATGTCGAACAATATGCTTGCCAAGATTGTCAACTACGGCAACAATGCCTACCTTGGCACATGGAAGAACCGTCTTTGCTTCCTCAGCGACGACGACAAGGCGGGCGACTCCTTCAACTGCCACGTGAAGCACAACGATCAACTGGTCAACACGCTGCAGAAGGCCAATCACAATGAATTCGTCTTCCAAAAGATCTATCTGCCTGCCTACAAGCAGACCGAAAGTGCGTCAGGCACCGACTACCCCGATGCGAAAAAGGAATTCAACGAGACTTTGAAGCAGGGTGTGCTTATGGTGAATTATGCCGGACACGGCAATACCACAGCCATCACCAACGAGAACATGATGACTGCGGCTGCCGCCCAGAAACTCAACAACAAGCATCTGCCTGTGTGGGTCACTGCTTCGTGCGATGTCTCACGTTGGGACGAGGATGGTATCTCGATGGGTGAATGTCTGCTCCTCAATCCCAATGGTGGCGCCATCGCCATGCTTTCGACGGTGCGCGTAGTCTATGCCCAGCAGAACCTCCTGCTCAACACCGCCATCATCGACAACATCTTCAATCGTTTCAGTGATGGCACTCGCTATCGACTGGGCGACATCATCAAAGCTGCGAAAATCGAACTTGGCTCCGATTACAACAAACTGAACTTCTGCCTCCTTGGCGATCCGTCATTGACCCTCGCCTATCCCGAACAACAGATCAAGATCACTCACATCAATGGCAAGCCTACCGATGGCGCAAGCGATGTGTTCCAGCTAAAGACTTTGAACAATGTCACCGTCCGCGGACACGTTTTGAAGACCGGCAGCGAGACAGAAGTCGATTCCACCTTCAACGGCTTGCTCTACCCCACCTTCTACGACGCTCTCGACACTCTCACCGCCGACAAGGGTTACGTGCAGGATGAAGCACCCGTCTATAGTTTCACTACACGTACGAAGAAAGCTTTCTCGGGACGCAGTGAGATTACCAACGGACAGTTCGAATTCTCGTTCACCGTTCCCATCGACATCAGTTATAGCGAGAATCTCGGTTTGGCCAACTTCTATGCAGCCAGCGAGAACAGCGACGAGGCATCGGGCTTCTACGACAACTATCATCTCGTCAGCGCTGACGATTATGTCATCACCGACACCGAAGGACCCGTCATCAAGCAACTATTCCTCAATGACAACACCTGGACCGATGGCAGCGTAGTCAATTCGACGCCCTATTTCTTCGCCGAAGTACAGGACGACGGTGGATTCAATGCTACAGGCAATACCGTAGGACATGACATCGTGCTCACCATCCGCTGCACCAGCAACCTGCTGCTGGCAAGCGAACAGCACACGCTCAACAACTACTTCACCACCTACACCAACGACCCTACCACGGGCAATGTCCAGTACAGCATCCCTGCCCTGGAGGACGGCACCTACGAGGCAACCTTCCGCGTCTGGGATGTTTATAACAATCCGACCACCAGGAAGTTTACCTTCACTGTGCTTAACGAGACTCCTCCCGAGGCTGTCGTAGTCCAGGCATACCCCTGTCCCGCCAAGACGGGCGACACGGTCACCTTCCGCGTGCTCCACAACCGCCCCGAATCGGCGCAAAGCATCACCCTACAGGTTTATACCCAAACAGGCTACAAGGTATATGAGACTACCGCGTCATCGAGTTCTGCCAGCAAGGTTTACGCATTCAGCATGGACAATCCGACGATGCTCAACAACGCCATCAACGCCGACGAGACCTCCAACTTCATGGGCGCAGCGGCCATCGAATGGAGTTCGCCCAACCTCCGCCCGGGATTCTATCTCTACCGCGTCTTCCTATCGAGCGACGGCAGTACGGAAATCTCAAAAAGCAAGCTCCTGATGGTTAATCCTTAATTTCAACTCCCCTTTTACTACAACAATAAATGAAGCGAATCATTGCACTGACACTGACAGCCGTCACCTCACTCTCGGCCCTTGCCCAAGTCGATAAGGAGAGAGCCGAAGCCAACCCCTACAACCCCCTCAACCCGGCCATGATGTCGCTGGGCATCGCCCCCGATGCACGTGGTGGCGGTATGGGCGACGTGGGTGCTGCTACCGATCCCGACGAAGTGAGCCAGTTCTGGAACCCCGCCAAATACGCCTTTGCCTACAGTCGTTGCGGATTGTCGCTCAACTACACTCCGTGGCTGCGCAAGATCGTGAGCGGCATCAACCTGATGAATGCTGCAGGATACTACAAGTTCGGCTATGACGACAACCAGGCGGTCTCGGCTTCCTTGACCTACTTCAGCCTTGGCGAAGTGACTGCATACAACAGTGAGGGTGTTGAAGTCCAGGTCATCAACCCCATGGAAATGGCGCTCGACGTGGGCTATTCGCGTATGCTGAGCGAGAACTTCTCGATGGGTGTTGTCTTCCGCTACCTGCACTCGGCAATGACCTATACCGACAACGACAACAAGCCCGACAATACCTTCTCGGCCGACATCGCTGCCTACTACGAGGCTTATCCACAGATCGGCTACAACGAATGCAAGTGGGCATGGGGCCTCAATATCTCCAACATCGGCGGCAAGGTAAGCTACGACGGCGGTACCACCTCGCAGTTCCTGCCTACCAAGGCCCGTCTCGGCACATCGTTCACCTTCCCCATCGACGACTACAACCTCTTCACCATCAATGCCGATGCCGACAAGTATCTCATTCCCACAGCGCCTAAGCGCGACTACTACAACGACGAGCAGACCTATCAGGATGCTTTGCGCGACTTCTACGACATGAACGGCTTTACCGGCATCTTCAAGTCGTTCAACGATGCGCCTCGCGGAATGAAGGAAGAGCTCGAGGAGATCAGCTGGGGCCTGGGCGCCGAATATACCTACGACCGACGCTTCTTCCTCCGTGCAGGCTATCATTTCGAACACGAAAACAAGGGTGGCCGCAAGTATTTCACCTTTGGTGCCGGCATCGCGCTCAACGTCTTCCACATCGATGCTTCGTACGTCCTGTCCAGCGAGCAGACCTCAGCCCTCGACCAGACACTGCGTTTCTCACTTGGCTTCGACCTCGAAGGTTTGCGCGACATCATGGGCGGTCGCCGACGCTAAACCCTAACCTACGATTATGCACTCATTCATTGACCATATACCCCACATCATCGCACCTGAGCTATTGGCCCAGGCGCGTGCTTTTATTGATACCCACAGCAAATTTGTCATCACAGCCCACATTTCGCCCGATGGCGATGCAATAGGCTCTGTGCTTGGCATGAAGCAATACCTCGAAGCCAAAGGCAAGGAGGCGAAAGTCGTGCTCAACGATGCACCCGGCAATAATCTCTCGTTTATCCCCGGTTACCGCAGCGACGTCATCGTTTTCGACAACCAGAACGACGGCTCTCCTTCGCAACGCGACGAGGCCATCAGCGCCATCCAGCAGAGCGATGCGATGATCTGTCTCGACTTCAACGCTATTTCCAGGTTAGGCGGAATGAAGGACCTTTGGATGAACCATCCTGCCCCCAAACTCCTCCTCGACCATCATCTTGGTCCCGAACTGGAACATTTCGACATCTGCATCTCCCACCCCGAACTAGCTGCCACCTGCGAACTCGTCTATCGATTCATCCTCGAACTGGGCGATGACCACCTGCTCAACAAGCAGATTGCAACCTCGCTCTTCTGCGGATTGATGACCGACACCGGATGGTTCATCTTCAACTCCAACCGTCCCGACTTCCACCTCATTATGGCACGCCTTATGATGGAGGATGTCGATCGCGAGAACATCATCAAGGAGAGCCACGTCGTGCCCGAACGCAAGCTGCGCCTCGAAGGCTATCTCATCAACCAGAAACTGCACGTCGTCCGCGAACACAAGGCTGCGTACATGTCGCTCAGCCTGAGTGAAGGTCGTCGCTACGGACATCAGAAGGGTGACAGCGAAGGCTACGTCAACGCGCCCCTCGACATCGAAGGTGTGCAAGTGAGCGCATTCTTCCGCGAAGAGAAGAACTTCGTGAAAGTCAGCCTTCGTTCCAAGGGAGAATACCCCGTCAATCTGATTGCCGAAAAGTTCTACAACGGCGGCGGTCATCGCAACGCGGCAGGTGGCGAATTCCTTGGCAGTTTGTCACAAGCAGAAGCTATTTTCGTCAAAGTATTGCCCCTTTTTGACAAATATCTCCAATAAATTTGGTGAAAAGAAAAAAAATCCGTATCTTTGCCGCCCATTTAAGGACATAATATGAAGAAACTTCTTTACACCCTCTCTGTCATGCTGTTCGCGGCAGTCTATGCTTCTTGTTCCGATACCCAGACCTACGCCGATCTGGTCAATAATGAGGAGAACAGCATCAACCACCTCGTCACGACAGAGAATCTAGACGTCATCTCCATCAACGAGGAGACGATGGAGAATTGGACCAACTACGTGCTCAAGGACAGCATCAGCCCAGCCGATTACATCCAGCTCGGCCAATGGTACACCGTGACCGAGGGCTACTTCAAGCGCCTCTATTTCCGCATCAACGACTGGGGCACAGGGTTCCATCGCTGGCAGGCATGGAAGGCCTATAACGACAGCATCGCTGACCATCTGTCGCCAAGTGTCAAGCCAGACTCAGTGTCATTCTACGACAACAAGATCGTAAACGGCAGCTACGTTCTTGTGCGTTACGACAGCCTGTTCCTCATGACCGATTCGCTCGACATTCATTCCGACACGCCGGCCGACAATCTCAACCCCTACAGCTATAAGATCATCTTCGGCTGGAATCCTGCTTATTACGCCACGACATACTACTCCTACTCAATGGGATCGAGTTCCACGTATGCCTGCACAAGCGGCGGCTTGGCCTTCCCATTGCGTTACCTGTGGTATGACAGCAGCGTTTCGCTCATCGTGCCCTTCTCGATCACCGAAAGCGAATACAGCAGCTATTATTATACATTCTACTACGGCAACGTGAAATACTCCAAGCCGAATTATTTACCCGAGGAGTAGCAACCTTTCGATCCTTTCGAACCTCTCGAACCCTTCGAACCCTTCTTAACTCCTCCTAACCCCCACCCATATGAGTCTGATCAAATCAATTTCCGGCATACGTGGCACCATCGGCGGCAAAGTCGGTGAAGGCCTCAATCCGCTCGACATCGTTAAGTTCACGGCAGCCTACGCCACCGTGATTCGTCGCACCACCAAGAATCCTTCGAACAAGATCGTCGTAGGTCGCGATGCTCGTCTCTCAGGCGAGATGCTCTATCAGTGTGTCAGCGGCACCCTCATCGGCATGGGCTTTGATGTCATCAACATCGGCTTGGCCACCACTCCTACCACCGAGATTGCTGTCACTGCCGAAAAGGCCGATGGCGGCATCATCCTTACGGCCAGCCACAACCCCATTCAGTGGAACGCCCTCAAGTTGCTCAACAGCGACGGAGAGTTCTTCGACAAGGCCACTGGTGAACAGGTGCTCAAGATTGCCGAGGCTGAGGATTTCGACTTCCCGGCCATCACTCCCAAGACCTACACAGGCAAGGAGTCGCAGACCGAGTCGTCGCCCAACTATGAAGGCAATCCTCTCGGCCACATCATCCTCAAGGATTATACCCAATATCATATTCAGGAAGTGCTGAACCTCCGACTCGTCGATGTCGAAGCAGTCAGAAAAGCGAATTTCCGCATTGTCTGCGACTGCATCAACTCCATCGGCGGCGTAGTTATTCCACAGTTGCTCAAGGAACTTGGAGTAGAGGTCATGGAACTCAACTGCCAGCCTACCGGCAACTTCGCCCACACTCCCGAACCTATCGTTGCCAACCTTACGGGCATTTCCGACTTCATGAAGGCTGCCTACAAGGCCGGTCGTCCCTACGACCTTGGCGTCATCGTTGACCCCGATGTTGATCGTCTTGCATTCGTGCAGGAGACGGGCGAACTCTTCGGCGAAGAATATACGCTTGTCAGCGTGGCCGATTACGTGCTTCAGCACACACCGGGCAACACCTGCTCCAACCTTTCTTCAAGCCGTGCTCTGCGCGACGTGACACGTGCCCGAGGCGGCCAATACAGTGCAGCTGCTGTCGGAGAAGTGAATGTCGTGGCCAAGATGAAGGAGACCAACGCCATCATCGGCGGCGAAGGCAATGGTGGTGTCATCTATCCCGAATCCCACTACGGACGCGATGCCCTCGTAGGCGTAGCCCTCTTCCTTACCAACCTGGCCAACCTGCGTGCCGACAAACCGACGCTCACCGTCAGCCAGCTTCGCAAGACCTATCCTCCTTACGAAATAGCCAAGCAGCGTGTTGACCTTTCTCCCGAAATTGACGTCGACGCAGTTCTCGCACGTATGAAGCAGAAGTATTCTGGCAAGCCAGGCATCGAGGTGACAGATATAGACGGCGTGAAGCTTGACTTCCCCGACCGTTGGGTACATCTACGCAAGTCGAACACCGAGCCCATCATCCGTATCTATGCCGAAGCCAGCACTATGGCCGAAGCTCAAAAGACTGCCGATCAAATCAAGGCTGAGATCGGATAATCCAACCACGAGGTCGGATAATCTACTGTTTGGATTATCCGACCTTCTCCATTATCTTACTTTAACAGATTTACCATCAAAAAACATACCATTATGAAAACGTTATCCTTAGGCACTATTGCCCTTATTGCTGCCACGTTGTTGTCCTCCTGCGCCATGAAGCCCAGCGAAAAAGATATCATCGTGCTCTATACTACCGACGTCCACGGAGCCTATCTCCCCTTTGACATTCGCAACAATATGCCTGCTGTGACGTCAATGGCCAACGTCTGCACCTACGTCAACCAGCAGCGTATGGAATACCCCGATGCCGTATTCCTTTTCGACACAGGTGACTGTCTGCAGGGACAGCCCTCCATGTACTACTACAATTTCGTCGATACCGTATCTCCTCACCTCGTCCCCCTAGTTTATAATTATATGGGGTACGACGCCGTCGGCCTGGGCAACCACGATGTGGAAACGGGCGAAAAGGTGTATTACGAACGTGTAGCCAAACAGCTTCGCAAGCAGTGGCTTTGTGCCAATGCCATAGACGAACGCACCGGAGAACCTATGTTCACCCCCTATCGCGTCTTCACACGTTCGGGCATCAAGGTGGCTGTGCTCGGTATGATTACACCTAACATTCCCGCTTGGCTCCCCAAGAAACTTTGGCCGCATCTCGAATTCCAGGATATGGTTGAATGTGCCCAGCATTGGGTTCCTATCATCCAGGAGAAAGAGCAGCCTGACATTCTGATCGGTCTCTGCCACTCGGGCACTGACTATCATGTCGATGGCAATGATCTCGATACGAAGAAGAACGAGAACGGCTCCATCCCTGTAGCCATCAAGGTTCCTGGCTTCGACCTCATCCTCTGCGGCCATGACCATCAGGGTAATATGCTCACCATTACCAATGTCAACGGTGACTCTGTCAAAGTTCTTGATGCACAGACCCAGGCTGCCAAGGTCGGCCGTGCCAAGATCCATCTGGTACTCAATAAGGAGACCAAACGTTACGACAAGCAGATCGAAACTGAACTCATCGACATGAACCAATACGAACCGGATGACGACTTCAGTAAAACCTTCCAGTATGCCGTCAACGAGGTCAACGAATTCGTCGATGCGCCCATCGGTTACCTCTCCAAGACAATCTACGGTGAGCCTTCGCTCTTCGGCCCCTCCGAATTTATGGACCTCATCCACAACGCTCAACTTGAAGCCACAGGTGCCGATGTCAGTTTTGCTGCCGTTCTTGCCGCCCACGATTCGGTTGCTGCCGGACCTGTCACTATGCGACAGCTCTTCACCCTCTATCGTTACGAAAACTCCCTCGTCACCGTCAATATGACGGGCGAAGAGGTGGAACGTTACCTCAACTATGGAATCAGCAAGCAGTACAATGGCATGAAGAATGAGAACGACCACTTGCTGGCATTCATGTTCGACGAGAATGGCGAAATTGCATACAACGTCTATGGTCCGCGCTTCCTCACTCCCACCTTCAACTTCACGAGTGCTGCAGGCATCAAGTACCAGATCAATCTCGACAAGCCACAGGGGAAGCAGCTCACTATCATCAGCATGAGCGATGGCTCGAAGTTCGACAAGACCAAGACCTACAAGGTGGCTCTCAACAGCTATCAGGCTAATGGTGGCGGCAACTTCGTTCCCGAAGGCCTGGGTTGGTCCAAGCAGGAGTTCGAGAAACACGTCATCGCATGGTCCGACCAGGATGTACGTCACTACATCGCCGACTATCTCCACAATCACGACACCATCGTGCCCAAACTGCGTGGCGACTGGAGTGTCGTGCCCGACAAGTGGTTCAAGAAGGGTGTCGAAACGGATATGAAATTCATCAACCCCAATCAGCGCTGATGCTGCGACTTAACAACCTCAACATAGGATACAATGATTCCGCACCTGTCGTTTCGTCGATAGATGCGGAATTATCTGATGGATGCTTCTGCTGCCTGTTGGGGCGCAACGGTACGGGAAAGAGCACACTGCTTCGCACCATCGCCGGCCTTCAGCATCCCCTCACCGGAACCATCGAACGACCCGACAGCATCGGCATTGTCCTGACCGCTATTCCCAATCTGCTCAACACCAAGGTACGCGAAATGGTGGCTTACGGGCGACTGGCTCACACAGGCATTTGGGGGCGACTGCATAACGAGGATTATGCGATGGCCGACGAGGCCATCCGTCTGGTGGGCATCGAAGATATTTCCGACCGACTGCTCAGTACGCTCAGCGATGGCGAGAAACAGAAGACCATGATAGCGCGTGCCATCGCCCAGCAGTCTCCCCTCCTGCTGCTCGACGAACCTTCGGCCTTTCTCGACTATCCCAGTCGGCGCGAACTGATGCACCTGCTTCAGGACCTCGCACACATCCATCGGAAGACCATCCTACTCAGCACGCACGACGTTGAACTTGCGGCCTCAAGTGCCGACGTCCTCTGGATCATCAACGACAAGGCAATGATCAAAAAAAATCCCCAGGACTTCTGTCCCGAGGAATTGTAGAATTTAAGCCTCCGGTATCATATCCGGCGTAGCCGACGAGACAGCCACTTCCTTGTTGATCTTTGAGCAGAGACCCTGCAGAACCTTGCCTGGGCCACACTCGATGAACTCGGTAGCACCTGCTGCCACCATAGCTTCCACCGACTTGGTCCAACGCACGGGGCTTGTCAACTGCTTCACCAGATTCTGCTTGATCTCTTCGGCATCGGTATGAGCCGTGGCATCAACGTTCTGATAGATCGGGCACTTGGGTGCATTGAACGTGGTCGATTCGATAGCCTCGGCGAGTTCAGCACGCGCAGGCTCCATCAGCGGAGAATGGAAAGCGCCACCCACCTTGAGCGGGGCTACACGCTTCACACCCATCTCCATGAACTTGGCACCAGCTGCCTGTACAGCCTCTACGGCACCAGAAATGATTACCTGACCTGGGCAGTTGAAGTTGGCAGCCACCACAGCGCCGTCGATCGAAGCACAGACTTCCTCAATCTGTTCATCGCTCACCACAATATTACGCTGCAAAACAGCAGCCATCGTGCCGGGCACCTTCTCACAGCATTTCTGCATTGCCTGAGCACGCTTGCTCACCAGCTTCAGACCATCCTCGAACGACAGTGCGCCCGATGCTACCAATGCCGAAAATTCACCCAGCGAATGTCCGGCAACCATATCAGGCTCGATGCCTCTTACGATAGCAGGAATAACTGAGCACAAGAACACGGCAGGCTGTGTCACCTTGGTCTGCACGAGGTCCTCGGGAGTGCCATTGAACATCAAATCGGTAATCCTAAAACCAAGTATCTCATTGGCCTGCTCAAAGAGCTGACGGGCCTGTTCATTCTCTTCATAAAGGCTTTTACCCATGCCTACAAACTGCGATCCCTGTCCGGGAAAAACAAAAGCTTTTGCCATTTCTTTTTAATTTATAATGTGGAGTAAATCAAAAATCTGTGCAAAGATAAGTCTTTTCACCGAAACGACAAAATCCGCAGGTTTCTTTCGTCAGATTTTGCTCTTTTCCTCTTATATAATGAGAAAATGAGAATGTCCATCTATCAAAAATTCATCATTACACACCTTTGTTGAAAAATTTACGCGCGTATATTTGTAAATTTAAAAGAAATATACTATCTTTGCACCGCTTAAAATGGCAAGTTCACAGTACTCTTAATAAAATAATCATCATGATAACTACAAAAGCAGGCCTCGATCCCGAGCGCTTCGTGTCTGTCGTTGACGGCAAGAAGACTGCCCTGTATGTCCTCAAGAACAACAAGGGCGCTGAAATGTGTGTGTGCAACTATGCTGGTACCATCGTATCACTGATGATGCCCGACCGCAATGGCGTATTTGCCGACGTCGTATTGGGCATGGACAGCATCGACGGTCTTGTTAATGGTCCCGAGCCAACCCTCGGCGCAGCCATCGGCCGTTATGGCAATCGCATCGCTGGTGCCAAGTTCACTCTCGGTGGCAAAGAATATCAACTCGCATTCAACGATGGCCCCAACAGCCTGCATGGCGGTCCCAAGGGCTTCCATAAAGTAGTTTGGGATGCCGAGCAGATCAACGATCAGACGCTCGTGCTCCGCTATACCAGCGCCGATGGCGAGGAAGGCTTCCCCGGCACCCTCAAGGTAGAGATGTGCTACAAGCTCACCGACGACAACGAGGTTCGTCTCGACTACAAGGCTACCACCGACAAGTTGACGCTCTGCAACCTCACCAACCATTCGTACTTCAACCTCGCTGGCATCGAGAAGGTCACCTCGTCCGTTGAAGGACAGATGCTCACCGTCAATGCCGACCGCTACCTGCCTATCGACAAGGTCAGCATCCCATTCGGCGAAAAGGCTCCCGTCGAGGGCACTCCCTTCGACTTCCGCACTCCTCACCTCGTTGGCGAGCGCATCAATGATGATAACGAGCAGCTTCGCAACGGTTCAGGCTACGACCACTCGTTCGCCATCAACCAGGACAAGCCAGGTGAACTTTGCCTCGCTACTGTCTTCGAGGACCTCAAGAGCGGCCGCGTGATGAAGACCTATACCACCGAACCAGGCATCCAGGTCTATACCGGCAACTTCCTCACTGGCTTCGAGGGCAAGCACGGTTGCGCTTTCCCACGTCGCTCGGGAATCTGCTTCGAGTCGCAGCATCACCCCGACTCACCCAACAAACCACAGTTCGAGCAGGCTACGTTGGCTCCCGGTGAAGTTTATCACCAGCTCACCATCTACGCCTTCTCAACCAAATGAGTTAAATCATCAACCAATTAAATAATTCTAACAAAAATGGCAAAATCAGAAAAGAAGCGCAGAAAGGTCTTCGGCTTCCACACTCCTTTCAACAAGCCAACCACGGAGCAGAAGACCAATGCCGCCAATTTGGCAGCTTATCTTGCAAAGAAGGACTAATCTCCTACTAAGGGGCACACTCATCGTGTGCCCTTTTCTTCATTAATATAACCCTATTCTTAGTTCCATTAATAAAAACATTTCAATATCATGGACATTCAAACAATTCGCGAGAAATTCACAAAACATCTTGGTGGTGAGGCGACTGCTGTGTATGCTTCTCCAGGTCGTATCAACCTTATAGGCGAACACACCGACTACAATGGTGGTTTCGTATTCCCAGGCGCTGTTGAGCAGGGTATGATCTGTGCCTTCCGTCCCAATGGCACACGCGTCATCCGCGCCTATAGTGCCGACCTCAAGGACTACGACGAGTTCTCGATCGACGATCCCGCAGGACCACATGCCAGCCACTTCCGCTATGTCTTCGGCGTAGCTCGCGAGATGATGAAGCGTGGCGTTGACGTACAGGGCTTCGACACCGCATTTGCAGGCGATGTACCTCTTGGTGCTGGCATGTCTTCAAGCGCTGCCCTCGAGAGCTGCTTCGCATTCGCCATCAACGACCAGTTCGGTGACAACAAGGTTGAGAAGATGGAGCTTGCCAAGGTTGGCCAGGCTACCGAGCACAACTATATTGGCGTGAACTGCGGCATTATGGACCAGTTCGCTTCCGTATTCGGCAAGAAGGGTCACCTTATGCGCCTCGACTGCCGCAGCGGCGAATTCCAGTATTTCCCCTGGAACCCCAAGGACTATCGCCTCGTGCTCATCAACAGCCGCGTGAAGCATGAGCTCGTCGGCAGCCCCTATAACGACCGCCGCCGCAGCTGCGAGAACGTCGTTGCCGCCATCAACCAGAAGTTCCCCGAACTGAAGGCCGAGACCCTGCGCGATTGTACATGGGATCACCTCGAGGCTGTCAAGGATACCTGCGACCCAGTTGACATCAAGCGTGCCAAGTTTGTCCTCGGTGAGGTCGATCGCGTGCTCGCCGTTTCTGACGCTTTGGAGCGTGGTGACTATGAGACCGTTGGCCAGAAGATGTACGAGACCCACTACGGCCTTTCACGCGACTATGAGGTAAGCTGCGAGGAGCTCGACTTCCTCAACGACGTTGCCTTCGACTGCGGCGTGACCGGTTCACGCATCATGGGCGGCGGCTTCGGCGGCTGCACCATCAACCTCGTTCGCAACAACCTCTACGAGCTCTTCACCACCACCGTGGTTGAGCGCTTCGCCGAGAAGTATGGCAAGAAGCCCGTTGTCATCCCCGTAGTCATCGGTGATGGTTCCCGCCGTCTCGCATGAGATATTTCATCTATCTTCAATATGATGGAACCTCCTATCACGGATGGCAGACGCAGCCCAACTGCGTCACCGTGCAGGAGACCATCGAACAAAAGCTCTCGCTGCTCCTGCGGCGAGAGCTCTTTATCGTAGGTGCCGGGCGCACCGATACGGGTGTCCATGCCCGACTGATGGTGGCGCATTTCGAGATTGACCGAGAAGTGGATTGCGAGCAACTCGCCTTCAAGCTCAACGGACTGCTGCCGCCCGACATTGCCATCCTCCGCATCGTGCCCGTCCGCTCCGACGCTCATGCACGTTTCAGTGCCCTCAGCCGCACCTACCGATATTATATCACAACGCGCAAGTCTCCTTTCGATCATCTCTACACGATGCGCACCTATCGCACGCTCGATGTCGAGCTGATGAACGAGGCCGCCAGTCACCTCTTCGACTACATCGACTTCACCTCGTTCGCCAAACTCCACACCGACGTCAAGACCAACAACTGCCGCATCATGTATGCCCATTGGGAACAGACTGCCGACGGCTTTGTCTTCTGTATCAAGGCCGACCGCTTCCTGCGCAACATGGTTCGCGCTATTGTCGGTACGCTCATCGACGTGGGTCGTGGCCGACTCTCGGTAGCCCAGTTCTGCGAAACCATCGAAAAGAAGGACCGCTGCTCAGCCGGCGACAGTGTTCCCGCCTCCGGCCTCTTTCTCGAGGATATCGAGTATCCTAAGGAGCTCTTTCTCTGAGAATTCGGAGTCCTCAGAGCAGTATGAGTTCTCTGAGAATTCGGAGTTCTCAGATTATTCCAATCACTCCGATTACTCCGACCCCTCCTTCCTTCCCCATCTCTAAATCTTTTTCTCTCCATGAAACGTCTTCTCCTCCCCCTCCTCCTATTTGCACAAATCGCCTCGGCGCAAGTCACCGAACAGATACCTACTGCCAAAGAAGTAGGAGCCAAGGTCTGCCCAGCTGAGATTGCGCCCATCGGAGCCACCTTCGAAGGGATGCCGCAGCTCCAGCGTCCCGCATTTCCCGAGCGCACGATCAGTATCCGCAAGACCAAGGGCAACATCCAGCGTGCCATCGACCAACTTGCCAAGCGCGGCGGAGGCCACGTCATCGTGCCTGCCGGCGACTGGAAGTCGGGACGCATCACGCTGCGCGACAACATCGACCTGCACCTCGAAGCAGGCGCCAGCATCCACTTCTCCGACAAGGTAGAGGATTACCAGCCTGCCGTCTTCACACGCAACGAGGGTGTGGAACTCTATTCACTCGGCGCATTGATCTATGCCAATGGAGCGCGAAACATCGCCGTGACGGGTGCGGGCTTTGATGCTGATGGCAAGCCCCTCTCGCGCCTTATCGGACCGGGCAAGGAGAACGACATCTACGCCAGTCGCATGGACGGACTTGTCGTCGAGGACTTCATCAACCTCAATAGTCCTGTCGAAGAGCGTATCTTCGACGGCACATCGCTGCCTCGCACGGTGCTTGGACCCAAGTTGTTGGCCAACGATTCGCTGCTGCAGGCCAACGAGCACGCCATCTTCCTGCCCATGTTCTTCGCCCCTGTGAATTGCCAGAACGTATTGCTCGAAGGCGTGGAGTTTGAGGAACCTCTTTTCTGGAACATCACTCCAGTCTATTGCGACTCGGTCTCCATCCGTGGCTGCGCCGTAAACAGTTATGGTGGACGCACCGACGGCATCGACATCGAATCGACACGCAACGTACTGATCGAATACTGTACCCTGGCATGCGGTGACGACTGCTTCACGCTCAAGGCAGGACGAGCCGAGGACGGACTTCGCGTGGGCCGCCCTACGGAGAACGTCGTCATCCGCTATTGCCTTGCCGAACGCGGCCCCGGTGGTGTCACTTTCGGCTCCGAAACGGCAGGCATGATACGCAAAGTCTATATGCACGACTGCGTCTTCACTTCGCCCAGCAACGGCTTCTACTTCAAGTCGCGCCGCAATCGCGGTGGCGGTGGCGAGGACCTCACTTTTCGCCGCATCCGCATGAAGTCGCCTGGCCGCGCCTTCTACTTCGACATGCTCGGCTCCACATTCTATGTGGGCGAACTCGCCAACCGGCTACCTGTGCGCCCCATCACGCCCCTCACCCCCGTCTTCCGCCGCATCACGATGGACCAGGTGCTCGTCGAGTCGTGCAAGGAACTGATTCTCCTCAAGGGCCTGCCCGAAAGTCCCGTCGAAGACCTCACCATCTCTCACCTCGAAGCCACCACTCGCGACCGCGATCTCAAAATCCAGGATGCGCTCGGCCTCATCATGACCGATTGCAACATCAAATGATGCATCGGTTTGCCTATTAGGAAAACCAAAAGATTCATATCAAATCACGGCATAACCAATCTTGGCCAAAACTGGTTATTCTTCTACAGAAGTATGACCTTTCTTGGCCAAGATTGGTTATTCTTCGTCAGGGCCATGACCATTCTTGGCCAAGATTGGGTATGCCGCGGTTGGATAAAGTACTCTGACGGCCGACAGAGTGCTTGCTCCCATTGGAGCATGACCTTTCTTGGCCAAGTTTGGTTATTCTTCGTTCGCCGCATACCCTTTCTTGGCCGAAATTGGTTATTCTTCGTTCGCTGCATGACCATTCTTGGCCAAGATTGGATATGCCGCGATTGGATGGAGCACTCTGACGGCCGACAGAGTGTTTGCCACGATTGGAGCATACTCTTTCTTGGCCAAGTTTGGTTATTCTTCGTTCGTCGCATACCCTTTCTTGGCCAAGATTGGTTATTCTCCGTTCGCACCATAACCATTCTTGGCCAGGATTGGTCATGCCTCCGTTTGAGATAGATTATTTCTCATTCCAAATAATCTCTATAAGCTCAAAAATGCAAAGTCCACTTAAAAAACGCTTGCATTTCGTCGGGGAAAACTTGCATTTCGTCGTTATCTCATTTTTTCTTTTCAAGAAAACTTGATTATTTTTTGGAAAGTAACTCGTGAAACATTATCTTTGTGGCAGAGGAATGAACCCTAAAATGCTACTATTATGACTACATTCTTTTCATCGCCCTATCGTTGGCTGCTGCTTGTCGTATTAGCTTTTTCTTCTTGTAGTACCGACAAAGAGAATAAGGAAGATATTTCACAACTAAATGATAGCTTGCCGATATATGACACGCTTTACGCTGAGGGGCCAATACCATTATTGGTGAAAGAAAAAGGTCATAATGATTATGAATACATAGTTGTCAATAATGTCCTTCAAAAGATCGACAAAATGTCTTTTCAAACACCTGACACCATTATCTTCAAGCAGATAGTTAACCATATCCAAAAGTCTTTTTGGGATAACTTTGAAGGAGATTGGCAATTTAGATGTTGGTTCCATGGCCGAGATATTTTTGTCATTATCTACGACAGTTACAATGACGCAATTACAATAAAGTTTCATCATGGTCATCTATACCGATACAAAGACTCGGAAGGAGAATCTAAAGATCAGTTGAACAATATTCAAAAAATCCTGGAAGAATATGTAAAAAACGAATTCTATCATTGGATACCTATCGTTAATGAAACAGATTCACTTCATTATTGGTGGTGTATGTATAAATTTTAGGACCTATATTCTAATGGGTGTGAACTTTCTGTTTACCATTTCAAAAACGACGATGATGAAACCATATTTAAATTCAAATTTGGCAAAACCGGACATATAGTCGTACTGTAAATATTTTTTTGCTAATGATGGCGAACTTTTCGAAATAATTTGTATCTTTGTACCAAAGAATGAACAAAAAATAAACAATTTAAAAATTCTAAGCATGCTATCAAGTTATATCTCGTCAATCAAGAAGACTGTTTCCGACAAAAACTTTGGGCTTGTTGTTTGGATTTCAGCAGGAGTCGGCTTGTTCACTTATTTAATCGCAACCGCAATTTGGTTTGTAATTTCTGGGGTCAACTGGTTCACATTCCCCATAATTGGTTTGTTTTGTATTGTCCCATTTGTATTAGGAACGTTGATAGCGGCTCCATTCATAAAAACAAAGAAATCGTCAGCATTCTTTTTGCTCTACATTGCCATCATCATTTCGTTCATTTTCATTATGCTCCCATCTTATTTAATGTCGGACGCTTCAACGGAAGCCTGGGTATTATTATTTATAATCGGGTGGTGCATTATCACGGTATTACCTGTCTATATCCTTTGTTATTTTGCGAAGAAGTTGCTAAAATAACTCGAAACACAAATGCAAAACTCATAGTTATTGACCCCATTCGACTGTATTACTATAGGTAGAATACCAACCTGTGGAGATCTCGAACACAATAGAATTATGAAAGGGAAAAGGGGAAAAACTGAAGCAAAAGGAAAATAAAGAAGATCGATGCAAAAAAACAGGGCATTTTGTACCATCGTATTGAAAAAACACGTATCTGTGCACTGCATTTTGACACATGCCCCTTTGACACACTATGAAGCAGAAACCACTTATCCTCCTTATCATCGTCGCCCTATTGGCTATCGGTTACATTGCCGTGCAGGTGCTGACGCGCAGTACGACGCCGCGCCGCGTACTTTTCGACAGCGACTGGTACTTCATCGAAGGCTCTCATCCCGAGGCAATAAACTACAATGCCAGTCATTACGACACGTTGGGCTGGCAGCGCATATCGTTGCCCCATGACTTTGCTGCCCTACCGCGAGACCGGCGAATCAATAATGTGCCCGACACAATGCTGGTCATCGGTCCTTTTGCACAGACGTCTCCAGGCAAGGCTTCGACTGGGTGGACACTGGGAGGCGAAGGTTGGTACGTCAAGAAACTGAAACTTCAGAACCAACGCTATAGCATCAACAGCAACCAGCGTGTGGAACTCTATTTCGAAGGAGCATACAACCAGACTCGCCTTTGGGTGAATGGTCAGGAAGTGGGCAGCAACATGTACGGCTACTCCACCTTCCGTTTCGACATTACCGACTATCTGCTTCGCGATGCTGAAGGTCATTTCAATGGCGAAACAGACAACTTCATCACCGTTCAGGTCGTCAACGAGGGACGAAACTCGCGCTGGTATGCCGGTGCCGGCATCTATCGACACGTCTGGCTCATCATCACCGATCCCCTGAAACTCGACACTTGGCAAACCTTTGCACACACCACCAGCATCAGCGGCATCAGCCCCGACTATCAGATGGCTGAGGAAGCTGAAATCGATGTCACTGCCAACATCGCCAACTTCATGCCCGAAGAAATGCTGGGCGAAGAGATGATACGCTACTCCATCGAACTCATTGCCCCCGACGGAAACACCATCGTGGCTCAAGCCGAAGATATGGTGGTAGCCGAAGGCAATGCAGCATCCTTCGAGAAGAAACTCAAAGTGCAGAATGTCTATCTCTGGAGCTGTGATCATCCCGTCCTCTATACTTTGCGCATCGCAGCACGCCATGGCGCCAATGCCGACGAAATCAAGATTCCCTTCGGTATACGCACCATCGAATTCTCAGCCGACAATGGTTTTCTGCTCAATGGACGCAAGACGCTGCTACGCGGAGCCTGTGTGCATCACGACAACGGTCTGCTGGGAGCCCGCGCATACGACCGTGCAGAACAACGAAAGGTGGAATTGCTCAAGCAGGCAGGTTTCAACGCCATCCGTGGCAGCCACAACCCGATGTCCGAATCGCTGATGAACGAATGCGACCGACAGGGTATGCTCGTCATCGACGAAGCTTTCGACATGTGGCACCGCACGAAGAACAAGCAGGATTATCATCTCTACTTCGACAGCCTTTCGACCCACGACATGCAAAGCCTGGTGCGTCGCGACCGCAATCATCCATCGGTCATCATGTACTCCATCGGCAACGAAATACCCGAGCGCGCTGACTCGCTCGGCATCGTCATTGCTGCCCGTCTGCGCGCTGCCATCCTCGACCTAGACCATACTCGTCCCGTCACCATGGGCATCAACTCCATCTGGAACAAGGATCGCACCGCTCGTCTCTCCATCGAGCCTGCCACCCGTTCGCTCGATGTTTCGGGCTACAATTATCGCGTCTGGAACTATGAGCCAGAGCATCGTGAGGCACCTCGCCGTGTGATGTACGGCTCCGAAACGGTGGTCTGCGAACTTGCCTCCGACTGGCGTCGATGCGAAGACCTGCCTTGGGTTATCGGCGATTTCATCTGGACCGGCATAGACTACATCGGTGAGGCCGGCATCGCCAACTGCCTCACCAAGGATGCGCAAGAGAACGTCCACTTCTTCATGCCCTGGCCATGGTTCAACGGATGGTGCGGTGACCTGGACCTCATCGGGCAACGCAAGCCGCAAAGCTACTACCACGATGTGGTGTGCGGTGACTATCCTTTGGCCATCAACGTGGAACCTTCGCGCAAGGGTGGTGAACGTCCCAGTATCAGCTATTGGGGCTGGATGGACGAAGAGCACCAGTGGTATCAGCCGGGATGCGAGGGCGACAGTGTGCGCGTCAATGTATAT
This sequence comes from Bacteroidales bacterium, assembly GCA_017519885.1. Classification (GTDB taxonomy): domain Bacteria; phylum Bacteroidota; class Bacteroidia; order Bacteroidales; family UBA3663; genus Liminaster. The sequence goes on along the minus strand of JAFWRO010000015.1, from coordinate 64,325 downwards.
AGCCGCGACTCCCTTGTTTCGCTCTTCTTGGGCGATAGTCTCGTAGCCGAAGTGGCCATCAACGATACCACCTACATGGGACATGCCATAGTGAAATATCAGCCAGGCAAGCTTCACGCTCGCAACCATAACAAGGCAAGCCTTGTGCGCGGCGACTCCGCCCACTATTCTCACAGCAGCCATCACGGACTCTCTCCCGCCACACTCATCACTCCTGGGCGTCCCGTCGAACTACGACTCACACCCAGTAGGACCACGCTCAAGGCCGACGGGCAGGACCTCTGCTACGTGCTCATCGAACTCGTCGACAGTCAAGGTCGCCTTGTCCCCGAGACGGGAAGACGCATCACCCTCCAACCTTCGCCCGCCCAGCAACTGGTGGGAAGTGGAAACGCCCAGCCCGATGACATGGAATCGTTCGGAAGCCTCACTCCTCGACTGTTCCGCGGACAGGCCATGGCAATACTCAAGGCCTCCGAAACCCCTGGCAATTCGTTGCTGAAGGTGTCATCTGACGGGCTTAAGGACCAATCTATCACAATAATTTGCCAATAAATTTGGACATCTCGCAGTTTTTGATTATATTTGCGCCCGTAATTGTAATGTTTTGAATGAAAAATATCCGCAACTTCTGTATCATCGCACACATTGACCACGGCAAATCCACCCTGGCAGATCGTCTGTTGGAGTGCACGAAGACTGTGGCCGAGCGTGACATGCAGGCGCAGATTCTCGACAATATGGATCTGGAGCGCGAACGTGGCATCACTATCAAGAGCCACGCCATCCAGATGGACTACAACTATGAGCCACGCAACGTAGATGACCCGCTGCGCATCGGCAAGCCTGCACCCGCCGGCAAATATATCCTCAACCTCATCGACACTCCTGGTCACGTTGACTTCAGCTACGAAGTAAGCCGTTCCATTGCCGCCTGCGAAGGCGCACTGCTCATTGTCGATGGAACGCAGGGCATCCAGGCACAGACCATCTCGAACCTCTATATGGCCATCGACCACAACCTCGAGATCATCCCCGTGATCAACAAGTGTGACCTCGACAGCGCCATGCCCGAACTCGTGGAAGATGAAATTGTGGAACTCCTCGGCTGCGACCGCGACGAGATACTGCGCGCTTCTGGCAAAACAGGAATGGGTGTTCCCGAAATCCTGGAGGCCATCGTTGAGCGCATCCCCGCTCCCACCGGCGACCCCGATGCTCCACTGCAAGCACTCATCTTCGACTCGGTATACAACAGCTACAAAGGCGTCATCGGCTACTTCAAGGTTGTCAATGGTTCGATTCGCAAGGGCGACAAGGTGAAGTTTGTGAGCACCGACCGCGAATACGATGCCGACGAAGTGGGCATCCTGCGCATGGACATGGAGCCACGCGCTGAGGTCGGTTGTGGCGATGTAGGCTACATCTGCTCAGGCATCAAGACTTCGACCGAGGTGCGTGTGGGCGACACCATCACCCATGTCAAGCGTCCGTGTGACTCGGCTATCGAAGGTTTCGAGGAAGTCAAGCCAATGGTCTTTGCCGGTGTCTATCCCATCGATCCCGAAGATTACGAGGACCTGCGTTCCTCGCTCGAAAAACTGCAACTCAACGATGCTTCGCTGTCGTTTGTGCCCGAATCGTCACTGGCGCTCGGCTTCGGCTTCCGCTGCGGCTTCCTGGGCCTGCTCCATATGGAAATCATCCAGGAGCGACTGGGTCGTGAATTCGATATGGACGTCATCACCACCGTACCCAACGTTTCCTACAAGGTCTTCGACAAGCACGGCGTAGAGACCGAAATTCACAATCCTTCGGGCATGCCCGACCTGATGCTCATCGAGCACATCGAGGAGCCCTATATCCGCGCCACCATCATCACACAGACCGACTTCATCGGAGGCATTATGAAACTCTGCCTCGACAAGCGCGGCGTGCTGGTCGAGCAAAAGTACATCTCGGGCAACCGTGTGGAAATCTATTTCGACCTGCCCCTTGGCGAAATCGTCATCGACTTCTACGACAAGCTCAAGTCCATCTCGAAGGGCTATGCTTCGTTCGACTACTATATCCACGACTACAGGCCATCGAAACTCGTCAAGCTCGACATCCTGCTCAACGGTGAGCAAGTCGATGCACTTTCGACACTTACCCACGTAGATAACGCTGTGCCTTTCGGACGACGCATGTGCGAGAAGCTCAAGGAGCTCATCCCACGCCAACAGTTCGACGTGGCCGTGCAGGCAGCCATCGGTGCCAAGATCATTGCACGCGAGACCATCAAGCAGGTGCGCAAGGATGTAACGGCCAAGTGCTACGGTGGCGACGTGAGCCGCAAGCGCAAGCTGCTCGAAGCCCAGAAGCGCGGCAAGAAGCGCATGAAGCAAATTGGCCGCGTAGAAGTGCCACAGACCGCCTTCCTCGCCGTTCTCAAGCTTGATTAAGACAAATCACTTTACACATAAAATATTTTTATACTATGATTCCCGGCTACATGCTTATCCCGTTTGTGGTAATGCTGCTCTGTATTGCCATCCTTCCGCTCACCAAGCTGGAGGAGTGGTGGGAGCACAACCTCCACAAGCTGTACGTCTCGCTGATCTTAGGCGTACCTGTTGCCATTTGGCTCATCGCCAATGGCATGAGCCACGAGCTTGAGCATCAGATGGTCTACGACTACGTGCCGTTCATCCTCCTGCTTATGGCCCTCTTTGTCACCACCGGTGGCATCTGCATCAAGGGTGACCTCATCGCCACCCCTGCCACAAACACCATCATTTTAGCCATCGGCTTTGTGCTGGCATCATTTATGGGCACCACGGGTGCCGCCATGCTCCTGATCCGTCTGCTCATCCAGACCATTTCGGAACGCAAGTACAAGGCGCACACCATCCTGTTCTTCATCGCTGTGGTAGCCAACTGCGGCGGCCTGCTTACCCCACTTGGTGACCCGCCGCTCTTCCTGCTCTTCCTGAAGGGTACCGAATTCACATGGTTCCTCAACCTTATTCCCGAATGGGCGCTCTGCGGTGTGTTGCTGCTCATCACCTACTACATTGTAGATTCGCACTACTACAAGAAGGAACCACCGGAGAATATTGAAGCCGACAACACCAACGTTCACAAGATTGCCGTGGGCGGTAAGATCAACATCTTTTGGCTGCTCTGCGTTGTTTGCTCTACCATGTTCATCAACGCCAAGTACATCCCCGCTATGGCCAATGAGCATGCCCCATTCTATATCAAGCTCCTGCGCGAATGGGTATTCATCCTTATCATCATCCTCTCGATGGTGACCACCAAGAAATCGACTCGTACCGCCAACCACTACTCGTGGGTACCGATTATGGAGGTAGCTTGCGTCTTCGTCGGCATCTTCGCCACCATGACCCCTGCCCTGATGTTCCTCCACGACATGAAGGATACCATCCAGCATGTGCTCGCACAGCCCTGGCAGTATCTCTACTGCACCGGTTCCCTATCGGCCTTCCTCGACAATGCACCGACAGCCCTCGTCTTCAACTCGATGGCTCCCGAAGGTCCTATCGCTGGTCTTGCAGCCGAGCCATTCCTTAAGGCTATCTCAGTAGGTGCCGTCTTCTTTGGCGCTCTCACCTACATCGGCAACGGCCCGAACTTCATGGTGAAGTCGATTGCCGAGCAGAGCGGCATCAAGATGCCGTCGTTCTTCGGCTACATGTTCAAGTTCTCGCTCATCATCTGCCTCCCCATCTACATCATCGTGCAGCTCATCTGCATCTGATAAGTACGAGGTTTCAAGATAAGTAAACAAATAGTCACCCGGCCTTCCAAATGGAAAGCCGGGTGACATCTTTTTGCAAACCCCTCTTAACATCTCAAATTCCTTCCTTCAGATTCCACGATTTCTCGAAAGTGATGTCCGAAGAATAGACACCCTTGACGGTGAGCACGGGGTTGTGTGATTCTCCCTTGAGTAGTACACGTACCTGGGTGGGACTGAGCGATTCGGTGATGAAGCCATCCTGTATCGACCAACTGCAATCCTTCACATTGTCGGGTTGCTCGATCAAGAACAACTGAGAATCAGAGAAACTGTGCTGCAAGGCAACAGGCTGACCAATCATCTCATCGACGAAGAACGTATTCATCTTCTTGAAGAAGTCCTCGTGCAGTTCGTTTAGCATGCCCGTGTCGTCGTCGCGCACCAACGTATGCTTGTGGATGTCGTAGGCATGCAGTTTCGACCGCATGCCAATCTTTCGGGCCTCAGCATCGACACACGACGAACCATAGACCACGGGCATGACTTTTTTGGCCAAATAGCTACCTGCCCAACTGCCACCAGGCATTTCCCTAAGCATTTCCTTCACAAATGGCTCAAAGGGAATGCCTTCGCCATAAGGAACTACTGGATCGTATTTGCCATGAAATGAAATGATGGATGCAGACGATGACTTCAAGATCTCTGGGTCGAGCACAGCACCCCACATGTTACCGACGGCACGTATGGTAAAAGGCTCATCATAGGCTGGAGTAACTGGAATGGATGAAAGCGGCCCAAGTTTGGCTGCCACCTCCTGCATCGACTCGGGAATAATCGAATCGTTCAGGAATGCCGTGTTCAAAGCTACGATGGCACCAGCACTGCAGCCTGCCAGGAAAATCTTGTCAGGGTCGATACGATAAGTCACGCGATGTGCCAGCAGGTAACGGATGGCTGCATTTACATCCTGCAGAGCACTGTAGGCAGCTTCCGAAACAGAGAAGGAGAAAAGATTGAAGCCTAAACGATAATTGACCGAAACAGCGACATAGCCGCACGAAGCAAATTGCTCACACCATCGGCTCGATGCATCGTCCGCTTTGTCGCCCGAGAAGAAGGCTCCTTCGTGAATCATGACGAGCAAGGGACGCAAGTGATTTCCCTCGTCATCTGGCGCATAGACATCGAGACGAAGCGACTGCTCCTCCTGCTCATTCCGCAGAAGATCCTCCAGCTTATCCATTACTATCCTGCCATAGTTGCCCGAATTGTCGTAAGGATAGGAAGTCCAAAAACCATTTGCCCTGCCATACTCCACCTCACGGGTCGTGGATATCTTGAAATGCGGGTGCAAATAATCCACGCCCTCGGTGATAGTATGCGATGCCGGGTTGGTGTAGCGGGTCAAGGTGCAACGCGTACTCTCCAGCTCCTCCCCTTTCACATAAGTTTTACCAAACCTCTTGGATATTTCAACACGATGTTCTTCGGCATAGAGTTTGCCCCTATCGACATAAAGCAAGCCATGACTACCAATTCCATCAGGAACAAAATAACCCGTGAAGCCCTCCGTCTGGCAAACCTGAATATCATTGCGCACGAATTGGGGATGCTCGCTGCAAGAAGCGAACAGCAACAGCACAGAGAGAAGCAGCAAATAGATTCGATACATATTATAATATAATGCGGGAAGTTGCGCGGCAAAGGTAGTCAAAAAAACTGGAAACAACAAATCTTCTCACTATTTTTTTGCCTTTCTCTTGCATGATTGCCCAAAATCTCTTATCTTTGCACCCGTAATCAACCTTAATTCAAACTTATGGAAAGAATCGTATTCTTTGGAGCCAAGTCGTACGACCGCGAATCGTTCGACAAAGTCAACGAAAAGTTCGGCTTCGAGCTGAAGTATTTCAAGGCGCACCCCACCCTTGACAATGTGTCACTTACCCAAGGCGCGACAGCCGTTTGCGTCTTCGTCAACGACCCTGTGAATGCAGACATCGTCCGTGCCATGGCGGACCATGGCGTCAAGCTGATTGCCCTGCGCTGTGCAGGCTACAATAACGTCGATCTGCAGGCAGCTGCCGAAGTGGGCATCCGCGTGGTACGCGTGCCAGCTTATTCACCCCATGCTATTGCCGAATATGCGCTTGCGCTGATGCTTGCTGCCGACCGCCACATCCCTCGTGCTGTGACGCGCACCCGCGACGGCAACTTCTCACTGCAGGGTCTGCTCGGCTTCGACCTCTACGGCAAGACACTCGGCGTGATTGGTACCGGAAAGATTGCCAAGGTCCTGGTCCGCATGCTTTCGGGCTTCGGCATGACCATCCTAGGCTATGATCCCTATCCCGACGAGGAATTTGCGCTAGTTAATGCGATGCAATATGTCACGCTCGACGAGCTCTTCCAGCGCTCCGACATCATCACCCTGCATTGCCCGCTCACTCCCGAGACACGCTATGTGATCAATGCCGAAAGCATTGCCAAGATGAAGGATGGTGTGATGATTGTCAACACCGGACGCGGACAGCTCATCGACACCAATGCACTCATCGAAGGGCTCAAGTCGAGAAAGATTGGATCGGCTGCCCTCGATGTCTATGAAGAGGAAGGCAACTACTTCTACGAGGACACTTCAGATGCTATCATCGTCGATGATACCCTTGCTCGCCTCCTTTCGTTCAACAACGTCTATGTAACCAGCCATCAGGCATTCTTCACCCGTGAGGCCTTGCACAACATCGCCAACACGACGCTACGGAACGTCAAAGACTTCGTCGAAGGCAAATCGCTCATCAACGTAGTCAAGGCGACTGATTAAGAAACCAAACTAACTTTTTGAAGCAAATGTCCAAAGGAGCATTTGCTTCTTTTCTCCCTTTATAAGTTTATCCAGATAATTCATTCCCCTTGTGGAGACCGTGATGCAGCCTAAGCTTCGGCAGCGCATCGGGAAAGATACTCCGTATAATCACCATCCAGTTGAGCAGTCGGGCCTTGACAAACATAGTACTTGTAGCCCCAAAAACCAAAAATGCCAATAACGGCGGCTAAAACCACTCCAATCAAAATCTTTATTGCTTTCATACCATTTATGCTTTATCCATATAAATGTGCAAAAAAGATAAGAAGGTAAACTGCTAAACAACAATAAAACACAAAAGACAGGAACATCTTCACAGATCCACCTGTCACAATGTGTTCAATAAATATTACTAATATTACAATGAAGGGGCAGGCGCAATTCTTCGCAGAGTTCACCTGCCTATATTCTATTTAAACAAAAACCTTGAAAACATTAGTTTTGCTATAGTTATACAATCCTTTCCTTGATATCAAAGTCTTGCTTCGGGCACAATCTGGCCATCGAGCAGGTTGATGATGCGCTGGGCAAAGCCGGCATCGCGCTGCGAGTGGGTGACCATAACGATGGTAGTGCCCTCGTTGTTGAGCTGGGTGAGCAACTGCATCACTTCCAGGCCATTCTTCGAGTCAAGGTTGCCCGTAGGTTCGTCGGCGAGGATGAGTTTGGGATTCATCACCACGGCACGGGCAATGGCAACGCGCTGTTGCTGACCACCCGAGAGCTGCTGAGGATAGTGCTTGGCACGATGGCTCAGTTCGAGGCGACGCAGGATTTCTACCACACGCTCGCGACGCTCCTTCTGCGGCACACCAATATACTTCAGGGGCAGTTCGATGTTCTCCTCGACGTTCAACTCGTCGATGAGGTTGAAGCTCTGGAACACGAAGCCAATCTTGCCCTTGCGTACCGAAGTGCGCTGGCTTTCCTTCAAGTGTCCCACCTCCTCGCCATCGAGGATGTAGCTGCCCGATGTGGGATTGTCGAGCAGGCCCATGATGTTGAGCAGCGTCGATTTGCCGCAGCCGCTTGGTCCCATGATGGCTACGAACTCACCTTGTTCTACACTCAGACATACGCCATCGAGGGCGACAGTCTCCACTTCTTCCGTGCGGAAGATCTTTGTCAGATTCTCAATCTTGATCATATCGTATATCAATTAACAATTAATAATTAACAAATAACAAATAACAATTAGCCTTTATTCCGTCTTGATGCTATTAATAGGATTCTCGGTAGCAGCACGGAGGCCCTGGAGGGCTGCTGTGAGAAGAGTGACCAGGCCAACAAGGACCAATGCCAATGGGAACAGCCACCAATGAATAATGGTGCGCTCTGTAAAATTCTCGAGCCATTGACTGCCCATATACCAGGCCAAAGGCACTGCAATGACAAAGGCTATGAGGAGGATTTGTGCATAACGACTTGTCAACAATCTCACAATCTGTTCCTCGGAGGAACCGAAGACCTTGCGGATACCAATCTCCCTGCGACGATATTCTGTCTCGAACATTGTCAGACAGAACACGCCGATGAGTGTGATGATGAGACAAATGATGCTGAAGACAATCACCTGGCGAATGAAGCGGAACTCATCCTGATAGAGTCTCTCCATCTCCTCGTCGAGGAAATGAACCTCCACGGCGCTTCCATCCCCCATCTCAGAGAGTTTGTCCTGTATCTGTCTGCGCAAGGCTAGCTTGTCAGTCTGAGGGGCAAGGCGCACATTGAGCATGCCTAATCGGTCGCCCCAATCGGCATAACGTTCACCCATAATGACAAAGGCCACAGGATCAGTCTCACGGTCCTGATGGATACTGGCATAGCGCACATTCTCGCATACTCCGACCACCGGCAGATCGCCATCGATCAGCTCTTTATCCATCTCGACCCAGGTCCAACGTTTGCGTGCTGCCTCATTGATAATATAGCAGTCGCTGTCATGCTCGTTGAAATCCCTGCCCTCAACGACTTTGATGCCCATGGTACGCAGGTAGTGCCAATCGACGGGCATACTAGTGAACGAAACACTCTTGTCGCCTTTTGCTCTGCCCCAACCCATATATCCGGTCGAACTGCCCAACGCGAAAGCTGAATAACTGACGTCCTCCACGCCTCCCATACCGAGTAGTTCGGTACGGATGGCATCCTTCTTCTTGAGCAATTCCTGCGTAAGTGTGGCATAGCAGAGCTCGTCCTTGTCAAAACCATAGTCCGAATGGTAGATGAAGCGGCTTTGGAGCATAAGGATGCCGATATAGGTGACGAGCACCAGACTGATGGTAATCTGCAGACCCACCAGCAGGGTGCGCAATCGTCGTCCACGTGGGGTCAGGCCAAAGGCACCCTTCAATGCCATTGCAGGCTGGAACGAAGTGACGAACCATGCAGGATAGGCTCCCGCCACAACACCTGTGACCAGAGCGACCAAAGCTGTCAACCCCAAGAGCGACAGATGAGCCCGCGGCTCGATGCTACCTTGTACCAGCGTGGTGATGGCTGTCCATTGGGTGAGCAGATAGACGATAAACATTCCAAGCAGGAACGCCAGGAGGGCAATAACCACTGTTTCTCCTATGAGGCCCAGTCGCAGACTCGTCAGTGAGCTGCCCAGCACACGGCGTGTATTGACTCCCTTCACACGCATCGGACTCTCGGCCAAAGTGAAGTTGAGGAAGTTGATGGCAGCCACCAGCACGACAAGGATGCATGCCCATATCAGGATGAGGTGCACGGTACGATTGCCTCGGTCTCCGCCATCCGTACCCGAGAAGTAGGTCTCGGTGAGAGGAGTGACGCGAAAGTTGTGCTGGCCAAGCATACTTTCCAACTGTTGGTCCATCGCGGCACGTTCCTCAGGAGTGGCATTGTCAAACTCTTCGGCATTCTCCGCCAAAATCTTTTGGCGAAATATCGACTTCACTTTATCACAGAACTCCTTTCTGAAGGCATCCACATCGGCCGTCTCATGGAGTCGCAGATAACCCTTGTAGCTCCATTCGCTGAAGTCGTGCTGGCTCGCCTCGCCCAATGACGAATAGATCATATTACCCACACAGCAGTTGTCGGGGAAGTCCTGATAGACGCCGATTATCTGCAAGCTGTCCTTGCCAGTCCAAAGGTAGTGTCCGGCCGCCATCGTGGTACCCAGGAAGCGCTGGGCTATTGAGGCAGGGATGATGACCCCCTGGTCGGTATCATCCTTCCAGTTTAATTTGCCATCGAGGCAAACGGCACCGAATGGCTCCAATGAGGTTTCTTTGTGCGTCCTGCTCCAATCGCAGTTCACTGAAGTTGAACCCATATAGAATTCGGACGTGCTGTCCCAATAATGGAACATGGTCCCCGACTCAACCTCGGGCATTTCCATCATCACCTCGAGCAGAGGCACGCAGCAGTTGGTATTCCAGGGTGCCCCATTCATCATCGCCTCCACGCGCATTATCCGTTCTGCATGCGGGATGCCACGATTGTAGCTGGCGCTGTACTCCACTTGCGTCATGAACAGAAAGAGAGCTGCAAATGCAACCGCCAGTCCTGCGAGATTCAACAGTGTCGCCGTCTTGAATCGGCGAGCCATATACAATATGTTTCTGAATACGTCCATTGTTTATTTCTTTTTTCTGCCACAAAGATACGCCAAATAATTCATTCGTCCAAGGCTTTTCTCCTTCGCAAAACACGATTGTCTAAAATTTATACATTATTGTGTCTAATAATTTGACACCTTATTCCGTCTTGATACTATTCACCGGATTCTCGGTAGCAGCGCGCCAACCTTGGAGGGCTGCGGTGAGGATATTGACCGCCAGGACGATGAGGAGGGAGATCACGAGCGGAAGGGTTTCCATCTGGAGACTCAGTCCTGAGATGCTGCCCACCTTGGGAGCCAACCAATAGGCCAATGGGATGGCAAAGACAGCTGCCACAAGCGACTGGATGGCAATGGTGCGAAGCAGTTGCAGGGTGATACTACCTACCTCGGCTCCGAAGACACGACGCACGGCAATCTCTCGCCGGCGTTGGCTGACGAAATAACTGTTCATAGCCATCAATCCAAGCACTGCAATGAGCAAGGCTACAATCGTGAAAACACTCAGCACACGCAGGAAACGCTCGTATTCCTCGAACCAATTGCGATGCAGGTCGTTGAGTGCATGTATTTCCAGACCTTCATGACCCGTCATTTCGCTGATCAGGCTCTTCATCCTCGCCTCGACCTTCTTGCGGTCGCCGTGATACTTGACGAGCACCTGACGCGGCCTCCCATAATTCTGGCTTACATAGCCTGGACTGTCATCGACATATTCATCCGTTCGGAAGATAATATAAGGAGTCGGATTCTCCTCTTCCGACATTACGTTCTGATAGACCAGATCGGGATAAAGGGCTCCCACTTCAAAGTTTACAGTTCCGTTGGCAGTTGTGATTATCTTGTCGTCATCACGCTTACCGAATTGCCTCAGCAATTGGTGATTAACCCCCATACCATTTTCGTTATAAGTCGTCTCGGGATGGATGTTGAGGATGTTGAAGAAACAGCTATCACCCATCAGCAGGCGAATGCTGACCACTGCGCCTTCGTCCGACGAGACAGTCTGATTTTCGAGAAATTCGATAGGCGTGCCATATCCATACCCTACAGTCTCTACTTCAGGAAGGCTCAGCAAACGGTCGCGCAACGTCTGACGCTGGCTTTGATTGAGGCCGGAGATACCTCCCCAGGACTCCAAAATCCCCTCGATGTCATAGCCCAGAGGCTGGCTCATACGCTGACGAAGACTGCTTCCAAGCAGGAGCGTTACGGTGAGCAGGACGACAGCGAAGACGGCCTGCAGCACCATGAGCGCATGGCTCCAACGCTGACGTGCACGACGGCGGAACGTGCCACGCACAATGTCGATAGGCTGATAGCCACTGAGCACCGATGCCGGGACGAAACCAGCCAGGATGCCCGTGCCGCAGACGGCAAGCAGAAAGATGACGACGGCAACAACACCCGTATCCTTCAGCAGATCCAGGGGACAGTTCGCCAGTTCTATGGCCTTGTCCTGCAAGGCGAGGGCAATCAGATATGCGATGACGAAAGCGATTGCTGTGAAAAGTATGCTTTCGCCAATGAGTTTCAAGAACACCTGCAGACGAGACAGACCCAACAGACGGCGGGTGGCCATCTCCTTCGAGCGGTCGGTTGTGAGCGAGACGCTCAGATTGACGTAGTTGAAGAGGGCAAACACCAGGACGAGCAGCGCCACAATCACATAGAGGCGAGCCATGTCGCGACTGCCATGATTAATGTCATCCTCCATCAGCGAGCAGCCCTTGGCATCGTAGTAGAGGGTAGAGAGCGGTGTGAGCGTAACCTCTTTCACTGCCTCCATCTGATAGATCCAGAAGAAGGACTTCAGATAGTCGCGCATCTCATCGGTCTTGCTCTTCAAGTCACTGCCTTCGCGTGCCATCAGGAAAAGCACGCAACTGGCGGCGTTGTTCATGCTTTCAACATAAGCCGAGTAATGGATGTGGCGCAGATTCTCTACATTGACCACACATTCATAACCCGAAGGAATGATGGAACGGTCGAAGTCCTCCATCACACCGCTGACGGTGAAGGTCATACGTTTTTCTGGATCTTCGGCATAGGTATAAGCGAGTTGAAGTTCCTTGCCCACGGGCTCCTCCTCGGGCCAGCAGCGCTGAGCAAAAGCACGGCTCACCACAATCTGGTTGGGAGCTTCGAGCACCTTATGCTTGTCACCCGTGAGCAACTGGTAGTCGAAGAATTCGAAGAAGTTGGGACCAACCACAAGCATCTTTGTATCGACATCCTGTCCTCGCAGATTGAATGTTGTGCTGTAGCCCGCCATGGAACACCAGCCCTCAATCTCGGGGAATCGATCCTGCAGGCGCTGACCGATGCGGAAGTTCGACATCATGAAGCGCTCGTTGCCCAGAACAAAAGTGCGGTCTCCACGCGTCTGGTAATCCTCGACCGACGTCTGTCGGTAAATCAAGTCGCCCAAGAGCAATAGGAACGCCATCGACAGGCAAAGGCCAACGATATTGATGATGGTAAACAGCCGATGACGGCTCAGAAACTTCAGATAACTTTTCATTATTCTATTTGAGAATTGTTGTATTTACGAAGCAAAGATACACCAAAAAAACTAATCCTCCAAGAACAATCATCACCACGAAGTACGGATGTCAAAAATTTATACAGCATTGTGTCAAAAAATTAGACACGGGAAGGCTTATTCTTTCAGTGGAAGGGCGAAAACAAGAAATCAAATGCCAGCTATTCATCAAAAAGACGAAACGGGCGAAAACTACCAGTTTTTGGATAGTTTTCGCCCGAATCAAACAAGTTGTTTTAATTTCTAAACAACAAACAAGTCATCCAATCTGACTTGACTCTGAATCATATCGGTGTATCGTCCATTAGCAATTCCCTCGGTGGTAATCATCGTTAGCCAGGGAGTGTGACGCAACCCTGTCTCTTGGATGAAGGAATTACGGCGATAACAAATTCTATCGTATTCCTCTTTATCCAGATTAAACTCTCCCGAGCTATACTTCACCTCACAGACGTTAACGATCCTGTCTGCCCTTTCAATAATAATATCAATCTGAGCTGCAGGCGAGGATACTTTGCTTCGCCAGGAGTAGGCAAGAGTAGAGATGGCATCAATGCGTAATGCATGTTTGATTTGTTGTATATGAGCCATACAGACCCGCTCGAAGGTAAGCCCCATCCAAGTATTGATTTCTGGAGTATTGATATGATGAAGCCAATATTGCTTTTCGACCTCTGCCCTATCGATAAAGGTGAGATAGAAAAGGCAAAAAAAGTCACTGAGCTGAAAAATGGCACCGTTCCGCTTAATTTCTTTCTCACGAACAATATTTCGGCGTATCAGGTCACAATAGACGAGGTCGTCTAACCGTTTTCCCAGATGTCCATTATTAGGGCACTTCAGTTTCGTCGACAATTCTTCGCGAGTCATTCCACTTCTGCTTTTCCCCAAGGCTTTAATGATGTCGATATATTTGTCGGGTTTCTTATAGAGCGTATTGAAAAGCCTGCGGAATTCTCGACGCATCTGTGTGTCCTCACTGAAGAACAAACGATCGACATTCTGTACCAAGCTTTCGTCATGGTCAAGCAAACTCAAGTAATAAGGAATGCCACCAAACACCATATAGGCTTGGAGTATCATCTGTCTATTCCAGACAAAATGATGGTCTTCGAGGTAAGCTTCGGTTTCCTTGAGGGTAAAAGGATGAATCGGTAACTCAAGCGTAATACGGTCATGTAACCCACCTTTACTATCGATGACGTTACTGATCATCCAACTGGTCGCACTGCCACAAATGATGAAAACGATGTTATCCTGCAAACTGGCCCAACTGTTCCAAAAATAACCCACAGCACTGGCCACATTGGATCCTTCGGCATCCATTGCCGGCAACTCGTCGATAAATACTATGCATCGCCCGTCATCAGCCACTTTCGTTTTCAATGCATTCTTCAGCATAATGAAAGCAGCCATCCAGTCTTTAGGCTGCTCGGGCACAGCAAAGCCATAATCACTCATCGCATCAGTAAATGCTGTGAACTGGTCTTTCAGCGACCCTTCTATGACACCCGTCATCTTGAATGCGAACTGATTCCTGAAAGTCTGATTAATCAAGAAGGTTTTGCCGACACGTCTTCGTCCATAGAGGGCGACAAATTCTGGACGTGGACTGTTGGCACATGCTGTCAATCTTTTAATTTCGACATCTCTTCCAATAATGTTTTCCATCTGAATAGTTGTGTTTTGTTCAGGTGCAAAGATACAAGATATTATTGATAGAAACAAACATTTTGGGCGAAAACTACCAATTTTCGAGAGTTTTCGCCCAAAACAGCACTAAAACGGGCGAAAACTACCAGTTTTTGGATAGTTTTCGCCCGAATCACATCATATTATCATTACTTTGGCATCACATTGTCGCAAGCAGATAGGAATCGAAGGACGACTGACCGGTTACTGATACCTGCCATGCCAACTGGTAGGATTTTGCATTATGATTGCGGTGATAACAGCTGACGTTATAAGCTGTATTATCGGGCATCAGCGTGTAGGTCATCATTTCGCTGGCCGTATCGAAGCTTGTAGTATTCTGATTCCAACGGCTATACTCCACCGTGTAGAGATCGTCGGTGAGTGTGAATTGTAGTTGTCCAACACACTGCCATCCTTCCTTTTGCCAAACATACTTGGTACGGCTGAGCAGCATACCATCGGAAGCATAATCGTATTCATAACGACAGGATGGCTTCAGCTCGATATCACCATTCTGAAGCACGGTCTTGTTGAAGACATTCATCGTGGTGATGTAGTCGTTGTCGTCAAACTCCACATTGTAGGCAAACTTGCTGTCACTTGCGGTAGCTACCGACTGATAGGCGTTGTTCACGATGTCGGCGTTGATCACTTGTGCGGTCGAAGTCATAGCAGCGAGGCACATCATTGCGGAAAGAACTAGAGTTTTCATAATAGTATTATTTAATAGTTTGTTTTTTGCCTATTTGACGAACGGAATGAACTTTTTACTACAGCACTTGAGATTGTTTTAATATTTTTTCACAATGTCATGTAGTGCACTTCGTATTTTGCAACCTTGTCTCTTTCATTCCCTGTTCTCGCTGCAAAGGTACTACTCTTTCCTATACTATGCAAGTTTTTTCATGTGCCCAAAAGCGGTTTGTCTAATTATTTTACACACTTGTGTATGATTGTTTGACATCGTGGGTTAAATCGAGTAGGAGGTAAACGCTAATCGCTCTAAGGTTGGCGATGTCGATTATCTGCTCCATGAGGCCTTGTCCCTCAAAGTGCATTTCCACAAGTTCCCCTTCGACTATCTCCATGTAGGTCTGCGCTCCCACATACCCTTCGGATGCCGTCCTGTCTCTTTGTGGGTAGCCATTCGCATTCGCGGATGTATTCTGCATTCTATCCTTCATTGAGTAATCATTTGTCGGTATACTTGTTTCAATAAGGTTCGGCCCTTGCGGCCACTCAAAATATACGATAATTGACGAAAGTGCTGTATTAACGTTTTGCGTCTTGTTGTCTCTTAAAAAAGCGAGGGCCGCAATCCTGATGGTTGCAGCCCTCGCCTATTTATTGGATGATAAGGAGCCGTTTTATTCGGTGGCTATCTTGGTTATGCTTGCACTTGTCACAGCCGAAGGTGGCGTTCTGTACTCGATGGTAAATTCGTATTGGCCATTCTTCAGACAGGACTGTATGTCATCACTGCTGATAGTGAAATCCAAATCGCCTTCCCAAATTAGAAGGTTATCAAGGTTGCCGGCAATGACATTTCCTGCGGGATTCTTTATGCGGAAGATTTGAGGCGAGCCATCGCCATTGATAACTCTGTAGTGGATTGACAATTTAGCGCCATTGGTCCAAGTATTCATATTATGCTTGGTGGAAGCCGTGATGTGATAGACATTGTCATACGTTGTAGTAGATTGTCCATTTATCCAGTATTCAGGACCTTCAAAGGAAGCCGCAGCGAATGGATCGCTCATCGCCAGAGAGAGGGTGGGGGTCTTGTTGACTACAACTTTGACGGTTGCAAAGTTGGGTTGGTAGGTACCGCCTGAAGCCCTGACGGTAATTTCACAAGAGCCTTCACCGGTAGCCCTTACAATTCCATCTGCGCCGATGGTAGCAATGTCGGTGTTGGACGAAGAGTATGTAATGTTTGCATTCGTCGTAGTAGAGACGTTGAGCTGTACGGTTTGTCCAATCTCGTCCAGAAGGATCGACATCGGATTGACGTCGAGGTTGTGACGTTTGTTCGGGTCTGTTGCGCCATAGAGCTTGATTTCAACCTTTGAAACTGCGAAATCATTCTCGTCGTCTTGTGGAATAATCCACATGCCGCCCGACGTTACGGCCACATTGAACTTATTGGCACTCAATGTATAGGTCGTAGTATGAGCCAGACCATCACCGAAATTGTCCTCAACGAGCAGGTTGCCATCTGCATCGTCCAAATAGGTGTCATACTTTTTGGCGTAATGGACAATGACATCTGCCTTGGCTTGAGCATTGTTGAGTACCAATGCATCAACACCTGAAAGGTTTACGAAATAGGCATTGTCGAATACCCATGGTTCATCAGGGTCATCGAAAATAAATCTTTGCCTATGGATCGGCACTTCTATGGTTTCGATGAGGTTCGGGTTTTCTTCTTCAACGGGCACATCCGGTTTCAAGTCGCCACGATCTGTAATATTATCTGCAACTTGGCTGTCAAGAATCCAGCTGGTCTTGGTAATATCGGATACCCAGTCGGAGAACGCCGTATAGGCAGTACTGATGTGTATCTGTTCACGAGGCCACTCGAAGTAATCTGGCAGGAGCATCATCTGTGGTGCAGTGGGGGTGTTCTTGTCAAGATTGATAGTACTGCTTGTTAAAATCTTTTGAGCATTGCCATCGTAGCAGGCCAATGAGATGTAGCCCTCGGCGAAAAGCTGCGAAAGGTGTGTGGCATATTTACCCTGACCTGTACCAACGTTCCATTGGTAAGTGTTAAGGATAATGGGTATAGAATCACTAAGATTGGCGTATTTTGCACCGGCATTGATGATTTGATGCGTCATGGACCCCGTTCCTTCTCGTGGGGTGCCTTCTCCCATCAGATAGTGGATCTCTCCACCTACAGCACTGGTAGGATAGGTGCCAATCTGGACGGTTGTCTCGTAGGCACCACCTGCTGCCAATGGCTTGACGAAGAGCGTTTGGTTCGTGGCTTCCGTCGATTTGAGTTCCCAGTGAGCCGCAATACCTCCACTTTCTGGCACCCATTTGTATTCCCTCTTGTCCTCCTCCTTGAAGGTCAGGCCGAGAATAATATCGTTGAAGTCGAAATCAAAAGACTTGAGGTCTTCACAGACGAGGAGAGCCTTTTCATAGATTGTGTTATTGTCTTTGATGTTGGAGTCATCGAGACCTTTTGCAATAAACACCAGGTCATTGAGGTCGGCATCGCCCCAGTTGATCCAGTCTTCGAAACAGAGGTATTGACTCTTGTCGTTCGGATACAAGGGATTGCCGGATTCGTCTTTTAAGCTGCTCAGATTGAAGGTGGCCGTGTAGCTCATGTGGTCGCCGTTATCTTCGATAGGTCCACTTGGCTTGCTGTTAAGTTTCCATTCAGAGAACCTTTCATCAAGACCAGAACCCAAATTCTTGATCCAGAAACCATACTCTGTAATGCTGTTCGGAATAGTTATTTCGTAGGGTTGGGAAACCAGATATTGATCAACTATACCGTCTCGATCCATTTGGGCTTGAGACAGGAATTGTTGTTCAACAGCAAGAACGCCATCCAAGGGTCGTTGGTCTTTATGTCCGTCTCGATAAACGACTTCAAGGGCCAAGCGGGTCTTGTGATTCTCTAAGATGGTGTATTCCTTGATGTAATAGAGTTTGTCATCCTTGCCCATAATGGTTTTGACGCCAGGGCCATCTTCATCAACATACCAATAGATACCTATAGCATCAGTTGCTGAAGTGTGCCAATGAACAGGGACAAGTGTAATTTTGCGGGCTGTAGTAAGGAAGTCCTGCGTCACCTGACCAAGGTTGGAGTTTGCGTATGTATTGTTTGGAATGTCGAGCTCGGGCAGAATCTTGGTGTAATTGGCATGCTGCGCCGGGGAAACACGAACGGTGTCACTCAACTGTGTAACTGACGGCGTGTCATCCATTGCGGCACGAGTCACAGGGCCGATGTGCTGAGCTAGTTGTCCAAAGAGGTCCCAATCCTGGTCGGGATCGATTTCCCCGAACTGTTTAACGAACTCGTGGGTGTAGGCTTTGTCATGCAAAGTCTCGTCACTGAACGGCTCGTAGTCCTGGCAGGAACTAACAAAAACCATAGTGCCTGCCAACAGCAGACACCGTCTAAGGGACAAAGTAATCTTTTTTTCCATAAGTTAGGCTTATATTTAATACAATTAATGAATGAGATGATTAACCAAGGTAATGAAGCAAGTCATGCAAGGTGAAACTTGTCGTATTACAACTTCATCGGGTTTAGCGATATTTCAGCGCAAACATAGTTACTTTTTCGGACTTTTTGTAATAATTATTATCCTAAATGTACAAAATAATTGTATAATATTGTTTAATTGTCATAAAATGCAATCTATATTTAGCAAATAGGATGCCGAAAATAATGTTCATACGTCATTTTTATGGGGTCATATTGAAATAAAAAAACGAGGGCTGCAATCCTGATGATTGCAGCCCTCTCCTATTAGTTGGTTAGAACAGACTTGTTAGTTGGCAATCTTGGTCACACTGACGCTTGTAAAGGCGGGAGCATTTTTACCTGTAAAAATCAAGCACAGCACTGGTGATTTCAACAGGAACATTGCCTTGGGCCATAAAATAGATGGAACCATTCATCGCCTTATAGAGCTGATTCTTGGAAAGATGATAGGTAGCTGTTTGGCGAGTAGATACGTCCTCCATTAATTGACTGCCATCATCAAAATCAAGATAGATAGTTGAAGTAGGCTTAGTGGCGAATGTTATAGTCATCTTGGCATATACTTCTGGCTCGAGTTCATAACTACCGAATGTTGCAGAGAAGTCAACCTTAGAGCAATTATTATAGGTCGTTTCGATACCTTGCTTGTCGGTGTACGTGAAGTCAACGGGATAGATGACAACCATAGACTCGGTACCAACAATAATGCCCTGGTTGCTCTCATCCCACAGTTCTCCACGGTCAGTGATGTTTTTCTCTATTTGGGAAGATACTATCCAATGTGTTGCGGTAACATCAGAAACCCAAAGATCGAAGTCCTCGTATGCATCCCTGATAGAAATCATTTCCTGAGGCCATTCGAAATAGGCCGGCAAGAGCATCATCTGAGGAGCCAATTGAGTTTCATCCGTTGTATTATCCAAGTCTTTGTATGTAGCTTTGTTCTCTATGATTTTAATAGCATCTATACCACCGTCGCATACAATCTTGAAGAAACCATCCTTGTCAAAGAGCTGAGATAGGTAAGTGGGATACTTGCCGTCAGGAATCACTTTTTTGCAGGGAGTTTGCCTGCACCTATGCCTGAGATAGTCTTCTGCAAACCTGCCCTGCCGTAAGATGGACCTATGTTAACGGGGGTGTGATGGTGATCGTCTCCAGTATAGTTTGTTTCACCAAGTAAGGTATGTATTTCACCCCATGGCGTATTTTCATTATTGACATAGACGTATGAAGAATAGGCACCACCTGCAGCCATTGCAGTGATGGGAACACGACTAACTGAGAGCCACTGCTCTTGGTTATTAACGTAACCTGGCAAAATCCAGATGCTTTTTTAATCAATCAAGGCAAACAAGGCAAGTATCATGAAAGGAAACCAAATTCAGAATCACAAAAAGGGTTTGTTTGACCGCTGTATGCATATTTCGTGCTTCAAATCTTTATACTGGGGAAATATAATCGCGGGCCGCAATCATAGATTGTAGCCCGCGATATTTAGTAAGTATTTAAATCATTCCCAGTTCGGAATGACCATGAGATATTCGGTCCTTATTGATAGAGATCAAGTTTGGCCGAAGCCACTACGACAGTTTGATTGTTCTGTCCCATGAAATAGATGGCACCGGTATCAATGGCTTTTTGGAGTTGTGACTTGGACAGATGATAGGTGTGTACCTCATTCTGACCCGAGGAATCCTCCATGAGCTGATCGCCATCGGCATAGTCAAGATATGTGGTTGTCGTTGGCTTCATCGAATAAGTGATGGTCAACCTGCCATAGTACTGGTTCTGCTGCATATTCTTCAATTCGTCAACATCGAAAGAAACCTTCGAGCAGCTTTGGTAGGTGGTTTCCTTGCCGTTCTTGTCGGTATAGGTGAAACTAACGCCTGTCTCGATATCCGTCAAATTCACAGTGCCGACAATTCGGGTCAAATTGGTTTCCACATACAAGTCACCGCGGTCGGTGATGTTCTTTTCGATTTGTGATGTGTAAATCCAGTCAACGGCATCCACATCCTGTACCCATTCGGCAAAGCCGTCGTAAGCCTCGGTGATGTGAATCTCCTCTTGCGGCCACTCGAAATAGACGGGCAGCAGCATCATCTGAGGAGCTGCAGATGTTTCCTTGTTGGTGTTCACCGTTCCACTTTCGATAATCTTTTGTGCTTCCTGATTGCCTTCACATACGATCTTGAAGAAGCCATCGGTAGCAAACAATTGTGACAAGAAAGTGGGATAATCACCGTTGGGAGCTACGTTTTTCCCGGGAAGATCGTCACCAGTGATGGATTTTTCGCTTCCATTTCCGTTAAAATTCTTTCCTGCATTAAGAATTCTGGGCTTCGTGGTGTCGTCGGGACTAATTCCGGAAAGAAGGCTGTGGATTTCGCCCCAATCTTCTCCGTTGATATGGACCTCCGAGTCGTATGCGCCACCTGCAGAAACGGCGGTCACAGTCAACGTCCTGGCACCTGGAGTGACCACAACATTAGTAATATTGCCATCTGCATCAACGGTATAGTCTCGACTCACACCATCGGTATAGTTCAGCAAGAGGGCTACGTCGTTGAAGTCGAAGTCATACTGGGCAAGGTCTTCGCAAACGAGGATGGCCCATTCGTTCGTTGCCTCATTATCCACGATGTGATTTTCGTTGATGCCAGTTACTGTGAAGACGATATCGTTCAGGTCAAAGTTGGAATTGTTGGCCCCATACCAGTCTTCGAAACAAAGGAAACGCTGGCTTTCGGCATCTGGGTTGATGTCCTTCATATTGAAAGTGGCAACGTAACAAGCTGGCCGCCCTTCACTTTCATTTGGGAATACTACTGGAGTATTGAGGACGGATTCGGAATATACAGAACCAGCATTGCCGTTGGTGAGGTAGAAACCGTAAGAAGGCACAGTTGCAGGAACCGTTACAGTAATGGGAGTGGAACGCAAGTAGGTGGCACCATTGGTGAAACATGAGGCTACATCATTAGAGTTGGATGGGCCTACTTCCGACACCTCAACTGTTGGTTTGATGATAGTGCCAGATTGTATTGATTGGTTCCATTTATCCTTCTGTGAGCCATCGGATACGAGCCAGTCACTGTGAAGTGCAAATATATCATCCTTTACGTAATTGATGTCAATCCATGCATCAAATGTAGCATATTTATCGAAATTAACCATTATTCCTCCTTGATTCCAATCTTGATATTGGCCAGTTTCTCCAGTCTTGACTATCTTTTTGCCGGAACTAATGGTATTGCCCCAAACATCACGCTGAGTGCCATCAGAAACAACATACTTTTCGGGATGGGTAGCTTTTAATTCATTAAAGAGTTCATCATTATATTCAATGGCAGAGTAACAGGATAACTCCTTGATGCCAACCAAGTGCGTCTTGTTGACAAAAATCTGCTTGCGAATAATGTAATATGTTTTGCCATCTGATCCTTGTATTGTAGTTGCACCTGGGTCGTCTGGGCTGTCAGTGTACCAATAGATGCCGATTACGTCAGCACCACTTGTATTATAGTGAACAGGAGTGATGGTGAATTCACGGGCGGTGGAGGTGAAGTCCTGTGTCACAATGCCGAGATTGGTATCAGCGTATGGTGTCGGGTCTTGATTTGACTCGGGCAGAACCTTCTGATACTCTTCGTTGTCGGCTTGTGTAACTACAACAGTGTAATTTGCATCAACGACAGTAACATCGTCGGGACTTGTAGCACGCGTGCCAACACCACGTGTGCCTCGTGCCAGCTGTCCGAAGAGGTCCCAGTTCTGGTTGGGGTCGATTTCACCGAATTGCTTCACGAATTCACGGTTGTAGGCAACATCTTGTACTTGTTGCTCACTGAACGGCTCGTAGTCCTGGCAGGAGGATACGAGAGCAGCACTGCCGGCCAATAGCAGGCATACCTTGAGAGTCGATATATTTTTTTTCATTGTTAAGAACTATAATAATATGTAGTTAATTTAGCTATTTACTGAAAGAGTAAATCAGTCGAATCTGAGAATCACAGACGTTTCCGAGATGTGAGTCATGTGTGTGGTTTATAAGCTTCCTAAATATTCGAAAAATATATTTAAGATTCCCAAAACTTGGCGCAAAAATAGGTATAATTTTAGTTTTTCTTCTAATTTTTCCCTCAAATAGATTTTCAAATTGATTATTTTTTTTGTTTTTATATCAAAATTGATATTTGTATATTGCAAAAAAATAGGGGAATCTTGGCCAAATCTCAACTATTAAAACGAGAGATGATGCCTTTTACACCAGAATAAAAAGACAAAGCAATCATCTTGAATGTTTGCGCAAGCGAATCATTCCATATTGTAATTTGGCGATGGCAAAAAAAAGCGAAAAGAGAAAATATGTCCATTTATCGCTATTTATTTAAAAAAAAATAACAAGTAAAGGGAAAAAGCCGTATCTTTGCGGAGTTTTTGTAAATTTGAAAAGCTTAATCGACTATACTTTCTCAGAAAGCACAAATTCTTTATATCAAAATTTTATATTTAATGAAAAAACTATTCTCATCCACCAAGGCGTACCTGCTGTTAGCGGGTGCTGCAGCACTCATGGCCTCTTGTCAGGACTATGAGCCCGCAAATGAACAAATGACCAAGGAGGCGGCTTACAACTACGAGTTCGAGCGCCAGTTTGGTCCAGTTGACCCCAACCATGACTGGTCGATGGCCACCCGCGTGACCGCCAACATCGATCTCTCCGATGCTCCCGAAGGAACCTACGAGGTGAAGATCTTCTCCGAGAAGAACGGCTACCTGCTCACCAAGGCCATCGTCGAGAACTCTGCACAAATCAGCTTCGATGCCATCAAGGGCGAAAGCTCGGTCCGCATCCTTGCCCGCAAGACTTCGGCCCTCGGCCTTACCCCAATCAATGGTTACTTTACTATCGAAGACGGCGTAGTCAGCACCGCATCGGGCACACGTGCTGCGAGCACGGCGGAGCAGTGCAATACCACTGTGGGCGATCAGATTGATTTGGGCACAACGACGAAGCAGGGCGAGATTGCGTATGTATATCATGCCAGCACCGTTAACTTGTCTCAATCTACTGTGTTAAGCTCACTCCCCACTGACGACGGTATCTATTATTACACCAAGATTGACGGCCAGAGCTATGCGGATGGCGACAACGGCACTTATTCTGTAACCCACAATGGTGAGACGTCAACCATGGATATGTACCAGCTCGGCAATTATATTTATGACGACGCCAGTGCCAACACTACCACCAAATATTATGAGGAAACTGACCCAGTATATCAGTTCAAGGCTGCTAATGGTGATTATTATGCTACATTTGTAGAAGAATTGCCCTCAGACGGCAAATATTATATTGCGCCGATTGATGGAGAGGATTATTCTGATGGAGCCGATGGCAAGTATTCGGTTACACTTAACGGTGAGACTTCTCAGATGACCATGCATGAGATAGCTCCGATTATCGCCTCTAATAATTTCTTGATGTATAAGGCTGAGACAAAAACAAAAACGTCTAATGATTGGGATTGGAATCATGATTGGGACAATCTGCCTGATACGGAATACATTGATCAAGGAGGATGGGGTTATTACCAAAGAACAATCAGTGGTTATACCTTGGCAGGTGGCCAATACGTTACACCAGCATACTACCAGATTACGAAGGCAGGTGGTTTCTCTGTTCTTGACACTTATATGCAGGCTGCCCATTATGAGACGACAACAGAAAATGTAACTGTCGGTTGGGCCGGTAACTTCTACAAGCTCAAGGATGTCTATAAGTCGATTGACACCGAGACACAGGTAAAGTTCGACGATCTGCTCCCGCTTGTCAGCTCGTCACATCCCGACCCCATCTTCCACGAGACGGTGGATAACCGTACCAAATACGAGGACGTGCTCGACTTCAACGTTGAGCTGGTACTCACCGAAGATGGCCCCATGACCTATACCTATGTCTTCTATGGCTCCATCTATCACAACATGCTAGGCTACTTCTACTGGAATGAAACCCCGGGCATGACCGACGCAGAGAAGAAGCAGGCCCGCATCAACGCGCCCCGTTACGTGCTGATGGATGACACATACCCATCTGAAGTCCAGACTGAGACCGGCAAGCCCAACCTGCAGTGCTATAATGACCCGAGTGGTACCAACGCACACACTCCTGGAGGTATGGACATGCCCACTTGGGTTGAAGGAGACTATCACTCTGGTCACTACATGCAAGGTACGACCTACCACATGGCATACTTTGGAGATAACTACGACCAACCAGCCTCATACACCTTCCCCGAGGGTCTGCACGTTGCCTTCTTCCTAATCACTAAGGCGGAAGGTGCAAATGCTCAAACCAAGGGCAATGGCCTCTTCTACTCCATTCAAGACATGAACGAAGACCAGGAAGTCATGACCGATGGCGCAGGTAATAAAACCATCTTGAACAACAAGCACTGGTGGGCTTCGCAAGTCGGTGACACTTGGGATCCCAGTCTGGAACGTCCCAACGAAGGCGAAGTGGCTGCTGTGTTCTACAGCTACAAAGGCTCTATGGTGATGGGCTTCGAGGATGACGTCGATAAGGACGAGAACGATATGCTCTTCCTCATTTCTGCTCCTGTTACTCCTCCTATTGAGCTGTCCGAAGAAGATGAAATGACCTGGATCGTGGCTTGCGAGGACCTTGGCGGCACGTACGACTACGACTTCAACGACCTCGTATTCGAGCTCACCAAGGATGAGACTACCACCCACCAAATTGACCCCAATACTCATGAAGAGATAGGTGAACCCACCACTACCATCGAATGGTTCATCCGTGCATTGGCCGCAGGAGGTACACTGCCCGCTACGGTCTATTACGATAATACTGCTATCGGCGAGATCCACAGCATGTTGGGTTCTTCGAATACCGGCACCCCCATCAATGTAGCGTCTGGCACTACTCCATCCATCGGAACACTCGTGAAGCTCGAGAATGTGGCCGAGGCAGATCAGAAGGAAATCTCGAAGGTTCTTCAGCACATCAAGATCGTGGTAGAGAACAAGGATGAAAATCTGAATGCCTACGAAATTAAAGCTCCCAACAAGAATGTGGCCAGCAACATTCCGCAGATGCTGCTCTTGCCCAAGGGTTGGGATTGGCCAGCCGAGCAGACGCTCATCTATAAGGTATATCCCAAGTTCGAGAACTGGGCTGCTGACATGACGCAGAATGCGTGGATTGAAGATCCGACTGTAAAGGGTATCAACACCTCTTTCTTTATTGTGAACCCCAACAAGTAATCTTAGCAGGTACATTTACCTAACACTTTTAACTACCGCGGGCTGCAATCCACTTGATTGTAGCCCGCTTTTTTCACATTCCTTGAACAAGATAAGACATTCTTTGGGCCTAAAACCATAAAAAATCGTGTTGAAGAACCAGACTTTCTTCAACACGATCCAAATAATAATATATAATATATGTGTATAGGTATACGAACTATACGTCGAGCGAACCTACTCAGTCTTAATGCCCTCGATAGGATTCCTGTTGGCAATTCGGATGGTTTGTCCAAGAATGGACAAGATGACAACGAGGATCGTGATGAAGGCGGAAAGGAAAATGACCAACCACGGGAAGACGGAATTGTCAATTCCGCACTCGGTTTCAGATGCAAATTGGCCGGTTATCAGTCAGCGTAATACTCCGTCCTCTGATGTGCATATACTTTTGCGGTGGCTCGTGCATAGAATGGACTG
Organism: Bacteroidales bacterium; assembly: GCA_017519885.1. Classification (GTDB taxonomy): domain Bacteria; phylum Bacteroidota; class Bacteroidia; order Bacteroidales; family UBA3663; genus Liminaster. The sequence goes on along the minus strand of JAFWRO010000015.1, from coordinate 37,887 downwards.
ACTTACACGAAAACAATAGTTACCCTCACTCGATGCGGAAATACTCCATCAGCGACTTGTAGAAATCCTGTGCAGTGAGGCAGGTATCTCGAAGATAACCTGGGATGGCAGGCCAGTTGCTCAGACCTCGATAATAGAACATCTTCAAGTCATCGGTGATGATGAAGGGCACAATGTCATTGGCAAGACATTCCTTGAACATAATGAGTCGCCCTACACGTCCATTCCCATCCTGAAAAGGATGAATGCGCTCGAAACGCTGATGAAAGTCAAGGATGTCATCAAGCGCAATCTTTTGTTTTCGATTATATTCGGTCAATAACGCACGCATCTCTCCAGCAACCTTCTCAGGCAAGGTGGTCTCCATCCCTCCCACTTCATTAGGCAGACGCTTATACTCTCCCACAGCAAACCATTGCAGCCGACTGTCGCTGGTTCCGGTTTTCAAGATACGATGCAATTCCTTGATCATCTTTTCCGAAAGTCGATCCTGTGCCTGGGCAATGATGAGGTCAATGCACCGGAAATGGTTGACCGTCTCGACGATATCGTCTACATGGACAGCTTCGTCGGTGATACCAATGGTGTTTGTCTCAAAGATGTATCGTGTCTGGTCATGCGTCAACCTGCTGCCCTCGATATGGTTCGAGTTATAGGTAAGGTCAATCTGCGTGCGATGATAGATACCGCCCTTCACACGACTTTCCATTTCTCGACGCAAAGTCTTGAGCAATGGCGATTCCCGACGTTGCTTTCCTTTTTCGGGCAAAGTGGCATCGGACGGGATATTCCAGGTCTTCCCCACCAGGAAAGCCCCTTCCAATTTCCCGTTCGCACAATAGTTTCGCACCGTACGCTCCGACACACCCATTCTTTGGGCAAATTCTGCTACAGACAAATACTCCATATCGGCAAACTTTATATCATTTTTCGCCGCAAATATAGCGAAATTTTCCGATATCGGCAAACTTTGAGCAAATAATCCTTCTAATACCATAAAAAATCGTGTTGAAGAACCAGACTTTCTTCAACACGATTCTAATAATATTATATAATGATGTGTGTGTATAGGGATGCGAACTATAAGTCGAGCGAACCTACTCGGTCTTAATGCCCTCGATAGGATTCCTGTTGGCAATTCGGATGGTTTGGCCCAAAATGGACAAGATGACCACGAGGATGGTGATGAAGGCAGAAAGGAAAATGACCAGCCACGGGAAGTCGATGCGATTATAGAAATCCTGCAGATAATAGTTCATTGCCTTCACACAAAGCGGGACAGCTAGCACGATGGCCACAAGCGACAGGAGGATGAAACGTCTCGATAGCTTCCAAATCGATTCGCGCACCGAAGCACCCATGATCTTACCGATGGCTATCGACTTGCTGTGTTGCTCGCTGTAGTTGAACGACATGGCGAAAAGACCCAGGGCTGAAATCAAAATCGAAAGGAACATAAAGCATAGGACGAGTTGCATCGTGTGGCGCTCCTGTGTCAAGGCATCGCGCATCGAATCGTCATAATACGAGCAGCTCAAATCCTTGGAATAGCCCTTGAGTTGCCGCATCACATCCTTACAGGTTTTCTTCACTGCAGCCATGGCCTCACCCCTATCGCCTTTGACCTTGACGAGCTGGCTCCAGAAATAGCCATCCGAACCGATCAGCTGGATCACATTGTGTGAATCCTCGAACCGTGGAATGTAGTTGCCCATTCCGCAACGATAATTCTCGACGATGCCGCAAACTTTGAAACGGGCCTCCATGCTATTCGTCGCCTTATTTCTGCTTTCAATCGATGGGTGTTCGGCAGAGATGTTGTAGCGGCTTTGCGTTTCGCGATCCACCCAGCACATACTGTCCGTGGGAACAGCAAACTGTTCTACAACCTTGAAGCCCAGCAATCGGAAGGAAGTGGTGTCCATCGAGGTATAATTGATCCATGACGTGTTTCCCTCCTCGTCATGCAACCCATTGAATGAGGTGCGGTAGGGCAGGTTTGCCGCCAGGCCAACAGCTTCGACCTGAGGCAATGCGAGCAGACGCTGGCGCAATATATCCTGAATTTCAAAGGTGAAGCCTAAATCGAAAGCCGATACGGCAATCAGGTCATTTGGCTTATATCCCAAAGGCAAAGACAGAATATGATGCATCTGCAAGTTCATGGTCATCGCCACGGCAATCAGCACCATGCTGATCATATTCTGCACGACGATGAACACCCTGCCGAACAACATCTTGCTACGGAACTGGAAAACGCCCTTCACCACGTCCAAAGGTTTGAACTGGAGCACCAGCAGGGCAGGCAGAAGGCTGGAGACGAGCGAAAGAAGCAGCAGGGCAATGAGCGACCAGACAATCATCTGGAAATCCGGAATGAGCGGAATGCTCGTCGAAAGCCATTCCTCAAACAGCGGCTTGAACAGCCAGGCCACGAAATAACCCAATAGGAAACAGGCCACAGTGAAGAGAAATGCCTCGCTGAAATAACGGAAGAGAACGCCACGGGTCTGCTCACCCAATACGCGGCGCATCGTCATTTCCTTCGCACGCTTGCCCGTCAGAGCCATGGTGAGATTCACATAGTTGAGACAAGCCGAGACGAGCAGGATGAGAGCCACGAGCAGGAGCACTTCGACGAGGGTCCTGTTGCCCTTCTTTACCACGCTATAGCTCTCATGCGTTTCGTCGAAATATATCTTGTCGAATCGCGTGAGCGTAGAACCCCACATCGCGGCTCCCTTGCTCCCATCACGGGCATAGAACTGGGGCCAATATTCCACGTACTTGTCCAACAGCTTGTCGGCCAACGCTTGGGGATCCGCACCTGGTTTTAAAGTCAGGAACGTCAGTGTGTTGCCAAAGTTGTCCATCGAGGGGTAAAAGTTGTAGGCTCGCTTGATGCTGAAGAAAAGTTCATTCTCTCTGAACAAATCTTTTCGCCCGAAATCCTCCAACACGCCACAGACGGTAAAAATGTCGTCCCCTGCTTTCAGTTGTTTGCCGATGGCGTCATCTCCTGAAAAGGCTTTGCGGGCAAATGCTTCCGAGACTATTACGTCGTGGTCATTGGTCAGCACCCGTCGTTGGTCGCATCCCCTGAGCTCATAGTCGAACATCTGGAAGAAGGTGGAATCAATATAGGCGCAGGTAGCTCTGTAGTACTCATCGCCAACCACCACGTCCTGTTCGTTGCCAGTGGTTATTCGTGTCCAAGTGTCAATCTCCGGGAATGAAGGAAAGAACTCTACAGGCGTGTCGAGTGTCAGTCCATAGAACTTGCCGCTGCCCAACGCGTAAACCTTGTCGGCATTCACGAGGTCCTTGCCCACGCTGAACTCCGTCTTGGCATACGACACCAGCAGAATGACAAAGCCCAACGCGAATGCAAGCCCGAATGCCTCGATGCAGGCATATAGTTTATTCCTTGAAAGGAACTTCAGGTAACTTTTCATTGCTCTTTTCTTTTTTCAGCACAAAGATACGCCAAAATCAGCAATTCTCCAAAGGTTTTGACCCTCGCAGGACACGAATGTCTAAATTTTATACAGCATTGTGTCTAAAAATTTGACACTCTATCTTCCTTTTGTACCCCTAATGGGCGAAATCTCCTGCCGCAAGAATCATCCTCGGGCTAAGACTTTTCATCGCGTAATCAGTTTTTCTTCGCCCATATCAGAAACGGCTCTTCTCCTCGCTTCCTGCACCCGTACCCTTGTACTTCGAAGAGGTGGAATTGAAACTGTATCGAATGGACAATTCAAACAAGCGAGAGTCATGATGATTTATCTGCGATAGCATACGCGAACCATAATTGATTCGGATATGCTCTTGCGAGTTGAACAGGTTGCGACCTCCCAACTTCACCGAAAGACGATCATTGAAGAAAGTCTTGGTCACACTGATGTCCGCCACATAAACAGGTTTAGTAAGTGTTATGTTTTGTTGGTTACCAGTCGTAGTAACCTGCAGGCTCGCTGTAGCTGTGAGGGTTTTCGTCAACTGGAAATTGTTGTTCGACTGGATAAGACCGATGGGATTCTTCGGACTTATCGTACCTGTTGGTGAAGGAATCTTGATCCAATCCTTGATAAGTGCGACTGTCAACGAGGGCTGGTAGAAACCGAAACGAGGCGAAAGGATGAGCATAGCACGCAAGCCATCGGAATGTTTGACATTGGCACGTGTGATGATGGTTGTGGCCTCACTACCTTCCACAATTTCAGCGACATTGATTATTTCATCAGACGTATGTTTATAGTCTAATGCTACACGTACCCAATTATACATAGCCATCAACGAAAACTGGTTTCTTATGGTAGGCTGAAGCATCGGGTTACCGCTCTGCCATGTGAAGCGATTGGCATAGGTCACATTACCGCTGAGCATCCAATAGTAAGGACGCTGAATCCTGACTGCATAGTTGGCCATAAGCTGTACCTTACCAACACGGGCCATCAGGGCAGCAGTCGGGAAGACATGATGATAATTGCGGCTCTGCTCGGGTTGATGTACGCCAAGGGCGAAGTAATCCGTGTTGACGTTTTCATTGCGCAGCCCAAGACGAATCTGGCCAAAAGGCAACGGCCGACTAAATTCTGCAAAGAAGCTAAAACTGCGCTCCCGCTGCTCGGTCTGGGATGTGGGAACTACCTGTTCAGGATTGATATAGTCGTCATTGCGATTGGTGTGGATGTATTCTGTTCCAGCCTGCAGGTTGCCTTTCCAAAGAGGCCACGAAAGGATAAGCTTCGATGCCCACAACTGGTTACGAACTATATTGGTGCTGGTAACGATGCGACTTATCTGCTCTCGGCTTACCTCATTGTTGAAAAAATTCTCACGATCCTTATAGAACATATAGTCGGTGTTGAAATCGATGGATGTCTTGCCCACCTTACCATTGTAATAGGCATTAATCGTGTGCGGCATATTCGAGGTGGTCTCACGCTCGAGATCATTATCAAGGTGGTCATAATATACTCCATCTGCCGTCACGTCGGCGATAAAAGTACCTGTTCCCTTGTGCTTCAGGTAAGTTTTCGTCTCATAGCGAAAACCCAACGAGTGCTGATCATTGAGAATGTAGTTGATACCTGTCGAAGAATAGATCGACTGATGGTGGCTATCGGCATTGGAATGTTCATCCATGCGCCATAGTGTATCGGCCAGGACATCGAGGGCAATACGGTCACGTTCTCGATACTGATTGTCGTTGTACCATACGCTGCCGAATACATCGAGTCCCTTGTAGCGATAATTCCAGTTCAAACCAAGGTCGAGATTTGGCCTATAGCCCTGTCGATAATGCGACTGGACATCACCGCTCCAGCCTTCTCCTTGCTGGCGGCGAGTCTTGATAAGGATGACCGACTCGACCTGGGCATCATATTTGGCACCCGGATTGGTTATAAGTTCTACGCTCTTTATGTTCTCACTCTTCATTTGGTCAAGTTCGGCCTTGTTTCGCATTTGTCGCCCATTAATATATATAATGGGTGTACCCTTGCCAAATACTTCAATACCATCCTGTTTCTTCTGCACACCGGGCAAGTTTTGCAGCACGTCATTTGCTGTGCCCGCCTTGCTGAGGAGTGTATGCTCGACGGTCGTCATTATGCCTTCGGTGGTCAATTTGTGTGTTGGCTTTATCGCATTCACCTCCACTTCGCCCAATTCCTGCATGTTGGATAGCATAACAATATCGCTCACATTACCCTGTCGTGCATCGAGATACCTTGTTTCGTATCCGACACTCGACACTTTCAGCAATCCATCTTTCCGATCTGTTGCAATATAGAATGTTCCGTCCGCTTTTGTCACTTCACCTGTGATAAATGTGGAATCGGACCTATTGAGCAAAACGACATTAGCGAATGCCATAGGCTGTGCCTGCTCATCGATGACACGGCCATTTATGCTTTGTGCTATAGAGGCAATAAACACGAAACACACCAGTGTAGAAAGAATAATCTTTTTCATAATTATGCAATGTATTAGAGATTAATAATTTTTTTTACACTGCAAAGTTACTCCTCTTTCTAAATCTGTGCAAGGTTTCTCATGGTTCCAAAAACGGTTTGTCAAAATATTATACACTATAGTGTATGATTCTTTTACACGATCACAAATATAAGACATGTAACAAAAACAATTTGGACGAAATCCTCCAGCTTTTGGATAGATTTCGTCCGAAAAAGAATGGACATCTGCAGAAAATCCGAAGTTAAACAATCAATGTAACCTATCTTCAACCGTGGCATACAGATTTCATTTATCAAAACTGTATTCTCCGCTGGGAGTATACAGATTTCATCTACCAAATATGTATGCCACGATTGGAGCATACAGATTTCATCTACCAAATATGTATGCCACGATTGGAGCATACAGATTTCATCTACCAAATATGTATGCCGCGGTTGGAGCATACAGTTTTCATCTACCAAATATGTATGCCGCGATTGGAGCATACAGATTCTATCTACCAAAACTGTATGCCGCGGTCGGAGCATACATATTTCATCTACCAAAACTGTATGCCGCGGTCGGAGCATACAGATTTCATCCACCAAATATGTATGCTGCGCTCGGAGCATACAGATTTCATCTACCAAATATGTATGCGCAGATCGGAGCATACAGATTCTATCTACCAAATCTGTATGCTCCGATAAAAGATAGTTCTTTCCAATTTTGGGACAAGCAATCTTATCGCCTGATGTACAAAATAGTTTTTTTCATCAGAATCCCTTCAATTTGCAAGAAGTTACTCCGTCTTGATATTCTCCACCGGATTACGCAAAGCGACCTGACGGGTTTGGAAGAAGACGACAAGCGCGATGATAGCGATGATGACAAGGGCATCAAGGGCAAAGATCCATGCGTGGAGTTCAATCTTGTCGGCAAACTGCTCCATCAGCAACATACTGAAATACCAGCCCAAGGCAACACCAACGATAATCGAAGGCAGGGCGATGATGGCGATACTGCGCAAGAAGAGGCTCTGCAATTCTCCTACTGTGGCACCCATCACCTTGCGAATAGCCAGTTCACGAGTGCGACGTTGCACCTCGTCGCGGATGTATCCAATCAGACCGATGAGCGTGATGAGCAAGGCAGCCAAGCATCCGATGAGGATAAGGTCGCGTGTATGCTGCGTCTCGTGATAACTGTCGGCAAGTTCGTCGCCATAACGCTTCACCTGGAATTCGGCATCGGGATAGAGGCGGTCGCAGAGCTGCTGAACCGCAGTCATGTTGTCGGGTGTCAGGTCGTTGAACTTCAGCAGGACATAGTTAGCGAAGAGAGTGCCATTGATGAACATGGTGGGACGCTGGTCAAGGTTCACAAGGGTACCAATCGTAAAGTCCTTCACAACGCCAACGATGGTGAGCGGATACTCGCGGCCAATCTCTGTGCTCACGACCGATTGTCCTACGACGTTGTCCCATCCCGTAAACTCCTTGAGCATCTTGGCGAACTTCTCATTGACGATAACTTCGGGAATAAACCTTTTATCTTCTAGTGGTGACATATTCCGGCCCTGCACAATCGTCAGCCCCATCGTTTCGACAATGCCCGGCTGGGAAAAATACATGCAAGCATAGTTGAACAACTCTCGCGTATCTTCGGGCAGCATGATGTTGTTGCCGCTCTGCCACTGCAAGAAGAGCGAATAGGCCGTCGCTGTGCTCTCGACACACGGCAGCTTCTCAATCTCACGGGCCAAGACGATGGTCGAATCCGAAGGATGAGCGATTGGGATATAGGCCACATTCTCATATTCGTAGCCCATGTCCTTGTTGAGCATATAGTCGTACTGGCGATAGATGGTGCTGAGGATGCAGAGCAGCATGGTGCTCAACACGAACTGGAAGGCCAGCAATGAGAGTTTCCACACGCGTTTGCTTTCGCTATAGAGACGATAGGCATAGGTCAGCGGGATGCGCGAATAGATGTAACCCGGCAAGAGACCACAACAGAAGAGAACGATGAGACAAACGAGGGCCAAAATGACGTAAGTCTGTGACGAAAAGAGCGTTCCCAAACTAATTCCCATCAGGTCGCGTATCCAATCCTGCCCAGCCCATAGCAGCAGGAACATAATGAGCAAGGCCAACAGAAGATGCCCAAAGGCTTCGGCCAGCGTTTTCAGATAGAACTCCCGCTTGGGCGCGCCCATCACCTTGCGCAGTGCCACGAGTCGTGCCCTTGCCACCAGCGAGCTGATAACCACGAGGATGTAATTCATCACAGCCGTGAACAACATCACAAAGGCCACAATCAAGAGGATAATGCTGGTGGTACGCACCGTGGTATTGTTCATCCGCTTCTCGCTGACGGGATAAAAACCGAAGCCCAGATCGGTATAACCTGCCGCACGCAGCTCTTCCCAAGGATAAATCTCCTGCACCATCACCTTTATCTCGTCCTGTATCTTCTTCAGATCGGCATTTGGTGTAAGGCGCACGAACGAATGATAGCGGTCATTGCCGTTGAGGTTCTGCGAGCCATCCCACGAATAGATGCCGATGGATGGCAATGACATCACGATGTCGAGGGTACCGAAGGAGCTGTTCTCGTCGAAATCCTCGAAGATGCCGCTGATGGTCATCGGCTTGCCCGGTGCTGGCACGAAGTTGAACGTTCGACCCACGACATCGCCACCCAGCTTCTCGCTGAGCGAGCGGCTGACGAGGCACTGACGAGGCACGGTCATGATCTGCTTCCAGTCGCCTACCAGAATCCTTGTGCCGAAAATGTCGAAGAAGCAGGAGTCGGCAAAGATGCAATTTCTGAAACTGTAGCGCTGTCCATTCTCCAGGACGAGTTTCTCGTTTTCGAACTGGCCGGTATAGCGTGTGCCCACGACGATTTCGGGCACGTATCGGCACATGGCTGGAACGACACCGCCCGGCGTGGCTCCATACTCGACTTTCTCACCTCCGTTTCGCTCGAAGTTCTCATAAAGCTCGTACACATACTCCTTCTCCACGACGCAGCGATCGAAGTTGCGTTCGAGTTCCACCTTGGCTATCAACACCAGCCCGACAGTCAGGCCGATGGCCAGCGATATGACTTTGATAAGGCCCCCTTGGCCTTTGGGAAATAGGTTCATAGATTATATTTGGGGAGTAAAAGAGTAGTAAAAAAGGAGTAAAAGGGGAGTAAAAGGGACAAATGTGATGTTGGGTCAATATTTGAAATGTCACGTTGGGTAAATATTTGGAGTGGCAAGAGGCAAAAGTATTTGGGGAAGAAGGTAGTATCGTCCCTTTTACTACCTTTTTACTCCCCTTTTACTACCCTACAAAGCCCTTCAAATCTTCACTCCACCTTGATACTCTCCACCGGATTGGCAGTGACAGCACGAAGTATCTGAATGCCCACCGAAATGACAGCCACGAAGAGCGAGAAGAGGCAAGTGGCAACGAAGAACCAGGGACTAAGCGTGATACGGTAGCTGAAACCCTCGAGCCATTGGCTCATGAAATGCCATGCAATGGGTACAGCCACAACGAAAGATACCACGAGCGGGGCGCAGAATGTGCGAAGCATCAGCCGGAAGACCTCGCCCGATGTGCTGCCCATGATCTTGCGAATGCCCATCTCCTTCTTGCGCTGACGAATGAAGAAGAGCGACATGCCAACGAAGCCAAGCACGGAGATGACGATGGCCATGAATGTAAAGAGCGTGATGATGCGAAGCGTGTGACGATGGGTGTCGAAGGTTTCGGCAATCACATCCTCGGAACTATTGACAATCCAGGGCAGCGTAGCCTCGGCACAACCCAATTCCCTCAGCATCTCGACCAGTTTCTCCTTGGCTTTCTTGTCTCCATTCGTCTTGATAAGGAAGGTAGGATAGTCCAAGTCGTCTCTCACCTGGATGGCGAAAGGCACCAGACTCTCCAGGATATTGACACGATGGAAATCCTTGATGATGCCGGCTATCGGCTTTGTCGTTCCGTTGCCCCAAGGCATCTCGCGGTCGTCTTCGGTCAATCCCCACCGACGCATGGCCTCCTCGTTGAGGTAATAACCGTCACTGACGGGACCATAATCCCGAAGAATCTCCAATCCGTAAAGGTCGAAGGCTGCCTTATCCAAATATGTCAAGAATATGTTGACAGACTTCTCATCGACGTTGATGGTACGTGTGCTGGAAGAATACCCAATGAAATCGGTGCCCTGGAAATTGCCGATTCCTTCGACAAAGGGCATATTCTCCAATTGGCTTCTGACCGCCTGTTCCTTTTCCTTGGGCGGACTGACGAAACAAATGTTCTCGTAGTTGAAGCCGAGGGGCGCGTGGATCAGATGGTTCAACTGGAGCCAGATGACAAGGGCTGATGTGAGCATAACGACGGTGATGACGTTCTGCAGGATGATGAACACCTTGCCAAGCACCATCTTTGAGCGGAAGCGGAAATTTCCCTTTACGATGTCGATGGGCTGATAGCGGGAAATATGCCACGAGGGCAGTATGCCCGAAATGATGCCCGTCAGCAGGATGAAGCCGAGGCAGATGCCGACAGTACTCGGATTGATATCTCTCACCAGTTCAATCTTTCCCCTGAACAACGAGGCTGCATCTTCTCGGAAACAGAATGCCAGGGCCAGGCCGATGACAAACGACACGGCGACCATCAACGTCGATTCAGCAATCAGCTTCAGCGAAATCTGCTGCTGGCTACTGCCGAAGAGGCGGCGTGTAGCCATCTCCTTGGCGCGGAAGCCCGTGTTGGCGACCGTCAGGTTGACGTAGTTGCTCAAGGCGAAAAAGAGGATGGCCAATACGGCGGCCAACAGGATGCGGAGCCTCGTCTTGTCGCCCTTTTGCATGCCCGAGCCATTGTTCTGCGGGGCAAACATCACTTCCTTGAGCGGCGTCATGGTGAGGTGGCTGTTGTCGGTCCAGTAATAGTTATTGTGCAAATGCTCTTCCACCACCTTCATCTTTGCATCGAACGTAGTACCAGATTGAAGCATGAAGAATGCCTTGCAGGCACCTGTTCCACTGTAGGCGAAGACGTTGTTCTTGAGCTCATAGCCCATCACTTGGGGGAACCGCTTCATACTGGCGATGATCTGCGTCTCGTTTGGCAGGACGGTTCGGTCCAGGTTCTCGACAACGGCACTGATGGTATAGACCAATGTGCTGTCGAATGGGTCTTCGTTGTTGATAAACACACTGCGTTCACCCACAATCTCCACGGTCTCGCCAATGGGATTCCTTTCGCCAAAGAGGCGCTGCGCCAATCGCTCGGTGATGACACACTTGTCGGGCGCATCGAGCGCCGTCGGACGATTGCCCTTCACCAGCTCGAAATCGAAGAAGTTGAAGAACGTCGAATCGACCAGCATGATGATGCCGTTTTCGTTTTCACCATCTATTATTTCCCGCTGGCCATACTTGATCTTTCCTCGCTGGCTCATCACGCAGCAAGTCTGTTCCACCTCGGGACACATATCCTGGATCTCACGGGCTGCCTGAGGCCAGATGTAGAACAGCTCCTGATCGCCCATCAGGTAGATTCGGTCGGCATTCTTGTGCCACGAGTCGATGCTGTACTGACGCCATGCATAGTCACCCAGCAGGATGACAAACATGAGCGAGATGGCCAGTCCCACCACGTTTATGAACGTATATAGCTTGTTCCTCGAAAGGAATTTCAAATAACTTTTCATATCGTTTCAAAGGGTAGTAAAAGAGTAGTAAAAGGGTTATTAAAGGGGAGTAAAAGGGACAAATGTATCGTTGGGTCAATAATTGGTGTGGCAAGGGTCAAAAGTATTAGGGGAAGAAGGTAGAATCGTCCCTTTTACTACCTTTTTACTCCCCTTTTACTACCTTTTTACTCCTCTACAAAATCCTTTTTATTTAATCTTCAACGTCTCGTAATCCTTAAACGCCTCATAGCCACTCGTGATGACCTGTTCGCCTGGTTCAAGACCTTCGAGCACCTCGTAATGCTGTGGATTCTGGCGTCCGATACGGATGTCGCGACGATAGGCACGCGAGCCATCCTTGTCGAGTACGAAGATCCACTGTCCGCCCGTAGTCTGGAAGAACGCACCACGTGGGATGAGGATAGCCTGCTCAGACTGGCCCAACTCGAGATTGAGGTAGTAGGTCTGGCCGCTGCGGATGTTGTCGGGACGCTCGCCTCGGAAGACAAGGTCGATGCGGAAACGTCCCTGTCGAACCTCAGGATAGACCTTGCGCACTGCAAGTTGATAATTCTTTTCGCCTCGCATGAAGGTGGCCTGCAAGCCCTGACGTACACGGTCGATATAATGCTCGTCAATCTCAGCCTGGATCTTGAAGTCCGAAAGGTCGTTGATCTGTCCAATCTTCTGGCCGGCTGTGATGTTCTGACCCAGTTCCACATCAAGCAAACCCAGTTCGCCGTCGATGGCAGAGCGCACTTCGAGTTTCTGCTTTCGTTCGCGTACCAACAGGACGTTGCGACGCATATTGGCAAGGTTGTCCTCCATCTGGTCCATCTGAAGGCTGCGGTACTGTTCGTCCTTCTTCAGACGTTCGCTGATCAGCTCCTGCTTCCTTTTCGACAAATCGTAGTCCTCCTTGGCCTGCAGATAGGTCTCGCGGCTGATGAGTTTCTCGTTGTAGAGCCGCTGATTCTGCTCGTAGGCACGACGCTTGCGTTCCACGTCCATACCCAACGTTGCAGCCTCGGTCTCGTTGTTCAGTTTGTCCTGTTGCATCGCCACCTGGGTGTTGCGCAGCAGGTTCTGCTTCTCGGCGAGCTCGGCTTCGGCATTCAGGATCTGCAGGTCGAGGTTCGAATTCGAAAGACGTACGATGACATCTCCCTTTTTGACCGTTGAACCTTCTTCGGCCACCTTCTCCATCACGATGCCGCCTTCCTCGGGCGAAATCTGCACCACCTGGATAGGCACCACCGTACCGTTCAGTCGCACATAGTCCTTGAACTCGGCATTCGTCACCTCGCTGATGGTCAAGCCATCTGACTCCACTCGCACCGTGGTGCTATGGTCGCCGAAAATCATCCAACCAATCAATGCTACCAGCAGGACACCTCCTGCGATATAGGGCACATGCTTTGTTTGTAGCCCGCGTTTCTTCTCTATCTTTCTATCCATGGGAATATGCCTTTATAAGATTGGATATCCTTTATAATAATTCACAAGTTTCTGTTTCAAAGCCAGCATCAGCCGGCATTGCAGCAGTCGGGCTCGGCTCTCCAAAAGGGTGGCTGCCGAGGTCTGCACATCGATGGCCGACGAAAGACCTTCCTCATACTTGCGTGTGGTCAAACGGGCAGCGATGCTGTCGGCCTCTACTTTGTGCTGCATCTGCAGGGTTTGTTTGCGAAAGCCTTCGCAATCGTTGGCTGCCTGCAGTTGGAGCTTGACGAGTTCATCGCGCTTCTGCTCCAACTCCTCTTCGGCAATACGCAGGTTGTTGCGCTGACGACGGATATTGGTCAGGTTCTCCAAACGGTTGAATATCGGAATGCTGACCGACGCATAGATATACTCGCCACGGTTTGCCTCCAACTGGTCGCGAAAGCCTGTGGCCTCGGTGTGCAGCATCTTGTTGTACGAAGTGCTGATGCCTCCGCTAATCGAGAGCGAAGGACTCAGCGCGCCACGAGCCATACTCAGTCTGCGCTTTGCCACGATGACATTCTGGGCAGCAGCGGCTACTGCGGGGTTCTCGAGGGTCTGAGCTTCTTCGAAGTTCGGAGTACTCAGAGTATTCAGAGTATTCGGAGTATTCCGAGAACTCAGAGAACTCCGATCACTCAGAGTGCTCCGATCTTCTCCCACAATCACCAGCGAGTCCTCCTCCGGATAGTTCATCAGTTGCTTGAGGGTGAGCATGGCGGTCGAGAGTTCGTTCTGCTGACGAGTGATCTCGTAGTCATCGCCTGCAAGTTGCGCTTCCATCTGTGCCACGTCAGCCTCGCTCTTCTGCCCTACTTCGGCCATCACCTGAGTCTGACGCAGGGTGAGTTGGCTCTGCTCACGTTTCTCTTCGGCCATCTTCACCGTGCCCTGATAGTAGAGTACGTTGCAATAGGCCTCGAAGACCTGCAGGGCAAGTTCATCCTGCTGGGCACGCAACTGGCTGCTTCCCATCAGCAGGCTGGCCTTGGCTGCACGAAGCTGGTTGATACGCTGGAAGCCATCGAAGACGGGAAGTGTAGCCTGTACCGAATAGCCATTATAAAAGGTACTCACGTTGGTATAGGTATTCGTCTCGGGGTCGATGGCACGTCCGAAGTTATATTGTGCACCGATACTGCCATTGACCGACGGCAGAAAGGTACCGATGGCCCCAGTGCGTTCAGCACGTCGGGTATCCTGCGTCAGTTGGCTGATACGGATGTCGTGATTGTGTTCCACCGCATAGTGCATGCAGTCGTCAGCCGTCAGCGCCATCTCCTGGGCTCCGACGCTGCTCGCTGTCAGCAGCAATGCGAGGGTGATGAATGTTCGGTTCATATTCTTCAATCCTTTGGTTTTTCTGTTGCAAAGGTACATTAAATAGAAGACGTGGGCAAGAGTTTCTGAGCCCTTAAAGGCGGTTTGTCAAAATTTTATACAGCATTGTGTCTAAAAAATGGACACTTTTTTGTCGAAGACGTGAAAAAATAGGCCGAAATGTGCTTCCCTTTCGAAAAATTCACTATCTTTGCCACGTCAATAAAAAGAAAAACAAGATGCAAAAGGACAAATACGGAACAATCCTGGTCATCGACGACAATGAAGCCATCCTCACTGCCTTGCGCTATTGTCTGTCGGGCACCTTCCAACGTATCATAACCAAATCATCACCCGATTCAGTGCTCACCATACTGAACCAGGAGGTGGTCAACCTCGTGCTGCTCGACATGAACTTCTCCATCGGTGTCAACACCGGGCAAGACGGCCTCTTCTGGCTTCGTGCTATCCGCAAGCATCATCCCGAACTGCCCGTTGTGCTCATCACCGCTTACGCCGATGTCAATCTGGCTGTTCGCGGACTGAAGAGCGGAGCGTCCGACTTCATCACCAAGCCCTGGGACAACGACGAACTGGTGCGCAAACTCAAGGACGTGCTCGATGCCGCCGACGATATGGCCACCCTCGACGAAATGGAGGCCGACCACATCCGACGCGCCATCGATCGCTGTCATGGCAACATGAAGCTCGCCGCCGAACAACTCGGCATCACCCGCCAAACCCTCTACAACAAAATGAAGAAGCTCGAGGTGTAATCCCCTCGTGTTTCGTCGCAGCCATCTATGGCTGCCCTCATCATCCCGTCTTTCCCCCTGTTTCGTCGCAGCCAAGCTTGGCTGCACCCTAACCTCAGCCTCCATGCCCCTCTTCATCATCATCGCCCTCGTCCTCGTCATCATCGTCCTGCTATGGGTGCGCCACCAGCGCATCCTGCAGCAAAGGGCGTGGCTGATGCGTGAAGCCATACGCAACCGCGACTTCTCGTTCCGTCTGCCCACCAAGGGACTGCCCAGCGGAGAGCGTGCTATGCAGGAGACATTGAACGAACTGGGGAACACCATCCGCGAACAAGTCAATCAGAACGAAGTCGATACGTGGGAACGCCTTACTCGCGTGCTGACCCACGAGATCATGAACGCCACAGCACCCATCACCAGCATCAGCCAGTCGCTACTGAACCATCCCGACGTGAAGGGCTCGGAGTTCGAGGACGGTGTCAAGGCCATTTACGACACCTCGCGCCACCTGAGCGAATTTGTCTCCAACTATCGCAAGATGTCCGAGTTGGAGCAACCTATGCTCAGCACTGTCGAACTGCCCGCAATGCTCGACGACATCAGCCGCACCTATCCCCAGCTCTCGTGGCAAATCAACGTTCCCAAAAACACGAACGTGCGTGCCGACGCCGGTATGCTGCGCCAAGTCCTGATGAACCTTGTGAAGAATGCCGCTGAAGCCGGAGCACAAAAGATTGTCATCGAAGCCACCAACGCAAAGTTGAAAGGTTCGAAAGGTTCGAAGGGTTCGAAAGGTTTACCCCTCGAACTGTTTGTCGGGAATGATGGCGAGCCCATCCCTGCCGAAAATCGTCCTACCCTTTTCGTACCATTTTTCTCCACAAAGCGACGTGGCAGCGGCATTGGCCTCCCGCTGAGCCGCCGAATGATGCTCCAACAAGGCGGATTGCTCGAACTCGCCGACCGGCCCCTCCTCGGATGTCACGTCACCTTCCTTCTCAATATACCATATAATAGAGAATAATCTATGAAATCCCATCACGCACTTATCGTACTATTCGCATTGCTTTTCTCCTCCTGTTGGGCCACCTACAGGAGCTACCATACCACGAGCCAAAGGGTCAATGAGGAACTCGACCGCGCCCTGACCCTCACAATGCAGCAACAGGAGAGCTACGTCATCACGCAAGACACACTCCGCACGTTCAATAGTCTGCTGCAAATTCCCGAACTGCGCGGCAAGGCTTCACTTCTGGTCGATGTCCAGGCCGGACAATTCAAGGCCTCTGCTCATTGCTCCGAAGCCACAATCTTCGGTCTTTCGGACCAGAAACCCGCCACCCTGCTATGGATCATGACAGGTCTATGGGCTCTGATGGTATGCTATCGTCGCCAACGTTCGCGAGCGGGCACCGAAGAGCTCATTCCTCTTCCATTGGGCAATGGATTCGCACCAAACAATAATCTGGCTCGAAACACCTACGGCGGTCTGACCTACTCCGAAACCGAGCATCGCTTCTACGCTGCCACCGGCCACGAGGTGCCCCTCACCCCTATGCAGCAACAGTTGATGGAGATGTTCTTCGCCTCCCCTTCCCACATATTGACCAAGACCGAGATCTACGATGCACTTTGGCCCCGCAAACCCGATGCCAGCGACACGCTCTACACCCTGATCCGCCGACTTCGCCCCATCATTGAACAACATTCCGACCTCTGCATCACCTCCGACCGGAGCAGAGCCTATCGGTTGATGCACAAATAGATAGGACACTGACAAAGACCTGACAACAAAATGTCAGACAAATGTCAGCAAGATTTTTTGGAACAAACAGGAATCTCTTCGTACCTTTGCACCACTAATTGCAAAACGTAT
The DNA here is from genome assembly GCA_017519885.1 of Bacteroidales bacterium. Taxonomy (GTDB): domain Bacteria; phylum Bacteroidota; class Bacteroidia; order Bacteroidales; family UBA3663; genus Liminaster. The sequence goes on along the minus strand of JAFWRO010000015.1, from coordinate 20,772 downwards.
GAAGAGATTCCTTATCATTTGTATGGTGGCCTGTGCTTGGACAGCAGCCGCACAAGAAGAAAAGAGTGTCACCCTCGACGAAGTGACCGTCAAAGGTGCACGTGTAGTACAGAAGGTCGATGGACAGTGGTTCTATCCCTCGCCCCAGCTCATCGAAACATCAACCAATGGCTACTCCCTGTTGGCCAAACTCACCCTGCCACATATCCGTGTGGACGAAGCCATGAACAGCATCACAGCGCTGACGAATCTTGGCTCCGTACAGGTGCGCATCAACGACGTCATCGCCACACGCGAAGATCTGCAGACGCTCGATCTGAAGGGTGTTGAGCACATCGAATATATAGATAATCCTGGAGTGCGCTATGGCGAGGATGTGGCCTACATCATTAACATCAAACTCAAGAAACCCGTCAGCGGCTACGTCATCGGTTCACAGCTCACCAACACCCTGACTGCAGTCAATGGCAACGAGTCGCTCTATGCCAAGGCGAATCGTGGACGCAGCGAGTTCGGCCTGAGCTATTCGCTCGACTACCAGGACTTCAAGGGCGCGGAATACGATGAGCTTTCGACCTATGAGCTGGAGAGCGGAGACATCGTCACCATGCACCGAAAGAGTCTGAGTTCACGCAGCCGGAACCTCAGCCACAATGCCCAACTGACTTACAGCCTCAGCGACAGCAGCTACGTGCTGCAAGCCAAACTCATAGGCAGTGCAGATATCCATCCCCAGCGCAGCGAGGATGTGATGGCACTCAATGGCACGGCCTACGATGACTACACTTCGAGTCGCAACAGTTCGCCCTCGCTCGACCTCTATTATCATCAGGATTTCAAGGGCCAGCAGTCGCTGACAGCCAATGTGGTAGGCACCTTCATCCGAACCAAGGGCAGCGTCCGCAATGACGAGGACACCCCCTATCGTTATTACACCGACGGCCGCACCTACTCGCTCTGGAGCGAAGCCATCTACGAGAAAAGTTTGAAGCCCTTCACGCTGTCGTCGGGCATCCAGTTCTCGCAACGATACAGTCACAACGAGTACCGGGGCGATGCCGAGGCCACCAACGACATGCATACTTCTGCCCTCTATCTCTTCGGCCAAATCAAGGGGCACCTCCATCGTCTCAGCTACATGGGTGGATTAGGCGCAAGCCGACGCTATTACCGACAGAGCGGGACACGACAGGATTTCTGGCTCTTCCGTCCGAAACTCTCGTTGAGCTATCCATTGACCGACCAGCTGAAACTTAAATACGACTTCGAGATTTCCCAGCACGTCTCGCAGATTGCCCTCGTGAGCAACGTAAGCATCAAACAAAACTCGATGGAGACTATCCTCGGCAACCCCGAGATACATCCCAATCGAGTGATGACACACAACCTGCAGCTCACCTACTCCACCCCACGTTTCACATCGCAGCTACAAGGCAATTACCGCAGCAATCCGCATTGCAACATGGAGAAATACATCCGGGAGGACGGACACTTCTTCAAGACACAAACCAATGCGGACAACGAATGCAGCTTCTTCCATATCGACAGCTACAACCAGTGGAGCATCCTGCCCGACCGTCTCGAGGCCACGCTCTATGGTGGCATCTATCGCTTCTTCAACTTCGGGGAGGACTACACCCATACCTACACCTCTTTCAATGGAGGTTGTTCGCTGCAGGCCTATCTGAACCAATGGATGCTTGGAGCTTACGCCGACAATGGATGGAACTTCATGGAGGGCGAACATCGTGGACATCAAGCACCGGCATGGTACTTCACAGCAACCTATCAGGTCAACCCTTCCCTCTCGATTTCCCTTTTTGCCCAACACCCTTTCAGCCAGCATCCCCTCGCCTACAAGTCGGAAGTCGTGAACCGATATGTCCAAAAGGACATCACGCAGCATCAGCGCGACTATGGCAACATGTTCACGCTGAAGGTTTCCTATCGTCTGGATCGTGGCCGTTCATACCGCGACATCCAGCGCACGATGAATCATCAGGACAACGATACGGGAATATTGTCGAAATAGGGATTTACGTAAACTCGCTCGGAGCCACGCCGAACTGCTTCTTGAAACTTGCCGAGAAATAGGAAAGGGAACTGAAGCCCGTGATGTCGGCGATTTCGGAGACGTTGTACTTGCCTTCGCGCAGAAGTTCGGCAGCTCGATTGAGCTTGAAGAGTCGGAAGAAGTTGCCAGGTTTTTCACCCGTGAGGCCTTTCACTTTGTAGTAGAACTTCGAACGCGACACGTGCATGATCTCGGTGATGTGGTTGATGTCGAGGTCGGGATTCGAAAGTTCCTTCTCCATGATGGCATAGAATTCGTCCATGAACGCCTTGTCCTGGGGCGAAAGCACGTTGTCGGCCAGTCCCGAGGTCTGCGTATTCGCAGTGAGCAACGAGCGCACATTCTCGCGGTTCTTGAAGATGTTGGCAATAAGCGTAAGCAGATAGGTGGGGTCGAAAGGCTTGCTGACGTAGGCATCGGCTCCACAATCGAGACCTGTGATCTGGTCGGAAGTGGTGGTCTTTGCCGTAACGAGCACCACAGGGATATGGCAGATCTGCGGGTCGTTCTTTATCTCGCGACATAGTTCGTAACCATCCTTCCTCGGCATCATCACATCGCTCAAGATCATATCGGGCTCCTGCTTTGCAATGGCTTGCAGGGCACCATCGGCATCAAAGCGCGAACGTACCCGATAGGTTTGCCCGAGCAGCGTCTTCAGATAACGCACAATCTCCACATCGTCATCGACCACAAGGATTGATGGACGCTCGTCCTCGTCATTAACATCCTCCTGCTCGACAACGGCATCAGCAGGCACATTGCCTTCAGCATTCGGTGACAATGGATAGACGGCAGCCTGAGAAGGAGTGGCTTCGAGGTGCAAGGCATCGGCATAGCATGCATCATCGACAGGCAGCAGCACCGTGAATACCGAACCCGTATTGCCATCCGAGCGATTGGCTGCGCTGATGAGTCCCTGATGAAGCTCCACCAGCCTGCGGCAGAAGTAAAGACCGATGCCTGTACCCCATTGGAATACACCCGTTTGCCGACGAGAGAGTTGGAAATAACGGTCGAAGAGTTTGTCAAGTTCATTCTCGGGCAATCCGGGGCCATCGTCGGAGACACGAATCTCGACAAGGCGCTCGGCATGAAGTTCCGCGGCCCTGGGGTCGCGAGCAGCAGCATCTTGACGTGTGATGGTGTCGAAATCCAGCACGACGTGACTTCCCGAAGGAATAAACTTGATGGCATTGCCGATAAGATTGTAGATGACCTTCTCGACCTTGTCCTGATCGACCCACTGTACGAACGGCTCTTCGAGGCCATGCGAGGTGAGCGTGATGTTCTTCTCGCGGGCCTGCAGCTTGAATGTCTCCAGCACATTGTTGATCACCTGCACGAGATCAAGGCGCTGCACTTCAAGCCGCAAGGCATCATCCTCGAGTTTGTGGAAGTCCATCATCTGGTTGACCAGGCGCAACATACGATCCACACTGCGCTGCATGATGGTCAGCGTGTCGTGCGTCTCGGCAGGCAGACTCTTGTCATCGACCAGTTGGCGAAGTGGAGCGGCAATGATGGTGAGCGGTGTGCGGAATTCGTGCGACACGTTGGCAAAGAAGCTCATGTTCATCGTGTTGATGCGCTTCTCGTGCTCGTGCTCACGTTTGGTCTGCAGTCGGGTCCAGCGTTCCAGACGAAAGCGCTGCACCGAGGCAAAGAGATACCAGATCAGCACAAAGCCGATAAGTGCATACAGCAGCTTTGCCCACCAGGTGAGCCACAGGGCCGGTGAGATGATGATGGGAATGGTTCGCTCGGCAAGAACATTCTGCTGACCTCCGCTCAACACTCGGACACTGAAAGCGTAATCGCCGGCAGGGATGTTCGAGAAGTATGCCTCGTTCGACTGCATGGCATCAATCCACTGGTCGTTGAATCCTTCAAGTTTATATTGGTAGCTGAAACGCAGGCCATCGCCGAAATCGAGGGCCGAATACGAGATGCTGAAATTGTTCTGGTCATACCTGAGGTGCACGACATCCGACAGACATAGAGTTTGATTGATGGGCCCAGTCGCCGAAGGCCGCACCAGCTGGTTGTTGACGCGAAGATCCTCGAGATGAATGGATGCCTCGCTCTTGCCGCTGATGCGATCGGGGTGGAAGATGGTGAGGCCATGTTCGCCACCGAATACCAGACGACCATCGGGCAGTTTGCACGAACAGCGGTCGTAGAACTCGTTGCCGTTCAATCCGTCACTCTTATAGTAATTCGAGAACTTCCGTGACTTGGGGTCATAACATCCCAAGCCATGCAGCGTGCTGACCCACAGGTTGCCATGCAGGTCCTCCTCGATGCTGGCAATGTCCTGGCAGGGAGCCCCGGGTATCGATTCAAGGTTGCCACTGCTGAGCTCGTAGCGCATCAGGCCATTGCTCACCGTGCCTATCCAGAGGTTGCCTTCGTCGTCCTGTCGCAAGGCGCTGGGCAGGAAGATTCCGCGCTCGACGCATCGGTCCACGGCCGAATCGGCAATGAGCGGTGGCTCAAGCTCAGTATGTCCAAGTGAGAACATGCGCAAAGCCTGGCCTTTGACCAGCGCAGCCGTTCGTCCGTCACTCAGCTGCAGCAGGTTGGCCATGTACGAAAGGCTGTTCGTCAGGATGTAATGCTCTTCGAAGTGGTTGTCTTGGGCACGTTTGGTGAAATAACTGTTGCTGTAGGTTCCCACACAGATGGTGTGGTCGGAGGTTTCGGCAAGGACGATGGGCAGTTCGATGGCATACTTGTCCACCAGCTTCAACTCTTCCCCCTCAGGTCGGAAACAGAACACCGTGCCTGGCATGCAGCACAACCACAGATTGCCCCGGCTGTCGAACATGCAGTAGTAGATCTGCGACACATCATCGAACAATCGAGTCAGATATTGCGACGAATATTGGTGGATGTGATGTGTCTTGAGGTCGTACGACCAAAGGCCCTTAGGCTGGGTGGCTATCCAGAGGCGATGTTCCCCCTCTACGGCCACCGAAGTCACCGGCACGTCATCGAATGTTGCACGCAGGTAGTTGTCGGCAATGAACGAACGCTCGAAGTTGCTATGCACCTCATAGCCCTTCGTGCTGCTGCAATACCAGAGATTCCTGCTTCGGTCGAACATGAAATGATCGACGTTGAAACGAGGTTCTTCAAAGGGGAAGCCAAGGTCGGACTGATGCAGCAGTTCCTGCCTGTTTATGCGGTAGTCGAACATACCCATCGAGGTGCCGATCAGCAGGACATTGGCTGTCGGAATGAAAAGCAGCGACAGCACATTGGCCTGTTTCAACCGGTCATCCCGTGTCAGGACGGGATCGGGCTCCTCCCAACGCCGCTCTCCTATATCATATATTTTAAAACCCTCATCGCGCAAGGCCAGCCAGAGTCGCGATTCGATGATGATTGACTTTTCGATAGGATGCTCCAGTTGGTCGAGTGCCAGCACACGCCGTCCTGTCACCGTGCTGTAACAATAGGCGCCCTGCTGGGTGACAATCCAAAGGTTGTCCTCCGAGTCGAAGAACATCTGGTTGTCGGAATAACCCGAGAAGGGGATATTCGACAGAAGAGGTTCAAAGGCATTGTCAGCAGCATTGTAGCGCAACACCTGGCCGGTCATAAGCAGGAAGATCTCGCCGCGACTGTTTTCGGCGATGTTCTGCGGAAGGAGGGTGCGGTCGGGGATGTTCACATGGGTGAAAGCATCCATCCCGTTGTAGATTGCCACGCCGTTCTTGGTCACCACCCACAGTCGGCCTTGCTGGTCACAATGCAGGTTGCGCACCTGGTCGTCGGGCAGGCCATCGGGCTTGTCATTGCAGTAATACTGATGCACCTGGTTGCCATCCAGTCGGTTCAAGCCGCGATAGGTGGCAATCCATATATATCCGTGGGTGTCCTGGACGATGGACATGACGCGCTGGTTGGAGAGGTCCGACGAGACCTGCACACTCTGGGAATCGGTCTCGACAACCACCTCCGACGACCGGTGACAGGCCATCAGAAGCACAAGAAGGAGGGCAAAAATACAAAAACGTTTCACGGTGATAAGATATGTTTTACAGGGTGCAAATTTAGTCTATTTTGGATGAAAAAACAAGAAAAAAGGGGAATTTTGTACAAAATCTAAAGGATTTGGACGTTTTCATAACATTTCCAAACAAATCGGAAACCATTTTTTGTAAAAAACCCGCTACCTTTGCACCGCAAAAACAGAGATCCAAACATTACAAGATGAAACACTACTCAAGAACACAGACTTTGACCGTTCTGGCCCTCGCTGCCACGACGCTCACTGCACAGCCCAAATTGAACTCCAGCAACGTGGAGCAAGTCATCGCCGCCATGACTACCGAGGAGAAGATCGACCTGCTCATCGGTTGCGGTATGGCCATGGGCGAAGAGGTGAAGTTCCCCGGCACTGCCGGTCGCACCCGCGACATCCCTCGTCTCGGTATCCAGTCGGCTTATCTTGCCGATGGCCCACATCGTTTACACATGACACGCACGCGTGAGTGGGACAGCAAGACCTACATCACCACCGAGATTCCTTCGGAGACCAACGTGGCTGCCTCGTTCGACCAGGACGCTGCCTATCAGCTGGGCAAGGTCATCGGCGAAGAGGTTCGCGACTTCGGCCTCGACGTTCTGCTGGCTCCCGGCGTCAACCTGATGCGTTCGGCTCTTTGCGGCCGCAACAACGAGTACTACTCCGAGGATCCCGTGCTGGCCGGCAAGATTGCTGCCGGTTTCATCCGTGGCATCCAGAGCAAGGGTTCGGGCACCTGCCTGAAGCACTTCGCCATCAACAACCAGGAGACCAACCGCAACAACAACGACTCGCGTCTCTCGCAGCGCGCGTTACGCGAACTTTATTTAAAGAATTTCGAGATTGCTGTCAAGGAGTCCAATCCTTGGAGCATCATGACCTCCTACAACCGTGCCCAGGGCCTCTACACCTGTGAGAACGTCGAACTCACCGAGACCATTCTCCGCGACGAGTGGGGATGGGACGGACTGGTGATGAGCGACTGGAACGCCGGCAAGGATGCCGTGGCCAGCATCAAGGCAGGCAACGACATGCTGCAGCCCGGTCAGCCACGTCAGCGCGAGGCGCTCCTCAAGGCAGCTCAGGACGGCACACTCTCGATGGAACTCATCGACCGTTCGGTACGCCGCACCCTCGAGTTCGTGCTCAAGTGCCACACCCCCAACGGATATGTCTATCCCAACGAGACCGACCTCAAGGCCCATGCCGAGGCAGTTCGCAAGTTTGGTGCCGAGTCGATGGTACTGCTCAAGAACGAGCCAGTGAAGGGTGGCGCAGTTGCTGCTCTGCCATTCGCTGCCGACAATGTGAAGGGCATCGCCCTCTACGGCTGCACCTCTTATGATATGGTTCCCGCCGCCATGGGCTTCGGTGGCACCAACGTTGGTCCCTACATCGTTAGCCTCGTCGAGGCAGCCCGCAAGGCCGGCATCAAGCCCGACATGAGCCTCGCCAAAACCTACAAGCAGCACATCGCCGACGAGAACAAGAAGAACTATCCCGACGGCATGCCTCCCTTCAGCATCACCGCTCCTCTCCGTGCTGGCGAATGGGTTCCACAGGCTAACGTACTCGCCGAAAACGTAAAGAACAACGACGTGGCAGTCATCACCCTGGGTCGCACCAGTGGCGAAGGTGCCGACCGCAAGCGCGAGCACTTCTTCCTCACCGACCTTGAGAAGGATATGATCCACGCCGTAGCCGAGGCCTATCATCAGGCTGGCAAGCCCGTCATCCTTGTGCTCAACGTCTGCGGTCCTGTCGAGACTGCTCCCGTTGCTGCCGAAGTCGATGCCATCCTCTGCGCCTTCGAGCCTGGTCAGGAATGCGGCAACAGCGTGATGGACGTGCTCACCGGCAAGGTGAATCCTTCGGGCCGTCTCCCAATGACCTGGCAGGTTGCCTATGGCGATGCTCCAGCCGACCAGAACTTCCCCGCCGACTACGTGTTCGACATGTCGGCATTCCGCCGCGCCTTCAGTGGTGGCAGCGCCAAGGATGCTGCCGAGCGTGCACAGCGCCAGGCTGAGCCCGTTGAGGTGAAGGACGTCGATTACACCGTCTATGCCGAGGACATCTACATCGGTTATCGTTACTTCGACACCTATCAGAAGCCCGTCTCCTTCCCCTTCGGCTTCGGCCTCTCCTACACCACCTTCGACTACGAGATCGTTTCGTCGGCTATCGATGGCGACAAGTGCCAGATGGAAGTGAAGGTCACCAACACCGGCAAGGTGGCAGGTCGTGAAGTGGTTCAGCTCTACGTCCGTGCTCCCAAGGGTCGCCTCGACAAGCCCAGCAAGGAACTTAAGGACTTCGGCAAGACCCGCAGCCTGAAGCCCGGCGACAGTGAGACACTCAAACTGACCTGGAACACCATGGATATGGCTTCGTTCGACGAAAAGGCTTCGGCCTGGGTACTCGACAAGGGCATCTACACTTGGATGGTTGCAGCTTCGTCGGCCGACGTTCGCGCCACCGCCACCCAGCGTGTTGCCAAGGCTCGCGTCGAGAAGGTTCACAACGTGATGGCTCCCAAGCAGAAGATCGTGCGCAGCACGATGCTCTCGAAGAAGTGATTCTTTTTATTTCAAATATTTTCCAACACTTTTATTTACTAACAAAACCAAAAGCACATGCGAACAATTCAGCTTTGTAAAGTAGGACATGCATTGCGCACCGTCCTTACCATGCTTTGCCTCACAGCGCTTTTCCCTGTCCTTGCACAGGCTCAGAACCGCGCATCAGGCACCGTAGTTGACGAAATGGGTGAGCCAATGATTGGCGTTGCCGTCGTCGAACTTGGAACAACGAACGGTACAGTGACCGACCTCGACGGCAACTTCGACCTCGCCGTGAAGTCTGGCGCTACCCTCCAGTTCAGCTTCGTGGGCTACACCACCAAGAACATGAAGGCCGCTACCGGCATGAAGATCACCCTCGAGGAGGACAACAAGCTTCTCGAAGAGACCGTGGTCATCGGTTACGGTGTTCAGAAGAAGAGCTCTCTTACCGGTGCCGTCAGCTCGGTGAAGAGCGAGGACATGGAAGCCCGTACCATCACCGACGCTTCGCAGGCCCTGCAGGGCAAGACCGCAGGCGTTCAGCTCTCTGGTTCGGCAGGTCCTGGCGGACAGCCCACCGTCCGCATCCGTGGTATCGGTTCGAACGGCTCGTCTGATCCTCTCTACGTCATCGACGGTCGTATCGCACGCAGCATCCGTGGCATCGACCCCAACGACATCGAGTCGATGGAGGTACTGAAGGACGGCGCTTCGGCTGCCATCTACGGTGCATCGGCAGGCAACGGTGTGATCCTCATCACCACTAAGAAAGGTAAGGGCAATGGCCAGATCAAGTACGATATGCAGATCTCAAGCCAGAGCATCGCAAAAGTTCCCGAACTGATGGACTCACAGGAGTTTATCAATTACTATGTAAAGGAGAGCAACGTGATTGCTCAGAGCGTCATCGACCAGAACTGGGATGGCAAGACCAGCACCAACTGGATTGACGAGCTCTTCGAGAGGAGCCTCATGCAGCGCCACAACCTCACCTTCTCCGCAGGTTCTGACAAGGGTTCGATCTACGTTTCGACCTCTTACCTCAACAACAACGGCACCGTGAAGGGCGACAGTGACACCTTCCGTCGTCTCACCGGCATGATCAATGCCACCTGGAAGATCAAGCCTTGGCTCGAGTTGAACACCAACAACCAGATCTCACACATGAAGATCCAGTCGGTAGGCGAAGGTTCCGAGTACGGCTCTACCTTCTTGACCGCTCTCCAGTTCGACCCAATGACCAAGCCCTACTACACTGTGAACGATATGCCCGCCTCGATGCGCAGAGCCTACGATGCTTGGCAGGCTGGCACAGGTCCACGTCTCTATGGTCCTGGCGACGGCACATTCTACGGCATTTCGCCTTACGTGACCCTCGAGGGTGCCAACCCGCTCATCTCGCGTGCAAGCTCGTTCACCAAGAACCGCATGTTCAACATCAACGGCACCACCTTGCTCAACTTCAGCGCTATCCCTCACGTGGTCATTACCTCTCGTCTCAGCTATCAGATGAGCAACAACGAGTCGTACGGCGTAACCCGCGACTACTACGGCAGCGAGAAGTCCAGCCAGAACTTCGTCAACCTCAGCGCTGGTGACAACAACACTGTTTATTATCAGTGGGAAAACTTCGCCAACTGGAACCAGACCTTCAACCGCGTTCACAACCTCGGCCTCATGATTGGTAGCTCCTACAGCGAGAACCGTACCTTCGGCGTATCAGGCGGCACCAACGGCAGTAAAGAGGACTACGGCGTATTGCAGGACCTGCCCACCTTCTGGTACATCGCTTACGCTACCCCAACCGCTACCAAGAGCATCTCTGGCGGTGAGGCAAACTACATCCGCAAGCTTGCCTACTTCGGCCGTGCATCTTACGACTACCAGGGCAAGTACCTCGTACAGTACAACTTCCGTGCTGACGCAGCCGACAGCTCCATCCTTCCTATCGACAACCGCTGGGGCTACTTCAATGGCGTATCCCTCGGTTACACCCTTACTCAGGAGAAGTTCATGGAAAGCACCCGTGGTTGGCTTGACTTCTTGAAGCTTCGTGCTTCCTGGGGCCAGAACGGTTCAATCGCTTCCCTCGGCAACTACATGTATGCCAAGACCATCGCCAAGTCAGCCAGCTATGCTTCTCATCCCGCTGATGCCGACTTTGGTTATATCACGACCTACGCTCCTTCATCGGCTGGCAACCCCAACTTGAAGTGGGAAACCTCCGAGCAGACCAACGTCGGTGTGGACGCTCGCTTCCTCAAGAACCGCCTGTCGTTCACCATGGACTGGTTCCGCAAGAACACTAAGGACCTCATCGTGACAGGTGCAGCCCTCTCCTACATCACTGGTCTTACTGAATCACCCATCAACGCCGGTGACATCCGCAACGAAGGCTTCGAGTTCGAACTCGGTTGGCAGGATCAGATTGGCAAGGACTTCCACTATGGCATCCGCGCTAACCTCTCGACCCTCAAGAACGAAGTTACCTACATTCACCCATCGCTCACCAGCGGTATGGACGGCGCTACCTTCCACGTGAACGGTGCCGTAACCCGCTTCGAGGTCGATCACCCGGCTTGGTACTTCTACGGATATAAGTTCAAGGGCATTAATCCCGAGACTGGCAACCCCGAGTTCTACGACGTGAACGGCGACGGCCAGATCGGTCCTGAGGATAAGACCGAAATCGGTAAGGGTATGGCATCGATGAACTTCGGTATCACCCTCAACGCAGCTTGGAAGGGCATTGACTTCATCATGTTCGGTTCCGGTGCTGTGGGCAACGATATCTACTGCCTCATCAACCGTGCCGACTACCCCACCAACCGTCTGACCGAGTTCACCAACGACCGCTGGACCGAGAGCAACCGCAATGGCTCGAAGCCACGTGCTGGTGCTACCGACTACGACAAGTATCTGATGTCTGACGCTGTGGTTTACGATGGCTCGTACTTCAAGATCAAGCAGATCCAGCTCGGCTACAGCCTGCCAAAGGCTTGGCTCAGCAAGGTCTTCATCAGCAACATGCGTATCTATGGCTCGCTCGAAGACTACTTCACCTTCACCAAATATCCAGGCTTCGACCCCGAGACCACTGGTACAGGAAGCTCGATGGGCCTCGACAAGGGTGTCTTCCCAACCTCAAAGAAGCTTGTCTTCGGTGCAAGCATTACATTCTAAAAAAAATAATGGCAATAAACAATAAAGAATACAATGAAACGTTATTATAAAACATTGCTATTGGCTTGTCTGGTGATGGGTGGCACCACTGCCTGCACCGACAACCTTGAGATCGATCAGCATGGTGTACAGAACTACGAGACCTATTATGATACCGATGAGCAGATCGAAGCTGGTATCGTAGAATGCTATCAGCAGGCATTGTCGATGGGTCTGAACTCATTCACCCAAAAGGCGCTGCTCGACGGCGATTTCTGGTGCGGCGGTGGCCAGCGTGGCGACAATGGTGGCTATGAGCAGCTCAACGAGTATCGTTTCTCGGCCGACCTCGGTGCTATCCAGTCGTGGTTCTCAGGTTACTACACCGGCATCAATCGTGCCAACACCATCCTCGACCGCGTGCCCGAAGGCAAGTCGGCAGTGGGCGACCGTGCCCGTGCCGAGGCCAAGGTCTTCCGCGGACTGTTCTACTTCGAGCTGGCTTCGATGTGGGGCGACGTTCCCTGCTTCGACCACGTGCTTGCTAGTGAGGAATATGCGCAACCCAATGTTCCCCGCAGCGAGATCTATCAGTTCATTCAGAAGGACCTCAGCGAGGCCATCAGCTCCGGCAAGCTCTATGAGAAGAAGAGCATCGACGGCGATGCCGACCAGTGGCGTGTGAGCAAGGCTTTTGCCCAGGCTCTCCTTGGCAAGGCTTACCTCTGGAACGGCGATGCTGCCCAGGCAGGCGCTCAGTTCGACCAGGTGCTCAGCAACCCCAACTACGCCCTCTATGGTGGCCCCGGCCGTCCAGCTGACGAACGTTATGAGAACGTCATCCAGAACCGTGCCAAGAACAACTGCGAGAGCCTCTTCGAGAGCCAGCAGTGCAGCGACCCCAGCAACTTTGTATTCAACCTCGTTGGATGTATGATGCGCTGGCGTGCTCAATACTTCGACTTCTCGGGCTTCCACTATGGTGGCGATGTTGATCACAACGTTATGAGCTACCAGTCAGGTCAGGACTACGGTTTCTACAACCCAACAGGCACCCTCTATGCCGACTTCGTGAAGCTTGAGGGCAAAGATGGTCTCCGTCTCAACCAGACCATGAAGACCTCTGCTCAGCTCGAGCAGGAATTGGGTCTCAAGATCCAAGGCATCTTCTACGGCGTCGAGGATCTCTTCTTCTGGAAGTGGCGTGCAGGCTTCGACACCCAGAACTGGGGCGGCTACGGTGCCATGTCCTACACCAACAACTATCGTTGGATGCGTCTTGCCGAGGTTTATCTCCTCGCTGCCGAGGCTTATGTTCAGTCCAACAACGGCAAGGCTACCGAGTATCTGAACTGCGTACGTCGTCGTGCCGGCGAGCCCGATCTCGCTTCCTGCACACTCGCCGACATCCAGATCGAGAAGCGCTGCGAGCTCTGCGGCGAAGGTGTTCGCTATCAGGACATCCAACGCTGGGGCATCGCCAAGGATCTCCTTGCCAAGCAGGGCGAGAAGATTCCATCGACAGGTCCCGACGGTGTGATCTGGGATACCAAGTCGAACAACGATCCTTCGAAGTACGGCTACAAGACCGGCAAGCATGAGTTCCTCCCAATCCCATTCAAGGAGATCAAGATGAACAAGAACATCAAGCAGAACCCAGGTTGGGATTAATCTCTCTTTTAGGGCCTTTAAAGGTTATAAAAAAGTAGTAAAAGAGGAGTAAAAGGGACGAATGTACCTGTGTCCCCTCTCTATCAAGGCGCTTCTCTCGGACGTGACCGAACGGAAACAAGGTATCGTCCCTTTTTCTCCCCTTTTACTCCACTTTCACTCCCCTTTTACTCCTATAATAAAAAAAATCATGAAAAAGTCATTGCTTATCCTTTCGACCCTGCTCATCTCGTCGATGGCAGCCGAAGCACAGCAGGCACTGTGGGGCGGCGCTCAGATCGTTTCGCCGGAAATCAACCCCGACTTCACCATCACCTTCCGCTATCGTGCTCCCAAGGCCAAGACCGTGCAGTTGACTGGCGAATTCCTGCCTGAGCAGGTCATTCCGACTCAGAATGGTGGCGTTTGGGCCATCAATCCCCCAGTAGATATGAAGGAAGGCAAGGACGGCGTGTGGGAATACACCACTCCTACTCCTGTTCCTGCCGGATACTACACCTATACATTCACCGAAGATGGTATTCGCACCATCGACCCCGCCAACGTCTATATTAACCGCGACGTGGCCACTGTCACCAACCAGCTCATCGTAAGCCAGGAGAAGGATGACGAAGGCTACTACTACAACGTCAACGACGTGCCCCATGGCACCGTTCGCAAGATGTGGTATCACAGCAAGACCCTCGGCACCGACCGTCGCCTCACCGTCTATACCCCAGCCGGCTACGAGACTTCGGGCAAGAAGTACCCCGTCTTCTACCTCCTGCATGGTGCAGGTGGTGACGAAGAGGCCTGGTACACCCAGGGCCGCGCCACCCAGATCCTCGACAACCTCATCGCCGAGGGCAAGGCCGAGCCTATGATCCTCGTGATGACCAACGGCAATGCCTGGGACACCGCAGCTCCTGGTGAGTCAGCTGCTGGCTTTGCTCAGCCCGGTGCACTCGGAGTAAGCCGTGAGGGCATTCCCGAGGCAGCCTTCGAGCTACACTTCCCCGAAGTGATGAGCTTCATCGAGAAGAACTTCCGCTGCAAGACCGACAAGAACTCGCGTGCCATCGCCGGCCTTTCGATGGGTGGTTTCCACTCGCAGGCCATCTCGCGCTACTACAACCAGAAGTTCGGCTACGTAGGCCTCTTCTCGGGTGCAACAGGTGGCGTGCAGGCCATGGGCAACCGTCCGGCACAGAGCCCCGTCTATACCCAGTTCGATGCCGACTTCGCCAAGCAGTTTGCCAAGGGCAAGCAGCCACGTCTCTACTTCATCGCCTGTGGCAAGACCGACTTCGTTCTCGGTGGTGTTCAGGCCCTGATGACCTACATGGACGAGCACAACTATCCTTACGTTTGGCGCGAGTCTGAGGGTGGTCACATCTGGCGCAACTGGCGTCGTTACCTCACCGAATATGCTCAAAAGATTTTTAAATAATTTTTCAAAAGGGCTTTGAAGGGTTATAAAAGGGGAGTAAAAAAGGAGTAAAAAGGACGTATGTATCTTGGTTCCCTTCTACTCCCATTCCCTACAAGGAGAAGGCATCGTCCCGTGGTCCCCTCCTCATCAAGGAGAAGGCATCGTCCCTTTTTCTCCCCTTTTACTACTCTTTTACTCCCCTTTTACTACTATTAATATCATTATGAAAAAATATCTTCTTTTGGCAACAGCCCTGCTCATAGGCGGCACTGCCATGGCACAGCAGGCTCTCTGGGGCCGTGCTTCGGTCAAGTCCCCCGAAATCAACCCCGACCGCACCGTAACCTTCCGCATCGCCGCTCCCAAGGCCATCAAGGTGGAGGTGACAGGTGACTTCCTCCCCACCCAGAAGATCCAGACTCCCTTCGGCGAATTCGACGGCCCAGGCTATGCCGAACTCAAGGAGGGCAAGGACGGCGTTTGGGAATACACCACCCCCGAGCCAGTAGCTCCCGAATTCTACAACTATACGTTCCGCGTAGATGGCCAGTCGATGGTCGATCCTTCCAACGTCTATGTCAACCGCGACGTGGCTTCGCTCACCAGCATCCTGCTCGTCGATGGCGATTCCATCGTTGACCTCTACAAGGTGTGCAACGTTCCCCACGGCACCGTCAGCAAGATCTGGTATCACTCCGACCACGAGGGCATCGACCGCCGTATGACCGTCTATACCCCAGCAGGTTACGAGACTTCCGGCAAGCGTTATCCCGTCCTCTACCTGCTCCATGGCATCGGTGGCGACGAGGAGGCCTGGTACACCCAGGGCCGCGCTTCGCAGATCCTCGACAACCTCATTGCCCAGGGCAAGGCTGAACCCATGATCGTGGTGATGACCAACGGCAACATCTCGCAGCACGCTGCTCCCGGCGAAGGCCCCGAAGGCATGCGCTCGCCCAACATGATGCTGCCCAAAACGATGGAAGGAACCTTCGAGACCTGCTTCCCCGAGATCGTACGTTTTATCGACAAGACCTATCGCACCAAGGCTCAGAAGAAGTTCCGCGCCATCGCCGGCCTTTCGATGGGTGGCTTCCACTCGTGCCACATCTCAAAGCAGTACCCCACGATGTTCAACTATGTAGGCCTCTTCTCGGCTGCCATCAGCCGCGAGAATGCTGGTGAGACCGACATATACAAGAACTTCGACGAGAAGCTCGCCGCACAGTTCGCTCCCAAGAACCGTCCCGCCCTCTACTACATCGCCATCGGCAAGACCGACTTCCTCTATCAGGCCAACCAGGAGCTCCGTCAGAAGATGGATGCCAACGGCTTCCCCTACGTTTACGTTGAAACCGAAGGCGGTCACATCTGGCGCAACTGGCGCTACTACCTCGCCGACTTCTGTCCTCGCCTCTTCAAGTAATTCATTAAGGGTTATTAAAAGGTAGTAAAAGAGTAGTAAAAGAGTAGTAAAAGGGACGAATGTTTCTTGGGTCCCATCTACTCCCAATCCCTATTAGGCGAAGGCATCGTCCCTTTTTCTCCCCGTGGTCCCCTTTTACTACATTTCAACTATCGTCCCTTTTACTCCCCTTTTACTCCCTTTTTACTCCCCTTTTACTCCAAAAATAATCATGAAGAAAGCGATATTAACCCTCTCGGCCGTGATCCTCGCCACCCTGGGCATCCAGGCACAGCAGGCCCTGTTCGGCGGCAGCAGCATCGTGTCGCCCGAGATTCACCCCGACAACACCGTCACCTTCCGCCTCTATGCCCCCAAGGCCGTGAGCGTCAAGGTCAGTGGCGACTTCCTGCCCGAGCAGCTCATCGACACCCCGCAGGGCAAATGGGCTGTCAGCGTGCCTGCCGACCTCAAGGAAGGCAAGGACGGCGTGTGGGAATACACCACACCCGAACCCCTCGAAGCCAACTACTACTGCTACAACTTCGTGGTCGATGGTCAGAAGCAGCTCGACCTGCAGAACGTCTTTGTCAATCGTGACGTCAAGACGCTCACCAACTACTTCATCATCACCCGCGAGGCAGGCGACCAGGGCGACCTCTTCTCGGTCAACGACGTACCCCACGGCACCGTTCGCAAGTGCTGGTACGACAGCCCCTCGCTCGGTATGAAGCGTCGTCTCACCGTCTATACCCCAGCCGGCTACGAGACTTCGGGCAAGAAGTATCCCGTCTTCTACCTCCTCCATGGTAGTGGCGGCGACGAAGAGGCTTGGTACACCCAGGGCCGCGTCACCCAGGTCCTCGACAACCTCATCGCCACTGGCAAGGCCGAGCCGATGATCGTCGTGATGACCAACGGCAATGCCTACGAGACCTCAGCTCCCGGCGAGCAGGCCGGAGGCTTCCGTCAGCCCGAAATGGTGATGGGTGGTGTCAAGCCAGGAATGAAGGAGGCAGCCTTCGAGCTGTCGTTCCCCGACGTGCGTCGCTATGTCGAGAAGAACTTCCGCACCATCAACGACAAGCGTCATCGCGCCATTGCCGGTCTCTCGATGGGTTCGTTCCACTCCGAGCATATCTCCAAGTACTATGCCGGTGAGTACGGCTACATCGGACTCTTCTCCGGTGCCAGCGCAGGCGATGGTCGTCGCGGCAAGGACGAACCAGGCGGCAGCCCCGTCTATGCCAACTTCGACAAGCAGATGGCCAACCTCTTCGCCCCCAAGAACCGCCCCTACCTCTACTATGTGGCTATCGGCAAGACCGACTTCCTCAAGCAGGGCAACGACGGCTTCCTCCGCTATATGGACGAAAAGGGCTACCCCTACACCTATCGCGAGACCGAAGGTGGTCACATCTGGCGCAATTGGCGTACCTATTTCATCGAGTTTTCGCAGAAGATCTTTAAATAAGCATCAAGGGTTATTAAAAGGTAGTAAAAGAGTAGTAAAAAAGTAGTAAAAGGGACGTATGTTCTTTGGGTCCCTCCTCTTCAAGGCGATAGTATCGTCCCTTTTTCTCCCCTTTTACTCCCTTTTTATTTTTCCCCCCTCATCAAGGCGAAAGTATTGTCTCTTTTACTTCCTTTTTACTCCCTTTTTACTCCCCTTTTACTACATTTCAACTATGAAGAAACTCATCATCGCTGCCGCCGCTGTCGCCCTGTTGGCCAGCTGCGGAAAAAAGGAACTCAAATTGAACGAGAACAACATTGACCAGATTGTAGCTGCCATGACGCTCGAAGAGAAGGCCGCACTCGTTACCGGTGTAGGCATGGACTCGGGCGAAGAAGGTCTCTCAGCTACCATCGGCGCACAGGCCGAACTCGTGCCTGGTGCCGCCGGATCGACCCACGCCATCGCACGCCTTGGCATTCCAGCCACGGTGCTCGCCGACGGCCCTGCAGGTCTCCGCATCAACCCCACTCGTGAGGGTGACGACCAGACCTATTATTGCACCCACTTCCCCATCGGAACCCTGCTCGCCAGCACATGGAACCAGCAGCTCGTCGAGGAGGTAGGCAAAGCCATGGGCAACGAAGTGCTCGAGTATGGTGCCGACGTACTGCTCGCTCCTGCCGAGAACATCCATCGTAACCCGCTCAATGGCCGCAACTTCGAGTATTTCAGCGAGGATCCCCTCGTAGCCGGTAAGACTGCCGCCGCCTACGTGCGTGGCGTACAGACCAACGGTGTTGGTACTTCGGTGAAGCACTTCGCCTTCAACAACCAGGAGACCAACCGCACCGGCAACAATGCCATCATCTCCACCCGCGCCATCCGCGAGATCTACCTCAAGCCCTTCGAGATCACCGTCAACGAGTCCGACCCCTGGACCATCATGACCTCCTACAACAAGATCAACGGCACCTACACCTCCGAAAGCGAGGATCTCGTCGAGACCATCCTTCGTGGTGACTGGGGCTACAAGGGCGTAGTGATGACCGACTGGTTCGGTGGCAAGGATGCTACCGCTCAGATGCATGCCGGCAACGATATGCTGCAGCCAGGACGTCCCAGCCAGTATCATCAGATCATCGACGATGCTACCGCTGGCAAGCTCGAAATGAAGGACCTCGACCGCAACGTGAAGCGCATCCTTCAGTTCATCGTTCGCACTCCACGCTTCAAGGGTTATCAGTACAGCAACAAGCCCGACCTCGAGGCTCATGCTGCCGTCACCCGTCAGAGCGCAAGCGAAGGTATGGTACTGCTCGAGAACCGTCGTCAGACGCTGCCCCTCTCGTCCAACGTCAAGAACGCTGCCCTCTTCGGCATCACCTCCTACGACTTCATCGCAGGTGGCACAGGCTCAGGCAACGTCAATCGCGCCTACACCGTTTCGCTGCTCGATGGCCTCAAGAACGTAGGCATCAGCACCGACGCCAAGATTGAGAAGCTCTATGTCGATTACAAGGCAAAGGTCGAGGCCGACAAGGCCGCTGCCCTTGCTGCCAATCCTGAGCAGAACGCTTTGGCCGCATTCCTTCCCCAGCCGCTTCCCGCCGAGATCATCCCATCGGCTGCCGACATCGCTGCTGCCGTGAAGGCCAACGACGTGGCCATCATCACCCTGGGCCGCATCTCCGGTGAGTTCCTCGATCGCACCGTGGCCAACTTCAACCTCTCTGCCGAGGAGCTGAAGCTCATCCAGGCCGTGTCGCGCGCCTTCCAGGCAGCCGGCAAGAAGGTCGTTGTCGTGCTCAACATCGGTGGTGTCATCGAGACAGCCTCCTGGAAGAACATCCCCGACGCTGTGCTTCTCGCATGGCAGGCAGGTCAGGAAGGCGGCAACTCTGTAGCCGACGTCCTCACCGGCAAGGTTAGTCCTTCGGGCAAGCTCCCGATGACTTGGCCAATCAACTTCGCCGATCATGCTTCGAGCAAGAACTTCCCACGTGCCGAGCAGTTCAAGCTCGACCTCAGCACCTTCATGGGCAAGGAGGCCGAGAAGCAGGCTCCACGCGAGACCTACGACTACACCAACTATCGCGAAGGCATCTATGTGGGCTATCGCTGGTTCGACAAGGAGAACATGAAGGTCAGCTATCCTTTCGGCTACGGTCTCTCCTACACCACCTTCGAGTATAGCAATCCACAGGTCAAGGTCGATGGCAAGAATGTGGTTGTCACTGTCGATGTCAAGAACACCGGCAAGGTCAGCGCCAAGGAAGTTGTCGAACTCTACGTATCTGCTCCCGCAGGTGCGCTCGACAAGCCCGTGCAGGAACTCAAGGCTTTTGCCAAGACTGCAGCCCTCGCTCCCGGTGCATCCGAGACGGTTACCCTCAAGTTCTGCACCGACGACCTCGCTTCGTTCGACGAGGCTCAGTCCGCTTGGGTAGTTGACGCAGGTACCTACAAGATTATGGTAGGTGCTTCGAGCCGCGACATCCGCGCCAATGCCACTGTCGATGTAGAGGCTTCAACCCGCAAAGTAAACGATGTGCTCAAGACTGTACCGTTCATTGATTAAAATGGTTAGTTGAATTAATAATGTGTGTGTCGGTGTGTCGATGGTCCGTCGAGGATAATCGACACACCTTTTTTATTACGCGAACTATCCTGATTTTTATATTTTATTTTTTATAATTTTATTTTTTCCCGAAACCGAGTTTCAAGTCATTAAAACCGAAGGCGCGACACCATACGATGCCGCGCCTTCGGTTATGGAGAATAGAGCAAGAAAGGGCAGACTATTATATGCTATGATGTGAGAAATGATCAAGTTTATTCAGGGCAAGAAACTCATTTCACCACAACTTTCACACTCTTCCCACCCATCCTGATGATGACGGTAGTGCCGGATGAGAGATGTTTGGTGATGTCAGTGGCTTCGCTTGGAGTGGTGGCCGAGCCGATGAACTTGCCATCGATGGAATAGATGT
>JAFWRO010000014.1:0-113850 GCA_017519885.1 Bacteroidales bacterium | reverse complement strand
TTCTGCGGAGAGTAGGACGTGATATTTCTTAGGTCTTCCCATTGTCGTTTATGTTTTATGAACAACATATAAACGAACAATTTGAAGTTTTATTGTTTAAAATCAGTTTTTATTTATACTGGTTAGGATGCTACACTAGTGCAATTTTATACTTGTCATTATTATCTCTTAAAAATTGAAGGCAATCAACAACCGTGTCATTATTTATTATTCTAAAAGTTTCAATCCCATAAGGCCCATAGTCTATGGTAATAATATGCCCCATTTCGAGATTATTAAAATATAATCTTCCTTCTTTTTCTACTATGTGAGGCACCTTAATAATTAACATGGTATCCACCTTGTCTTCAATTATAACATGAAGATCGAGTTGATCAGGAAGTTTATTCAATGAGATTACTTTGCTTAAGTCATTGAAAATATTATAATTATTATTACTCTGAAGAATAGTGTCTTTCCTTATATAAGAATCAATTTCATAACTTAAATGGTCTGGTTTTAATGACGATGATGAAACAAATAAGAATCCTTTAGAGAAATCAATTTTATAATGGGGTATATTTTCACTACACTGACATAGTGAAAGAAGAAGAAATAATATGCCCAAATATTTGAGTAAATTTTTCATATGAATTAAATTCAATATCTTTCAATAATTGGCTTTACCTCAAACCAGGTATCGACATAGTCGCCATCGTCGAGCACGATGATACTATTGTGGTAGTCCTGACGAACAGACAACTCTGCTTCTTGAGCAGAGTTTGCCTCTACATCCAATGTGCGCTCTAATGTTTCACGTATTGTAACTTTGTATTTCATATCGGGTGCGAAGATACAAAGAATAATTGGAAGATAGAACCTTTTATCATTATTTAACATTATAATTCGATTAAATATACGAAAGGCAGCCTCACTCAATGGCAAGTCTGCCTAATTCGTTTTATTATAACTATTAGAAAGGCAAATCTATTTCTTCATCCTCGACAAATGAAATGTCGGCTTCTTGGGAAATAAACTTCTTTGCGATCTGTAGGTCATTCAGTTTCTTTCGATAGTTGCCGCGTATTTTGTTGTCTTCTAGTTCCTCTCGACGTTTGATGCTAATGTCGATGAACTCTTGTTCTTGCTCAATGCCCAGGAAACGACGATTTGTTAAATTTGCTGCTATACCTGTTGTACTGCTTCCACTGAATGGATCGAGAATCCAGGCATTATCCTTGGTTGAAGCAAGGATGATGCGTGCTAGTAGAGCCAATGGCTTTTGTGTCGGATGCTTTCCACAAGATTTCTCCCAAGGAGCAATGGCAGGTAAATTCCAAACGTCCGTCATTTGCTTTCCCTCATTAATAGCACGCATTAGTTCATAATTGAAATAATGCGGTTTCTTTGGACTCTTACGTGCCCAAAGAACAAACTCTGTGCTATAAGTAAAAAAACGACAGGAAATGTTCGGCGGTGGATTGGTCTTTGCCCATGTGACACAGTTCAAAATCCTAAATCCAAGTTCTGTTAGCTCTGTTGCTACGCTAAAGATATTATGGTAGGTGCCACTAATCCAAATTGTACCATTATCTTTAAGCAGGTCTCGACAACAACTAAGCCATTTATGATTGAACTCCTTCATGTATTCGGGAGAACCACCCTTATCCCAGTCTCCTTTATCCACACAAACCACTTTTCCTGACTGAACGGAGATGCCTCCATTGGAAAGGAAATATGGTGGGTCTGCAAAGATCATGTCGAATTTGAAGTTCAAATCCTTGATTTGAGGCATAATATCTGTACAATCACCTTGCAACAATGTGAAGTCACGATTCGATGATTTATATGTTGATACTAACATAATTATATCATATAAAACCTTATTGTCCTTCCTTTTTTACAATCCCAATAAAGTCAATGATGTTTGTGAGATTATAGAGTTTTGGAATATTATTATATGCTTCTTCCAGCTTGTTTTCAGCAGCGAACCAACTTGTGCCATCAGTAATCCATACAAACTCAAAACCTTCTACTTCATTTATTTCTGCTGCAATTCCCTTGAAAGAACGTGCGACTTCATTGAGTTTAGTGCCACCCCCGTTATCACTAAAGAAATTTACCTCTATAACATAGATTTTCTTTCGCGTTTTAACCATAAAATCAAAATGCTTAACATCAGTTCCTAAGGTATCTTGAAGTGTCGGCATACTTTTTGAAGAAACTTGAGCACTAAATGAAATATCATTTGCTTCAAAAATGCAAGCCACTTTATTTTCCATCAATGTACCACTTCTGTTTTTTCGTGCATTAGTGTCCATTCCGACTTCTACGCCGAAAACATAATCAACAAGATCTTTGATGCGTTGGCTTATAAAAATATCAGAAAGACCAGTTTTGTCAAGAAATTCTATAACTCTATCTGGCGATGTTAGGAAATCTGACAGAAGGATAGGTTTTCCATCAATACCAGCAACAGATTTCTTGTCCTTTCTGCGTACAGCAATAAGGATGTCTAAAACTTGAAAAGCATCTTTATGATTCTTCCATAATGTATGAACAGCCTCACTAAGATTAGATTTCCCTAAAAGATAATTAAGGATATTAAGGTCTATTTCGATTTGTTCGACATTTCGTTTGCACTTGTCAAAGTCTACGAAAAAATCGAAGTCAACGATTGTGGTTTTCAACTGAGACATAAAAGTCTCGAATTCCTGTCGTGTGTGTGCACTCATTATATATCGATTATTATATTTTTTCGTCTGGAAATAAAAACTCACTGAATGTAGGATGTACTACATAGTTATGTACTAGAATCTCTGTTAACTTTCCTCGTTTAGAAGCATTTGCATTGACATTCCTTGATGCCCAAACTCTGTCGATAATATACTCTGAATAGAGGTCATCGAAGAAGGTGTCACTATTTTTGCC
This sequence comes from Bacteroidales bacterium, assembly GCA_017519885.1. Lineage (GTDB taxonomy): Bacteria > Bacteroidota > Bacteroidia > Bacteroidales > UBA3663 > Liminaster. The sequence continues at coordinate 110,940 of JAFWRO010000014.1, read as the reverse complement.
TTTTGGATCGGAATTACTAAGCATGAAAGAATGCCCAGCAGCATTTACCTCATCACAGAATTCCTTTAACCGTATTTGAGCTGCATCATCGAAAGCTTCCTTTGAATAATCGTTAAAGCTTGATGTGTCGCTCAATGGTCTGTAGGGAGGGTCAAAATAGAAAAGTGAGGGAGTTTGTGCATAGTTTAGTGTTTGACGGAAATCTCCAGTGAGAATTTCAACGTCCTGAAGTAACAAACTATCACTGAGGATTGTTTCTGCATCACAAATCATTGGGTTGTCATATCTTCCAAAAGGAACATTGAACAAACCTTTCCGATTTACGCGATATAGGCCATTGAAGCAAGTGCGGTTAAGGAAGATGAAGAGGCAGGTGTTCTCGATGGGGTCAAGTGCCTTTGTGTTGAAACGGTCGCGCATGGCCATATAGTAATCACGACGCGCATCTTCGTCGATCAATGCATGGTACTGCATTTGTATTTGCCTTAATGACTTGATTAGTTCATTTGGATGGTCACGCACTGTGAGATAGCAAGTTGTTAAGTCCTCATTTATATCGTTGATTACTGCACGGGTAATGTTTGAATGCTTTTTAAGCATATAGAACAACATAGCGCCTCCTCCTATGAAAGGTTCTATGTATGTTACATTATGCCATGAAGTGAAATCAGATGGAAGCAATGCCTCAAGTTGAGGAATGAGTTGGCTTTTCCCACCTACCCACTTTATAAACGGTTTTGCCATTTCCTTCTTTTGGTATTATAAGAACAAAAAAAAGCCTCAAACAGGCAGATCTATGATCTAAAACCTGTTTGAGGCTTGAAGTATGTCGTTTCTCGTTTGATCGGATCAAGATCATTGAGTAGTTGTACAATGTCATCTACTCGATAATCTAGATAGCGTAGTGCCACCATGGCACAATGTGTTTCTATATACATAGGTCGATGGTACATCTATTATGTAATTCTAGCAATGCATCAACCTTTTCACATGTTCTTCAAGGACTAAGAAATACATAGTATCGATGGAATAGCTCTAATATGGGCATAATAAAAGTGAAGCATGAATCTTCAACTTTTTATTCGCCCACCCAGGCAGCCTAGGACGGAACCCTTCGTTGCAATAAAAAATTGAAAACCCATACTCCACAGGGGAGAATGGGCATCAACTTTTATTTTAGCAACGAGAAGGCAACCTCAAGACACACTTCACCCTTTAAGGCAAAGCCGTCTTTCCAAGGCTACCAACCATTATTCTTGGCGTCAATTATTCCGAATGAGTTTCCTAGGCTTTTCCGGTGAACGTAAAATAATAGTCAATGCGATCAGTATGTTATGTCTTTCGACTAAAGAAATCAATTCCAAAGCCATGTCTCTCTGGCAGTCATACTGCACTCCCTTTGGGGCATTGGATATATAATATCCGCTGCAAATATAGGAAGTTTCTTTGAAAACTCCAAATCTTTTCCCTATTTTTTCAAATTTGGATGAAAAAAAGCAAGCCGACGCTTTTCTGTTGGCTTGCTTGTGAACAGTAAAAAGATATCCATAAGCATTATTAAGTCGAATTGAGATCTAAAGATTCTAAAACTGATCTAAAGGGATCTAATATATTTTGTTGTCTCGTCTTGCTTGCCTATCTTTGCCGAAAAAAATGGAAAAGAAATGGATTACAACAGAGCAGATGCTCGAAAACCTAAAGAATGACGCCAATCATGAACATGAATATAACCTATGGCTTGCTGGTGGGTTCCTGACCTCTACTTAGGTTTGATTGATTCTCACCTCCCATACTCCGTATAGTAATTCACATCACCATCGATGTCTGCCTCGCTAAATCCTGCTTCTACGAGGCAGTTCTGCGTGCAGTAATGTTCGCAGTCGCCTATGATGTAGCCATGGATGTGGGGGAGTCCGCATTGGTCGCAAATACGGAAGTTATCGTCTTCGAGCTCGGAGACAAGTTCGTCAAGCTGTCCTTTGCGGAGTGTGGTCATGATGAGATGACTGACCATGAACTGCTTGCGGTAGGAGGGACGCATGGAGAGCAATGCCTTCAATTGGGAGGGTGTTGGTGAAGCATATTGGAGATATAATGCTTCCAGTTGTTCACTTTGCAGCAATGCTTCTGTGAGTTCCTGCCATCCCAGGTCATGGTTGTCACAATCCTCGTGCCGTACCCAATGGTTTGCGAGCAACATTTGCTCCAACTCTTTCTTCTTTTGTTTTTCCATCTTTGCCTATCGTTTTAATGATTGATGCAGCAAAGATAATCTATTTCTCCATCCCTCACAACCTCCAACAACATTCTTTAGATCTTTCTCCTTCGATCTAACTTTTATTAGATCCTCTCGGTGTAATTCCACAATAATAAATGGCTTTTTCGCTACCCAGGATGGGGGTGGGGAGCCTTAGGACCTGAGACGATTGCAGCGTGTCGGAAACCGAAGCCGAATGCATGGCTCAGGGAAGGTGCAGGTCGATATCTTCGCGCAGCGATCGGTGCGATTGACTTTATCTTAGTTCGACCATTATTTTTTACGTTAATGACCGTATAATGAGCCGTTAATTAATCGTTAATGAGTGGGTCAAGGCGAACACGAATGGCACGAATCTACACGAATGATGATGCGTTGAATAAGTAAAAAATGATTGAATGTAGTCTCTATGGGTATTCATTCAATCATCTATAAGCATCTTACAACAACTGTTTAAGATCGTAGTACATAGGGACTGTATCGCCTGTATTGATTGCCCGTAATGGACGGAAGCCATTGCTTGAATAAAAAGGAACAGCTGATTTGAGGGCATCTACGGTTACGAAACAACACCCCGTGCGATTATTGTTAATAAAAGTATGTTTGACAAAGTCCAGAATATCTGTTCCGATATGACGATGCTGGGCGTTTACATTTACACCTAAACGCCCTATTTTTACAGCAGGATAGTCGCTGCGATGTTTACGATGGGGAAATGCACTTCGTATGCGGCGCCATGTCGCCTTATCTGCTTCTGATAGCGATATTCGATCGTTAGACAAGGAGAAGAAAGCAATTGTATTGTCCTCATCCTCTATTATATATGTTACTGCAAGTAATCCCTTGGCATACAATTTGGCATCATGGATGAGAAATTCATTTAGATCTTCTTCGCCGCAATCGAAAGGCTTAAAAATATGATCCTGAGAGAGCCTGACAACTTTCATCGTCGCTTATAATTAAAACGTAAATGTCAGAAGTGACTCGATGAACTTTGCACCTCGTGCAACACGTTCTTTCTCTTCTATAGAAGCCTTCTCCTGCTTCTCCATTTCGGCAACGAAAGCGAATGCATCGTCCCCTTTCAAAACTGGTGTTGGTTCAATAGGTTTTGCCATAATCTTGTTATCTAATTTTATGATTCGTTATTTAGACTTTTGAGATGTTCTGTAGTTTAGTCTATATGAACTATAAACTTTTTTCTCGTGCAAAGATAGGAGAAAAAAATGAAATGACAAAATAATGGATGAGAAAAATGATAAATGTAGTGGTTTTTAACGTTAATGACCGTATAATGAGCCGTTAATTAATCGTTAATGGGTGGATCAGGGCGAACACGAATGGCTCGAATGATGTTTTTTATTTTCAACACGAATTATCGCGAATTATCATTAATTACTCAGTATGTATCGAAACCTATTTTGGGGGTCGCTTCGCTCAAAATTATAAGAAAATGATTTTAAAAATTATCAAAAGAAGAATGTCCTAAATCAATAATAACAACTGCCCCGTTGTCGGCACTTCGTAACGAAGCGGAGAAGGTCAGCGACAAGGCTTGAAAGAAAGATAGGGCACCAGTTATACGAAGATACACGAGGCCATCGCCCATCAGTTGCAGCAACTGCTCGGCCCTTTCTTTCCCTGCAAACAACAAATCCGTGCAGCCCCATTGAGGGATGCACGGATTTGTCGTATGATGTCGGATGGTGCTTACTTGACCTCCTCGAAGTCGACGTCTTCGGCGCCATTGTTGTTCTGCTGGCCACCGTTGAAGCCGCCCTGCTGACCTGCTCCTGGGTTAGGACCCTGCTGGCCGTACATGTTCTGAGCGGCCTGGCCCATCATCTGCTGGAGCTCGTTGGTAGCTGCGTCGATGCCTGCGATGTCCTTGGCGTCCTTGGCAGTCTTGAGGCGGCCGAGGATGTCCTCGATGCGCTGCTTCATGTCGGCAGGAATCTTGTCGCCGCTCTCCTTGAGCTGCTTCTCAACCTGGAAGATCATCGAGTCGGCCTGGTTGATCTTGTCGACCTTCTCACGCTCAGCCTTGTCGGCAGCCTCGTTGGCGGCGGCTTCGGCCTTCATGCGCTCGATCTCTTCCTTCGAAAGACCAGAAGAAGCGGTGATGGTGATGTGCTGCTCCTTGCCAGTGCCCTTGTCCTTGGCGGTAACGTTGAGGATACCGTTGGCGTCGATGTCGAAGGTTACTTCGATCTGTGGCACGCCACGTGGAGCCATTGGGATACCGTCGAGGTTGAACATACCGATGGACTTGTTGTCCTTGGCAAACTGACGCTCGCCCTGGAGTACGTGGATCTGTACAGAAGGCTGGTTGTCGGCTGCGGTTGAGAATACCTCTGACTTCTTGCAGGGGATGGTGGTGTTGGCGTCGATGAGACGGGTCATTACGCCACCGAGGGTCTCGATACCGAGTGAGAGTGGGGTAACGTCGAGGAGGAGGATGTCCTTGCCACCGGCAACATTGTCACCAGCGAGGATACCGCCCTGGACGGCTGCACCTACGGCTACTACCTCGTCGGGGTTAACGCCCTTGGAAGGAGTCTTGCCGAAGAACTGCTCTACCTCACGCTGTACGGCTGGGATACGGCTTGAACCGCCCACGAGGATAACCTGGTCGATCTGCGAAGCGCTGAGCTTGGCGTTGCTGAGAGCGCGACGGCATGGCTCGATGCAGGCCCTGATGAGGTCGTCGCAGAGCTGCTCGAACTTGGCACGAGTGAGGCTCTTTACGAGGTGCTTGGGCACACCACCTACTGCGGTGATGTAAGGCAGGTTGATCTCTGCTACGGTCGAAGACGAAAGCTCGATCTTTGCCTTCTCGGCAGCCTCCTTCAGACGCTGGAGTGCCATAGGATCCTTCTTGAGGTCAACGCCCTCTTCCTTCTGGAACTCGCCAGCCAACCAGTCGATGACCTTGTTGTCGAAGTCATCACCTCCGAGGTGGGTGTTACCATCGGTAGAAAGTACCTCAAATACGCCATCGGCGAGGTCGAGGATAGAGATATCGAATGTACCACCACCAAGGTCGAAGACGGCGATCTTCTCTTCCTTGTCGAGGTTGCCAAGACCATAGGCCAGGGCAGCTGCGGTAGGCTCGTTGACGATACGCTTCACTTCGAGACCTGCAATCTGGCCGGCCTCCTTGGTGGCCTGACGCTGTGCATCGTTGAAGTAAGCAGGCACGGTGATGACGGCTTCGGTCACGGTGGTGCCGAGGTAATCCTCAGCGGTCTTCTTCATCTTCTGGAGCACCATGGCGCTGATCTCCTGAGGAGTGTACTGCTTGCCATCAATCTCGATACGAGGCTGACCGCCTACGCCGACTACCTTGTAAGGTACGCGAGTGATCTCGTTGGCTACCTGGTTCATGTCGCAGCCCATGAAACGCTTGATGGAGTAAACTGTACGCGTAGGATTGGTGACTGCCTGACGCTTGGCTGGCTCACCAACCTTACGCTCGCCGCCATCGACGAAACCTACGATAGATGGGGTCGTGTTGCGACCCTCAGAATTTGCAATTACGGTGGGGGTGTTACCCTCCATTACGGCTACACACGAGTTGGTGGTGCCGAGGTCAATACCAATAATCTTTCCCATAGTTTTGTATATTTTAAATTGTTAATATTCAGTTTTTGGAACTCTACACATAGAGAGTCGCTAACAAAATTGCAAAAGGCGTGCCAAAATTTAGAATGACAAAAAATCTATGCCATTTTGACAATTTGACATACTTTTCCTTGGCTATGTCAAAAAAAGCAGTTATCTTTGCGCACGATTTAAAAAATTATAACTATGACAAAGATAAGAGTGGGATTCGGCTACGACGTGCATCGTCTGGTCGAGGGACGCGAGCTGTGGCTCGGAGGTATCAAGATTGAGCATACGTTGGGACTGTTGGGCCATTCGGATGCCGACGTGCTGATCCATGCGCTGTGCGATGCGCTGCTGGGCGCGGCGAATATGCGCGACATCGGGTATCATTTCCCCGATACGGCGGGCGAATACAAGGACATCGATTCGAAGATTCTGCTTCGGAAGACCATGGCGCTGATTGCGACAAAGGGCTATCGCCTGGGCAATGCCGACATCACGGTGGCGGCTGAGCGCCCGAAACTCAATCCGCACATCGAGACAATGAAGCAGTGCCTGGCCGAGGTGATGGGCTGCGACGTGGAGGATATCTCGATCAAGGCGACGACGACCGAGAAGCTGGGCTTCACGGGAAGGCAAGAGGGCATCGCGGCGTATGCGACGGTGCTTATTGAGGGATGAGGCAGCCAAGGACGGCTGCCACTAGAACGCGCGGGGACGGCTGCGACGGTGACGAAGGGAGGCAGCCAAACATGGCTGCCACAAGAACGAAGGGGGATGGTGAACAAGGGAACGAAGGGGGATGGCGAAGAAAAAGGAAGATGAAGACAAAGGGTATTTATTATATAATAGGTGTGATGCTGCTTGCGGCTGTGGAGGCGCAGGCGGGGGAATATCGGTACCGACTGCACTTGGATGGCAAGCCGGGGAGTGAGGTCGTGAAGTGGAGCGACAGGGCGCTGGAGAGGCGTGCGCGGTTTGGGATTCAGACCGATTCGCTTGATCTGGAGATTTCGCCGGAGTATATCCGAAGGATCGAGGAGGCGGGATTGACAGTCCTGACTCGTTCGCGTTGGCTCAATACGGTGGTGGTGATGGGAGCAGAAGGCGAGGCGGTGAGCGATTCGACGTTCGAGGCGCTGCCTTTTGTCAAGGAGGTGGAATTAATTACAGATCATCAGCGCGTGACTGCGCCCCCAAGATTGACGTTGGCACCGGGCATCGTGGGCGAGGAGGATTGCACCACTCCGCTGAAGGAGGTGAATGCCTACGAACCGCTTTATGAAGCGGGCTATCGTGGCGCCGGCATACTGGTTGCGGTGGTGGATGCGGGCTATTCGCACGTGGATGAATGGGACTGGATGAACCACAACGTCGTGGGAGGACGCGACATGTATGCTGCGATGAGGGGCGAGTCGTATCTATACAAGGATGAAATGCATGGAACGTGCTGCCTGAGCATCATGGCGACGCCTTTGGAGAAGGGCATCTGCGGAACGGCTCAGGATGCCAAGTATTACCTGATGGTTTCGGAATCGAACGAATCGGAGACTCAGATGGAGGAAGATATGTGGGTGGCAGCGGTGGAACTGGCGGACAGCCTGGGAGCTGATGTCGTCAGTTCGTCGTTGGGTTACTTTACTTATGATACGGAGTTCAATGACCACAACTACGATGAATTCAGCCAGGACAAGGCGGTGATCAGCCGTGGTGCAAACATAGCCGGTAAGAAAGGTATGCTCGTGTGCGTTGCAGCGGGCAATGAACGGAACAAGAGCTGGGTCAGACTCACTTTCCCTGCTGATGCGGAGGATGTGCTGGCGGTGGGTGCGGTGACGCCTGCGGGAGAAGTCGCCTATTTCTCCAGCGCGGGGTTCACGGTGCCTTACGTCAAGCCCGATGTGATGGGACGAGGCACACGATGCTACATCGTGACATCGAGAGGCGGGGTCAGCAGTAATGGACAAGGGACCAGCTATGCGACACCGTTTATTGCGGGACTGTGCACATCGCTTTGGAGCGCTGTGCCGCAGTTGACGGCTGCACAGATACGACAGGTGGTGCGGGAGTCGGCTTCGCAGTACAATGAGCCGGATTCGCTGATGGGGTATGGTATCCCTGATTTCGGCGTGGCGCTGGAAAAGGCGCGCGTTCTGGTGGAGGAGATGGGTATAGACGAGCTGCGCGCGGATGTGCCGCGCGCTGAGGAGAGGGGGTATGATTTGATGGGAAGACCGCTGGGAAGAAAAGCCAAAGGCGGGTTCCGGGTTGTTGGAGGAAGGGTGGAGAGGAGATAGAAGGACCCCTGAAGAGGGCAGCCATAGATGGCTGCGACAGGGACACAGGGCAGCCAAGCATGGCTGCTGACGGAGACAAAAGGGCAGCCGAGGGCGGCCCTTTTAATGGCGCTTGAGGAGGCGCCAGAAGGGGAAGTCCTTTAGGCAGAGGAAGGCGAGGAAGAAGATGACGTGGGCGGTTTTGATGATGAGGGTCCAGATGCCGACGTCGGGAATTTGCGTCATGCTCACGAAGAGGGCGGCAGCAAGGAGCACATAGGAACCGATGGACTTGAGGTCGTAGGGAATGGGGTTCTTCTTTTGGCCGACGAAATAGGAGAGAAGCATGCAGGTGGCGTAGCCACAGAATCCTGCCCATGCACAGGCGATGTAGCCGTAGCGGGGCACGAAGATGACGTTGACTGTCAGCAATACCAGACATCCGATGACCGAGAACAGGGCACCCCACAGTGTCTTGTCGATGAGCTTGTACCAGAACGAGAGGTTGAAGTAGATGCCCATCATGATTTCGGCTGCCATGACAATGGGGACGACGACGAGGCCTTCCCAATAGTCCTGGTTGCGGATGAGCAGCACCTTGAAGATGTCGAGCCATGCGATGACGCAGAGGAAGCCTAGGAGGGTGAAGATGATGAAATACTTCATTCCGAGGATGTTGGACTTGACGGTATCGTCCTTGTCTTTCGACTTATTGAAGATGATGGGCTCGTAGGCATAACGGAACGCCTGCGTGAACATTGCCATAATCATGGCAATCTTGGCTGCAGCTCCGTAGATGCCAAGTTGGCGTACACCTTCGGCGCCAGGGACGAGGAAGGGGTAGATGATCTTGTCCATGGTCTGGTTGAGGATGCCGGCTATGCTGAGGATGAGCACGGGATAACTATATTTGAACATGCGGCGGAAGAGCTGGCGGTCCCATACGTAGCGGAAGGGTAGGCTCTGTCCGCTGGAGGTGTGGAACTGGCCGAACGGCATCCATTCCTTCATAAGCAGGAACAGGGTGATGACCGAAGTGATGAGGTTGATGGCGAAGACATAGCCGGCGAGGTACTCGGGATTGTAGAACCAGGAGATGAGCTCGGGATGCGACTGGTAGATCCTTGGGCAATCGAGGAAGACAAAGATGTTGAGACCGATGTTGACCAGGATATTGACCATCTTGAGGGTACAGAACTTCTTGGCCTTCTGCTGGTAACGCAGGTAACTGAAGGGAATGCAGGCGAAGGCATCGATGGCTACGATGATGGCCATGATGGCGATGTACTCGGGATGGGCGCCGTAGCCGAGCGACTGCGAGATGGGGGTGAGGAACGTCAGTACCAGGGTGAGGAAGAGGAGGGAGAGGCCTCCTACGGTAAGCAATGCGGTGGAATAGACGTCGCGAGGATTCTCTTCGGCCTTGTTGGCAAAACGGAAGAAGGTGGTCTCCATGCCGAAGGTGAGGACGGCGAGGATGAGAGCGGTGTAGGCGTACATGTTGGTCACGACGCCATATTCGCCCGACACGGCCGGCATCACCTTGGTGTAAACCGGGACGAGCAGGTAGTTGAGAAAGCGGCCTACGATGGAGGTGAGGCCGTAGAGGGCGGTATCTTTGAGGAGGGATTTCAGGAAGGACATGGTGGGGACGGGGTGAGGGCAGCCATAGATGGCTGCGACGGGAACAGGGGGATGGCAGCCAAGGACGGCTGCCGACGGGAACACTTACTAAAAGAGGGTGCCTTGGAGGGTGTCGCCGGTGGGGGATTTGCCGAGGTGCTTGTAGGCGAGGGGGGTGGCTTCGCGACCGCGGGGGGTGCGCTTGATGAAGCCTTCCTTGATGAGGTAGGGCTCGTAAACATCCTCGATGGTGCCGGGGTCTTCGCCGAGGGCGGTGGCGATGTTGGTGAGGCCGACGGGACCACCATTGAACTTGTCGATGATGGTGGTGAGGAGCTTGTTGTCGATCTGGTCGAGGCCGTACTTATCGACGCCGAGGGCTTCGAGGGCGTATTTGGCAATCTTGATGTCGATGGTGTTTTTGCCCATCACCATGGCGAAGTCACGCACGCGGCGCAACAGGGAGTTGGCGATACGCGGTGTGCCACGACTGCGGAAGGCGATCTCGATGGCGGCTTCCTCCATACATGCCATGCCCAGGATGCGGGCCGAACGTGCGACGATGCCGGCAAGCACCTCGGTGTCGTAGTATTCGAGGTGCATGTTGATGCCGAAACGTGCTCGGAGGGGAGCGGTGAGCAGGCCAGAACGCGTGGTTGCACCGATGAGGGTGAACGGGTTGAGGTCGATCTGGATGCTGCGGGCAGCGGGGCCCTTGTCGATGAGGATGTCGATGCGGTAGTCTTCCATCGCAGAATAGAGGTACTCTTCGACGATGGGCGACAGACGGTGTATCTCGTCGATGAAGAGCACGTCGTTCTTGTCGAGCGAGGTGAGCAGACCGGCGAGGTCGCCGGGTTTGTCAAGGACAGGACCCGATGTCACCTTGAAGCCCACGCCGAGTTCGTTGGCGATGATGTTGGAAAGGGTGGTCTTGCCGAGGCCTGGAGGGCCATGGAAGAGGGTGTGGTCGAGAGATTCGCCGCGCATCTTGGCGGCAGCCACGAAGATGCGCAGGTTCTCCTTGACCTTGTCCTGGCCCTGGAAGTCGTCGAAGGTGAGGGGGCGAAGGGCTTTCTCGAACTCCTTTTCGTTGGAGGACTTCGAGGGTTCGGAGGCTTCTCTTATGTCGAAATCGTTGGTCATTGTTGATGGGTGATGTGATGATGGGCAGCCATAGATGGCTGCGACGGGGACGCTTAGCGGCCAAGGACGGCCGCGACGGGGACGCGAGGGCATGAGGGCAGCCAAGCATGGCCGCGACAGAAACACGCGGGACGCGGGGAGGGGCACGAGGGCAGCCATACACGGCTGCTGACGGGGACAAGAGGGGGCGGCCAAGGACGGCCGCGACGGGGGACAGGAGGGGACGGGGCCCTGGGGCTAGGAGAACCAGGCTTGGATGACGCCTTGGGTGATCCACATCCAGACGAGGTAGCGGAGGAAGCGGCCGATGGCCATCAGGATGCCGACCTTCCAGAAGGGGGTGCGGGAAATGCCGAAACTGATGACCAGGGCATTGCCCAGGGTGGGGAAGAAACTGACGAGTGCCAGCCAAACGCCCTTGCCTTGCAGGAAGTGCTGCATGTAACTGAGCTTGGTCTTCTTGATCTTGACCCAATGCTCAATCCAGTCGAGCGAGGCGAAGCGCCCGATCATGTAGTTGGTCGAAGCGCCGAGCCAGTTGCCGAGGAAGACCCAAAAGAGGGAAGTCCACTGCGGCCAACCCAGTGCGATGGCTGTGCTGAGTGCCACCTCGCTGCTCATAGGAATGCAACTTCCGGCAATGAAGCCGCACAACATCAAGCCCGGATATCCCCAGGTCAGTATCTCGTCCATTGGTTATCTTGTGTCGCTTAAATACCCTCGATCACGCAGTCCAAAGGTTAAATTTAGGTTGCAAAAATAGCAATTATTGTCGGTATATGCAAATAATAGGCAGAATTATTTCGAAATATTTTTGTTTTTCTGATTTATTTTGTAACTTTGCCGCGCAAAATTGGGTAATATGCGTGTGAAAAACGGCAAAAGGCCCATTGGATTGCCCGGATAGTTCAACGGATAGAACGGAGGTTTCCTAAACCTTTGATCTGGGTTCGATTCCCAGTCTGGGTACAATATTCTTTCATTCAATAGCACACTACATGAGTGAATATATCATCAATGAGCAGGAGGAGGACGAACTGCAATCGGGCAGTGGTCTGAGTCTTCGTGCCATCCTTGAATTGACTTGGGCGCTACGCTATTGGATCATCCTCTCCATCTTTGTTTGTCTGTGCTGTGCGACGGTTTATCTTTATGTTAAACCGAAGACTTATCACAGCTCTGCACTTGTCATGGTCACCACTGACAAGAATGCCGGCATGAGTTCGAGTGCCCAGATGTCGTTCATTGCCGACATGACGGGCATGCAGTCGTACAACAGTCTGACCAACGAGAAAATCATCATCAAGTCGACGCCTGTATTGCAGGCCGTCGTTGATGAGTTGGGCCTTAACGTGCGGTACTTTGTGCGAAACCATTGGGTGAATCGCGAGACTTTGCCCCAGGAGGTTCGCATGACGTTCACGCCTGGCGACAGCATCAACCTGAACAACCTCCCGACGTTCCGCATCGACTACGATGTGATCGATAGCGCGTCGCTGAAAGTTTCGGTGCGCCGACTGTTCGGCAGTGGCGGCGAGACCCTTTATGCCGACAAGGTGTTGCGCTATGGTGACGAACTGCCCCTTGGCGATTGGGGAAAGGTGCGTTTCAGATTCTGGGAGGAGGCCATGTCGCGCTTCAAGGGCGGATCGTACGACTACTTCATGTCGGGTTCGCATTACATCATGCTCTATTCGCCGCAAGCCCGAGCCCGCGAGTTGGCCCGGCAGATTGGCGTGGAGGTGATGGAAGACCAGAGTTCGCGCATGAGCACCAGTTCGATACTTCAACTTGTGATGCGTGACATCCATCCGGAGCGTGCAGAGAAGGTTCTGGCCAAGGCCATCGAGAAGTACAACGAACTGACCAAGACCTACTACATGACGTCGAACGCCAAGACGATGGAGTTTATCGACAATCGTCTGGAGGACCTGAGCGGACAGCTTTCGGCCGTGGAGGGCAACATACAGCAGTTCAGTTCGAAGAACCAAATGGTTGACCTGGAATCGCAGGCCAAACTGTCGCTCAATACAGATGCGACTGCACAACAGCAGATTCAGGAGGTGGACGTGCAGTTGACCTTGCTTGAGATGATTGCCAACGAACTCAAGACGAACCAACCCTATACGGTGCTGCCCAGCAATGTGGGACTGAGCGATCCTTCGATTGTAGGCTTTATCACCAATTATAATACTGCGTGCATCGAGCGTGCGCGACTGCTGGCAGGTTCGTCGGAGAACAGCCCTGTGGTGCAGCGCCTGAGCAAGCAGATTGCCGACCTGAGGGCCGTGATCGAGAAGTCGGTGGCCAACCAGAAGACCAGTCTGACGCTTCAGCGTACGGAACTGGCACGTCAGCAGGGACGTTCGAAGGGTTACCTGTCGAGTGTGCCCGGACAGAAGATCAACCTTGCCCAGATTGAACGCGAACGTTCGGTGATCGAGCCACTCTATGTGCTGCTGCAGAAGAAGCGTGAAGAGACGATGCTCACCATCGTGGCCGAGCCCGACATTGCCCGCGTGGTGGAATATCCCGAGAACAATACCGTGCTTGTCGGCCCCAACAAGCGACAGGTGCTCCTCATAGCCTTCGTCATTGGCTTCCTCCTGCCTTTGCTCATCGTCTATCTGCTGATGCTGATGAAGACCAAGGTGCAGAATCCGGACGATATCGTTTCGCGCACAAGAGTGCCCCTGCTGGGTGTCGTGCCTCGTAGAGAGGGTCGTGCCTTCAAGGCTACGGATATGGCCGAAGAGGGCTCTTCGGGCTCGTCATCGGTGCTTTCGGAAGCCATGCGAACCATTCGCACCAACATCGGCTTCATGTCGGGCAAGGTGCTGCAGTTTACTTCGAGCATCCCAGGTGAAGGCAAATCGTTCGTTTCGGCCAATGTAGCCATCAGCCTTTGCTCGATAGGCAAGAAGGTGATCCTGGTGGAGACAGACCTGCGCAAAGGCCGTCAGCGCCGATTGTTCGACCTGCCGCGTACCCAATCGGAAGGATTGTCGAACTACCTGAGCGGAGAAATAGACGACTGGCATCAGACAGTGGTTCCCATCAAGGAGTTCCCCGGCTTGGACCTTCTGCTTAAGGGAGGCGTGCCGCCCAATCCGAATGAGTTGTTGTCGACCGACCGATTCGGCATCCTTATTGCCGAACTGCGCAAGGTTTACGATTATGTCATCCTCGACTCGCCACCCTATCTGGTCATTGCCGACCCGATGACACTCAACAAGCACGTCGACAGGAACATCTATGTGGTGCGTTCGGGCAAGTCGGACCTTCGCTTCATCAACGAAATTGAGGCGGCAGTGAAGTCCCAGAAACTGAACAATGTGTCGATTATCCTGAACGATGTTCAGATGTCGAACCACAAAAAGTACGGATACAGTTATGGCTACAGTTACGGATATGGCTATGGTTACGGCTATCGCTATGGATATGGCTACGGCTATAACAATGACGAAGGGAAGCATCCAGGGCTCATCAGCCGCATCGTAGGCTTCTTCAGGAAGAAAAAGTAAACATATCGAATGAACAAGTTAGACTTTTTTATTGAGAATCTGCAAGTCCTTTGGGAATACACGGGCTTTGGCAATGTGGAAATCGGCAATGTGGTGATGACGATTGTCGGCTGCATTTTCATTTACCTTGCCATTGCCAAGCACTTCGAGCCAATGCTCCTTGTGCCCATCGGTTTTGGCATTCTGGTAGGCAACATTCCTTTCCCACTTGAAGCCGGACTGAAAATCGGCATTTACGAGGAGGGATCGGTGCTGAATATCCTCTATAGCGGTGTGAAGCAAGGCTGGTATCCGCCCCTTATCTTCCTGGGCATTGGCGCGATGACCGACTTCTCGGCGCTGATAGCCAACCCGAAGATGGTGCTGGTGGGCGCTGCTGCACAGTTCGGCATCTTCGGTGCCTACATGCTTTCGCTGGCACTCGGATTCTCACCCCAGGAGGCAGGTGCCATCGGCATCATCGGTGGCGCTGACGGTCCTACGGCCATCTTCCTTTCGAGCAAACTGGCCCCAGACATGATGGGTGCAATTGCTGTGGCTGCCTATTCGTACATGGCACTGATACCCGTGTTCCAGCCACCTGTGATGAAACTGCTCACCACCGATAAGGAACGACGCATCCGCATGAAGGCACCGGGATCGGTGAGCCAGCGCCAGAAGATAGTTTTCCCGATCTTGGGCCTGCTCCTTACCACTTGGATCATTCCTTCGGGCCTTCCACTGCTGGGTATGCTCTTCTTCGGCAATCTGTTGAAGGAGTCGGGGGTGACCCGCCGACTGGCCGACACAGCCAAGGGTCCGCTCATCGACATCGTCACCATCCTGCTGGGCTTCACGGTGGGCTGCTCTACCCAGGCATCGACGTTCCTGAAGGCTGAGTCGCTCGAGATCTTCGCACTGGGTGCGCTGTCGTTCATCGTGGCTACGGCATCGGGAGTGCTTTTCGTCAAGTTCTTCAACCTGTTCCTTCCCGAAGGCAAGAAGATCAATCCGCTCATCGGCAATGCCGGTGTGTCGGCTGTGCCCGACTCGGCTCGCATCAGCCAGGAGATTGGCCTGCAATACGATCCTACCAACTATCTGCTCATGCATGCCATGGGCCCGAATGTGGCCGGTGTGATCGGATCGGCAGTGGCTGCCGGTGTGCTGCTGGCTTTCCTGGGATAATTAATGTCTAAGGGATATTAAGGGATTCTAAGGGAATCTAAGGGATTTTAAGGGACGTTACCTTCGCCTTCGAAAATATAATTTGAAGATTTATAATAAGACGTGCCGAGAACTAACTGAAGTTCTTGGCACGTTTCTTTGTCTTGCTTTATGGCCGTCGGGCTCTCTCGTTGATTGGCCGTCGGGCTCTCATTTGTTTGTCGTCAGACGCTCTTTTACTTGTCGCCGAATTCCATCAGGTAGGCCTTGATGAAACCATCGATCTTGCCATCCATCACGGCGTTGACGTCGGAGGTCTGGTAGCCTGTGCGATGGTCCTTCACGCGACGGTCGTCGAAGACATAGGAGCGAATCTGAGAACCCCATTCGATCTTCTTCTTGCCAGCTTCGATTGAAGCCTGCTTCTCGCGCTTGTGCTCGAGTTCGATGTTGTAGATCTGCGACTTGAGGAGTTCGAGTGCCATCTCGCGGTTCTTGGGCTGGTCGCGCGTCACGGTGCAAGCCTGGAGGAGTTCCTTCTCTTCGCCGGTATAGGGGTCGGTGTACATATAGCGGGCACGAACACCCGACTCCACCTTGTTGACGTTCTGGCCACCAGCGCCACCCGAACGGAAGGTGTCCCAAGTGAGTTTGCCTGGGTCGATCTTGATCTCGATGGTGTCGTCGATGAGGGGGAAGGCGAAGACCGAAGCGAACGACGTCATACGCTTGCCTTGTGCATTATAGGGGCTTACGCGAACGAGGCGATGCACACCATTCTCCGACTTGAGGTAACCGAAGGCATAGTCGCCATCGATTTCGATGGTGACCGACTTGATGCCGGCATCGTCACCTTCGACAAGATCCTGGACAGTGGCCTTGTAGCCATGGTCCTCGGCATAGCGCATATAGAGGCGCTGGAGTTGTTCGGCCCAGTCCTGTGCCTCGGTACCACCTGCACCTGCATTGATCTTGAGGATGCAGTTCATATGGTCCTCCTCGCCTTGCAGCATATTCTTCAGTTCGACGTCCTCGAAGAGGTCGATAGTCTTCTTGTATTGGGCATCGACTTCCTCTTCGCTTACCAGTTCCTCCTTGTAGAATTCGAAGGCGGTGGCGAGTTCATCGACGTTGGCCTTCACGTTGTTATAGGCATCAATCCACGAGCGGATACCTTTGACCACCTTCATCTGCTTCTCGGCCTCCTTCTGGTTGTCCCAGAATCCGGGCACCTGTGTGCGAAGTTCCTCTTCTTCGAGCTGAATCTTCTTGTCTTCGATGTTGAGATAGCGGTGCAGGTCGGTCAAACGATCCTGTACAGCCTTGAGTTGTTCTATCGTAATCATAGCAAAAAACGGCATCTGCCGGTTTAAATATTCGAAAAATGTGGCGCAAAGATAGATAATTTTCCGCTATTTTCAAAATTTTTGGACGAAAGATTGCCAATGTTCAATATTTTTCATTATCTTTGCGTCGCATTTCTTATCCCTACGCGACAAAACTGAATTCTTATGGATCTCCAAACAGCCTATCTTCAGTCGGTCATTCTGCTTGAGAAGATGATAGCGATTCCCTCGGTGAGTCGTGAAGAGACGCACGTTTCCGATATGCTTCAAGAATATCTGAACAGCACGGGATTGACTGTGCATCGTTCGGACAATAACCTTTGGCTCGTTGACCCATACTACGATGCTGAGCGACCGACGCTTCTGCTCAATGCCCATATCGATACGGTGAAGCCCGTCTCGACGTGGCAGCACGATCCGTTTCGAGCCAGCCGCGAGGTGGTAACTTTGGCAGACGGAAGCCAGGAGGAGCGTATCTATGGGTTAGGATCGAACGACGACGGTGCTTCGCTTGTCTCCCTGCTTCATGTCTTCCTTATGCTGGTGGGCGAGGGGCAAAGTAGTGATAGGCGTTACAACCTTGTCTTCCTGGCTTCGGCCGAAGAGGAGGTGAGCGGGAAGCATGGTATCGAAAGCGTCCTTCCACAATTGCCACCTATCGATGTAGCACTGGTTGGCGAGCCCACGGGTATGCAGCCTGCCATTGCTGAGAAAGGGCTTGTGGTGCTCGATGGTATTGCACATGGTAAGTCGGGCCATGCAGCACGTAACGAGGGCGTGAACGCGATTTATTTGGCTATGGAGGCCATTGAACGTTTGCGCAGTTTCCGTTTCGAACACGTGTCGGCGCTATTGGGGCCTGTGAAGGTGACGGTGACCGGTGTTCAAGCTGGTACGGTGCACAACGTAGTACCCGATACCTGTACGTTTATGGTCGATTGTCGCACTACCGATGCCTACAGCAATGAAGAGGTAGTGGCGATGTTGCGAAAAGAGGTTGGCAAGGTCGCTTCGCCATTGGGCGCAGAAGGACCTGTGATTGAACTCACACCACGCAGCACGCGACTGCAGCCTTCGAGCATACCGGTCGATCATCCGCTGTTGCAACGCATCGTTGCTTTGGGGCGTAAGCCTTTTGGTTCGCCCACGCTGAGCGACCAGGCACTGATGCGGTTCCCAAGCTTGAAGATGGGACCTGGCGACTCGGCACGCAGTCATACCGCTGATGAGTATATCCGACCTTCGGAGATAAGGGAGGCGATCGAGATGTACTATCGGGTGCTGAGGGAGGCAGCCAAAGACGGCTGCTGACTGAACGCTTAGCAGCCAAACATGGCTGCTGACGAGAACAGAGGGGCCGATGAGGGTAATTGTTACTTTTTTTATTATTAATCGTTAATTAGTTCCACCCCTATGGGTGCAAAAAAGAAAATCAAGGAATACCTATCGAAGGGCGTACGCAAACTGAAACACCGCAAGGGTTTCGGTGTGCATTCGCCGTTCGCCTACGCTATCATTACCGAAGTCATCGAAGAGAAACTTCCCTATTATGCCTATCGGTCGATGCGGGGTATCTATGTTAAGCATGTGCCAGTTTCGTACAAGGTAGCATGCCTCTTGTTTCGATTGGCCAACCGTTTCCATTGCCGCAATGCGGCAGAGATAGGCTGCGATGGCGGTTATACACTTCTTCCTTTGTTACTCACCGACAGCAGGATGAAGGTGGTTTCGCTTGCCGACCCTGTGACACAGACACGAGCTGAGTTCAATCTGTCGGCATTCACGCAGTCGGCCAACCGGGTGACGTTTGCCAACAGTCTCGAACAGTTTGACGAGGCATCGCCATTCGACTTCATCGCCATCAATGCGAATCCTTACGAGGATCCGGAGGCTATGAAGCAGAAGTCGTTCAAGCCCTCGGCTGTCTATGCCCAGCAGTTTGTCGAGTGGTTGATGGCACATACCAAGGACGATACGGTGATCTTCGTTCGCGGCATCCAGGATGGTCGTCCGAATGAGATTTTCTGGGATCAGTTGTGCGACCGCGACGACGTCTCGATTACCATGGATCTTTTCGATTATGGGCTGGCAATCCTTAAGCCTCGCTTCTTCAAACAGCATTATGTGGTATCGTTTTAGTTAAAATTCCCTAAATATTTACGCCGTTTTGTACAACCTATTGAGAAAACCACTATCTTCGCGCGCAAATTCGACGGAAAGAGTATATTTCCGACCGAAAAATACGACTAAAACTAACATATAATTAATAACTAGAAAAACCTATGTATTGGACACTCGAATTGGCCTCAAAGCTCGAAGATGCACCGTGGCCCGCTACCCGTGAGGAATTGCTTGACTATGCCAATCGTTCCGGCGCTCCCCTCGAAGTGATTGAAAACCTTCAGGAGATGGAGGACGAAGGCGACATCTATGAATCCATCGAAGACCTTTGGCCCGATTACCCCCAGAAGGACGACTTTTTCTTCAACGAAGAGGAGTATTAAGAGTCGTATTTAAGTATAAACATTTAATGTCAGCGAGACAAACAATTATAGCCTGTTTGTCCCGCTGATATTTTACATTTATACAAAATAACTTCGATAATGGGGTAAAAATAAGCAGAAAACCATATTTTTTCATCCAATACTATAAAAATTACAGAAATTATTTGGAGGATTCATTTTTTTTCATTTACTTTGCAGTGCTATTCCTATTAATTTCCTTTTATTCGTTCAATAAGTTTTTCCGTTAATTGGATAAGATTATGAGCTTCTACATTGTTTCTCTATTGAACGCCTTTACATGGTTTGTCTGTACGCTCTCTTACTCTACAGACTATCGTTGGGTCAGTGAAATCTTTCAGTTTCTGATCATCTTGTGTGTCTTATTGAACATCTTCCTATTGTTCAAAAAGAAAAGCAAACGAACAATCGAAAAGACGAGCCTTGTGCTTTACACTTTTATCAATGTGGCATTCATCATCAGATTCGTCTTTTTGGATTAAGACAAGTAAAAACAGACGCGGTCATTTGGCCGCGTCTGTTTTTTATTGCAGGAAGCTTTTGGCTATTTTTCTTCTCCGATTACTACGCCCCATGGTTCGATGGTGATGGAGGCGTTGGCCTTGAGCGACTGGCCGTCGAGCAAAGAGCGGCAGTTGCCGAAGGGGTAGGTGATGGTTTTCGGTTCGTAGGAATAGTTGAAGATGTAATGGATCTTCTTGCCATAATCGTTGACACCCGAACGAAGGATGATGGGGAACGTGTTTTGACGTTCGGCAGTGAGAATCTGCTTACGGTCGGCAGCACGTGCCAATAGTTTCTGGATGAGTTCGGTGCTAGGCAGCGTTCCGATGTAGATGAGATGGCCGTTTCCGTAGGCGTTCTCGGTGATGCATGGCCATTTGCCGAAGAAGGGATGCTCGATGGTAGCGAGGGGCTGGGCGGTGGTGAGTTGGAGGAATTCCATCCATGTGCTGACGGTGTTGTCGTTGGCTCCAAGGTCGTTGGGACGAAGCGGCAGTTGCTGGATGGACGAATACTCCTGATAGGTGAAACCGCAGGCTTCGGCAAGGGGACCGGGAGCCAGCACAGGACGCACGGCATTGTCGAAGTCGGTGTAGCCGCTCTTGAAGAGCATCACCACTTCGCCGCCATTCTTGACAAAGTCGCTGATCTTCTGCAAAAGTTCGTCGGTGGCCACGTAAAGCGATGGGACGACGAGCATGTCGTATTTTGAGAAGTCCTGCATCTCGGGTTTGTCGACAGGCAGGATGTCGCACTCGATGTTCTGGCGATAAAGGGCATCGTAGAGTAGGAAGTCCTTGTATTGGTCGCGGTCGGTGTAGGGCATGAAGTCGAGGGCATGCTTCGAGTCGTGACTGAAGAGAAGGGCCACGCGGTTCTGTTTCTGGATGTTCACGAGGCGGTCGCCTACCTTGTCGAGTTCGGAAGCACCTCGCTGGAATTCGGCATAGACGCGGTTGGGCAAGCCTTCATGGCCAAGAATGCCGCGCCAATATGTCTCCTGACCGTAGTGGAGTGTGGACCAGTGCCAGTATTCCACCATGTTGGCACCACCCGAGAGGAACGCGTACATGTTCTGGCGCAATTGACCATCGTAGGGAGGCCATTGGTCACGGCTGGACCATCCTGTACCTTGTGCATTGGTTTCGGTGATGAGGAAGTTGTGGTGCTTCGAAACGGGACGCATGAAGTCGCACGAATAGCCTATCCAGGCACCATCCTGCTGATCCTGCATATTGTAATAGACGTTGATGGCAGGATATTCCATCTGGCGGAAGGCCTCCACCTGGTCGATATTGCAGAAATAAGGCATGAAGCAATGGAAGACAAACTGATCGGGACGACGATATTCGTTGACGATATCGACTTGCCAGTTGAGGAAGTCGGCGGTCACCTTGCGGTTCCAGCGTTCCCACCACACCTTGTACGAGGGGTTGGTCACACCTTTGCGGTCGTAGAAGTCCTCCCATTTGTTGATGTTCATGCCCCAGTAGTTGAGGCCCCAGCGACGGTTGAGTTCCTTGAGGTCACCCTTGAACTCCTCCTTGATGTATTCGCGGAAACCCTCAAAATAGTCGGGGTTGTCGATGTTGCGTGCCTCTACTTCGTTGTCCACCTGATAGCCGATGATGGCGGGATGCTGGGCAAAGTGTTCCATCATCTTGCGGATGATGCGTTCGCAGTAACGCAGATAGGTGGGGTTCTTGAGGTCCATGTTCTGACGGATGCCGTAGTAACTCTGCTTGTCGTCGATGGTGTGAGACAACACTTCGGGATGCTCGGCAGCCATCCACGAGGGGATGGAGTAGGTGGGCGTGCCGAGGATGACCTTGATGCCGGCAGCGTGTAACTTGTCGAGGATGCGGTCCATCCATGCGAATTCGAACTGGCCGTCCTGTGGTTCGAAGAGCGACCATGTGGATTCGCCGACACGCACTACGGTAAGTCCCGCCTCTTTCATCAGACGTATGTCTTCGTCAAGACGGTCAGTGGGGGTGTACTCGCTGTAATAGGCAGCTCCATAGAGGGGCTTTTCGAACGTCTTGGTTTGGGCAGTTGCGGATGCCGAGACTGCTAGAAGAGCAGTCAGAAGAAGTGTGATGGGGTGTTTCATATTCTATATTATTATAATGTGTGAGTTTGCGATTGGTCGGGAATGAGCATGATATCGACGGGCCCCATCAGACCTGCGGGCAGGAGTGGGGAATCGGGACGATAGAAGTAGTTGAAGGCAGGGAACGTATATCGTTTCGAGCAGTTGGGCTGCAAGTCGCCGATGATGCGGTTCGTCCATTGGTTGATGACGTGTATCTCCAAGGCGTTCTCACCTGCAGTTAGGGCATCGGTCACATCGACGGTATATGGTCTCTTCCAAAGTATTCCGAGGTTTTTACCATTGACAATAACTTCGGCCATACAGCCCACTTCGCCCAGGTTGAGTACGAAACGGCCTTGCTTGAGTTCGGGAGCGCTGATGCGGAGCGTATTGCGGTAGATGGCAGTGCCGGAATAGTAACGGATGCCTTCGTCAGACGATTCGGTGTAGGAGATGAGCGGGTCGAAGGTTGTTTCCTTCGGGCCACCCCACGCTTCGTCGAATTGCACCGTCCACGGGGTATCGACGTGGCGGAACAGAACTTCCTGCTGGGTGGGCAATTCCACTTTGCGGACGTCGGTCTTTTCGTCGAATACGACAAAGATGGCGTCGTCGATGGCAAGATTCAGACGAACGATGGTCACGTCGTCATGCATCTCGTACGAGACTTCTTCTGCCTTTCCTGTTTCGGGGTGCCAAAGCATGGGCTTGAGGCCGCTGACGCGGAAGGTGGCATTGATTTGACGGGCTGTGTTGCGGCGGTTGTTGACCCAATAGATGTCGGCATCGGCAGTCTTTCGGTGAACGTAGCGCAGGTCGGTCATATCGTCGGCTATGAAGTCGGGACGAATACCCTTGAGTGCTTCGGCCATCGTCTGTGTGCGAAGATCGAAGATGGGTGCTCCCTGACGACGCAACTCCTCCAGTTTTGCCTTCACGGGTGCAGAGACATGCTCGCAGCGTGGGTCGATGATGAGCACATTGTATTGGTTGCCTGAAGGCGTTACGAAATGCTTGCCGTCGTAGGAGATGAGGTCGAGCAATGCCTCCTTGTTGAGGTAGTCGAAATTGTAGGAGTAAGGGATGTCGGGATGCTGGAAGGCAAAAAGGCTGGTCACTACGTCATCCTCGCCATAATAATAGAGGATGTCAGCCACGTTGCGACCTTGCTGCAGAAGGTAGCAGGAACGTGCCAGATAGTCGGTCCAGGCCTTAGCCTGTTCGGCCCACGTCTCGTTGCGGTTGAACCATTGTCCGAAGATCATCAGGCCAAGTCCGGGCTTGAGGTCATCGACGGGCTGGTGAGCGCTCTCGTGTATCACAAAGCGATTGACACCATTGGCCATCTCGAGGTCGGCTGTGGGCTTTAGTTTTCCAGGGAAGAAACTGTAGGCTCCACCATCCAAACCATTGGCAGTAAGTGACTCGGCTGCTACGAATTTCTTACCGTAGAGATGGGCAACAGATGCTGATTCGTGAATGTCGCTTTCGGCCATCTCGATTGTCGAATTGGCAGACTTTTGACCAGGAATGAAGGTCCACATGGCAGCCATCGGGATGTCGGCTTTGCTTTTGGCCGACATGCCATCGACGAGGTAGAGGCGTCCATTCTCATGCGATTCGAAGTAAGTGCCCAGTCCGTACTGCTTGGCGATGCGGTCGGCATTGGCATACATGCATTCCTCGATGAGTTCGCCGATGGTGGTGCGCCAATCGAAGAGGAACTGCTCGCTGCGCTCGGCGCTTTCGATGACTTGTCCTGTTAGCACAGGCAGCCATGGCAACAGATTGTAGCCTCGACGCTGTTCGAACTCCTGTGGCATCCTTGGTGCCCAGGTCTCCCAACCGGCTTCATAACTGTCGATCAGCAGATATTGCAGACCATGACGGCCCATCAGTCCTCCTGTGGCATCGCGGTAGGTGTCGAGATAGTAGGTCAGGAAGTCGGTGAAGGCATCCTTGTCGATCTTCGACACTTCGAGGCCAGTGGCTTCTGTCGCAGCAGGATGATTGGTCTTGCCTGTCAGCGAATAGCCGAATCGATAGATGGTCCAGTCGCCTTGGGGTGCATTCCAATGAAGGTTGCCTTCGGCATCGACCTTGTCGGTCACATCGAATACATCCTGAGTGCCGACCACTTCGTCAGCACGAGCGAAAGTGGGATGTTCCATAAGGTCGGAAGGCGTGGCATAGCCAGCCTTCTCTTCGGCGTGGTTGATACGTGGAACTGGATAGAGCACCAGTTCGGCCACGGGAGTAAATGTCGGTTCTGGAATAGGAACAGGCGACAAGGCAGCATAGGGGTTATTGAGGACAGGATTGTCGAACGTGACGCGGAAGTATCGTGCCGTGACGGGTTCGAACTCGATGGTTTGGCGAGCGGCACCTCCATGAGGGATGTCGCAAACCTTGCGATAGGAGAGTCCGTCGTCGCTCACCTCAAGTCGCTTGCTGACGGGTGCAGGGGTTGCTCCCCATTCGCTACGAGTATAACTATCGACCACGCTTAGGGCCTGGAAGGTCTGAGGACGCTTGAACGAATACTGTATCCAGGAGTATCCCCGTTCGTCGTCGCGCGGCAGTTCACCGGCATTGGCCAGGTCTCCGTCGGTGAGTTGTTCGACGGTGAATGTGCCACCGCTCGATGTGACCTTGGCACCGAGTTGCTGCAAAGTCTTGTCTGCCTTGTTCAAGCGAACTGCCAGCACATAGAGGTCCTTGTACCATTCGGGGCCACCTTCTGAGGGGATGAAGGTAGTAGCGCTGCTGGAGGCCGCCACGTTCTGGAAGAAGCCGGTGGTGTGGAAGGGGGCAGGGAGGGCGACGTTGAGTTGCTTGCCGCCTTTCACTCTCATTTCGCGCCAGACGAGTTTCTTCATGCCCTGCTCGGGTTTTACCCAAGGGCCGCCGGTGTTGCTCCATCCGGGACAACTGGCAGTGGCTACCTCCATACCGAGAGAATCGGCAAGGGTGACGGCATAACGAAAGGCATCCTTCCATTCAGGCGACATGTAGGTGAGGCGCTTCTCCACCACTTGCGGTGTGGTCATGCCGGCATCGAAGTTGTGATAGCCGCCTATGCCGACACGGTGCATCCATTCGATATCCTTGCGGATGCCGTCTTTGGAGATGTTACCATCCATCCAGTGCCACCACACGCGAGGACGAGCCTCTTGGGGTGGGGTTTGGAAGCCTTGGAGCAAGTCCTGTGCAAAGAGTGAGGAACTTGCAGCCAACAGAAAGGTTAGAATAAGGTTTTTGAGTTTCATAGGTCGTGGATTATTTTGTTTGTCAATATTCGGTTTTGCACGGCAAAGGTAATAAAAAAAACGATATGACGGAAAATTATTCGTCCGTTTTATCATAAATTGGTAACAAAAGACCAAACTATCGGTCGAAAATTTGGAGATGCCGACAAAAAACCTTATCTTTGCCGCATCGAACACTTTCATCATACTATTATCATATGAGAAGAATTGGAAAAATTGTCTTCTTCGCAGGAGCACTGAGCCTAGTTGGCTCTGTAGGCTTGCATGCACAGGATACCAACGAATTTCAACGTATTGCCAAACGCATCATGGATGCCTACGACGTGGGTGATGAACTGGAACACAAGCCCGACTCGTCGCACGTCTATGGTGGAGCCTATCTGGGCGCCAGCAGCAATGGTCGTGCCATGCCTTCGGGCTATGTCACCTATTTGAAGGACAACCTGCTGCTGACGAGTCAACTGTCGGTCGATTTCAGTGAACTGAATACAGAGAAGGATGTTTCGACTGACTTCAAGAGCGGTGCCGACCGACTTACCAGTTCGAACATCCTGACAAAATACGAGAAACAGGACTTCTCGACGCGTCTCGACTACCAACCTGTCAAGGGAAGCATATTTACCATTGGCTTGCTCGAAAGTTTCGACCACAATCGTGTGAGCGAGAGTACTATAAAGAATGGCCATGAGGCTGATGGTACTGAGCAGGAGTCGAACTACGAGGAACAGCGTCGTTCGAACCGCGACCTCAAGTTGGGTGGCCTCTTGCAGTATATCCAGGACTTCGAGGAGTGGGGCCGTCTGACGACACGCCTCAATCTTAAATACAATTATAAGCCCACCGATGTGGAGTCGGACACTTGGGGGGCACATTCCGAATCGTCGCTGCGCGAGCAGAACCAGACACTCCATAACTTCGACCCATACGCTATGGTACGGTTCCAGTCGAAGACTTGGAATGGATTCAAGTTTGGCATCGAGGAGAAATACACCATCGAGGATATGAGCATCAGCGACACCGAAACAGATTTCAACTTCAACACCTATTCGTCGCTGACTTCACTTTCGGCCAACTATTCCCATAATTGGCTTACCCTCGATGCGACCTTCCGCTACGAGAATTTCATCAACGACATCGACGACCATCGGACCGCCAGCCACGACAAGACCTACAACGACTGGATGCTCTCTGCCAAGGCGACTGCTAAACTCAATGCGAAAAACAAGTTCGTACTGAGTTACGATCGCGACATAGCACGTCCCACTTACACGCAACTCTATCCCTTCGTCCACATCGGTAGCAGCATTGGCGTAATCGTTGTGGGTAACAGCAATCTGGGTCCTTCGAAGAACAGCCAGATTAAGGGAAGTTATACCTATTCAGGCGAGCATTGGACGCTGACACACAGTTTGGCCTACAAGCGCATCGATGACGATATCTCTCAGATTTCGTCGTATGACGAGGCATCCCAGCGTTCGGTGAAGACGTGGATCAACGATGCACGCTACAGTTACCTGCGTTATGCCGCCGAGGGTGAGGTAAGGTATGGACTCTTTTCTATGACGATGGGCTTCCATGGCCAGTATCTTGACTACGATGGTGAGAGCGTGTCGTCCGACCGGGCATGGTCCTACAGTTTCAAGGCACGTCCACAGTTTGAGTTGCCTAAGGGCTGGACATTGGCCACGGTGCTGCTCTACACGGGTCGAGAGACGCATCGTTACTACTACAATCGTCCAACGTTCTACTGGTCATTCCGTGCCGTGAAGCAGATAGGCCAATGGGCAATGTATGCTTTCGTACAGGACATCCTGCAGCCCGACCGCAAGCAGATTCTGACCAACAAGGACTACGACATGACAACCGTGACCAAGCCTAATTCGCGTTGCTTGATCGTGGGCTGCTCTTACACTTTTTAATTAGAGTAATCTGAATACTCCGAATACTCCGAGTATTCCGAAAAAAAAAACAATAATCTATGAAAACTTTTGATGCAAAAAGAGTGACCGAAGAGGTCATCCAATGGATTCGAGACTGGTTCGAACAGAATGGCCCGGGCTGCAATGCTGTGCTGGGCATGTCAGGTGGCAAGGACTCGACAGTGGCTGCTGCCCTTTGTGCCAAGGCTCTTGGCAAGGATCGCGTCATTGGCGTGGCAATGCCCGACAATGGGCAGGCCATCAACGATGCCGACCGCATATCGCGCTATATCGGCATTCGCTATTGTGTGGCTCCCATTGGAGCAATTACCAACGCGATGAACAACCTCAAGTTGGAGGAGAATGATTCGGTGGTCGATGAATGGACCGTGCAGACCAAGCAGAACGTGCCGCCTCGTGTGCGCATGGTGACGCTTTATGCCATTGCACAAACCAATAATGGACGCGTGGTCAATACCTGCAATCTCTCTGAGGACTGGATTGGCTATGCCACACGCTATGGTGACAATGCAGGCGATTTCAGCCCACTGTCGTTCCTTACTGTAACCGAGATTCTGCAAATTGGTCGAGTGCTGGGCCTACCTCTTGAATGGGTTGATAAGGTGCCTGACGATGGTCTGCCGCACAGTTCACCCGATGAAGTGAAACTTGGCTTCACCTACGCTACCCTCGACAAATATATCCGCGAGGGTATCGAGCCTGAACCAGCCACCAAGGCAAAGATTGACCGTCTGCATCGAATCAATCTGTTCAAGGTGAAGTACATGGATCGGTTCGATCCTGAAATACCTATTGTGATTTGATTTTTCCTGTCGAGAGCGTCTCGATGGGACCGAAGAAGATTTCGTGAGGCATTTCGGCACGGGAGATGCGTGGTGCAAGCCATTGCTTGACGTCTTCGGACGAAAGTGTACTGTCCTTGCGCAATTCGATGCGGGCATTCAGCACATTTCCAAATTCGGGGTGAGGCACGGCATAGACGTGTGAAGCCACGACAGCGGGATGTAAGCTGAGTGCCCGCATCACATTGTCGGGCCAGACATTCTCGCCACCGCAGACGACCAACCCGTCACGTCTGCCACGATGGAAGTAATAGCCCTCGGTATCTTGCATAACCAGGTCACCTGTGCTCTGCCATTGGTCATTTCTTCCCGTCATGGCCCAACCAGAACGAACCCACAGCGTACCCACACCTTCGGCATCTTTTTCCACGACCTTGCACTTTACGCCTCGAATCGGTTTCCCCAATGTCGTCTCGGAATGCCGTGACAGATCATCGGGTGTAGCCAATAGGAAGAAACCCGCCTCCGAGGTGCCATACAGATTGTAGAGCACGTTGCCAAGTTGGCTATGCGTTGTCTCGACGAGTTTGCGGTCCAGGTGATCACCTCCGCAAAGAATACAGCGAAGGCTTTTCATCTTTTCCTTCGCCCCTTCTTGCTGCCACATCCTTGCTAGCATCACAGGGACGAGGGGCAACACCTCTATTTCTTCATTTCGAATTATCTTCAATGCCTGACTGGCGTCAAAATGCCGCATCAGGCATATTTTCTTTCCCATCAGGAGCGATACGATCAGCGTTGCCAATCCAAAACCATGATAAAAGGGTAGAGCGAGGAATACACTGTTGTAGTCCCCGATGCCAACATCACGTAGCAAGGCAAAGAATGGAGGTAGGAATTGCGTCACCGAAGGATGACGCGTGGCTTCGGTATAGTGCCCGCTTGTACCGCCTGTCATCACTGTGATGGCAGGACCATGGAAAATTGGGGGAAGGTAGAAGACGTTGTCCTCGTTTTTCGCAAAGAGTTTTTCGTACAGAATATCAGTATCGATAGCAGGGTAGGGAGAAGTTATAGTGCTCCTACCGTCTTTCCTTTCCTTATCATAGACAAGCAGTTTGCAAGAGTTGCGATTGAGTAGTTCTTCGATTTTTTCGGTACCTAAATCAGTGTTGAGCAAAAGCACATTTACACCGAGCCTCGAAAGGGCAGGCAGAAGCAACAGTGACACCGTATGATTGCGACAAAACATTGCCACCGTATCGCCTTGACGCAGATTATAGTCGGAGTACATCAGGTATGCCAGACGGCAGGCATATTGATAAAGTTCGCTGTAGTTCATCACCAATCTCTCCGACACCACGGCACACTTTGTCGGAAAGTATCGGGCAGAGAACTTCAATGCCGCCATCAGTGTCACGCCTTCGCTCACCAGACAGTATGCCCAGCGGATGAGGCCAAGGGGTGTAATGAAGTGCAGATTGAATAGCGCACGAAAAAGAGATCGGTGCATATTAATAGAATAACTTTACTATGGGCGAAAAGAGGTTGGCTATAGGTGCTGACAGACGTGCCCACCATGGTTCGTAAGCGAAGCGTCGTGAAAGGCTCAGTTTAAGTAGTTGGCACGCTGACTCATCGGCTGTATAGCCCGGAAGATTGTGATATGCTGGATTCACATCTGCCATCTCGGTGTGAACGAGTGGCAGATAAGCAATTTGTACGGAAATGCCTTGTCGTCGCAATTCCGTACGTGCCGTCTCGTACCAGGTGTTGGCTGCACACTTCGACGTATGGTAAGCCGACCAACCTGGAGCGGGAGGGTAAAGGGTGCTGACCGACGACGTGTAGATGATATGCCCTTGGCTCTCGCAAAGTTTGGGGAGAAGTGCGAGAGTAAGGGCGACATGGGCGCGGTAGTTCAAGTCCATAGTCCTGTCGTAATCGTGCATACGGTCTTGAGCATCGTTGATTTCGCGATGAATGGATTTACCAGCGTTGCAGAAAAGATAATCGACACAAGGCAAAGTTCCCTTCAGGTGTTGGCAAAGTTGGTCGAGACGTTCCCTGTCACGTAGATCGATTGCGCAATACTCGGCTTTGCATCCTGCTTCACGTGCCTTTTTGCAAAGTGAATGCAGTTGCTCTTCGCTTCGTGCGATGAGGAAAAGATTGGCATGCGAAGCGATGAGCCGGCGCACCAACGCTTCACCGATGCCTCGTGATGCACCGGTGACCACTACCCAATGGTTGGCGAATGCATCGTACATCTTTTTTTTGATGAGATTCGCTTTTGGGTATATCAACCTTTTGAACAGATTGCTTGCCTTCACGGTGCAAAGATAATGTTTTTTTCTCAATTAACCATTCTCAATTAATAAATAACAATGCATTATTTGTTTTTTTCGCGAAAAAGACATATCTTTGCACCGCTAAGGAACAGAAATGTCCATGAGAATACAGTACGCTTCAGACCTGCATCTGGAATACAAGAGGAATTGGGATTACCTCCTCGAGCACCCCATCGAAGTGATGGGCGAGGTGCTTGTACTGGCTGGTGATATCGGCTATTTGGGCGACGACAAGACCTACACGTCGCATCCTTTCTGGGACTGGGCATCGGAACACTATCGGCAGGTAATTGTTGTGCCCGGCAATCATGAGTTCTATCAGTTCTTCGACATCGAGACGTTACACGATGGGTGGGTGCTGCCCATTCGCCACAATGTGCATTGCTATTATAACTGCGTAATCCATTTGGATGACGATATCGATGTGATTGCTACAACCCTTTGGTCAAGAATCGCGCCCGAAAACGGACGATATACGCAGTTCGGCGTGACCGATTTCCATCGCATCCGTTCGGGCGAAGAGAGTCTCACCTGGCCACGCTTTAACGAAGAACATGAGCGTTGCCTGGCCTTCCTCTTAGAAGCTGTCAATCATAGCAAGGCACGTCATATCGTGGTAGTTTCACATCATGTGCCCACCTTCAAACTCATTTATCCTGAATTTGCCAACAAGTCCTACAGCGGGGCATTTGCCGTCGAATTGGAATCATATATCGAGCAAAGCCCCATTGATTATTGGATCTTTGGACACTCTCATTATAACATTGGCACCCAGATAGGAAAAACCCAACTCGTCTGCGACCAGTTGGGCTATATCCATCATGGAGAACACCAGGATTTCTTAGGTAATAGATTCGTATCCTTTTAAGAGAAAATCTTTATTTCCCTTCCTTCATTCTATCCTTGAACGCCAGGCCGAAAATCACGTATTGCGTATTTCCGGCAATGGTGCCCTCGTTCTGTCCCCACAGGAACGGCCAGTCGTCAAAGTTTTCGAAATGATCGGGCTTGCGGAAGAGCACACCTGGGGCCATATTACCAGGAATGAACGAGAAGTCAGCACGGTTGTTTCCATAGAACACAGCTTTCGGACGAGCGGCGCCCACGGCAGCCACCAATGAGTAGTTGTGGTATGGATGGCAGCCGTAGATGAAATTGGCGGTGCGATAGAGCAGGTTCTTTTCGATGATGTCGGGAAAATACTTGTTTGCTGTGCAAAGGGTGGCGCCAACCTGCACGACGCCTCCACCTGCTGCCCAGTTGCCAAGGCCGATGGGCACACCATAGGGATTCTGGGTATCGAGGCTATCGACGTAGGCACGATACTTTTCGACATAGGGACGTAATTGCTCACGATAGGTATCGTCCATGAAAGGCATGGCGTCGAGAGCTATTTGGAGGGCTGCATTGTACTGCTTGTCGAGTGCGTTCCAGATGCCCGAATTGAACTTTTCGAGATACTGCTTGTCGCCAGTTGCTCCGTAGAGTTGAAGGTTGGTGCTGAGGTCGGCTTCGTGGAGCAATTCGGTGGCTTCGGTCATCAGTCGCTTCGATTGGATAAGGGCGCGTTTTGCCAGGGCATCGTTATAGCCCTGGAGGACACGGCTGGCAGCAGCAAACATCGCGGCAGCACGGAAGTCAAGGCGTGGGTCGCGTGTCGTGAACGCCCACATATCGTCAGGCGTGCCACTACGCTTTCCGTCCATCGAAATCTGGTAGGGTTTGAGTTTCGGGTCGTAGTGCAGGCCATCGGTGAGCGAAGCGGCGTCGCCGAGGTGATGATAATTGTCGAGCACCGAATTGGAGAGGCATTGCGACATATGTCCAATCTTTTCGGCTTGTGCCACGAGGTTCAGCGTGCCATGCTCAATATACTGCAAGATGTCGGGCACACCATCGGGTCGATGCAGATCCACGTAGCGCTGCTCTTCGCTTACGAAGGTCTCGTCGCGGTCGCTGGGGAATTGTTCCCAGATGCGCACGAGGTTTTGCACAACGTTGATGTTCGAACCAGTCTCGATGTCGAAGTCACCTGCATCAAAGTATCCGCCCACGTTGAGTCCTGGAATGAGTTGCAGTGGCTTGTACTTGGTATCGGTGGTCGGTCCTTGCGAATGTAGGTCGAAATGGTCGCTTGGTGGAGCCTGCAGATAGCCTTCCTTGAAAGGCTCGCCATGCCAGACGCGATAGCCTTCGTTCACGGTGATGTGGTTCATATGAATGGGAATCCACACGTCGGTAGTGGCATCGGTGATCTTGTCATAGACGCTCTGGTCGATGAGGAAGTTGCCCGTCTGGGTATCGCCGTATTTGATGAAATAGATGCCTGGTTCGCTAACTTCCGTGAAGTCGAACTTCACATATTTATATTTAAAGTAGTCGCCCCAAAGCGATGTTTTTCCGCAGAATGCTGTCTCGATGGTGCCATCGGACTTGATGCGGCAAATCGAGGCCTCGTCATGAATCTTGTCACGCTTGTCGAGCTCTATCACGGCCACTTTCGGTTGATCGGGCAGATAGCCCACTTGGCTGAAACCGATATTCGGTTCGCGTATCCATCCCGGGATGGCATGAGGTTCGACGCGCCAACTCACCACCTTGCCTGTCTTGCCGGCAGGGAGCACACTTTGGAGCACATACCAACCATTTTGTGCCAGCATACGTCCGTCGTAAAGGTTGAGTTCGGCATCCTTGCTTGTTACCTTGATCATCCTCTCTGGTGCATCGGGCGCCAGGATGATTTCGTGTCCAGTTTCAAGTGGAGTGGGATCGACAAAGCGGTCGGTGCCGCGGTCATCGTAGGTCTTGAATCCCTTGAACTGACGGGGTTTCTCACTGTTGGGGCGTGTCACGGTTTGACTGGCAGCATAACGAGGGAAACGGTTCAAGCGACCATCCATAAGGTAGGTCTTGTTCCAGTATTGCGAAGGCAGGAATTCGATATTCAGTCCCGCTTCACCTGCTAAAGACTCGGGCACGGGTTTGTCGAGCCATACGGCGATCTCGACGGCATCACCCTGACCCGTTACGACAATGCGGCTGTCGAAGTCGTAGTCGTCATAGCGCAGACCCACTTCGATCTGACCTGCATCGTGGTTCACGGTGCGACTTGTGGTCTTGGGCACAAGGTCCCATAGTTCAGGTGTTTTGTTTAGACGCACGGCGCCACCCTGCACGGTGCGCACGCCGTGGTGAATAATTTCGATGCCGGAGTTCTTCTCATCGTTGAAACCTCCGTTGAAGTTGTTGCTATAGACCAAAACATTGACACCTTGGCATTCGAAATACTCAAGGTCGTTGAGAGCGAGGTCCTGCTTCGCTTGCTGCAGTTGTTTGCTGCCACAAGCGGTGAGCAGGAGGAGTGAGGAGAGTAGAAGGGTGGTTCTTTTCATGATGAGGTAATGAAATTAAGAAATAACTAGGTTCGAAATATCTGTAATTTGCCGACAAAGATAAGGTATTTTTCGAAAGAAACAAAAAAATCATTCGAAAAAGAACATTATGGGTTGGATTTTGTTACAATAAATGGGCAAATTATTTGGAGATGTGGCAGTTTGTTCGTATCTTTGCGGCGATAAAGCAAACCCTTTTGAACTTCTCATAACGCTTCGACCCCCTCCCTCATGTACCACGATCTGTTCATTGATTTTGACGACACGCTCTACGACACCCACGGTAACGCCAAACTAGCGCTGGCCGAATTGTTCGACGATTTGCAGTTGGGCCGCTATTTCCAGCGCCTTGAAGACTTTACCGTCCCCTATTGGCAGACCAATGTCGAATTGTGGGGCC
The DNA here is from genome assembly GCA_017519885.1 of Bacteroidales bacterium. Classification (GTDB taxonomy): domain Bacteria; phylum Bacteroidota; class Bacteroidia; order Bacteroidales; family UBA3663; genus Liminaster. The sequence goes on along the minus strand of JAFWRO010000014.1, from coordinate 76,758 downwards.
AGTATGCACGAGGCGAGATTGATCGTCCTTATCTCATCGTCGAGCGTTTTCGTCGCCCGTTGACATGTGGCTTCGTAAGTCCTGGGGTGCATTTTGAACCTACGAAGGAATATTGTCTGGAAGTGAGCGACCACTTCCTCGACCTTTGTGCCAATAAACCCGGAGTGGTCGAAGGGGCGCACGACTTGATGCGTTATCTTCGCGCACAGGGATATGGCCTGCATCTTTGTAGCAACGGTTTCCATGAGGTGCAGTATCGCAAACTTCGAGCCTCGGGGATGGAGGAGTTTTTCGACAACATCATCCTAAGCGAAGACGCTGGAGCCAATAAGCCCCTTCGTGCCTACTTCGACTATGCGATGGCAAAGACGGGTGCCAAGGTGGAAACCACGTTAATGATTGGAGACACGTTCGATACCGACATCCTCGGTGCCAAAGCCTATGGGCTCGATGTGATGTTCTTCAACCGCAATCCCCGCACTTTCCATCCCACTGAGCCCGTCAACTACGAGGTGCACTCGTTGCGTCAGATTATGAAAATATTGTAACCCTATGACCCAATACAACATTCAGCAGATTTTCGATTTCCTTCGCGAAATCAAGTATAACAACACGGTAGAGTGGATGCACGCCAATCGAAAGAAATACGAGCAGGCGCGCGACACGTTCTATGCCCTCAGCGTCGATATCATGGGACAGATGGCGCAGATCGACCCTTTGCTGCGTGGGCTCGATCCCAAGCAGTGCATCTTCCGTTTTGCCCGCGACACGCGTTTCTCTTGGGACAAGAGCCCCTACAAAACGCATTTCGGACTCTATCTCGTGCCCGGAGGCAAGAAGTGCGTAGGTGGAGGCTATTATTTCCACTTGCAGCCGAAGAACGAGGATGGCGAATATTCGGCCAATTCAATGATCGATGTTGGTGTGCATTGTCCACCCTCGGCAGCAGCCAAAGTGATTCGTCAGGCCATCTTCGACGAAGGCCAGGAACTGCGCGATGCCGTGGACAATGACGAGGTGCGCCGCTATGGTTATGTTTTCTGGTCGGAGGAAAAACTCAAGGTCCTGCCCAAGCAATGGAGGGACAGTCCCTTCGACGACCTGATTCGTATGAAGGACTGGGACCTCTTCCGCGATTTGAGCGAAGAAGAGGCGCTGGCCCCCAATCTCGTGGAGCGTGTGGTCGAAGGCTTCCGCATCGGCAAGCCTGTTAACGACTTCTTCAACCGCGTGCTCGACGGCACTCGTGTCAAGTCGATATTCTGAAAAACCAATGCGTATCGCGACCCGAAGTATCTTTTTGCATGGTATGCGCGATGGATTCCCCATTGGTATGGGGTATTTCGCTGTGTCCTTTTCGTTGGGTATCATAGCCGCCAAGGCGGGGTTGACTGCATGGATGGGCTTCGTGGGCAGTTTCCTGACGCGTGCTTCGGCGGGAGAATATGGCGTCTATTCGCTCATTGCCATCGGCGCATCATACGTCGAAGTCGTGGCCATGTGCTTGGTCACCAATCTTCGCTATCTGCTGATGAGCACGGCTTTGACACAGAAGTTCGCGTCGAATGTTTCGCTCTTGAAGCGCATACTTGTGGCCTGTTGCGTTACCGACGAGATCTTCGGCATCTCCATCGCCTATCCCGGCAATCTGCCTCCTGCCTATCCCTTTGGTGCGATGCTCGTTTCGACTACAATGTGGGCATCGGGAACGGCCGTGGGCATCGTGGCAGGTGAGATCCTTCCTCCGCACGTCGTCGCTGCGCTCAGCGTGGCACTCTATGGAATGTTCATTGCCATCATCATACCACCTTCTAAGCGTGACCATGCGGTAGGTATTTCCGTCATCGCCAGTTTCCTCTTGAGCTGGCTTTGCTCCGTGTTGCCGACAGTCCGTGAAATGAGTGCCGGCACCCGTACCATTGTGCTCACCATCGTAATTGCAGCAATAGCAGCATATGTAAAACCCGTTAAAATAGAGGACCACGATGAAGCATAGCCTGTTGATCTACCTCTTCATCATGGTCCTCGTGACCAATCTGATACGTGTCCTGCCGATGACGTTGATTCGCAAGAAGATTACTCATCCTTTCTTGCGTAGTTTCCTCTATTACGTGCCTTACGTCACGCTTGCCGTGATGACCTTTCCCGCCATTATTCAGGCGACCTCCTCGCCTTGGGGCGGATTCATTGCCTTGCTTTTTGGCATCGTTGCCGCCTGGTTTGGATGGGGACTTTTCCCCGTGGCAGCAGTCTGCTGCATTGTCGCTTTTGTTTGCGAAATCCTTTAATAACGTTTCAGGAAATCAATCTCCACGATGCGGAGCTCGCCTTTCACTTTGTCGCCATCGGCGCTCTTGTAGAGGTCGAGTTCGCCAGCGTTGGGGGCTGCCAGTTCGACGATTTGTCCGAAGGCTTCCTTGTCGGTGGCCGAACCCACCTGTCGGATGGTGTAGGTCTTAGCCTCGACAGGCTGCTCGATGTCGAGTTCCACGTAGCCAAGCGACTTGGGAGTGTCGCCCTTCCAGACGAGCGTCTCATCTGCATAGATCTCAATCGGATAACTGCGCTGGCGCCATCCCGTCAGCTTGAGGCTGATATGGTCAATGGCAGCAGGACGATCCAGCGTGTAGGTGATCCACGCTGTCGAGAGGCGTCCGTCGTTGCGCCATTCGCTGAGTTCGTTGTCATCGAAACTGCTCTTTGCCTCATTTGTGTTGGCCCCTGCTTCGGCCGAAGTGATGCCGATGGTCTCGAAGCGATCTACGTAGGAGGGAGTCAAAGGAGTCTCGCCTCGGTCAAGGATGCAAGGGAGGGCAGCACCCGCGATATAGGTGCTGAGTCCCGCATTCACCTCGCCGGGCACGGGGCGTGTCTGCCAGCTTACCTCGGCCGTGGTCCATTCACGGTTGGTCGATGCGCCATTACCGCTCCATCCCGAAGGATTAGGACCGACGATGGTCGAAGCGGCAGCTTCGCCACTGCTGGCGCCTGCATTACCCAGTCCACGCGCCGAGGCGGTGACGCGGATAGCGCCCGGTGTTGTGGTCGAACGTACCAGTACGCGGTTCACGCCACATTCCACGGGCAGCGTCTCCGCAAGGATGTAATTGTCGAAATCGGGGCTCTTGGCAATGCCTCCTCGGTATTCGGCTGGGCCTTCCACCTTCCAGGTGATGAGATGATTGTCGGTGGGGCAGCGACGACCTTCGCTATCCACTACCTCCACTTGCACGAGCGCCATGTCGGCACCATCGGCCACCATTCCATTGGGACTTTGGATAAGTGTGAGTTTGAGGTGGTCGGCAGGACCGGCAGTCTCGATGCTGTCACAACTGCTCGCAGTGCTTCCAGAAGCGTCGCTGTAGCCCACGGCACGAATTGTGCCTGGTACGTATGTGACGTTCTTGAACGTATGCAGGAAACGGTATTCGGCCTGTGTGCTACGTGCCACGAGGCTATCGTTGATTAGCAGGTCAACCACAGGGTCGGTCGAAACCACGTAGATGTTCTTCTTGACTCCTTCCGGATAGTTCCAGTGGCCCATGATGTGGGTGCGGCTATAATCGATATCGACCCAACTGTTCCACATCACCTGAGCCGCATAGAATCCTTCCTTCTCGATGCGCATGGGATCGACCACGCCCGACACACGATAACTGAACTCCGAACGTCCGTGGGTATTGGTGTCCGAAAAGATAATCTTCACGCCGCCTGCGCTCACACGTCGGCCTTGTCCGGGACGTTGTTCGTAGTAGTCGTACCAACGACGGATGTGCTCGATGGCAAGTTCGTCGGAATTGTGGTTGTAGATGTCGGCAGGAGCCTTGCGGTACCAGGGGCCTGCACCCTCTTGGTGGAAGGGGTACGAATAGTTGTCCCAATACTGGCGATAGCCCTCGTCGCGGCAATATTCCATAGCCCACATAGGGTGCTTGCCGCTCTTGTTGATGTAGAGCATTTCGCCACCGTATTCTGCCTCGTTGATGTCGAGCATCTCTCGGCTACCGGTGGCACGTCCGCCATAGGGGTCAAAGCGGTCGCGAATCTCCTTCAGTTCCACCATATGCTCACGGCTGATGCTCTCGTTGCCGCCCTCGTAGAAGAGGATGGACGGGTTGTTGCGGTTGTAGATGATGGCATCTCGCATCAGTTCGCAGCGTTGCTCCCACTGTCGTCCCTTGCAGTCCTTCTCGGCATCACCCGCAGGCATTGCCTGGATAAGGCCCACGCGGTCGCACGATTCTACATCCTGCTTCCAGGGAGTGACGTGCATCCATCGCACCAGATTGCCTCCCGAACGCACCATCAGGTCGTTGGAGTAGTCGCTTAGCCAAGCAGGCACACTCATACCTACGCCAGGCCATTCGTTCGAAGTGCGTTGGGCGTAGCCGTGCATCATCAGAACGCGGTCGTTGAGCCAGATCTTACCTTCGGCGAAACGTGTCTTGCGGAAACCTGTGCGGGTCTCTACCGTGTCGAAGGTCTTGCCGCCCACGATGAGGCTGGTCTTGACGTTATAAAGGTATCCGTAGCCCCACGACCAGAAGTTTATGCCGCTGAGTCTGCGCGAAGCTCCGATTACTGCCGTATCGCCAGCAGCAATCACTTGCGAACGACCCTTGTACTTGCCGACAAGTTTGCCGTCGATGTCGAGCACCTCTACCTGTAAGGCCACGCGCTGCGGCTTGTCCGAAGCGTTGATGACCTGCGATTCGGCATTCACCGTCACCTTGCGGCCCTTGATGTCGTAGTCCGTGCCGTAGATGTAGGTTCCCGTTGTGCCAAGGCCAGAATAGAGGGGTAGTGTCTGATAGATATCGCCTGCAACGTGCAACCAGACGTTCTTGGGCAGACCTCCGAAGTTGGCGTTGAAGTTCGAATTGTTCCATTGGAAACGCGTACCTGTGGCCTGCTCCTGATAACTCCAGTTGTTGTCAGTGCGCACTTTTAGGACGTTCACGCCCGCATAATTTATATAAGGTGTCAGGTCGAAGCCGAATGCCATGACGCCGTTCTCGTGCAGGCCCAGACGATGTCCGTTGATCCAAACCTCAGCCGCCTGGCGTGCGCCTTCGAATTCTACTATGACATGCTTCCCTGCGTCCGAAGCAGGCAGTGAGAATGTCTTCCGGTACCAAACCTCGGCATCGGGATGTTGCCGTATCTCGACCATGAAGGCATAGTCCTCGTTCCATGCGTGGGGCAAGGTGACCTTCTTTGCCTCGGCCGACGGATTCGTGTCGGGGTCGGCAAACGTGATGTTCCAATCGGAGTTGAAGTTGTAGCGTTGGCGCTGCGCCCCGGCTGTAGCCAGCGTGCATAGCGCGATGAGTGTGATGAGCAAGCGTTTCATATGGATCAAAATTGTGCTGCAAAGATACGTTTTTCTTTTTATTTTGCCATATAATTTGCCGTTCAAAAACGGTTTTCGTACAAAGGTGAATATGTTTCGTACTTTTTTCCATCCTTTTTCTTGCATATTTCGGCAGAAACCGCTATCTTTGCATCGTAATAAAACCATTTTTTTACTCTTTACATTTACAGCAATGAAAAATTATGTTTGGGCATTGATCCTGGGTATCGGAGTAGCCCTGTCGGGTTACTTCATCTATTGTGGCATCGAAAAGATTGCCAACAAGGATCGTCATGTTACCGTCAAGGGCCTTTCTGAGCGCGAAGTTATGGCAGACAAGGTGACCTGGTCGCTGTCGTACAACGTGGCCGGCAATGCACTTGAGTTCCTCTACGAGAGCCTCGAGCCAAAGCAGGACAAACTCATCAAGTTCCTCAAGTCAAATGGCGTGAAGGAGGACGAGATCTTCCTCGATGTTCCTTCGGCTGAGGACCGTTCCTCATGGTACAACTGGAACGAGAAGAAGGATGTTATGGCACGTTTCGTTGTGACCGGTCGTCTCACCATCGTTTCGTCCGACGTTGAGAAAATCATGACGCTGCGTATGAAGCAACTCGACCTGCTCAAGCAGGGTGTTCTCCTCGACAACAGTTACTGCAGTTACGAATACACTGGCTTGAACGACCTGAAGCCCGAGATGGTGGAGGAAGCCACCAAGAACGCACGCATCGTGGCACAGAAGTTTGCCGAAGATGCCGGAGCAAAGCTCGGTAGCATCTGCACTGCACGCCAGGGTCAGTTCGAGATCGAGAGCGACGAGGTTATGCCCCACAAGCGTAAGGTCCGCGTCGTTACCACTATCGAGTACTATCTGAAGTAACTCTTCCATTCCTTCAGAAACAATTCAGTCGCAAGTGAAAGGCTCCAATTGCCCTTCGCTTGCGATTCTTTAAAAAAAGTTTGGACATATCGCAAAAAAGCAGTATCTTTGCGTCCGATTTAGATATTTAAAAACAAATGAAAAAGATTATTTTGATGGCAGTAGCTACCCTGATGGCTGCCATAAGTATGTTTATGTTGTCTTCGTGCGAAGGCGATGACCCCGATTTCGTCAATCCTGACCAAAATGTGCAAAGATGCGTCAAGCCCGACTACCTCAAGGCAGGCGACAAGGTGGCACTTGTCTCGCCCTCTTACTTCACTCCGATGGAGAATGTCGAGAAGACGGCCAACCTCCTGCGTGCCTGGGGATTCGAACCCGTCATCGGTCCCAACGTAGGTAAGATTGTCGATGGAAAATATGCCGGAACCGTAGCCGAACGCGTCAGCGACCTCCGTTGGGCGCTCAGCGACCCTTCCATCAAGGCTATCCTCTGTAACCGTGGCGGCTATGGATCCATCCAGCTCATCGACCGCCTGTCGCTCTCCGTAATCAAGGCTTCGCCCAAGTGGATCATCGGCTTCAGCGACATCTCCACACTCCATGGCTTGTGGAGCTGTGCAGGGGTGATGAGCATCCACGGCACCATGAGTTCATTCCTCGCCAAGGGTGGCACCGATGCCTCCAGCATCCTCTTGCGTGACCTGTTGCTCGGCAACGTTCCGCGCTACGAACTGCCTGCTCATGAACAGAACATCGAGGGCAAGGCCAGTGGTGTGCTCGTTGGAGGAAACATCTGCACTTTCGTGCCCAACCTCGGCTCACAGGCCGATGCCACCAAGGGAAAGAACCTGATACTCTTCATCGAGGAGGTTGAGGAGTCAATGCACAACATCGATCGTCAGATGCGTATCCTGCAGATGAATGGTGTACTTGACCGCTGCAATGGCATCATCCTTGGAGAGTTCACCGATTGCGGCACCGAGTTCAAGCAGCCCGATGGCACGACTATCAGTGTCGAGGCCATGCTCCACGAGATGCTGAAGGACTATCGCATCCCCGTGCTCTGCGGCTTCCCCGCTGGACATGGCGACGTGAATCTGCCCCTCGTGATGGGCGCTCCTGTCACCATCGACGTACGCGGTGATGGTGCAACCCTCCAGTTCGACATAGTGGGCAACCAGCAGCCTGTCAACACAGCTGCAATCACGGCTCCCTCTACTCCTGCTCCCGTCCGTCTCCGCATGGCAGGAAAGATAGAGTAAATGAGCGAATTCTTTTTGACATATCAAACATCGCAGTGGGTGCTACTGGCACTCACCGCGTTGCTTGTGGGTATGTCGAAGTCGGGAATACAAGGAGTGACGCTGCTCGTGATTCCCCTTATGGCACTGAGTTTCGGGGCAAAGCCTTCCACAGGCCTCATGCTGCCTCTGCTCTGCATGGCCGACATCTTCGCGGTGATGCATTATCGTCGCGTAGCCAACTGGACCTACATCGTTCGGCTGCTGCCCTCGGCCATTGCCGGCTTCTTTGTGGCACTTGCCGTCGATCACTTCGTGCCCGCCTCCGAGTTCAAGAAACTCATGGGCGCCTGTCTGCTCTTCGTGCTTATCCTGATGATGGTGACCGAGTTTCGTGGCAAACAGAACATGCTCATCGACAAGTGGTGGTATGGGCCGTTGTTCGGCTTGCTGGGCGGTTTCACCACGATGATAGGCAATGCGGCAGGTCCCGTGATGGCCATCTATCTGCTATCGACCAAGATGCCGAAGATGAACTTCGTAGGCACCAATGCGTGGTTCTTCATGGTGGTGAACCTGCTGAAAGTGCCACTCCAGATCTTCGCGTGGCACAACATTACGCTTCACACGTTCGCGGCCGATCTCTGCTGTCTGCCCTTCATCGCCCTGGGCGGTCTGCTCGGCTTGCGTCTGGTGCGTTGGCTGCCCGAAAAGATTTTCCGTCGCTTCATCACCATAGTCACCTGGATCTCTGTCATCCTGATGCTGATTTGATAAATTTCTTTTTTCTTGAATAGGGGAGCAAGCACTCTGACGCGCGTCAGAGTACTTTATCCATTTGCGCAAACATTCTGACGGCCGTCACGATGCTTTATCTCGTAGGAGCAAGCATTCTGACGGCCGTTATGATGCTTTCTCCTGTAGCAGCAAGTACTCTGTCGGCCGACAGAGTACTCTATCCATTTGCGCAAACACTTTGTCGGCCGTCATTATGCTTCTTTATGTAGAAGCAAGTACTCTGTCGCGCGTCAGAATGCTTTATCCATTTGCGGAAACACTCTGTCGCGCGTCATAATGCTCTATTCGATAGGAGCGAGTACTCTGACGGCCGTCAGAGTGTTTCATCCATTTGCGCAAACATTCTGACGGCCGTCACGATGCTCTATTCTGTAAGAGCAAGCATTCTGTCGCCAGTCAGAGTGCTTTCTGCCTTGATTATCTGTTCGCCGATGCCGATGGTGTAGCCTTCGGAGAGGAAGACGACGCGGTTGAAGGTGTCGGCGATGATGAAGATGGGGAGAGTGGGGTTATTGATGTGCATCTCAGTGCATAGTTCGCCGAGGATTTTGCCGTCGATGTCGGTGCCGAAGAAGGTTTTGTCGGGGAGGGCGGGGGTGTCAGAGAAACGGGCAGCGTCCTGCTGGTTGCGGAAGAGGAGGACGAAGGGAATGCCCCATTGATCAAAAGCCTGTTTGCACTGGGCGATGTCGCGCAGTGTATGGTTGGAGGGTTCGTTATTGGGAGCGATGATGCCGAGGATGTAATAGCCGCGACCTGTGGTGGAGAGCAGGGATTTCGTGCCCTGCGAGAGGTCGTTGTAGAGGTTCTCGCTGTTGAAGTTGCCGATGACCTGCAATCCCGTGTCGGCTTGACGTAGCATCAGCGGCACCTTGACCTTCTGGTCCTTCACTATGGGAAAGACCTCGATATGGGTGAGCACGGAACCTGTGGCCAAACGTGTGCCCGTGACGAGCATGTAGTCGCCACAATCGAACGACGTGGCATTGTTGCCGAAAAGGCTTTGATGGGTGTCGCCTTCGCCGTAGTTGAGAAGGACGGGCGAGCCATCCTTGATTTGCGAGAGGGTGAAGTGGGTGTAGTATTTCGGATCGGGATTGAAGCGCGAGGGGAGGTAGGTGAGGGAGAGGGCGCCCTGGGTGGAGGGGCGAAATGGGCGACCAAGCTTGGTCGCCACGGAAACAGACGGGGCGGGAATGACGGAGGTGGCGACGCTTGGGCCCTCGATGTTAACATCGGTCCAGAGGGGCGTGGTTCCCATTTGGGCGAACTGTAGTTTGCGGGTCACGGGATCGATCCGGGCGGGGATGTGGCAACTGCGGGCGATGGCGACGAAGAGGATGTCGCGCGAGGTGGCATCACAGCATCGGTGGGTCCAGGCTCCGACGGGTGTCATACGCAGGTTCTGGGGATTGCGCGTGGTGTCGAGCGCGATGTTCTGGCCAATCCAAGCGGCAAGCTGCAGCGGATCGGCACGCCAAGCCTTGGCCTGCTCGTTGCTGATGTGCTGGGCAAAGAAGGCCTTGTAGGGACGGAGTCCTTCGTTGGCAACGCGCGGATTGACGACGTACTGCATCTTGAAGTCATCCATCGCATCAAGTTCGGCAGGCTCGAAGCCAAAGAAGGCATCACTCAGTACGTCAGGTGTGACATCGCGGAGGTCCTTGGCGGAAAGCGCCTTGAGCAACGAACGACGAAGATTGGAGCTGATGGTCTCACCGACGATGGTATTCTGGTTCAGGAACTGATTGATTACCTTATGATTGCCACGTGAGGCAAGGAAGAGCGGGTCGTCAGACGTGGGGAAGGTGGCGACGTAGGCATTGCGGAGCGAATCCTCATAGGCCAAGCGCCGGGTGTTGAGCGCACGTTGTTCGGGGGAGACTTCGGGCAACGTGTTTCGTTCGTCAGGAGGCACGATGTCGAGATCGATGCTGTAACGTTCGCCCGGATGATGATTGAGCGTGAGGCGTAGCGTGTCGGTATCGCCGATGTGAATCTTGCAGAAACCGTAGGCATCGCCTTTGTGTGCCCAGCAGATGAGGTCGCCCAGTCCAGCCTGCATGGAGGTGATGCCCTCGGCATCGGTCTGACGACGCAGGACGGTGTAGAACTCGGCGTAGTTGTAGATCTTGAATTCCACTGTGGCATCAGGCACGGGATGACCCTCGACATCGAGCACCTGGACATAACTGCGAGCTACAGGAGCATAGCGGCTGGTGACGTCGATTTCGGTGAAGCAGGCGTTGCGCTGCATCACTTCTTCGGGTCCATCGTATTGGCCGAAGACCTTGGTATGCATAAGCATAGCGCGCGAAGCAGGCTGATTGAACCAGCCGAGGTCGAGGACGGGTTCAGGTTCGCAGGCACCGAGGAAATGCCACTCGCCGTCAGCCCATGCTTCGACCCAGGCGTGATTGTCGTCGGTGTGGGCCCAGCGTGGGGTATAGACCTGGCGGGCAGGTATGCCGACGCTGCGCAAGGCTGCTACGAGGAAGGTGGATTCCTCGCCGCAACGTCCGTAGGCCGTACGGATGGTGGCGAGGGGAGATGAGGTGCGTTCGTCGCTGGGCTGATAGGTGACGCGTTCGTGGCACCAATGGTTCACCTCGAGGATGGCTTCGGCCATCGAGAGGTCCTTGACGCGGTCCTTGAGCTGTGGATAGAAAACCATGCGACACGTGTCGAGGTTCTCGTTGTTGACACGCACGGGGAGGACGAAGTGGCGCCATTCGCGTTCAGGAATGGTGCGTCCCCACGGCATCTCGCGGCGTGCCTGAAGGGCGCAGTCGATATTCTGGAGCCAGAAGTCACGACTATAGTCCACGCTGTCGGGGAGGGGCATGGAGGCGTAGAGGAAGGCGAGGGCTTCGTCACGGGTGGTCTCGGGCGTGGTTGTGCAGGAGGCGAGGGAGAGGAGGGCGAGGAGAGGAAGGAGGGGCTTCATGTTAATGGGGGCAGCGGTTCAACCGCTGCTTGCTGAAAAGGGGGAAGAGGGGAGATGGCAAATCCGGACAAGCGGGTCCTCCCCCTAAGCAGGGGGACCGAGGGGGTCTGAAATAGCGAGGACTGTTTGGTGGACGAGGCTGGGGTCGGTGATGAGGAGTCCGTTGTGTAGGGAACGGAGGGAGCCGTGGATCTCGGTGGCACCAGTGGCGTCGAGGATGCAGCGAGCATTAGTGGGTGTGACGCCAGCGCCGGGCATGATGATGATGCGGCCATTGGCCTGAAGGACGAGTTGGCGAAGCAGGGGGATGCCGGCTTCGGCCGTGGGGGCTTGTCCAGAGGTGAGGATACGCGTGCAGCCCAGGGCGATGATGTTTTCGAGGGCTTGATAAGGGTCGCGGGCATGGTCGAAAGCGCGGTGGAAGGTGACCTGCATATCTTGGGCGGCATCGATGAGACGGCGGCAAAGAGGGATGTCGATGTCGCCATCGGGGGTTAATGCACCGATAACTACGCCATCGGCACCGAGTCGGTGGGCAAGGTGGATGTCGCGGAGCATCGTTTTGGCCTCAGCTTCGTCATAGACAAAATCGCCTTCACGTGGACGGATGAGGACGTGGAGTTTTAGTCCCTCGATACGACGAGCACCCTCGATCGTTTCGGCCGAGGGAGTAAGCCCGTCAAGTTGGAGGGCAGAGCAGAGTTCGATACGTTGAGCACCGCCTTGAGCGGCTGCCTGGGCGCTGGCGAGGTCGCCGGCGCATATTTCGAGGGTTCGCATGGCGTGATTTGCGGCCAAACATGGCCGCGACGGAAACAAAAGGGAAGGGGCGGGTTATAGACCTCGGGCAGCCCAGATGAGTTCCTTGGCGGCGTTGATTTCCTTGAACTTCTTTTCAGCGGCAGCCTTGACGTCATCACCGAGGGTGGAAACCTTGTCGGGATGATACTGGAGGGCCATCTTGCGATAGGCCTTCTTCACTTCGTCGTCGGTGGCATCGGGAGAGACACCGAGTACCTTATAGGCGTCTTCAATCTTGTTGGAGCCGAGATGGAGAAGCTTGTCAACTTCGTCGACATTGATGCTGAGCCAATTGGCTATCGAACGGATTCGATCGACCTCGACCTGTACCACCGAGCCGTCGGCCTTGGCAATTTCGCAGAGGAAGGCAAGGAGCTGGAGGCGCTCTTCGACGCTCATGGCGCCTACCATCTGGTAGCAGCACTGACGTATCTGCTCGGTCCATAATGCTGTGCCGAGTTGCTTATGACGTTCGAAGAGACGAAGCAGGATCTCGTTTCCTTGGCTTTCTGCAGCAGTACCGAAGTTGTTGCGCAGGGTGCGGCGCACGTATTCCATCTCGGAATGCATGATCTTCTGGTCGGCTATGATGATGTGAGACGAGAGGAGAAGCAGGGAGAAGAGGTAACTGTTGCGCTCGCCTTCCTGCTGGGTGCCACGCTGAGACTGGGTGGTGCGACGGGTGTAGGTGGTGCGCCTCTGCTGCGAAAAGGGTTCCTGTTCGCCAGAGGTGAGTTGGTTTCCGTTGCTGATGAAGTCGTCGACGATGTAGCCGAGGGCGTAGCCTGCGATTGCTCCAAAGGCGCCTCCTGAGAGCAGGCCGAGGAAGGCTCCTATCCATTTTGCGAATGCCATGGGTTCAATTAATAATTTACAATTAACAATTAATAATTGACAAATAACAATTTTATTGGTTCGGTGCAAATATACGCAAAATTTGCGAAAAGGAGTATATTTTGACAACGTTTCCTTGGAAAGAGGGAAGAAAAGGGTTGAGATGGCAGATGGAGGTGATAAAAAATGATGATAGATAAGGAAGATAAAAAGGGGGATATGCCTCGCAAGGCACATCCCCCATGTTTTTATGGTATGATGATAGGTTTATTTCACAATCAGTTTCTTGCCACCTTGAATGTAGATGCCGGCGGGGAGGGTGCTGACGTCGTCACCCAGATACTTGCCGTCGAGGGTGTAGATGCGATGGATGAGTGAGGGATCGTCGGCGCGAATGATGCGGATGCCGTTGGTGAACGGGATGACATCGGGGATGATGACCTCGGCATTGCCCACACGGTCGATGGCAAGCACATAGAAGCTATAGGTTGCGCCATCGCCTGCAGGTACGCTGTAGAATACCTGGTCGGGGAACTGACCAGCGCAGGTGTAGTCGCCGCCATCCTTCGAGACGAAGAGCTGGTAACTATCGACACCCGAAGCAGCATCGTAGGAACTGCAATTGATGGCGATGAGCTCGTTGGCCGTGTCGTAGTTGGCTTCTGACATAGTGGTGACAGGAGCCGTGAGGTCGAGCGTGTTGGTGTACCCGTTGGTCTCAATCGGGAAGTTCTTGTCGAAGATGATTTCGGCCTTGTTGCGGATGACAGTGCCATCGGGCAGACCTGGCTTGAGGCCCACGGTGAAAGTGACGAAGCCCTCACCCTCGGGAGCATTGACATTAGGTGGCAACTCAATGCCCTCGATATCCCACGACAGGCGATTGCCTTCGCGTGTCATCTTCCAATTGTAGCCCACGCCATCGTGACTGGTGCCTCCGAATCTCACTGTGCTTACATCGAAGACTTCCTCGTCGAGGACGTCGCTGATGCGCACACGATAGGCAGCATCGCCGGCTTCGGCCTTGTTTTCGAACATGATGGTGTAGCCGATGGTCTGTTCGCCAGCGATGTAGTGCTGTTCGCCCACACCCTGCGGACCACACATCTCGTTGGGATCCCACGAGGTTACGACGCCGTTGATGGGCTGCTTGCCATCCCTCACTTCGAGGTCGTCCTTGATGTAGCCAAGGTCCTTGTAGATCCAGTACCACAGACGGCGACGGAGGTTGGGCACGATGTTCTGCATGATTTCGATTGCGCTTCCTACAGCCTTTATGGTTGTGCCGATGACGGGTATCTTTTCAATGCCCTTGACACAGGCGGTCTTGATGACCGACTTGGCGGTGTAGGCTGCCACGCCAGGCTGTTCGCCGTGATACTGCTCGTAGGTGAGGTTGAGGAACTGGCGGTACTGGCGTTCCTCCTGCTCGTTGAGGGCAAGGACTTCTCCAGCGGTACGGGAGACGAAATGGTCGATGCCGAGCTGGTCCTGGACAATGTCCCATGCGCAATCGACTACGAAGCCCAAGACGATGGCGGTGGAGAAGGGTTCGAAGGCACGAATCCTCTCAGCAACATCTTCGCCAGGACGAACGGGAATGAAGTTGATGTCGCCCACACCTTCGCTGATGAGGTTGAAGGTGTAGAACTGCCATGGATCAAGACCAGGCACGATGAAGACGGCTGTTCCCTCGCAGTCTTCGCCCTCGACGAGGACGCTGTCGGCAGGCAGATAGGTGGTGCCCAGATCGCCTGGCATCTCGAAGCCGAGGATGTTGATGTCGCTCGAAGCGGAGATGACCAGTGCAGCTGGCATTGTGCGCACATTGCTCGTGTTGCAGATGGTGATGGGGTTGTAGCAGGCCACGCCCTTGCGCACTGTATTGCGTCCACCGACAATGATATGCAGACCCAGATAGTTGGCATAGACAGGACCGCGTGCTGCCACTTCCTCCTCGTCTTCGCCCATCACAATGGAGTAACCACCCTGACCGGTGTAGCGACTCACTTTCAGGATGAGGTGGGTTTCCTCGTCGGTATTGTTATAATAGGAAGAGGTGATGCGGCTGCGTTCGATACGGTCGCCCTTGATCCACGAGAGGCGTGGCGAGCCGTTGTCGTTGTAGGTTCCATCCCAACGATACCAATCGACATTGCTCATATTGAGCGAATGGGTAGTGTCGGGACAGATGGTGATGTCGATGACGTCACGGTTAAAGGTGCCCAGATCATACCAGTCTTCGGTATTGCGGTCGTTGTAATAGAAGAAGCCCAGCGTCGTATAGACGGTCTTCCCCTTCTTCAGCTCCAGACGGCCATCGAACTTGTTGTTGTCGATTCTTTCGCGCCAATAGGGGTTCGGGTTGAAGCGATAGGTGAGGGCATAGCCACCTTGACCAGTGTAACGGTCCTGACGGAGGAAGTAGGTGCCTGGAGCGAGGTCGGAGATGATGAAGATTACGGTGGTGTCCTTGGAGTATCCGTCCATATCCTTGGAGGTGCGCCACGATACGTCGGTGCGTTCGCCGTTGTAGGTATAGAGATTGAGGCTGCCCAGACGCAACGTGGTCTCGGAAGTGGTGGTAAAAACAGCCTCGCCATCGGCTGATATCTCGAATCGGTACCAATCCACACCGTCGCGGTCATTGTAGTAGAAGTATCCCAAACGACCTTGCTGAGTGATGCCCGAAGTTATTTCTGTGGCCTTGTCCCATGCGTTGTTGTCGAACGAATCGGGGCCATAGGGATTCGGCGTGAACTCAACCTTCAGCTTGTAGCCTCCTTGTCCGGTGTAACGGTCCTGACGGAGGAAGTAGGTGCCTGGAGCAAGATCGGAAATGGTGAAGACGACGGTGGTGTCCTTGGAATATCCATCCATATCTTTCGAGGTACGCCACGAGACGTCGGTTCGTTCAGCATTGTAGGTGTAAAGGTTGAGACTGCCGAGACGCAGGGTAGTTTCGGAGGTGGTGGTAAGTGCCAGAGTTCCCTCGTCGGGAATTTCGACTTTGTACCAATCCACGCCGTCGCGGTCGTTGTAGTAGAAGTATCCCAAACGCCCCTGTTGGGTGGTTCCAAGTTTGATTTCGGAAGCCTTTGTCCATTCGTTGTTGGGCTCGGGGTCCTTTTGATGGCTGTTGGCATTGAAGGTGTATTTGAGCGTGTAGGTGCCATAGCCCGTGTAGCGGTCGAGACGCAGGAAATAGGTGCCGGCAGCACAATCGACGATGGTGAAGAAGACGGTGGTGTCCTTGGCATAGCCGTCCATATCCTTCGAAGTGCGCCACGAAACGTCGCTCTGGTCAGCATTGTAGGTATAGAGATTCAGGCTGCCCAGACGCAAGGTAGTCTCGGAAGAGGTGTTGAGAATGACAGTTCCTTCGTCGGGAACTTCGATCTTGTACCAATCGACACCATCGGTCGAGTTCTGGTAGTCGTAGCCTAACTGTCCGCTGACCGAAGGTCCGGCATTCAGTTCGATGGCCTCTTTCCAAGTGCCATTTGGTTCGGGATCGGCGTTGAGGCTGTGCGAGGTAAAGTAATAGATCAACTGGTAGCTGCCGACGCCCGTGTAGCGATCCTGCCGGACGTAGTAGGTGCCTGCCGATACATTGGGGATTTCGAATACGATGGTGGTGTCGCGGCCATAGCCATCCATATCCTTCGAAGTGCGCCACGAAACGTCGGCCCCATCGGCATTGAGTGTGTAGAGATTGAGGCTGCCCAAACGCAGGGATTGGTCGCTCTTGGTCTCGAAAGTGAGTTTGCCGTCCTCGGGCACCTCGAGACGGAACCAATCGGTGTTGTCGCGGTCGTTATAGAATTGATAGCCCATTCGACCCGGCATTGTTTCGCCTTGAGTCAGGAAGGCTGCCTGTTGCCAGGTGCCGTTGGGTTCTGGGTCGCTCTTGTAGGAAGGCTGGCTCAGCAAGCATGTGATTTGGAAGGTACCGCTTGTGGCGTTGTTGGTGGGTCGGCCGGTCACCTTCACCTTGTAGGTGCCAATGCCCATATCGGCGCAGGTGAGAATGCGTCCACCTTCGATCCACACAGAGCCGGTGCGCCAATGATTTTCGCCATTGTACTCTGCATAGAGGTCGAGTCCATCGATACGGACGTTGCTGACCGAATTGACGGCGATGGAGGCATCACCTTCGGTCTGGAGAGTGAGGGTGTACCATACTTCGTGTTGTGTTTCGGTGAAGCGTCCCGTCTTCACATCGCCGTTCTCCAGGGTCTGTGCCGTGGCGATGCCGGGACCTGCGAGCGACAGAAGCGCAAGCAAATAGAGGTAGATGTTTTTCATACAATAGTGTTTTGGGGGGTGAAGTAAGTGAGCTAATTGATGTGAAATATGGTGCAAATATAGCCAATAACGGACAAAATGGACTTACAAAAATTGAAAAAAGACTAACAATGCAGAAATTGTTAGTCTTTTGGTGGTATATTCGTACAAAAAAGGAGGGACGTAGTTACTTCTTTTGGGCCGTCCATTCGCGCGGTGTCATACCAGTGACCGACTTGAAGGTACGGAAAAAGGAGGTCTCGTTGGCAAACCCTGATTCGATGGCGACGTTCATCAGTTTCTTGTCGGGCTGCTCGACGAGCAGGCATTTAGCGTGCTCGATGCGGTAATTGTTGACCAGCTGCGTGAACGAGCAATTCTCGCATTCCCTGATGTATTCGGCGATGTTGCGGGGCGTGGTGTCGAGGAGGGCGGCGACGTCGGTTAGCTTCAGGTCATAGTTCAAATAGAGCTTTTGTTCGACCATCGCCTGATGAATCTGTTCCATCAGTCGTGAGGTGTTTGGAGCTGGTGCAGCGTTGCCACCCTGAGGAGTATCGGGTGAAGTGTGGCCTTGTTTGCGTCGCACTCGCAACCAATTGAGAAAAAGCAGTACGAAAATCACCAGGCAGACGTATCCTGCCACGTCGTAGGGCTTGAGTCCAACAGGAGAGGATGCCCCCTCCACTTGTCGCCTTAAGGGCAGCAGGTACACTGTTCGATAGGGATAGAAGTTGGAATCAGTGATGCCACCCGCTAGCAAGATGTTGCCCTCGGGAGTCAGGATAGGGGAAGCAGTTCCGGCATCGGTCAATGGGTCGGTGTAATAGAGTGTAAGAGAGGCTGGAGTACTGTCGGAAACTGCGTTGTAATTGATGCAGAGTGCGTAGAAACGCTTGTCGTTGTCAACGCCCAGGATGTAACCCTTTTGCTCCATCCTGTCGACAATGAGTGGGCTGAAATAAAGAATCTTGCCCCATGAGCTTTCCATAGGAATGGGGACATCGGTGGGGAGGATGGAGAAGATTGTGTCGCAAACCTGAATGATGGCCATTTGCCCTTCGTCGTTGCATGCAGCCAGCAGATGGCGATAATCGCCAGCCTGTTCGTCACCAATGAAACTAATGGCGCTGGGGTCCAACCCTTCAAAGCCGAGCGGATGCCAGGTGTCGAGCAAAGGCTCACGGAAAGGTTCGCCCTTAATACGGTCAATCAAAGAGGGTTCAGGAAGAGGCTTGTCCTTTGTATCGAAGGCTCCGAAGACGAGGGCATCGTTATTTGCAATTCGGAGAATGTAGGGACGGCATCGCCCTGCTGAAACATCCTTTAAATAAGTAAAGCTCTTTTGCCCATCGAAGCATTCGATGGCATCGTCGGTATAATGATTACCTGCTATCACCACGTATCCACTGTCCATCTCGATGGCACTGGCGAGACTGCGTTTGGTGTCTAGGCATCCGAAGCCTTCGAAGCTATGCGTTGTGGGATCGTACATTTCGGCCACAAAGGTCTGACCAATGCCCAGATGCTTCTCGTGGCCACCAGCGATGAGCGCTTTGCCCGACGAGAGAACGACGGCAAAGCCATTGTCGTGTTCGTAGGCAGTCGACAGGAGGTGCCAGGCTCCATCCTTGTAATATTCGGCCGTGGCTGTTGGAACAAAACCATCGGTGTGACCTCCTACAACAGTGATTTCTCCGTTAATACAGAAGACACTATAACCCGCACGCGGCAGGTTCAGGTCCGGCAGTCGCTGGGCATGCAACGGTAGGAGAGGACAGGACGTCTGCAAACTGTCAGAAGCCACTGCTGAAGACGCAGACAGCGCTACTATGGCCAGTAGCCATAGTAGCGTTGCGATGGTATTATGAACGGAACGGGGTTGCGTCATGCCTTCACATTGGGCAATTCGAGACCAAGGCCCTTCTTCTTGTCCACAGCCTTGAGGATGAGTCCGATGACGAGTGCAGCAACACCGAGGCAGGCGAGCATAATGAGCGGCCAGGTGTAGTCGTACTTGGTCGGGTCGGTGACGCCTTCGTTGGTCATATCGAGCACCTTGCCGATAAGGAGTGGGAAGAGCCAAAGGCCGATGTTCTGGATCCAGAAGATCAGGGCGTAGGCCGAACCGATGATCTTAGGTTCAACAAGCTTTGGTACGGAGGGCCAGAGCGATGCGGGAACCAGCGAGAATGAAGAGCCAAGCACGAGGATGGTGAGGTAGGCCACTATGACGCCGCCCACCTGGTTGCCCTTGAACATCGGCAAGATAAAGGCGAAAGTGAGGTGGCAGGCGATGAGGAGCAGTGAGCCCAGCACGAGCATCGAGGCTGCCTTGCCCTTGTAATCAACGTATTTGCCCAGGATGGGGGTGATGCCCACAGCAAGGAGCGGGAATACGGCAAAGATGGATTCGGCCGACTGTCGCATATAGCCCATATAGCAATAACTGATGAGGGCGATAATGGAGATGCAGAGCACACCGTACTTGATATTCTTGTTCTTCATGAAGTTGAACATAAAGGCGGTGGCTGCCACGATGAGCATCACGACGTACTGCACGATGGTGACTGAGGTGGAAGCCCAGAACGAATCGGCGGGAACCTCGGAGAAAGTAAGATTGCACTGCAGCATATTGACCGCATACTTCTGGAAGGGGAAGATGGCCGAATAGTAGAGCACGCAGAGCAGCGAGACAAGCCAGAAGCCCATGCTGCTGAGAATCTTGCCGATGTCGCTCACCTTGAACGGGTCGTCCTTCTCTTCAGCTTCGCCAGTCTGTGCGTCGAGCTTCTTGTCCATGAAGAAATAGACGACGAACATAATGAGGGCGATGCAGAGGAGCACTACGCCAAAGGCTACAGAACGTGACACGTCGATGTGTCCACCCAACTTGGCGAAGAAGGGCGAGAAGATCATACAGGTGGCAACACCCAGACGGGCAAGTGCCATCTCAGAACCCATAGCAAGCGCCATTTCGCGACCTTTGAACCACTTGACGATACCACGCGAAACGGTGATGCCACCCATTTCGGCACCGCAGCCGAAGATCATGAAGCCACAGGCAGCAACCTTGGCCGAAGCGGGCATTCCCTCATAGAAAGGTGATACGCCGAGTTGTTCGAAGATGGGGATGTGGTTGAGATTGTTGGTGAACCATGTCTCAAGTCCACTGCCCATGAAACTTTCGCTGATGGCATAGTACTTGATAAGAGCACCTGCCAGCATTACGGCACCAGATAGTACGGCCGTGAAGCGAACGCCCATCTTATCGAGGATGATGCCTGCGAAAATGAGGAAGAAGACAAAGACGTTGAGGAAGGTTTCGGAACCTTGCATGGTGCCGAACGCCGTGGAGTCCCAACCACGCTCGGAGAGCATGAGGTCCTTGATGGGCGAAAGGATGTCCATGAAGATGTAGGCACAGAACATGGCAAGTGCCAACAGGAGTAGCGCCGTCCAACGCAGGGCGGCTGAGTCGCGAAGGGTCTTGAGTTGAGTCATAGATTATTTATGGGAATTATGTGGCTAATGAGTAAAATGGGGGCAGCCAAGCTTGGCTGCCACGAAAACGAATGGGGCTCACCTTCTTCGGCGTGCGGAATGGGCTTTGCCGGTTGATTCGATGCGGCTGTCGATGGCATCTTCCTTGGCCTCCCTGGCTTCCTCGACGGCATTCATATCGACTTCGGCCTTGGTACGACGGTTCTTCTTGCCATCGCCTGTTGAGGCAGTTGCGGGTTCGCCGCGACGGGCACGACGTTCGGCACGGCGGGCAGCGCGGATGCTATCCTGTACGGCGAGGTCGGCTTCGGTCTCTTCATAGACCCAGATGCTGTCGCCGAAACCACGCAGTTCGGCTTCAATCTTGGCACGCATCATCTTGAGGGTATCGGGATCGGGATACTGCTGCATCAGAGAGAGGCCGCGTGTATTCTGCACCTTGTAGATGTCGCCCTTGTACTGTTCGAGGGTAAAGAACTCCTCCATCGTGAAACGTGGGGTGTTGTTCATGCCGTCACTCATAATGAGGTGTTCGCGCAGCAGGGGACGAAGGTCTTCATAATTGAGCCAGAACATGGGGTACTTGACCAGGTCGCCTCCAAAGTCGCCTGAACGATGAAGCACGGGGCAGATGGCAAGAATGCGGGGACCATATTTCGAGTTCTTCTGGTTGAACTCCCAGCGTTCCTTGATGAAGTAGCTCAGCACTTCGTTGCAAGGTACGTCCATCTCTTCTACTACAAAGGTGGGCTTGCCGTTTTGTCCGACGGCGGGTTTCTCCTGATAGAGAATCTGGAACTTGTCGAGGATGTCACGGGGATTGACTACATATTTCTCATCGAAGATCTCGCGACCATCAAGGTATTCGTAGCCTTTTAGCCTGCCCGTGCAGATGCCGTCGAGGATGACACGGAAGAGGTTGGTCAGTCCGTCCATAGGTTCCTCGGGATAGTAGAGCGAAGCATTGATGGGGTTCTCCATGTCAAGTTCGCGATAGACGATATGCTGCCAGGGCATGAATCCGTCTTCCTTGCGCTGGTATTCGGCAAACGACTGCTGACGCTGGCTATTGCCATCGACAATGGGCTGATTTTCCTTCTTCTGCACCCTGCGGGTAGGCGTCACGCGGGCAGCAGGTGATGCACCATCTTGAATATTGCCTTCGGGACGGCGTGTCGGCCTTGCTACCTGACCATCGCCAGCTGATGCTGGGGTGGACGAAACTGGAGTCGCCTTGACTTCGACGGGTTTGGAAGTCGCTTCCTTGCTCTTCTTTTTGTCATCGCTTTTCTTCTTGTCATCGCTCTTCTTCTTTGATGAAGAGGAAGAGGAGCTGCGGGAACTGCTGGAGCGACGTACGCTAACCTGTGCAGTGGCTTCAGGCATAACGATGCCCAGCATAAGCGTGAGCATAATCAGACGGAGGATATGTTTCATTGATTAATTAACAATTAATAATTAACAATTAACAATTCGTGTTAGTCGAGAAATGACCATCAATTGACGATGACTTCGATAGGTGAAAGGGTACGTTCGATGCCATCGGGACCAACAGCCTTGACGCGGGTGATGAAGAACTTCTTGCCACGCTGTAGACGGCTAATGGCTGTGCGCTGACGATCGGAGTAGGCCGATGTCTGGCTGTCTTCGGGAATGTCGTTGCCCATCGAGTCGAAGATGTCAATGCGGAACGATTTGACGGTGAATTCAACGTTGAGCAGACCATCGTCGATAGCGGCACGTATGCCTCCGGCAGCCAGCAGTGCCTGCTTGGAGATCGGTGAGCCTCCCTTGTAGCGAACCGAGTTGCCGGCTGCATCCTTACATAATAGATAAGGTGTGGGGTCGGGGAGACGACGCACGCGGAAGGATGTCTGGCTCACGGTCATGGTGCGGCCGTTTTGGTTGGCAGTGACGGTGATGACGGCATCCTGGTCAACGGTCTTTGGCTTTGCCACCCAACCCGAAGCTGTGCGGGTGAGCGTGCCGTTGGTCATTGATGCGCTGACTTGACCAGCAGCCACGCCAGGCACGGAAATTGACAGCGGGTTGTCGATGCCGGCGTACATCACGTTCATCATCGTGTTCGAAACGGTGGCCACGGGTTCGCTGACGAAATAGGTTGACTCGAAAGGTAGTTTCTCTACAGTGCCGTCGGGCTTATCGACTTCGAGGTAGCCTTGAAGGGTCTGGATGCCTTCGCGACCGGCTGTCACGCTGTAGTAGCCCTGCTTGGCGGGATTGTAGACCTTGTCGCCGATGTAAATGGTGGGTGTCTGGGTAGTATCGACGGCAGCCATGACAATTTGTGCCTCATAGACCGAACCGCGCATCACGTTACGCGAATTGGGGATCACGAAGGCGCTCACCTGATTGACGCGCACATCGCCACGATCGACGCTCTGCATAAGGCTTTCGACTGCCTGTCCTTCGGCATTACGGACATCGCCCTGCAATTTGGCAAGAATGGTGACGGCAGCAGCGACGGGGATATTTTCGAACATCTGGTCTTCCCAGGTGGCGAACGTCGAGCCGGTCTTTGACGTATTGAGGTAGTTGGCTACCACACGTGCATCAGCTTCGGGAAGAAATGCCACGAGTTGTTCCTTGTAGGCTTCAAGACGCTTGCGCAGGATTGCGCCCTCGCCTTTGATGGGAGAGAGCATAACCTGGTTGACAGCCTCGAGATTCTCTCGGTTCTCGATGTCATTGGGATCACCGTCCTTGCCATCGGCATAGCGCACGATCTCGAGTTTGAGCGAATCGATGAAGGCTACCAACTGTTCGGCGCTCGTACGCACTTCCTGTGCGTGGTTGTACCAGCGTGACACCTTCTCGGGGTTCTTCTCGCGAGCGAGGTCAAACTCCTGGTATAGTTTCTGATTGCGTGACTGCGCACCGGCATTACTGGCATCGAGGGCATCCTCGACGTGCTTGAAGCCTTCGAGGACATCGCCTGATACGTTCATGGCCACCATAGCCAGGAAGACGATGTACATCAGGTTGATCATCTTCTGACGGGGCGACAGTCTGCTGTTATTGGCACTCATTTATTTTGGGTTAAGAGAGGTTCGAAGGGTTCGAAAGGTTTGAAGGGTTTGAGGGCAGCCAAAGATAGCTGCCACGGAGACAGAGAGGCTAGCGCTGTTGATTGAACCCTGGTTGCTGGGGCTGCTGGCCGTAGAGGGTTTGCTGGGGATTGAAGGCCATATTGGGCTGACCGATGGGCTGCTGAGGCATCTGCATACCATAGCCAGCAGTCATGGCCTGGAGCATACGTGCATAAACCTCGTTGAGCTGCTGCAGGTTGCGGGTCATCTGATCGGTCTCCTGACGGATGCGGAACGAATCATTCTGACCGCTTTCGTAGAGGGCTCGGATGTTATTGAGGCCTTGGTTGACTTGCTCGATGGTGCCGAGTTGTGCGCTGACGCTCTTGAGTTGTATTTCGTAGATGGTGTTGAGACCTTGCACGTTGCGGTTGAGCGTAGCCATCTGCTCGGCGTAGGTTGTCGTGGTCTCGAGGGCAGCCATGGTCTCTTGCAGCTTGCTGAGAGCAGTGCTGATTTCGTTGAGCTGCTTCACATACTTCTCGGTGGCTTCGGTAACCTGGTCGGCCTGTTCTGGAGTTACACCCACATTGCCCGAAGCAACGAGAGGTGCTGACCCACCTACGGCTGCGGCAGTGCCTGTCGCAGGAGAACCTCCTCCTACGACGATGGTTCCGCCTGCCGGCATACCACCGCCGATGATGGTAACGTTGCCGGCGACATTGCCTGTGCCGGTTTCAGTGCCACGACGACGTGGCTCGGGACCACCATCCTTCATGCGGTCGAGGCGATTGCGTGCCGCCTCCTCCTTGTTGGGGATGTCGAGTTCGGGATAAACCTTCTCCCACTTATAGTCGCGTGCTGGCGTGTCGAAAGCAGAGAGGAAGAAGATGACAGCTTCGGTGCCCATACCGATGATGAGCATAAGGTCGGCGCCGGGAACATGGGTCAACTTGAAGAGTGCGCCAAGGATGACGATGGAGGCACCGATGGAGTAGAGGTAGTTGAATCGTTTCTGTCCCTTCTCGCCTTTGAAGACCTGAAGAATATGAAGGATATTACGGAAGTTCATATTGTTTTGATGTTATTTGGTTTTTCTAGACTTTCCAGATATTCTAGATTCTTGAGATGTTCTAGATAATCTAGATAGTTGGCTGATTGTTTATCTTCTTCTAACGGAGCGGCTTCCGCCGCCACCGCCACCACGTTCTTTCTTCTGTTTGGGTTGCTTCGCTGCTTTAGCCTTGCTGGTCTTGACGTTGGCCTTGTTGTTGCCTAGATAGGTGCGGACGCAGCGGAATCCGATGAATGAACGATGCTCGTTCTGGTATTCCCACGAGCGGACGTCACCACGGACGTAATGCTCGGCATCTTTCCACGAACCTCCGCGAATCACCTTACGCTTCATGCGGTAGGGGTCTTCTTTTGCCGCGTTGTACTGGTAGTCGGGGTTGATGTCGCTGGCACTGTGGACGCCCGACTCAGTCCAGGCTGTCGAAGTCCATTCGGCCACGTTGCCCGACATGTCGTAGAGACCGAAATCATTGCTCGGATAGGCACCGACGGGCGAGGTGATGATGTATCCGTCGCGACTGTAGTCGCCATTACCTGGCTTGAAGTTGCCGTTGTAGCAGCCCTTGTCGGTGTGCGGAATGTCGGTCTTCCACGAGAAGGTCTGGTCGTTGTTGCCGGCACGTGCTGCATATTCCCATTCGGCCTCGGTGGGCAAACGATAGGGCTCAACTTGAATGCCGCGCATACCATGGCTTGCCACTAGAAAATCGGTGCGCCAGCGGCAGAAGGCATTGGCTTGTTCCCAACTTACACCCACCACGGGATAGTCGTCGTAGATGGGTGACGAGAAATAGTAGCGTGCATACTGGTCGGTGAATGCATTGGCAAAATCGTTGACCCAGACGGTAGTGTCGGGGTAGATGTTGACGATGTAGGTGTTGAGGAAGTCCCATTCTGACGACAGCGGACGGACGATGGTGGAACGCACGATGTTGCCATCATCATCGATGAAGGCAGTATCCTTCGAGATGATGACCTCGGCATCGTAGTCAACTGCATGATCGGTGTTGAGGTCACGCAGTTCGGGGTTGAGACGATAGCGGCGCTGAGCGAAGGAATTGTAGTCGAAAACCTCGTAGCGATAATTCATCTGATGCGCATCGAGCATCTTCTTGCCTGTGATGGGGTCGGTGCGGTAGACGCTCTCGATGGCGCGTTGTTCGTCCTCATTGGGCTTGCGCCAGGGAATGGGCTTCGACCAGTTGAGGTGCGGAGTGACGGGCTCGCCGTACTTGTCTTCCTCGATCTTGAAATCTTCATTTCCACCGTAGGCAGGGTCTGCCAGGCGTTCGCGGATGATGGAGTCACGCACGTAGTGGACAAACTGGCGGTACATGGCATTCGAGACTTCCTTCTCGTCCATCCAGAAGGCATCGACCGAAATGCCCTTGGCATCCAGAAGATCGCCCCACAGCGAGTCCTGACTTTGTGCGCCCACTTCCATCGAACCACGCTTGACGAGCACCATGCCGTAGGGCTGTGGTTCATTCCATGAACGTCCGCGCACACCCGTGACTTCGCCGCCCTGTCCGCCCATCGACTTCATGCAGCTGGTCAGCATTGTGCAGCCTATGACGGCCACGATGATTGCCAGAAAGATTCTTTTCATATCTTTGTATTTATTGTTTTGCGTTACGTTGCCCGACCTGAGAGGCCGATATATTTATAGTATTCTGATTGACTTCGTTCCCCTTGACTTTACCTTGTCGAGGTCGATGTGCATCGTATAGGTCGCCAGTATCTCGTGCGAACCGCCACCTGCAATGCCTATCTGCGAGATAGGGATGTCGTAGGCATATCCCAAACGCACGTGGTTGATGTCGGCACCTACCATAACCACGACGGCATCGCCCGGACGGTAGGAGAGACCTCCCCAGAATTTCTCGTTGTAGGTGGTTCTGAGCGAGAAATCGTACTGCGTGAATTGGAAAGTGGATTTCACCAGTAGCGAAGGTTGCAATATAAATAACGTATGTTTTAAAGGAATATTGCCTCCCGCATGAAAATAAAACGTTGGAGATAGTTCAAAATAGGCGTAATCGGCCAATTCTATCTCGCTCCCCATCAGGTGCAGGCCGCTGAAACCGCCGTAAAACCATCCTCGTTCGTAATAAACACCAGCCGAAGGGTCGAACGTCATTCCCGAGACGTCGCCTGTGGGGATGGCATCGTCGGCAGCATCCCAGGCTTCGCCCGAGGGAATATAGACATCGCCACCTGCAAAGGTCTGGTTGACAAAACCGGGTTGAAGACCCACTGCAAATCGTCCACCCCATAGTTTGAAACTGTAGTTAGCCTGCAAACTGACAAAGGTCGTGGTGAAGAGGCCAGCCTTATCGTTTAGGATGGTGGCCCCAAGGCCAGTGCGTTTTCGACCAAGCATAATGGGAAGGTCGGCTGAGACGAAGAACGTTTGTGGAGCATCCTTTACGCCCACCCACTGCATACGATCGAACGCTGTGATGTGGAGCGCCGAGTCGCTGCCCGCAGTGGCAGGGTTGTAAAGCGTGGGAGTAGCCCAATACATACTCTCGTTGGTGTCTTGTTGGGCAAAGAGGACAGATGCAGAAAAGAGCATGACGATGGCACACAAGTTGCCCATTGTCTTTTGCCAAATATATGTGCTTTGTGATGTTTTCTGCATATCCTTTTGTCGTTTTTCGAAATGAACGCTAACCAATAAACGTAGTTTTCCGCATTTTATTGCATAAAATTGTGCGATGGAACAAAAAAAGTAGTATCTTTGTGCCCATGAAAGGAAGATTTGCCCCCTCTCCGACGGGAAGAATGCATCTTGGCAACGTTTATTCGGCACTGCTCTCCTGGCTTTCAGTCAGGAGTCAGGGCGGTGCGTGGGTACTGCGCATTGAAGACTTGGATCCCCAACGTTCGCGTCGTGAATTTGCCCGACAGATCGAAGACGATCTCCGGTGGTTGGGTTTGGAATGGGACGAATACTATGTTCAAAGTGAACGAGGGGAGTTCTATACACATTATTTAAATATATTAGGACAAAAGGGCCTGACCTATCCATGCTATTGCACACGCGCCGACATCATGGCTACGCAGGCACCCCATGAGTCGGATGGTCGGATAGTGTATGCAGGTACATGCCGTCCGAAGCAGCAGGAAGAGGCATGGCTCAACGTCGATTCACATCCTTCAGGCCGAAAACCTGCTACGCGTATTATCGTTCCTGACGAAGAGATAAGTTTCGTCGATGCACATTATGGCGAGCAATCGGTCAATCTGGCCCGTCACTGCGGTGATTTCGTCTTGCGGCGTGCTGATGGAGCGTGGGCTTATCAGTTGGCGGTGGTGGTCGATGATGCCTTGATGGGTATCACTGAGGTGGTGCGAGGGCGAGACCTGCTGCTCTCGGCACCCCAACAAATCTACCTGTATCGTCTGCTCGGCTTCGCGGCTCCCACTTTCTGTCATTTGCCACTGCTTTGCAACCTCGCCGGACAACGTCTCTGCAAGCGCGACAAGAGCCTTGACTTGGGAGAGATACGCAAGGCCGGACATTTGCCTGAGGCGGTGATTGGGAAACTAGCCTTCTATGCAGGAATCATTGACCATGCGGAACCCGTATCAGCACAGGAACTTGTATCGGAATTTTCGTGGAACAAGGTCCCTTTGGAAGATATACTTGTAGGTCCACTGTTCGAAGTAAATGAAGAATGACAACTCTTTTTTCGTGGACAAATGAAAGCATTTGAGGATAATAATTACAAAAATACAGCTATTTTATATCATTTTTTCCCTCGAAACTTGCATTTTGTTGAAATTATCAGTATTTTTGCGCCCGTTTTTATTTAATATATATATTTAAATGTATAATAGGACTCTTGTTTTATCCACTTTGTTGGTTGCGATTCCTGTGTTGGCCAGCGCTGCCCCTGTTGCCCGTCAACAGGCTCAGGAGATTGCCCGTCAGTTCATGATTGAAAAGGGCATGACAACCGAAAATGCCGAGATGGCTTTCAAGGCACCCCGCCGTGGACAGGTTGCCGATGAAAATGCTTACTATTATGTATTCAATGCTCCGCAGAACCGGGGATATGTGATTGTGTCGGGTGATGACCGCACTGCCGAAATTCTTGGTTATGCCTATAAGGGAACATTCGATGAGTCGCAATTGCCGATGCATTTCAAGTCGTTTCTTCAAACTTACGCCGACGAAATCCAATACCTCGACGATGCTAAAATCTCCGAGGTTCAACGTGCACCACGTCGTGCTGAAGAACAGGATTACGATCCCATCGAGCCATTGCTGAGCAGCCATTGGGACCAAGGTACGCCTTACAACGCCCTCTGCCCTGGTGGAAGTCCTACAGGTTGTGCTGCCACATCGACAGCTCAGGTCATGTATTATCATAAATGGCCTGCTGCCACCATAGCCGAGATACCTTCTTATTACACATCATCGCGTCATTACCATATGGAGGCCGTTCCGGCAGGCACTACCCTCAACTGGGACGCCATGATAGACTCCTATAATTACTCGTCGAGCAGCGAGTCGCGACAGGCTGTTGCTGAACTGATGAGCTATGTGGGTCGAAGCATGAAGATGGATTACGACTTCATGGGTTCGGGAGTGTTTAGCCAGGATATGGCCCCTGGAATCAGCACTTGTTTCGACTATCAGGCTACCCAGCTCTACCGCAAGAACTATCCGCTAGTGGCTTTCGAGGACTCCATCTACCAGCAACTTGCCACAGGCTATCCTGTCATCTTCAATGGTATGTCAACAGGTGGTGGACATAGTTTCGTGGTCGATGGCTACGATAGCAACCACTATTTCCATATCAACTGGGGATGGGGAGGAGAGAGCGACAACTTTTTCCTCCTCTCGGTGCTCAATCCCTATAACAACACCAGCTATGGCTCGAGCAGTTCGAGCGACGGTTTCAGTTTCGACCAGGATGTAATCTTCCTCAAGCCAGGATTTCAGACCAAGACTGAGGTTCCATCCTTCTCGGTTACCATCGTGGGCGTGACCGATCGGGGTGTCCTTCTGGAATACTATAACCTCCTTGAAACTACCAAGTCCTTCGAGTTTGGACTGGGCGACCTGGTCGATGGTGTAGCCTCTCCTGTTGCCAGTACCATACGCAAGGAATCCATTCAAAGTTATTGGGGCGAGGAAGATATGGAGTTCCGTGTGTCGGGTCTCGAAGCAGGCGCTCATCGCCTGGTGCCTGTTTACCGCATTTATGGCGATAGCGTCTGGATGTATGATGTCTATCCTTATGCCGATGTGATGGTAGGGGAGGATGGTTCGCTGGAGTTCAACACTGTTTGGAACAAGATGAAGACCGAGAACTATACATTTGAGGGTAGTCTATTCGTCGGTCAGTCGCAGGACTTTAAGGTCACTTTCCGCAATGATACCGACCAGGATTACTATGGGCCAATCTATCTCTTCTCCAACCGTGGTGAGGGCAAGTCGCCGAATGGGCGGTATTCTTCATACGAAGGCTACTCTGTTCCAGCACATGACAGTCTGCGAGTGTCGTTCTCTTTCAGACCCTCAGCCAGCGGAGCATGGACTGTCAGCTTTGCTTCCGACCTCAATGGAAAGTGCATCCTCGGCAGTTGTACCGTCAGCATCGATGCCGGTGACTTGACTGTCGATGGCATTCGCTACCAATTGACTCCCGATACGCAGGAAGCCAAGGTCGTGGCTGGTCGCGATGCATATGTCGGCAACATTGTTATTCCCGACACCATTGTTTCGAATAACAGAAAATATGTAGTAAATGCTCTCGATAAGAATGCGTTCTATGGTTGTACAGAGTTGTTGAGCGTCGTATTGCCCGCTCAGCTCACTGCAATAGGCGAATATTGCTTCGAGGATTGCTCGAGCCTGACGAGTCTCACGATTCCTGCACCAGTCAAGAGCATTGGTCCTGGAGCCTTTGCAGGGTGCAGAAGTCTTGCCGATATTCAAGTGGACGAGAAAAATGAAAAATATTCGGCACACGATGGTATGTTGTTCTCGAGCGAAGGCAAGACCTTGAACTGCTATCCATCTGCGAAGGGAGTGGTGAACAATCTGCCCGATTCCTTGACCATCATCGGAGATGGTAGTTTCGCCGGTACAGCCATCACTCGCCTTATCCTTCCTCAAAGCGTAATGAGGTTCGGCTCGGCCTGCTTCAATGGATGCGAAGAGCTTACGATGATCGTGCCGCAACGCCGGAAGGCTCCTTCTTGTCTCACGGGTAATAGTTCGGGTACCTTTGCTGGTTTGGATTGCGACAAGGTTCAGGTCATCATCCCAGTTGGCACTGAGGCTTCCTATTGCGTGGCTGATGGATGGAAATTGTTCTCGAACGTTAGTCTCTTCAAGGCTTTCGGCAAAGCTGGTGTCCAGGGCTTTTCTTCGTCGAAGAATATCGACCTCGATGGAATCATCGTTGTTGATAATGACTTCGAGGCATTGGCCGATGAGGTTTCTACTACGGCCTACAAGGTGGGTTATGACAGCGAATCCGGCAAGATTCTTGCTTCGGCTGTTCAAGGTGTGCTGTCTGCAGGCAATGGATTGCTAGTTGGAGGACAGTCGATCCTGATATTCCCGACCACCGATGCAGAAGCTGCGACCGACGTTACCGGCAACCTGCTTGTTGCAGCCCTTGTCGAGACCGACCTTTCCGAAATCAAGGATGCCTACATCTATCAGGATGGTACTTTTGTGGCCAACTCTTCTGATATCGTTTCGGCAGGTGATGCCTATCTTGTGCTCGAAGGCGCTGCGGACCTTTCGATTCCTGTTAATTTCGAAAATGAACCTGGTGGCATCAGCACCATTCGTGTGGACGCTTCCGAGACTGTCCTCTATGACCTGCAGGGCCGCAGGGTAATGGTACCCAAGCCGGGCTTCTATATCCTGAATGGACAGAAGATCCTTCGATAGCATCGCTGGATGAGCTCTCCGTTTACGCTGGCCGGCAGAACCTCTTCTGCTGGCCAGTTTCGATTGTTGCCATCGCTCGTCTTTGTAGCCAAATCTACACATTATATAATATAAATGAACGAAAAGGAATTGTCCAAGTCCAGAAGGACAGGCCAAACCGCCTTTACCATACTCTTCATCGTCAGCTTCTGTCATTTGCTCAACGACACGATGCAGTCGATGATCCCTGCACTCTTTCCTGTTCTGAAGGAGGACTTCAGTCTGAGTTTTGCTCAGATTGGAGCCATCACGTTGGTGCTTCAGGTCACATCGTCCATCCTGCAACCGTTTGTTGGGTTTTATGCCGACAAACACCACCATTCCTGGCAGTTGTCTGTGAGCATGCTCTTTACACTGTCAGGCATCCTGCTGCTGTCATATGCTACGAGCTACGAGATGATTCTGATGGCCGTTGTCCTGATGGGATGCGGTTCGTCCATTTTCCATCCTCAGGCTTCGCAAGTGGCACAGGTAGCATCAGGAGGACGGAAGGGATTGGCGCAAAGCATCTTTCAGGTAGGCGGCAATGGAGGTTATTCCATTGGCCCATTACTTGCTGCACTCATCGTACTGCCAAGAGGGCTTGCTGGTGTTCGCCTGCTCGCCTTCGTAGCCATCTTTCTTGCCATCATCTTAGGCTACATCGGTCGATGGCTTGTGCAGGAGATGAAAGAAGCACGAAAGAAAGCCGTCGAGCATTGGGCTACAGCGAAGCAATATAGCCGGCGAAGAATCTATTTCTTCATCTTCATCCTATTTATGCTGATGTTCTCGAAGAACTTCTATACTTCGAGTATGACTAATTATTTTACATTCTTCCTCATCGACAAATTCCACATTTCGGTGGCCAATGCACAAGTCTGTCTCTTCGCCTTCCTTGCCTCTCAGGTCGTTGGAACCATCGTGGGAGGATGGATTGGTGACAAGTATGGTCGAAAGTATGTGATATGGTTCTCGATATTCGGGGCTGCACCCTTCACGTTGCTACTTCCTTATCTCGATGGCTTTGCCGCTACCGTTGGTCTGTCCATCGTGATTGGTATGGTTATGGCGTCCGCATTCTCGGCCATCCTCGTTTATGCCACCGATCTCATGCCGCATCATACAGGCACGGTGGCAGGCATCTTCTATGGCCTTTCGTTCGGACTGGGAGGACTTGGCAGCAGTTTCTTTGGATGGCTGGCCGATCAGACCAGCATCCTATTCATCTTTAAGGTCAGTGCCTTGCTTCCCTTGCTTGGCATCATAGCCGTCTATCTGCCAAAGATGAAGAAAGAGACTGCATAAATTGTTGTTTTGTGTTAAAATTACGCGTTTTCTGAAAGAAATATCCTCTAAGACTTGTTTTTGTCCCTGAAATCGTGTATCTTTGCCGAAACAAAGTCAAAAGATATGGAAAATCACGAAAAACCCCACTTTGGATATATCTATCCACGACCCGCAGTCACCACCGATTGTGTCATTTTCGGTTTCGATATGACCGATGAACTCCTGAAGGTGTTGCTCATCGAACGAGGCATTGAACCTTTCAAGGGACGTTATGCTCTGCCGGGTGGTTTCATCAAAATCGAGGCCAAGACCAACGAATACGGCTTGGTGGTCGAGGAGAAGAACGAGAGTCTCCTTGAATGTGCCAAACGAGAGCTGAAGGAGGAGACCGGCTTCGACGTTCAGAACATCTATGAACTTGGTACATGGAGTACTCCAGGGCGAGATCCTCGATGCATCACGATCACGGACGCCTATTATGCTTTGGTGACCATCCAACCTGTACGGGGTGGAGATGATGCTGCCGATGCCAAATGGGTTCCACTTTATCAGGTGCTCAATACCATCAAGAATCTGCCTGACGGTATGCGGTTTCTGGCTTTCGACCACGACGAAATCATTACCGCAGCCCATATCCGTCTGCAACAGCAGTTGTGCTTCGAACCTTTGGCCTTCAAACTTTTGCCCAAGCGATTCTCGATGTCGACGCTCCAGAAACTCTATGAGGCCATTCTCGAAAAGAATTTCGACCGTCGCAATTTTGCTCGTAAGATGCTCGACAGTGGCATTCTTGATGTATTCCCCACCGAATCGAGGAACATCAACTATCAGCTTAATCTTGAAAAGTACGAGGAATTCAAGCGCACCGGCAGGCTCTCGAACCTGATCTTCTGATATGTCGCTAATCTGTGACAGATTGTCAGTATTCTTCTTTTTTAGGAACAAACCTTTCTTTTGTTTTCATATTAAAGTGTGTCAATCTGACGCACTTTCTTTTTGGCATATGCTTTGCATTATTAGTTGGCAAAAGGTCTTATTCCCTTTATATGGCTGAAGATTTATTTTTTTTGTACAAAATTCTTTCTATTTTGGGAAATATGTTTACCTTTTGGTCTTTTTGACACATAATAATGAGGGATGACAAATCTCTGAATGTTTAACCAAACAGTAAGAACAATGAGTAACACAGAAAATTCGAAGAAGACAGTTCGTGACAATGATCAGATGACAGCCGATAGCCTCTCGATTTCCGAGATTCGCAAGGTCGTGACCGAACAGTTGTCCGGTTATGGCGATGTGGACGGAATGAGCGTAATGAAGTTGGTAAGGCTTTTGGGCAGTGCCATTACCGGTCGTAAGGAGGAATACAAGCTCTCCTTCAATCGCGAAGAGGAGGATCGCTGGTTCGTTGATTTCCCGAATTGGCCTTGGAAGAAGGGTAACCTTGAGATGGTTTGTGGCGCGGACAAGTTCCTGGACCTCTTGAGTGAAGGAAAGGATCGAGTCTCGATTATCGCGAAGGCTACTTCCGAAAAGCTTGACGAGGCGGAATTCCAGCAGCTTATGCAGGACGGTTGGCACGAATTGTCTCAGACTCAGTCTTCGCTGACAGGAGGTGCCACTTATACGGTTCGAGGAAACAAGACTGAACAGTTTATACGCAAACACCCACTGACGGGAGAATCAATGCCTCGCACCCTTTGGCTTTGCCCGGTGACGCTCTTCGTCGTAGGTCGTTATCCGAAATACTTCTACGTCAAGGCTGTCGAAGAATAAACCCACTCACAATTTTCCGGTGGCTTGTGCCGCCGGAAACATTCCAAAAACAAGTAAACCCAATTAAAAATATACACGTATGTTAGGAGCAATCATAGGCGATATCGCTGGATCAACATTCGAGTTCTGCAACACGCATGACTACAACTTCCCGCTCTTCGACCTGTTTAGCAATTTCACTGACGACAGCATCTGCACTGTGGCAGTTGCCGAGTGGCTTCTCGATGACCCCAACCTCTCGCACGCGGTTCTGGAACAGAAACTGGTGGAGTTTGCCAACGAATTTCCCTGCCCGATGGGAGGATATGGTGGTGGCTTCCGCACCTGGCTCTTCTATCCCGAGCAACTCAAGGACTATCGCGGTTTCTATACGG
Organism: Bacteroidales bacterium; assembly: GCA_017519885.1. Lineage (GTDB taxonomy): Bacteria > Bacteroidota > Bacteroidia > Bacteroidales > UBA3663 > Liminaster. The sequence goes on along the minus strand of JAFWRO010000014.1, from coordinate 41,603 downwards.
GCGGCGAACGAGTCCCCTACAATTCCTGGGGCAATGGTTCGGCCATGCGCGTTTCGGCAGTAGGCTGGATGTTCGATACACTTTGGCAGACCGAGAATGCTGCCGAAATCTCGGCATCCATCACTCACAATCACCCCGAGGGCATCAAGGGAGCACAAGCCACGGCGGCAGCCATCTTCATGGCACGGACAGGCAGCACGAAGGAGGAAATCCGCAAATACATCGAGGAGAAATATGGATACGACCTGCATCGCACCTGCGATGACATTCGTCCGACCTACTATTTCAATGGCAGTTGCCAGGGCACGGTACCCGAAGCCATCGTCGCCTTCCTCGATAGTCGAGACTACGAGGATGCTATTCGACTGGCTGTCACTCTGGGTGGCGACAGCGACACCATTGCCTGCATTACGGGCGGCATAGCCGAAGCCTTCTATAAGGAAATCCCCTCTGATCTTGCCGGTGATGCACTCGACAAACTGCCTTCACGCTTCATCGAGGTCATCGGACGGCTGCAGGAGAAAGGACATTACATCAAGACATTCTGATTGGTGAAGCTGTCTTATTTGAATAATACACCTTTTAAATATATTATTAACAGTCAAACTTAAAAAACAATTGTTATGGAGAAAAAAGCACGTATTTACAACTTGATTATCGTTGATGAGAGTGGATCAATGGGACACCTGAGGGAAGCAACCCTTTCGGGAATCAACGAGACGATTGGAACCATCCGCAGTGCCCAGGAGGAGTTTAAAGAGACGCAGGATCATACGCTGACGCTTGTCACTTTCGACACGGGTAACACTCCTTATGTGCGGACGATGATCGACAACAAGCCTATCGCGGAGGTCAAGGAGTTCACTGACTATATGCCTTGTGGAGGCACGCCTCTCTACGATGCGATGGGCCAGTCGCTGACACGCCTGCACGACCGCATCAAGGATGACCCCGATGCGGCTGCCGTGGTCACGGTCTTGACCGATGGATTGGAGAATTCTTCCCGCGAATGGACAGCCTCTGCCCTTCGCAGTCTGATTGAAAAGCTGAAGACCGAAGGCTGGACATTCTCCTATATGGGCTCGGCACACAACGTGAAGGAAGTGACCGACCTTCTGGCAATCGACAATGTGGTGGAATTTGCCCACGATGAACGTGGAACCCATAACACTTGGCTTCGTGAGCGTTCTTCGAAGAGAGCCTATTATCGTAAGATGAACGATATGTACGGCCACGAGGCATCGCTTTCTGCAATGGAGATGATGGAGCAAAAGCGTCAGTTCGCACGCGAATACTATGGTCCAAGAGTAACCCCCGACAACATCAGCTCGCTTAATGCCGGTGAGATCTTCGTCTTCGGTAGCAACATCAGGGGCTATCATGCAGGTGGTGCGGCTGCAGCAGCTATGCATCATTTCGGCGCCATCTGGGGACAGGGTGAAGGCTTGCAGGGTCAGAGCTATGCCATCCCGACGATGGAAGGCATCGCAAGCTTAACTGGCGCTGTGGAACGGTTTGCGAAGTTCGCTGCCGAACATCCCGATATGCGCTTCCTCGTGACTCGTATCGGTTGTGGCATTGCAGGCTACACACCCTCGACGATTGCTCCGCTGTTCCGCGACTGCATTATGCTCGAGAATGTTACCCTTCCAGCCGACTTCTGGCAGATCTTGGGCATCACGAACTATAACCTTTAAAAAGGCAGCAGGGGAGAGCCTGCTTTGTTTGGCTCTCTCCTGCTGTTTGATTGTTTCGCGAATCGTTTTGATGATTCGGTTCTTGGTGCTCTTGGCTACGTCCTCGTTGCTGTAGCCCAGTTGCTGTGCAAGTTCCCTCATCGTTCGTTTGTCGTAGTAGTAACCTTCGAGCAAAGCTCGTTGACGAGGGTTGAGCGTTCGGATGGCCTGTTCGATGGCCTCCATCTTGCGTTGCTGTGCCTTCTCGCTCTCTTCGATGAAGTCAATCCACGATTGAATCTCTTTCTGAATCAAGTCAAGCCTTTCGGGCAGGATGCTTTCGTCGTCGAGCGAAGTCTCCAGGTTCTCGTACGTCCGCTTGCGGAGGTACTCGTGAGCTTTGTTGATGCAAATGCTCGTCATGTAAGCCATCAGGTTTTTCGGCTTCTCGGTAAGTGTTCCAACCATCAGCTTTTCCAGAAGGACCAGCCAGGCGTCTTGCAGAATGTCTTTGGCGTCGAATTCCGGAATTCCGTAACGCTTCGTCAAAAGTTCCAACATTTTCGAACGAGTAATTTTCTCCTCTTCCGTGTTCATGATTTCAAAATACTCTCTCTTCATATCGCTAAAGTTTGTCGAATTGCACTGCAAAGATAGGAAAAATTTCTTCATCCACCAAACTATTTCGTAACTTTTTTCAAAAAATGTGTCTTTTCCTCTACAAATCTTCAATTTTGCTATCTGACACCCCGACTTATTGCGTCATTTTTACATAAACATAGTCAAATTTCAATACACTATCAAAAATTTATGTGTTATTTGGTATTGTATCCCATTTGTTCGAATTAATTGGTGATTGTTATTTATGCGTAAAAGTGACACGAGACATTTCGTACAATAGGATATGGGTTTCGTACAATTTGTCCCATTTTTTTTGGAAATATGTTTGATAAACCCTATCTTTGCACCATCGAAAGTGTTAAATTAAACAAAATAGGGGTGCCGGCGGACTTGGTTGATGATTTTTGGTTTGGAGAATACAAAAAATACCCTTATCTTTGCAGCAAATAATTAAAAGCGTTTTATTGTAAACAATTCAAGGATGACCTCGCATCTGACAATCTCCAACACCATTGGCCTCTACAGGTTCCCGATCGACAGCATCGTCTATATTGCTGCCGAGGGGAACTATTCCCGTTTCAAGATGGCCGATGATGACGAACAGGTGCTGGTATGCCAGTTGGGACAACTTGAAGAAATCATGCGCGAACAACTTGATAAGGAAGACAACCGGTTCCTGCGTGTGGGCCGCAGCTTGATTATCAATCTCGACTATGTCTATGTCATCAATCCGTCCAAGGGCCAGCTCATTCTGAGCAATGGTTGTGGTGTGAGATACCCAATCACTGCTTCGAAGGATGCCCTCACGGCGTTGAAAAATGCATACGACAATGGTGTTATCAAATAATGTTTTTTTGTCGGAACAATGGAAGACATAAAAGATTCTGAAATTCGTATCATCGGTAAGGACGAAACCTTCGACAAGAACACTGTGCCAGTTAATCCGTCGGCAGAGGGTTCAAAAGATGATTCCGTGCCCGAGAAAAAGAGTTTCGATAGGGAAGAGGGACGATACAATAAACCCAAAGACGGATGGAGCATACGCAAGTTGCTCATCTTGTTTGTGCTGTTTGTCATCGTCGCCAATGTGCTCTTCTACATTTTCAAAGGCTGTTTGTATCAACCGCCTGTTGAAGCTCGTATGAATGGGGTAGAGGAATTGGAAAATGCCATGTTCGATCCCGAAGTGCCAGAAGGACAATTCGAATCGGAAGAGAGTGCAGCCAACACGATGATTTTGGACGATCTTTCTATTTCTTCATCGACATCGGCTATCCCACATTGTCAGGAAAAGATGGTTGAAATAAATGGAATAGAATTGAAACTAATGATTCCGATGGACGCGGTGCCAAAATTCGTAGTAGGAAAGATTGATCCTAATGATGCAAATATCGTCTTGGCCCTTCAGGCTGCGGATATTCGAAAGGATAATGGAGAGATAGTGGGCGCTTGTGTATATAATGGAGAGGTTGTTGGAAAAGGATTGGCAAAGAAAGGATATGTATCGATTATACAAGGAAAAATGAGAATAGGAGTAACTGATCATAGTCCGTTGTTCGAAGCGGCTATTCAGGAAGGAGGCGATTTCTTCCGTCAGTATCCGCTTGTGGCCGATGGTGTCATGATCGAAAATCAACCCAAGGGAAAGGCTGTGCGTCGTGCTATTTGTCAACGAGGAAGCAACTTTTTTGTGGCAGAATCATTGACACCCGAATCCTTTCACGATTTTGCCCAAGCGCTGCAGGATCTGAATATCGATAACGCCGTTTATCTCGTGGGCAGTCAGTATGCCCTTGGATTCCTTCGTGACATCAACAACAAACTACACGAATGGGGAGAATCCAAATTCGCCAAGGCTAAAAATATCAGTTATCTGGTTTGGAAAAAACAATAGGATTCCGCTCCATTACATTTTCAATCGTTTCATTTCCATCATGCAGCTGGTGGCCCACCACGAACGCAGGGCGTCCAGATAATCCTGCTGCACCATGAAGGTGTGGCTATAAAGATAATTGCGGCAATTGAACGCATCCCAGCTTACTGAGATTTCTCCCTTCTTTGGGATGGACAGGGCAAAGCGGAACAGCACCGTCTTGCCATCGCCAGCCATAACGAGCGGAGCAGTCACTTGTGCCAGGTCTTCGACGAATTGTCTGTAGCATAGGTTCAACTCCGGATCAAAACCTTTTCCTTTTTTATGCTGTGGCTTGGCGTCATTGTTTTTGGGCTGCATTATTTCGATTTCTTCTGTGTCTTTCGTTGCCACATCCTTGATTATTCCTTCAAGGAAGGCGACCTTGTAGGCAATCATCGGGCAATGGAAACTGCGCAGCAGACGATTTCGGTCCAACTTTCGAGTGTTGTGCTGTGACTGTTGCAGGGCATCCCGCATCTGCTGAAGCGAGCGTTGCAGCTCTGTCTCCCTCGCTTCTCGTTTTGTGCGCAGTAGTCGCACCGACTCCTTGATGCATTCTTCGACACCGTCACGTGTATAGACCAGTCGCACGTTGTCGGTGTCGTTGCCGTAATGCAGGCAGACGTTGTGTTCGCCTGCAAGATAAACCCAGGCATGGTCGTCGGGTTGTGGCGTGAAGTGTTGTCGTTGGACTTCTTCTTCCAGTTTGCGCAGCGTGTTGGCAACAAAGTCGGTGTCAGCCTGATGGCGCTCCGACGCTGCCCAATTGGAAAGTTCACGGATGAGCGCCTTGCCTGCTGCCAGGTAATCTTCAGCAGCCACAGGATCCTCATCCACATAGCTTCGGTACTCCGACATGAGTCGGGCGTCGAGCATGTTGATGTAGTCTTCACCTGCTGCTTCGTATTGCATGTATTCGTTGCGGAGGTTATCGAATTCCGTCACCTCTACCGTCAGTTCCTGATTCATTCTTTTTTTATTGTAACATCGAAAAGCACGTTGCAAAAATACGTATTATTCTGCATTCTTCCAATTTTTGGAATGAAAAACCAAAAAAGTCTCCCGATTTTTTGGATTCTTCCCCGATTTCTTTTATCTTTGCGCAAAATTGTTAATCATTATTTGTAAATAATTAATTGTTAATTGTTAATTATTAATTGTTAATTGACTATCATGATCAACCGACAGCTTTTACATCCCGAGAGCATAGTAGTGATAGGCGGCTCGAACAACGTGCATAAGCCAGGAGGCGCCATCGTCCGCAATCTTATTCAAGGAGGTTACCAGGGCACGCTCCGTATTGTCAATCCCAAGGAGGACGAGATTCAGTGCATCAAGGCTTTCCACGATGCCAAGGAGATACCGCCCACTGAGTTGGCTATCCTTGTGGTGGCTGCCAAGTATTGTCCCGACTATGTCGATTACCTTGCTGCCGAAAAGCAGGTGCGCGCCTTCATCATCATTTCGGCAGGTTTCGGCGAAGAGACTGCTGAAGGAGCTAAGCGTGAACAACACATCCTCGACACATGCGAGAAGTATGGCTGTGCACTCATCGGACCGAACTGCATCGGAATGATGAACGCATGGTATCACGGTGTGTTTACCAAGCCTATTCCCCAACTCAATGCCAAAGGCGCAGACTTTATCTCGGGCAGTGGTGCCACGGCGGTGTTCATCCTCGAATCGGCGGTCATCAAGGGCTTGCCTTTCAATTCCGTCTGGAGCATCGGCAACGGCAAGCAGATTGGTATCGAGGATGCATTGCAATATATGGACGAGAATTTCGACCCTGAGCGTGACTCGCACATCAAGCTGCTCTATATCGAGAACATTTCCGATCCCGACAAACTGCTCTATCATGCCGGTTCGTTGATCCGCAAGGGCTGTCGCATCGCTGCCATCAAGGCAGGCAGCAGCGAGAGTGGTTCACGTGCTGCGAGTTCGCACACTGGTGCTATCGCCAGCAGCGATTCGGCTGTCGAGGCGCTCTTCCGCAAAGCTGGTATCGTGCGTTGCTTCTCGCGTGAGGAATTGACCACCGTTGGCTGTATCTTCACTCTTCCCGCTTTGAAGGGTCGCAACTTCGCCATCGTCACCCATGCTGGCGGCCCTGGTGTGATGTTGACCGATGCGCTTTCGAAGGGCGGCTTGCAGGTGCCTCATCTCACTGGCTCCGCTACCGAGGAACTGAAGACGAAACTTTTCCAGGGCGCTGCCGTGAGCAATCCCATCGACATCCTTGCCACGGGTACTCCTGAGCAGTTGGGTATCGCTATCGACTATTGCGAGAAGCGTTTCGACGAGATTGATGCCATCTTCGTCATTTTCGGCTCACCAGGTCTTGTGCAACTCTATGAGGCCTATGACGTACTCCACAAGAAGATTCTTGAATGTCACAAGCCTATCTTCCCCATCCTGCCTTCGATGAATACGGCAGGCCCCGAGGTGGCAGAGTTCCTGGCCAAGGGACACGTCAACTTCTCCGACGAAGTGACGGTGGCCAACTGTCTCGTCCGCGTGATGAATACCCCCAAGCCGGCGCCTGCCGAGATTACGCTCTTCGGCGTTGATGTGCCGAAGATTCGCGACATCATGAGCGGCCTGAAGGAGAGCGGCTACATCTCGCCCGACCTGGTGCGACAGATTTTCAGTTGTGCCGGCATCCCGATGGTGCCCGAAATGGTTTCGGAGCGAAAGGAAGAACTGCTGGCCTTCGCCGACCGAATCGGATATCCTGTTGTCGCCAAGGTCGTCGGTCCCATTCACAAGAGTGATGTGGGTGGCGTGACGCTCAATATCCGCGATGCCGAACATCTTGCCTGGGAGTTTGACCACAAGATGAAGATCGAAGGTGCCAAGGGCGTGATGGTGCAGAAGATGCTGCGTGGTACTGAGCTCTTCATTGGTGCCAAGTACGAACCTCGCTTCGGTCACGTTGTGCTTTGTGGCTTGGGTGGCATTTTTGTCGAAGTGCTCAAGGATGTCTCCAGCGGCTTGGCTCCCTTGTCGGTGTCCGAAGCCGAATCGATGATCCATAGCCTTCGTGGTTATAAGATCATCAAGGGAACGCGAGGACAGAAGGGAATCAACGAACACAAATATATGGAGATCATTGTGCGTCTCTCTACCCTCCTGCGCTTTGCTACTGAGATCAAGGAGATGGACATCAACCCACTCATCGCCGACGAGAAGGAAGTTGTCGCCGTCGATGCCCGAATCCGTATCGAAAAATAATTATCCTCCGTAACCCACCACAATTGTAAATTATTAATTATTAATTGTTAATTGACCATTGTTAATTATTAATTGTTAATTGTTAATTGAAAAAGATCATCAACCCCTGGCTCGGCATCAAAGGCTACAACTGCATCTGTTGTAGCCCAGGTAATCCACGTGGTCTCCATCTTGACTTCTGGGAGGATGGCGACGATATCGTCACCCAATGGCATCCCGATCGTGACTTTCAAGGTTGGCTCGACACCCTGCACGGCGGGGTGCAAGCCATGCTGATGGACGAAGTGGGCGGTTGGGTTGTCACACGCAAACTGCAAACCACCGGTGTCACCAGCAAGATGGAGGTGCAGTATCTCACGCCTATCTCGACCAACGAGTCCGTGCTTACTATCCGTGGTCATATCGTTCGTCAGATGCGTAATGTCGCTTTCATCGAGACGGAGATCCTTGATTCCTCTGGTGAAGTCTGCACCCGCTCCACCCTTGTCTATTTCTGTGCCTCGAAAGAAAAAGCCGCTGAAACCATAGGCTTCACCGGCTGTGATGTCGAAGAATAAAATAATTGACTCAAGTTTTGCATTTGCTCAACTTGATGGATAATAAGGGATATCTCTTTTTTGGGATATTAGGGGATATTATGGATATTAAGGGATATTAAGGGACGATACCTTAGCCTGTAGAGATTGGGACCCAAGAAACATACGTCCCTTAAAATCCCTTAGATTCCCTTAAAATCCCTTAGAATCCCTTAGTTCTGCTTACGCTTCATACTCTGTGGGGTCGAAACCTTCGAGAGCTTCCTTGCGCTCGATGCAGGTGCCGCAGGTTCCGCAGTGGCGGTCGTGACCCTTGTAGCAGGAGTAGGTGTGCGAATAATCGACGCCTAACTCGCGGCCACGCAGCGCGATTTCGCGCTTCGAGAGGGGAGTGTAGGGGGCGAAGAGCGTAACGCCGTTGGTGGTGCCTTCTTCGATGGCGTGGCTCATGGCAACGACAAAGTCGGGGCGGCAGTCGGGATAGACGAAATGGTCGCCCGAGTGGTTGGCCATGAGCACGTGCTGCAAGCCCTGGCTTTCGGCGATGCCGGCGGCGATGCTGAGCATGACACCATTGCGGAAGGGAACGACGGTCGATTTCATCGTCGTTTCGTCGTATTGTCCGTCGGGTATCTCTTCGTAGCCATTCTTGAGGAGACTGGAGCGGAAGTACTGCTCCATGAAGTCAATATTGATGACGAGATGGGGTATGCCGAGTTTGTGACACTGCCAGCGCGCGCAGGCTATCTCGTGCTCGGCGTGGCGTGAATGATAGTCGAAAGTGACGGCCAGGGCGATGCGCTCCTGGAATTCATGGAGCAGTGTCACGCTGTCCATGCCACCGCTGAGGATAATGATACTGTCTTTCATATTGACGCTTTTAATCCATATATCGCTGCAAAATTACGGCTTTTTTGGCATTTTTCCAAGTATTTCAGTTTTTTTTAGACGAAAAATTTGCTTTCTACGGATTTGTTGCGTAAATTTGCCCCCAAATTTGATAAAAATATCTATTACTTAACCCAAATAAATATGAAGAAGACACTCTTGATGGCCTTTGCCATTGTTGCAGCTGTCGCAATGACTGGCTGCAAAAGTTCTAAAACCCTTTCCGACGCTGCTACCGTAGCATCTCCTACCGAGGAAGTGAAGGAGGTGGAGCCAATCACCTACACTACTCCTACCCGCACCACGACCCGTACCACACCAGTGGCCCAGGCCGGTGACCGCCAGGAGAAGGTTTCGGTGGTGAATAGTGGTGATGCCGGACTCCTGAAGGACTACAATGTTGTGGTTGGTGCATTCAGCAACAAGACCAATGCCGACAACTTCAAGGCCAAGATGGTGAGCCGTGGCTACAATGCCTTCCTTGTGCAGAATGAGGCTGGTCTCTATCGTGTAGTAGCTGGCGGCTATGACACCCGTGCACAGGCTGTGAGCGTGCGTGACAACATCCGTTCGACCTACGCCAACGATGACCCAGGTACATGTCCTGCTGCCTGGCTGCTCATCCCCGCCTATTGATCGGACGCTTCTTTTACGATTCATAAAGCCAGATACTTGGGGAAATGCTCCAAGTGTTTGGCTTTTGCTTTATTCTTTCTATATTTTGGTCGAATTACTCTTGTCATGTTGGAAAAACGGACAAAAACGCCGGTTCTCATGTTGAAAAAATGGACCTTTCTCATCACCCTGTTTCTTAGTCTTTTCTTATCGATCAGGGCACAGTCCAGCAGCTATGAGCAGACCATCCGCTTGCATGGATTCGTTCTCGGTCAGACCCACGACTGGAGCCATGAGTCGGACATCAGTCTGCCCCAGCCTCGCCTGGCCTACATCAACCTGCGCTCCAAGTACGGAATCCCCTACACCAACACCTCCAACTTCCGTGATACCATCGAATATTTCGATTCAATGGGCAATTACTTCATGAAGCGGGCCATCGTCAATGTGCAGGGTGCCACCTCCACCTCTTTCCCCAAACGCAATGTCAAGCTGCAGCTCATCGACGATGACTGGAAGGGCGAAACGGTGCCCACTGTGGATTTTGACGGATGGGTAAAACAGGACCATTTCCACCTCAAGGCTTTCTATACCGACTGGCTACGCGGCATCGGGATTGTGGGCTACCAGCTTTTCGACCAGATGGAGCAGCAGATGCCTGCTTCGAGCAACCGCATCTGGAAACGTGCCGGCGTGGAGGGACACAAGAATGCACGCTGCTATCCCGACGGCTTCCCCTGCATGATGTTCCTCAACGGCGAGTTCTGGGGCATCTGCACCTGGCAGCTCGCCAAGCATCGCCGCAACATGGCTCAGGAGAAGCACAATGCCCTCCACATCCACCTCGACGGCAACATGAACGAGACGAACTTCTGGTTCGATAACCTGAAGTGGAGTGCGTTCGAGGTGCGTAATCCCAAGGGGCTTTATGACATGGAGGGCAATGCCTATGACGAAGGCGACGAACTCATCGACAGCAGTTCGTCCTATTATTCGAGGCCCGGCGATTCGCAGGAGGTGCGCCAGGCCAAGCAACGTTCGGCCCAGGTCAAACAGGCCGTTATCGCCCTGACACGAAGGGTAGGTGAGGTGGCCAACCTGAAGCAAAGCGGAGCCTCGGCCGAGGAGATTCGTGCGGCCATTGCCCGCCACTTCGATGTCACGTCGATGGTCAATTATCTCGTGTTCAGCACGGTGATAAGCAACTACGACGGCTTTGCCAAAAACTGGCAATGGCTTACCTACGATGGCGGCGAAACGTGGCACGTAGCCCCCTACGACCTCGACTGTACCTTTGGCAACTATCATGAAGGCACGCTTGTCTTTCCGGCGCGATTCTCGTATAGCGACAGCGACTATCGCTTCAAGATCTCGAGGCGTGGCATCGCCACGTGGTTCTGGGACTACTATAAGGACGAAATTCGGGCGCGCTACGCCGAGCTGCGCGACTGCGGCATCTTCAGCCCAAAGAACATCTCGGGCCTCATTCATGCCTGGCACGACCGCATCGGCAGCGACCTCTATGACATGGAATGGGCACGTTGGCCCAACGCCCTGTGCATCAGCCAGACCATCACCAACCCCGGATGGGAAGCCTCCGACGACTGGACCGATCACTTCAACCACTTGCCCGAATGGAAAGAGGATGTCACCTATCAGCCGGGCGACGTCTGCCGCTTGGCTCGCCGCGTCTGGATTGCGACTGGCGTCACTACCGGTGTCCGTCCTTATCAGCAGCTCGGCTACACCGACAGCCTCGAGCGTCTGGACGCATGGATCGACGAACGTATCGCGCTCGAAGACTCCTACTTCGGCTACATTCCTCCCGAGGGTCTCGACGAGGTAGCAGCCCCTGCCGCAGCTCGTGCCATTGCCGTGCTTGCTCCCGATGGTACGCCGCGTACCAGCCTTGCTCGTGGCATCAACATCGTGCGCTACGACGACGGCTCCTCGCGTGTCGTCATGATCAGATAACTCCCGTTCAAATCCGGCAAGTTGAACTAATGTGAAACTTGAGTAGTAAATAATTTCTTATGAAACGCCTTCTCACAATCCTCGTTGCTCTTCTCTCCGCCTCCTCTCTGCAAGTCGGGGCGCAAAACGTTGTGATCAATGAGATCATGCAGAGCAACGTAAATGGTATCATGTATAAAGGCGATTTCCCCGATTCGTGGGTCGAACTCTACAATGACAGCAGAAAGGCTGCCAATATACAGGGTTGGCGCATAGGCCTGGAGCGCAATTTCGACACAGCCTGGGAGTTCAGTCACTCGATGTACATCGGTGCTGCCGGTCACCTGTTGGTCTATTGCGACAAGGTCGATAACGGTTACCAGCATACCAACTTTCATCTCGATGCCCATGAATGCACCATATATCTGTGGGATGCCAGCGGCACGATAGCCGATTCGCTGCGCCATCGTCAGCAGCCTGCTCCCGGCGTGGCCTACGGGCGGACTGTCGATGGGGGCGAAGGGTGGGACTACGAAGTGACCCCCACACCGGGCACGCCCAACCAGGGTGTCTTCACCCACTATCTGATGCCTGACCCCTCGTTCAGCCTCATAGGCCGTTTGCTCGACCATGCGGGGCAGGAGCTCACCGTGTCCATCCCCGACCGGTCCGACCTGCCTGCCGACACGCGGCTCTACGTCACCACCGACGGCTCGTTCCCCACCACCGATTCGCCCAGCTACACGCGCGACAATCCTTTCCGCATCACCCTCAATCGCACTACGGTCGTGCGCGCACGGCTCCTTTCCGCACAGGGCCTCACCAATGTGCCGGCCACTCACAGCTACATCCTCCATCCACGTGCCACCCGGCTGCCCGTCTTCTCGCTCACGTGCGACAGCCTGCTGCTCTGGGGCGACAGCCTCGGCATGCTGATCGGCTCGGACTATCACGCCAACTGCTACAAGGGCTGGCGTCGCCCCATCCACTTCGAGATGTACGAGCAGGACCAGCCCGACCGTGCCATCCTCAACCAGCTGGGCGAAGCCGGTATGCACGGCGCAGGCTCCATGCTCCACAACCAGAAGGCCATGAACCTCTACACCAGCAAGCGCTGGCAGAAGAAGCGCTTCGACGCCTCACGTTTCTGGCCCCATAAGCCGCACATCACCCGCACCAAGACCTTCTGCCTGCGCAATGGCGGCAGCCGCTGTGCCGACTCGCGCTTGGAGGATGCCTTCGTGCAGCTGCTCTTTGCCGAACACATCGGTCGGCTGGAGTACCTCGACTATCGCCCTGCCATCGTCTATATCAACGGACGCTATCGCGGCCTCTACGACCTTCGCGAACGCGCCAACAACACCTTCGCGGCCAACAACTACGGCATCGATGAGGACGCTGTGACCGAAATCGAGGATATGGACAGCCCCGACCCCATCTATCGGCCCGTGCGTGACCTGATCTGGAGCGACAGTCCGACCTATGAGGCACTTTGCCGTTACTTCGACATGCCCCTGCTGCTCGACTACACGTGCTGCCAGGCCTTCGCCACCAACACGCTTTTCCCGTCGGCCAACGTCTTCATGTGGGTGCAGGGCGACACGCTCCGTCCCGACGACCCCGCTTGTCGCATCCACCCTGTGCTGAAGGACCTTGACGAACTGGCCTCCACAGCCCCCACCACCAACTGGTACAACTTCATCACGCTGCAGGGCTCGGAGGGTACATGGGGGTCGAACTACAATTGCCGTCGCCTCTACGTCGTGCTGTTCGGCATGAAGGAGTTCCAGGACGCATTCCTCGACCGTATGCAGACCTACCTGGGCGACTTCTGCAAGCCCTCGGTCAGCAAGCCTATGCTGCAGCGGATGCGTGCCGAGATAGAGGACGAGATTCCGGCCACCTTCGAAGTGCTCGATGAGGGCGTGACCTACGCCGACTTTGCCGACCGCATCGACCACAAGTTGATCCCTTATCTGGAGCAGCGCCCGATGATTCACTATCAGCATCTGGCCGCCTACTATCGGCTGGGCGATGTCGTGCCGATGCGCGTCAGCACCCGATGCATCAATGACGACGGGCTGAGCCATGGGCCCCTCGACATCAAGGTGAACGGCATCCCGCTCACCGAGGGCGACTTCGACGGCGCCCTGTTCTCAAGTCGGCCCGTCCGTCTCGATAGCGGCAATGACCAGCTGGGTTGGCGCATCACGCTCAACGATGCCTTGGGGCGCACGCAGACGCTCGAACGCCGTCACTCCGCGCTCTCGTTCTGTCTCTCCGACTTCGGTTCCGGCTTCACGAGTGTCAGCTTCGATCCCACGCCCATTGCCCAGCTGGGCATCGAAGTTTTCACGTCCGACCATGCCGCACCGCAGCAAGGCTATGATCTCGTTGGTCGCCCCACATCGTCAACGTCGGGAGGCTTCTTTATCGTGCGCGATGCCAATGGTAACACCCGCAAAGCATTCCGTCCATGACCCTCCTCCAGTTCCTCCCGCTTGCGGCCACTGCCCTTCAGCTCCATCTGGGTGCGCAGCGCATCCAGGCAGACGTCGGCAGCATCGACAGCCTGACCTGCGATGTGGCCGGGCAGCAGCTTGTCGTGCATCGTGTCGATTCCGCCTTCACTGTGCCCATTGCCAGCATCGACAGCATTACTTTTCCCCAGCTCCAGACGTATGCCTCAATCAGCTTCGGCCCTGACCAAGTGGCGACGGTCAATCCCTATTATTTCGACGGACTGACCATCGAGTGCAGCGGAAATCATGTCAAGGTGGTGAGCCATTGCGATTTTGTGACAGACGTCGAAATCGCGGGTCAGGCCACCGATGCTTCAATCCTCATCGAAGCCGATCAGCCCATTCGCCTCCACCTCAACGGTGTGACGCTCGCCAGCAGTCGCCCATCCGTCATCACGCTGGCGAAGGCATCGGCTGCCACCATCCTCGTTGAAGGCGAGAATACGCTCAGGCAATCGGCCAGCGAACTGGATCGCGACACGCCACAGGCCGCCATCAGCGCAGACGGACATCTCACATTCGCAGGTTCAGGCACACTTGCCATCGTGACCGATGGAAAGGCTGGGTGTTCGTTAAACGCAGGTTCGGTCAGTATCGAAGGAGGCACGCTCACTATCGACAACAGCAGCCGGGGCATCAAGGGCGATGGCGTCATCTATTCGCCCATCGCTGTTTGGGCCGACGAGGCATTCGAAATAAGCCGGGGGCGGCTGTCGATTCATGCTTCGCGCGAAGCGGGCAAGGGCATCGTGTGCCAGGGTGCGGTCATGATTGGCTCGGACGATGCAGCCTATTCTCCCGAAATCGACATCCGCTGCACGGGCAAGACCCTCTACGCTCCAGGCTCCGACGGACATACACTGACCGAGGGATGTCCCGCCATCCTGACGCCAGGCTCCATCAGCATCCGCAGCGGCAACATCTGCATCGAGACTGCCGACAACGCTTCGCAGGGCTGCAAGGCCGGGGAGCGCATCGACATCGATGGCGGGCGGCTCTTCATGCATTGCTACGACGACTGCCTGAACAGCGCCGGTCCCATCACCTTTGCAGGTGGCACCTCAGTGTGCTGCAGCACGGGTGATGATGCCATCGACAGCGATTACGGCGAGCCGGGTGCCATCGTCATCGACGGAGGCAACCTGTTCGCCTACACGACACAAGGCCCTTCGGAAGAAGCGCTCGACTGCGACGACAACCGCCGCATCCTGCTCCGCAGCGGCACTGTTGTCACCTTCGGCGGTGCACAGCACCCCGAGCAGCGCACCCTCGGCTCCAGCCAGCAGCCCTATTATCTGGGACCCGCCCTCGACGATTGTCGCAGCGGAAGCTACTATTCGCTCATCGGCCCGCAGGGCATCCCGATCTGCACCTTCCGCTTCGACCACGACTTCCCGAGCACGCAGTCGCTCCTGTCTTCCCCCGATTTCGACCCCGCCAGCTGGAGTATCACCGAATCGCCCGAACCTCCTGTGGGCTTTTCGGAAAGCGTGGCCGAAAGATTCTTCCTCTATTAGTCGTTAATTATTCGTAAGAATTAGGAGCGATTGCACCACATTTGTTGGAAAAACGGACAAAAATACTCATTTTTGCATTGGAAAAACGGACAAAATCGACCGATTTTATGTTGGAAAAACGGACAAAGCTCTTTTTGACAAGCCTTGCGCTCGGCGTGCTGCCGGCGACAGCCTCGGCTGACGCTCTCGGTTCAGATGAATCGGGACACCTTGTCATCAACGAGATCATGCAGTCGAACATCGACCAGCTGATGGTGGAGCACGACTTCCCCGATTCTTGGGTGGAGCTTTACAATCCGACAGGAAAGGCGATCAACATCCAGGGCTATAGGATAGGATTGACACCCGATTTCGAGTCCTCGTATCTTTTCCCCAAAAGCCATCATGTGGCTGCCCACGGCTACCGACTGATCTATTGCGACAAGAAAGGGCAGGATACTCACACTGACTTTCGTTTGGAATCTACTTCAGGAGGAAGCATTTACTTGTTCAGTCCGGACGGGGAGATTATCGACAGCCTTAGACATCCCGAGATGCCTGCGCCGAACATTGCATACGGTCGCTGTACCGAAGACGAATCGGAATGGCAATATGAGCTGAAGCCAACACCCGGAGCAGCCAACCAAGGCGGCGGTTCGGCTACGTTACTGCCTTCGCCCGTGTTCAGTCTGTCAGGGCGTATCATGACGGGACCTGCGGAGCTACAGATAACGATGCCGGAGGGATATGAATTACCATCCGACACCCGCATCTATATGACCACGAATGGAGAGGAACCTACACTCGAATCCCCTTCTGCGACTGAGTTTCGTCTGCCGATCGACCGAACGATCACCGTCCGCGCCAAACTTCTGTCGGCTCATGCCTTGCCTTCGCGCGCTGCCACCCACTCCTACATCTTCCATCGCCGCGAGCTGCATCTGCCCATCGTGAGTCTGGTGTCCGACAGCGCTTATTTCTATAGCGAAGACCACGGCATCCTGCTGGGCGGCCAGCCCTTGGGCACGGGCAATTGCTACAAGGATTGGCGTCGTCCCGTCAACATCGAATATTTCGAAAAGCAGGGCGATGATGCCATTATCAATCAGCTTGGCGAAACGGCTGTGGGTGGTTTGGGATCGCGTATCTATTCGCAGAAGTCACTCAAGCTGTATGCCAACAAGCGTTTCGGAAAGAAGCGCTTCAAGGCACAACTTTGGTCCGCAGACAAACCGGAAGTCACCTGGGTCAAGTCATTTCGTCTGCGCAATGGCGGCAATCGGTGTATCGACACACGGTTTGAGGACGCATTGGCACAGCGAGTCTTCGCCCGATGGAAGGATTCGCTCGAATGGATAGCCTATTCGCCCGTCATTGGATATATCAATGGAGAATACAAGGGCGTCTTTGGACTAAGAGAGAAGGTTGACGAGGACTATCTTGAATCGAATTATGGAATCACGGAGGAGGTGGATGTTGTGGAAAGTTTCTACAGCGATGCGCCAGCATACGCCGATATGCTCCAGCTCATCGATGACGAATCTTCGACATTTGCCGACTTCGAAACCATCATGGAGATGAGCCAGTTTATCGACTATCTCTGCTGCGAGACTTTTGCAACGAATGAGGACTTCCCGCATAATAATGTATATATGTGGAGGAAGAAGCAGGGCAAGTGGCATTTCGTACTGAAAGACCTTGACTATTTCTCCAATTCCCAATTGGGTTTCGACTATCTCAATTGGCTTATGGTGGCGGGTAATGAAGGGAAATGGGCATTGCAGCCCATCAAACATCGGCTGATACAGAAATTGCTGATGATGGATAAGTTCCGCGAAACCTTCATCGACCGCATGGGCACGTATCTCGGCGATTTCCTTCGCCCCGATGTGACGTTGCCGCTCATCCGCCAAATGCGCGATGAAATCGACAGCGAAGTGGCAGCAACCTTTGCTGCTATGACCGAAGATGTAAGCTATGCAGACTTTGACAAAACTATCAACGAACGGCTGATACCCTATTGCGAACAGCGCCCCCTGCGGACTTACAATCAATTTGCACAATATTTCTCGTTGGGCGATGTTGTTCCGATGACCATCTATCCGCAGGGGAATCCGATTCTGGTCAACAATGTCGGGCTCACCCAAAGCCGATTTGACGGCTACACTTGGATGGGGCGCAAGCTGAGGCTCGACAGCCGAAACCCTGCAGCGGGCTGGGCAATGACTGTGACCTATTTGAATGGCAGCACGAAGACCTTCCGATATGAGCAGCCATCGGTCAGCATGCGTTTGGCCCAAACTGTGGGCACTTGCGAGTCTGTCGTCTTCACGACCATTTCGATCGACCCGGGCGAAGGCATAGAGTGTGTCGTGAATGATGAGGACAAAATACCTGCCCTCTACTATACCATCTATGGTACGCCTTGCAGCAATGCAGGGGGGGGGGGGGGACATACGACTGGTGCGTGATCCCGATGGAACATTCCGGAAGATTATCAGAAAATAAGGGAATATGGAAAGAGCATTATTTCAAAGAAGTCTGATTGTCGCATGTCTGATGCTACTCGTCAGTTCAGGTGGATCTCTTGTCGCCCAGACGCATCAAGTGATTATCAACGAACTGATGCAGAGCAACATCGATGCCTTATTCTATCGAAAGGATTTCCCCGACTCCTGGTTCGAAGTCTATAACACTACAGGAAAGAAAATCAACATGAAAGGCTGGAGCATTGGCACCAGTAGCGACTATGCCAAAGCTTACAAACTGTACCATACTCGCGAACTCCCTGCAGGTGGGCATATCCTCGTCTATTGCGACAAGAAGGATGACGGATGGGAACACACTGACTTCCGGTTGGAATCTACCAAGGCGGGAGCCCTCTATCTTTGGAATGCGGACGGCGTATTGATCGATAGTGTGGCATACGAAGAGATGCCTGCCCCCAATATCGCTTGGGGCCGAGTGGATGATGGGGCTGACGAATGGCAATTTGAAGTCACGCCAACGCCTGGCGAACCGAACGAAAGCCGTGGCTCAGACTTTCTCTTGCCTAATCCGATATTCAGTCATGCAGGGCGACTGCTCACGGTGGGCGAGTCATTCTTACTATCGATTGCGTTTCCTGATGCTGCTCTTCCTTCCGACACGCGCCTGTATGTCACCCTCGATGGCTCGGCTCCTACCAAAGCGTCAGCAAGCTATGCCAAGGATGAACCGTGTAGGATACAGATAACGAAAACAACGGTGGTCCGTGCCCGGTTGATTTCTGACTTCGCACTGACTTCCCTGCCTGTTACGCATTCCTACATCTTCCATCCACGCACGACGCAACTGCCGGTGTTCTCGCTATCGACCGACAGCAGATACCTTTACGACGAGGAGATAGGCATGATGGTGGGCGATGATTTTGATGGCAATTGCTTCAAGGGTTGGCGCCGCCCGTTCAACATCGAGTTCTTCGAACAATCGGAGCCTGACACGGCACTCATCAATCAGATAGGCGAGGCGGGCATGCATGGTGCAGGGTCGTTGCGAAGAAATCAGAAGGCGATGAACCTTTATACCAACAAGCGTTGGCAGAAGAAACGCTTCAAATCTTCGACATTCTTCCCGCATAAGCCATTCGTCAAGAAGACCAAGACTTTCTGTCTTCGCAATAGTGGCACGCGCTGCCTCGACTCACGTATTGACGACGCCTTTGTACAGTTGCTTTTTGCCAATCATATCGACAGCTTGCAGTATCTCGACTATCGGCCGTGCATTGTCTATATCGACGGCAAGTACAATGGAATCATGGACATTCGTGAGCGTGCCAACAATACTTGGGCATCGAACAATCTGGGTCTGGAGGAAGATTCCATTTCGGAAGTCGAAGCTTTTTATAGCAGTGTGGCAGACTACGACGATGTTCGTCAGCTGATAGATGACCCGTATTCCAGATATGAAGACTTCGCCCGATACTTCGACATGTCGCTGCTTCTCAATTATCTTTGCTGCGAGGCATATTCCTCCAATCGCACCTTTGCTCATACCAACGTCTATCTGTGGTACGACAGAAGCGAAACCCAGAAGGTTTTCCGTCCTCTGCTGAAGGACCTTGACGATCTTGCCGGAGGAGGAGACAACTGGAACTGGCTTAATTTCATCACAATGACGGGAAGTGAGAGCAATTACGATGAAAAGCCCGAACACCGACGCATTTTTGCGCGGCTGTTCGATATGCCGGAGTTCCGCAACCCGTTCATCGACCGCATGATGGTCTATCTGGGGGATTTCTGCAAACCCTCGGTCACAGTTGCAATGATTAACAAAATGCGTGCAGCGATTGATGGTGAGATCGAAGCGACATTCGCCTTCATGAACGAAGGTGCCACCTATCAGGATTTTGCCAATCGTATCGAGAATCGGCTTATCCCATTCTGTCAGCAGCGTCCGCTGATCCAGAGCCAGCAGCTTGCTTCGCGATTCAATTTGGGGGATGTTATCCCGCTTACGGTCTCCACGATGGCATATCATGATGGCTCGGTTTACAATGTGCCGGTAAGAGTGAACGACATCGGTTTGACAGAGGGCAATTTCGATGGATATTGTTTCAGTGGAAGGGCTTTCCGTGTGAATAGTGGCAGCAGTAATTTCCATTGGCAGCTGGTAGTCGGTTACTCCAATGGAGGCTTTGAGACTCGCACTTTTCATCAGCCCGAAATGTCCTTACGACCGGATCTGCTGGGCAACAATATCGTCTCGCTGACCCTTTTGCCTGTAGTTGCTCCTGGAGCTGGCATAGAGGAGGCCGTTGTTGAGGATTGCGATGATGCTTCCTTCTATGACTTGTTCGGTCATCGACTCCATCATCCTGCTGATGGGCGGGTAATGATTCACAAAGGCAAGAAAATCCTCAGAATTCATCAGTGAACAGTCTTTTTCACATTAATATAATATATGATTAGAGCTACAACAATCTTCCTGACTACTCTCTCTCTCTCTCTCTGCGCGCGCGAGTGAAGAGACAGAGAATCTTGTCATCAACGAGATTATGCAGTCGAACATCGACCTGTTGATGGTGGAGCACGACTTCCCCGACTCTTGGGTGGAGCTTTACAATCCGAGTGGAACCGCAATCAATCTTTCGGGCTATTCCATTGGCGAGCATGCCGATGGAGCGGGTGCATGGCGATTGGAAGGCAACAGGTATATACCTGCACGGGGCTATCTGCTCATCTATTGCGACAAGAAAGCCGAAGGTCTGCACACCGACTTCCGATTGGATGCGGGGAAGGGCGAGCTCTATTTGTTTGATGCGAGAGGAAAGGTGGTTGACCAGCTCACGTACGAGAGCATGCCTGCCCCGAACATTGCCTACGGTCGAGTAAATGATGGAGACGAGGAGTGGCATTACGAATTGCAGCCTTCTCCAGGATCTGCGAATGTGGGGCAAGGGACGACCGACGTGGCTCCCGATCCTGTCTTTAGCGTGGAGGGCGGATTGATGGATGAGGCATTCACACTTCGCGTGACCATGCCCGAAGCCGGATGTCCGCATGACGCTAACATCTATTGGACGACAGATGGGAGCGAGCCGGACTTGCACTCCGATTTTGGCAAGGAGGTAAGTCTCGACGTTGACCATTCGATGGTAGTTCGTGCCAAGATACTCTCCCAGGATTGTTTGCCCAAGCCTGCCGCCACACATAGCTATATTTTCCATCCGCGCACGTTGGGGATGCCCGTCTTCTCTTTGGTGACTGACGGCGATTATCTCTATGACGAGAAGATTGGAATATTGGCAGGGGATAAGGATGACCCGAACGCCAACTTTATGCAGAGTTGGCGACGTCCGCTCAACGTCGAGTTTTTTGTGGCAGACAGCACTGCGCTGAATCAGTTGTGCGAGACATCGGTGGGAGGCAAGACTTCGCGCGTGTATGCGCAGAAATCGTTGCGGCTCTATGCCCACAAGCGTTTTGGCACCAAACGCTTCAAATGTCCTTTCTGGATTGATAAACCCGAGGTCACGAAACACTCTTCACTAATGCTTCGCAACGGCGGGTCGAGAAGTTTCGGCTCAAGGACGAACGATGCCTTCGTGCAGCAGCTGTTCGGAATTCATGTGGCCGACTTGGATTGGCAAGCCTATCGCCCCGTGATAGTGTATATCAATGGAGAATACAAGGGCATGTATGAGTTGCGGGAAAGGTCGGACGAGCATTATGTCGAGGCCAATTATGGCATTGATGACGATGATATCTATCAGACCGATAACATCTATTACGGAGAGGGGACGTACGACGAACTTGTCACGCGTGTCTGGAACAATTCTTCCACTTACGAGACGATTGGCCAACTCATGGACATCAGCGAATTTGCCAACTACCTGATAGCCGAAGCCTACTGCGGCAATCACGACTGGCCGGGGAACAATATCTTTGCCTGGGCTCCGAAGGCTGAAGGTGGTCGCTGGCGATGGATTCTCAAGGATTTGGACGAATACAGATTCTTTTCGAACGATAAGAACTTCCTCAACTACATCTTCGTCGAGGGAACAGAAGGACAGGAAGTGAAGAACAAGGGGAACGAGAGCGGACATAGGCTCTTTACGAAACTGAAGTCCTTCGAAGAGTTCAGACGCATGTTCATCGATCGTTTCACCGTATATCTCGGCGATTTCCTGAAGCCTTCGTACGCCTGTATGTTGCTTGCTGAGATGAGAGACGAAATAGAGGATGAGATGCACTTCACGTTCGATGCCTATTCGTCACACGGCACCTATAATTGGTACAAGTATGAGCAGAATGCCATGATGGACTATACGCGAGAACGTGCGGCAGCCATGTATCGCAACCTGACGGAGACGTTCGCGTTGGGCAAGGTCATACCGACCATCATCGAGACGAAAGGCATGAACGTGAAGGTCAATGGCATCTCGCTGCTTGAAGGCGACTTTGAGGGTGCACTCTTTCGAAACCGGACAGCGACCGTCGAGGCTGATAACGCCAAGGATGGTTGGACGATGACGCTCAGCTTGCCTGATGGCATGCAGAATGACTATTGGTTTTCATCATCCTCGGTACACATTGATCTGAGGAACTATCCTGTGTGCGACTCGGTTCTGATTCGGCCTTATTCTTCCGACAATGCCATCTTGGAGATGAGGACAGAGGATGGCAGCGATGAAACTTTCTGCTATGACCTTTTCGGGCGGAGCATCAGTCCTGCCACGACGGGTCGCATTATGATTTACAAAGGTAAAAAGATTATCGTGAAAGGAAATCAACGATGAGGTACATATTAATAATGCTGCTCGGTAGTCTTTCCCTGCTGTCAGCATGTCATGAGCCAGAGGTACAGCCGATCAACGAGCCGATTGAGGAACCCTCCGAGGAACCTAAGGATGAGCCGACAGATGAACCAACAGATGAGCCGACAGATGAACCAACAGATGAGCCGACAGATGAACCGAATGACAACCCGTCCGATATTGATTACACCCTCTCGCCCAATTTCGGCAAGAGCCTTGGTATCTTCGGAGGTTCGTTCAGTAATATCGAGGAGTCGGACAGCTGCAAGTTCTATTGGCAGGAGAAGCTGCAGCTCACGTTATTCGGCCACGGCATCAATGGGGCAGGTTACAGCGTGGCGACTCAGGAGAGTGGCGTGCAGTATGCTGTGGATCGCTCCTGCCGACGCGATGAGCCGCACGACATCTACCTGCTTTGGTCGCCCAGCAACGACTTCTCGAAGGGACGCGCCACCATCGGGACGCTCAGCGACTACACCGAGGCCGACGGCTTCGACACCGCGAAGCTCACGACCATGTTGGGCGGCATGAACTACAGCTATCAGAAACTGAAACAGAAGAACCCCGATGCCGAGATCCTTCTGTTCACCACGCTGCCTATCTTCAACAAGGGAGCAGCGGGCTACGATACGCTCTTTACCGACAGCATCGGACTGCGTCACTACGTCGATGCCCAGATCGAATGGGCCAAGGCGCACGATGTGCCCTATCTCGACCTCTTCCGTCGCTCGGGCTTCACGCACAGCAACTATGGCCCGTATTACCAGAAGGACAAGCTGCACCCGAATGTCGAAGGGTACAAGCACCTTGTCGATATCACCTTGCCTTTCCTTGCATATCCTCACTGATGGCAGGTCTTTTGTCTCACAGATTCTGCATCTGCTTTTTTCGCACAGAGAATATTTAAGTCACACAGATTTCACAGATTTATACAGATTTTATTCTATATACAACATACAATAATCTGTGTTCATCTGTGAAATCTGTGTGACCTAATAAATTATTCTTCATCCAGCAGCTGGATGCCATCGGCGAGGAGGGAGATGCGTTGCTGCTTGTAGAGGGCACCGATGGCCTTCTTGAACGTCTTCTTCGACATCTGCAGCTCGGAGGCGATGAGTTCGGGCGTGGAATGATCAGTGAGCGGCAGGAAACCGTTGCGGCGATGCAGTGCCTTCAGGATGGCGGCCTCGGCAGGGTCGATCATCTGGCGATAGCCGATGGGCTGGAGACTGAGGTCGATCTTATCGTCCTCGCGCACGCCCTTGACCCAGGCGCGCAGCCGTTCGCCGATGCGAAGCTCCTGGAAGATCTGGTTATGGTAGAGCAGGCCGGCATGTTGTTGGTTGATGATGACCTTGTAGCCAAGGTTCGTTTGCTTCCAGACGAGAGCTTCGACTTCCTGACCTTCCTCGTAGGCGGGTGGCACGTTGCCCAAATGCTTGTCGATCTTGCCAGTGCCTACGATGCGGCCCGACAGCTGATCTATATAAATATATATAATGTATCGGCGGCCTTCCTCCATCTTCTGAGCCTGTTCGCGATGGGGGATGAGCAGTTCCTTCGACGTGCCCCAGTCGGCGAAGGCACCGACGGCGTTCACGCTGTTGATTTTCAGATAGGCGAACTGTCCTACGGTGGCGTAGGGATGCTCGTTGGTGGCGATGAGACGTGCCTCTGCGTCTTGATAGACGAAGACTTTCAGTTCGTCGCCCACCTTGACATCTTGAGGCATGTAGCGTTTGGGCATAAGTATCTCAACCCCTTCGCCTCCATCGAGGTACAGGCCGAAGTCAACGATCTTCGCCACTTTCAGCGTATTGTATTGTCCTAACTGTGCCATAGTTTTCTTATTCTTTGCGCACGATGAGCTTGTCGCCTTGGAGTTCGGGGACGACACCGAAGATGCTGCGGCGGAGGCAGTAGTTGATGTCGGAGCGGAAGCCATGCTGGATGAGGCGGCGGGCATGTTCGCTCTGGAGGAGGATGTTCGAGAAGTCGCGGTTCGCCTGATGCCAGAGGGCGACAGCCATGCGTGCGCCATCGCTGGCTGCTTCCACACCGTCTTCGGCAAGCAGCGTGCTGGTGAGGGCTCCGGCAAAGAGCGAGTCCTCAAGACAAATGCGGCCGTTGGCACCTGAGCAGACGATGAGCACGTCCTTGCCCAGGGAGAGAATGCGTTCGGTAAGGGCGCGCAGGTTGACGAAGGCACCGATGAGTAGCTGATAGCAATCGGCAGCACCCTTGATGGCCTTTGTTCCATTGGTAGTCATAAAGACGATGGACTTGCCGTTGACCTTATCGACAGAATATTCGGAAGGAGAGTTGCCGAAATCAGCGAATGAACAGCGTTCAGTAGCCTGCTCAGCACCCACGAGGTGTCCCAAGGACTTATAGGCAAGTGCTTCCTGCTCGGTGGCAACAGGAATGATATAGGATGCACCGTTGGCAAAAGCCGTGCAGATGGTTGTGGTGGCACGGAACACGTCGGTCACCACCACGACGCTGTCGCGGTGCTCATAGAGTTGGATTAGGCTGGGAGAGAAACAGATTTCGATTTGCATGATGGTTAAGGGTTCTGAAAGGTTCTGAGGGGTTCGAAAGGTTCTGAAAGGTTCTGAGGGGTTCGAAAGGTTCTGAAAGGTTCTGAGGGGTTCGAAAGGTTCGAAGAGGATTTAGGGATTAACAACCTTTCGAACCTTTCTTAACAATTCAGAACCTTTCAGAACCTTATCTTACAGATTTGCGTCAATCAGCTTCTGGAGATCTGCCTTGGCAGCGAGACCAACCTTCTTGCCGACAACTTCGCCATTCTTGATAAGCATGACAACGGGGATGTTGCGGATGCCGTACTTGATGGTGAGGTCTTCACCCTCGTCCACATTGTACTTGCAGATTTCTGCACGGCCTTCATACTCCTCAGCGAGCTGCTCGATGATGGGGGTGAGACGCTGGCAGGGGCCACACCATGTTGCCCAGAAGTCGATAACTACGAGTTTGTCACTTGCCAGGATTTCGCTGGCATTCTGATCGGTGATTTGTTTTGCCATAATAGTAATTATTTAGTCGTTAGGAATACTTTCTTAATAAAACTGACGCCCGTCTCACGACAGTCGTCAGCCCTTTCTCTCATTTTATGAAGTTTTGTGGAATTACTCACGATGCAAAGATAGGGACTTTTTTCGAACGCTCCAAATATTTCATCCAAAAAAACCATTTTTTTAAGGATTTTTTACAAATGGAGCCGTCTATGGGTCTATTTGAGCCTTATTTGCTGGTATTTTATGCCCTGACGACGCCAAGTATAGATGGCGTGCAACGTACCATCTTTGCCAAGCAGCAGCGACGGATAACTGTACTGGCTGATGGGCGACGATTCGAGCGTGAGACGGTGTGTCCACGTGATACCGTCATTGCTGGTGGCGATGCAGGTTGGGTTGCGCAGCGGTTTGTCGGGGCCAGGAACGAGCGAGAAGGGATTATAGACCATTGCAAACGTGCCGTCGGGCAACGTCACGGCATCGATGCCCGAATTGTTGTTGGGCACGTCGTCGAGCAGTCGCATAGGTCCCCAGGTGAGTCCTCCATCTTCGCTGAACGCTGTCGCAATGCGGGCCAGGTGACTCTCGGTGTCCTTGGGCCGATGGGTGCGGCAGAGCATCTGTATGCGTCCATCCTTATGAACGAGCAGGGCAGGTTGGATGGTGCCGATCTTCGGTTCTTCGGGAACGGGGCCGTAGAGCGCCCACGTCTGTCCGTCGTCTTCGCTCATCTCGATGTAGCTGCGCCATTGCCCTGACTTTTCCTTCGAGGCGGTGCCCGTCTCCTTGCTCGATGGGGAGAGGATGCGAGCCTTCTGGAGCACCGTGCCATTAGCGCAACGGAAGCCCTTGGGCAAATAGATGGGCTGGTTCTTGATGGCACCGAGCAGGCTGTCGCTGCATTGCACAGGCGAGAGCTGTGAGCTTGGCGTGGGATTGGTAGTTGCGACGAGTTCCTGACGCGGATTGCTCCACGTGTGTCCGTTGTCGCTGGAACGCATTATGTAACCCGTCCAGTCGCGCACGTTTTTGCCAATCTTGTAGAATAGAAGGAGGTCGCCGCCCGGAATCTGGAAGAGCACAGGGTTGTAGCAAGCCTTGCGGTTCACGTTCGTTTCGATAGGCGTGGAGAGCGTGCTGTCGATCTCGGTGCCGTAAGTCTTTGCTCCTTCGCGCAGGTCACCATTGGCAACGAGTTGCAGAGGTTCCCACTGGTCCTTGCCCTTGGGTTTGCGCGAAGTGTAGATGCAGACGTCGGGAGCGCCTTCGCGCGCACCGAGGAAGAAGGTGCAGAGCAGGTCGCCATTGCGTAGTTCGGCGATGGAGGCGCTGTGACACGATGGATGGGCAGCGTTCTGGAAGTCATAGATGAACTGGTCGCAGATGATGCCTTCACGATCACGGCTGAGACTGTCGGCATACTGGCGCTCGTAGGCTCCACCTTTATAATAATCGCGCAGGGGCAGGGCGGGGTCGAGGTCATAGACGAGATGATGCTGGCCTGAACCAAGGGTGAGGGTTTGGGGGTTGCTCGGAGTAGTCGGAGTACTCGGATTACTCCGAGAATTCTTCAAGATTACGTTGTACGGCAGCGTGACTTGCCCTGTAGTGTTGCAGGGAATGGTGATGTCCCACGTAAGCTTTCGGTCTGTCTTTCGCCAATGGCTGGAAGCAAGTCCGTAGGGCGTCTTGTAACTGGCCGAAGCCTCGTCGAGTTCCTCCACTTCGAAGTTGGGCGAGAAGTCGATGACCTTGAAGCCGGGAGCCGCGGCTTTGATGCCGCCCACGTTCTCCATGCACCACGGGATGAGGTCGCCGAGCAACATGATGTGGTTGCCCGAATTCATGCGCGGATTGGCGGTGTCGCCGTTCCAAAGCTCCCAGATGGTGGTGGCTCCGTGCAGGGCCATATAGCCCCAGCCGGGATAACTCTTCACGGTGGCGAGCATCCAGGCGAGGTCCTGACGACCCATATCGGCAAGACCGCGCAACAGCCACGACATGCCGATGACGCCGCACTGGATGTGTCCGTCGATGCCGCGCAGTTCGGGTGTATCGCCTGGTAGGAGCAGATGCTTGCGCATGATCCATCGTTCGACAGTGGCAGCATGTTCGTCGGGCACGATGCCGAACGCCCATGGCAGAAGGTTGGCGGTGACGCTATTGTTGCTGTAATAGACAGAGTCGGGATAAAGGATGTGGTTGCCGGGACCTGTCATCGAGCTTGGTGTGTGTCCTGCCTTGGGATCGTCGGCACTTGTCTTGACGTGGAGGAACTCTCCGTTGATGGCATCGCGTAGTGCCTCACGGCAAGCCTGGTATTCGGCCTTGTCGGTTTCGAGCAGTTCGATGGTAAGGCCTTGTCGGTTCAAAGCAAGACGTTCGGCGTTGGAGCAACCTTGCAGCTTCTGGATGAGGATGTCGTCGAACTTCATCATATCCTGGAAGAGGCGGTAGAGGTAGCACGAGCCGATGAGCACGCCATCGGTCACGCGGTTGGGATCCTGGCTATGGATAAGTTCGGGCGCCTCGGGTGGACAGCACCAGTCGGCATACTTGTCGGCCTTCACAACACCTGTCACGGGGTCGCGATGCTGCTGCCAGAAGTGCATCACCCAGCGACGTATAGCGGGATAGTGGCGACGGATAGCCTCAATGTCGCCAAACTGCGTGTAGAGCATGTCGGCGCCGAAGATGTAGACCGAAGGCCAGGTGATGTCGTCGTTATAGTAGTTCCAGAAAGCGGGAGCCACGCCGGGCAGGGTGCCATCAGGGCGCTGCGAGTCTTCGAGGTCCTGCATCCATTTCAGATAGAGTGCATGGTTGTCCATCAAGTAACTTTCGCCCCAGCAGCCCATAGAATGGTCGCCCACCCATGGCTGACGCTCGTCGCGCTGCGGACAATCGACGGGCATACCTTTATAGTTGGAGCGAACGCCCCAGAACGCATTCTGCACTACGCGATTGAGCACGGGATTGGTAGTTTCGAAGGTGTAGAGCGTTTCCATTGGGTCGCCCACCACTTCGCCCAGGAAGGGCGAAGTGGGGTTTGAGGGGTTTGAGGAGTTCGAAAGGTTCGAAGGGTTGCTCCCTTTGGTCGCGTCCAAGGGAAGCGAGGGGTTCGAAAGGTTTGAAGGTTTTGAGAGGTTAAGAAGGGTTAAGAGAGGGGATTGGTTGCCGTTTCTTGGTTTGATACGCTTCCTGACTTGGTTTTCGGGATTGGCGTTGGGCAGAATCACCATTTCTGCGAAACGGAAGCCGTGATAGGTGAAGCGGGGAGCCCAAGTCTCGTCCTCGTCCTCATGACCACTGGCGATGTAATAATCGGTGACCTCGGCATTGCGTAGGTTCTCGACATAGAGGCGAGAAGTGTCGGTGAGGCAATAGCCAGGGCCATTGCTGTTCCACGATTCTTGTTCGGTCCAAGGTGCACCGATGGGTGCTTCGAGTTTTTCGGCAAAGCGCAGACGCAGGGTGTCGCCCTTATTGAGGCCCATTTGTCCAATGGGTACGCGCATCCATCCGGCAAAGTTCTGCCCGAAGTCAAACAGGATGCGACCATCTTCGGTGAGACGTATATCGCGAGGGTAGAGCACTTCCTGCACCACCATAGGAGGTGTCGTGTTGCCGCGCATCTTGCCGATGGGCAGGGCGCTGCGTTCGGGCTGTCGCCATTGGCTATCGTCGAAGTCAGCCATGGTCCAAGCGATATCATCATAGCAGCCTTTCGAACTTTCAGAACCTTTCAGTTCACTTCTGAACCTCTTTGTGGCATCGTAAATCTCACCATCGTATTCGTTCGACGAACGGATGGGGCCGTCGGCAGTCATGCGCCAGTTCTTTTCGTTGGTGGCGATGACGTCGCTAGTTCCGTCAGTATATTCGATGATGAGGTTGGCACGCAGCGTGGGGTAGCCGAAGGTTGGTATCTTGTAGAGCTTTTTCTTCTGCTGCATGGTATAGTAGCGACCATTCGAGACGGTGACGGCAAGGCACTGAGTGGGGTTGCTCCCGTTGGTCGCGTTCGAGGGAAGCGAAGGGTTTGGGGGGAGCAAGTAGGGGGTGACATCGAAGCTGTTGTAGATGATGGAGCGACGATAATCGGTGGGAGCGGGCATAAGCACCTGCTGTCCTACATTGCTATCTGAATTGGGAGCATCACCTACGCGATGACCATTGACGAAGGCTTCGTAGAGGCCGAGGCCGGCGATGTGGAGCGTGGCGTGGCGCACTTGCTTGTCCTTCATCTCGAAGGTGGTGCGGTAGTAACGGGCTGAGAGGCGTGAGTGCACGTCCTCCACGTCCCAAGGCATGGCGTAGTCGAGGCCAATCCAGTTGCCGCGCCAGTTGTCGCCGGTCAGCAAGCCTGCGCCCCACGATGAGGCATCCGACCACGGGCTCTGCTCCGTGACGGTCTTCTTGCCCTTCGACTTTTCGCAGGTCACCTGCACTTTCCAATAGGCTCGTTGGTTGGCTTGGAGTGGCGTGCCGAGATAATCGACCCACAGGCTCTGCGGACTCTGCACGGTGGCATCCCAAAGGTCGCCTTGACCTTGGGCAAGCAGTTCGGGCGAAGAGGCCACGAGGATGTGGTAGCCCGTCTGCATAACATCCTGTTCGCTTGCATCGGCGACAATCTGCCAGCCGAGGCGCGGAGTTTCGACGTCCAATCCGAGGGGCTGGTCCTTGCGCCCTTCCACGCTGAGGTTGGTGACATGGATGGCAGCCTGCGCTTGGAGTGTCAGGGTGGCTATGAGGAGGAGGGAAAGGGAATATTTCATAATGTGTGGATTATATGATAGTCTGCTGGTTCGATGCCATTTTGCGGGGCAAATATACGAAGAAAAGTTGAGATTACAAAGTGTTTATCATGAATTATTAGTATTTTTATCACATTTTTCGAATTTGAGAAATTTATACGGGTGATGATGCAAGGTTTTACGATGTTTTGCATTTAGAAGGCAGAAACGTAAAACATCAACGATTATTAGAAATCATCAACGGTTATGAAAAATCTTTTTAATCACATTGCAGCGATGGCTGCATGCAGCATGATGCTGCTCTCGTGCACGTCGGATGAAGACGGCGGCACAAAAAGAATCGTCAACATGGTAGCCGACCCGAAGCCCTTGCAACTGACCGAGGAACAGCGTGTGTTTGCCAACGACAACAATGGCTTCACCTTGAATTTCCTAAAGACGGTGAACGAGACCGATCGTTCGGGCAGAAGTTTCATCTATTCGCCGCTCAGCATCACCTACGTACTCAGTATGGTGAACGATGCCGCGACGGGGAACACCGAGAGGGAACTCGAAGAGACCCTTGGCTTCCACGAGGGTGGCATCCAGGCCGTGAACGACTACTGCAAGAACCTGATCGACAACCTGCCGAAGGCCGATTCGGACGTGGAACTGGACATCGCCAATGCCATCTTTGTCAACAAGAATTATACGCTGCTGCCCCAGTTTGTGCAGGATATGCAGTATTATTACGATGCGAAGGACGAAGCCCTCGACTTCTCTTCGCCGAAGACCCTCGGCCACATCAACGATTGGTGTAAGGAAAAGACGAAAGGGATGATTCCGACGATTCTGGATGAAGTGAAGCCCGAAATGGTGTCTTATCTGCTCAATGCCATCTATTTCAAGGCAGACTGGACCAAGAAGTTCGACCACAAGAACACCAAAAACGAAATGTTCGCGACCGGCAGGGGCAACACCGAAATGCCCATGATGAGCCAGGATGTCTATATCAGCTATGTCAAGAACGAGACCTATTCGGCTGTCAAGATTCCTTATGGCAACAGCCTATGGAACATGATGGTGATGCTGCCCGAGGAAGGAAAGACCACCGATGACATCATCAATCACTTGGTAGAGAAAGGTTTCTCGGACGTTGAGGATTATGAAAGCTTATACAATAAAATTCCGGGAGATGGTGTCTTTCGGACTTACGAAATTGATTTGAAGTTGCCGCGCTTTGAAACAGCATCCGACACCAAGGAACTGGATGGCGGCCTTATCTCATTGTTGCAGCAGATGGGCATTCGTCAGGCTTTCGATGATCATTTTGCGGAGATTCCGAATATGTGCGATAAGCCTGTCTATATCGAGATGATGCGCCAAAAAGCTAAAATCAAGGTGAATGAGGAAGGCTCCGAGGCTACGGTGGTTACGGTAGCAGGAATGGGGGAAGTGACAAGTGCTGGCCCAATTCAAGAGGTGGAGATTCCCAAAGCAACGTTCCATGCCAATCGTCCGTTCGTCTATGTGATTCGAGAAATGTCGTCCGGCGTCATTCTTTTTGTCGGCAAATTCACGGGAATGGCTTGATCTGTTCGAGTTCTCACGGTTTTTTTAGCAATAACACTATCTCAGCATGCGGTAGCACAGTTTCGGCCGAAATTGTGCTACCGCAAATGTAAATAGCACAATCTCGTACTTTATTGTTCTATCTCCGAACGTGGTAGCACAGTTTCGTACTTTTCTGTTCTATTTCCGAACGCGGTAGCACAGTTTCGTACTTTTCTGTTCTATCTCCGAACGCGGTAGCACAGTTTCGTACTTTTCTGTGCTATCTCCGAACGCGGTAGCACAGTTTCGTACTTTTCTGTGCTATCTCCAAACGCGGTAGCACAGTTTCGTACTTTTCTGTTCTATCTCCAAACGCGGTAGCACAATTTCGTACTTTTCTGTGCTATCTCCAAACGCGGTAGCACAATTTCGTACTTTTCTGTGCTATCTCCAAACGCGGTAGCACAATTTCGGCCGAAACTGTGCTACAAACGAAAATTGCTTAGAGTTTGCTGCTGAGTTTGCCCAAAGTCGAACGGTTGGCGACGCGCCGACCATCGACGAGAAGTGTTAGACCCCGGCCTTGACCATAGTGCAAGCCGGTCTCGTCCCAAAGAATAGTGAGGACGTGCTCATGATAGACGAGGCCATCGAGGCAGAAGTAACTCCATTGGCCTGCAGGAATGAGTGGGTTGATGGAGATTTCGTTATCGAGCGAGGGACGCAGACCGACGAGGCCCGAGATGATGAGGTCGTTGTAGGTTGAATGGTTGTAGTAGCGCGAACGCTCGGCATCGCCCCAGAGCCAGGCTCCTGTCTTTTCGTCGAGATATTCGCCCACATAGGGACGACCGCGATGATGCATCGACTCGGTGTAGAGTTTGAGGTGCTGATAGAACAGCGAGTCAGGAAGGAGGGCTGACGTCAGTGGATAGTCGTTCATCACGTTGGCCAGGGCGGTAAGCGTCTGACTGGTGGCGAAGGGCCAGATGGCGCCGTCCCATTCGCAAGTGGGACGTCCCGTCCAGGCATGTCGGAAGAGGGGATGACGACGTTCGGCGGTAGTCATGCCGTAGGGAGCGAGGAAGCCTTCGGGGTCGGTGAGCTGGAGCCAGGCAGGGGCATACTTTGCGGCATCGTCGTCAGCCATCCCGGTGTACCACGGCAGGTAGCCGACCAGTTCGCGCACCTGGCAGAGCGAGTCGAACTTGTCGCGGGCGCAGAAGAACTGGAGATCGGGATCCCAGAGTTTTTCGATGGCGAGCTGCTTGAGCTGACGGGCGCGTTCGGCATAGTTCAGCTGGGAGACATCGATGGCTCCCTCATTAAACACAGCGGAAAGGGCGGCGAAGTTGCCGTACATATAGCTGTTGATGGTGGGACGACGGTTCTGGTGGAACATGCGCTTGTTTGCGCTGTAGCGGCCACCGCTGATGCTCTCCTCCATACCGTCCTGCACGTCGCCTTGCCAGTAGAGGCTGTCGCCTGGGGCGAAGGGCTTCGTTACGCCTTGTTCGTCCTTGCCCAACTTGGCATCCTTGGCGACGTTGCACCACAGGTGGTTTTCGTCCCACCATTGCATGTCGGCGAAGAGGTCATCCTTGAGGTCGCGCATCCATTCGGTATTGCCGATGACCTTGGCATCTTGCAGGAGGGCGAAGGGAACGAGGTCGGAGAACTTGTGGAACTTGTCCATGGGTTTTCCTTCGTTGCCGCGTAACCAATTATAAGCCTCGTCGATGGCATAGCTGTGGTTGTGGAGCCAGCGCGACTCCATGATGTGGTGGCTCACGGCGCAGGCGATGAGGTTGTGCTTGTCGGAGTAGCTGCGCTTCACGAGGAACTCGGTTTGCGCAAAGCCCAGGTCGGTGCGGATGATGTGTTTGCGAAGGGTCCACCAGCGGAAGTAATACATCTCTTCCATCTCGCTGTCGGGACATTCGAACAGAGGTATCTCACGTTCCATCCACGCGGCTGCCTCGCTGTTGGGGATGAGCTGTGCGATGTTCTCGTCCTCCATCGTGTTGAAATAATCGACGTAGTGCTTGAAGTCATTCCATTTGAGCAGGGCGGGCAGCACTTGCGGACCCGAGATGATGTGTTGGCCAATATGCGGGGCAATGACAGCCTGTACGTCACAGTCAACTGTGGTGACGTTGGTCAAAGCGAAACTGGCCTTCGGATCGAGCGCTTCGGCATCGGGGAGGTCTTCGTATTCCGTGCGGTCGGCCTTCGTGTCGGGAGTGAGGTCGGTGCGGCGTGGACCTGTGCGGAACGTTAGACGCTCTATTTGAGAGATGGGCGCATAGAGGATAGCGCGCTTGTTGAATGACTTTCGTTCCTTCCAGTTCAGTGCCTTGCCTTGGGCATCGGTGATTGCCGTGATGAACGCCTCGATCATACGAGTGCCGAGATTGACATCGGCCGTGACTTGATAAGTGACATTTGGATTGTAGTCCTTGAGAAGTGTGGTGTAACGTGCTCCCGTCTTGATGGTTACGAGTCCGTCGGATTGCCAGCAGATACGGGAACAGGGATTGCCCTCGGCATCGCAGAATTCAATCTGCAGTTCACCGTGGTCGTTCTGCGAGGGCGTGATGTCGAAGGTGGCACGTAGATGACGAACTGCCGGGAAGAGACGGTCGGCCTTGGCGTAGTCGAAGGGGTCGGCATCCGACAGCACCAGTTCGGCCTGGGGCTTGTTGTCCTTCGAAAGTTCCTCCTTCAACGAGATAGGTGCGAGGACGGGGCTGTAGAGGTTCCATTCGGTGAGGTCGGCGAGCGTCTTGGCATCGGCAATCTCGCCCTTGCGGCTGTGGCTCGTGGCACGGGTTCGAACGGGAACGGGGATGTGAGCCACCCACATATCCTCCTTATTGACGCTGTAGGTCACCCAAAGGTCGGAGTCGCAGGGCACGCCGTTGCCGGCAAGTGGATGGCTCATCCAAGTCTTGCCGTCATTGGCACGATGACCCGCGAAGGCGGGAAGGATGCCGCGCACATATTGCGGTCCGTTAGACTTGTAGTTGCCTCCATAGCGCATCTGCGTGATGTCGCCGTGCACGAGGTTCAAGGTCTGGTAGTCGAGTCCGTCGGCAGAGAGGCTGATGGCAAGTGGCCAACGGAACTCCGAAGGATTATAGACGGTGGCATACATGCCGTCGGTGAGGCGTTGTCCCCAGATCTTGGCGTTCGAGTTGACGAAGCCGGGAGCGCGGTGAACAAGCGTGTCCCACGTTACACCGCCGTCTTCCGAATGACTGGTGAGCGCGTGTTTCCACAGCGAGACGATGGTCTTGCCATCGGGCAGCGTGTAATAGTTGAAAGCCTTGTATTCCTTGTCAATGGGAAGGTGCGGGTCATGACGATCACATTCTTCGACAAACTGCATCCAGTAAAGCGGAGAAGAGAGAATCTCCTCGACCGCCTTGCGGAACTTCTTGTCCTTCGACTTGGTATAGAAGGGGAAGTTGGTGTTCGAAGCGTCCCAGCCGTGGTTGTAGTAGAAGAAATATACGGGCCCCAGCGTGCCGTCGGGGAATACTTCGCGCACCACGCGGCCGATGCCGTCGCCATCATTGGGGTCATCCTTTTTGTGGAGGCAAAGGCCATAGTTTCCGATAGCGAGCAGACGTGAACCGGTTTCGGCCGACGAAACATACCAGCCCACACGCTGATGCATCACAGCCTTCAGCCCCTCGCGCTTGAAGATGTTGGGGAACTGCTCCATCGTGCTCACCTTGTGGAGCGAGCCGTCGGGGTTATAGACCTTGCGGGTGCCGTCGAGGATGTCGGCGGGCAAAGTGTATTCGGGGAAAAGGATTTCGGGAGCAGTCCAATTGTAGCCGTCCACGGAACTTTGCATCCAGGTGATGCTCGAAGGGATGTGTTCGCCCAACGGGTCGCTGAGGAAGTGCATCCAGAACCTGCCCTGCCAATAGGCCATCATGGGCTGGTGGTTATAGGTCCAGCCTTTCGAATCTTCGGCCGGGTAGAGCACGGCTTCCTTAGCCGGGCAGACGGTGGTGCCCAGCGGCGCTTCGAGGCCGCGGCTGCGCGAGGCGCGCATCGTCTGGATATTGTGCACGCCAATGGCTGGTGCCAATCCGCCATCGAGCAGATAAGGATTGCTCAGCGTCGAGCCTGTGTAATGAATCTCCTGTGCAGAGGCAGAGAGGAGACAAGAGAGTGTCAGCAAAGGGATTGATAGAACGTTAGCTTTCATTGTGTGTGGGTGTCAAGAGGTTATTCTGTTTTTGCAGTTTTTTCAACTGGTTGCAAAGATAATAAAGCCTATCACAATAACCAAATAATGGAGTAAAAAGGTTATTGCACCAAACGATTTTTACTATTTTTCGTTTAGTGCAGTAAGCATTTTTGTCATAAACGTATGAGCGTTGAGCCGGTTGTCCCGGGGACTTTGGAAGTGAATTGAACTGCATAGATACCGGCAGGCAGCGTGGAAAGGTCGATAGATGTCCTGTTGGTTGAGGCCATCTTTTCGCCCTTGAGCGAATAGACGGTAAGCGTGGGCGAGCTTTCGGAGAGACTAGTATCTTCGCATATTACCTTGAGCACATGTCCGACGAGCTGGAACTGCGCCTTGCCTGGCTGATGGGAAGACAATTCGGGTATGTTGGCCATGACGTCCAGGATGTAGAGCAATCCGGCATATGCATCGATCTGACCGTAGCCGTACACATTGTTGGGATAATCGAGCGAGGGGTCGGGATGAGTGCAGGTATGGGCAAAGATATCGAGTATCTGCTCAGTCGTCAGGTCGGGTTTGGCTTCAAGCCAAAGGGCAATGGTGCCGGCTACAACGGGTGTGGCCATCGAGGTGCCGCTTTGTGCCGTGTAATAGTAGGTTTTCCCTCCATAGACCTTCGAGCTTCCGTTGCCGCTCGATGGCAAAGCTTTCGCCGTTGCTGAAGTTCACCACGCAGGGCTTGCCGTCTTTCTCTGCCTGGTCGAAGATATATTTGAACCCCAGTACGGCATTGGCTGATGTCAATTCGTAGGTCGGCATCCAGAAAGGCAGGATGCGTGAAGTCGAAACCATTGTCGAACACTCCCGCTATGACACCACGGCCAGTGAAGGCCTGTGGCAGGCTTTCGCCGATATATATTTGAGTGGCGTTGATTTGTTGGGGTGTGACATCCATGGCTGGCCTTGGCATACGTTCGGCCTCAATGCGTTCGATACGAGCATCGGCAGCCATGTCGGCTAAGCTGCTATATGGTATCTTGACGATGAAGATGCGGCCAATACTATCGACGACCTGGCATCCGTATTCGTCTAGCATGCTTGAAGATTGGTCAGAGTCACTGAATGTTAGCAGACTTATGACACGTCGGTCAGAGCCTTTCGTCGCGTTCTGTCCGGCGACTTTGGCCAGAGATGGAGAGAGCTTCATGAGTTCCCTTTTCTCCTGGGCGACGAATTCGTCATCGGCCTTGGCAACAGATGACAGAAGCGTGCAACATATTGAAGCTAGAAAGAAGGTTCGAAGGGAAGTGTTGGTACGTGTTGTCATTATTTTAGGATGATGAGGTCAGAATTTTTCTTAAACGGAGATGGGTGATTCTATTGTCATCGGTTCTGGTGACGAGCAGTGTCATTTATCTTTTATAATTGATTTTTGGGGCAAAGATGGCGATTTTATCTTTTATAAACGATAAAAATTCATGAATTTTCGACTTTTTTCTTCTATAATTGTTGTTTTTGGTGCGTAAGAGTACCATTTTAAACGCAATTTCAGCCAAATGACCGTTTTTTGTTCGGTCATTTGACTGAATTATGTTCAGTCGTTTGGCGTTTTACCAAACTCTAAAGGTCAAAAGTTGAGCTTACTTCTTTCCGATGGCGCTCGACATGTCGAGCATCATGTTCGAACCGCTCATAACTGTGGGCACAGTGCCGTTCCACTTCTCAATCCAGTCCTCCTGCACGATGAGTGGGCTCAGTGAGGCAGCGATGGTGCGGTTGTAGTAAGCTTCGGCATCGGCCTTGATCTGCATGGCTTCGGCAGCACCCTTGGCTTCGGCGATGCGAATCTTTGCTTCGGCCTCGGCTTCCTTCACCTTGTTCTCGGCCTTGAGGGCCGACTGCACGGCGGCGTTCTTCTCGTTGATCATTTGGGCGAGCGACTCGGGTGGGGTGATCTGCGAGGTGAATTCCTCGACGATGAAACCTTCGTCCATGAGCGATGCCTCAAGGCGGGTGCGCACGTCACGCTCGAAGTTGGCGCGGTTGGACATCAGCGAGTCGCTGGTGTATTGGTTGGCGCAGGTGCGGTAGGCCTCGTAGATGCAGGTGCGGATGTAGCCGTTCTCCAGGTCCTCGATGCCTTTGCGGTACTTGGTGAAGATGTCGCACGCCTTCTCGGGGTTGATGCGATAGGCAATGGTGGGGTCCATCGAGAAGATTGAAGCGTCCTTGGCGTTGACGTTGAAGGCCTCGTAGTTCTTGCGCTGGATGTAGGTGGGGTAGGAGAAGACTTTGGTGGTGATGGGGTTGTAGAAGACCCAACCCTTGCAAGTGCCTTCTACTCCGCCATAGTCCTGCTCGTTGGCCGACCACTTGTGGAACTTGATGCCGATTTCGCCTGAGTCAATCACGGTGCAGGATGCATTGAGCGTGATGATGGCAGCGATGACGCAGAAGACGGTGATCCAGAAGCCGGGACGTGCTAGCAACATTGGTTTGCTTGAACGACGTGGGGCGTTGGGATTGACCTCCTCGTAGGGGGTGTAGGTGTTTTTGTTTGCCATATTTCAATTAACAATGAATAATTAAAAAATAACAATTATATTAACTATATATTATTACGAAATCTTGACAGCTGTTCCGCTAACCGACACCATGAGCATGCTGCCGGTTTCGCCGACAGTTTCGAAGTCAAGGTCAATGCCGACAACGGCGTTGGCGCCCATGGCTGTGGCACGTTGCTGCAATTCCTTCATGGCTTGTTCCTTGGCTTCAACAAGCACGTTTTCGTAGGAGCCGGCACGCCCACCGAAGAAGTCGTGGATGGAGGCGAAGAAATCTTTCACTACGTTGGCACCGATGATGACTTCGCTGGTGACGATGCCATAATAAGTCTCGATGTTGTGACCTTGGATGGTCGGGGTGGTTGTTAGTATCATAATAGTGAGAATTAAGAGGATTATTAATTGAGAGACCCCCTCGGTCCCCCTGCTTAGGGGGAGGACTTGCTTGTCCGAGGTTTAATTCTTCCCCCTAAGCAGGTATTCTGCCCCCTAGTTATTCCCTTCGGTCATGTCCGAGAGAAGCGGGGGATAGAGGGGGTGCGGCAAGATTAGAGGGGGTCTTGATTCAGCCTTCAATCTGCCTGATTTCCTGCTTCGGCATGGACAAAGCCAGGATGAAGTAGAGAATGAGTCCCGGGAACCAGGATGTGAGGAAGGTGAGGCAGAAATAGACAACACGTACCAACGTGGGATCCAGGTCGAAGTACTCAGCCAGGCCGCCGCAAACGCCACTGACTTTCTTGTTGATGCTTTTGGTCAATTTCTTTGTCATAGTCGTATATTTTTAATTGTTAGTATTGCTTTTTTGTTGGTGCAAATATACGGCTATTACTGGGAAGGACGTATCAGTTGACAATATTGTCGGGCGAAAAAAATTGCAGATGACCAAAATTTTGCAACCTTGTCACCATTCGAAATCGACGATGCTCATCTCGCTTTGACGAATGTCGGGACGCACGCAGACCATCTTGACAGGGGCCACGATGCGGTAGTAGCCTTCGCGATTCTCATTGCGTGGGATGAAGTCCTCGATGTTGTCGAGACCGTCGAGCTGGTCGCGCATCTTCTTTTCGATCTTGGCGCGGATGGGAGCCAGGTTGTCGGGGAAGATGACATCCTCGGTTTCGACAAACTTCTTGCGGCAGTAGATGGTGCGGTAAAGCGCCTCGATCTTGCGCTGCTCGGATGTGTAACTGAGGGGCAGTCCTTTCTTATTATATTTATATGTATAGACGAGGATGAGGCTGTAGAGTGCTGACTCCTGCTGATTGAGACGCAGGCTGCGACCGATCTGCGGGAATTCGAATTCCGACTTGTTGGGCCAAAGTACGATGCGACTCTCCTTGGGTTCGGACTGAACGAGCAGGTTGAAGAGGTCGCGGTAGTAGCCGTAATAGCTGTAGTGCCCCAGATGATTCTCGTTGTCGAGCGGACGAACAGCAGTCATGCCGGGGCTGGCCTGGAGATTGTAATCTTCGAGGAAACGGCGGATATGAGTCTGAGGCGTGTCGGTGATTTCGATGCGGAGCAGGTCGGTTGAACCAAGGTTGATGAGCAATGATGGACGAGCATTGCGCAGGTCGTTCATCTCCATACCTCGCACGAAGACCTGCTGGCAGAACGTGGAGCTGTCCATCTTCTCGATGCGGTCGTAAAGATGCCCAATCTGCTCGTCAGTCTTGGTGGGGGCAAAGTATTCGAGCATCTTCTTGATGATGACAGGATCCTGCTTGCAGAGGCTTTGAACGATGTGCTCCACGAAGAAGAACTGCAGGCCGTTCTGCTGGAGCATAAGCTTCATCAGTTCCCATTCGTCGAAGATTTGACGATGGATGTTCTCGTTATCTTCGGTTTCGAAGTAGATGATGTAGGTGCCGAGGTCACCGCTGCGGTGGCTTTTGTGGCTAGAGATGACTTCGCTCTGCTGTCCTTCGTCGTCGAGAAGACAATAGCGCAGGGTGAGTAGTAGCAATGCCTCGTGACGCTCGAGGATGCGGTCGGTGCTGCCCAGCTCGGTGAGCGACTGCAGTATCTGTCGGCGTGTGGGAAGGTCGAGACTCCTGAGCTGCTTAATGGCATCGGAGAGGGTAAGACGATTGGCTTCGGTCATCAGGGTGTGATCGAAGTTGTATTGCTGTTCCAGGACCATGAGCTTCTGGATTTCGCCTGCATCGATGCGGCTGTCGGCCTTGATCATGCGGGTGATGACGAGCAGCAGGGCAACGAGGCTTTTGCGGTCTAAGCGCTTGAATTTGGTTTCCATTCTTATCGTTTATTTCGTTGCAAAGGTAGTGAGTTTCGGCAAATTCTCCAAATTTGAAGAGACATTTTGCACAAAAATGATACACCGAGCAGCAAAAATGAATCGAATTCGAAAAAATAGACCATATAATATTCCATCATGGCATTTTTTTCTCTATCTTTGCATCGTTTTTTTACTGAAAAATGAATCACATGTTTACGCGGTTGCTTACAATTATTGTATTTAGTCATTCAAAGGGCATTCCCTGGAGGAAATGTGCAGATTGTACCATTTGGAAAGAGAGCGCAAGAATTATTTGGTAATTCTTTGCCGAGTTTACTAGAAAGATGGTCATTCGAAATGTATTGGATTCAATAATAACAAGAAATAATTATGACTTTTAAAAATCAAATGGAAAAAGCCATCAAAGAGTATCTTGCTCCTTTAGGCTTCAAGTATAACGCGAAAAAATATGCTTATATTCGATATTTTAATGAGGA
>JAFWRO010000013.1:0-12195 GCA_017519885.1 Bacteroidales bacterium | reverse complement strand
GCTCCGCAATCAGAGGGAGCAGGCGCTCGATGAAGGTGAGCTCGAGCAGTCCGTCCCTGATGTCGCGGAATAGATCTCCAAAGGTTTCGTAATCGGAGAACCTCTTTCTCAGGGATATTCCATTTTGAGCCGCGAAAGTGAATGTCCGAGTTTAAATCGGCTGAGTAAAGAAAGAAAATCAGCACGAACTGACGATTTGTCGCCAAGAAACTTGGATAATTCCGAAAAATGGTCTATTTTTGCATCCATAACAGATTGTTTTTAGATCGTATATTGTTTTTAGCACCACAAATATACAGATTTTCTTTGACAATCTGTTATTTTTCTCAGATTTTTTTCAAGTTTTTTCAAAGATCATATGCCAGCCTCCTGTAAAGGGGGCTTGGGCTGTTTCTTCACTACACTCGCTTTATAAGGGTGTGGGAAACTTTAGTTATCATTAATTTTGGTTACATACTTATTTGTATTTCTCATTACTAACTTTCTATATTTATTTGTTATGAAAAGAGTTTCTACACAATCAACCTTGCTGACTTGCCTTGTCTTGTCGGCGTCAGCAGCGTTCGTAAGCTCCTGCCAGGACTACGAACCGTACAACGATCAACATCTTCAAGATGTTGCTTACACTCATGAGTTCGAACGCCAGATCGGCAAAATCGATCCCAACCAGAATTGGGACCTCTTCGGCCAATTGGCACGTAAAAAGAACATCGGGACGCGTGCTCCTTCCGCAGATGAGATCACTGTCACTAACCTAGACTCCAATGCTGATGCTGTTCAGGTAACTCGACAAGATAACCTGGAATATCAGAAAGTTCTTCCCGAAGGAGCTGGTGGCTCAATTTGGCAGAATCCTGATCTTCAATATGAGGATACCAACCTCGGTCGTGTAGTACAAGACTTCGTGGCTACCGCTCACGAATTCACCATTGCCCCTGTCCATTGGACTACATCTGGCAACGACGTGGTGGGTATCTACTGGTACACTGACGATGAAAGTGAGGCTACTGAAACCATTATGGGTGCAGACGGAGAACTATACTGGATTGTAACGAAACCAATTATTACGGGTAAGTCTCGATTGCAGTATTATGGATATGAAAGAGAGCGGTGGGGTCAACCTTATAATTTAGGTATTCATACAATTGATCCCGGCCAAAACGATTGCAGCTATGTCTTCAACTACCCATATAATGCTCAATACCTGATATCGCATCCAGTCAGAGTACAAGTTCCCGAAGAAATACCATACTATGGTTTTTATTTGCAGCAGAATACCAAACAATACTCTGAAGCCAAGCTGAATACTCACATCAGCAACTTCGGTGACAAGCAGCCTTGCTACGTGGCAACATTCAACATTCAGAGAGACATCGATGCTGATTACCCCGATGACAGAGATTACTTGTGTTTTGAGGATTGGTTCAATAATGGAGACTTTGATCTCAATGACCTTGTATTTAGAGTTGAAGGCTTTGATGAACAGGCTATTATTGATCAAACCACAGTGAATGAAAACGCCATCCTTGTTTGCGAGGACTTGAAGGAGTTCGACTTCGACTTCAACGACATTGCTATCGAGTTGAATTACACCGAGGAGATAGACAGGCAGTATCAATTTAACGAACACACTACCAAATACGAAATCGTTAAAGTTGATACCATACAATCGCTCAAGGTGACAGCTTTGGCAGCAGGTGGCGCCTACGAATCGACTGTTACCATCAACAATCAAGTATGGGGTGAAATTCACGCATTGTTGAATGAAAGTCCAGTTCCAACTGATTCCAAGAAGCATAAGATCATCAACGCTAGTGGCACATATACAGATTTGCACGGTGAATCGATGCTCTTTACGAAAGCTCAGCTTCCTGAAAAGAATGTAGGTGTAGGCGAAGGCCAATATCCGACCTACCTCTCACAACTCTTCGACACCGAAGGCTTCTTCAAGATTGTAAGTAGAGAAGACGGTGAAGCCGTAAAGAT
The DNA here is from genome assembly GCA_017519885.1 of Bacteroidales bacterium. GTDB lineage: Bacteria > Bacteroidota > Bacteroidia > Bacteroidales > UBA3663 > Liminaster. Next base: position 10,209 of record JAFWRO010000013.1, on the reverse strand, counting down.
TATCTCAAATGATTCATTCAAAGGCAAAGGACAGGGTACCGCTCCTCAGATGATGCTTCTGCCAGATTATTTCGAATGGCCACAGGAGCAGAAATACATCGTAGAAGCCTACACAGGATTCTCTGAGTGGGTACAGGATGTCACCAAGACTAACTGGATCCTGGACAGCCAAGTTGAAGATTTGATTACTGACCGAGGAGATCTTACTCCTACCACCAGCCCAGAAGTTCCAACCGAAGTAACCGAAACTATCGACCTTGATCCTAAACGTGGCACATTTACCTACACTGATGCCCAAGGTAATCACACCTATAATAATGGCATCTTCCTCGATCTCAGCTCAATCCAAGATGATGCATACGATGGAGCAACGGCAAAACTCCATATTACGTACACCTCCAGACCTAGTGAAAGAATTTGGATTGACGATGCCTTTGGACGTGAAATCCTTTCTCATAACACTGCTGCCACTGATGATGTCACTGTCGTCACCTACACTATCAGTGCTAATAAGTTAAGAAATGCACTTGAATCTAACGGAATCTGGATTGTTTCTCGTTATGATAATCAAGTAAATATCTCCGCTGCCTCCATTGATATTAGTAATGTCACCACAGAAGCTCATCATAAGCTCTTCGTCAATCCGCTTTATATGACGTTCGAGACCATGGAGCCGCAAACGATCACCGCAAGCTCTTCGACGCATGGCATAATTACCTTCACTTCGAGCGATAACTCTGTCGCAACTGTCGACAAGAATACTGGCAAAGTTACACCAGTTGCCGAAGGTTACTGCTCTATTGTTGTAAGAGCCGAAGAGTCTACCGTAGATGGCAAGTTATACAAGTCAACCTCCGAGCGCGTCAGCATTGAAGTTATCACGGGTGACGAGAATAGAGTTGTCCTGGTTCTGGGCCCAACACAGAACATTGCAGGCACCACTGAGACCATCAACAATTACGCATTGTGTACGACTGCCCGCGATGTCATGAAGGATTGGAACAATGGTGCCACCCTCACCGTTACCAAGACGGCTGGCAATGCTGCTAGTTTCAGAATTAAAAACGAAAGCGGCACAGTAGTTGGCACGACCCAAACCACTAACGATAAAGCGACCTTCACTTTGACGAAGGCCCAACTCGATCTGTGTGAGAACAGCGATGGCTCTGGATACACGTTCAGAATTGAACATACTGACAACACGTATATCCAATCTGCAATTTTGTACAAGCGTTAATCTCTTAACCGATGTTTTTACCGCCGTCTGCCGATGGGCAGACGGCGGTTTTTTGTCACCTTCATTTTTCACTAAATCCTAAAATTGACAAAACGGAAGAAAAAACATACATTTTCACTCATTTTTGTGCTATAATGCCAAAAAACTGAGTAATTTTGCACAAAGAATTGCAAAAATGAAGTATCTTGAGTTGCCTGATAAAAGGATTCCGCCCTTGAATTCACTCAAATTATTTTTAGATTATGTATTTTTGTTTTTCCTATTTTCAACTTATTAAAATAATTATTCAAAACAATCAATCATTATTATGAAAACGGGATCTACCCAATCTACCCTGCTGATATGCCTTCTCTTATCGGGTTCAGCAGCTCTCGTTAGTTCCTGTCAGGACTATGAGCCTTCCAGTGAGCAACATGTCCAAGATGTTGCCTACACTCATGAGTTCGAACGTCAGTTCGGCGACATAGACCCCAATCAGAACTGGGACCTCTTCGGCCAGTTGGCACGTCGCAAATATCCCGTGACGCGTGCTGATGCTTATGTCAATCAGGTCACCATCACCAATCTTGGGTCGGCCGACTACATCTATATCACACAGGATGAAGCCGATGAATACGCAAGCGTGCTTCCTGACTCAAAAGTTTGGGGAACCAATCTAACAGACCCATCCCAGTCTAATCTAGGAAAAGTGAAGCAAGACTTTGTGGGCACGGCTCACACTTTCACCTTGGCTCCCGTATATTGGTTCACAGGAGCGGAACGTGGAGTTGACAAAGTGGGCATCTATTGGTACACTGATGACGAGGCGAATGCAGACGTGACCATTATGGGTGCCGATGGCGAACTCTATTGGTTAGTGCGCAAGGAGCTCATAACCGGCAAAAACAATTTGTATTATAATACAAGTGCAGGTGGGACAGAGACTAGAGTGCCAGCAGGAACAAACATGGACACCTGGGGTGCAGGCCACGTTTTCACCCGTTATGGTGCCTATAATCTGGTTTCTCACCCCATCCAGGTGACCGTTCCCGAAGAGATCCCATACTTCGGCTTCTATATTACCGGTGTTTACGGCACACGTTATTCTGAGTCGAAGCTCAATGCTCCTATCACCAAATTCCCAGGTGTGCGCCCTTGCTTCGTAGCAACCTTCAATATCAAACAGGACATCGACCCCACGTCGTCTGACAACAGGCAATATCTATGTTTCGAGGATAACTGTGCAGAATTTGAAACCGACTTCGACCTCAACGACCTCGTCTTTGCCATCGAGGGATTTGACGAAGGAGCGATTATCGACCGCTCTACCGCCAACGAACAAGCGGTCCTGGTATGCGAAGACCTAACGGAGTTTGATTTCGATTTCAATGATATTGCTTTGGGACTGAGCTACAAAGAGGAATATAACAGAGAATATCAAATGAACAATCAAACCGGTGTTTACGATTTGATTAAAACCGACACAATTTTGTCGTTAGAAGTGACCCCAATGGCTGCTGGTGGTGCCTACGAATCGACTATTTCTCTCAACGGAGAGACATGGGGGGAAATTCACACACTGATGAACGAAAGCCCCACGGCCATCGACCCCAAGAAGCATCAAGTCATCAACGCTTCGCCCATCTATGTGGATAGGAAGGCTGAGACCAAGACCTTCGACAAGACACAGCTGCCTAAAAAGAATGTTGGCGAAGGCACCGGACAATATCCTACCTACTTGTCGCAGCTTTTCGCCAATGATTTCTTTGTCATCACAACTACCGACGGCAGTGCCTCGACCATCATCACGAATAATGCCTTCAAAGGCAAGGACGAAGGCAGCAAGGCTCCACAGATGATGCTTCTGCCAGATTATTTCGAATGGCCTCAAGAACAAAAGTACATCAAAGAGGCATACACAGGCTTTGCCGACTGGGTGCAGGATGTAACCAAGACTGACTGGATCCTAACGACCCAGAAGGAAGATATGATTACCGACCGCGGTGACCTCACTCCTGTAATAACACCCGAGCCACCTGCTGAAGTCCTCACAACTATTGCACTGGATTTCTACCATGATCGTAACTTCCAATACAATTCCAGCACAACTTACAGAAATTGCGTATATATCGACTTAAGTAAAATCCAGAGTGAGAGTTATGACGATGCTTCAGCAAAGCTACACATCGTTTATACAACCAAGCCCAACGCTCAGATATATTTGGACGATGCTAGTGGAGAGGAACTTTTGAAGGACAACTTCTCTTCCGGAAGCAATATTTACAACACCTATACACTAAGCAAATCGAACTTCCAAAAGGCACTAGAAACAGGTGGCATTTGGATCTTTGCCCTTGGCGATGCAGAAATCGTGGTAGGAAGTGTAGAAATCGACATCCAGAACGTGACAACCGAGGCTCATCACAAGCTCTTCGTCGATCCTACCTACATAACGTTCGAGAGCAACACCACACAGAAGATTACGGCCAGCTCTTCGACGGGCGGAGTGATCAGCTTCGCGTCGAGCGACGAGTCTGTTGCCACCGTTACTTCCGACGGCGTTGTCACGCCCCATGTCAACGGCTATGCCTCCATCCTGGTTCGTGCCGAAGCATCGACAGTGAACGGCAAGCAATATAAGGCCACTACCGAACGTGTCAGCATAGAGGTGCGTATAGGAAACTGATATTGAAATCGCGAAGTACAACGTGATTTAATCACGTAACTCCAAACAACTACCGCCGTATGCCCATCGACATACGGCGGTATTTTTTCAAATGCGATGCAAGTTTTTCGCCCGTCCTGCATTTATGAAGTAAAGAACCAAACAAACATTTTGACATGAAAAAGATTGCATTCAAGAATCATTCCACAAAGTTGTGCTTAGTCGGCACGCTGCTTCTTATGGCCCCTATGTTCATCTCCTGTGACCTCAATGACAAGGAGGAACCCATCATTATCATCGAGCCTCCCACGGGTGGATTCATCATCGACGAAGACGGCATCCCTCGGCGGGATGATAGAACAACACAATTATCGGAAAACGAGCAGCAACTGATAAAGAATGAAATCATCGGCCATGGTTGGAAATGGCTCAACACCTACGAAATCAACGAGCATGGGGCATTGGTATATCAAGATTACTTCAAGGAGAATCCTACAGCTAGATGCTGCAACTACTATTTCCCCTCAGCAAACGAGATGACCACCTACTCCTATCTCTATGGAGCCAAGGAACCTGGATATTACAATTGGACAATCGCCATCGACTACAACAAGGGAGACGTGAGACTCAACGTCCCTAATGATAATTATTTCCTTCTAAACTTCCTGTCGGTCTTCAAGCTCGACGGACAATGGTACATCACGACAATCGAACGCCTTGGCATGAACGGCAATGGCATTGGAATGCCCCATAGCGGTTTCGGCGTTTCGGAATACGTCCGTATGACAGAAGATGAGCTTGCCAGATTCCAACACGATTACACAACCGATTGGAGAATGATAAATTAATCATTATCCCGAATAATAGAATTTAAGAATTATTGAGATGAATCCATATTGGTTACTCACAATTCTTTAATTCGATAATTCGTGAACAATAAAATAAAAAAACAACTCACGCAATTTGTTTGCGTGAGTTGTACATTTTAAATATAATAAGATTACTTAAGAAGGTCCTTAGCCTTGTTGGCAGCCTTGTCGACAGCATCCTTGCCAGCCTGCTTAGCAGCATCGGTTGCCTCGTTCACCTTATCCTTGGCAGCATCGACAGCATCCTGGCCAGCCTGCTTGGCGGCATCGGTAGCTTCGTTCACCTTATCCTTGGCAGCATCAACAGCGCCCTGTCCAGCCTCCTTGGCGGCATCAGCAGTTTCCTTAGCCTTGGCAACCACTTCTTCCTTAGCAGCCTTGAAGCTTTCAGTCAACTCATTGAACTTGGCCTTCTGCTCATCGGTGAAATCACCAGCCTTAGCCTGGAGCTCATCAATTTCCTTCTGTACTTTCTCGATAGCTTCTACACTACCACTCTCTACTGCTGCCTTGAGGTCAGCAGCGGCCTGCTCAACAGTGACGGGAGCCTCTGCTACTGCAGGAGCTGGTTCAGCGGCTGGCTCGGCCTTTTTTTCATTACCACTACATGCGCTGAGCACAAAGGCTGCAGCTGCGAAAAGAACAAAAAACTTTTTCATTTTACCAAATGTTTTAAATAGGTTATGTACAATCGGTTGCAAAGATAAAGACTATTTATATCTGCACCAAATATTTTCACCAAAACTTAACAATTTTGGCAATATTTGGTCCGTTTTGCTATCTGATAGGTTGAAAATAAGGCACATAAAATACAGATTATCCGTGCGGATTCGTATTTCTCTCCCAGAACACGCCATCCGCATATCCTTGAATTTCAGCATCATCTTTGGCCAAGGCGAGGCGTTTCAGTGCCCAAAGGCAATATTCCTCATTCTGTTCGATACCGCAATAATGACGACCTAATTTGCTTGCCACCACGCAACTCGTTCCGCTGCCCATGAACGGATCGAAGACCACATCGCCTTCCTTGCTCGAAGCGAGGATGAGCTTGGCAATAAGTTTCTCGGGCTTCTGTGTCGGATGATCGGTGTTCTCATGCATCGACCAGAAAGGCACGCTGATGTCATCCCAGAAGTTAGAAGGATAGGTCAAACGGTATTTCCCATCCACACCCTCTTCCCAATCCTTCGGTTCTCCGTTCACCTTATAGGGAGCCAGTACGCGGCGCTTCATCATCACGGCTTCCACATTGAAATAATAATGCTGCGGATCCTTCACCGCAAACCAGATGTCCTCCATCGAGTTCTTCCAGTTGCTCTTGGCGCCCCTCCCCTTCTCGCGCTGCCACGTGATGCGGTTCAAGATGGTCAGTTCGTCGGATAGTACGCGCTGCATCGCTGCGGTACAACGCCAGTCACCGCAGAGGTATAGCGAACCTGTCGGATTCAGTTTTTGGCATACAGTGTGCATCCACGAGCGCAGATATTCCTCATATTCCTGGTCGTTGCGCGCTTTGAAAAAACTGCCTCCGAAGTCGCGTGTCAGGTTGTAGGGAGGATCAAGAATGATTAGGTCGGCCATCTCGTCGGGAATCCTTCGCATAGCCTCCAACATGTCGGCACAGATGACGGCATCGAGCCAAGAAGATGGGTTTCCCTGCCGAAGATCTTCTATCGATTTCAGCATGGCTTGCAAAGCAGGACGTTCAACATCCTCGAGCGTAAGTGTACGATTGTTAGAGGCTCGTTGCTTCATGATGTCTGGTTATTTTGCGGAAGCGAAGGAGGTAAAGTATGCCGACAACTGTCAGACCAAACGGCATACCCATCCAAATGCCGTAGCATCCCCAATCCATAACGATTCCAAACAAATACGACATGGGAATGGAGATCACGACGTAGGCCAGGAAGGAATACTTCATCAGCACCTTCACTTCGCCATAGCCGCGAAGGGCGTTGACGTAGGCCGTCTGCAATCCGTCGCCGAACTGATAGAGAATGACGGGAACAGTCGTGGCAGCCACGATTTCGGAAACACGTTGGAACATCTCCGCATCGGCCGAGTTGACGAAGAGGGCAGCCAGCTCATGACGGAAACCGAAGACCAAAGCCGAGGCGATGATGCCCGTGAGCAAGATTAACTGATAACCCGCATTTGCTGCACATCGCACACCATGATTGTCTTCGAGTCCATGATAATTTGCCACACGAATAGCGATGGCTGTGCCGATGCCGATATAGAACATATAGATGAGCGAGGCGATGGAGTTCATCACCTGGTGCGAAGCCAAAGCCGAGGCTGCATCCCACGTCTTGCCACCCCAACCCAACATCAGTGCGGCTCCTGCAAAGGCAGCCAGCTCGAAACTCATCTGCACACCGATGGGCCAGCCCAGTTTGTTGAGTTGTACGATACGAGGCCACGATACTTTGGCTTCCTTCCAATACTTCATATAATCTTCGTAACGCTTTGTGCCAAAGACGACGAAGAGGAAGAGCACCACCATCAGCAGACGGCTTGTCGCCGTGGCATAAGCCGCACCGTCGATGCCCATCTCGGGGATGTGGAGCGTCGGGTTGCCGAAGATGAGGAGCCAGTTGAACAGGATGTTCCAGACGTTGCTAGCCAGTAGGATCCACATCGAGAGCTTCGTGTCGTTGATGGAATCGGCAAAGGGCTTGAAAGCCGACGAGAGGCCGAACAGAAGGAGCGAAGGCAGCAGGATGAGATAATAACGCTGCATCAGGGGCAGCAGTTCGGGATCGAGCCCCATCATGGGCAGACAGAAGTAGATGCCAGTCATCACCAAGGTCAGGAGAAGCATCTGCAACATATCGGCCACAATGCTTGCTTTGAGCACCTCGGCAATCTCAGCATTCTTGCCTTGGGTATAGAGAGAGCCTATCACGGCGACAGCACCCTGCGAGAAGCCCAACGACAGGATGATGGCAAAGACCAGGATAGAATTGACGAAGCCCACTGCCGACAACTCCTGCGCATGATGCTGTCCCACCATGATGGTATCGGCCATACCCTGTAGGGTAAAGCCAATCTGCGCAATCAGGATGGGCACACCAAGCCGCGTCAATGCAGCGTATTCTTTCGGATAAAATGCTCGCTTCATGTTTTTTGTAGGGATATTAAGGGATTATTAGGGATTCTAAGGGATTTTAAGGGACGTTACTTCCCCTTTTCGAGAATAAGGTCCCTAAAAACATACGTCCCTTAATATCCCTTCATATCCCCAAATATCCCTTAAAATCCCTTAGTACTCTTAGTTCACCACATTCTGAGGTGTTCCACTCAGATAGGCACGGACATTCTCGAAAGCAATCTTGTCGAGGCGTTCGCGGGCAGCACGAGTAGCCCAGGCCACATGTGGGGTGATGTAGCAGTTGCGAGCTCCGATGAGCGGCGAACCTGCGCGAGGGGGTTCCTGTGTCAGCACATCGACACCAGCAGCATAGATTCTTCCACTGTTCAACGCATCGGCCAAAGCCTGCTCGTCGATGAGCGGGCCGCGTCCTGTGTTGATCAGGATGGCCGAAGGTTTCATCAATGCAAGGCGCTCGGCATTCACCAGATGTTTTGTTTGCGCATTCAGCGGGCAATGCAGGCTCACCACATCAGCTGTGCGGAAGATGTCCTCGTAGCTGGCAGCCTTTTGGATGCCCATCTCTGCCAAAGTCTCCACGCTCTTCGAGCTATATGCCATCACCTTCATGCCAAAAGTCTGGGCGATGCGAGCCACAGCACGTCCGATGTTGCCGAGTCCTACGATGCCAAGCGTAAGACCGTCGAGTTCGATGAGTTCGCTGTCCCAGAAGCAGAAGTCCTTGGAGTTCTGCCAGGCTCCGTTGGTCACGCGCTCGGCATGCTGTGCCACATGATGCGTAATGTTGAGCAAATGGGCGAAGACCATCTGTGCTACCGATAGTGTGCTGTAGGCTGGAATGTTGGTCACGATGATGCCATGCTTAGAGGCAGCTTCCAAATCCACGACATTATAGCCCGTAGCGAGCACACCGATATATTTCAAGGCAGGCAATGCCTCGATGACCTTTGCATCGAAAACAACCTTATTGGTCAAGACAATCTCTGCATCCTTGCAACGCTCCACGGTCTCTTCCGGAGCCGTGCGTTCATAAACCGTAAGCTCTCCAAGCTCCTTCCAGGGTTCCCAACTGATATCGCCGGGATTGGCGGCATAGCCGTCGAGCACAACAATCTTTTTCATAAGTTTGTAACTAAAACGTTAATTATATACATTTTATAAACACGAATTACCATGAATTCACATAAATAATTTATTAGGAAGCAAGAATACTTACTGAAAAATTAATGATAATTCGCGATAATTCATGTTAAATAACTCACTTCCGAAGCTCCCAGAAAGCCACGGCAGCAGCGGCAGCCACGTTGAGCGAATCGACGTTATGATACATCGGGATGCGCACCACATAATCGGCATCGGCGATGGTCTCTTTCGCCAGGCCATCACCCTCGGTGCCCATCACGATGGCCAGGCGGGGCACTTCCTTCAGGCGCGGGTCATCGAGCGGAATACTGTCGTCCGACAAAGCCATCGCTGCCGTTTGGAATCCATAATGATGCAAGCTGGGCAGCGGTTCGCGCAGATAAGTCCACGGCACGAGGAACACCGAACCCATCGACACACGCACCGCACGCCGATTCAATGGGTCGCAAGCTGTCGGAGTCAGTAGCACAGCATCGATGCCGAGGGCTGCCGCCGATCGGAAGATAGCGCCGATGTTCGTCGTATCAACCACGCCATCGATCACTACGACGCGTCTTGCGTCGCGCAGCATGTCATCCAATTGCGCACGCTCTCCGACTTTTTCGGCCAAACTTGGCGTAGCCTCGGGCCTTCGCATGGCACACAGCACGCCGCGCGTCAGGTTGTAGCCTGTCAATGCTCCGAGCATCCCGCGCTCGCCGGTATAGACGGGCATGTCGCCGCAGCGACGGATGATGTCTGCTGCATCGCCCGTGATGTGTCGCTCTTCGCAGAGCAGGGCCAGCGGCTCATAGCCTTTATCGAGGGCCACTTGGATGACCTTCGGACTCTCGGCAATGAAGATTCCCTTCTCGGGTTCAAGCCTGTTGCGCAGCTGTGCTTCGGTGAGCACGCTGAAAAAATCGACACCTGGGTCGCTGAGTGAATGGATACGGATAATGGACATTTTTTTATTGAATTGTTTAGCTCAAAGACAGCATTTTTTGAAACCGTCGGCCTTTCGCGCCCTCCTTAAAAGTGAGGAAGATACTCGTCATCAATTCTGAACTGCCGTTGTTTTGCTATCCATTGCTTGAGATTCTTGCGAATGGCTTCATAAATGTTTATTGTTTGTGTCGCACTTTCGTGAGGACCGAATCTTTCAATCATTTTATATTCGATGTCAAGCCTTTCTTGAATATATTCAAAAGCCTTGTCAAAT
>JAFWRO010000012.1:0-197809 GCA_017519885.1 Bacteroidales bacterium | reverse complement strand
TAGGAGGACTTCTACGGCCATAGTCCCGCCTACATGGAGATGCACGATCTCATCAAGGACGACAGTTCGACCTTCGCCGATTTCGCGTCGAGGATGGAGATGGACCAGTTCATCGACTATCTCTGCTGCGAGACGTTCGCCTGCAACCTCGACTTCCCGAACAACAATGTCTATATGTGGCGGCAGAAGGGCGGGCGATGGCACTTTGTCCTGAAGGACCTTGACTACTTCTCCCAGGCGACCTACGGCTACAACTACCTGAACTGGCTCATGATAACTGGTCCGGAGGTGGAGAACGCGCTTATGAACCCGATCAGCCACCGGCTGATAATCAGGCTGCTTTCGATGAGCGAATTCCGGGAGCCTTTCATCGACCGTATGGGCACCTATATGGGCGACTTCCTGCGCCCAGACGTGACGCTCCCCCTGGTGCACCAGATGCATGACGAGATAGCGGGCGAGATGGAGGTCACCTTCCAGTCGATGACCGAGAATCTGGTCTTTGAAAACTTCGAGAACCGTGTCAGGGAGCGCCTGATACCGTTCTGCGAGAAACGCCCGCACTGGACATACCAGTCGCTTGCACAGTCATTCTCTCTTGGCGATGTCATCCGCATGACCGTCCATCCCGGCGGGAACTCCATCCTCATCAACGGTGTCGGGCTGACACAGGACCACTTCGACGGCTACACCTGGACAGGTCGGCCTCTACGTCTCGACAGCCGGAACCCAGCCGTCGGCTGGAGGATGACAGTCAGCTATCCCGGAGGCAGGACGGAGACGTTCAACTATAAACATGCGGAGGTCAGCATACGGTTGGAGGAAGAGGTGGGAATCTGCGATTCAATAGCTTTCGAAAATATCCCCATAGTCCCTGAGGACGGCATACAGCATGTGGTCATCGACGGAAGTGCAGCACCCCAGCAAAGCTACAACATCTATGGCATGCCAGCAGGCAAGGGGATGCACGGAATCAGGCTGGTGCGCGATGCGGATGGAAGGTACAGGAAAATCATGGGCAAGTGACAATGTCAAATGATTCACGAACCCGCATTTGTCAGACAATGCAGTAATAAGTAGACAATGCAGCAATAAAGAACTTGGCCCATGATCTTCAACTCGTTCAACTTCATCGTACTGTTCCCGTTCATCTTCCTGCTCTACTATGCGATACCCGCAGGCCACGGCAGGGCGAGGAACCTGTTCCTTCTCGCCGTGAGCTATCTGCTCTACGTGCAGTGGAAGCCCGCCTATGCGCTGGTACTGCTGGGTGTGACGGCAGTGACCTGGCTTGCTGCCCTGCTTCTCGAAAAGACAAGGCATCCGAAGCGGATGCTCGCAGCCGGTGTGGTGCTGACGCTTCTGCCCCTGTTCCTCTTCAAGTATCTCGGCTTCGCGGGCGAGACCATCAGCCAGATTCTTGCTGCGGCCGGCCTGCAGTTCCAGTTGTCGGGACTGAACTGGGTCATCCCCATCGGCATCTCGTTCTTCACGCTGCAGGCGCTGGGCTACCTGCGGGATGTGTACTACGGACAGCAGGAGGCCGAGCGCGACTTCCTGACCTATGCCCTCTTCGTCTCGTTCTTCCCCTGCATCCTCGCCGGACCCATCAACAGGGCCTCGCTCGTCATCCCGCAGCTGAAGCGCCTTCGCCCCTGCCTTGACTACGCGAAGGCCGTCGAGGGACTGAGGATGCTGCTGTGGGGCATGTTCCTGAAGGTGGTTGTGGCCGACCGCGTGGCGTTGTATGTTGATACCGTTCTTTCAAGCTATGTGAACTACACGGGTATGACGTGCCTCGTGGCCAGCCTGCTCTACAGCATCCAGATCTATGCCGACTTCGCGGGCTATTCGCTGATGGCCATCGGCGTAGGAAAGGTGCTGGGCATCGAGCTGGCCGAGAACTTCCGCCGCCCCTATTTCGCCGTCAGCGTCACCGACTTCTGGCACCGCTGGCACATCTCGCTCTCCACCTGGCTCAGGGACTGCATCTACATCCCGCTCGGAGGCAGCCGATGCGCGAAGCTCCGCTGCTATTGGAACATCCTCGTGACGTTCCTCGTCAGCGGCATCTGGCACGGCGCCAGCTGGACCTTCATCGCTTGGGGACTGCTGCACGGCATCAGCCAGGTCATCGAGAAGATGCTGGGCCAGCAGAAATGCAGTTACGGATGGCTCGGCAGGACCGTCAAGACCGCCGTCACCTTCCTGCTTGTCACCTTCGCCTGGATCTTCTTCCGCATGCCTACCATGGGCGATGCCTGCAATGTAGTAGCAAGGATCCTTGACACGTCGCTCCCGAAGACCGTCTATTCGCCGGGCGGGACAGCCACGCTGTACATGCTGCTGGCCGTGGGCACAATGGTGGTGAAGGATACGGTGGAGGAGGCTTTTGGCGAAGCGCGTCATCCCTTCCACAGCGGCCGAAGGGTTGTCAGATGGGCATCCTATCTTGCCGTCCTCGTCCTCATCCTCCTCTGCGGAGTATTCAGTTCGGACCAGTTCATCTATGCAAACTTCTAGGACATGAGACGTTTTCTATTCAAGACGGGCCTGTTCTTCCTGTTAGTAGTCCTGCTGGACAGGGGGCTCGGCACCTTGTTCTCCTATATGTCGGACCACGCATCGGGCGGCTATCTCGGCCACCAGAACTACATCGTCAACCGATCGACGGACGACATACTCGTATTCGGTTCCTCCCGCGCCATCCATCACTACAATGCCGCGCTGATTGCGGACTCCCTCGGCCTGTCGTGCTACAACTGCGGGCAGGACGGCGAGGGCATCGTCCTTTACCGCGCATGGTGGGAAATGATCAGGCGGCGCTACCAGCCGCGCCTCGTCATCTATGAGGTGACGCCCGCCTACGATGTCCTGCAGGGTGACAACACGAAGCATCTGGGCTGGCTGAAGGGACATTACGATGACGAGGTTGTCAGAAGGGAGTTCGACGAGATAGACCCATGCGAAAGGTACAGGATGCTGAGCATGCTCTACCGCTACAACTCGCGGTTCCATCAGGTTCTGCTGGACTACCTGCATCCCGTGCACAATATGACTCTCGGCTTCCTTCCCGTCCACAGCGAGCTGGACACGCTCAGGATCAGGGACGAAAAACAGCTGAACGAGAAGGCTTCCGAAGAAGAGCTGCTGACCGACAGCTTGAAGCTGAGGTATTTCGAAGATATGATACGGGAAGCTGAAGACACGAGGTTCGTCTTCGTTTATTCCCCCACGTGGTACGGCTTCCGCGATTCGGGGACGGAGCCCATCCGTGACCTTGCCTGCAGGTACGGTTGTCCGTTCCTCGACTTCACAGATAGCGCGAAGTATGTGCATCGCAACGAGTTCTTCTACGACGGCTCGCACCTGAATGCTCGTGGCGCCGACGAGTTCACGCGCGACCTGATACACGAACTGAGGAAATATCGAATCATAGAAGAATCAGTCCTTTCTCCCTCTATCCGTTGAAATCGAAGGCGCGCATGTCCTTCAACATTTGTTGGAAGACATGGTTCGATAGAAGCATATCCGCTAACGTTCACTGAAGGATATGCTACGGCAGCGGCAAGTCCCCTAACGTTCGCTGAAGGATATGCGACGAAAGGATGATGTCCGCTAACGTTCGTTAGGGGACATGCGGCGATGAGCAGATGTCCGTTAACGTTCGCATGAGGACGTGCGGTGATGGAAGGATGTCCGCTAACGTTCACTGAAGGACATGCAACGATGGAAGGATGTCCTCTAATGTTCGCTGAAGGACATGCGGCGATGAGAGGATATCCGCTAATGTTCGCTGAAGGACATGCGGCGATGGGCAGATGTCCGCTAAGGGTTGCTGGAGGACATGCAGCGATTGGAGAATGTCCGCTAATGTTCGCTGGGGGACATGCGGCGATTGGAAGATGTCTGCTAAGGTTCGTTGGGGGACATGCGATGGTGGGAAATTGTTTTTCGGTATTTAGGTGCAGTGATTATCCTATGTCGGAAAGACTATCATCATCATGCTTTTTTGTTTTTCTATGTCTAAAAGCACTCTGACGGCCGACATGATGCTTGATGCGAGCGGATAGAGTACTCTGACGCGCGACATGATGCTTGCTGCGATTGGATGGAGCACTCTGATGGGCGACATGATGCTTGATGCTACGGGATGGAGTACTCTGACGCGCGACAGGATGCTTGCTCCGATTGGATAGAGTACTCTGACGCGCGACAGGATGCTTGCTCCGATTGGATAAAGTACTCTGACGCGCGACAGGATGCTTGCCCCCACAGGAAGGAGCACTCTGACGCGCGACACGATGCTTGCTGCCACAGGATAGAGCACGCTGACGCGCGACACGATGCTTGCTCCCGTAGGATAGAGCACGCTGACGGCCGATGTAATGCTTGCTCCCGCAGGATAGCGCACTCTGACGCGCGACACAATGCTTTCTCCCATAGAATAGAACACTCTGACGCGCGACACGATGCTTGCTGCGATTTTTTTGTTTTTTCCCCACATCGGGGCGACAGATTCGGAAGGGGGTGGCAAGGGTTGTCGCGGATTAACAACCCTGACGCTATGTAATGATTAAAATGTGGAGAAAAAGTTTGCTGACTTGCGAAATATGCCCTATCTTTGCACTGTGAAAAAAAATAATTCACAAGTCAAGTGACCACTAACAATAATAATAACAAACAAAAAATATACCACTATGATCGCTATCGCATTCTTCACTACCGCAATTCTCTTTTCTATCGCGCTGAGAATTGGTGCCATGATTATTGAGAATCATCATCGTGCATTGTGACTTCAAGGAAAGTTTGGTTTAGTTAATAATATATGTGTGTGTAAGGCACTCTGTCGGGTTCGGCAGAGTGCTTTTATTGCTATGTCTATTATTAAAATAGTAAAAATAACTGGGCGAAATGTGAAGTAATGCTTAAAATATTTGGCCATGTTGCGGAAAATGACTATATTTGCGGCCAAATTCGATAACTATCGCAAAATGAGAATCAATCATATCGTTTTATATCTGGCTTTCAGCATGGTTGCACTCTGCTCCTGTGGTGAATACAACCGATTGCTGAAGAGCAATGACCCTGACGAGAAATACGACTACGCCAAGATCTATTACGAGCAGGGTAAATATGCCAAGGCTGCAACATTGCTGTCAGATGTGGTCCCAATCTATCGTGGCACTGAGGAGGCTGAGAATGCCCTTTGGCTGCTGGCGATGAGCTATTTCAATCAGAAGGATTACCTTTCGGCTGGAGAATATTTCGTGCGTTATGCCAACAACTACCCAAGAGGCAAGCATGCGATGGAATCGCGTTTCAATGTGGCATACGGAGACTATAAGGATTCGCCCGACGCTCGCTTGGACCAGGAGATCACCCGCCGTGCCATCAAAGAGATTGACTCGTTTGTCGATGTCTATCCGCACAGTTCGCTGGCCGATAGCGCTGCCATCATGCGCTTGGAACTGACCGACAAACTCTGCTACAAGGAGTACTTGAGCGCTAAGCTCTATCTGAACCTTGGCAGTTACATGGGCAATAACTACGAGTCGGCCGTAATCACGGCACGCAACGCCCAGAACGAATATCCCTACAGCAAGTATCGCGAGGATTTGGCCTACATCATCTTCCGTGCACGCTATGAGGCTGCCATGAATTCGGTTGACGAAAAGGCCGAGGATCGTCTGCGTGAAGCTTCGGACGAGTACTACACCTTCATCAACGATTATCCCGAGGGGAAATATTCGAAAGAGGTGAACAGGCTCAACGAGCGAATCCAGAAAAAGCTCGCGGCTTACATTGACTGAGGTTCTTTTCGGGATTTCGGAATATCGGGATTTCGGGATAAAGAAAGAGAAGAAGAGAGAAATAGATAATTTAGAAACCAATAAATAAAAACGGAATAAATGGATTATAAGAAGACCAATGCGCCAAGCAACACTGTGACGCGTGACATCATCGCCCTGTGCGAGGATACCGGCAACATCTACGAAACCGTCGAGATCATCGCTCGTCGTGCCAACCAGATTGCCAGCGAAATGAAGCACGATCTGGACAAGAAGCTCCAGGAGTTTGCTACCAATACGGATAACCTCGATGAGGTGTTCGAGAACCGTGAGCAGATTGAGATCAGCCGCTACTACGAGAAGCTGCCAAAACCAACGCTCATCGCAACCCAGGAGTATTCGGATGGCAACGTCTATTGGCGCCTGAACCAGAACAAGGACGAACAGCCGCTGGGCTCACAGCGTTTCTAAAACTATGATACAGCGCGTACAGACCGTCTATATGCTGGCCAGTGTGATTGCCATCCTTACGATGCACTTCTTCTGGCTGGCATCGTTTGCAATACCAGAGGCCACTTTCGAATTGAATTCGCTGGGCCTGGTGTGCCAAACAAAGGGTTTCGAGACCGATCGTATGGTGTGGGAACTTTTCATCGTGCTGCTCCTGATGGTGGCCCTGCCGCTCATCAACATCTTCCTCTACAAGAATCGCAAGTTGCAGCTGCGTGTGCTGATCTATACGATCATACTCAACGTGCTCTATTACGGCCTCTTCTTTTGGGAGTGCTATCGTCTGAAGGGTGATGTGGCTGCCCTCTCGCAGGGTGGCGTGGTGGATGTGCACTACAACATTATGATGCTTGTGATGCCTGCCGTCAGCATTTTCGCCTTGATTATGGCTGCTCGCGGCGTGATCTTCGACATCGCGCTCATCAAGAGCCTTGAGCGTCTGCGCTAAGCGCTCGTCGCTAAATACAAAAGAATAGCCCTCGAAGCCATCAAGGCTTCGGGGGCTTGCTTTATTTAATTATCAAGAATTAGAGAATTGAGTGTCGAATTGGGTATCGAATTGAGTGTCGAATTAAGAGGGGCACAAAATATTAATTCTCAAATTCTCTAATTCTTGATAGAAAAAGTGAACGAAAGATCAGAGTTCGAGATCGCCGTCGTGCTCCTCGTGCCAGGGCAGACCCTGGATGTTAAGTTCGGCCATGAACGGATCGGGATCGAACTCCTCGACGTTGTGGACGCCTGGCTTGCTCCAGATGCCCTTGAGGAACATCATAGCGCCAATCATGGCAGGCACGCCGGTGGTGTAGCTTACGCCCTGCATACCGGTCTCGAGATAGGCCTCGCGGTGGCTGCAGTTGTTCCAGACATAGTAGGTGTGCTCCTTGCCGTCGTTGCCGATGCCACGGATGCGGCAGCCGATGGAGGTCTCGCCGTCGTAGTTCTCGCCAAGTTCCTTGGGATTGGGCAGCACGGCCTTGAGGAACTGCAGAGGCACGATCTTGACCACTGCATCACCCGAACCGTCGGCAAGGGGAGCCTTGTATTCAATCTCGTCGATGCGCGACATTCCGATGTTCTGGATCACGTCGAGGTAGGTGAGATACTGTTGGCCGAAGGTCATCCAGAAGCGCGCACGCTTGATGGTGGGGTAGTTGATGACCAGCGACTCAATCTCCTCGTGGTGGAGCAGATAGGACTCCTTGGGGCCAATGCCAGGATAGGTGAGTGGCTTGTGAATCTCCATCGGTTCGGTCTCGATGTACTTGCCGTTCTCGTAGTAGAGGCCCTTCTGGGTAATCTCTCGGATGTTGATCTCGGGGTTGAAGTTGGTGGCAAATGCCTTGTGGTGGTTGCCAGCGTTGCAATCGACGATGTCGAGGTACTGGATCTCCTTGAAGTGATGCTTGGCGGCGTAGGCGGTGAAGATGGAGGTCACGCCGGGGTCGAAGCCGCAGCCGAGGATGGCGCAGAGGCCGGCCTTCTCGAAACGCTCGCGGTAGGCCCACTGCCAGCTGTATTCGAAATGTGCCTCGTCCTTGGGCTCATAGTTGGCGGTGTCCATATAGTTCACACCGGCTTCGAGACAGGCATCCATGATGGTGAGGTCTTGATAGGGGAGGGCCAGGTTGATGCAGAGCTCGGGACGGAACTCCTTCATGAGTGCCACGAGCTGGGGCACGCTGTCGGCATCGACCTGTGCGGTGGTGATGTTGGCCACCACGCCGTTCTTGCTGTAACCCTTGGCGCGGATGGCCTCGGCCGTGGCGTCGCACTTGCTCTTGGTGCGGCTGGCAATACAGATGTCGGTAAACACGTCGGCGTTCTGGGCCAACTTGTGTGCTGCTACGGTGCCTACACCTCCGCAGCCGATAAGCAATACTCTTGACATTTCTTGTTGTTGATGTATTAGTGGGTTAAAGTTCGTTGTTTGGACGCATCCGCCGCGGAAAGGTTTAATCGGGCGGATGCAAAAAACGAAATTGCGCGCCCGATCTGGGAAAGACGGACGCGCATCGTTTATTTCGTCAGATTAGCCCAGGAACGAGATGAGCACACCGGCAGCAACTGCAGAGCCGATCACACCAGAGATGTTGGACGACATGCAGTAGTTGAGGATGTTGTTCTTGGGGTTGATGCTGGTGGCGATGCCGTTGGCTACACGGCTGGCCATAGGCACGGCAGAAAGACCGCAGGCACCTACGAGCGGATTGATTTTCTTCTTCGAGAAAGCGTTGAAGACATAGACCAGACCGATGCCACCTGCGATGGAGACAGCGAATGCCAGGAAGCCGCCCACCACGATGCCGAGGGTGGTGAGGTTGAGGAACGACTCGACAGTCATCGTTGCGCCCACCGAGAGGCCCAGGAAGATGGTGCAGATGTTCATCAGCGCATTGGCTGCGGTGTCGGCGATGCGCGACGTGTCGGAGCCGATCTCCTTGATGAGGTTGCCGAACATCAGCATGCCGATGAGGCTGACAGCCGAAGGCACGACGATGGCCACAAGGACGGTGACGAAGATGGGGAAGATGATCTTGGCCACGCGCATGTTCTTAATCTTGAGCGTGTCGGGGTAAAGCTTGTCCTGCTCCTTCATGTTGATCTCAAGGTCCTTCTTGCGGCAGCAGAGCTTTACGACCATCGGGATGATGACGGGCACGAGGGCCATGTAGGAATAGGCTGCAATGGCGATGGGGCCGAGCAGATGGGGAGCCAGCTTGATGGTGGTGAAGATGGCGGTAGGACCGTCGGCGCCACCGATGATGCCGAGCGAACCGGCCTCCTGGGGAGTGAATCCGAAGACGCCGATGGCTACAAGCACTACGCTGAAGATGCCGAGCTGGGCAGCAGCGCCGAAGATGGCGAGCTTCAGGTTGCGAAGCATGGGGCCGAAGTCGGTCATGGCACCTACGCCCATGAAGATGATGGGCGGGATGAAGCCGGTCTTGATGAGCCAGTAGTAGATCATGTTCATGAGGCCGAGCTCGTGGGCAATCTCGGGCAGGCCCATCTTATAGACGTCGTAGTCGTGCATCACGCCGTTCTTCATGACGTGCACGATGCCATTGCCGTCGGCTCCATAGACGCCCATCTCGCCGCCAGGGAAGTTGGCCAGCAGAATGCCCATGGCGATGGGGACAAGCAGCAGCGGCTCGTAATGCTTGGCAATGCCGAGATAGAGGAACAGGAAGCCCAGCAGATACATGATGATGAAGCGCGGGTCGTCGGCAATGTTGCTGAACGCCGTCATGCTCCACAGGTTGGAGAATATTGTATTGATGAAATCCATGAATTCAATTAACAATTAATAATTAACAATTAAAAATTAACAATTAACAATTGATGGATGTCAATTACTTGATCTTGAAGATCGGGTCGTCCTCGAATACCTTGTCGCCGGGGTTGGCGAGGATGGCGGTGATCTGGCCGTCGCAGTCGGCAGCTACGGCGTTGTAGGTCTTCATGGCTTCGATGTAGCCGATGGTCTGACCCTTCTTCACCATGTCGCCCACCTTGACGGGCACTTCGCTGGCGTTCTTGACGAGGAAGAACTTGCCCTCGAGTGGAGCCAGCACGTCGGCGCCTTCGCCGGCTGCCACGGGAGCAGCGGCTGCTGAAGCAGCGGGAGCCGAGCCGTCGTTGGGTGCGATGCTGACGGTATAGACTTCGCCGTTGACGGTGACCTTGAGCTCCTGGGCCTTGATTTCGCCGGTGGTGGCGTTCTTGGCAGCCTTGCGCTTGGCGAGGTCTTCGAGGAAGTCGGCCTTGGCCTTGCCGCTCTTGTAGGCCTCATACTGCGACGGGTGCATGGCGTACTCGAACAGCTCCTCGTCGTCCTGGCCGAGGTCCCAGCCGTTGGCCTTCATCTTGGCGCGGAATTCGTCGAGGCAGTCGGGGGCGTAGGTCTGCGGATCCTCGGTCTCGAACTTGCGACCCTGGCTCTTGGCCAGCTCGACGAGTTCGGGAGCTACGGGGCCGGGCAGCTTGCCCGACTTGCCGAGGATCATGTCCCAGATGTTGTCGGCGATGAGGCTCCAGCGCTCCTTGCCCTTCTCCATCTGCATGACGTTCATGAGGGCGAGGTTCTTGACATACTGGCTGAAGGGGGTGACGAGGCAGGGATAGCCCACGCGAGGCCATACGTAAGCCACTTCGTCGAAGAGCTTGATGAGCAGGTCGTCGGTCGAGAGCTTGGGCTGTCCGTTCTTCTCCTTCCAGCGGTTGAGGCCTTCGAGGTTCTCCTCCAGGTCGGTCATCAGCGAGCCCATCATGCCGCCGGGAAGGCCGGGCTTGACGAGCAGCGAGTTGTTGAGGTGGTTGAGTTCGGGGATATAGTAGCCGAGGAAGTCGTCCATCATCTCCTGGATCTGAGTGCGAACCTCCATGTAAGCCTTCATGTTGATGTCCTTCACCTTGAAGCCGGCATCCTTGAGCATCTCCTGCACGGTGATGACATCGGCGTGGCCGGTGCCCCAAGAAAGTGGCGACATGCCGCAGTCGATGTAGTCGCAACCAGCCTTGCATACCTCGAGGATAGAGGCAATGTTGAAGCCAGGGCCGGCGTGCGAATGGTACTGGATGACGATGTCCTTCTTGTAGGCCTTGATGCCAGCCACGATCTTGCCGAGGCTCACGGGACGGCCGATGCCGGCCATATCCTTGAGGCAGATCTCGTCAGCGCCGGCATCGATGAACTGCTTGGCGAGGTTGACGTAGTATTCGACGGTGTGGATGGGCGAGTGGGTGATGCAGAGGGCAGCCTGGGCAATCATGCCGGCCTCCTTGGCGTAGCCGATCGAGGGGATGACGTTGCGTGGGTCGTTGAGGCCGCAGAAGATGCGGGTGATGTCGGTACCCTGCTTCTTCTTGACGACATAGAACAGCTTGCGCAGGTCCTTCGAGCATGGGAACATGCGGAGGGCGTTGAGGGCACGGTCGAGCATGTGGGTCTGGATGCCAGCCTCGTGGAAGGGCTTGGTCCACTCGCGTACCGAGCGGTTGGGGTTCTCACCATAGAGAAGGTTTACTTGCTCGAAGCCGCCACCGTTGGTTTCTACACGGTCCCAGCAGCCCATCTCGATGATCTTGGGGGCTACCTTAACGAGCTGGTCAACGCGAGGCTGGTATTTGCCAGCACTCTGCCACATGTCACGGAAGACAAGTGAAAACTTAACTTCTTTTGCCATAATTTTTTTCTGAATAGCGATTTCTTTTAGGAGTTGTTAATTAGCCCTTTGTAATTTTTGTAACCATTGCCTTCGGAGCTACTTGGGCAATGGCGGCCTTGATGGCGGCCTCGACGTTGGCTGGAACGGCTGCCGGAGCAGGTGCGGCCTTCTTGGGTGCAGCTTCCTCTTCGGGAGCAAATTTGTTGACGGCCATAATCATCAGCCTTGACAGGTAGATGATCAGGATTAGAATAATGAACACAGTGCCCATGCCGACAATCATTAGCAGCAGGGCGGTTTCCATCGGCTGTAATCCTTCCATAAATATAGATATAATTTGAGTATGTATTGGAACGCTGGAATAATCTCAGTGTGCAAAGTTAATCAATCGAAGATGATTATACAAGAAAAACCGCGAAAAGCTTCGGAATAATCCGATTTTCGCGGTTTTTTTCTTTATTTTGCTTTCTCGAAGTTATCTTTTTAGTGCATCGTAGATGGCCTGAAGAATGCGTGGGCGCACATGCCCATCGGTCCAGGCCTTATTGTCGCGCACGGGACAAATCTTGTTGGAAAGGAAGATGTAGGTGAGTTCACGCTTGGGGTCAACCCAGAAGCACGTGCCGGTGAAACCCGTGTGCCCCCACGTCTGCGGACTGCACACCTCGGGAAGGTTGGGGTTGTCGAGTTCTGCGCTCTGGCGGTCGAAGCCCAGTCCGCGGCGACTGTGGGGCGAACGCTGCGTGGTGAACAGTCGGCAGGTCTCCTTCGACAAGTAGCGTTTGCCGCCCAACTCGCCACCATTCGCAATCATTTGGATGAGCGGGGCCAGAGCCTCAGCTGAAGCGAAGAGCCCCGAATTGCCCTCGACGCCCAATGCCCAGGCGCCCGTCTCGTCGTGGACGGTGCCGTGGATGAAGCGATGGCGGACGACGTCGTCCTGCTCAGTGGGAGCGATGGCTCCGCGGGGAACACCATGCTGCAAGGGATTGTAGCAGCACCAGGGGCCGTAGAAGTCGGGCAGACGACGTTCGAGGAACCGATCGAGACGTTCGCCCGTCTGCCGCTCGACGATGTAACGGAGGAGCACGAAACTTAGGTCGGAGTACAGATATCGACCCATCTTGCGTTTGGGGTCCAGCGTGGCGATGGTCTGCAGCATGGTCTTGCTGCGGAAGATTGAATCGGGCGTCTCGGTGAGCTTGTAGAAAGAACAGGTTGATCTCAGTCCCGACTCGTGGTAGAGGAGGTCCTGGACGGTGACTTTGGCATAGTGCGTGCCTTTGAGCTCGGGCAACCACTTGGTGATCCGGTCGCGAAGCCTGATCTTGTGGTCGTCGACAAGCAGCATGATGGCGGGCACGGTGCCCAGCACCTTGCTGAGCGACGCGAGGTCGTACATGGTTTCGGCAGTGACGGGTCGATCGCCGTAGGGATTCTGCGCGTGGTTGCCACCCAACCGTCCGAACGTCTGGTCATAGACCACCTTGTTCTTGCGAATCACGATAATCTGGCAACCGGGCACTGCACCCGAGTTGACGAACTCGTTGGCAAGCCTGGACACTTCGCCAAGCCGATTGATATCCATACCCACCTGCTGCGGGGTGGCCGTAGGTAAGGCAATGAGCGGGTAGGGAGGCTCAAAGGTTTCCAAAACCTCTTCTTTTACAGCTGGTTCAGCGGACTCGCTTGCGACTTCGGTCATGGCGATGTCGTTGAACTGGTTCTGCAAGGTAGGATCGTATTCCACGAGACCGGAATTGCCACTCAGTCGCTGAAGTTCATCCTTCAGGTGAACCGCAAATTCGGAGTTGACACGTTCGGCCAGGCCTTCCACCTCGACCATCTGAGGCTGGTCGAGACCCAAGGCGTATTTCCATTCGAGCACTCGTCGGCATTTCTCGTCCACTATTTGCTGGAATTCCTGGGCGGTAAGCTTGTAGCCATTGCCCTTGTAACCTTTCTTGAGTGCATTGCGTAGCGCATTCATCTGTGTCTTCTGGGGTGTGGGTTGCACCAGGATGTCGCAGCCCGCGAGAAGTGCGTTGATGCAAACGTCCTTGTACTTGGCACCTACCATCGCCAAGCCGTCGGTAAAGACCAGTCCGTCGAAGTGCATGGTGTTGCGCAGGATGTTGGTGATGATGCGCTTGCTGACGGTGGCTGGCATACCTTTCTTTTCGGCCAGTGCTGGAACGTCGAGGTGGGCTGTCATGATGCCACCCAGTCCTTGGTTGATGAAGTGCTGGAATGGGGGCAGTTCCACCTCATTCAATCGATTCACACTATGAGAGAGCTTCGGCAGGGATGTGTGCGAATCGGTTTGGGTGTCGCCATGACCTGGGAAATGTTTCCCGACGGCCAGTACGCCAGCATCTTCCAGACCGCGTGCATAACTCGATGCAGCGAGGCTGACAAGTTCGGGGTTATTGCCGAACGAACGTGTTCCAATGACGGGGTTCTTGGGATTGGTGTTGACGTCGAGTACAGGGGCGAAGTTGACCTGAATGCCGAGTTCGCGGCACTGGCGACCCACTTCGAAACCATACATATAACAAAGCGTGTCGCGCACGTCTTCGTTTATCTTGCCGAGTGCGCCGTTGCGGGGGTACTTGATGGCATCGCTCAGACGCATGGCCAGACCCCATTCTCCGTCGATACAGATCATCATACCGGGCAGACCCTCTTCCTGTGCAACCTCCTGGAGGCGGTTGACGAGTTTGGCGTTGGTGGCCATGGAGCCTTTGCTCAATAAGGCTCCACCGAAATGATACTCCTGGATGTCGAGGGTAATGCTGTTGAGGTTGGCCTTTGTGGCATCTGGCATATAATAGAGCGGTATGACGAGCTGGCCCAACCTTTGCTCGGGAGTGAGTTTCTCCATCTGTTCATCGACCCACTCCTTCATCTTCTCCTGATCCACTTTTCGAAGCATGTTCTGCCCAAGGAGATTCGTCGAACAGAGGGCAAACAAGCCAATTAAGACGAGCCATCGTCGTGCACGACGATGGCATTCGTTATCATAGGAATTAAGTTTGAACATACAGTTTCTTGGGTACCTATAATCAGAAAATTACGGTTTGGTCTTGTCGATGACACGACCATCGATCTTGGCGCTTACAGTCTTGCCGGCTGCATCAAGTTCCTTGACGTATTCAATCATTGCGTCGCGGGCCGAGATGTTGGGGTCGTAGGTCTCGACGGCGCGTGTCAATGCCGACATTCCGCTATTGCCTTCGGCCAGGAAGTCGAGCGTGCTGACATAATAGATCTTGTTGGGGTTGATAGGCTTGCCTCCGATCAGGATGTTGGAAGCGATGCAGCGGTCGCCATCCATTTCGAGAGTGATGACAGCACCACCCGTGGCATCGAGCTTGCGTCCGGCGTTGCTCTCGATGAGCTGCTTGAGGTCGCTGCCCTTGAGGCCCAGCACGACAATCTTGTTTTCGAAGGGGAAGATGTTGAACATCGTGCCGATGGTCACGTCACCGGCATCGATCTCAGAACGCAGGCCGCCAAGGTTGGCAATGGCAAAATCGACCTTCTTGCCGGTCTTCTTCTGGCCAATCTGAATGTAGGAATCGGCCACGAAGTTGCCAAGGGTGCTCTGTGGCTTTCCCTTGACCAGGGGTTCGGGGGCAGTTCCCAGTCGCACATTCATCTGGTCGACGAGGGCTTGCTGATAGGGCGCGAGAACATCGCGCATCTCCTGACCATATGGGCTGAGGTCATAGTCCTCGGGATGCAGTTTCTTGCATTCGATGGTGGATACGCTGTATTTGCATTTGGGATAGCGGCTGCCTTTCTGCATGGTTATCTTCAGGAAGCCCATGGGCAGCATCTTGCCGCCAGTCTGGGTGACGAGTACGGGCTGTTCGTCGGCATCGTTGATATAGACGCCCTCCTCAATGTTGTAGTGAGTGTGGCTGCCGATGATGATGTCAACGCCGTGGATGGCAGGAACAAGGTCGTTGTCGAGCACGCTCTCACTTTCGCTATCGGTCTTGGGGTTGGGAAGGTAGCCCAGGTGACTCAACACGATGACGAGGTCGCAGCCTTCGCCTCGCAGGAAATCGGCTTCGCGATTGACTGCTGAGCGTGGATCCTCGAACGTGATGCCTTTCCAGTTGCGGTTGGCAATTAGTCCTTCGGGCGACACGGTGACGCCCGTCACACCAATCTTTACGCCATGGCGTTCAAGAATGAGGTGGGGAAGGATATGGCTTTCGAGCGGCGTGCCTTCGCAATGGTAGTTGCAGCTGAGCATGGGGAAGTTGGCTTTAGCCAGCATTTCACCGAGGAATTCCAATCCGTTGTCAAACTCATGGTTGCCCAAAGTGCCAGCCACCAGTTGCTGCTGGTTCATGCACAGTATCTCGAGCTCGCCATTGAAGATGTTGAAGTAGGGTGAACCCTGGAACATATCGCCAGCATCGAAATAAAGCAGGTCGGGATCCTGCTGGCGGAAATATTGAAGCATTGATGCACGTTCCACGACGCCGCCCTGTACGGTGCCTTGGCGCGTCTTGCCTGGCTCGAACTGCGAATGGGTGTCGTTGGTGTGGATGATGGTGATCACGGGCGCATCTGGTTGACAACTGGTGCCGATACCGAGGGTGATGCAGAACACGAGAAGGAGTCTGAGAAGCTTATACATAGTGGAATTAGTTTAGTCGGGTTTTCCGGTGCAAAGATACAAAGAAAAATTGAGAATGTCAAGAAGTGTGACGAAAAAATCATTCAAAAAGTGATTTGAGCACATCGACACTTTTCAGACGCCCCATTTCAGGGATGTGCTGGCCCAGGAAAATGAGCAGGGTGTCGAGCAGATAGTGGCGCCCTGCACGATTGACGTCGAGCTGCTGCATCGTGTCGTAATGCGTGTCGAAGAGCTTACAAAACCATCGGGCCGATTCCTCGTTGAGGTAATAGGGATGGAGGATGGGACTTGTGGTGAAGATGCCTTCGACAAGGTCGAAGCGACACCCTTGCTCATAATTGCTGGTATCGACGCTGAAGCCGAGCTGGGCGATGAGTCCGCAGGTGAAGATGAGGTGAAAATTGGCCCATCCCGCCTCGCATTGCTCGAGTATTGTCAGGCTGGCGAGGATGTAGTCCCAGAGACGCGGGTTGGCTTCCTCCTCACGCACTGTGTGTGCGATGAGTTCGGCCATGTAGAGACATTGTGCCGACTTGTCGGGATGACTGAGGGTGAGCATATAGGGCGACTGCACGATTTGCGCTTCGCCTATGGACCGTATTTCGTCGGAGGGATTTCCCTTGAGCACCAGGTCAAGCACGGTCATGGGTGTCATCATTGTGCGCAGACGGTTGGCACGTTTGCCTTTCGAAGCCAAGGGGATACGACATGTCATCCGACCATATTGCTCGGTGTAGAGATGCACGAACTGCGAATGGTCGTTGATGGGTACTGTGGAGAGTACAATGGCTTGTGTCTTATCGGTTTCGTTGGCCATTATGAAAACACGGTAGCAAAGTTTGTTAGTTTCGATTGTCAAATTTGCGTGCAAATATAGCGCATTTCGCTTTAAAAACAAAGTTTTCTTCGATTTTTCTTCAAAAAAGTTTGTATATGTGAGAAAATTTAACTATCTTTGCACCCGCTTTTGGGCTTTTCCTCCAAAAAGTGCACCTCGGTACACTACAAGTCCCGGCTTCGTGATCGGGCAATACCAGCGGGAGCGACATGGCGGTGCTTGGCTGGAGAGTTCTTTCGGATGCTTCGTCTTGACGATGACATCGGAGGGGAAGAGCGAGAGCAATACATTTTAAAATAATTATCAAACAATACGCGGCCGCTTGTAACTCCAATGCCGCAAAAACTATTACAAAAACAATGGCAAACCACAAGTCATCAAAGAAGCGCATCAAGCAGACCATTACCCGCAACACCGCAAACCGTTACTATGCCAAGACTGCACGTAACGCCGTTCGCAAGCTCCGTGCCACTACCGACAAGGCTGAGGCAACTGCAGCTCTCCCAAAGGTATCTGCAATGCTCGACAAGCTGGCTAAGAAGAACGTTATCCACGCCAACAAGGCTGGTAACCTCAAGTCCAAGCTTGCCAAGTACATCAACAAGCTGTAAGCTTGTACGAGGGTCGTTTGTGCCCAATAATGCCCGTATTGTGCCCATATTGGACCTTGCGGACATTATTATATTACGCGCGCGTACGCACGTGAAAATCTTCTTCCGAATATTCGGGAGAAAACTAAAAAAACACAATTTTACAACATGTCACAGATTGAGAACAACTACGACGCCAGTCACATCCAAGTCCTCGAAGGTCTTGAAGCTGTGCGCAAGCGTCCGGCTATGTATATTGGCGATACCAGCGTGAAGGGTTTGCATCACCTCGTGAGCGAGGTGGTCGATAACTGTATCGATGAGGCCCTGGCCGGCTATTGCCACAATATCGAGGTCTCTATCCTCCCAGGAAACTCCATCAAGGTGGTCGATGACGGACGAGGCATTCCTGTGGACATGCATCAGAAGGAGAAGCGTTCGGCTCTTGAGGTTGTTATGACCGTGCTGCACGCTGGTGGAAAGTTCGACAAGAACACCTACAAGGTTTCCGGTGGTCTCCATGGCGTGGGCGTGAGCTGCGTCAATGCCTTGTCGGATAAATTCGTGGCCGAGGTTCATCGTCAGGGTCACATCTATCGTCAGGAGTATGCTTTCGGCAAGCCCGTGACGGGAGTGGAGATCATTGGCGATGCCGAAGATACCGGTACCACCATCATCTTCCATCCTGATGACTCGATCTTCACCGAGACGGTGTTCGAATGGGATCGCCTTGCAGAACGTCTGCGCGACCTTTGCTATCTGAACACGGGCATCCGCCTTTCGCTCACTGACCTGCGTCCAGAGGCCGTCCAGGCTGATGGCAAGCCACGTTTCCAGATGTTCTACAGCACCGAGGGCTTGAAGGAGTTCGTGAAGTGGATGGACGAGAGCCGCACCCCGTTGATTCCCGACATTATTCACCTCATTACCGAAAGCGATGGTGTGCCCGTCGAAGTGGCACTGACCTACAACACCGGCTATTCGGAGACGATCCACAGCTTCGTGAACAACATCAACACCTACGAGGGCGGTACACACCTCGATGGTTTCCGTTCCGCCTTGGGTGGCGCTCTGAAGGAGTATGGCAACAAGGAAAAGATGTTTGAGAAGGCCAAACTTGCCAACGACATTAAGGCCGAGGACTTTAAGGAAGGACTCACCGCCGTGGTGAGCGTGAAGGTTGCCGAACCACAGTTCGAAGGCCAGACCAAGACCAAGCTGGGTAATGTGGAAGTGCGTCCTGCCGTACAGAAGGCTGTACGCAAGGCTATGGACAATTACCTGGAGGAACATCCCGAACAGGCTCACATCATCATCGAGAAGGTTGTCTTAGCAGCTCAGGCTCGTATCGCTGCCCGTCAGGCACGCGAGAATGTGCAAAAGAAGTCGAAGCTCACAGGCGGTGGCCTGCCAGGCAAACTGGCCGACTGCTCGAGCAAGAATCCCGAAGAATGTGAGATTTTCCTGGTCGAGGGTGACTCGGCAGGTGGTACCGCCAAGTCGGGACGCAATCGCTTCTATCAGGCCATCCTTCCGTTGCGTGGTAAGATCCTGAATGTCGAGAAGGTGCTTATCCATAAGATGCTCGACTCGGAGGAGATTCAGAACATGTTCCGCGCCTTCCGTGTGAACCTGCGTGAGGACAAGACGCTCGATGTCGATAACCTGCGTTATCACAAAGTCATCATCATGACCGATGCCGATGTCGATGGTGCGCACATCGCCACACTCATCCTTACCCTCTTCTTCCGCTACATGCGTCCACTCATTGATGGTGGATATGTGTATATCGCACAGGCTCCGCTTTATCGCTGCACCATCGGCAAGTACGATGAGTATTGCTGGGACGATGCCGAGCGTGATGCCTTCCTCCAGAACTATGGTCAAGGCAAGGAAGACAGAGTGAAGATCCAGCGATACAAAGGTCTGGGTGAAATGAATGCCGAGCAGCTTTGGGACACCACCATGGATCCGGCTCACCGTCGTCTGAAGCAGGTCAACATCGAGGATGCTATTCAGGCCGATCAGACCTTCTCGCTCCTGATGGGTGAAGAAGTGGCTCCACGACGTGAGTTCATCGAGCAGAACGCCACATACGCCGAGATTGATGCATAAACAAAGAAATCGAAAACTATATAATTAATACAAACCTAACAATGAATATTACAAAGAAAGTCGTAGATGACGTAAATATCGTCCTTAGCCTCGACATCGAGAAGGCCGACTACGCAGAAGCAGTTGAGAAGCAGATCAAGGAAACCCGCAAGAAGGTACAGATGCCAGGTTTCCGCAAGGGTATGGTTCCTGCCAGCCTTGTAAAGAGAATGTATGGCACACAGATCGTTATCGATGAGGTGAACAAACTGATCAACGATTCGATGTACAAGTATATCGCCGACAACAAGCTTAACGTTCTTGGTGAGCCTATGGTTGCTCAGGATCAGAAGCCTGTCGATTTTGCCAACGAAGAGAACTTCACTGTAAGCTTCGACATTGCTATTGCCCCAGAGTTCAGCCTTACCGTTGACAAGAGCGTGAAGGTGCCTTACTATAACATCAAGGTTAACGATGAGATGATCGACAACCAGGTGAAGGCTTACCAGACCCAGTACGGCGAGTATGTAAATGCTGATACTGCTACCCAGGATGACGTCATCAAGGGTGACATCGCCGAGCTTGATGCCGACGGCAATATCAAGGAGGGCGGCATCCTGTACGAAGGCACCACCGTTTATCCTCGCTATATGAAGAGCGATGATGAGAAAGCCAAGTTTGATGGCGCTAAGAAGTTCTCAAGCGTTGACTTCAATCCTGCTGCTGCCTACGACAACAACGTGAACGAGCTCGCATCGTTGCTTGGCAAGAAGAAGGAGGAGGTAGAAGGCCTGACTTCCAACTTCCGCTTCACCATCACCGAGATCAACCACCACGAGCCAGCCCAGCTCAACGAAGAGTTCTTCAAGAAGGTGTTCGGTGACGAGTGCACCACCGAGGAGCAGTTCCGCAAGACCGTTGCTACTCAGATCGCACTTCAGTACAAGAGCAGCAGCGACTATAAGTTCAGCGTCGATACCCGCAAGACTCTCATCGACCAGGTAGGTGAGCTCAAGTTCCCCGAGGCCAGCCTCAAGAAGTGGCTCCTCTCGAAGGACGAGAAGCGCGATGCCAAGAAGCTTGATGAGGACTTCCCCAAGATGATGGAGGACCTGACCTGGCAGCTCATCGAAGAGAAGATTGTGGCAGCCAATGACATCAAGATCTCTGATGACGACATCAAGGCTGAGGCTACTGGACACGTACAGGCTCAGATGGCTCAGTACGGCCTTACTGACATCCCTGAGGAGTATGTAAGGCAGTACGCCGAGGATATGGTTAAGGATGAGAAGCAGCGCGGCCAGCTTCGTGATAGTGCCATCACCCGCAAGATCATGAACTTCGTCGGCAATGCCATCACTCTCGATCAGAAGGAGGTAACCTTCGAAGAGTTCCAGAAGCTGCTGGCTTAATGGCGAGAGATAGTGCCTATAGTGATTATAGTTACTATAGATAATATAGTCACTATAGAAAAACACAAGCGTGTCAAGGGAAATTCCTTGACACGCTTGTCGTTTTAGGGGGCTAGATTATATCACTTTGATTTTTGCGAACTTCAGCAGAAGGGTCTTGTTGCCGAAATGGTCGAAATTTACGGAGATGCGGGCATTGTCGTTGCTGCCATCGACCGAGGTGATGGTGCCTTCGCCGAAACGGTCGTGGGCGATGCGTGTGCCTGCCTGCAAAAGCTGGCCATTGAAGGTGATGGTGGCTGATTCGGATGAAGCAGGGGTGGCCTTGGGCTTCATTCCCTCGGTGTATGCTCCGTTGGGACGAATGGTCTTGCGGATGGGACCGGAGAGATCGAGCGGAGAGGGTTTCTGTTCCGGCCGCTTTTGTGTTTCAGGAAGATCTCCGGGATGATGCCAGACAATGTTGCGCTTGTCAATCGTCCTTCCCTCTTTGCCAGCTGTGCCAAAGCTGCTGTGCCCACCATAGTCGAAGCCAAATCTTCCACCGCCTGCGCTGCCATAGTCGGTGCTTGAATCGGGACTGCCGGTCTGCTGGATGAATTGCCTGTCGATATCCTTGATAAAACGGCTGGGACGGCTTGCTTCGCTCTTCCCGTTGCGGAAACGCGACTTGGCATAGCTCATGAAGCAATTCTCTTCGGCACGGGTGATGGCTACATAGAGCAGGCGACGCTCTTCTTCTACACCACCAGGTTCGTTGAGCGACATTTCGGAAGGCAGCAGGTTCTCCTCGATGCCTACGATAAATACATTCTTGAATTCGAGACCCTTGGCCGAATGGATGGTCATCAGGGAAACATAATCGGAGTTCTTGATGTCGTCGTCGGCGTCGTGTCCTTCGGGTTCCAAATCTCCGCTCAAAGAGACGTCGGCAAGGAAATCAACGAGTTTGACTTCGCGACCTTCTTCAACGGCTCCCAGTGTAAACGTCTGAATGGCTGACAGAAGTTCCTGGACATTTTCACGACGGCTTATTGCTTCGACAGTGTTGTCCTGAGCCAGGTCGGCTTTGATACCACTCTCGACGATGACGCGATCGCAAAGCTGATAAGCGTTGAGTTGTTCGTTCAGTTCCTGGAAATGCTGGATAAGCGCTGTGAACCCACGCAACTTGGCTGCTGTGCTCTTGTTGACATCCAGGTTGTGGGCCTCGGGATCGGAGCACACATCGAAGAAGGTCTTGCCAGTTGCCACGATGGCTGCAATCTTGTTGATGGTGGTTTGGCCAATGCCGCGAGCCGGATAATTGACTATGCGCTTAAATGCCTCCTCGTCGGCAGGATTGGTTATGAGTCGCAGATAGCTGATGATATCCTTGATCTCCTTGCGCTGATAGAACGACAGGCCTCCGTAGATGCGATAGAGGATGTTGCGTTTGCGCAGGGCTTCCTCGAGCGTGCGGCTTTGCGCATTGGTGCGGTAGAGGATGGCAATGTCGCGGTAGTTGTAACCCTGGTCGTCGTGAAGCGACTGTACACGTCCAGCCACTTGATAGGATTCCTCCAGGTCGGAGTAGGTACCAGTGAGAATGAGTTTCGAGCCTCGGTCGTTTTCGCTGAAGATTGTCTTGCGTATTTGATCCTTGTTCTTCGCAATGAGCGAATTGGCGGCATCCACAATGTTCTGCGTCGAGCGATAGTTCTGCTCCAGCTTGAAGAGCTTGGTGTCGGGGATCTTGTGCTGCATATCCAGAATGTTGTGGATATTGGCGCCACGGAAAGAATAGATTGATTGGGCATCATCGCCCACGACGCAGAGATGACCGTGCTTGGCAGCGAGTTGTTCGACGATGAGATGCTGGGCACGGTTGGTGTCCTGGTACTCATCGACGAGCACATAGCTGAAATACTGCTGGTAGAACTCGAGCACATCGGGATGGTCGCGGAAGAGGATGTTGGTATAGACCAACAGGTCGTCGAAGTCCATGGCTCCTGCCTGGAAACAGCGGTTCCAGTAGTTCCGGTAGATAATGTGCAGCAGTGGGCGCTTGGAGCGTGCGTCGTAGGTGAGGAGTTCCTTGTTTGCACTGTACATACCCGGAGTAATCAGGTTGTTCTTCGCGTTTGAAATCTGAGCTTGCACGCTGTTGGGCTTGTAGATCTTGTCGTCGAGCTCCATCTCCTTGATGATGGTCTTGATCAATGAGCGGGAGTCGGTCTGGTCGTAGATGGTAAAGTCGGAGCGAAAACCCAGACGACCCGCTTCGCGTCGCAGTATACGGCAGAAGAGCGAGTGAAAGGTGCCCATCCAGAGTCGTCGGGAGGGTGCAGGACCAACAATCTGCTGGATACGTTGCTGCATCTCGGTGGCTGCCTTCTTGGTAAAGGTCAGTGCAATGATGTCCTGGGGGCGGTATCCGTGGGTCAAAAGATAGGCAATCTTCATGGTCAAGACGCGCGTCTTGCCCGAACCTGCACCGGCAATTACAAGTTGAGGGCCGTCGCAGTATTCTACGGCGGCCCGTTGGCTTTCATTGAGTGATGATAGGTAATTCTCCACTATTATTGAAGATTTTTAGAATCTGTAACCGATGGTGACATCGACATTCTTTTCGCCGAAGTTCACGTCAATGGGCTCAGTGGGTGCAAAGTCACCGGGATAAGCGGCAGCATGAATCTTCGAATGATGGTACATGAAGGCTGCGTCAATGTACCAGTTCGCGCCGCTCCAGCCCAAACCTCCCGTGATGTAGTATTGGTTGCCAAGGGTTTGGTAGTTGACTTTGGTGGTCTCGTAGAAGCACTGGTTGATGTCGCCAGCAGCAACGTTGCCATAGAGGGCTTCGTCGGTAAATGGTGATGTGACGAATGCATAACCAAGACGACCGCTCAGATTCTTTGTGATACGATACTCGCCACCAACCTTGAAGGTGTGCTGAGGCTGCAGGTAAGTGTCGATGCAGTCATTGGCGTAGCTGAAGTAGTTGTCGGTCAAGCCATAGCTGCGGTTATGAGAGTATTCCATGGTCGTGAAGTCGCGAAGGTCATACTCGACGCTCAAGAGTCCTCTTGTGCCAAAGATGTAGGCTGCTGAGAACTGATATTCCCAAGGTGTGCTGAACTCATATTTCCAACTGTCGTAGTATGTGCTCCAATCGCTCACATGCTCGTCATCGGTAATCATGGATCCCTCGTAGTATTCGCTGATGGTGGTCCATGTAGGAGTGTGTACAGATGCACCAATTCGCCAACTGTCGAAAGGAGACCAGATTACACCCGCTTTGAAGTCGATGCCAGAACCTTTGAATTCAACTTTGTTGTCATACGCAATGTAACTGCCATCGTAGTCGTAAGAATAGTCTTCGTCAAATTCAGTCCGCTGGATTGACCGATAATCCGAGATGCTCATCGTGGCTCCCAAGTAGAAGACATCGTTGAAGTTGAAGGCACCGGAGATGTTGTAATGATCCAAGCGTGTGTCTTCATCGACGAAAAGGCGCTTGTAGGCTGTCTGTCCTTTCATCGGATCAATCACAGCGTGAGGATTGTGGGGATCATCAACAATGGCATAGATGTCGTAGGCCATCATTGAAAGGAATGGTGCCTGCGAGCCGTTGTTATACCAGTCGAATTCCGTTTGAGGAGACAGTGTTCCGCCAAGATAGTTGTTGGCCTGGTTCGTAAGGTACTGACCAAAGCTGCTTCCTCCATCAATGATGGTATTGTATTTCGAATTGTTCTCGTACTGACGGTCGATGCTGAGGGCGAAGTTGAAGTTCACAAGGTTGTCGCTGTTGGGTGTGCGGTAAGAGAAGATTGCAGCCAAATTCGACAGGGCAAAGTTGTGATCATTATTGGTAGCTTCCTCCGAACCTTTCGATTTTGTGCCTGTGAATCCCCAGTGTGGGGTGATGGTCAAAACGTTGGTCCCGCGATAAATAGCCAAGCCGGCAGGGTTGTCGGTGATTACCGACGGGTCACCACCCAACGCGCCAAAGGCTCCTGCCATCGACCGATAGCGTGCAGTTCCACTAATGCTTTCGGAACCAATATGCGCGGCATTGACAATATTTTGTGCGTTTGCTGATGCAGCAACCAATAGAATGGCGGCTGCTGATGCTATAATTCGTTTCATATCTATGAGGATGTTCGAATTAAATAATATGTTTTTTCACGTTGATTTTCAAGATAGCGGCCATCCCGGATCGGATGCCGCTATCAATTTTGCCTTTATCGACGACCGCCGCCGCTGTGTCCGCCGCCGCCACCGCTATGGCTGCCACCGCCGCCACCGCCGCCACTGTAGCTGCCGCCGCCACCGCCACCGCCACTACGTGTGCCGCCACCGTAGCTTCCGCCACTATAGCCGCCACCGCTGCTGCGAGAGCTTCCGCCGCTGTAGCCGCCACCGCCGATGTGAAAGCCGCCACCGCCTCTTCCGCTGACGCTGGCACTGCCGCGTGAACTGCTGCGGGTACCGCTAACACCAGTTTGGCGTGTGCTTGTACGTCCTGTGTCGGACTGGCGTACACCATTGGCGCTACGTCGAGCACTGCTGTTGTCGAAGTTGCGATTGCTGCGCGAGCTTACGGCAGGGTTGTTGCCCGATCCAGGACGAGTGGATGTTCTGCCATCTGCGCCTATAGTACCGCGCGATCCGTTACCGCCGCGAGTACCGTTGCCACCACGTGTTGCCACGTTGCCGCCATCACGACCGCGATTGCCGCGGCGCATATCGCCTCGCATGTTGCTGTTGCGAAGGTTGGCACCATGACGGCTGGCAATTCCCGGCTGGGTGGAGATTGAAGATGTGCGCGTATTATCGCGTCCGCTATGGAAGCCGTTTCGACCATAGTGATTCCCCATTCCATGCCCATCGTAATGGGCATAGTGTCCACCCATGTTGTTGCGGTAGCCACCTCCACCACCATACCAGTATGGACCCCAGTAGTGGGGATAAGGATGATAGAAGGGAGAGTACCATCCGCCGTACCATCCGGTGTAGTAGCCATAGTTCCAGCCATACCACCAGCTGCCCCAGTGAAAACCGAAGGCGGGGGTGACATACCACCAGGGATCCCAGTAGCAGTAATCCCAGAAGTATGGATCCCAATATGCAACGTCATACCAGGGGTCCCACATCCACCAGGTGAATCGCGGATTGTGGAAGCGGCGAATACGGTTGCTGTTATAATACTGCTCCACCACGTAAATGGTGTCGGGCACAGCTTTGGGTTGAGCGGAAAGCATCAAGCTGTCGCTCTGCAGTGTTATTTCGGGAGTAGTGTTGAACGAAGACGACCGACGGTTGTAGGCGTCAACGTCCCAATCGTCATTGGCTTTGGTGGACCAAACGTCGTTCGAAGTCGATTCGTAAGCCTGCTTGCGGCTGTTCTTACGGCTGTAATAGACGTCGTCCTGAGCCTGGGTCGAGATTGCTGCGGGAAGTGTGACTACCACTGCCAGCGCAGCCAGAATCAAACGTTTCATCATTGCTATCTAGGTTTTAATTTTCAGTGTTTGGACGGGGAATCCTAATAAAAGTTTAAAAAAACTTTGATTAATTTGGCCTTGACAAGCAAAAAAATAGCTATATTTGCAGCGATGAAAAGAGATTTAACAAAAAGGGGCTTTAATTAACATTTGAAATTTAACATTTAACACTTTATGGATTATATAGAAGTCAAATTAATGCCCACACCATTTGCCGAAGAGACGTGTGATGTCCTTGCTGCGCTGTTGGCTCCGCTGGGTTTCGATTCATTTGCTACGGAAGGTGGTGAGACCGCCTGTCTTAAGGCATATATATCAGAGAAACAGTTCTCAGGCCATCAACTCGATGCATTGCTTGCCAATCTGCCCTTGCCTGATGTGAAGGTGACATGGGAATCACAGGTGATCGAGATGCAGGATTGGAACCATCAGTGGGAGCAAAGCCGGCAGTTCGAACCCATCGTGGTGGGAGAGGAGTGCTGTGTGCATTCGCCGCTCACTCCTGCCAGCCAGATTCCCGCGTGCCGATATGATGTGATCATCGATCCGCGTATGTCGTTCGGATCGGGAACGCACGAGACGACAAGCCAATTGCTTGAAGAGATTCTGGAAATCAAGCCGACGGGCAAGGTGCTGGATATGGGAACAGGTACGGGCGTACTCGGCATTCTGTGTGCCCTTGTTGGCGCCGAACAAGTGCGTGCCATCGAGATTGACGACTGGGTGGCTGCCAATGCTGTTGACAATGTGCTCTACAATGGATTGGCCGGACGAATGAAGGTAGAATGTGGAGATGCCTCACTGCTCGTCGAAGGTCCTACTTACGATCTCGTTCTAGCCAACATCAATCGCAATGTCCTTTTGCAGGACATGGAGCGTTATGTTGGCGTTATGCGCCCGGGCGCCACCTTGTTGATGAGCGGATTCTACGAGACAGATGTCCCAGCCATCCGAGCTTGTGCCGAACAGCTGGGTCTTGTTTATCATCATCACCGTAGTCGTCACGATTGGGTGGTGATTCGGTTCAATAAATAATATTCGTTTTGTTCTAGACTTTCTAGACCTCTTGGATTATCTAGACGATCTAGCCTATTCTTCGTCTGTTTCTGCTTCATCGAAGTTGACAAGTCCTTGGGGCAAGTCCATGAGTATGGTCTCGTTCTCGTCGTCGATGTCCAGGATAAGGTCATCGGCGGCGGGAATCATTATTTCTTCCCCCTCATGTTCGACGATGAAAAGCACATTCTCGGTCAGGTCGTTGATATCCACAATCTCGCCTATAGAGCCCAAGGTCTTGTCAATGAGCTGATAGCCGATGAATTCAAGGTCTTCCTCAACCTTTTGATCATAATGCTTTTGTTCTTCGGGCGTGAAACACTTGCGGTCGAAGTATAGTTTCAGCCCGCAGAAGGGTTCTGCCTTTTCGGCCGAGTCGATGTCTTCGAACTTCAGGAGTGCACTTTCTGAAGAGCGAAAACGCAGACTATCGAGGAAGAACGGAACATAGATGCCATCCAGTTCGCACACCAGGTAGGGGCAGTGCTCCACCTCGTCGATGACGCTGTCGGTGATGCGAGCCTGCATTTCGCCTTTCAGGCCGTGGAGCTTAGCAATGAAGCCCACTTCGATCAGTTGTTGTTCGGTAATCATCTTACATTCCTATTTTCAGTTCGTTGTCATCGATTTTGCCGATTCCTTCGTTGTTGCGCTGATAGCTGTAGGCACGTCCTTCGATGTCAATCTTGCCGATGCCCTCGTTCGAGACAATAAGGCTGTCCACGTAGGCTTTGATGTCCACCTTTCCGGCACCCTCGTTCATCACTTCGAGCTTGGGGCAGGTCACGTTTTCGATATCCAGCTTGCCGATGCCTTCCAGTTCCACACGCATGGGCTGTTCCTGCTCGATTTGTCCGTCGAATTCAACCTTTCCGATGCCGCTCATCCAGAGGTTGGTGATGTAGGGGGCAGTGACATATACCCTCAGGTTCAAATTGCCAAAATTATGCCTGTGGCCCAGCTGGTCGTCCTGCGTGATGAGCAGCTTTCCGTCCTCCTCTTCGATGATGGTGTGCTTCAGCAGGAAGTCGGCAGCATTGACGCGTACGCTGCAGCTGTCCCCCTGACGGTAGATCACCCGGGCGATTCCCTGAACCTCCACCTTGTCGAAGGCTGGGATGGAATAGATTGAGTCACAATAGACTGCACTGCCTCGGTTCTCCCAATCGTCGTCGTCAATATCCCAATCGACGCCATTGATGACGGAACTCCAGTCCACGTCGTGCCACTTTTGCGATAGTCTGTTGATGCTGGTCCAGCCAATCAGTGCAGACAGGAGCATCAGCGCGAAGAGGATAATATAGGTGAGTCCGCTGGCGGGAGTATGGTTGCGATGGAAGAATCGATAGATCGTGTAGATGATGAGAGCGATGAACGCCAGTGCAGCCAGAACAAGGGCGAGGATGGTCCATTTCTCGGGAGCGATCACTGATCCGATCAGCGAAGTGCCGCCTGCAGTGAGGCCTGTTGCCAGTCCGAAGAGGCTTGCTACGAGGCTGAACAATACGGCAAAGAGGGCGAAGAGCACAACAGCGATGACGAAGAGTACGGGGATGGCCAACAGTACAAGAAGTATCTTGAAGCAGATTGCCATCAGTCCTGTGAAGCTGCCCAGGCATCCGCTGTTGTTCTGCTGCGTGCTTGTCGAGGGATCGTCATAGCCCAGCACCTGCGACTTGATATTCTCGGGATTTACCTCCATACCCTTCATGCGAAGGCGTTCTTCGGCGGTCTTTGCCTCGGGAGCACAGAGCCAGACTATCAGATAGATGGGAATGATGGGGATGGCAAGGCCAAAGAGAGTCAGCACCACGAAAAGCAGACGCCAGATGATGGGATCACCATTGCCGAAGTAATGTGCTAAGCCTGAGAGAACGCCTCCTACCATTTTGTCCTGAGGATCGCGATAATAGCGGCGATGGCTCATCCAGTCTCTGGTCTTCGAGCCTGCATTACGTACAGAGTCTTTTATCTCTTGCTTGAACTGTTGGCCTCCGTCGGTCGATTGCTGGCCATCATTGTTCGTATTTTGTCCATCGTCAGTGGGTCGCGCTTCGTTGCCGGTCTGTGATCCACCCAAATCTTCGGGATTGCCGATTTCCTGGATGATGCTTCTCACTTGCTCAATGGTGATCGATTCGTTGCCGGCCTGTTTCAGTTCCCAGAAGAGTTCAGCTACGCGGTGTTCGATGTCGTCCGAGATTTCGTCGCCTCCTTCCTGCTTGCTGAAGTAACTCTTCATGTTGTTGAGATACTGTCTGAGCAGCTGGTGTGCGTCCTCGTCGATGGCGTATAGCGTGCCGAATAGATTGATGTTTATACTCGTTTTCATATTCTTGACGTTTTGATGTTTGATGATTTGGTTTCCTTTACATATATTATACTATTCGTGGGAAATGACGACTTCGCTGCCATTGTGGAGGATGTTGACGGTGTTGGTCAACTCGTTCCAGGCCGAGTCGAGGTGTCGGAGGAATTCCTCACCATCGAGCGTCAGCGCGTAGTATTTGCGCGGAGGTCCTTGGGTCGATTCCTGCCATTCGTATTTCAGCAGCCTATCATTCTTCAGGCGTGTCAGCAGGGGATAGAGGGTGCCTTCCACCACGATGAGTTGGGCCTCTTTGAGCTGCTGAATGATGTCGGAGGCGTAGGCCGGCCCTTTGTGCAGTAAGAGAAGGATGCAGTACTCCAGCATTCCTTTCCGCATCTGCGATTTAGCGTTTTCCGTATTCATTTTGCTTCTTTTTATTTTGTAAGATGTCTTTTATCGGCTATTTTGTTTTCCGCTGCAAATATATGCATTATTTTAGTACCTTGTATTGCAAAGTACATTACATTTAAGATAATTTTACAAAATACTTGTAATTTTGTGCATTTGTTAACGTTTGTTTGCGGAAAAATAACTGTTTTTGCGCTTCGACAAAATATTTTCGCCAAAAAATTTGCACAATCACGATTTAGTGTTTATCTTTGCGGCGTTGAAACACTTCTTTTTTCTTTAGAGAGTACATTTATTTATTATAAACTATCAATTATCCATCAGAAACATGGCAACTTTGATTTTAATTGCGGTCATTGCCGTTGCGGCTATCATTCTCATCGGCATGTATATCGTTTACAACAACCAGGAGGTCGCTCTTCGCAAGGAGGCAGAGGCTCAGAAAGGCAAGGTAGAGAGCGTACACGACCAGATGTGGAAGGTTATCCAGCAGAAAGCCGGTGTCAGTGACGAGTATCGTGAAACGTTCGAGAAGGTTTACCCCGAAATCATTTCGGGACGTTACAATCAGGACGGTGGTACGGCTATGAAGTGGATTCAGGAGAGTAACCCCGACTTCGACACCAGTCTCTATAAGGACCTGATGCAAGCCATCGAGGTACAGCGTTCCTATTTCACTCAGGCTCAGACACGTATGCTCGACATCATCCGTCAGCGTGACACACTGCTTGAGACCATTCCTGCCAAGTTCTTCATCTCGAACAAGAGCAAGATTGACTACACCATCATCTCCAGCACTCGCACCAAGACCGTCACCACGACGGGCATTGATGACGAAGTCGAGCTTTTCAAGAAGAAATAATCTGCAGAAGTGCATCGCTTAGCCTATCTACTTCCTCCAATTGCCCTCTTTGCCCACTGGTTGTGGGTCTATCAAGGAGGGGGCGACGCCTACCGTGTACCCTATGAGTTCTACGCGGTAGCTCTTGTCGTGACTGAAGGTTTGGTGGGTTTGGCACACTATCTGGCACGTCGTGCGGGCCTCGATACCGAGTTCCTCAGCGGCTACGTCACCGAGGTACGTCACTATCGCGAGTGGACCGAGCGTCAGGTTTATCTCGAGACCGTCCGTGATGGCAGGGGTAATACGCGCACCGTGCAGCGCGTGCGTTATGTCCATCACCCCGAATATTGGACGTGGACACTCAATACGGGCCATGTCGAGAACATTTCACATGCCATCTTCGATCAGCTGGTATGGTTGTGGGGAGGACATATTTCCTACTTCTCGACCTTCCATGCCAATTGTGTGGCAGGTGGCGGTGGCGACCTTTGCGTGTGGGACCAGGTCATCGAGCACATGCAGACGCAAACCTATCCCCATCGTTACGACAACCCCCTCGACCGCTCGAACTCCATCTTCCGCTACGAGGAGGTTTCCAGGCAGGAGGCGCAGGAACTGGGGCTTTACGACTATCCGGCAATCCACAACTACGA
This sequence comes from Bacteroidales bacterium, assembly GCA_017519885.1. Taxonomy (GTDB): domain Bacteria; phylum Bacteroidota; class Bacteroidia; order Bacteroidales; family UBA3663; genus Liminaster. Next base: position 165,978 of record JAFWRO010000012.1, on the reverse strand, counting down.
GCAGCAGCCTATCATCGGACTCGACATAGCCACCGATGCCGACCAGCGAGCCTTCCAGTTGCTCAATGCCACGATGGGCAGTTCGTGCCAGGTGCATTTCTTCGTGCTCATCTACGATGCGAGCAAGGGCCTGACGATAGGCGAGAAGCAACGTGCCTACTGGCATGGCGGCAACAAGAACGAGTTCACCATCTGTCTGGGTGTGGAGCATCCCAAGGTGAGCGATTCGTCGGACGATATCGGCGAGGATCCCTACGTGCTCCGTTGGTGCAATGCCTTCAGCTGGATGGACGAACCCCAGATGGAGATTGCGCTCGAGAGCTGGGCACGCGACCACGATGGTGAACCTCTCAATCTGCAGCAGTTCGCCAACTGGCTTCGCGAGAATATCCAGCTTTGGCAGCGCAAGGAATGGAAGGACTTCAAGTACATCGCCAACCCTATGACATGGTGGCAGCTTCTCATCGTGTTTGGCACAACATTGCTCGCTTGTGGTGGTGCCTGGTATGTATTGATCAACTTTCGATAACTATCTTTTATAACACTGATAATCCGCGGTAGTCCAATCGACTGCCACGGATTTTTAAGACTCACATCCTTATGAAAAAACTCTTGACTTCCTTGTGTTTCCTCTACTGTTTGGCAGGAGGGACAATCGTAGCAAACGAGGTGCCACAAGTGGCTAATGTGCTGGCACGTCAGACAACTTCGCTCAATGGCTCCTGGAACTATATTGTCGATGTGCAGGAGGAGGGCTACTACGACTATCGTATGAAGCCCATGCGTTGGGGCTTTTTCGTCAATGCCAAGCCGCAGCGTCCCGAAGACCTCATCGAGTACGACTTCGACAAGGCTCCGACCATGCAGGTGCCTGGCGATTGGAACACTCAGGACGAACGTCTGTTCTTTTATGAGGGTACCGTGTGGTTCAAGCGTTCTTTCGACTGGCGTCCCAACGGGAACCATCGCACCTTGCTCTATTTCGGTGCAGTCAACTACGATGCACATGTCTATGTCAATGGCAAGTTTGTCGGACATCATGTGGGAGGTTTTACTCCTTTCAACTACGATGTGACCGATGAGTTGAAGGAGGGTGAAAACTTCGTCATCCTCAAGGTCGATAACAAGCGCCATGCCGAGAATGTTCCAACCCAGATCTTCGACTGGTGGAACTATGGTGGCATCACACGCGACGTGCTGCTCATCGATGTCGCTCCCACCTATGTAGAGAATTATTGCCTTTGTCTTGCTAGTACGGAGGTTGACAAACGGGGCACTCGTCCAGTCACATTCAGCGTCAAACTCAATAAGGCAGAGGCAGGACAGCAGGTCACGCTCGACGTCCCTGAACTGAAACTGCATCAGGTTGTTACAACCGATAATGAAGGCACTGCTTCAGTGACTATGAAGGTCAGGAAAGTGCAGCTATGGTCGCCCGAAAATTCCAAGCTTTATCAGGTGGAGATTCGGTTGGGTGAGGAGATTATCAAGGATGAGATAGGCTTCCGCACTATCGAAACGCGTGGCAAACATTTGCTGCTCAATGGTCAGCCCATCTTCCTCAAGGGAATCAGCATCCATGAGGAGAAACCTAATGGAGGAGGACGTGCCAATTCGACCGAAGATGCCCACACGCTGCTTTCATGGGCAAAGGAACTGGGCTGTAACTTCGTTCGCCTTGCTCATTATCCCCATAACGAATATGCCGTGCGCGAGGCAGAGCGAATGGGCATTCTCGTCTGGTCGGAGATTCCCGTCTATTGGACCATTGCATGGACCAATCCTGACACCTACAAAAATGCCGAGCGTCAGTTGACCGACATGATTCTGCGCGATCAGAACCGCGCCAATGTCATCATCTGGAGCATTGCCAACGAAACGCCCCATTCGCCCGAACGCGACCAGTTCCTGAGTCGTTTGGCGTTGCACGCTCGTTCGCTCGACACCTCACGTCTCATCTCCATGGCGATGGAGGTTACATCGGCTTCCAACTTCAAGAATCGTCTGCAGGACAATATGCACGAATATGTCGATGTGGTAAGTTTCAACCAATACATCGGTTGGTATCGTGATGTGAACGATGCTGCGAAGATGTCGTGGGAAATTCCTTACGACAAACCAGTCATCGTCAGCGAGTTCGGTGGTGGTGCCAAATATGGCCTTCATGGGGAGAAGAATCAGCGCTGGACGGAAGAATTCCAGGAGAACCTCTATCGCGAGAACTGCGCCATGCTCGACAAGGTTGAGGGCTTGGCTGGCACCTCTCCCTGGATTCTGAAGGACTTCCGCTCTCCTCGTCGTGTGCTCAATGGTGTTCAGGACTACTACAATCGCAAAGGACTCTTCTCCGATAACGGAGAAAAGAAAAAGGCCTTTTATGTGCTGAAGGAGTGGTACGAACAGAAATAACGACGATATGATTGTAGAAAACCTGGTTTGAATAGAGATTCAGCAATCTACAACATCGGCATGACCAATATTGGCTAAGATTGGTCATGCCGATGTCGTTTTATACCCAATCTTTGCCAAAAAAGGTTATGCCGCGATAGGCGCATACCCAAACTTGGCCAGAAAAAGTCATGCCGCGGTTGGCGTATACCCAATCTTGGCCAGGAATGGTCATGCCGCGATGGGCGCATACCCAATCTTGGCCAAGAAAGGTCATGCCACGATGGGCGCATACCCAATCTTGGCCAGAAAAGGTCATGCAGCGATGGGCGCATACCCAATCTTGGCCAGGAATGGTCATGCCGTGATGGGCGCATACCCAATCTTGGCCAAGAAAGGTCATGCCGCGGTAGGCGCATACCCAATTTTGGCCAAGAAAGGTCATACTTCTGGAGGAGAATACCCAATCTTGGCCAAAAAAGGTTATAAGGCAGGATGTCACGGCTGACGTCCTTCTCTTGTTTGAGTTTTCGATGACCACGGATGGATGGTCCTTAATAGGAGAATGGCGATGACTGCTCCGCAAAGACACATGAACATATCCGACTGTGTATCCCAGATGTATCCTTGTGTACCCAGGAAAGCTTCGGTGTCTTCCGGATTGCCCAAAGACGAGAGCCATTCAATGATTTCGTAGAGGGCTGCAACGGTCATTGAGATGCAGAACGAGAAGAAACTTATCCACTTGAAAGATGTAAGCGGGTTGCAGCGACGAATAATCTCCACCGAAACAAGGGCGGGCGTGAATCCTTGCATGAAATGTCCTATCTTATCATAGTTGTTGCGTTCGAAGCCGAACCAATCCTTCATCCATTCACCAAGGGGTACTTTAGCATAAGAATAATGTGCACCGACAAGCAAAAGCGCCATGTGAATGGTGATAATGACATAAATAGAAGTGGGGAATTTAAACTTCTTATAGGTGAAGAGGAGGATAGGTAGTGCGATTATGACAGGCGCAGCTTCAAGCGCCCAGGTGAGATAGGTGTCCTGCACATTGATTGCTGACCATATGAAGACTATGACGACAAAGGACAGTAGCAAGAGGTGGAGCCGATTCGTTTGATTCATAGCTTGTCGTTTTGTTAGAGTCTCTTCACTCAAAATATCAATAGTCGATTACAATGGTTTGTGCTGGAAGAATGGCGAAAGTCTTTCCATCGATGAAGAGCGAGCCGGTGCCAATGCCGAGAGGGGTGGTTAGGGTAACTTTGTGCTTAGAGAGTTCGATACGGATGGGACCGAAAGGCGTGGGCACAGCTCCGCGCATCCAGTCGAGGTTGGATAGATGAGGTTTTGCCTGCCATGTGGTATAACCAGGAGAAGTCGGCTCGATGCCGAGGAAATAACGGCCGAGCAGATAGACGGGGCTGGCTCCCCAAGCATGGCAGAGCGACTTGCCATAGGGACGACCATACATCGTGAGGTGTTCGTCACCCTTCATTTCGGGATTGTACTTCTCCCAGAACGTCGTAGCCCCTTCGTGCAACATGCCGCCCCAGTAGGCCTTGATTTCGGAGAGGACATCGTCGTGCTGACCGAGTTGGCAGAGTGCGGCGAGTTCGTAGAAGCGCATGTAGGGTGTGGTGATGGCAGGCACTTCGGGGTTCTGCATCACATACTGTAGGATCTCGTGCTGGCGCTGCTCGTCGGCATAACCATAGAGGATGGCGAACATGCTGGCGAACTTGTTGACCTGAGGGTTGAGGTCGGGTTCGAGGGCATGGAGATAGGCATGGGCGGAAGGGCTCCAGAAGGTCTTGTCGATTTTCGAGCGGAGTTCGGCCGCTTTGGCTCCATAGTCCACATTGGGATAGGTGAGGTGCAGGTTGCTCATCTGCAAGTCAGAGAGCGGGCCAACAAGGTCCTTGCAGAGCTGCATCGTTTCGAGGCTCTTGCAGAAAAGGATCTGCTCGAAGCAGACGATGCCGCGCTTGTGCATCGGGAAATCGACCCAGTCGATGAAGACCCAATCGTCGGGCTGACCGATGGCCCAACCCTCAGAGAGGCGGCCCAGGCAGTAGTCCATAAGGGTGAGCATGCGCGGATACATCTCGCAGACGAAGTCGCGGTCACCTGTGTATTGATAATAGTCATAGACTGACTTGAACCAGTAGAAGGTATAGTCGAGGATGGTGTTGATGTGGGACGAGACGGGATCTTTGCCGCGCAACTGACGGATGGTGCGCTTCACCGTGTCGCTGTCGAAGCGCAGGTAATAGTTCATCAGATAGGACTGAATGGCATCACCTGACCAAGTCCAGCGGTCGCGCTTGATGCCGTCCATCATAAATTCACGTGTGGTGAGGTCCATCGTGTAAGCCCCTACTTGCCAGATGCGGTTGAGTTCGTCGTCGGAACATTCGAACGAACCGCTGCGCGTGAGGTCCTGCGGCAGATATTCGTACTCCATGCTGACACTTTCGACTGTCATCCCCTCGGGAAGCACGACCTGCACGAAGCGGAAGGCTTTCGACTCGGGGACTACGAAGCGCGGACACGTCTCGACCTCAAGCTTGTCGAGCGTCTCGCAATATTCCTTGTCGAGTGCTTCAGCTTCGCTTTCGCCGTAATAGAGTTCGACGATGCCGTGGCCCTGGATGCCGTTGAGGACGATGTAACCCATGGTCTCCTTGCCGAAATCGACGAGTAGGGTTGTGGCTATCCCGTTCGAAGGTTCGTCGGAAGATGTGCCCGATAGGACGCGCGTGGATACTGCTTTCCATTCCTCGCGTGCAAGACGGAAGAGGGAAGGACGATCTGAGGGCGTATTGAAATTCCAGAACCCTGGGACGAGGTAGATGCCCGAACCATGTGCGACACCGTTTTCGTCAATCCAGATCTTGTCCTCATGGGTGACGCGCCAGGAGGAGTCGGATTGGATAGTTTCTCCCTCGATGAAGAGGGCAGGAGGCGTGGCGGGATTGTGGACCTTGATGTTGATCTTGTGACGGCCTGCGGGGACCAACCATTCGGTGGGTTCGCCGAACTGCAGCTTGCCATCGAACATGAAGTTGTAGCGGCCCTCCACATAGATGCGGATGGTTTCGGGCTTTGCCAATTCATATTCGCGACTGAATTCGACAGTAGCCCAATGGCTATCCTGTTTCCAGAAGGGTGGGAACATCGCACCGCGTTCGGTGCGCCGGTTGTTGAAGCGATTGCCGAGCCAGATTTCGAAGTCGGCGGGGTACCAAAGCCAGGTCATGGGAAATGGGGTTTGAGGAGACCCCCTCGGTCCCCCTGCTTAGGGGGAGGACTTGCTTGTCGGGGTTTGGTTCTTCCCCCTAAGCAGGGGGATTAGAGGGAGTCTGGGTTCGAAAGGTTATTTTTTGGGCTTGCGCGTTTGGAGGAGGGGACGGATACGTTTGATGTCGTCGAGGCTCATTGAGGGGATGGGGTCTGAGTCCTCCCATAGTCGATGTTTACAGCCAGCATTGTGGAGGATGGAGTCTGCCACCGTGGGACCATTGTTTTGCCAGGTGTTGCCGGGACCATTGGCGTTCTGCAGGAACTTCTCGGCAGGGCACCAGTTGTCCTGCACGGTGATGAACGAGGATCCTTCGTCGGTGTAGAGGTAGAACCAATGGTTCGGGTCGTGGACGTAGGAGGGGTTGCAGATGCTGTCGATGACATTCTCGGTGATGTAGGTCTTGGGCTGGGCACTGAGGGTGTAGATGCCTGCCACGTCGTACATATGGCGCGCATAGCGGGTGATGCGATTACGATAGACCTCGTTGCCACTCATACAGTTGACCGACTGCGTCCATCCCCAGCCCAACGAGATGCCCGTGTAAGGTACGTTGCGGATGGTGTTGTAGGCAATCAGCGCATCGGTGACCCATCCGGCAGAAATGGCAGGAGTGCCCCAATCTTCAAGTCCAGTGTTCTCTATCCAGTTGTTGGCAACGATGAGCCCACGGCAGAGTTGTCGAGGGTCTTGGGGCGAATAGGGTAGATGTCCTTCGAAAGACTCGGGGCTGAAAGAACCCGCCACAATGGCTGCTCCACCTATATTTAAAAAGGTGCAATTGGCGACGATGCAGTCCAAGGTGCCTTCCTCGAAGTCGAGACTAGTGGAAGCGGTCTGTGAGAACGAGCATTGGTCGAAGGTGATGCGCTGGGCATTGTGAACACGGACTGCTGCCGCAGGACGACCACAGAAAGCCTGGTTGTCGAGCTTGTGATTGCGGTCGGGGCGAACGATGGAGGGTCGCAACTTGTAACCTTCGATGAGGTACATACCTGCCTGGAGCGGCACGTGACCGTGGGTGGACGGACGCATCCAAGTGGTGCCAGAGAAGGCGAGCTGACGAATCACGACATCGTGAACGGGACGTTCGGGCGTGCCTTCGATGATGAGGATATTCTCGAGAGCGGGCACATAGGGGATTAGTTCTCGGTTCGAATCCGGGTGCAGCATCCAGTCTGCCTCTTCGGCATTGCGAGGATAATAGTACAGCTTGTGCGAACCGATGTCGTGAAACCATTCGCCCGGTTCATCCAAGAGGGCAATGTGATTGGTGAGATAGAAGGGCGAGGCATGTTGGCCGGTGAATGGAAGAGGCCAGGGATGTTCCCAAAAGACATCTGCCTCGGGTTCGTGAAATCGGATGGCAGCCGAGTCGCCTTGGATCGCGATTGTCTTGATGCGCAGGTTATTGGTGCACCACATCGTGTGCAACACCATCTCGGTATGTCCAACGCCCTGACGAGCAATCTTACGGATGGCTGGCGTGGCGGGGACATAGAGAATGCGTCGAGTCTTGTCAAGGCTCAGGATGCGTGACATTTGCTCGTACTCGTCCTGTTCGGAATCACCGCCAACGGGAACATCCTGGGCACGCACCGCCTTGATGGGGCTGTAGAACTGGCGGAAGTCGATGGGGTAGCCATTCCATTCGGGGACATCGGCGACAAGCAGTTTGCCCTGTCGTTTCCATCGGGTGATGGGCATACCGCCACTCAGTTCGCTTCCTTCGATCGACGAATTGCCGGTGATGACGAGAGGCGCTTCGGGCGTGCCGCTGTCCTCGGGACGGATGCGGATGGGCTCGGTGAGGAGAAAGCGTGCGGGCGTGTCGGGGTAGTCAATGATGATGGCACCTTCGTTCCAACCCGCGCGTCGCTTCTCACGAGCCAGGCGCAAGGCCTGCTGGTAGGATGCGACAGGCGAGAGGACGGTCCCCTGGCACGTATCGTTGCCGAGAGGCGATACGTAGATATGAAAATCCTCAGCCCAGCCTTTCGAGAAGGTTAGGTTGAGGATAAGTGTTGCAATAAAGATGGACAATCTATTCATCGTGCTGGTGTTTTGTCCTATCTATTGCCAAAATCCAATCGAGATCAGCGCTTGTCGGGCACGCCGTACTGATTCCACTGCTCTTGGTCGAACATCGTCTTGATGCCATTCTTGCCGGCGTATAGATCACGCTTCAGACCACTGAGGATGGTGTGGCATCTTACGCGATGCTTCGAGAGAGCCTCCTCTTCGATGGCAACTGCCTCTCCTTCGCGGGTCATTTCCTCACAGGCTTTTTCCAGACGCTCGATGATAGAAAGGTCGTAGCCCTTGGTTTCAAGATAGGAACGATTTTTCTTAAGTCCCTCGATGAGAAGTTGTGCCTTCTCGATAGGGTCACTGTAAATTTTGTTCATAGCGGATATTAATTTTATTTATATGGTTTACAGTAAATGATTTTAATTTAGCAACTTCCCCAACAAAAGAAAGGGGAATGTGTGTAATTAGTCGGCGCAAATATAATCATTTTTCGACTAATAGGCAAAAATATCGTATTAAAAAATCCTAAAATCCTCCTATGAAGCCCATACAGTTGATTTATTTGGATGTCAAGTTGAGCTGCTCTTGTTCATATCTGGTGAGCACTTGCTCAAGCTGCTTCATATTGCGCGAATGCAGAACAGTCTGCGAAATTCCCATGTACTGGAAGACATACATGAAGTCAATCGAGACCTCTTTTTCGGTCAGGTATTTGAGCACACGACTCATCGATCCGATGTGGTTGGGGACATTCATCGAATACACGTTGGTAAGCTGTGTGCGGAAGCCGACATTGCGCAGCACCTCGTCGGCCTTGGTCGCATCGTCGACGATGAGTCGCAGGGTGCCTTGGGGCGGAGTGTCTTCGATGCTATACGAAAGGATGTTGATGCGGTTGTCGGCCAAAGACTGGAAAACCTGCCAGCTGGAACCGACACGGTCCTCGATGCTGACGCTGACTTGCTTGATGATCATTCTGTGTAGTGTTTTTTGTTGGTTTTTCGCTGCAAAGATAATAGGTTTTTCCTAACAAAACAAAAAATCGAACATTTTTTTTACGTTTGCCGATACAACTTTAAATAAAATTCCTTATCTTTGCTCCGAAAAATTATCTATAACCCAATTTTGTACGATGAAAAAGATCTTCCTCATTCTGGTTCTTTCCTTATCTTGTCTTTGTGTAACTATGGCACAGGAGGCGTCATTCGCTAAACCTACGGCAACTGCCGAGGCCATGGCATGGTTCAAAAAAGGCAAGTGGAAGAATGGTTTCAAGGTGAAACCCTACGATCACATCAATGTGCAGACGTTCTACGAGCAGTATCAGAAGGCTCCCGCCATGTGGGATTCGATTTTTGCATGGCTTGCCAGCGTCGATCCTGTGAAGATGGAACCCAGCAATAATGCCATGCAATGGAGCCACGCTTACGTGAAGGTGCTCAATCAGGCACTGCGTACTCCTGAGAATTGCCAGTGGGAACAGCATCGTCGTACCATTGACCTGCAATGGGATGTGACAGGTTCAGAGCGTTACCATATGACCCATTCGCCCGAATGTCTCGTTCCGCGCAACGAATACAACGAGAAGAAGGATGTGCAGAACTTCGGTTGGGACAAAAAGAAGATACCGGCAGCCAACGAGTGCCTTGTCATTGACTCTGACCCCAAGCATTTCTATCTGTTCTTCCCCGACGATATACATCAGGCGACAGGCATCGGCAAGCAGCCTTGCACTCCGCGTAAGATTGTCATCAAGATTGACTACCTATAAGACTACCCTCCGATGACACTTGAGGAATTCAACAAGCGCGACATCAACGATCAAGCCAGCTTGACCGCAGCATTGGCGTGGGCTTCCTATAAATATTATATAGAGAATGACCCACCGATGACAGACTTTGAGTTCGACATGGAATTCAAGCAGTTGCAGGCTTTGGAGGCGGCTTCGGGCATAGTCTTGCCCGACAGTCCGACGCAACGTGTCGGCTCTGACATTCAAGGCGCCTTCGAGAAGCATCGTCACGTCATCCCTATGCAGAGCATCGAGAATGTGTATAGTGACGAGGAACTGCAGGAATGGTTACTTTCGACCAGCCAGAAGTTGAAGGCAGCCTTTCCTAATGACGAAATTTCGTTCACTTATGAGCCGAAGTATGACGGCCTATCCATCTCGCTCGTCTATCGCGAAGGCGAACTCGTCGATGCTGTGACGCGCGGCAATCAGATCGAGGGCGAATCGGTGATCGCCAACGTGCGCACCATTCGAAACGTGCCTTTGAAACTGATGGTCGAAGGTGGCACGAAGACAGCATTGAAGGCTGTTTCGAAGGAACCCTCGTTGTTCGACGACCTGTTTGCCAAAGAAAGTTCCGAAACAGCAGATCAACTCCAATTGCCATCCTACTTCGAGGTGAGAGGCGAAGTGCTGATGCCTCAAGGTGCTTTCGATCGACTCAATGCTGAGAAGGAGAAGAACGGAGAACGTCCATTTGCCAATAAGCGTAATGCTGCGAGTGGCTCCCTGAAGCAACTCGACCCGAAGGTTACTGCCAAACGTGGACTTGTGGTGAATGCCTACGCAGCCTATTCGACCGATGAGGCCTTCCAGCGCGATGTGCTAAGCAGCCAGGAGAAAACGCTCGAACTGCTTGGTAAGCTGGGCTTTGACTATTACAAGACCCCTGGACGTCAGGCTTTCAGCGACCTCAAGCAACTTACCGATGCCATCAATGCCTTCAACAAGGTACGTATCGGCCGTAAGTTGCCCTACGATTGCGATGGCGTCGTTGTCAAGGTGAACGAACGTCGGCACCAGGAATTTCTGGGACTGAACACGACGTTCCCCAACTGGTGCAAGGCGCGCAAGTTCCCGCAGGAGGCACAGTCTACGGTAATACGCGACGTGACCTTCCAGGTGGGCATGACAGGTCATATCACACCCGTTGCCGAACTTGAACCAACGACCATTTCCGGATCGGTGGTGGCACGAGCCACGTTGAATAACGAGTCATATATCCGCAGCCTCCGTCTGGCTATCGGTTCGTATGTATTTGTGCAAAAGGCGGGCGAGGTGATTCCGCAGGTGACCGGCATCGATGCCCTGCGCAATGCTGCCGAGGAGGTACAACTCAAGGCCATCAAGTTCCCCGAGACGTGTCCCTGTTGCGCGACTGCGCTGGTGAAGAAAGGCGAATATTGGATCTGTCCGAATCATCATTGCCGTGAACAGGCCATCCAGCGTCTGGAGTATTGGTGCGGCAAGGATTGCGCGAATATCAAGGGCCTGGGACCAAACGTCCTTGCTGACCTCTATGACAAACTGGACATCGCTTCGGTCGATGACCTTTATCGTGTCTTTGTCAAGGACGAGAGCACGTGGGAACCCGATGTCTTCTGTCCCAATTACCGCACCTACATTCAGCAGCAGTTGGGAGAGGGGTATGCCGAGAAGTCGGTGTCGCTGATGTTCGATGGCATTGCGCAAAGCATCAGTACACTGACCCTCGACCGCATCATCGGAGGTCTTGGCATCGATGGCGTGGGTAAGATCACAGGCAAGCTCCTTGCCGAACATTTCGGCTCCTGGTCGAAGTTCCGCGCTGCGACGTTCGAAGAATTGCTGCTTATCGATGGCATTGGCGAAATCATGGCCAGGAACATCCTTGATGCCGATCTGAGTGACTATACTTGCATCGGTTCGCCCGATTATCAGTTCCAGCAGGACTATCAGAGTGCAGAGAAACTTGGCAATGCACTTGAAGGCATGACGGTGATTTTCACAGGTACCAGTTATCGCTTCAAACGCGACGAGATCAAGGCATTCTTCACCGGACACGGAGCCAAATATGTGGGATCGGTGAGCGGCAAGGTCAACTATGTGGTGACGGGCGATGCTCCAGGGCAGAACAAGCTTGACAAGGCGCGTCAACTAGGTGTCGAAATCATCTCCGAGCGTGACTTTTATGAGAAATACAACTTATAACGAGATAATCAATTAGAGTTCTAACCCCTATTTTCAACCTTCTATCTTAAAACAAACTATTATGGTAAACCGTTTTATTCTTAATGAACTTAGCTACTTCGGAGCTGGTGCTCGCAAGGAATTGCCCGCAGTGGTTGCACGTCTTGGTTTCAAGAAAGCCCTTGTCGTAACCGACAAAGGTTTGGTAAAATTTGGCGTATGCAAGATGGTAACTGACGTCATGGACGAAGCTGGCATCCCCTACGAGATCTACTCGGATGTAGTGCCCAATCCAACTGTTACCAACGTCAAGAATGGCGTGAAGGCATTTGCTGACGCCAAGGCCGACTTCATGGTTGCCATCGGTGGCGGCTCCTCGATGGATACTGCCAAGGGAATTGGTATTGTTACCAACAATCCTGAGTTCAGCGACGTTGTCAGCCTCGAAGGTGTAGCTCCTACCAAGCATAAGAGCGTGCCCGTAATCTGCTTCCCAACGACTGCAGGTACTGCTGCCGAGACTACCATCAACTATGTCATCATCGACGAGGAGAATCACAAGAAGATGGTTTGTGTGGATCCTAATGACATCCCCTGCTGCTCGATTGTCGATGCCGAGCTGATGTATTCTCTCCCCAAGGCTACTACCGCTGCTACGGGTCTCGATGCATTGACACACGCTATCGAAGGCTATATCACCAAGGCTGCCTGGGAACTCAGCGATATGTTCGAAATTGAGGCCATTCGTCTCATCAACAAGTACCTGCGTCTCGCCGTATTCGATCCACAGAATCCTAAGGGTCGCGAAGGCATGGCACTCGCACAGTACGTTGCCGGTATGGCATTCTCGAACGTAGGTCTCGGTGTTGTTCACGGTATGGCTCACCCAATGGGTTCGCTCCACAACATTCCTCACGGCGTAGCCAACGCTATCCTTCTGCCTACGGTCATGGAGTTCAATGCTCCTGTTTGCCGCGAGAAGTATGTTGAGATCGCCAAGGCTATGGGCGCTTACAAGAAGGGTATGACCCAGATCGAGGCTGCACAGGCGGCATGCGATGCTGTTCGTGCATTGGCTATCGAAGTGGGTATTCCACAGCATCTCAGCGAGATTGGTATCTACGAGAAGGATATCGACGCACTGGCTGATCAGGCCATCGCTGACGTTTGCACTCCAGGCAATCCACGCAAGGTGACCCGCGACGACATCGTTGCCCTCTACAAGAAGATCCTGTAATAGTCACAAATATAGTTCGGGGGCTTCTCACTTCGCGTGTGGGAAGCCCCCGAATTGTGTCTCGGCCCTTATGTATCTCAATCCTTGAGCAGACTGCCGATAAGTCTGTCATCGGCCGACTTCTGTTCTTCTATCTTCATCTGCTGTATCGACTTGATCATTTCGAGGCATTGTTTCTTCAGTTCTTCCAGATGACGAATGTGTTGTTCGGTAGCTGACAAGGGAACTGCCGCATCAGGTTCGGGATTGAGCATTTCGCCTCGTCCCACGATGAGCCAGTTGGCATTGAGCTGGGGATAAGTGTTGAGGATGGCTTCGAGTGTCGATGTCGTGAGTCCCCGCTGGTTGGTGAAGGCATTGATGAGGAGACCTTTGCACAGCCCCGAGTCCTTGTTGACCTGGTAGGCAGTGAGATTCTCGTGCTCCATGAATTGCTGCAGTCGGGCAAGGATGGGAGGCATCCCGGTCGGTTCTTTTTTTGTTTTCATATTTCCAGTCTCAGATATGTGCGGTCATCGTTGCTTTTGTTCCCAGGTTGCACGCCCTTAGTGCCGAGCAGTGGGCCGATACAAAGCGGGTCTTCCTGCAACAGATGGTGCAGTCGCTTCTCAGATTCGTCAAGGTTCTGCATCAGTACTGGATAACCATCGGTGGCGAGTACAAGCTGATGCACATCGGCAGGAAGTCGGTACACTTTGATGTAATGCTTTGGAACAGGTTCCCCATCGAGCATGGTGTAGTTGAAGGGATTCTGCGTTTTGGCGTTCTGATAGCGTACCTGGTGGGTGATGAACGGTTGGATGATGCGCCGTCCAGGGTCGTTGGCTGCAATTTCTTCTGTTGTCATTCGACCTCTGCTCAGATAGCTGAGGATGATGTCACGCCTCCATTCCGAAAGGCACTTGTCGATAAGCTTGGTATTCGTCACTGTGCGGAAGATATTCTCCCGGTCGATGTAGCCGAATTGGCAATCTCCGATCATCCATATTTCGCGTCGTGGTTCGGAATAGACGACCAGCGAAGCGATGGGACGGTTGGAAGGTGTAATGTTGTCTTGGTGCAGAACCTTGGTCAATCTTGAGACACAGTCTTCTGCATCAAGGTCGGCTGGCATGGTACGCATAGCTTCGCTCAGAAGACGAGCAGCGAGGTGTCCCGGTGTCTCTCCACCTGGATAGCGGAAGTCGGTTTTGGGTGTCGCACCGTCGATGACAGCCGCATAAAACGCAGTCACCACTGCAGCATCCTCAGATGGAACAGTGGTGGATTTGCCTTCGGTATATTGCTCGATGACTTTCATGCTATTTCTGCAAGGGCTCGCCCAGCGACTCGGCGATGACGCGCTGAGACTCGTGGAGCAGACGATCCACGCCGGCATCGGTTCCTTCCTTGCGTGATACGGGTTCAAGCGGCTGGTGGATGGTGAGTTTCAGATGATGCGGATGGATAAGCCAGGAGCCTTTCTGCATCACCTTGTAGGGACCTTCTATGGTGATGGGCACCACAGGCACCTTGAGCATGGCAGCCAAAGTGAATGCGCCCTTCTTGAAGGTGCCGAGATGACCGTCATTCGAACGTGTGCCTTCGGGGAAAATGATGAGCGAGTGACCTTCCTTGAGCGTAGCCAAAGCCTGGCGTATGGTGTGCATCATACCCGAGGTGCCGTGCGAATCCACATAGATATGACCAGCACGTTCGCAAGCTGCGCCTACAAAGACAATCTTTCGGAGACCCTTGCGAAGCATCCAGCGGAAGTCATGGTTCAGGAAGCCGAAAAGGAGGAAGATGTCGAATGCTCCCTGATGGTTGGCAACAAAGACGTATTCAGTTTCCTTGTTGATGTTCTCGCGACCTTTGACAGTCACGGGACAGAGGGAGAGACGTATGATGCAACGAGCCCAGATGACTCCAGGCCAATACCCCCAGAAGTTCTTGTTGCCAAGCCAGCATCCGATGATAGTTGCAAGAGAGGCAAAAATGGATACGATGATGAGAAGTGGCACAAAGATGAGCCATTGATACACGAAATACAGAACTTTCATATAATCATTGATTCCATATAGGAATCGTCATTTTTTTGTCAAATAATTGCAGAAAAAAACGCTTATTTTACTATTTTCGGGGCAAAGATATGCTTTTTTTCGTTAATTCAAGCATTTTTTTTGTTTTTTTTGACCAACATATTGATTTTTTTTGTTACTTTGCCCCAAAATATAAGTCGAAAATACATTTTAAAAACACAAAACAATACATTATGAGAGCTCTTAAACAGTATGGAGGTTCGATCCTCATCCTTATCGTTGTCGTAGTTTTGGCAATCAGTTTCTATACTGAAGCACTTCAGGACGCTAGTCTTAATACCGTTATTCTTGCCGTTTGCTTCGTACTCGTTGTTGCCGGTGTTCTTCTGAATATTTTCGGTGGCAAGTCAGCCGACAAGATTGGTGGCGGAAAGTAATCCGTTCAAGACTGCATCAATCTATTCCAACGAACATCACACAGAACGCGCAGAGGCGTGAGTCTTTGCGCGTTTTTGTAAACACAAAATGCCATTAGTCCCTATTATCGGGTTATAGTAAGTTAAAAGCCCCCCTTGGATTTGCAACCTGCCTGAAAATTAACTATCTTTGCGCACACATTTAATATTAATATATTATAATAGCTGCAGGTTGTATTTCATTAGAAGAGAAATTTTTATGCAAATCAATAAGAGATCGGTTCTACTTATTATCTTTATGATGGTTGTTGCGATGCCATCTTTCGCTCAACGATTCACAAAAAAGGAACAGGCCAAGCGTGAAGCACGTGCCATCAACTACTTTTATGGAAACTCCTTCACCGTGTCGGCTGGATATGTGCACAGCTGGTTGACTCGTGACCGTTTTACCGATTCGACATTTGGCCGCTCGGGAGCCTATCAGAACACCCGCGATTCGTATGCTTTCAGTTTCTCATGGGACTATAACAAGAAGAAGCACCACGGTTTCCGTGTAAGTGCCGTATATGCTCAGTTTGGAGGCGAGAAGATTTATTACAATGATCTTGGTCTTGGCTATGGCCGTCAGCAGCGTTACGACCTGACGCAAGTGATTCATCTCAACGAAGTGATGGTCGAAGGCAAGTATCGTTATTTCATCCCCGTGACTTACAAGAGCCGTTTCTCGCTCGACGCTGGTATCTATGCTTCGCGCATCGTCGGTTCGTACAGCGATGCAGAGAATTGGGACTTCGGCCCTATGGTAGGGATAGGGTACGATTGGCGACACGTTTCTCTTGGCGTCGATTACATGCCAGGTGTATGGAATGACGTCATCGACGGAAGTACGGCCAGAGTCAGCGCACTCATGTTCAACGTAGGATTCCATTTCTGGAAATAAGTGATAATTGTTCACCCCAAGAAACTTTTGTCCCTTTTTACTATTCTTTTGCTCCCTATTCACGTCACATTAGTATCACATTAACATCCCTTTAACCCCCTTTTAACTATCTTTTGTAGAAAATGGAATTTTCATTCAGTCCACTGACAGCTGTCTCGCCTATCGATGGACGTTATCATTCCAAGACGGAGGTCCTTAGCGAATACTTTTCCGAGTTTGCCCTCATCAAGTATCGCGTTCGTGTGGAAGTCGAGTATTTCATAGCACTTTGTGAACTTCCGTTGCCACAATTGTCCAGTGTCGATAGCCGTATTTTCGACAGTCTTCGCGATATCTATCGCAATTTTACCCCAGCCGAAGCCCAGCGTGTCAAGGACATCGAGAAGGTGACCAACCACGATGTGAAGGCTGTAGAATATCTCCTCAAGGAGGAGTTCGACCGTCTTGGTCTTGAGAAGTACAAGGAGTTCATCCACTTCGGTCTTACCAGCCAGGACATCAATAACACTTCTGTGCCTATGTCGATCAAGGAGGCCATCTATGAGGTCTATATTCCTGCTCTCCAGGAAGTGATCGATATCCTTGCACGCTATGCCGAAGAGTGGAAGGACATTCCAATGCTTGCCCGCACTCATGGTCAGCCCGCTTCACCCACACGCCTTGGTAAAGAGGTGATGGTCTTTGTCTATCGTTTGAACCAGCAGCTCGAGAACCTGCGCCAGGTGAAGATCAGCGGTAAGTTCGGCGGTGCTACAGGCAACTTCAATGCTCATCACATCGCTTATCCCAACCGCGATTGGCGTGCCTTCGGCAACGCTTTCCTCCACGAGCGCCTTGGTATCGAACGTGAGGAATGGACTACGCAGATTTCTAATTACGATAACCTTGCGGCTCTTTTCGACGCCATGCGTCGCATCAATGTAGTCCTGCTCGACCTCGACCGTGACTTCTGGCAGTACATCTCGATGGAGTATTTCAAGCAGCAGATCAAGGCCGGCGAGGTAGGTTCCAGCGCTATGCCTCATAAGGTCAATCCCATCGACTATGAGAATTCGGAGGGCAACCTTGGCATTGCCAACGCCATCCTCGATCACCTTGCCACCAAGTTGCCGGTAAGCCGTCTCCAGCGCGACCTCACCGATTCGACAGTCTTGCGTAATGTCGGTGTCCCCATGGGCCATATGCTCATTGCCTTGGCATCGACAAAGAAAGGACTTGGCAAACTGCTTCTTAACGAGACTGCTATCCGTCGCGATCTTGACAATGCCTGGGCTGTCGTAGCCGAGGGCATCCAAACCATTCTTCGTCGCGAAGGCTATCCCAAGCCTTACGAGACACTTAAAGCTTTGACCCGTGTCAATACGGGTATGAACGAACAAACCATTGCTAATTTTATAGATTCATTAAACGTATCGGAGTCAGTGAAAGCAGAGTTGCATGCGCTTTCTCCAACTAACTACACCGGAATTTGATTATGGAAGAAAATCAGAACCCACAGGCAAATACCCCACAGGAGGGTAATGCAGCACCAGAAGGTGCATCACAGCAGGCGCCAAAGCGTCGTCCCAGAATCGGCGAGAGCCGCTTCGGTAACGCAGCCGCCTATGATCCACAGTCACGTAACTCTTATCAGCGCGGTGGCGCCAACGACTATAGCGGATATGGTCGTGGCGGCGGTTATCAGCGTGGTGGCGGCTACCAGCGTGGTGGTGGCTATCAGCGTGGTGGCGGTTACCAGCGTCCAATGCAGGATGGCGAAGGCTATCAGCGCCCACAGGAAGGCGAAGGCGGCTATCAGCAGGGTGGTGGCTACCAGCGTCCACAGGGCGGCGGCTACCAGGGTAGCTATCAGCGTCCCCAGCGTCCCCAGGGCGGTTATCGTCGTTACAACCAGGATGGCGAGCAGGGCGGCTATCAGAGCTACCAGCGTCCACAGCGTCCCAATAACGGCTACCAGCGCTACAATGATAATCAGGGCTATCAGCAGCCCCAGGGCGAGCCACAGGAAGGCAAGGCTCAGGAGAATCAGCAGCCACAGGAAGGCGGCTATGTGCAGAACTATCAGCCACAGGGCGGTTACCAGCCACGCGGCTATCAGCGTCCCCAGCAGGGTGGCTACGGCCGTCCACAGGGCGGTTACGGTCGTCAGCAGGGTGGTTATGGCCGTCCCCAGCAGGGTGGTTACAGTCGTCCACAGCAGGGCGGTTACGGTCGTCCCCAGCAGGGCGGTTATGGTCGTCCCCAGCAGGGTGGCTACGGTCGTCCCCAGCAGGGCGGTTTCGGACGTCCTCAGAAGCAGAAACCCAATCGCAAGCATCAGGGCTACAACCCACATCGTCCGGTGGAATACACCGAGGCAATCGTCGATCCGAATGAGGAACTGCGTCTCAACAAGTATTTGGCCAATGCAGGCGTTTGCTCGCGTCGTGAAGCCGACGAGCACATCGCAGCTGGTTTGGTCAAGGTAAACGGTGAGGTCGTTACCGAACTCGGCACCAAGGTGACCCGCAAGGATCAGGTGACCTTCAACGACCAGCCCGTAAGCCTCGAGCGCAAGGTCTATGTACTCCTCAACAAGCCGAAGGATACCGTCACCACCAGCGATGATCCACAGGGCCGTCAGACCGTTATGGATCTGGTGCGCAATGCAAGCCGCGAGCGTATCTATCCTGTTGGTCGTCTCGACCGCAACACCACTGGTGTGCTGCTCCTCACCAACGATGGTGACCTCGCTTCGAAACTCACCCATCCCAAGTACATCAAGAAGAAGATCTATCACGTATGGCTTGACAAGGATGTGGCCGAGACCGATCTCGCTCGTATTGCAGCAGGCATCGAACTTGACGATGGTCCTATCCATGCTGATGCCATTGCTTATGCCAACGAAGAGGACAAGAACCAGGTTGGTATCGAGATCCACTCGGGCAAGAACCGTATCGTGCGTCGTATCTTCGAGCACCTCGGCTATCGTGTCGTGAAGCTCGACCGCGTTTATTTCGCAGGACTCACCAAGAAGAACCTGCCACGTGGCCGCTGGCGTCACCTCACCCAGCAGGAGGTAAGCATGCTCAAGATGGGTGCATTCGAATAATGAATGTTCAAGATCCTTGCCCTTCCTGGTGGAAGGGTGAGGTATCTTTCTATTTAGCCTAATCCCGAACAGTGTTATTTAAGTATATTGTATGAAAAGAGAAATCATCAAAGGTCTCCTGAAGTCGGAGGTCCTCGACCGTGAAGTCACCGTGTGCGGATGGGTCCGTTCGATGCGTGGCAACAAGGTCATTAAATTTATAGCTCTCAATGATGGTTCCTGCGTTTCAGGCGTGCAGATCGTAGCCGACGTTGCCAAGTTCGACGAAGAACTCCTGAAGCGTATCACCACAGGTGCCTGTCTCAAGGTCGTTGGCAAACTTGTGGCCAGCCAGGGCGGCAACCAGAAGTGCGAGATCCAGGCCAGCACCATCGAGGTGCTTGGCGACTGCGATCCCAATGAGTATCCTTTGCAGAAGAAGGGCCACTCTATGGAATTCCTCCGCGAGAAGGCACATCTGCGTCCACGCACCAACCTCTTTGGCTGCATCCTTCGCATCCGCCACAACATGGCGATTGCTATTCACCAGTACTTCCACGAGCACGGCTTCTATTATTTCCACTCGCCGCTCATCACCGCCAGCGACTGCGAAGGCGCAGGCCAGATGTTCCAAGTGACCACCAAGAACCTCTATGACCTCAAGAAGGACGAGAATGGTTCCATCATCTACGATGACGACTTCTTCGGAAAGATGACGTCGCTCACCGTTTCCGGTCAGCTCGAAGGCGAACTGGGAGCTACGGCACTGGGTCAGATCTACACCTTTGGTCCTACCTTCCGTGCAGAGAACTCCAATACGCCACGTCACTTGGCTGAGTTCTGGATGATCGAGCCAGAGGTTGCCTTCTACGACATGGACGACCTGATGGCACTCGAAGAGGACTTCATCAAGCATTGCGTACGCTGGGCACTCGACAACTGCCGTGAGGAACTCGAGTTCCTCAACAAACTCATCGACCCAACGCTCATCGAGCGTCTCGAAGGTGTGTTGAAGGACAGCTTCGTACATCTGCCTTACACCAAGGGCATCGAGATCCTGCAGCAGGCCATCAAGGACGGCAAGAAATTCGAGTTCCCTTGCAACTGGGGCGACGACCTTGCTTCCGAGCACGAGCGCTTCCTCGTTGAGGAGTACTTCAAGAAGCCTGTCATCATGACCAACTACCCAAAGAAGATTAAGTCGTTCTATATGAAGATTGATGACAAGCGTCCTATCTTCAATGGAGAGGAGATGGAGGAGACCGTACAGGGTACCGACGTCCTCTTCCCACAGATCGGCGAAATCATCGGTGGTTCGGTGCGTGAGGAGAACTATGACAAGCTCATGAACGAAATCACGACGCGTCACATCCCGATGAAGGATATGTGGTGGTATCTCGATACTCGTCGCTTCGGCACTTGCCCACACGCAGGTTTCGGCCTCGGCTTCGAGCGCCTCATCCTCTTCGTCACCGGCATGCAGAACATCCGCGACGTCATTCCGTTCCCCCGCACTCCCAAGTCGGCTGAGTTCTAAATCTACTAAAGTGATAATAAATTACAGGCTGCAAGCTTTTTGCTTGCAGCCTGTAATATTAATATATATAATGTGTGTGCTTAGCCTACAACGAGGTTGACGATCTTCTTGGGCACGAAGATGAACTTGCGGACGGTCTTGCCGGCAATCCACTTCTGGGCATCGGGATGCGCGAGGACAGCGGCTTGTACTTCGTCAGAGGTGGCATCGGCTGGGATGTCGATGGTGAAGCGCATCTTACCGCCAATCTGGACGGGGTACTTGATGGTGCTTTCGACCAGGTACTTCTCCTCGCACTTGGGCCAGGGGGCGTCGCAGACGGTGGCGGTGTTGCCGAGCTGGTGCCAGAGCTCTTCGGCGATGTGTGGAGCAAAAGGAGCGATGAGCACGACGAGTTGCTCGAGGATAGCCTTGCTGCTGCACTTCTGCTGGGTGAGCTCGTTGACAGCCACCATGAATGCCGAGATGGCAGTATTGTACGAGAACTGCTCGATGTCGCTCGTCACCTTCTTGATCAGTTTGTGGAGCGACTTGAGGTTGTCAGCCGAAGGAGCAGCGTCGGTTGGGTTCTGATAGAGGTTCCAGAACTTCTTGAGGAAGCGGAATGCGCCATCGATACCTGCGGTGTCCCAAGGCTTCGACTGCTCGATGGGGCCGAGGAACATCTCATAAAGACGCAGCGTGTCGGCACCGTAACGCTCGCAGATGTCGTCGGGATTAACCACATTGTATTTCGACTTCGACATCTTCTCAACGGCAGCGGTAGTGATGAACTTGCCATCAGCATTGCAGATTACCTCCACATCCTTGAACTCTGGCGTCCACTGGTGGAATTTCTCGACATCCATTTCCAGGCCATTGACGAAGTTCACGTCCACATGTACGGGGTCGCATTCGCCGTATTCTGCAGCGATGTCGGCGCTGACATACTTCTGGGTGCCCTTCAAACGCAGTGCGAAACGGCTGCTGCCTTGAATCATACCCTGGTTGATGAGCTTCTTGAAGGGTTCCTCGCTCTTCACTACGCCCCAGTCCTTGAGGAACTTGTTCCAGAAGCGGCTGTAGATGAGGTGACCTGTAGCGTGCTCTGAACCGCCGAGATAGAGATCTACATTGTCCCAGTATTCGTTGGCCTCATGACTGACGAGTGCTTCATCGTTGTGCGGGTCAGTATAACGGGTGTAGTAGGCCGACGAGCCTGCGAAACCTGGCATGGTGCAGAGTTCGAGCGGGAAGACGGTCTTGTTGTCGATCAAAGCCTTGTCCACAACCTTCTTGTTGGCCTCGTCCCAAGCCCAAACCTGAGCGTTGCCGAGCGGTGGCTCGCCTGTCGAGGTGGGCTTGAAGTTCTTCACCTCGGGCAGTTGGAGTGGCAGACACTCCTCTGGCAGTACGTAAGGCATACCGTCCTTGTAATAGATGGGGAAGGGCTCGCCCCAGTAGCGCTGGCGGCTGAAGATAGCGTCGCGCAGACGATAGTTGACCTTCACGCGTCCCAGGCCCTTGCGGGTGACGTACTCCTTCATGGCTTGGATGGAGTCCTTGACGCAGAGACCGTTGAGGCTGAGTTCGGCGTTCGACGAGTTCTTCATAATGCCTTCCTTGGCATCGAACGAACCCTCGTTAAGGTCATAGTCGCCTTCGATGAGCGGGATGATGGGGAGGTTGAAGTGCTTGGCAAAAGCCCAGTCGCGTGAGTCGTGGGCGGGAACAGCCATAATGGCACCTGTGCCGTAACCGGCAAGTACGTATTCGGCAATCCAGATCGGAATCTCATCGCCCGTAATTGGGTTGATGGCGTAGGCACCACTGAAGACGCCCGTCACCTCGTGTCCGGCCTGGCGCTCCAGCTCGGTCTTGTGCTTGCACTTGTCGAGGTAAGCCTCCACTTCGGCCTTGTGGTCGGACGTGGTTACCATCTGCACATATTCGCTTTCAGGAGCAAGCACCATGAAGGTTACACCGAACATGGTATCGGCGCGAGTGGTAAAGATGGTGAACTCAAGAGGCTTGCCATCGGCAGTCAGAGTCTGCGGGTTGTCGTTGGGCACCACCTTGAACTGTGCCTCGGTACCTTCAGAACGACCGATCCAGTTGCGCTGGGTCTCCTTCAAGGCGTAGGTCCAGTCGATGGTCTCCAGGCCGTCGAGCAGACGCTGGGCATAAGCAGAGACGCGGAGGCACCACTGGCGCATGAGTTTCTGCTCGACGGGATAACCGCCGCGTTCGCTCACGCCATTGACAACCTCGTCGTTGGCCAGCACGGTGCCGAGCATAGGACACCAGTTCACCATCGTTTCGCCCAGATAGGCGATGCGATAGTTCATCAGGGTCTGCTGCTTCTCCACCTCGGTCTTGGCCTTCCAGTCTTCGGCAGTGAAGTCGAGCTCGACGGAGCAGGCGGCATTAACGCCCTTGCTGCCATTGGCCTCAAATCGAGCTACGAGGTCGGCGATGGGCTTAGCCTTCTGTGCGTCGTTGTCGTAATAGGCTTCGAACATCTGCGCAAAGGCCCATTGTGTCCACTTGTAATAGCCGGGGTCGCAGGTGCGTACCTCGCGGCTCCAGTCGAAGCAGAAGCCGATACGGTCGAGTTGCTCGCGGTAACGGGCAATGTTCTTATCGGTGGTGATGGCGGGGTGCTGGCCAGTCTGGATGGCATATTGTTCGGCGGGCAGGCCATAGGCATCGTAGCCCATCGGGTGAAGAACGTTGAAGCCACAGAGGCGCTTGTAGCGTGAGAAGATGTCTGAAGCAATGTAGCCGAGTGGGTGGCCTACGTGAAGACCCGCTCCCGAAGGATAGGGGAACATATCGAGCACGTAGTACTTGGGCTTCTTGTGGTCAATCTCGACCTTGTAGGTCTGATCCTTGACCCACTGAGCCTGCCAGCGCGGCTCGATTTCTCTAAAGTTGTATTCCATTTTTATGTAGAGTTAATAATTGTTCGAAGAGTTAAGAGGGATTCGAAGTGGCCTGCAAATCCTTTAACAAAAGTTCCATCACAAGGAGGATGATGTGTTCGGCGATGCCGGCACGTATGAGTTTAGGTTTGTCGCGGAGTATTCCGTTATAGGCATACGCTGTGTCGTTCGCCTTCTTGTATCGTTCGACGGCAAGAGGGATGTCTTGGTCCTGAAGGGCTATATGCCCGCCCAGTATCCAATCGTCCATATCGGGCTCAGGACGGCTCAGCACCATACGGATGAATCGCTCGGCTCGTGTGTGGTCGCAGGTCAGGAAGAGGGCGTTGGCCAATTCGCGATGCACGCGCAGTTGCCCTTCCTTCTTGATGTCGGCCTTGTAGAGTATCTCGATGGCTTCATCTATTCGGTCCTGGCAGGTGAGGCATCGTCCCAGGCGCATCAGCATCGTCGGGTCGTCGGGGAAATGTTCGAGCGCCTCGTGGAGCACCTGTCCCTCTATCTCATATTCCTGTGCTTCGTGATAAGCATCGGCCAGATGACGGAGTGTCCACTTGTTGCCGGGGAAGAGGGTGTTGCACTTGATGAGCGTCTGCGTGGCCTTGCGTTTGTCGTAGCTGCTTTCGCCGTTCCACATGGCGTAGTAGAGTTTCTGCAGGGTCTCTTCGGTCACTTCATGTTTGAGCAGGGTGCTGTAAGTGATGCAGGCCTCGTCCCAACGTTCCTTGCGGAAAAGGAACTCGGCGGTCTTCTTCAACTGGTCAGGGTGGCTGATGCCGTTGCAGAGCCATTTGTTCTGGCTCAAGTCGAGGTTGGGATCGAAGAGTGGATAACGCATCTCTTCGCCCTTGGGATGCATATTGCAGTAGCGGAAGAGGTCGTGCAGATAGTTGCGCATCACGTAGAGTGGACTTACCGGCAGAATGTCGTCGAAGACCAACCCTTTCTCTTGCAGTTTCTCGCTGATGTTGGCCATCAGGTCCTTGTTATAGGCCTGCATGGTCATAAACGAACCGTACTTGTCGGTGTTGCATTGGGCAACGGAAGCCATCATCATCCTCGTCCATGGCAGTGCCTTGGGATTCTCGTCGAGCACGGCCTTGATGTCGGGCTGCGTAAGGCTGAAGGGTTCGAGCCAATGGTGACGTGTACCTTCGCCGCTGAAGAACTTGATTTTCTTGAGGTGGGAGAACATCGATAGGGTGGTGTCGATGCCTTCAGTGATGAACTCAAAGAATTCCCTGACGCGTTCCTGCTCGCTGAATTCATCCTCTTCGCCATCCTGGTTGATGATCTTGTGCAGTTTCTTGTCGAAGGAGAATGCCTCACGGCACTGCAAAAGGGCAATCTGTATGTCGAATAGCAAATCTGGCTGGCTCTCGCAGATGAACTGGTACTGTTCTCGCAGACGGGGCAGATGTTCGATGCGATGGGTATGGATGAGGGCGACAAAAACCAATGTGATCCACGCCTGCATCTGAAGTTGCACCGGCTGATCGTCGAGCGTATAGGTGTAGAGATCCTCCACCATGCGGGCATCAAAGTTTTGTGTCAGGTGCAGCGTGATGGCCGAAAGGAGGGTAGCACGCACATATTCGGGTATGCTGTCGTTGAGCATGGCCTTATGCAGCTCCTTGCGATCTGCCTTAGGTATATGTCTGCTTTCTGCCACTTGCTCGAAGATGCGGTTGAGGCAATGGTCATTTTCGGGTTCGGCCAGAAGTTGCTCGAGGAGTACACTGACGGTTTCCTCGAAGGGTAACTCCACAGGTTGTTCGGCATCGTAAAGGCTTTCGGCAAGTTTCCAGGCACGCTCCATCAGGATGTCGTGTTGTTCCTGAAGTTTGGGATCGTGAGTTCCTTTTGCCAAAAAGGAGAGCATGCGGTCGTAGTCCTTCTGTACCGTTTCGGCTTCTTCGCCAATGGAATAAAGACGTGGCTCCAAAACACAATACTTGCTGATCAACGTCAACGCGTTTTGCAGTTGTCCGTTCACCAGCCGCCGCACTACTTTTTCGTATGTCCTAGCCTGCTTGTCTTTGTCCGCCATTCTCGGTTTTTAGTAAAAAATGCAGTAGGCTGATAAGCCGGGTTCCGTCCCTGTCTTTCGACAGGTGTCTGCCATTGATCTGAGTTCGCCATTACTGACGCACTTTAGCAATCTACCCCCTGGCTTGGACGGGCCGCCCTTCATGGACACAGTATCGTTTCCGACACGTACCAACCACCAGTATACATGATCTTACAACCCATGGGACGTACAGCCACGCCTTGTTACCAAGTGTGCGGTGAGCTCTTACCTCGCCTTTTCACCCTTACCCCTTGCGGGGCGGTTATTTTCTGTTACGTTAACCTAAACGTCGCCGCCTACCGGCTGTTAACCGGCATGGAGCCCTGTGTAGCCCGGACTTTCCTCTCGCGTGGAGCGAGCGACAGACAGGCCTACTGCGGGCGCAAAGATACGCAAAATTATTTAAAATGAATGTAAACGGAAATCAAAATTTTAATTCTTTGCCCCTTTTTTAATAGAAAATGTTAAAATTTCGTCCCATTTTAACTTAATTAGCTTAAACTTGTGTATCTTTGCATCGTCAAATAAGACGAAAAACAAGAAATCAACAATTAAAAATTCAAAAATAGTTATGAAAACAAGTAGTGTATTAAAGCTCTTAGGAGCAATGGTTGTAGTGAGTGGTGTGACTGCTGTAGCCACATTTAAGGTAATGGAGGGCAGGATGGTAAATACCCTTGCCCAGCAGGATAGTTCGATATCACTAACACCTACTGGCTTTTTCACCACCTCCACGGGTTCGGTGACCGATAATGACTTCACGCGTGCAGCCGAGAAGACGGTGAATGCCGTGGTGGGCATCACCAACAAGCAGGTACGTCAGACTCAGTCGTTCGGTGGTATGAACGATCCTTTCTTCGACTTCTTCTTCGGTCAGCGTGGCCAGCGTCAGGAGGAGCCACAGTCGAGCGATCCTATGCCCGTTGGCGCCGGTTCGGGTGTCATTATCTCGAGCGATGGATACATCGTCACCAACAATCACGTGATTGAAAAGGCTGACGAACTCACCGTCACCCTCAACGATCGTCGTCAGTTCACCGCAACTCTTGTGGGCACTGATCCTACCACAGACATCGCTTTGCTCAAGATTGATGCCAAGGACCTTCCCACCATCCCTATTGGACAGAGTGATGCGCTGAAGATAGGCGAATGGGTACTTGCCGTGGGCAATCCATTCAACCTCACCAGCACAGTCACCGCAGGTATCGTCAGCGCCAAGGCACGTAGCATCAGTGTAGGCAGCAGCAAACTCGGTATCGAAAGTTTCATCCAGACCGATGCAGCCGTCAATCCCGGTAACTCGGGTGGCGCCCTCGTCAATACGGCCGGTGAACTTGTGGGCATCAATACCGCAATCTATTCGCAGACCGGCAACTATGCAGGTTATTCCTTCGCAGTGCCTTCGAGCATTGTGAGCAAGGTTGTAACCGACTTGAAGCAGTACGGTACCGTTCAGCGTGCACTGCTCGGTATCATCGGTGGTGATGTCAATGCCGACGTGGTTGAGCAGAAGGATCTGAAGGTCAACGAGGGCGTTTATGTCGATCAGGTATCCGAAGATGGAGGCGCTTCAGAGGCAGGCATCAAGCCAGGTGACGTCATCACTTCAGTCAACGGAACCACCATCAATACCATGGCTCAACTCCAAGGCGAGATTGCCCGCTATCGTCCAGGCGATAAGGTGAAGGTCGTAGTCGATCGTAAGGGTGAAAAGAAGAACTTCACCGTCACGCTCAAGAACACCAAGGGCAACACCGACGTGATCCAGACAAAGGGTATTGACAAACTGGGTGCCACATTCAAGAATCTCTCTGCCGAGGAACTCATCCGCTATGGCGTTCGTACAGGCGTACAGATTGATAAGCTTGAGACCAACGGACTCTTCTATCGTGCAGGTCTTCGCGAGAAGATGGTCATCATCAAGATCAATGACCAGGCCGTGAAGAGCGACAAGGACATCGAGAACATCTTCAACCAGCTTACCACCAAGCGTTCTGCCGATCAGGATCCTGTGATGTTCATCGCCGCAGTTACTGCTCAAGGCCGTGTGGGTTACTTCGCTGTAGATCTTTCTAAGTAAGGTGATTTTTCTTCAATAGTTAGGGGCGTATCACGATTGCGTGATGCGCCCCTAAATTTTATCTAGATGTACTAGATATTCTAGATGTACTAGATTCTCTATTTGTCACTCATACTTCTTGCGATAAGCCTGTCGGCAAGCGCCAAAGTTGAAGAAGACGCCTCTCACGTCCTCGGCATTCGGCTGGACCCTCAGATATTCCACGTTGTCGTTGCAAAGCGAGTCGGATTCGATTTGCAGACCCAGACGGTTCAGCACTTCGTATTCATGCTCGAGATTGATGACGTGGATGGCATCATCAACATCTGTACCATCACCGCTCGACACGATGGCATCGAGTAGTGCATCCTGCTTGTTGTTCCACAGCGAGTGGCTCACCGTGTCTTTCAACTGAAGGTACGAGAATGCGAGTGTGGAGATGGCAAGCAGGTCGAATGGATCGTCCTCCAGTGCCGATTGCGCCACTTTGATGGCCTCGGTGCAGGTTGACTTGCTGCCATTGGTGTTGACCAGTTCGCGGCGTATCTCGAAGAGTTTCTCCCTTTCTTTCTGATAGGGCACGAAGTCCTCTTGGAGCGTATAGCCATAGTAGAGGCATCGATATTGCTCGAGGGTGAGTGTGGTATCGTTTTCCAAGTATCTCCGCATGAGCTGTGGATAGTAGTTCGGGCTCTTGCTGTTCTGTATCGATGTGCGGATCTCACGATAGTTGGGCGCGACGACTTCCTGTGCCGTCATATGCCCTGCCAGCATGGTCAGCGCAATCGATGCAATTCCTATCTTATTTGAAATATTCATCATTATATTATTTCTTCACGCGATTCGGTATTAAGTTATATCGGAATTACGTGATAACGGTATTTCGATATTCCGAAAAAAACGAACCCTTCGAACCTTTCTTAACCCCTCTTAACCTTTCATAACCTTTAAAATGGAGCTTCCCCTGGTTCGGGTGCGCCGAAGCCGCCCGAAGGAGCTTCGAAACCATTAGGCTGTTGTGACATGTCGGGACGTGGTTCGTTGTCCATGCGGGACGTCAGTTCGTGGTCACCGCTCCAAGGGGTGAGGGTGGGGGTGAGGCTCGAGTCCTCGTCAAGGTTCTGGAAACGAACGAACTCGCCACGGAACCTCAGGCGGACGTCGCCTACCGAACCGCTACGATGCTTGGCGATGATGATTTCGGCCAGGCCGCGCAGGTCGTTGCCTTTCTCATCCTCGAAGATCTTGTAGTACTCGGGGCGATGGATGAAGCACACCATATCGGCATCCTGTTCGATGGCACCCGACTCGCGGAGGTCAGCCAGTTGTGGACGCTTGCCTTCGCCTTGGCGAGTCTCGACACCACGGTTCAACTGCGACAGTGCGATGATCGGGATGTCGAGTTCCTTGGCCAATCCTTTCAGCGAACGCGAAATGGTCGAAACCTCCTGTTCGCGCGAACCGAACTGCATGCCAGCGGCCGTCATCAGCTGCAGGTAGTCGATCATAATGATCTTCACGCCATGTTCGCGCACCAGTCGGCGGGCTTTCGTACGAAGTTCGAATACCGACAGACCCGGGGTGTCGTCCACATAGATGGGGGCACCTTGCAGTTGGGTGATGCGAGTGGTCAGTTTGGTCCACTCATCGTTGGTCAGCCTACCGCTCTTAACCTTCTCGCCCGAGATTTCACAGACGTTCTGCAGCAATCGGTTCACGAGCTGAAGGTTACTCATTTCCAGACTGAACATACCGACGGGGATGTTGTAGTTCACCGCCATGTTCTTCACCATCGAAAGCACCAGCGCCGTCTTGCCCATGGCAGGACGTGCGGCGATGATTACCAGGTCGGTGTTCTGCCAGCCTGAGGTCATCTTGTCCAGGTCGTGGAAACCAGAAGGTAGACCCGAAAGACCGTCTTCGCGATTCGAAGCCTGCTCGATTTTTTTCAGCGCATCCTGAATCACGGGGTCAATCTGGATGACGTCCTTCTTGATGTTGTGTTGCGAGAGTTGGAACAGCTCACCTTCGGCACTTTGCATCAAGGCGTCGATGTCGGTCGTTTCGTCGAACGCTGCCGACTCGAGCTTGCCTGCATAGTTGATCAGTTGGCGTGCCAGCGACTTCTGGGCGATGATTTTCGCATGATACTCGATGTTGGCCGCCGAGCCAACCTTGCCCGTCAGAGTGGCGATGTAATAGGCACCGCCCACCTCTTCGATCACACCATTGCGTTGCAGACGGTTGGTCACCGTCAGCATGTCGATAGGTTCCTGGTTGAATGCCAGTTCCTGGATGGCTGCAAAGATCAGCTGGTGCTTGTGGTCGTAGAACGATTCGGGCTTCAGCAGGTCGGAGATTACCGAGTAGGCGTCCTTTTCGAGCATAAGGGCACCCAGCACAGCCTCTTCCACCTCGGTGGCTTGAGGCTGCACCTTGCCCAAAGCAGGTTGCTGGGGCGATTGTGTACGGGTATTGCGACGGTTAGCCGGCGCACTTCCGTTTGAACTAAAATTGTTGTTTGTAGGCATGTCGCATTAGAGGCCGGCCAGGAGTCCCTTCTTGCGGCGACGCATCTCGTTCTGGTTGGCCAGGTCTTCGTCGATGAGGATACGGCCGCAGTATTCGCAGGTAATGATCTTTTTGCGGAGCTTCACATCAATCTGACGCTGTGGGGTCACCTTGTTGAAGCAACCTGAGCAAGATTCGCGCTCGATGGGAACGATAGCCAGGCCGTTGTGTGCCTTGCGGTGGATGCGCTGGAACGTTGTCATCAGGCTCTTGTCGGTCATCGAGTTCTCGATCTTCTTAGCCTTCTCGCGCATTACTTCCTCCTCGTTGCGGGTCTCGGCGATGATCTCGTCTAACTCGCCCTTCTTGGTCTCAAGGTCGCCACGGCGCTCTTCCACTTCCTTGCGGCAGTTGGCCTCTCTCTCTTCGAACAAGGCAATCTGGTCAAGGTTTTCGCGGATGCGCTTGTTGGCCAGTTCGATTTCCAGACCCTGATACTCAATCTCCTTGGTCAGGAACTCATACTGCTTGTTGTTCTGTACATCATCCTGCTGATGGGTGTACTGCTCAATCAGCTCTTCGGCCTGGGTGATCTTCTCCTGCATATCCTGGATCTTGTGATGGCAGGCCTCGATGTCCTCGTGGAACTTGGCAATGCGGGCGTTGAGTTCTTCCACCTCGCGTTCCATATCCTCCACTTCCTGTGGCAGTTCACCACGAAGACCCTTGATACGGTCGATTTCCGAAACGTAAAGCTGCAGCTTGTAAAGGTTAGCCAGCTTCTCTTCTACACTGAATTCTTTTTCAATCTTTGGCATAATAATATAAAAATAACAATTAACAATTAATAATTAACAATTTTGTTTTGGGACACAAAAAAGCCATATACCCGTCGCTTTTGGTCTAAACCATTGGTCATGACGTGATTTTGTCATAACCCCTGGTCACCATTCCCATTCGGCCGAGTAGATCAGGCCGCGTGAGCGGACGTTTATATAGCATCTTTTGTCTTTTAGCGGTTGCAAAGATAGGACAAAAATGCCAAAAAAACAAATTTTTTGGTCGTTTTATCAATTTTTTTTGCAAATAAGGAATAATTGTTATAATTTTGCATTTGTATTTATCAATTGACAAATATCAAATTACAATTGGGGCTTCCCCACTATTCATCAATCAAGAACTCAAAATTCATAACTAAAACCAATAAAATTATGAAAAAACTGATTCTTTCGGCCATCGTCTTGTCGATGGCGGCAACAAGTGTAATGGCAGAAGATGCTGCCGAAGATGCCAACAAGCGCTGGACCAAGTCGGGCAATGCCAGTCTGCAGTTCACCCAGGGCTACATTTCGAAGAACTGGTACAAGGGCGGCGTGTCGAGTTTCGCTCTGCTCGGTACTGCTGATTACACATTCAACTACAAGTATGAGAAGTTCGCTTGGGACAACGCTATCGAAGCCAAACTCGGTTTTGTGAACGCAAGCAGTCAGTATCGCACGTTTATCACCAATAACGATATTCTCAAGTGGACCACCAAACTTGGTTATCAGGCCACTGAACATTGGTACTATACCGTGCAAGGTATTGCTCAGACACAGTTCTGCACTGGCTGGCAGGAGGTAGACAATGATGTGGTCGAGATTTCGAAGTTCCTCAACCCAGGAACCATCAACCTTTCTGTCGGTATGGACTGGAAGAAGGAGACCGAGAAGATCAAGTTCTCAGTTTACATGTCGCCCTTTGGCTACAACCTCAAGTTCGTCAGTGATCCCCGTCGTGCATACGATTCAGACGGCGTTTGGCATAAGGGTCGCATCGATGGCACCCAGTTCGGTCTGCATCCTGGTGACTTCAACCTGTATGACTTCGGTGTGGGTGCCAAGGCTACCCTCGAGTACAAGGTCTGCAAGTATCTGACCTGGACCAGCCAGGCTACCTACTATTCTCCTCTTTGGGACTGCGGCAAGTACAAGAACAACGTTTATACCGAGGTCGATTGGGAGAACACCTTCGATATGCCTCTCAACAAGTATTTCTCGACCAAGCTTTACACGCACCTTCGTTTCGACGACGCTGTAGCTCCTGAGAAAAAGGGTGAGGGCTGGGGTTACTTCCAGTTCACCGAGCTCCTCAGCTTCGGTCTTTCATACAAGTGGTAATGAAACTTAATGACATCGCCTGCGCCATCGAGGCCTTTGCGCCTCGTGAACTGCAGGAATCGTATGACAACGCTGGCCTCCAATGCGGTGATCCCCGCATGGAGGTCAGTCGCGTCCTTACCTGTCTCGACATCACCGAAGATGTAATCGAGGAGGCACATCAACGCGAGTGCCAGATGGTGGTGAGCCATCATCCGCTGCTCTTCCATGGGCTGAAGGTCGTCAACCCTGAGAGCGACTACATCAGCCGCATCCTTATGGCCGCCATCCGCTATGGTATCGGCATCTACAGTGCCCACACCAACCTCGATAAGGCTCAGGGAGGTATCAATCATCGTTTGGCAGCTTTGCTCGAACTCACCGACGTACGTCCGATGTCGGAGTGTGGCGTTATTGGAAAACTCCCTCACTCCATGTCTGCGCAAGAGCTGCTTGTATATCTTCGGTCAAAACTCTCTGCCGGGATTGCTGATGCCACCTCATCCTGTATTTTGCGCTATAATCGCGAAGCCGCTTGTCTTCGTCCAGACGCTTCTCCAATCAACTGTCTCGCCCTTTGCGGAGGCTCCGGCAGCGACTTCATCGCTGAAGCCGAGTCATTGAGTGCTGATGCCTACCTCACGGGAGAAATGCACTATCACAGTTGGTTTGGTCATCCCAATATCCTTCTCATCGAGGCCGGTCATTTCGAGACCGAGCAGATAGCTCCCGCCCTGCTGGCCGATATCATCACGCAGGCTTGTCCGGACGTGGAATGTCTCACGGCCAATTGCCACCATAGCCCGACACTGTTTGTTTGATGGGCATTGAAGGTAATCTAACGGATATCTCCGAAGACGATTAGTTGTTCAACATGTCAGAAATCCTGACAAGTTCGGCTGAGGTCCAACTTTTGTCTCCCCCTAAAACACTTGACTATTCCCACATTGAAACATCGAGAATCGGTCTTTTTTTGCTTTATCCACTGAAACCTAAGGCGCGGCATCATAAGGTGCTGCGCCTTAGGTTTATGTTGTACTATATGTATACAAGTAGTTCAATATTGTCCCGAGATGGTATCAAGTGTACACGGGCAGTACAATCTTGCGATGGGGATTGTCCTAAGTGTTCACAAGTAGTGCAATATTGCAACGAGATTGTATCAAGTGTCCACAAGTAGTGCAATATTGTGGTGAGATGGTACTATTTGTCCACAACTAGTGCCGCCAACGTCATAGAGCATTAAGTCGCGCGACACGAGGCTTGCTCCAACGGAAATGTCACTCTGACGGCCGACACGATGCTTTCTTCTATGGGAAATAGCACTCTGACGGCCGACATGATGCTTTCTTCTTCGGGAAATAGCACTCTGACGGCCGACACGATGCTTTCTTCTTCGGGAAATAGTACTCTGACGGCCGATAGAATGCTTTCTTCTACAGGAAATAACACTCTAACGGCCGATAGGATGCTTTCTTCTACAGGAAATAACACTCTGACGGCCGACATAATACTTTCTTCTACAGGAAATAGTACTCTGACGGCCGACGTGATGCTTGCTTCTACGGGAGATAGTACTCTGACGGCCGACGTGATGCTTTCTTCTACGGGAAATAGCACTCTGACGGGCGACATAATGCTTGCTACAATAACGGCATAACCATTCTTAGCCAAGATTGGTTATGCCGTGATTTGAAATGGGTCATTCCTTGTTCGGAATGATTTTTAGAAAAGATGTATGACAAATTAGCGTGTTTTAAAGCAATTTCAGCGTATCGCCCTCGACATCCACGCGTGCTGTGCCGCCTTTCTTGAGGCTGCCGAAGAGAATCTCGCGCATCAGCATGGGATTGAGCAACTGGTTGATCTGTCGATCCATCTCGCGTGCACCCATCTCGCGGGTATAACCTTTTTGAAGCAGCAGGTCATGTGCTGCAGGGGTGAGTTCGAGGGTGACATTTCGAGCGGCGAGGCGCTGGCTGAGCTGGCGCAACTTCTTGTCGAGAATCATTCCAGCCATGGTGTGATCCATATCGTTGAAGACCACGGTGCCCGAGAGTCGGTTGAGGAACTCGGGCTTGAACGTCTTCTTGACCGAACCGAGCATGGCCTGTCCCGCCGAGACGGTACTACCGAAGCCGATGTTGGCACGATGAGCATACTGTGCACCGGCGTTGGAGGTCATCACGAGGATGACGTGGCGGAAATCGGCCTTCTGGCCCTTGTTGTCGGTGAGGCGGGCATAGTCCATCACCTGAAGCAGGATGTTGTAGATGTCGCTGTGTGCCTTCTCGATTTCGTCAAGTAGTAGCACGCAGTTGGGCGTCTTGCGAATAGCATCGGTGAGCAGTCCGCCATCCTCATAGCCTACATATCCAGCAGGCGAGCCGATGAGTTTGGCCACGGTGTGCTTCTCGGTATATTCCGACATATCGAAGCGCACAAGCTGGATGCCCAACTCCTGGGCGAGCACACGACAGACCTCGGTCTTGCCCACACCCGTGGGACCCACGAAGAGGAGCGAGGCAATGGGCTTCTGGTCATCAAGCAGGCCGGCCTTGCCCATCTGCACGGCTTCGACCACCTGACGCACGGCATGGTCTTGTCCGTAGATCTGTGCGGTGATGCGCTCGTAGAGCGTTTCGAGGTTCTGGCTGTCCTCCTCGTGCAGCGACTTGGGATCGATCTTGCAGACACGGGCCAGCACATCGTTGATGAGGTCGCGATCGACCCATTGTGTCTTCTGCGCCACCATCTTACCTTTGAGTTTGCGCATCAAAGGATGCAGTTCGCGGTAGGCACCGGCCTCGTCGATGAGGTCGATGGCCTTGTCGGGCAGGAAGCGGTCGCTGATGTGCTTGGCCGAAGCCTCTACCGCATAGCGCAGCACGCCCTCGGCATACTTCACGCCATGGAACTCCTCGTACTTGGCTTGCAAACCTTCGAGGATGCGGATGGTCTCTTCGACCGAAGGTTCGGGGATGTCGATCTGCTGGAATCGACGCACCATACCCTTGCTCTTCTGAAAGTAGCGGTTGTACTCCTGGTAGGTGGTTGAGCCGATGAAGCGGATTTGTCCGCCTTCGAGGTAGGGCTTGAGCATATTGGAACCGTCGAGCGAGCCATCACCAGCCGAGCCTGAGCCAACAAGGGTGTGAATCTCGTCGATATAGACGATGGCATTGCCTTCGGCGATGACGCCTTCCATCACGGCCTTGATGCGCTTCTCGAAGTCGCCGCGATAGGTCGTTCCAGCCACCATCGAGCCCATATCCATCTGGTAGATAGTGGCTCCCCGCAGACGCTCGGGCACATCTCCGCGCTCAATGCGTTCGGCCAAGCCATAGACGAGTGCAGTCTTTCCGACACCAGGTTCTCCCACATGCAGCGGGTTGTTCTTCTCACGTCGGCAGAGCACCTGGATGGTGCGATCAAGTTCTGCCTCACGTCCGATGAGTGGATTGTGCTGGTCGAGTTGATCGTTGATGCAGGTGACGAGGTTGCGCCATCTGACGTCACGGTCGGGGTCGCGTTCGGTGTCGAAGTCGGTCGGGATATCGTCGAAGTCATCGTCGTAGCGATCGCTTTGGGGCGAAGCATGTAGCGGCAATGTTTCCCCATTCATGGCCATGACCACGCAATTGAGGAACTCCCCGGGATCGTCGGTGAAGGAATGGACAATATCATAAAGTGCTTGCGAGTCTTCGAGGTGCATGATGGCATTGAGAGCATGGGGGATATCCACCTCGTCGTGCCCAGAACTGGCTGCCATCTGTTCGCTGATGGCGATGACTTGTATAAGTTGGGCTGAGGCAAGTAGCTCGTAGTCGCCAACGTCTTCGGGCACCTCGTTGGAACTCTCGTTCATTGCACATTCCAAATTGTTGCAAAAGACTTCCTTGTCGTACTGATAACTGCGGAATATGGCTTCAAATTCGGGTTGCTTGACGATGCCAAACAATAAATGTTCGGGCGTCACGAACTCGTGGCGGTTGCTCCATGCATATTTGAATGCTATTTCGTAGGCTTTGTTCAGCCGTTCTGTTCTGTTCATCTTGTTTTTTCTCCTCTATGATTCCAATTGTTAATTGTAAATTATTAATTGTTAATTGTTAATTTAAAAAGGGATATCCCTTTCCTCGGGTTCCCAAGTGAGTTTGAAAGGGAAGCCTTTGTCGCGTGCCATGCGCATAGCCTTCTGACTCTTACTTACGGCGATATCGAGAGTATAGAGACCGACAGTGGCCTTGCCTTCCTTATGTACTTTGAGCATGAGCAGGTTCGCCTCTTCTTCGGGCTTGAAGAAGACCTTGCGGAGCACTTCGACGACAAACTCCATGGTGGTGAAGTCATCGTTGTGCATGATGACGCGGTACATGCGGGGTAAATCGTGCGAGAGACGAGTGCGCTCACGGACGTCGGATTGTTGTTTTGCCATTTCAGAGGGGTTTCAAAAAGTTTCGACGAATGTTGCGGGTGCCGTTGCCGAACTGTACGGTGTAGGAGCCGCGCGCTTCGTTATAGTCTTGGATGATGCCTTCGCCCAGTACGTCGTGCTTGACGCGGGTTCCAGGGGCAAGGATGTCGCTGCCCGAGGGAGCGTTACCGCCATCGGTAGCGGTTCCGCCTTGGCTGAAATCGAGACCCAGCGAGCGAACCATCTTCGACGACTCCTGCCAAAGCAATTCGTCCATATCGCCTTCGGTGACGAAGAGACTGCGCTTGATTTCACGCAAGAATCGGCTGGGATACTTCGATAGACGTGCTGCTGCGCTGAATCCTTCGCTTTCGGTGAGGAAGAGTTCTCGTTCGGCGCGTGTCACCGCCACGTACATCAGCCTTCGTTCCTCTTCTTCGCCGTCGCCCTTGCGTTCGCGCAACGTCTTCATGCTGGGGAAGATGCCTTCGCTGAGGCCCGTGACAAAGACGTAGGGGAACTCAAGGCCTTTGGCTTGGTGGATGGTCATAAGGCGCACTTTCGGCCTTGCTTTCTTGGCCTGGGCGTCTGCGGTTTGACCTTTGCCCTTGGCTGCTGACTTGCCTTGCTTCATCTCATCCAAGTCCATATTGGTGTAGAGGGCAATCTCCTGAAGGTAACTGCTGATGGAGAGCACTTCGTCCTGCTGATGTGCCTCCTCGTAGGTCTGCACACTTTGGAGCAGTTCGGTGAGGTTCTCGAGACGGTCGGTGTCGTCATCCTCACGCAGCAGTTTCTTGTACCCGCTTTCTTCGAGCACCATGTCGAGCACATCGCTGATGACGTGGTCACGGCGCTGCGTGCTGACCACGGTGCCGTGCTGGTCGA
Source organism: Bacteroidales bacterium (assembly GCA_017519885.1). Taxonomy (GTDB): domain Bacteria; phylum Bacteroidota; class Bacteroidia; order Bacteroidales; family UBA3663; genus Liminaster. The sequence continues at coordinate 128,059 of JAFWRO010000012.1, read as the reverse complement.
GGAGTATGGGCAGTTTCATGCGTTCTTCAACGAGCTGGCGGCAACGCTCAATGAGGTCGATGAAGGCAATCATCGTCTCCTTGTAGAGTTCGCGGGCGCTGATGTGACGTTTGAGTGCCTCGTAGAGCGTCGTGCCATCCTGATCGGCAAAAGCCTTGAGGCGACACAGGTATGCCTTGCCCACCTTGCGGCTGGGCACGTTGCAGATGCGCAGGAAGGAGAGGTCATCGCCCTGGTCGATGAGACGCAGGTAGGAGAGGGCATCCTTGATTTCAGCACGGTCGAAGAAGCGGACGCTGCCCCAGATGACGTAGTCGATGCCAGCGTGGACAAGCGCCTGTTCGATGCCTCGGCTCAGATAACTGGCGCGATAGAGGATGGCGAAGTCGCTGAGGGTGGGTTGCGGTTGGCGTTCGGAGCCAAGCTTGGCTCCGACATCAACAGAAGAGGGACCGACGGGGGCGACATTGGCAGCATCTTCTGTTTGGGGGCAGAGGGAGCGGATCTTGCCGACAATCCAGCGGGCTTCCTCCTCGTCGCTGCGTCCGTGGAAGTGGGTTACCTTGGTACCGCCGTCGCGGGTGGTGAAGAGGTTCTTGGGGACGCGATTGCGATTGCGGCTGATGACCGAATTGGCAACGTTGAGGATGGGGGAGGTGGAGCGATAGTTCTGGTCGAGGACGATGGTCTTGTCGTTCTGGAACTCGATGAACATCTTGGGTCGTGCACCACGCCACTCGTAGATGGCTTGGTCGGGGTCGCCCACGATGAAGAGGTTGTGGTGGATGCCTTGCAAAGTTTCGACGATGGTCCAGTCGCTCTTGTTGCAGTCCTGTGCCTCGTCGAGCATGATGTACTCCATCTCGTTCTGCCAATATTGGCACGCGTCGGGAAAGCGCTTGAGGATATGGATGGTGAAGAAGATGAGATCCTGAAAGTCGAGTCCCAGTGTCTTCTTCTGCAGTTGAAGGTAACGTGCAAAAGCCATCTCGGTAGCCTGCTCGGGTTCGAGCGCTGATGGGTCGAAATGCTCGTTGAGCCCTTCGGTGAGCATCATGCGGTCGATATAGTTGGGCTGTTGCAGGAAGAGCGCCACCTTGCGGTTGGCGGCTGCGTCGAGGAACTGTCCGACAGTTTCGACGGTGCGGTTCAATCCCAGTTCTTCCATTACTTGCTTGGCGAGTTGCTTCTGGTCATCTTCGTCGAGGATGGTGAACGACTTGGGATAACCGAGGCGATGTATTTCCTGACGCAGAAATTTGACGCAGAAGCCATGGATGGTGCAGACGAAGTCGTTGTAGTCGCCGCTGCCCACCAGCTTGTGGATGCGCTGACGCATCTCCTGTGCAGCCTTGTTGGTGAAGGTGAGGCAGAGGATGTTGGCAGGATCGACACCCAGCACGTTGACCAGATAGGCATAGCGGCAGGTGAGCGCCTTGGTCTTGCCTGACCCCGCTCCGGCCACCACGCGGATTCTGCCCTCGGTGGCCTCTACTGCTTCGCGCTGCCTGCTGTTGAGGCTGCTGATATAGTCGTCCATTGTATTTACGTTGGAGTTTTCGGAGTTCTCGGATTATTCGGAGTACTCAGAGTTCTCGGATTATTCAGATTGGGTGGACTTCTTATCCCAGGATTCCTTCTTGACAAGCCATTCCTCGTAAGTGCGCTTCCAGCGGTTGTGGGTCCACAGCCAGTATTGGGGTGCTTCGAGGATGTTCTTTTCAAGGAGACGCGTGTAGAGTTCGGTAATCTCGAATTCCTGCGTCTGCTTGCAGTCACGCGCCATAGGCACGAAACGCACGTTCCAATAGCCGCGACGAGGTCGGGTGACGTGGAGGTAGTAGGCATCCATGTCGAACTGGCGTGTGAGTCGTTCGGAACCCGTAAAGATGGGCGTCTTGGGATGGTTAAGGAAGTTCGTCCAATAGTGTATGTTGCGCCAATGGGGCACTTGGTCGGCGATAAAACCTACGAGGACAGGCCTGCCCTGCTGACGATAGCGGACAAAGTGACGCACCGACTGCTCGACGGGGATGTTGATGTCACCCATACGCTGTCGGATATATCCCATAAGTCGGTCCATCGCGGGGTTTTCAAGCGGATGGTAAAGTTGTGTGCATTGACCTATCTTCGGGTCGATCCAAAGTTGCATGGAACTGATCCACTCCCAGTTGCCGTAGTGGCCAAGATAGACGGCGCAGTTCTTGCCGCGCTGACATGAGTCGATAACGGGCTCGATGTTCTCGAAGTTCATGCGACGACGCATCTCTTCACGGCTGATGGAGATGAACTTGATGGCTTCGACCAGCAGGTCGCAGAAGTAGTGATAGAAATCCCTCTCCACCTTGCGGAGTTCGCCTTCTGTCTTGTCAGGAAAACTGTCCGTCAGGTTACGGCGCACCACCTTTCGACGATAACCCACCAAGCGATGGATGAGCAGGTAGAGCACATCGGACCACATGTAGTGCCACCACATCGGGAGCAGCGACACGGCATAGCCTGGCACGAGGATGATGTAGTAGAGCACCCGGTAGAAGATGTTATCTTGCTTTTTTGCCATTGTATTATTTTTTGACGGGGTTTCGGGATTTCGTAATGCCGTGATACCGAAAATCAGATATAACGGTATAGCGGTATACCGGAATGTTGTTATTTCGAAAAACTATCGCCTAATGATAAGGCTATCATTTACCATGCGCTGCATATAGCTTTGGATGATGGCCTTGGTTCGTTTGAGGCGGGCTTCGAGGATGGTTTGAGCCGCTGGATCGTCCTTGAGGTCGTGGGTCTGATACCAGTCACCCAGGATGTCATAGAGGGCACGGGGTTGCTCGCCGTCGAACTGGAGAAGATAGCCATCCTCGACATACTGGTAGATACCTCCTGCATAGTTGATGGCCCAGGTGAGGTTGTCGGGCGTGGTGAGCAGATCGCATCCGAAGGCGACGTAGGGCTCATCGTAATGAAGGGCCGAAAGGACAGTGGGCATCACGTCGATTTGCTGGGCGATGGCATGACGACGCTGTGGAGCAACGAGTGTGCCCGTGGGGTCGAAGAGGATGAAAGGCGAGCCAAAGTATCCGAGGTCGGTCTGATAAAAGGCCTGGTCGGTGAGGTTGGTGTGGTCGCCTGCGATGACGAATAGGGTGCGTTCGTACCAGGGCTCAGCGCTGACGCGTTCGAAGAAACGGCGAAGCGAATGGTCAAGGTAACGGATGCACTTATGCATGGCGATGCCTTCTTCGGGGAAAGTGTCGCGGTATTGCTCGGGGATGGCAAACGGGTGATGCGATGAGGCTGTGAAGACGGTGGTCATGAACGGTTCGCGCATCTCGGACATCTTCTTGCCATAGAACTGCAGGAACGGCTCGTCCCAGATGGCCCAGGTGCCGTCGAAATCGTCTTCGCCTCCGAAAGCTGGATCGGCATCATACTCGGTGCGACCATAGTAGGAGTCGAAACCGGTGGCACGACTGAACGCCTGGAAGCCCATCGAGCCGTTTTGTGCACCATGGAAGAAGGCTGTCTCGTAGCCTTTGCCGCCAAGGCAGCGTGCCAAGCCACCCACTTCGTTGAGCGAAGCGGAAGTAAGGAAGAAGGGTTCGACGAACATCGGTATACCACTGAGAATGGAGGGCATAGCATCGATGGATTTGCGCCCGTTGGAGAATGACCAGTCGGTGGTGAAAGCGTGGCGGCAGATCTGGTCGATGAAGGGCGTATATCCCTGGTAATCGTCACCGCATTGACCGAGGTCGTTGAGCGCACCGATGTATTCGCGGCCAAGACTCTCGACGATGATGACGACCACATTGCGCGGGACGAAGGATGTAGTGTCGGTAGGATAGTGCTCGGGGGTGAAGATGGCATCGAGTTCTTCCTGTGTAGCGAAATATCCGGGATCGACAAACGTCTTCTTGCCCAACGTGCGAATGATCGAGAAGGGCGTGTTGAGCACGATGGCGGCATCGGCCGGACGGCTGACGTACTGATTGGCGTTGGAGATGGTAATGGGGCGTACGGCTGTGGTGAAGCCTCCGCGCATACCGGCCACGGTGAGCCCAACCATAATGAGCAAAGCCACAGAGAGGGTGGGGTAGTAGTTGCGGAGACGAATAGGCTTGGCTTCATCCTCTTCGCGGCAGGGCATGATGTACAGTTTATACATTGCCCAAATGAGTACGACGAACAGCAGAACGAGATACCAACTATGTAAAATCTCTGTGCCCACGATATCCCCCAGATTGCCTTCGTTGGAAAATTCGCTAAAGACCGTGGCTGTGGTGCGACGTCCCGTGAAAGGGAAATAGACTGCATCGGCAAGATTGGCAATGATGCCGATGCCATTGAATACCAGATAGACGATGCGTACCACGCGATGATAGCGTGCATGCTCCTTCAGGTGGATGGGCAGGAGCATCAGTAACAGATAGAGCGCATTGAGATAGAGCAAGGCTGAGGTGTCGAACAACAGCGATCCGGCCAGCAGGTCGCTCCACGAATTCTGGAACAAACCGACATGGAAGGCGGTCCAGTTAAGGGCGACATATACGACGCGGCAGATCATGAATGCCACGTAGGCCATCAACATGTTAAGAAGATAGGCTACGATGACCCCTGGGGCCGAACGTCGGAGAGAATCTATAGGTTTCAAAGTAGTTAATTGTTTGAGGGTAACTTTCGAATATCGGGTGCAAAGTTAGTCTTTATTTTGCAAAATGCCAAATGAATTGCACATTATTTCAAAATTATTCAAAGATAATTCATTTTTGCACGTCCAAGTTTTGCGGTTTTCTTTTCTTTTGTTAACTTTGCGGCGTTTTTTCAACATTCGAAAACGATAGGGGATGTTGGGTTATAAATAAAAAGGTATTATGCGAAAGTTAATGATCATATTTGCCTCGGTGGTGGGCTTTTTCCTTGTCGGAACCATCATCTTCATGGTGTTCCACTACGGGGTATATGGACAATATGGTATAGGCGATTGGCTGCAGGTGCTCATCCACAGCGTGCCACAGGATCTCACAGTGGCTGGATATGTCGTGGCTGTCCCCCTGATTGTGAAACTGTTTCACCTATGGCTGCCGGGCAACTGGTATCGTCATCTGATGTATTGGGTGCTGGGTATCCTGTTCTTCGTCGTCCTTTTCTTGTGGCTCACCGACTTGGTGTTGTTTGGTTATTGGGGATTCCGACTCGATGCTACACCACTCATCTATCTGCTCGACAATCCTGCTGAGGCATTGGCTTCAGCTCCCTGGTGGATGTACGTATTGGGCATCGGAGGTATCCTCCTGATACTTTATGTCGTCGAATGGTTGCTGCATAAACTGATGCCGTCACCTCAGCGCAGTCATAGCCACTTGTGGCGTGAGGCATGCTCCAATCGTCCCGAACCGCTTCGAAGACGAATCATTCACACGTTGCAGGGTTTGCTGTTTGCGGGAATCGTTTTCCTCTGCATCCGCGGAGGAGTAAGCGAAAGCACGATGAATGTGGGCAGGGCATATTTCTCGACCGAGATGAATCTTAACCAGGCGGCTGTCAATCCCGTCTTTTCGTTCCTCTATTCTCTGAGTAAGCAGAAGAATTACGACGAGATGTATCGATTCATGACTGATGAGGAGTGTGATGAGGCCCTTGCCGAGCTGAACCGACTTACGGTGAACACTTCCGATTCGCTGAGAAGCACCCGACGTACATTATTGAAGACCAATCGTCCGAACATCCTGCTCATCATTCTCGAAGGATTCAGCGGAAAGGCCTGCACAGCCCTATATCCTGATGCCGATCCACGCGTGATGCCCGAATTGACGCGACTCTACAAGGAGGGACTGGGCTGGACGCGCTTTTACTGTACCTCGTGGCGCACCGATCGTGGCGTAGCTTCGATATTGGCCGGTTATCCTGCTCAACCCACCACGACGGTGATGAAGGACCAGTCGAAATGCAATCATCTGCAGTATCTACCCCAACGACTGAAGGAAGAGGGATATCATCCTCAGTTCTATTATGGTGGTGATGCCAATTTCACCAATATGTTGGGCTTCCTGCGTGCAGGAGGCATCGAAGAAGTAGTCAGTATGAACAACTTCTCAAGAGCAGAACGTATGCAGCAATGGGGCGCGCCCGATGAAGTGGTTTATATTAGGATATTGGAGGATGTTCGGAAAGGTGCGAAGGGTTCTGAAGGTTCGAAAGGTTCGAAGGGTTCTGAAAGTTCGAAAGGTTCTGAAGGAGAAGAGGGACCATTCTTCAAGGTCGTGCTTACTTTGTCGAGCCATGAACCATTCGACGTGCCATCATTCAATCGACTCGAGCATCCGTTTGCCAATTCGTTTGCGTATGCAGATTCCTGCTTGGGCAGATTTATCGACCAGTTGAAGGCCGATCCTCAGGTTTGGAACGACCTGCTTGTCGTCGTCCTGCCTGACCATTGCAGTTATTATCCCGAAAACATGGAGTTCCAGGAGCCCGACCGATACCATATCCCGATGGTTTGGACAGGTGGAGCTCTGCAGTTGCCTATGGACGCCGAAGGTGTGGAGATTCATGAGATAGACGCGTTGGGCGACCAGACAGATTTGTCGGCCACCTTGCTCGGACAATTAGGCATTCATCATGAGGATTTCAACTTCAGCAAGGACCTGCTCGATCCGGCAACGCCTCGATATGCATTCTACGATTACCCCGATGGTTTCGGCCTCCTTGCCGATGTGTGTGACACTACGGGCGTAAAGACCATCTGCTATACACAGGACAACCGTCAGGTGGATGTGCCGCTAAAGTGGAGCTACGATCCGGAACATCAGGCACAGCGCTGGGGCAAGGCATTCCTCCAGCGATTGTTTGACGATTTGGATAAAAGATAAGATTCTAAGGGATTCCTGGGGATATTAAGGGATTCTAAGGGAATTTTAGGGACATATGTTTTTCTTGACGTATAGTCTTGAAAGTCGAAGGTGACGTCCCTTAATATCCCTTAGAATCCCTTAATATCTTTAAAATCCCTAACAGATTTTTAGGTAAAGCTCATGCAATTGCTCGGTGAGTGTGCGCGGGTCGAAGTGGCAGCGGGCATACTCCTCGGCTACTTCGGCCAGACGTTGTGCCATGCTGCTGTCGTCGAGCAGTTCGGTGAGATATTTGTGGATGGATTCTATGTCGGCGGGGTCGCAGAGCAAGGCGCCTGGTCCTGCTGCTTCGGGGAGAGAACTAACGTTGCTGGTCAGAATAGGACAGCCTTGGAGCGCTGCTTCGACCACGGGCAGTCCGAAACCTTCATAATGGGAAGGATAGGCCATCAGGAGTGCTTTGGAATAGAGGGCTTGCAACACCTTGTTGTCGCTGACACCGGTTTCGATGCGGACATATTGCTCGAGATGATGCTTTGCGATGTAATTCATTACGTCGCGCTTATATTCGTGGCCGTTGCCGACAACGAGAAGCGGGGGACGCTGCTCAGCAGGAATAAGTTCAAGGGCCCGGACGAGTCCCAACAGGTTCTTGCGACTGTTGATGCTACCCACGTTGAGGATGAAGTCTTTGGGAAGGGCTGCCGAAAGCATTCCCGACGAAACCGCATCGGAAATGAGTCGGTCGGCTTCGTCGCTGGAGAGTGGTTTGTAGAATAGTTCCTGGACTGGCTGATAGATGACCGAAATCTTGACTTCGGGAATGTCGTAGAAGCGCATCACATCCTTCTTGGTACTTTCGGAGATGGCAAGCACATGGTTGGCGATGTGGCAACTGCGACCATATTTGTAGTCGTAGAGTTGGCGATCGATCCAATGGTACATCTGCGGGTAGGTGCGCCATGCCGTGTCGTGCAAGGTGACGATGGAACGCACGCCACTCTTCAGAATGTCGGCAGGTAGTTCGTTGGAAAGTCCATGGAAAAGTTCGCAGCCGTCGCGTGCTGCCTTTCGTCCCAGTCGGAAGGTGCGCGAGAAGGTCTTCTCGTCGTAGAGGAGATAGTCGTCGTCGGGATAGAGCGCTTGCAATCCCTTGATGATGGCACGGCTGTAATTGCCGATGCCTGTGTGATTGTGGTAATAGCGTTTGGCGTCGAAACCGATTTTCATATTATTTTATCTTATCAAAGCCCTCGCCGAACACGCCCTGACAGAACGTCTGGCTGACCATGGCGTTGGGGTCGATGGCCTTGACGAGGTTGAAAACGTACTGACTCTCGTATTTGCGGCAAAGCACCATCACCACCTCTACGTCGGACTTCGAATACCAACCTTCGCCATGCAGGATAGTCACGCCGCGATGCAGACTGTTGTTCATGGCGTCGGCAATTTTTTCATAACGCTTGGAGATGATGAGGAACTGAACGGTCTGATGAGTGCCTCTGACGACATAGTCGATCATGAACGAAGCGACGAGTGTGAAGCAGACACCATAGACGATGAGTTCGGCGGAGTGGAAGAGAAAGTATGAACTGGAGATGATGCAGATGTCGGTGAGTTGGAGAGCACGACCGAGTGACATTCGCGAGAACTTGCTGATAAGTGCCACGACGATGTCGGTGCCGCCTGTCGATCCATTGTGTACAAAGGCCAATCCGAGTCCGGCGCCGCCCAACAGTCCGGCAATCAAGACGTGCATGAACTTGTCTTCGCCAGCGGTAATGACGGGATGGGCCTCAAAGATGGGTTGCATCACACCGATGGTGAGCGACAGCAATGTTACTCCGACGATGGTGCGGATGGTGAACTCCATGCTGATGAAGCGGAAGGCAATGGCCAGCAAAAGGACATTGATGACCCACAACATGATGGCAGGGTTCCATCCCAACGAGTAGTAGAAAAGGGTCGAGATACCGGTGACGCCACCCATCACGATTTTTTCAGGCAATAGAAAGGCACAATAGCCCACGCTGTAAAGACAGATGCCGACGAAGATGAAGACATAGTCCTTGGCCATCTGCTTCAACTGGCGTTGCTGGATGATTTTAGTGAATCTTTTCATAGTTATTAATGTACTGTGACCATGGTGGCACCGAAGCCATATTGCTGGAACGATGCATCCTGGTAATCGCATTTGGGATAATGCAGCTTGAGTTCGTCGATGATGGCCTTGCGCAGCACACCTTCACCCTTGCCGTGGATGAAGACAATCTTCTGCCCCTTGGCGTGCTTGTAGGAATCCATGGTTTGACGGAAGATGTGGAGCTGATGACGCAGCATGTCGGCGTTGTTCATGCCGGCTGTGCTATCGACGAGTTGGTTGATGTGCAGATCGACCTCGATGATGCCGTTGCGCAACACCTCGTAGGGATTGGTCTTGATGGCCTGATGAACTCCGCCCTTGCCCTGCTTCTGCTGCTCGGCACTCTGGTATTGTGCCTTGAGCAGTTGCAGTTTGAGATTGTTCATCTCTGTCTCCAGCTCGTGAATCCTGGCCTTGAGTTGGCCATTCTCCTCCTTGAGTTTGTCAACTTCGGTCATCGCTTCGCGTGCAGCCTTTTGGGCACGTGTCAACGGAGCCTGATGCACGGGGGCATGGCCTGCTTGACGATCATCGTCCTCCTGGCTGACAACGACACATTGCGACGCCATGGTTGGGATCTCAAATCCGTCTTCGTCTTCCACCATCACAAGGCCATTGCTGTTGAAGCCTTTTACGATGCCTCCTCCTTGGGCATCGAGGAACCTGACTCTATCTCCGATTTTCATTTTCTTTCTAATTTGGGCACAAAGATAGGGGTTTTTGCACAATTTGCCAAATAAATTTGGGAAATAATTATTTTCGCTCTATCTTTGCAGTCGAAAATTCAGTTGAACGTTACACATTTTATATTATAATGATTAATCCACGTAATCTAGAGATCAAAAATTACGATTATAACCTCCCCGAAGAGCGTATTGCCAAATATCCATTGGAGCAGCGCGACCAGAGCAAACTGCTGGTGTGGAAGGGCGAGATCGAGGAACATCACTTTTGCGACTTGCCCTCGCAGATACCTGCCGGTTCGATGATTGTGTTCAACAATACGAAGGTGATTCAGGCACGTCTGCACTTCCGCAAGCCTACGGGAGGTATTGTCGAGGTGTTTTGCCTCGAACCGGAATCGCCGAAGGACTATCAGCAGAACTTTGCCAGCGAAACGGAATGTACCTGGACATGCCTCGTGGGCAATAGCAAGAAGTGGAAGGACGGTCCCCTTTCGTTGAGTGTCACTATGCCCGATGGCCAATCGGTCACCTTGTATTGCGAACGTGCAGGAAGTCTTGGGCCGAGTCAGTTGATTCATTTCTATTGGAAACAGCCCGAAGGCGGAATGGCAGTCAGTTTCGCACAACTGCTCGATGCGATGGGTGAACTACCCATTCCACCCTACCTCAATCGTGCAACCGAAGAAAAGGACAAGGAGACTTATCAGACGGTCTATTCCCGCATCAAGGGCAGCGTGGCAGCTCCGACGGCTGGCCTTCACTATACGCAGGAGGTGCTCGAAGCGCTTCAGCAGAAAGACATTCGCCTGGAATACCTGACACTCCATGTGGGGGCAGGAACCTTCAAGCCCGTCAAGAGCGAGACGATAGAGGGGCATGACATGCACACCGAATTCATCTCGGTGCCCCGTTCGGTTATTGAGGATATCTATGCTTTTGAAATCCATCGCCCAGAGGGAGCACGGTTTGTAGCCACTGGAACGACCAGTGTCCGAACGTTGGAGAGTCTGTATTACATCGGCGAGAAACTTGCCGGTATGAAGGACTTCGAAAGCGTCCATCCAGAGGACCTCGTGGTACATCAGTGGGAGCCTTACGACGAAGTGCACACCATTAGTCTGGAGACCGCTCTGAAAACAATCATCGACTACCTTCAGCAGACGGGACAGGACAATCTGGTAACTGCTACTCAGATACTGATTGCACCGGGATTCCAGTTCCGACTTGTCGAGGCAATGGTCACCAATTTCCATATGCCGCAAAGCACCTTATTGTTGCTTGTAAGTGCGTTTGTCGATGGTGACAGCCTTGTGGGAGAACACTGGCATAACATCTATCGCTATGCCCTTGAGCACGACTTCCGTTTCCTCAGTTACGGCGATTCCAGTTTGCTTTTCAAGCAGTCGTGACGCATGTTGTATTGTTAAAAAGCAAAGTCTATTTGGCAAACGTTAGGGCTAAGTAACTTTTTTGCATAGTTATTGCTCAATTATTGCACAACATTAGGCAAAAAACTATATCTTTGCAATGTCGATTATGACACGTGTTCCATCAATCATTATTCACAAACCTTTAAAAAATTTAAGATAAAAAGATGACAAATGTAGCTATCAACGGTTTCGGTCGTATCGGTCGTCTCGCTTTCCGTCAGATGTTTGAAGCAGAGGGTTATGAAGTAGTTGCTATCAACGACCTCACCAGCCCAAAGATGCTTGCTCACCTTCTCAAGTATGACACCGCTCAGGGTGGTTTCGCTGGCAAGTTCGGTGAGGGCAAGCACTGTGTTTCTTACAAGGATGCTGTTTTGGCTGAGGACGGCAAGACCGTTGTTACTCCTGGTTCTATCACTGTTGACGGCAAGGAGATCACCATCTATGCCAAGCCAAATGCAGCTGAGCTTCCCTGGGGCGAACTCAATGTAGATGTAGTGCTCGAGTGCACAGGTTTCTATACATCTAAGGAGAAGGCTTCTGCTCACATTAAGGCTGGTGCCAAGAAGGTCGTTATCTCTGCTCCTGCAGGCAAGGACCTCCCAACCATCGTTTACAACACCAACCACAAGACCCTTAAGCCAGAGGATACTATTATCTCTGCTGCTTCCTGCACCACCAACTGCCTTGCTCCTATGGCAGCTGCCCTGAACAACTATGCTCCTATCGTTTCTGGCATCATGTCAACCATCCACGCTTACACAGGCGACCAGATGATTCTTGATGGCCCACAGCGTAAGGGTGACCTCCGTCGTTCACGTGCTGGTGCTCAGAACATCGTTCCTAACTCTACTGGCGCTGCCAAGGCTATCGGCCTCGTTATCCCAGAGCTCAACGGCAAGCTCATCGGTTCTGCTCAGCGTGTTCCAACTCCAACTGGCTCAACCACCATCCTTGTTGCTGTCGTTAAGGGCAACTACGTAACCGTAGAGGGCATCAACGCTGCCATGAAGGCTGCTGCCAACGAGAGCTTCGGCTACTGCGAGGATCAGATCGTTTCTTCCGATATCATCGGTATGAAGTTCGGTTCACTCTTCGACGCTACCCAGACTATGGTTAGCAAGATCGACGACGATACATTCCAGGTACAGGTTGTTTCTTGGTACGACAATGAGAACTCTTACACCTCTCAGATGGTTCGCACCATTAAGTACCTCGCTGAGCTCAAATAATCTCAGGAAGATATTCAAAACAATAATTGACCGCCATTCCAAAAGGAGTGGCGGTCTTTTTAGGGATATTAAGGGATTCTTAGCGTTTCACTTGGGATACTGCATCGTCACGCAGTGCAACGAGCCATGTTGGCGAATGAGGACGCGGCAATCGATGCCGATGATCTCGCGGTCGGGGAAGGCGTCGTGCAGCACCTCGGCAGCACGCTGGTCGTTGTCAGGCTGATTATAGGTCGGATAGAGCACGGCACCATTGATGACGAGGAAGTTGGCATAGGTGGCAGGCAAACGCTGGTCGCCTTCGCTGGCTACTGCATCGGGGAAGTCCGATTCGAGGATGGGAGCGGGGAGAGGTAGAGCCAGGAGACGGAAGGGGTTGCCATCGACGGTGCTAAACCCTTTGAGCTGCTCTTCCATCTGCATTAGTGCCTCGTAATGGATATCGTCAGGATCTTCGCACTTCACATAGACGATGGTGTCGTTGGGGCAGAATCGGGCCAAGGTGTCGATGTGGGAGTCGGTGTCGTCACCCAAGAGGAAGCCATCGTCGAGCCAAAGGACACGCTGTGCACCGAAGTCGTCGAAGAACCAACGCTTGAACGATGATTTGCCCTCGAAGATATTTCGGTTGGCCGAGAGCAGGCATTCGGTGGTAGTGAGGATGGTTCCCTTGCCGTCGCTTTCAATCGAGCCACCTTCAAGGATCTTGTCGCGATTATCCTGGTAGGTTGCATCCCAGATGTCGAGAATGTCGTTGTCGGCGAAAGTGTCGTCGTCGTAGATGGTGCGATTGATCTGATTGTCGAGGTTGGCGGCGAACTTCATGCCCCAACCGTTGAAGGTGAAGTCATGAAGGATGATGTTTCCACCACCTTCCACATATTCATTGGTCGAGCCACCGATTTTGTCGGGTTCGCGTGTGCAGATGAAGGCATGGTCGCGAGCCCAGGTGTCGTTAGTCGGACATTCTTCAATCACCACTTGACTCATATCCACACCTCCTTCGCGCAGTTGCGCTTCCACGTCTTCTGGCGTGGGAGTGACCACAAGCAATGGCTCGTGTCGGGTGATGGCACGGGCGATGTTCAGGAAACATTCTTGGGCTGCATCCAGATAAGGAGCCCAGTCAGTGTCGGCATGAGGCCAAGTCAGTTGTACGAACCTTTGCGGTTCCCATTCGGCTGGAAGCATATTTTTATCTATTTTTTTGTCTTTTTGAAGAAGCGGCGAATCTTGTCACTCAGCGTTTCGCGACGGACAGCAAGATGGGGGAGTTCGGTGCCTTTGGGCAACTTCTTGCGCAGCGCGGAATAGACTTCGCCATAGTGAACCAGTGCATAGTCGCCGAGCAGTGTCTCCATCTTCTTCAGCGAGTCCTTGTCGCGTGTCTGAAGCATGATGAGTGTGCTGACAGGACATGGGCAGATACTTATCTCTTCGACATCGGCAGGTACGGGCAGATGATCGTTGCTGTCAGTAACCGTCACAAAATAGGAAGTCTCGGCATCCTGTGTCACAATAAGCACATTGCCATCGATGAACCAAGGTTCGGTAAACTGCGATGACAACCGAACGCTGTCCATCTTCCAGAAACGGATGTAGCATCCATTGTGCGCGAGTTGTTCCACCTTCATCACGTCGAAGTCGCCCCATGGCTGCATCTTGACGATGTCCTGTTCGAGGCTCTGCATATGTTCCTTGATGCCCTGCACCGAATGTGTCATTGCTTCCCAATGGTTCAGGACGCGGAGGAGGGCCTCTTCGGAAGGACTCTCTTCAATCTTCGGCTGGTCATCTTCGTTGAGTAGCGCTCCCATTTCGTTGAGCACATGAAGCATACGCTGGGTGTCGGCTTCTTCTTCGTGCTTGACTGAGATGGATGGCGTTTCGATGGAAGGCTTTGGCAACTCGCCTCGTTCGATGGTTTCGCTGTAGAGACGCTCGATGAGTTCGTTTAGTTCTGTCATTTAGGTCTATTTATTGGTGCAAAGATAACGAAAACTTCGACAAAATAAGCAAATCGAAGGTTTTTTTTCAATAAATAAGCAGTTTTTTTGTGTAAAACTTTACATTCTCATCGAAAAAGCGTAAATTTGCAGCATAAAATGAAAGAATAATGAATAAGATAAAGACTACAAGTCGTTTCATATTGCGTCATTGGTTTGGTATCCTTTGCTTCACTTTCGTCCTGTATATGTGTTTTGGAGGAGAGTATAGCCTGAAGAATATTGTCGCCTTGCACTCGCAGGAGGCGGCATTGCGCAAGGAGATAGAGGAGTATAAGGACTCGATCAGCAATTTCGAGCATCGCATCGACGAAGTGAGTGTCGATAGCGAACAACTCGAACGCCATGCTCGCGAGCGGATGCGTATGCATCGCGAAAACGAAGACCTTTATATTATTGAAGACTAGTTTTAATCTTGTAGTGGCTATGGTAACTATTTTAACTATAGTCACTATAGTTTCTGTTGATCTATGAAAATCTTAGAACGAATTGCATATCTCTTGATACTCGCTGCAGCCATCGTTTGGACGTTTTCGCGAACGATTGCTCCCTGGCTGATGGTCGTGGGTGCACTTGGCGTGTTGGCTACGCATTTGCGTGAACGTTACGATGGGAAGAACTTGCGCAGGCGTCGCATCGTGCGTATGCGCTGGTTGCTCGGCTTGTTCTATTGCGTCACTGCCTATTTCATGTTCAAGGGCGGAATGGAATGGCTGCCTTTCCTCTGCATCGCCGTAGTGATTGAACTCTATACGCTTTTTGTCATTTCGAAGACCGAAACCGACGACTGAATCTTTCTCTCATGCGAATTGCCGGTCTGCTTCTGATGCTGATTTCGATGCCTGTTTTGTCCCAGACACTCTCCGAGGGTCTGGAGCAGACGTATGAATTGCAGATGTCGGCAAGCACGAATCTGACACCTCTTTGGCTCAATGCGAATCGTTATGGACTAAGTTCGCTCCGTTCGACCAATGGTTATGCGCGTGGTCGTGTGGAGCGTCCTTTGTGTGTGGATGCCAATAAGGAGTGGGGGATGGGTTATGGCCTCGACCTGGCGGTTCCGCTGCATTATACCAGCGACTTCGTCATTCAGCAGTGCTATGCCGAGGTGCGCTACAAGCACGGCATCCTGACTCTCGGGCAAAAGCAGCAGCCCTTGCAACTCAAGAACATGGAGCTGAGTAGCGGCTCACAAACTTTAGGTATCAATGCTCGACCGATTCCCGAGGTGCGTCTATCGTTTCCCGATTATTGGAACATACCAGGCTTGGGCGGTTGGTTGGCCATCAAGGGACATCTTTCATATGGATGGCTGACCGATAGCCATTTTCAGAAGGATTGGACCCTAAACAAGATGCATTATGCCGAGGATGTTCGCTATCACAGCAAGTCAGGTTATCTGCGCATTGGTCCTGCCGATGAGGAACATCCGTTCAGTCTGGAACTGGGACTTGAGATGGCCTGCGAATTTGGCGGTACACTACATCTGTCTCCATCGAATACCTTGGAGGTAGGTAGAGGTTTCAAGGACTACGTAGATGCCTTCTTTGCCTCAGGCGATGACGAGGTGGATGAGGTCTATACCAACGTGGGTGGTGATCATCTGGGCAGTTGGGTCGCTCGGCTCAATTATGTGGACGACGAAATGAGCCTTGCCCTCTATGCCGACCACTACTTTGAGGATCATTCTGCTATGTTCTTCCTCGATTACGATGGTTATGGCTCGGGCCCAGATTGGGACAACCGCAAGAAGAACCGTTATCTGCTTTATCCCCTCAAGGATATCCTAGTGGGCGCTGAATTGAAGTTAAATGATTCTCGTTGGGTAGATGCCGTGGTGGTCGAATTTCTTAATACGCGCTATCAGAGTGGCCCTATCTATCACGACCACAATCCTGGCTTGAACGATCATATCGGAGGAACCGACAACTATTATAACCATCGCCTCTATCCCGGTTGGAGTCATTGGGGGCAGGTGATGGGCAATCCACTCTTTCGTTCGCCCATTTACAACGAGGATGGCTCGCTTTCTGTCAAGGACAATCGTTTTACAGCCTGGCACATCGGCCTGGCAGGTTCCCCGCTTGAAGGTCTGCGCTATCGCTTGTTGGCATCTTGGCAGGAAGGATTAGGCACCTATGGCACTCCCTTCCTCGAACCACAGCGCAACCTCAGCCTCCTCGCTGAGGCCACCTATCGATTCCCTGACAACGGCTTGCTGAGAGGTTTCTCCCTCCGCGCCGGCGTTGGCTACGACCACGGCGAATTGCTGGGCAATAACCTGGGAACCCAGTGGACTATAATATATATTATAAGGTAATAGTACCTATAGTTAATATAGTTACTATAGTCACTATAGATACTATAGACAAAAAGCAACAATAAACAAAAATGAAACGCATATTTCTCACCCTCCCGCTTCTCGGTCTTCTCTCCTTCAGCTCCTGCGACCTTGAGATGTCGGACAATGGGAAACTCGACGGATTCTGGCAATTGGCCCGCATCGACACCATCGGTGGGGGAGGATGTGATATGGTATCGTCGCGTATCTTCTGGTCGGTGCAACTCCATCTGCTGCAACTTTCGGACCACAGTGGAAGGAACAGCACCTACCTCCTGCGTTTCCAGCAGGACGATGCCCATTTGCGCGTCTATGACCCTTATCTATCGGCTCGCAACGAAGGAGACAAGCCGCTCGACGATGCTGCTGTCCTGCAGCCCTACGGCATCCAGAGCCTTGATGAACGGTTTGAGATTCTCCAGCTCGACAATAAGCACCTTTCTCTTCGGTCTTCTCTGCTTGAGTTGACGTTCAATAGATACTAAAAGGATTTATACATTATATATATTAAAAAAAGAAATGCCCCGAGGAATCAATCCTCGGGGCATTTATTATAGAAATACGACAGACGAATCAATCGTCCTCGGTATAACCGGTCTTGCGATAACCAGATACCTTGGTATAGATATTCTGGCCATAATCGTCGTCATACTTGATGTAGAAGAAAATGGAATCGGTCTGCATGCCCGAGCCTGGAGCGTGGGCAGCGCCCTTCAGAATCTTGCCACCTACAATCACGACACCGCAACCATAGGCAACATCATTAGCCTTGTTGGAATATTCATCAAGTTTGGTAATTACGCCAGGAGCGGTCTCTACCTCGTTGACGCCCTGTTCCAGTGTGCCGGGGGCTTCGAAGGTCATGTTGTTGAAATCCACATTCACTCTGGTCTGTGTGCCCCAGTAACCATCTTCCACCCACATCTCGGTGACGTTGTTGGCGGCTGTATTGAAAGTGCGGAACTCGAAGACACCTTCTGCCCTTTCGGCCCACCAGTTGGCGTATTCGTCACTCTCAAGGTCGGTCATATCTACTTTCCCGTCACCATTGACATCCGGATTGTAGTAGCCTACAGGATCACCGAAATAAGAGTTAAGGAATTCTGCTGTGTAGCCATTGTAAATATAATACTGTGTGGTGTAATAGGCATCGTTGGCTTCAACGGTGCAGCACCAGGTACCAGCCATATCAACCAGTTCAGTATTGTCCACCTCGAAGTCTCCTCCGAAGGCGCCATCGCTGCAAGAGCTCATTGTAAGAGCACCAGCGAGTACAAAAGCTGAAAATAGTATCTTTTTCATAATTGCTTTGCGGTTTTAAGTATTATTGACGTATGAGGACTGGGTTGATGTAGATAACACCAGCATAACCGGATTCGTAGGAGAGTGTGCCGGTTGCTTCGTCCCACTTGCCATTTTGGATATAGTCGAGGCCATCACCCCAACCATTGACATGGCTGTACATCAAATCGATGGTGTTATCGGGATTGAGCTTGAAGTAGCCGTACATAGCGTAACTAGCGCCGATTCCGCGCATCTGTTCGTACCAGCCGGCAAGGAAGTCGTTGATGTAGAAGATGCCAGGACAAAGTTCGGTGATGGTTATCTCGGCCTCAGTCTTATAGCCACGTTTTGTTGCTTCATCGAAAATGGGGTTGCCGCCGTATGTGGTGTTATTCATATCGACATCGAACGTGCCAGCACAGCTGCCCTTTACTTCAGGGTTATAGATGAATACAGTACGTGTGGCAGAAGACGAGAATCCATCGACATTGACGGCTGAGTATTCTACATTGTAGAACGTAATTTCATCGGTCTTGATGGAATTGACCACTTGGCCAGTGATGTCGTAGATGGTGGTCTTGACTTTGTCGGAGATATCTTCTGTACCTTCCATACAAACCACACCGGGTTCGGAATACGAGCCACCAATCGGAACTGAGTAGATTTCTCCCCCAGTCAGATCGAAGGTGGCATAGTGGGTGAGTCTCACCAGACCTGTTTCGGGCTCAGTTTCGCAGGATGCAAGCATAGCACCTGCAATGACGCCTAATATGCTGTATTTGATAGTCTTTTTCATATCTTCAATGTTCTAATTGTTTTACATTGATTATTTAGCCCAGAAGACCTTGACAGTAGCGCCCTTGGTGGCAGGAACGTTATTGTTGTAGCTTGTCGAACTAGCAGGATAGGGCAGACGCTGGCGGAGAGTCTTGGCTCCGACCTCTGCGTTGACGTTCTTTGGGGTGTAGAGAGTGCCGGCTACGTAGGTGTTGGGCACCGTGTTGAAGTTGGCAACATCGTTGTTGATGATGTCGTCAGCCTTCACGTCCGAAAATTCTGGATACCCGAGACGACGAACTTCGCACCATGCTTCAAAACCAGAGAAGGCAGTGCCGAGAGCCACCCATTTCTGGATGCCGATGTTCTTCATCGGGTTGGCCTGCTCATAAGGATAGGCTGCAAGGACGGCATTGGAAGCATCTTCCACACCACAACGAGCACACGAAGCAGCGACGGCTGCACGGTAATATGCCTCGGCCTGAGCGTGGTTTCCAGCAATAGTTGCGTAGTATTCAGCGAGGAAGAAGTTCAGCTCATAGACGGTAAGCAGATCAACAGGCATGTCGAAACGGTAGTTGGGCTGAGAAAAGTCGCTGGTGTTGGCGCCACTAATCTCTGCAGAAAGGTTCGTGCCCGATACAACACCGATGAAACCATTGGCTGTTGGCTTAAAGTTATAGGAAAGACGCTGGTCGCCAGGGGAGGAAAGGGCTGTGCCCTGCAGGGCTACATTGAGTGCCATATCGTTGCTGATGGTCTTGCTCTCGGCGAAGAGTGGGCTATAGGAGCCGGCAGAATTGCCCCAGCACAGGTCGTAGGTGACATCCTCGGTGATGAAGTTGCCTTCGGAAACGAGGGCGTTCAACTTGTCGTTGACGCTCACAGCATTATGCTCGCGCATATAGAGCTTGAGGAGCAGGGTGTTGGCAAACTTGATCCAGTTGGCAGCTGTGCCAGCCTTT
Source organism: Bacteroidales bacterium (assembly GCA_017519885.1). Taxonomy (GTDB): domain Bacteria; phylum Bacteroidota; class Bacteroidia; order Bacteroidales; family UBA3663; genus Liminaster. Next base: position 108,341 of record JAFWRO010000012.1, on the reverse strand, counting down.
GCCGAAGTCTTGCCAAAGAGAAGGTTTGCGCAGACGGCATCGCCTGGTTGAGCAGCAGCCTTGGCAGCTTCGAGTTCTGATATGATGCTGGCATAGATGGCTGCACCATCGTCATAGACGGGCTGGGTGATGTTGGGATTGAGAGCCTCCGTAAAAGGTGCTTCGCCCCATGCGTCAACGATGAGCTGGAAAGCATAAGCGCGGAGTACGGTAGCGGCAAGATAGGTGCCAGGTTCTTCAGCTGATTGACTGCGGATAACCTCGAGCTGCTGGAGTACGCGAGAATAGAGCTGGGTCCATGCGCCTTGGCAGTTGCTGGCTGTCACAAGGAAACGTGAATAGTCGAGGTAGTTGGAGCAGCCTGCATTTTGTCCATATACTTGGGCATTGTAGCCGCCCAATACGTTGAACTGAACGCCTACTGTTGAGGCGATGTTGACTTCTGGTGTCGGAAGAATGTAGTCATTCTCGACACTCGAAATGGCATTGGGGCTGTCATTGATGTCAAGATAGTCATCGCAAGCCGTAAGGGTCATCAGGCCCATGCATGCCAGGGAAAATATAATCTTTTTCATAATGAATGCACTTCGTTAGAATTAGAACTTAACTGCGATGTTGAAACCATACTTGCGGCAAGAAGGGTTGGAATAGAGTTCGCCGAACGAGCCGTAGAGGTCGGTGCCGTAGGAAGATGCATCTGGATCGATGTAGCAGTTGCTGGCAGGTGTCCAGGTGAAGAGGTTGTTGGCCACGAACGATACGCGAACGTCATCGAGGAAGACTTTCTTGGACCATGCCTTAGGCAAAGTGTAGGAAACAGCCAGTGTGCGAAGCTTCAGATAGGTGCGGTCGATGAGAAGTTCCTCACCACCTGCGATGCCGCCAAGTTCATAAAGCGCCTGGATACCATCACCATAAGTGTCAATGCCAGTGTGGTTTTCGCTGACAATATTCTTGCCGTTATCGTCGGTAGTGACGTTAACAGAACCTGGGATAACATAAGCGCGACGCTGGTTGTAGATGGTCTCGATGCCGTTGCCGGTGAAGCGCATCAGGTTCTTGGTGCGGGAGAACATATAGCCACCATAGCGTACGTCGAAGTTGGCATTGATGGAGAATCCCTTGTAGCGAAGGCTGGTGCCAAAACCGCCCGTCCACTTGTTCTGGGTGGATTTGCCGGAAGCAACAATATCGGAGGTGAGGACGGGAAGACCGTCGCTTTCATTGACAACAATATTGCCTTCGCCCGAGTAGGCTGGGTTGCTCTGAAGGACATCGTCAATGACAATATACTTCAAATTTCCGTTTGCATCAACATATTGTGGCTCGTAGGTGTAGAACTGGCCCAGTTCCTGACCAACCACAGCCTTCATGCGGACTGCATTTTTGGAGGTCGAGAAGCCATTGACAACGTATTCTCCACCCAGTTCCTCAGGAAGTTTCTCTACGTTGTTGTAGTTCTTGTTCCAGTTGAAGTTTACATCCCACTGCCAGTCCTTGGTGCGTACTGGAGTGAAGTTGACCATAAGCTCGACACCGTGGTTGCGAATCGAACCGAAGTTCGTGACGATATAGCTGTAGCCAGAAGCTGGGTCAGCATTGAGCGTCATGATCATGTCGTCGGTAGTACGGTCGTAGTACGAGAAGTCAACGTGAACACGGTTCTTGAGGAAGTAGAGGTCTGCACCAAGCTCCCATTCGGTCGTCATCTCAGGAGTCAGGGTGTTGGATCCAAGGGTGGCAGAGGTCTTGAAGGCGTTCGTGCCGTTCGACATTGGGAAGTTGGTGGCTTCGGTATAAACATTGTTGGCGAAACCGCTTACGAATGTATTGTTGGTCAAGTACGGATCGGCATCGTTACCGGTCTTACCGTATGCAGCACGGAGTTTGCCATATGAAATGTAATCCTTCATCTTGTCAGGAAGCAGCTCTGAGAAGAGCCAGCTAAGGGTGACACCAGGATAGAAGAAGTGATTGCCGTCCTTTGGAAGGGTTGACGACCAATCGTTACGTCCGGTAACATCCAGGAAGAGCATATCCTTCCAACCCAGTGAGAAGTCACCGAGAACACCTACCAGACGACGTTTGCTCGAAGACTCAGAGGGAGTGAGGGAAGCTGCATTTGCGAGGTGCCACCAGCCACTTTCGATTGTAAGGTCTTCGGCAGAAGTTGACATCTGGGTGGCAAAACGTTCGTTGATATTCACACCGGCAGTAGCATTGAATTCAAAGTCTCCCCACGTGTGGTTATAATTTGCGAGGAAATCATGATTGATTTCATAACGACGCTGATAGAGTGCATATACAGTACCATCCTGTTTGTTGTTGCCAGAAGTGGATGGATTGTCGGCCGTAATCTTGGCCATACCTTCCTTCAGGTCATAGTCAGAATAGTCGAAACCAAAGCGGTAGGTGAGGGTCAGATCCTTGATGGGATTGATATCAGCCTGTACCTTGCCGTAGATCTTCTTCTGGCTGAGCTGGCTGTAGTTGTTCTCCAAAGCCCAGTAGGGATTGGTGATGCCATACTCGGTGTAGTAGGCGAGAGGGGTGTTGAATGGGCTGCTGAGGTCAGCGAGGTCAGCTACACTGATGTTACGTGGCATCTCATAAAGACCATCGATTACAGTTGTACCCTGGTCGGTAAGGACAGTCTTGGTGAGGGAGTTTGCAAAGTTGATGTTGCTCGAGAACTTCAGCCAATCTGTACAGCGATGACTACCATTCATCGAAATGGTGTTACGTCCATAAGAGTCTGCATCGGTGGGCATAATGCCATCATCTCCTACGCGTGAAAATGAAAGGTAATAGTCGGTCTTGTCGCTTTTTCCAGACACGCTGATCGAAGTGTTGTAGGAAACACCTGTGTCAAAGAAGCCTCTGACATTGTCTTCTACGGCCTGGAACTTCTGGAGAAGCTGGGCGTTGTCGTAGATGGCACCATATACACGTTCTTTGCCATCCATCTGAGGACCCCATGAGCCGTTTTCGTCAATTGTACGGTTACCGTCCCAACCCTGTCCGAAGACGTTCTGCAACTGAGGAAGGATGCCGACGGTTGACCACTGCATACCTGCATTCAGTTCTACCATGAAGTTCTTGTCCTTAAGATTGCTGCCGGACTTGGTGGTAACAAGAATTACACCATTTGCTGCACGGCTACCATAAAGGGCAGTAGCGGCTGCACCCTTGAGGATGGTCATGCTCTCGATGTCGTCCTGATTGAGGTTCGTGACACCACCACCCATGGTGTTGTCACCCTGGTCGGAACCGATGTTATTGTTGACAATCGGTACACCATCGACAACCCAAAGAGGCTGGTTGCTTCCAGTCAGTGAGCTGAAGGAACGGATTGTGATAGAAGAAGCAGCACCTGGAGAAGTCGATGTAGTGGAAACACTTACACCAGCTACCTTACCGGCAATAGCGTCACCTACGTTGCTGACAGGAACTACGTGGAGGTCCTCCGACTTGAGGTTCGTGGCGGCATAACCAATGGACTTCTCGGACTTCTTCAGACCTAAAGCTGTTACTACCACGTCATCAAGGATCTTGTCATCTGCTTCGAGATAGACGGTGACCTTGTTGTTCCTGATGTTGACGGTCTGGCTGGCCATACCCACATACGAGATGGTCAGCTGCTTGGCATTTGCGGGAACGTTGAGTGAGAACTTGCCGTCAAGGTCAGTGACAGTACCGGTGTTCGTGCCTGGCACGATGACTGTTGCACCGATTACTGGCTCTCCATCTTCGGCTGAGGTGACGCTACCTGTTACGGTTCTGTTTTGCGCCATCAACATTGACAAGCTCACGACGAGCATGGCAATGATAGATAAGAGTTTTCTCATAATTGATACATTAATAATATTTATTGAACACATTGTATATTTGTTGCGACAAGAAGTCGCACTTATTACTTATTGTGCAGTTTACTGTTTTCAGCAGAAGAGAAGACCTTGCGTTTTGTCTGAAGCCTTCTGACTCGGATTTGGCTGCAAAGATATGCATAAAATAAATAACTGCAAAGAAAAAAATGAAAAAAGTGACTTTTTTTGTCAAAAAATGCAAAAATGTGCCTTTTTGCATCCGTTTTGCTTTCATTTTCGGATAAATTTGATTAATTTTCTTTAGTCTTCGGCAGTCTTGATATGTTATTGTATTGTTTTGTTTGGTCTGATGATATGTCATCGTGGGATTATAGTTGCTCTCCGAACGTAAAAAAAATAAGGGTTCTATGCGAAATAGAGCCCTTATTCGTTGAAATGTGTGAATCTGATTGAATCAATACTCCTTCGTCGAGAACGAGGAAGCAGGCAACCCAGCGCCATTGTAGAGCGTGACGATGGGATCGTCATCCCAGGCATAGCGAACGGCCTTCGGGTCCTTCACTTCATCGCTCCAGACGATGAGTTCATTGCCTTCGACCTGTGCTTCGGCCCAATGGAAGACGCCATCAGCACCAGCGATGCTGAAACCTTTCGAGACGAGGCAGGGGTTCTCTTTGCTGTGGGGCTTGGCTTCATGCAGTTCAAGACCTTCTGCTGTGCCTGGCTTGAACGAGATGCGCGCCTTGCCTTCGCTGAACGTCACGCTTTCATACGATGGACCTTCGCTGACCTCCTGGGTATTGCCCAGATAGAGACGCTGCATCTGCAGGGCTGCACGACGTGCCGACTCCTTCTTGTTGAGCGGGTGGATGTCGTTCCATTCGCCGAGGTCGATGGCAGTCACGAGGGCAGCCTTGTCGAGAGCTTGGGTACCCAGACGTTGCGATTCGCGGATCTTCGCCCATCCTCCGTCGAAGTTGGCATTCGGATGGCGCTCCATATAGTTGGCCAAGCCGAAGATGACGGCAGGCACATTGCCGAAGTCGCGACGCCAACCCTCAATCAGCACGGGGAGCAGCTTGCGGTATTCGTCGGGACGACCGGCATTGGTCTCGCCCTGGTTCCAGAGGATGCCGGCGATGCGGTAGTTGCGGAGCGGATAGATGGTGTTGTCGTAGAGGGCGGAGGCATTGCCGTTGTTGACACCTTCGACACCTGGCTGACGCGGCATCAGGATGCCTCGTTTCATTCGCCAGTTGCCTTCGAGGTTAATGGTCTTGCCACCATGGAAGAAGAGTTTGTAGGGTTTCTCCTTGACAAACTTCTCCGGGCTTCCATTGGTGCGCAGCTTGATGACGAGGACGTTGCGTCCTGCCTTGAGCAGACCAGCGGGCAGCGTATATTTGCGCGGAGGATACTGGTAGGTGATTTCGCCCACCTTCACACCGTTCAGATAAGCCACATCTGCGTCGACAAGGCAGCCCAGACGGAGCAGGGAGTCCTTGCCGACGAGTTCCTGCGGCACGTTGAATTCCTTGCGGAACCAGAGTGTGCCTACCCATGTGCGTCCGTCGGCATCGCCCAGATGAGGGTCATATTGGTTCACGATTTCCCAGTCGGAGTCATCGAGGTCGGTCTGCATCCATTGACCTTTCAGTCCTGGATCCTCTTCGAGCAGTTGGTTGTAGGTCTGTCCGATGACGCGGTTGAGTGCTGCACAGCGCTCCAGATATCCTGGCTGCTTGAGATGCTCGACGGTCTGGACGTGACGTGGAGCATTTTCGCGTAGCAGGCCGGTAGGGATCCATGCCACGATGTCCGAACCGCCCATGCTGCAGTTGATGATGCCCTGCGGTACGCCGCCCGAACGCTGGAACATCTCCTTGGCAAAGAAGTAGCCGATGCCCGACCAGTGTCCCACCTTGTCGGGGCTCATCGACTCCCAGGGATAACTGCCCTGCTCGTCGATATCGTCCTGCGGACCTTTGATCGATGGGTTGCGTCCCGTCTGCATCAGATGGATGGCGGGATTGACGTCGGTGTCGAACTCATCCTTGTAGAGGTCAACCAGACGTGCGGTGTGCAGGTCCATATTCGATTGGCCCGAGCAGAGCCAGACGTCGCCCACATAGATGTCCGATAGCTTGCGTTCGTTGATGGTCATCGAGTAGGGACCGCCCACCATATTCTTCTTCGTGGTCGGGATATACACCATCCAGTTGCCTTCGGCATCCGCGGTGCCCACATATTTCTTTTTTAAAAAGGTGACGGTGACTTTTTCGCCGGGGTCGGCAGTTCCCCAGATGCGAACCGTCTCATTGCGTTGCAGCACCATGCCATCCGAGATGAAGCGAGGTGTCCTGACTTCGGCCTGCAGGCTTGTCAGCGGCAGTCCAGCAAGTAGTGTGGAAAGAACAAGAGTTTTATAGAATTTCATAGGTTATGAGATTGGTTTTACGATGCAAATATAGTGATTTATGTTATATATTGTCCCCAAAAACGAATTAATTTTCGGCAATGTAACAATTTCTATGTTTATTGTTACAAAAATTGATTCGACTTTCCAAAAAAAACATTATCTTTGCACCGATTATTTCATTCGTGGTATCATAATCTTTACAACATAACAAATTACATTACCCAATCATGAAAAGGTATCTATTCCCTCAAGACTACATGGCCGACCCATCGGTGCATGTCTTTAACGGTAAGATTTACATCTACCCATCGCATGACTACTACTCGGGCATCCCCGAGGACGACTGGGGCATCCACTTCGACATGAAGGACTATCATGTGCTTTCGATCACCGGCGACCCAATGACGGGTGAGGTGAAGGACGAAGGCGTGGTGCTGACCCGCGAGCAGATTCCGTGGGCGAAGAAGCAGCTCTGGGACTGCGACGTGCAGGAGAAGGACGGCAAGTACTATATGTACTTCCCCGCAAAGGATAAGACGGGCATCTTCCGCTGTGGCGTGGCTATCAGCGACAAGCCCGAAGGCCCATTCATCCCCGAGCCACATCCCATCGAGGGCAGCTACTCGATCGACTATGCCATCTTCAAGGACGATGACGGCACCTACTACATGTATTTCGGCGGCATCTATGGAGGTCAGCTCCAGCGCTATGGTGAGGACAACGAGGCAGTCAATGACATCCGTTTCCCACAGGGCGATGAGCCTTGTATCTCGCCCCGCATTGTTAAGCTGAGCGACGACATGCTTGGTTTTGCCGACGAGCCCAAGCCCATCCGCCTCGTCTATGAAGACGGCACTCCACTCAAGGCCGGCGACCCACATCACTTCTTCGAGGCTTCATGGATGCACAAGTACAACGGCAAGTACTACTATAGCTGGTCCACCGGCGACACCCACTTCCTCTGCTACGCCATCGGCGACAAGCCCGACGGACCTTTCGTCTATCAAGGCGTCATCCTGACTCCCGTCGAGGGATGGACCACCCATCACTGTATCATCGAGTACGAAGGCAAGTGGTATCTCTTCCACCACGACTGCAAGCCTTCGAAGGGCTACACTCCGCTCCGCTCCCTCAAGGTTTGCGAATTGAAGTATGACGAGAATGGCAAGATCATTACGATTGACGGAATGGAGGACTAATCCCTTAATATCCCTAATATAATTATGTCAAACGAACAAGAGGCAAAAGGCTTCTACAAACTTAGTTGGTTGCAGCGCATCGGCTTCGGCTCGGGTGACCTTGCACAGAACTTGATCTTCCAGGTAATTTGCACCTACCTGCTGTTCTTCTACACCGACATCTACGGACTCACTCCTTCGGCAGTGGCTGTGATGTTTACGGTAGGCAACGTGGCAAACGTCATCTGGGACCCCATTGTGGGCACGCTCATCGACAAGAGCAATCCACGTTACGGCAAATATCGCTCCTACCTGCTTTATGTAGGTATTCCGCTTTCGGGATTCGCAATCCTTTGTTTCTACAACGGATTCGCACCCTCGCTGCTCTATGCTTACGTGACGTATGTGGGCATGCAGTTGCTCTATACCTTCATCAATGTGCCCTACGGCGCACTCAACTCTTCGCTTACGCGCGACACCGATGAGATTACTATCCTTACCTCCGTGCGTATGTTCATGGCAAATGTCGGTGGTCTTGCCGTCAACTCAGGTCTGCCGTTGATCATTGCCTGGATTGCAAGTTCAGCTTCCGACAGCCTTCCCAAGGAGCCTTCTGCATGGTTCACCGCAATGACCATCTATGCCCTCGTTGGTTTGTGCCTGCTCGTATTCTGCTTCTCGCAGTGTAAGGAGCGCGTCGTGATGGATGCCAAGGACACCGAAGACGTGAAGGTGAGCGACCTCTGGATGGAGTTTGTGCGTAACCGCCCGTTGCGTGTCATCGCTTTCTTCTTCATCACGGCTTTCGCCATGATGTCGGTAGGCAATGCCGCAGGTGCTTACTTCATCAACAGCAACCTCGGTGGTACGGCTCAGCAGTTGTCCATCTTCATGGCACTCGGCTCTATTCCTGCATTCATCTTCATGCCTCTCGTTCCTGCCATCAAGAAGGCAGTAGGCAAGAAGAATATGTTCTACCTCTTCCTCGGTGCTGCCGTTGTGGGTATGGCAATGCTCTATTTCATAGCCAAGATGGAGCATCCCAACATGATGATGGTCTATATCGCCCAGTTCATCAAGAGTACGGGTGTGATTGTGGCTACAGGTTACATGTGGGCTTTGGTTCCTGAGGTTATTTCCTATGGCGAATACACCACTGGCCGTCGTATTTCGGGCATCGTCAACGCCCTCACCGGTCTGTTCTTCAAGGCCGGTATGACCTTCGGTAGCATTGTTAATCCGGCAATTCTCGGTTTCGTGGGTTATAACAGCAAGACCATCGAGCAGACTCCTTTCGCTCAGGAAGGTATCCTTTGGATGGTGTGCGTCATCCCGGCTGCTCTGTTGTGCCTGGCTATGTTCATCATCTCCAAGTATGAACTGACCGACGAGAAGATCGACCAGATCAACAAGGAGATCGAAGCACGTCGTACGAACAACTAATTACCTTTATAACGGAGAAGCGGGAAGGTAAAATCCCGTTTCTCCGTGTCTTTTTTATTTTGATTACACATTATTTTTGCACATCTTATGAAACGTGTTTTGTCTCTCATCCTTTTCTTAGCCATCTGTATCGGGATCCTGGCACAACAGACTACCGTGCGCCAACATGGGACGGCGACCCAGCTCGTGGTCGATGGTGCTCCCTATCTGATCATCGGTGGCGAGACATCCAACAGCGCAGCGTCAAGTCCCGACGACATCGCTCGCTGTTTTGCCCATCTGCATCGCATGGGACTGAATACGGTATTGGTGCCCAACTATTGGGACCTTTTCGAGCCTGTCGAAGGGCAATATGACTTCTCGTTGGTCGATGCTGTCATCAACGAGGCACGCAGGAATGACCTTCGCGTGGTTTATCTGTGGTTCGGTGCATGGAAAAACTCGATGTCCTGCTATGCGCCCGAATGGTTCAAGACGGAATACAAGCGTTTTCCGCGAGCCCATACCAAGGCCGGCAAACCGCTGGAGATAGCCTCGGCATTCTCCGAAAATGTCTTCAAGGCCGACAATCGTGCCTTCGAAGCCTGGCTCAGGCATCTGAAGGAGGTCGATGGCGAACGTGGAACCGTCCTGATGGTACAGATCGAGAACGAGATTGGAATGCTTGAAGATGCACGCGACTACAGTCCCGAGGCTGTCAAGCAGTATCAGGCTGCTGTTCCTCAGCAACTGATGACCTTTCTCAAGAAGAATCGTCCGACCCTCCATCCGCAGTTGAAGGCCCGTTTGGATTCCTTGGGGACCGAAAAACTGAAGAATCCTACTTGGGGCGAGGCTTTCGGAACCGATGTCTATGGCGACGAGTACTTCACGGCCTACTACTATGCCCGATATGTCGAGCGCATGGCCCAATCTGTGCAGGCCATCTATCCGCTGCCTGTCTATGTGAATGCGGCGATGAACAGTCGAGGACGCAAGCCCGGGCAATATCCCGCTGCTGGTCCTTTGGCCCATCTCAAGGACATCTGGCATGCTGCTGCCCCCTCGTTGCTTTGTCTGGCGCCCGACCTCTACGATTCGGGGTTCACTTCCTGGACGCGCCAGTATGCATTGCCCGACAACCCGCTCTTCATCCCCGAGATACGTCGTTCCGTGGCCAACGGTGCACAGGCTTGCTTCGTCTTTGCCGAGCACGATGCCATCTGTTTCAGCCCCTTTGCCATCGAGGATGGGCCCGATAGTCCCGACTACAAGCCCACGCAGGCCTACGCGATGCTGCGCAACCTGATGCCTATCATCACCGAAAAGCAGGGCCAAGGTCAGATGCACGGTCTTTATTTCGATGGTACGCTCCAGAAGGGACAGGACCCTGCGGGCAACGAAGCTGTGGAACGTATCATCCATGAGGATGGTATGAAGATTACCTGCCGTCACTTCTTCACCCTGCCTTGGGATCCGCGTGCCACCGACGGCACACCTTGGCCCGTAGCCGGTGCTATGCTCATCCGTCTCAACAAGTACGAGTACCTGCTCGCAGGAAATGGTGTCGTCGTGCAGTTCGAGAACGAGGGCGAACACCAGATACAGAAGAAACTGGGCGAAGACGGCTTTGTCGAGGCCGGCACCAACCAACGCACCACCGAAGACCAATGGAGCGGTGCCCGTCGCATCGGCATCGCCTACTGCGATCAGGTGGAGGTTGCCGACGATGGTTCGCTCAAATACCTTCGTCGCCTCAATGGCGATCAGGACCACCAGGGCCGCCACATCCGCATCGGTGTGGACGACTGGCAGATCCTGCATGTCAAGCTTTACGAGTATAAGTGAATCCGAAAACTCCGAGTACTCTGATTACTCCGAGTACTCCGAGTATTCCGAGAACTCCGATTACTCCGAGACCTCCGATTACTCCGATTCCTAAAACCAAAATAATTGTAACAATGAAAAAATTCCTTTTCCTGTCAGTCAGCGCCCTGCTTCTTGCAGCCTGTGGCTCAAAGCCAAAGACCGCTGAGGTTGTAGAACCAAAACTTTGCGATGCCTTCCCCGACTATACCGTCGGTGTGGCCATCAATGTGAACCAGAGTAACCAGAAGGATGCCGAGGGTGTTGCCATCATCAAGCAGCACTTCAACAGCATCGTGGCCGAAAACTGCATGAAGTGCGAGGAGATTCATCCCGAGGAGAACACCTATTTCTGGGACGATGCCGACCGCTTTGTGAAGTTTGGCGAGGACAACAACATGCAGATCATCGGCCATTGCCTGATCTGGCACAGCCAGTGCGCTCCCTGGTTCTTTGTCGATGACAAGGGCAAGCAGGTGAAGCCCGAAGTGCTGAAGCAGCGTATGAAGGATCATATCACCACCGTCATGACTCGCTATAAGGGTCGCATCACGGGCTATGATGTTGTCAACGAGGCTATCCTCGACGATGGAAGTTATCGTCCTTCACTTTTCTATCAGATCCTTGGCGAGGAGTTCATCCCCTGGGCATTCCAGTGTGCTATGGAGGCAGACCCTGATGCCGAACTCTACTACAACGACTATTCGATGGCTCAGCCCGGTAAGCGTGCAGGTGTGGTCGAACTTGTCAAGAAACTCAAGGCACGTGGCATCCGCATCGATGCTGTGGGCTTGCAGAGCCATATGGGTATGGATCATCCTTCTTGGGAGGAGTTTGAGGCCAGCATCAAGGCATTCATCGGTGCTGGTGTGGATGTGCAGTTCACCGAAGTCGATATGAGTGCATTGCCTTCTGTAAACTTTGGCGCCAACGTGAGCGACACCGAGGAGTATCGTGCCGAACTCAATCCTTATGCCGAAGCCTTGCCCGACAGCGTATCTGCTGTTTGGAACGAGCGTATGACCACCTTCCTCAACATCGTCGATAAGTATGCCAAGAACGTGCGTCGCGTCACCGCTTGGGGCGTCACCGATGCCGACTCCTGGAAGAACGATTGGCCCATCAAGGGTCGCTCCGATTATCCGCTCTGGTTCGATCGCAAGGGTCAGATGAAGCCCTTCCTCGTGGATCGAATGAAGAAGAAGGGACTCATGTAAGGGTTAAGAGAGGTTCTGAAAGGTTCTGAAAAGTTCGAAAGGTTCGACCCTCTCGCCCCCCCCCGAACCCTTCGAACCTTTCGAACCCCTCATCCCCCCACAGGGGCAGCGCGTTACGACGCGCTGCCCCTGTGCAGTGCTCTCATCGCATTGAGCACCGCAAGTACCGTGACGCCGACATCGGCGAAGACGGCCATCCACATCGTAGCCAGACCGAAGGCGGCAAGCAGGAGCACCAGCACCTTCACGCCGATGGCGAAGATCACGTTCTGGTTGGCAATGCCGATGGTGCGGCGAGCAATCCTGATGGCCAGGGCAACCTTCGAAGGTTTGTCGTCCATTAAGACAACGTCGGCTGCTTCGATGGCAGCGTCGCTGCCCAGTCCACCCATGGCGATACCCACGTCAGCGCGTGCCAATACCGGCGCATCGTTGATGCCGTCGCCCACAAAGGCCAGGCCCTGTGCTTGGTCTTTTTCGTTGTTTGGACCCTTGGCTTCCTGTACGAGTTTGTCGAAGAGCGCAACCTTGTCGGTCGGCAGCAGTTCGGCATGCACTTCGTCGAGGCCCAATGCCTTGGCAACATCTTCAGCCACCTCCTGTCGGTCGCCCGTCAGCATCACGGCCTTGCTGACACCCGCTTGGTGCAGTTGGTCGATGGCCTCCTTGGCATCGGCTTTCACGCGGTCGTTGATGACGATGTGCCCGGCATAGATGCCGTCGATGGCGATGTGGATGATGGTGCCCACCAGTTCGCAGGTATGCTCTGCGATGCCGAGGGCCTGCATCATCTTGTTGTTGCCCACGCATACCTTGCGACCATTGACCTTGGCCTTGATGCCATGTCCAGCAATTTCCTCGACCTCTTCCAGGCTGCATCCGTCGTGGTCGGCTTCCGGATAGGCATCGCGCAGCGCCTGTGCGATGGGGTGGGTCGAATAGTGCTCAACGTGTGCAGCCAGGTGCAGCAGATGTTCTTCGTCGTATTTGTCGGGATGCACGGCGGTGACAGCAAATACTCCTTCGGTGAGGGTGCCTGTCTTGTCGAATACGACAGTATTGATCTTTGCCAGTTGGTCGATATAGTTGGCGCCTTTGATGAGGATACCATTGCGTGAGGCGCCACCGATGCCACCAAAGAAGGTGAGCGGGACGCTGATGACTAGGGCGCAGGGGCAACTGACTACGAGGAACATCAATCCGCGGTAGAGCCAGGTGGGGAAGTTCGCCATGAATCCGCCCGTGCAGAACAGGGGTGGGAGCAGGGCCAGGGCGATGGCTGCAAAGACCACGATGGGCGTGTAGATGCGGGCAAAACGCGTGATGAAGGCTTCGCTCTTCGACTTGTGGTCCGATGCACTTTCGACCAGTTGGATGATCTTCGAAACGGTCGATTCGCCGAAAGTCTTGCTGGTCCTCACGCGGATGAGTCCAGAGATGTTGATGCAACCCGAGATGACCTCGTCGCCCTCCACTACATCGCGCGGAGCACTTTCGCCCGTCAATGCCACTGTGTTGAGGCTGGTCTGCCCTTCGACGATCTCCCCATCGAGGGGCACCTTCTCGCCCGGACGGATGACGATTGTTTCGCCCACGGCTACCTCTTCGGGAGCGATGGCCACCACCTTGCCCTCACGTTCCACGTTGGCCGTATCGGGACGGATGTCCATCAGGTGCGAAATTGATTCGCGGCTCTTTCCTTCGGCATAGCCTTCAAAGAGTTCGCCGATCTGGAAGAAGAGCATTACGAAGACAGCTTCGGGGAACTGCGTCTCGGCACCTGGGAGGAATCCGATGCCCAGTGCGCCCAGTGTGGCGATGGTCATGAGGAAGTTCTCGTCAAATGGTTCGCCTTCCATCACGCCTTCGATGGCTTCCTTGATGGTGTCAAGTCCTACCACGAGGTAGGGGACAAGATAGATGAGCAGCAGTTGCCACGTGGGCAATGCGAAGTTGTGCTCGATATATACTGCGATGAGGAGCAGAACGACGGCCACTGCTATCTTGATGACCGATTCCTTCAATCCGCCTTCGTCATGATGGTGGTGATGGTGTCCCTCTTCATCGTGGTCGTGATGGTGATGCCCTTCTTCATCATGTTCGTCGTGGTGATGGTGATGATGTTCGTGCGAATGCGTGCAGCTCTTGCAAGCCTCTTCGTCTTCATCGTGATGATGATGGTGATGATGTTCGTGTGCCATATTTTTTAGTTTTTACGCTGCAAAGGTAGGCCAATTGTTTTGCAAATGGGTTGCAAGTTCGCGTAAATCATTATTGATTTTGTTGCATTTTCTTCTATATTTATATTTAAAAGGTGTAAAATACGAAAAAATAACATTTCGACAGGCGAATAATCCACGGAATTTATTATCTTTGCACCGTATTTCTTAGTCGAAGCCTTATTTTTCACTTGTTACATGAAAAAGATTCTAACATCCATAGTGCTTCTTGCGGCACTGTTCGTACCCTCTGCGACGCAGGCGGCCGATCAGTTTGTCGCCTTCCAAAGCCAGGACAATGCCCTCTGCATCTATCCCTCGCAGCAGGGTCCGGTCCAGATTGTCTTCGACCAGAACGACTATCCTGGCATCCGTCGCGCTTTGGGCAACCTGGGCAAGGACTTCGAACAGGTGACCGGTCAAAGTGTCACCACGATTCAGAACGAGGCCGAAGGCAATGCGCCGATCATCCTCGTCGGTTCGCTTGAGAAGAGCAGTTGCATCCAGCAATTGGTCAAGCGCAAGGCCATTGATGTCAAGAAACTGAAAGGCAAGCGCGAGAAGTATATCATCACATTGCTTGATGCTGGTGTCTTGTATAAAGGCAAGACTGGCCGGATGCTCGTCATCGCAGGCAGCGACAAGCGAGGCACCGAATATGGAATCTACGAACTGAGCCGTCAGTTGGGTGTTTCGCCATGGGCATGGTGGGCTGATATGCCCATTGTTAAGCACGACAGCATCTTTGTTCTTCCTGGCATCTACACCGATGGCGAGCCCACAGTGCGCTATCGCGGCATCTTCCTCAACGACGAGGCTCCTTGCCTTTCGGGTTGGGTGAAGGAGAAGTTCCCCGACAGCCAGTGTGAGAACCTTCCCGTCGATCCTTGGGGCAATACCTATGCCCGTGGCTTCAACCACCTCTTCTACGAACACGTCTTCGAACTGCTGCTCCGTCTGAAAGGCAACTACCTTTGGCCCGCTATGTGGGGCAATGCCTTCTATTTCGACGACCCTCTCAATGGCCCGCTGGCCGACGAGATGGGCATCATCATGGGCACTTCCCATCACGAACCTATGGCACGCAACCATCAGGAATGGGTGCGCTATAAGCACGCAAAGATGCGTGAGACAGGCGCTCGCAACGACGATGAGGCACCTGCCGAGGCTCGCTGGGATTATGCGGTCAACAAGACGGTCATCGACCAGTTCTTCCGCGAAGGCATCGAACGCGCCAAGGGCACCGAGAACCTCATCACCATCGGTATGCGTGGCGATGGCGACACCGGACTGGGTGGCAAGGAGGGCTTCGACCACCTCACCCAGAACCTCGACGACTACAACAAGAAACTCCTCGAGAATATCATCAGCAACCAGCGTCGCATCATCGCCGAGGTGACAGGCAAGAAGGCCGACAAGTCGCCTCAGATGTGGGCACTCTATAAGGAGGTGCAGCACCTCTATGACCTGGGCCTTGATGTGCCCGACGATGTGCTCATCATGCTTTGCGACGACAACTGGGGCGACATTCGTCGTGTGCCCGAAGCCAACGTTTCGGCTACGCGCACCAAGGAGGCACTCATGAACCGCAAGGGCGGCTGGGGCATGTACTACCACGTCGATTACGTGGGTGGTCCGCGCAACACCAAGTGGGCCAACGTCACCAACACCAATCACTTGTGGGAACAGATGCGCCTGTGCTACGAATATGGCATCGACGACCTCTGGATTCTCAATGTGGGCGACCTCAAGCCCATGGAGCATCCCATCGACCTCTTCCTCAAGATGGCCTGGCGTCCCGACGACTACGCCGACATCAGCAGCGTTCACCAGCACGCCCTCGACTTCTGCGCTCAGATGTTGGGCGAGAACCTTTCGAACCCCTCAAACCTCTCGAACCTTTCGAACCCCTCAACCCCCTCGAACCTTTCCCGCGAAGCGGCCCGTCTCTTGGAGACCTACCTCCGCTACAACAGCCGCGTCACCCCCGAGCTCTTGAATTGGCGCACCTATAACCTGCAGAGCGGAGAGTGGGAGCAGGCGATGCTCCAATACAAGGCGCTCGAGGCCGATGCATATCGCCTGTGGCAGAAGGTGCCCGCACCGGCACGCGATGCCTATCATCAGCTCATCCTGTTCCCCATCCAGTCGATGGCAAACCTCTACGAGATGTACTATGCCCAGGCGCAGAACCTCTATCTCGCAGCCCTGGGTGACCCGCGTGCCAACTGTTATGCCGACCTTGTGGAGCAGTGCTTCGCCCGTGACGACGAGCTGACGCGCGAATATCACAGCATCGGTGGAGGCAAGTGGAACCATCTGATGGATCAGACCCATATCGGCTACAGATCATGGCAGCAGCCCGATGTGCAGGTTTGCCCGAAGGTCGTTCGTGTCGATGCAGATAAGGCTGTCACGCCCGAAGCCCCGCACTACGTCTTCAAGGCCTACAACGGACAGGTGAGCATCGAGGCCGAACATTACTTCGAGGCGAGTCCCAGTGCCGACGGCACATGGACCATTCTGCCCACCTTGGGCCGCACCCTTTCGGGCGTTGCCCTGCTGCCCCACAATGCAGCCTGCGAAGGCGCTGCGCTCGACTATGCCTTCCGTGCCGAAGGCTTCGAGGGAACGAGCGTCAAGGTGCACATCATCACCAACAGCACCTTGCCCTTCCTGCGCAAGGAAGGCCATCGCTATACGCTTCAGCTCGACAATGGCGAGGCCGTTGAAGTCAACTACAACAGCCGCTACATCGAGGAGAACACCAACGAGATGTACGCCATCGCCGCCACCCGCATCATCGAGACGGTCACCGAGCTGCCCATCTCTTCCAGTGACCTCCATCACCTCACCATCCGTCCGCTCGACCCGGGTCTCGTGGTCGAAAAGGTCATCATCGACCTCGGCGGCTACGATCCCTCTCACCTGAAGGGGGTCGAGAGCCCGAGGGAGACCACTAAGCTCTGAGCACTCTGAGTATTCTGAGTGTTCCGATTCCTCCGATTATTCCGATAACTCCGATAAAAACCAATTACAACCCTCATGAAATTAAAAGAAATCACTTCGGGCAGCTTCAATGCTGCCGAATGGGAAGCCAAAGGATATGAGCTTCCAAAGTTTGACATCGCAGCAGTAGCCAAGAAGACGCACGACGAGCCCACCTGGGTGCACTTCGGTGCCGGCAACATCTTCCGTGCCTTCCCCGCTGCCATCCTCAACGATGCCCTCAACAGTGGTAAGTATGACCGTGGCGTCATCGTCGCCGAGAGCTTCGACTACGAGATCATCGACAAGGCCTATCGTCCCTACGACAACCTGTCGCTCCTCGTCAGCCTCCAATCCACGGGCACCATCGAGAAGAAGGTCATCGCCTCAGTCACCGAGAGCCTCAAGGCCGACTATCAGTTTGCCGACGACTGGGCACGCCTCGTCGAGATCTTCCGTCAGCCCAGCCTCCAGATGGTGACCTTCACCATCACCGAGAAGGGTTACAGCGTGGCTCCAGCTGACCTCGAGCGCGGCCTCAAGCCCGTCTTCGCCATGGGCAAGCTCGCTGTGCTGATGCTTGCTCGCTACCAGGCAGGACAACTCCCCATCACCCTGCAGAGCACCGACAACTGCTCGCACAATGGCGACAAGGTAAAGGCTGGTGTGCAGGCCTATGCACGCAAGTGGGTTGAGCAGGAGCTTGTTCCTGCCGACTTCCTCGGTTATCTGCAGGACTCGACCAAGGTGACCTATCCCTGGTCGATGATCGACAAGATCACCCCACGTCCGCACGAGAAGGTTCAGGCCATGCTTGCTGCCGATGGCTTCGAGGACAACCAGACCATCATCACCGAGCGCCACACCTACACCGCTCCCTTCGTCAATGCCGAAGAGGTGCAGTACCTCGTTGTGGAGGACAACTACACCAACGGTCGTCCACCGCTCGAACTCGGAGGTGCACTCTACACCACCCGCGAGACTGTCGATAAGGTCGAGACCATGAAGGTGACTACCTGCCTCAATCCGCTTCACACCGCCATGTCGATCTATGGCTGCATGCTTGGCTATACGCTCATCTCAGCCGAGATGGCCGACCCCGACCTGCGTGCCTTCATCCAGAAGATTGGCTACATCGAGGCAATGCCAGTGGTTACCGATCCCGGTGTATTGAATCCCTACGAGTTCATCGGCACCGTCATCAACCGTCGTCTGCCCAACCCGTTCATGCCCGATGCTCCGCAGCGTATCGCCACCGACACGTCGCAGAAGCTGCCCATCCGCTTCGGTGAGACCATCAAGAAGTACGTGGCACGTGGCCTCGATATGGACAACCTCGTGCTCATCCCGCTCACCTTGGCAGGCTATGCACGCTATCTGAAGGGCCTCGACGATATGGGCGAACCTTTCACTCCTTCCACCGACCCGCTGCTCGCCGAACTGCAGGCCATTGTGGCTCCGCTCGAACTCGGCAAGCCCGACCAGGACTTCAGCTGCCTGCGCCAGCTCTTCAGCCGCAAGGATGTCTTCGCCGTCGATCTCTACGAAGTCGGCCTCGGTGAAAAGATCGAGGGTATGGTCAAGGAACTCTATGCGGGTCCCGGTGCTGTTCGCGCCACGCTGCACAAGTATGTGTCGGCACGTTGATATTTCGATACATCTATAACAATTCCGCTTGCAGTTTTATACTGCAGGCGGTTTTTTATGATAAAGTCCAATGGGTTCTAATAATCCATCATCTTTTATCGTAGCATACAGATTTGGTAAACGAAATCTTTATACTCTTGTAGGAGCATACTGTTTTGGTAGATGGAATCTGTATGCTCCAATCGAGGCATACATATTTGGTAGATGGAATCTGTATGGTCCAATCGAGGCATACATATTTGGTAGATGAAATCTGTATGGTCTGAGCGCGGCATACAGATTTGGCAGATGGAATCTGTATGGTCCGAGCGAGGCATACAGATTTGGTGGATGAAATCTGTATGGTCCAAGCGCGGCATACATATTTGGTAGATGAAATCTGTATGGTCCGAGCGCGGCATACATATTTGGTAGATGAAATCTGTATGGTCCGAGCGCGGCATACATATTTGGTAGATAGAATCTGTATGGTCCGAGCGGAGAATAAAGATTTGGCCGATGGAATCTGTATGCCTCGATTGGGGAAGGGTTACTCTGCTTCTGGAGCGGGCTCGTCGTTGCGCGACTTGAGTTCGGCTGCCTTTTTGAGGAGCATCTTGCGGTCGTGGGCCGACTGGTTGAACGGATACCTGCCGTTGCGGAGCACGGTGCCGTTGCGATAGGCGTAAGGGGTGATGCCCAGACGACGACGGAAGACCGAGATGAGATAGTTCTCGCTACTGAATCCGGTGCGCCTGGCCACTTCGGCCACCGACAGTTCGGGATTGTCGAGCAGGTCGATGGCCTGCATCAGACGCCAGCGGAAGATGAACTCCTGCAAGGGCAGTCCCACCAGCAGTTGCATGGCGCCACTCAGCCACGTTAGGTTCTTCACCTTCAGAAGGAGGGCGATGTCGGCAGAGGAGTGTGTCGTGGTTCGCTTGACATTGTCTACCACGGCATCGACGATAATTTCACCCGTGGGAGCCCCATTGCTCTTGTAGAGCTCCTCTACGGTACTGACTGTTTTGATTTCGTCAATCATTTTGTTTGTTGTTTATCAGGTTATTACTCGGGTTATGAGCTTTCGCTCGATCACTCAGATTTTTCGCGCCGCGTCCCTGCTTGAACAGGTTGGTCCACCAGCTTACTCTACCTTGGACCTCTCCCTTCCCTGCCTCTCTGGATCCATCCGTCACAGACACTCTCTTTTTCTTTATCGACCTTTCTTTGAGAGCAATTCTCATGGAAATAGTCTTGTTGGGGCTGCGCTCGCCCCGGCCCCCTTTGTGGGGGGCGGGGAGGAGCTTTAAGCCCCGACTATTTCCTTCTTTCAGAATTGCTCTCCCGCCAGGTCCCGACGTTCGTCCCGATATTCGTCCCCCTTTACCCCCTTATCCCTATCCCTAACCCTTCCTTGTAGTTATAGGAGGACATGATGGACCAAGGGGGAAGACCCCCTCAATCCTCCGCACCCCCTCTATCCCCCGAACAGCGGGGGCAGAATACCTGCTTAGGGGGAGGACTGGCTTGTCCCAGGTGGTTACACCTCAATGTAAGAGGATAGGTGTCCGGGCTTACTTCTTCCCCCTAAGCAGGGGGACCGAGGGGGTCTGTTCCTAATCATACAGCGCGTGTAGGTCGGTTTGACTTAGGGGCTTGTCCTTCGAGACGTAGATGTTGAAGGTCATGCGGCCCTTGTGACGGTAGATGATGTGCTGGAAGCGACGGCGCCAGTCCCACGAGAGGAGCTGGTAGTCGTTGCACTGGCGGGAGAAGCCGAGGAAGCCGATGGGGATGAGGCCGGAAGGACACAGGCGCAGGTCATCATGCAGGAGGTTGTTGCAGCACCTGACAAGCGGATGCGGCGTGACGCTGATGATGCCCTGCTCCCGTGCGGACCTGCTCCGTCGGACCACGGTGCGAGCGCTGCGGCTCGTTGCCTTGGCCAGATAGTTCACTGACAGGACTGTCCTCGCCGCATGAGACGAACTTCCCGTGAGGGGAAGCCCCTTCGCTTGTAACTCGTCGGCTCGGGTCTTGGCATTGATATTGGTCAGGAAGAGCAGCAGCTGTATCTCCTTCTCGATTTCCGCTATGCGAATGCTGCCTCGGCTGCGGAAGTCCATCTTGGCGACACTCATCGCCAGGCTGGTTTCTCCGGTCCTGAGCGTCATCCAGTAGCCGTAGAGCCTCTTGAACGAACGTGCAACGATGACCGTCCTTCCATCGGCGAGTTGCTTCACCTCGAAGAGCGGATGACCCTTGAAGATCGCATCGAGCAACTTCATGGATTTCGTGTAGCCCATCTGGAAGTCACGGCGGAACTTGCGTTCGTTCACGAAGATGTACATGCTGCTCGGACTGAAGCACTTTATGGCAACGCTCATGGCCACGAGACTCTGCTCCAGGCGGTCGTCCTTGACCTCCTGGAGCAGTGCCATGGGCACATTGATGGCTGTCATCGCAAGCACATTAGGCTTGCGAAAGTTACTTGTCTTTCGCATATAGGAAACAGTGTGTGTCGGAGGGTAACTGACTCGATTTAGGTTATCCTTTTGACGTTGCAAAGTTACAAAAAAATTTTGAATTTTCCAAATTTTTCAGCAAAAAAACGCCACAAAAACACCACATTTTTTCACCTTTTTTTAAACACAAAATCGTGACTACAGGCACTTCCAGCCACGATTGTCAACAATTTTACACTAGCCCGAAAAGGCATAGTAACGGCGGATTACGGCAGATGCTGCAATGTCTGGGTAACAATTGAAAAAAAGTATTACAAAACATCCAAAAAGACCATTTCAAACCGACCTTTTTCGAGCGTGAAAAGCGGAAAAAAGAGCATCATCCTACGTGAGATGATGCTCTTTTTATAATATATTTTGCCATATTTTACATAAGAATGGAGGAGTCCTTACGGCTTGCCGATCTGAAGATAGCTCTTCAACGCTTCGACGTATGCCTCGAATGCCTGCTGGCCCTTGAGCGTGATGCGACAGATGGTGCAGGGGCGCTTGCCCTTGAACGTCTTTACGACTTCGATGTAACCTGCTGCCGCCAGTTTATCGACCTGCACACTGAGGTTGCCTGCCGTAGCTCCCGTCTGCTCCTTGATGTAGGGGAACTCGGCTTCGAGGTCACTGATGAGCAGCGACATGATGGCCAGTCGCAACTCGGAGTGCAGCAGTGGGTCTAATGGCTGGAACATAGGCTATTTCTGATTTTTGAGCAGCAGACCTGGGAGCATCAGGCCGAAAAGGGCAAGTACGAAGACGGATACACAAGGCAAGATGCTGTTGGAATGCGAAACAATCGACAGCGGCGCTCCAAAGCGGGCAAGGAGCATCGTGCCTACGCAGGCAAAGTCGCACACGGCAATAACAAGACTCGCAATGATGCCAAACCACACCAGCCACTTGCTTTTCAGGATGTGTCCGGTGATGGCAACCGCCATTCCCATCAGCAGATAGATGACAGGGGTGAGGTTGGCGTGATGTGCAACAATCGCCATCGTGTCGTTCGTAGAGTTGCTCAGGATGTAGTTCCATCCGTTTGCCAAAATGAAAAAACCGAGGCCGAAGACTCCAAATGTCTTCCATGTTTTGCCCACAAGGGTTCCCACAAGGCTCACGGGTGCGTGCTCGCGATTCTTATATAGGTTGCGTATGATGAACAAGATGATGAACGGAAGCGTGAACCAGAGCAGATGCCCTAAGGTGGCATAGCCATCTGGCAGGATCAGCAGATTGACAATGGGCACAACGACGGCCATGGCCATCGTGCAGAGACCTGAGATGTAGAGCGATTGCCCTGTGCTTTTGGAAACAGCCCTGCGGCTGCGTTCGATCTGTTCGGTAATGATCGCAAGACTGCGCTCGGCAGTCATATTGTTGTTTTCTTCCATAGTTTTTCCTTTTTTGTTTGATGAGACATGATTTGATTTCTCCTGCCTCCTCTTCCCTCCTGCAGAAAGGTCCGATTCGGCGTCGCATTACCGGTTTTGCGATGCAAAGATAAATTAGTTTATTTTATAAACCAAATTATTTTGTGAAAATCTTTTGCAAATGGCGAATATTTAACATTTGTTTAGAAATTTGGCCGATAATGGTACGAAATTTTGATATAAAA
Source organism: Bacteroidales bacterium (assembly GCA_017519885.1). Classification (GTDB taxonomy): domain Bacteria; phylum Bacteroidota; class Bacteroidia; order Bacteroidales; family UBA3663; genus Liminaster. The sequence continues at coordinate 85,448 of JAFWRO010000012.1, read as the reverse complement.
AGTGCCCGAACTCAAAAGAGCACGGGCACCGGGTGCAAGATGTAAAAAAGGAATATGCTAATAGGGAAGTTCTCCTTAGGGCTTCCCCGTGAAGCATCAATGTGAGGGTTATTCGACAGTCATCGGCTCCTCGTAGGCCTGACGTGACCAGCGCCAACCGTAGAGGTCGTAGAGGCTGGTGAGATGACCGAGCTGGCCGAAGAAGCGGGAATAGTCCTTTTGTTCAGGCTGGCACCACTGCACTTCGGCGAGGGCTGCCATGCGGGGCAGGGCCATGTACTGCACGTGGTTGAACGTGTGGATATATTCGGTCCAGATGTTGGCCTGCACGCCCCAGATGTACGATTTCTCTTCGTCGGTGAGCACCTCGGGGAGGGGATTGAAGCTATAGACCTTCTCGATGGGGACATAGCCGCCGATGGCGAGAGGTTCGTGTTCGCGGTTCTTGCGCTGATAATAGTCGAAATAGAAGTAAGCAGTAGGAACCATGATGGAATGATGCCCCTGACGGGCTGCCTCGATAGCACCTTCAGTTCCGCGCCAAGACATGACGATGGCGTTGTCGGAGATGCCGCCTTCGAGGATCTCGTCCCAACCGATGGCGGTGTGGCCGTGGGCGGTGAGATAATCATCGATCTGACGGGTGAACCAGCTCTGCAGTTTCTGTTCGGCAGTGAACTGCTTGTCCTTCTTCAAGCCCAGTTCGCGCACCTTGGCCTGGCACTTGGGACATTTCTCCCAGCGCACCTTGGGACATTCGTCACCGCCGATGTGGATGTACTTCGAGGGGAAGATGTCCATGATCTCGTCGAGGATGTTCGTGCAGAACTTCACCACTTCGGGATTGCCCATACAGAGCACATCGTCGCTGATGCCCCACCAGCCGATGACGTCGTAGGGACCACCCGTGCAACCCAACTGGGGATAGGCAGCCAGGGCGCCCTGCATGTGGCCGGGCATCTCGATTTCGGGAATCACCTCGATGTGGCGTTCGGCGGCATAGCGTACAATCTCGCGGGCTTCCTCCTGGGTGAAGTAGCCGGAATAAGGGATGGAGTCGTTCGAACTGAAGTCACGAGCGATCATCGTGCCCTTGCGAATGGACCCGATGGAGGTGAGCTCGGGATATTGCTTGATCTCGATGCGCCAGCCCTGGTCGTCGGTAAGGTGCCAGTGGAAGGTGTTCATGTTGTGGAGCGCAAGCATGTCGATGTAGGTCTTGACGCTGTCGATGGGGAAGAAGTGGCGGCACACGTCGAGGTGCATGCCGCGATAGGCAAAGCGCGGCGCGTCGGTGATGTGCACGGTAGGCAGACTGACACGGTACCCCTTTTCATTGTTAATTGTTAATTGTTCATTGTTATTTGCTTTGGTAGTAGCCAGCGCCTTGCGCAGTGTCTGAATGCCGTAGAAGATGCCGGCTGCGCCTGTGGAAGTGATCCAAACCTGGTCGGTGGAGACGAGCAGGTCGTAGGCTTCGGATTTGGTGTCACCCTTTTCGAGTCTCAGCAGGATGCCGTTGTTCTTCGAACTGGGTTTGATGGCAATGCCAGGCTTGACGGGAATCCGGTAGCCGAGGATGTCTTCGGCATACTGCTGCAGGAAGAGTGCGTGACGCTCCATTTCGGATGTCTCGGGCGTATAGCGGATGACAGTGTTCCTGTCGAGGATGTAGTCGGCGCGGTCGGGGATGGTGTCGATGGCCTGTGGACATGGAATGACATCGAACGAGGCTTCGACGATAGGGCGGTCGTCGCTGCAAGCCGAGAGCAGGAGTGCTGCCGAGGCAGCTAAGAGGAGGGAGGGTTTCATTGGGTTATAATTTAAAATCAGGCATTAGGTGCAGGCGGTGCGGGAGGCGTGGGCACGCTGCGGATGTAGATATCCTGCTGTGGGAACGGAATCTCGATGTTGTTCTCGTTGAGCACCTGGTAGATCTTCTCCTTGGCCTTGGCGGCAAAGGCGTTGCGCTGATCGACGAGAACCCATGCGACGAGGAGGAGATCGACGCTGCTGGCGCCGAAGTCGGCAAACGACACGGCGATTGGGTTGGCAGGATTGACGATGCTGCGGCCATCGGCGGTCTGCGTCTCGAGTTCCTTCATGGAGTCGAGGATGAGATGGCGCACTTCATCGACATTGCTTCCGTAGGCGATGCCGAACGGAATCTTGATGAGCTCGTATTGATGGTTGCGCGTCAGGTTCTTGAAGTTCTTGCTGAACAGGTCGGAGTTGAGGATGGCCACGACGCTGCCGTCGAGGGTGGTGAGCTGCGTGCTCTGGTAGGAGATGCTTTCGACCTTGCCGGTGATGCCGTCACATTCGATATAATCGCCTACGCGCACACGTCCGCTCATCAGCGAAATGCCATAGAAGAAGTTCTCGAGCAGGCTCTTCGAGGCAAAACCCATACCAGTGGAGAGACCGGCAACAGCAACCGAGATGCCTGCACTGGGCACATCCAGCATGAGGAAGACGGTGATGATGTAGATGCCCCAGATGATTAGTCCGATGATGTTCTTGGCAAGTGTGGCGTTGAAGTCCTTGCCGTCCTTCGACTGGGAGCGGCGGTATTTGAACCAGGCGGCACGAATCACGTAGGTCACATAGCGGAATACAAACCACAGGGCTATGACGAGGCAAATGCGATAGAATGAGAAAGTGGAGATGCCTGGAATGGTGATGTTCATACGGAAGTATTTCATCAGCAGGTCGCGGAGATCGAAGATTTCGGCGGCGAAATAAAGGCTGAAGAGTACCGAGAAGACAGCACATACAGGCACCAGGGCGCGGTTGACGAAGTCGTAGAGCCATGTCTTGTTGATGTAATCACCTTGCTCCAGGTGCAGCGAGAATTCTTCGTCGGTCGGTGTTTGGGCCAACGACTTCCGGATGCGCGGTTCGAGGACGCGCTTCTCGTACATCTCCATCAGGTCGTAGCAGCACATGATGGTGGCGATGGCAGCGAGCTGGAACATCCACCAGACGAGCAACTGAACGGCCATCAACGTGTAGCCAACCCAAGCCATGACTGTTGAGATGAGCATGACGGCGAGCGAGATGCCGCAATAGACCTTATCGCTCAACGGTACGTTGCGACGACAGTTCTTGAGTGTGAAGATCTGCCAGATGGTGAAGATCAGGAGCAGGGGCGGGAAGATGATGTTGACCAGCGAGTTGGGGATGAGGATGATGCGGAACCAGATCACGATGAGCGACATGAGGATGAAGGGCAGGTAGATCTTGGACCCTTCGCGGCACTGGCTGCCGTTGAGACGCACGGCCATCGAGAAGTAGATGGCAGCGATGAGCCATGCCATTTCGACCATCAGACCGGTGGCCATGATCATAAGGTTGGAGCGCATGAAGGTGCGCACCACCATGATGGCGATGGCAAAGAGCAATGTGCCCAACAGGATGATATAGATGCCGCGCTTGTTGCGAAAGACCTCGCCGCGATAACGCTTTGGGACGAGGACGCGCAGGATGATGTTGCTGATGAGTGCGGCAACAAACATATAAAAGAGCATGAAGATGCTCGCAGCCATAATGATGGGGCCGCGCCAGTCGGACTTGTAGGGCTTCCCTTCGCTGTCGACTCTGCCTTCGTCGCGCAAAGGCTGGTACTTGGAGCGGAAGTCCATCTTCATGCGCATCCAATAGCGGGGGAAGCGCTGAAGGATGGTGAAGTAGTTGGTGCCGGCGTCGAAGAAGATGTTCTTCTTGAGTTCGGCGTATTTCTCCTGGGCGTAGTTGTTGAGTTTCTCGACCTGGCTGGTCACCTCGGTGTAGTGCTCATTGTCCTGCTCGAGTTTTTCGAGCATATCCTTGACGATGTCGCGGATGCCCTCGGCATAAACGATGCATGAGTCACGGTCGGCGATGCCAAGGGAGTCGAGCATGAACGGACGTTGTATCTGCTCGGCTTCTTCCCCGTCGACAGCCTCCATTGCTACAGCGTCAGCCGGCATAGCCTCGAGGGTGGGCATATTGTTGTTATCGACACTGCCGCTGCGCACATAGCGGATGGCCTGCTCAAGCGAATGCAGTTCGTCGGTGCGTGCCGTATCGATGGCTGGTGGAAGACGTTGGAGCGAAACGACGAGGCTGTCGTAGCGACTGATTTCGCTGACGAGATTGGCCTTGATCTCGTCGAAAGGCATAGTCTTGGATTTCAGTTCGTTGTAAAGTGTGGTGGCCTGCTGGCAGGCGTAGGCAACATCGAACGTGAACTCACGGCCCTGGGAATAGAGGATGAGGCTGGTCGACTGGCAGCGCTTCATGATGTTCACGAGATTGGTGTGCTGAGCCTGATTGCGCTCGCGGATGCGCCTGCTGCTCTCTTCCTGCTTTATCCATTTGTCATGGAGTTCGAGACGCAGCACGTGGAGAGTGCGGTTGAGGTCGCGCTCCTTGAGTACTGCCTGACCTTGGAAGGACACGCACATCAGAAGGAGCAGCGTGAGAATGATTTTCTTCATTTCAATATACATAAAATTTGCGGCAAAGATACTGAATCCGCACGGGAAAAGCAAGTAAAATGAGAAAAAAATGTTGGTACGGTCGTAATTTTCGCCCCAATCGTTTGGCAAATAGTCAATTTTCTCCCTGATTTTTTGGAGGATTGCGTATTTTTATATATCTTTGTCCCCTAGAATACGGTTTTTTCTAAAAGAAGACTGATCCTCTTGATATGGAAAATAAAGAGATAGCCACTGAGAAGCAGTTGACCAAAATTGATATTTGGGAACGCAAGTTGCTGGACTTTTCGCTCCGCAACTCGTTGCTCAACATTGGGCAGCGGCGTCGCATTGTCAGGTTCATCGGAATCAAGGCCGACAAGGTGGAGGACTTCCTGCAGGACGGCGTGGAGTTCACCATCTGGCACAATCCTGCAAAAGACAAGACTGCAGACGATCGAGCCGATGACGAGCCGAAGGACGGTAACGGCAATGACGAGCAAAATGAATCCGAGACGAAACGCGTTTCGGACGGTCCTTCGTTTGACCTTTCGACCATCATCCCTGCCGGAAAAGACTACAACAGTCCCGTGGAGCCCAAGACGGTTGACGATGCCGAGCCGAAACTTCTCACCGATGGCGAACTGTCCCCAATCGAAGAGGAACTTGCCAAGCACCGGTTGCATACAGCCCTTGGGGAAGAGGAGACGAAACTGCAACTCAAGGGACTCTATCGTGCTGCACGTACGGCTATCGAAGAGACCGGTGCCAACTCACTCTATCTGGCTATCGGCGCCATGCGGTGGTATGAGACCGACAAGCCTGAGGTGGCACGCTATGCGCCCATCCTACTGATGCCTGTCGAGATGGTCTATAAGCGTGGACGTTACTGCATCCGCAAGCGTGACGAGGAGATTGTGCTCAACATCACGTTGATGGAGTTCCTGCGCCAGAACCATGGCATCGAAGTGAAGGGACTGGAAAAACTGCCGCTCGACGAGCATGGAGTGGATGTGTTGAAGATCTTCGACGTGCTGCAACAAGCCATCGAGGAGCAGGAACGTTGGGGCATCGAGGGACAGTGCATCCTCGGACTCTTCTCGTTCAGCAAGTTTCTGATGTGGAACGACATCCACGTCAACCACGAGAAGATGCAGGAGAATCCCATCGTCGATAGCCTCGTGAAAGGAGGCCTGACGTGGAAACCTTCCGAACTGCAGACCGACCTCAGGGCCTTCGATGGCACTTATAAGCCGCAGGACATGGCTTTGCCGGTGGCTGTCGATTCGTCGCAGATGACGGCTGTCTATGAGGGAGGACGTGGCAACAGCTTCATCCTCTATGGCCCTCCGGGCACTGGTAAGTCGCAGACCATCACCAACCTGATTGCCAATGCGCTCTTCCAAGGCAAACGCGTACTCTTCGTGGCCGAGAAGATGGCTGCCCTTGAAGTGGTGGAACGTCGTCTGAAGAAGGTCGGCCTCGGACCCTTCTGCCTGGAGCTGCATAGCAACAAGGTGTCGAAGCGGCACGTGCTGGCACAACTCAACGAGGCGCTCAACGAGGTGAAACACATCCAGAAGCCCGAAGATTACCTCCAGACGGCCGACCGCCTGTATGAGCAGCGCCAGGAACTTCTGAAGTATATGGAGGCCCTGCATACGAGAGGCGATGACGACCTGTCGCTCTACGACTGCATCGCCCGATTTGCCGCCATCGATGGAGAGACGATGGAGATACCGACGCTGAAACCATTGTCGAAGGTGAAGCGAGGCATGCTCGGCGATTACGAGTATCAGTTGTCGGGACCTTTGCAGACCATGCTCGAACTCGTGGGACAACCTTACGCGCATCCTCTCCACGACCTGCTTGTAGGACTTGTGACCAAGACGAAACAGGTCGATTTCGAGTTCTCGCTGAAAAAGGCCTTGAAATATCTGGACGACTTTGAGCAGAAACCCTCCATCGAGACCGCTATCCCGCTCGTCAAGACCTTGAAGGCCACCTCGATACTGACAAGCGGCGGTGTTGATACGCTTTGGAAAGAAGCTGTTGCGAAGAACATCGACAACTATTCGGCACTGAAGGCAAGCCGCGACTCGTTGAAGAAAGGCATCCTCGGCCATTGCCGTGAGGAGATACTTTCGGAAGATGCACTCGCGCTTTCGAAGCAATGGCATGAGATTCTGGGCAAGTGGTTCCTGCCCAAGTGGTTCGCAAAGCGCAGTTTCGTCAACAAGATGAGGTTCTTCACCCCCGAGGCCGACGAGAATAATCTCGGCAAACTCCTGGAGGAACTGCTCGAATACAGCAAGAAGAACCGCAACATCGACGAAATGCTGCCTGAGGTCGAGAGGCAGTTGCCCGAACTGATCGACATCGATGTGGCTCGCGAGAAGTTGAACCGATGGAGTGAAAACACATCGGAGATACGCGACTGGTTCCAATGGTGCGAGTTCCGCAACGAACTGAAAAAGATGGGCCTTGATGTGGTGGTGGAACAACTCGATACACGACCATGCGACGTGCAGACCCTCGGAAAGAGTTTCATGAAAGGGTTCTTCCGCGCCAAATGTGAAGAGAAGATGCAGGCTGCCGATATGCTCGGCACCTTCGAAGGCATGCTTTTCGATGAAAAGATCCGACTCTACAAGGACCTTACGAGCCGCTTCGAGACTTTGTGCCAGAAGGAACTCTATGCAAGGCTGGCTGCCAACGTGCCGCGTGTGACCGACAGCATCGACAACAGCAGTGAGATTGGTTTGCTCAACCGAAATATCTCCAATGGTGGACGCGGCATGTCGATACGAGACTTGCTGGCACAGATACCCAATCTGCTTCCTCGTCTCTGCCCGTGCATGCTAATGAGCCCCATGTCGGTGGCACAGTACATCACGCTTGGTCAGGAGCCTTTCGACCTGGTAGTCTTCGATGAGGCCAGCCAGATGCCGACGAGCGAGGCCGTCGGAGCCATTGCACGCGGCAAGTCGCTCATCGTGGTGGGCGATCCGAAGCAGATGCCACCCACCAACTTCTTCAATGCGACGAATGTGGATGACGAAGAGGCTTACATCGACGACCTGGAAAGCATCCTCGAGGATTGTCGCACACTTGGTATACCCTCGCTGCAACTGCAGTGGCATTACCGCAGCCGTCATGAGAGCCTGATTGCATTCAGCAACAACGAATACTATGATGGTCGTCTGATTACCTTCCCATCTGCCGATGATCGACAGATGAAGGTGAACTTCGTCTTTGTGGAAGGAACCTATGACAAGGGTGGACGACGCAGCAACCGTGCCGAAGCCAAGGCCATCGTCGACGAGATCGTACGCCGCCTGCGTGACGAAAAGCTGCGCCGACAGAGCATCGGCGTGGTGGCTTTCAGCGTGGCCCAGCAGAACCTCGTCGAGGACGTGCTCAATGACACGCTTGAAGCCGATCGTCAGTTGGCCGACTGGGCTGATGCCATGTATGAGCCCATCTTTGTGAAGAACCTGGAGAATGTGCAGGGCGACGAACGCGACGTGATCCTCTTCTCGGTAGGATATGGTCCCGACAAGGATGGCAACGTGAGCATGAACTTCGGCCCACTCAACAATGCAGGAGGCGAACGTCGCCTGAATGTTGCCGTGAGCCGTGCACGTTGCGAGATGATGGTCTTCTCGACCATGCACTCTTCGCAGATCGACCTGCGTCGCTCGAAGGCCAAGGGTGTGGAGGGATTGAAGCATTTCCTCGAATATGCCGAATTCCATACCTTGGCTGCTATCGAAAGGAAGGAGGAAGAGCGTCCTGTCACCGGTGTGGCTGACGAGATAGCCGAGGCCCTGCGTGACCGCGGATACGATGTGGAACTTGGTGTGGGAAGGAGTCGATTCAAGGTCGATCTGGCCGTGGCAAGCCGCAACAACGACAGCAAGTACTGCCTCGGCATCCTGCTCGATGGCGAGACTTATCGCGATACGCAGACCACACGTGACCGAGAAATCGTGCAGCCCGGTGTCCTGCAAGGACTGGCGTGGAGAGTGATGCGCGTCTGGTCGGTCGATTGGCTCAACAATCCCGAGCGTCTGCTCGAACGTATCGAGAAGGCCATTGTGGAACCTAAACCTGAGGCCGAACCCGAAGAGAAGCCGACTTTCGACATCTCGAACGAGAAGGAGGTGATTGTCCCCGAGAAGAAGCGTCCGTTAAATTTCGATCGCACTATTGACGAGATTTCACCCGAAGAGGTGCGTCAGGCTTTGCTCGACGTAGTCAGCGAACAACTCTCCTTGCCCGAGGATAATGCCACCTTGCTTGCCGCCAAACGCCTTGGATTCGCCAGACGCGGACAGAAGGTCGAAGCCGCCTTGCAGCGCGCCTTGCGTTACCTGATTGTCAATGGCAGGATTGCCAACAAGGATGGACGTTTGACGATTGTGGGCTGATGTCTCAGAGGTTCAGAGGTTGCCTTTTTGTCTGGCCCGGGTGAGTTCGATGGCTTCTTTGCCAGTGAGGTGCTCGATGTCGAAACGAAGCATCAGCATACGGTTGAAGCCTTTGGCCAGTTCCTCTTCCAGTGCCTTATCGTCATTGGGATTGTATCGGTTGCCGAGCAGACGTGCATAAGCAAGTTTCTGCTCGGCATCTTCTATGATATGGATGCGGCCGAATGCGATGACCGAGCGGAAGTAGGTGGTGTATTCCTTCCCGTGAACGGCATCCTGCGCGATGACGCAGAACGATGCCTTCTCGTGTTTGCGAATGGCATCAATCTTGTGGCCTTCCAATGCACTGTGGAAAAAGATTGCCCCATCAGCGTAAACGTAACTGAGGGGGACGGCGTAGGGATAATCGTTGTCGCCAAGCAGGGCGAGGGTGCCTGACGTTGATTCGGTGAGAATGCGAATGCTCTCCTCTTCGGAAAGTTGCTGATGATGACGGCGAATGGGACGAAATTCCTCCATGTTCAAGATAAGGTTTTAAGACCGATGATTGAGGCAATCAGCGTGGTTAGAAAAAAGATTCGCCAGAAAGTGGCAGGCTCACGGAAGATGAAGATGCCGACGACGACGGCACCCACAGCACCGATGCCAGTCCAGACGGGATAGGCTGTGCCGATGGGAATCGTTTGGGTGGCTTTGGCTAGCAAAACAGCGCTCAAGACATAGAGTGCGGCAAATCCCGTAATCCACATCCACCACTCCGTGCCGATGACACCTTTGGCACGACCAAGGCAGTAGGTGAATCCCACCTCACAAAGTCCGGCAAGAATCAGGATAATCCAATTCATTGTGAAAAAAACAGCCTGTTCGAGGGCTGCGAGACTGTCTCGGCGACTCCTTCCAAGGCTTTTGTGCGCTGCAAAGATACGAAAAATATCTGGAATTATCGTATTCCCAATCGAAAAAAGATGAAAACTTGTGTTTAAGAGTCACTCCAATGATGGAATTGGAGCGACTCGCTGGGTTATTGGCATAACGTATAGAACAACCATAATTGAGTTATAGTTTTGTGAATTGCCATGCAAAGGTATGGGTCATCTATTACAGAATGATTACAAACATGTTTAGTTTTGATTACAGCAAGAGATGTAACAACAACTTCACATTGCTGTAACAACTTTGTAATAACCTGGTAATATCTTTGCACAAAATTATAAAACAAATATGGATACTTTCCTCAATTTCCTTTCCCTTTTAGGTTCCCTTGGCCTCTTCCTCTTTGGTATGAAGACAATGAGCGAAGGCCTCGAAAAATTTGCGGGCGATCGCTTACGTAGTATTCTGGCAGCCATGACGAAGAATCGTTTCATGGGTGTCCTCACGGGCATCATTGTCACGGCTCTCATCCAGTCATCATCAGCCACGACAGTCATGGTTGTGTCTTTCGTTAATGCAGGACTGATGAATCTCGCCCAAGCCATCGGAGTCATAATGGGTGCTAATGTCGGAACAACTGTTACCGCGTGGATAATCTCTGCCATTGGCTTCAAGGTCAACATTGCAGCACTCACGCTACCTCTTCTTGCATTTAGCCTTCCTCTCATTTTCAGCCACGATAGCAAGCGTAAGTCCATCGGCGAATTCGTCTATGGCTTTGCATTCCTTTTCATGGGTTTGAGTTTTCTGCAACAAGCAGCGAACGACCTCGATATAGGTTCTATGGTTGCAGCTATATTGGCAAAGGTGGCTGATGGAGGTTTCTTTACCATCATCCTGTTTGTCATTGTAGGAGCCCTGGTCACCATGCTGGTGCAAGCATCGGCTGCCACCATGGCCATCACTCTTATGCTCTTCGATATGCATATCCCGGGATTCGGCCTTGAACAGGCTGCTGCACTTGCCATGGGACAGAACATTGGTACAACAATCACAGCCGTTATGGCATCGATGGCAGCAGGAATACAAGCCCGTCGTGCAGCCCTCGCCCACCTGTTCTTCAATGTATTTGGTGTGGTAGTTGTTTTGATCATATTCTACCCGTTCTGTAACGCTGTCAGCTGGTTGGTGGAAGAGGTTTTCAAGGCTGGCTCGAATGACCTGTTCAAACTTTCAATGTTCCACTCCGCATTCAATATCTTCAATACCTTGTTGTTGATAGGCTTTGTACATCAGATAGAAAGCTTCGTCTGTCGTGTTCTTCCCCTCAAGGAGGAACAGGAGGAGGACAAAGGCCTCAAATACATCTCCGGAGGACTTTTCTCTACTGCCGAACTCTCTATCCTTCAAGCTCGTAAGGAAATTGTGGTCTTTGCCGAACGTTGTCAGAAGTCGTTCAACTATGTGTTGTCAATGCGTGCAAATGAAGATGAGGATGATCCCGATCGTTTTGATCAATTCTTCTCGAAGGTGAAGAAATACGAGGGCATCACCGACAATATGGAGTACGAAATAGCACACTACCTGCAACAGGTCGGGGAGAGCCGACTTTCCGATGACGCGAAACGTCAGATCCAGCGCATGCTTCGTGAGGTGGATGACCTCGAAAGCATAGGAGACTGCTGTTTCTCGCTTGCTCGCACGCTTAGTCGCAAGCATGAGAATTGCCAGGAGCCTTTTACCTCCGAGCAGCTCAAGCAGCTCAATCGCATGGAACAACTTGCCTCCAATGCTCTTGCCCAGATGACCGAAACCCTCCAGCAACCAGAGGGAGAAGGCCACGATATCTCTCGCAGCTATGCTATCGAAGACGAGATCAATAACCTTCGTGCCCAATTGCGCAACGACAACCTGCAGAACATAGCGGCAGGAGAGTATGACTACAAGCTTGGCGCCTTCTTCATTGACTACGTGAATGGTCTTGAGAAGCTTGGTGACTATGTCCTCAACGTCGTACAGAGCAAAGCACGCCAGACGAGGGCATAAGGTTATGCATCAATCATGACGTTTATGGGTCGGTAATTATTGTCGTTGAACGATAACAATGATGATAAATATGTGGGAATTCAATCGAAGGTGTTAAATTCTTGTTAAACTTTTGCCTAACGTACAAACATTTGAACTATATTTAGTTAGAAATGCGTAACTTTGCACTTGCAAATAATCAATGTATGGCAAAAAGAATTCTCATCGTCGATGACGAACCCGATATCTGCGAGATACTCCGCTTCAATCTTGAGATGGATGGCTATGATGTGCTGACAGCAGAAGGCGCAGAAGAAGCACAACGAATAGTTGACAATTATTTGTCTGCCGGTAACAGTATTGATCTGATACTTCTCGATGTGATGATGACGCCCAAGTCGGGCTTTGAGTGGGCAAAGGAACTGAAGTCTGATGCCCGAACAGTTGGTGTACCTATCATATTCTGTACGGCAAAGACTTTGGAGGAAGATTTGCTACAGGGTTTTGCAATCGGTAGCGACGATTACATCTTCAAGCCTTTCCGCATTAGCGAAGTAAAAGCAAGGGTGAAGGCAGTATTAAGAAGGACACGCGCTGAATCAGAGGAATCCAAGACGATTCTGCCAGGCCCAACAAGCTCAAATATCATTAAATACGAGGGCCTGGTAATTGATCTTGACCGCAAGGAATGTTATGTTGACAATAAGGAAGTGTTGTTTACCAGGTTGGAGTTCGAGGTTTTGGCCTTACTTCTTTCCAAACCGGGACAGGTATTCTCGCGCGAACGGATACTTCAAGTTGCGTGGCCAAGCAACACTATAGTGCTTGACCGCACCGTGGATGTCCACATCACTCGCATTCGCAAGAAGATAGGGCGTTACGGGGATTATTTGCGTGCGAAATTTAGTTATGGATATATGTTTGGCAGATGAAACAAGCACGATTCACCAATAAGATTGTCATTGTTGCGACAATCCTTGCGAGTCTGTTTACACTCTTCTTCGGCTTTTATGAGTACAGGCGTGAACATGCTTTTCGTGTGGACATTCTGCATTCGCAACTACAACTCAACAACTATCATTATCTTGAGAACCAAGGAGAACGCTACATTCGTGTAACCGTCATTGATACTCTTGGCAATGTGCTTTCGGACACTGAGGAGAAAGACATCAGCCGCATGGGCAACCATCACCAGCGCGAGGAGATTCAAAAGGCTTTGCAATGTGGAAGTGGTTATGCCATCAAGCGAGCCTCCGAGACTAATGGTGAGAAGTATTTCTATTCCGCAACACGTTTTGGGGACAAGATAGTACGCTCTTCGGTGCCTTATTCCGCCGAACTCACTTCTTCACTCGAACACGATTACACGTTCTTGTATTACACTCTCAGTATTTTAGTCCTCATCGCTACTGCGATGTACTTCCGTCACCGATATGAGTACAGCGAGCGCGAGAAGCAACGCATCAAACGTCAGCTCACCGAGAACGCTGCCCACGAACTGAAGACACCAGCCACCACCATCGAAGGTTATCTTGAAAGTCTGGTCAGCAATCCTTCGATGAGCAAGGAGAAACGTGTGGAATTCCTCGAGAAATGTTATGCACAGAGTCGCCGTATGAGTAGTCTGTTGACCGATATGAGCACACTCACCCGTTTGGAAGAAGCCCACACCACCCGGCCACAGACGATGATAGATGCAGCCGTCATCCTCAGACAAATCCAGGAAGAAACCTTGACCAAGTTTAATGAGCAGCACATACAATTACAGATGCAAATCCCTGCATCGCTACCCATGACGGGTGATGCTTCGCTCATCTATTCCCTCTTCCGCAATATATTCAGCAACGCGCTCGCTTATGCCACCGATGCCACTTACTTCCGTGTTCAGGCAGAGGGAGCAGGCGACCTCTACACATTCACATTTATAGATAATGGAGTAGGTGTCCCTGCCGAACATTTGCCTCACATCTTCGAACGTTTTTATCGAATCGACAAAGGCCGTTCCCGTCGACTTGGTGGTACAGGCCTGGGCCTTGCTATCGTCAAGAATATCGCACTGCAATATGGCGGTTCGGCTGATGCATGGCAAACACCCAAAGGAGGTTTGACCATAGAGGTTCGTCTGACCCGGACACATTCCTCATAAAGAACAATTCCTCAACGTTCATGTTCATGTCGTTGAGCAAACAAAGAAACGCAAGAAGGGCGTGCCAAGTTTGAAAGATCTTGACACGCCCTCGCGTTTATTGTTTCACTCTACGAATACGGGTAGATTCTTCATAATGAACACACGTTTTTGCTATGCGTAAGGTGAAAAATCATCAAGAATTATACTATTACAGTTAAAAAAATAAGAAAAAGTGTAAATTCTTGATGAGTAAATAAGGGAAAAAGTGTAATTTTGCATACGTAAAAACTAATAAAAAGTGTAAATCTTCTATGCTTTACAGAAAAATCGGTACAGATATTGAGGCTCATTTGCGCTCTGGGAATGACAAGATAATGGTCGTAGAAGGAGCTAGACAGGTGGGCAAATCGTACATAATCCGTGAAGTCGGCAATCGACTTTACAAGAATTTCGTTGAGATAAACTTTGTTAAGGATGACGAAACGGAAAGCCTGTTCCGCGAAATACATGGATTGGATGAGTTCTATATGACCCTTAGCATGGTTGCAGGTGGAAAGTTGGGTGATAAGGCTGATACACTGGTATTCCTTGATGAGATCCAGCACTACCCCCAGTATCTTACTATGCTGAAATTCCTACGAGAGGAAGGAAAGTTCACCTATATAGCCAGTGGCAGTTTGCTTGGCATCGCCCTTCGCAATACAGCTTCAATACCTGTTGGTAGTATAATCCGTAAGCAGATGTATCAGCTAGACTTTGAAGAATGGCTAATTGCAGAAGGTTGGGGCAAAGAGGCGCTTGATTATGTGCGTGATTGCTTCAAACGACAAGTTTCACTCACTGAGGCACAACACGAGAGAATGTTGGGTGAGTTCAAGAAGTATCTGTTGGTTGGAGGTCTGCCAGATGCAGTCAATACCTACATGGAAACTCACAATATTGTCAGGGTTCGTGAAGTTCAGGAGGCAATTCGAGATCTGTACAAGGAGGATGCTGCCAAATATGAGAAGGAGTCAAGCAAGAAACTCCTTGTGCGCCGTATCTATGACATGATTGTGTCTCAGATGGAGAACAAGAAGAAGCGCATTGTGGCAAAGGACATCCGCGATAAGAAGGGAGACAGGTTCGAATGGTTCGCAGAAGAATTTGAATACCTTATATCGTCTGGTATTGCCCTTGACGTACACGCTATTTCCAATCCAAAATATCCTCTGTCAGAATCAGTTCACAAGAACCTGCTGAAACTGTATCTGAACGATGTTGGATTGTTAACGGGACGATTGTACGAGTATAATATCTCTCCTGTGATGAAAGACGAGCGAAGCATAAACCTTGGTTCGGTTTATGAGAGCGCGGTTGCTCAAGAATTAAAGGCACACGGATATGATCTTTTCTATTATGACAATGCGAAGAAGGGCGAGGTTGACTATCTTGTCAACAATGTGGCAGGAATGACGGTATTACCTATTGAAGTGAAGTCAGGAAAGGATTTCACTTCGCATAAAGCACTTGACCGATTCCTTGCAGACAAAGAGTACAATATCCCATCGGGCATTGTGCTTGATAATGAGCGCGAAGTATATACAAAGGGCAATGTTACCTATTTGCCTATATACTATATAATGTGTATGGAGCGTGTCGAAATACCAGAAGATGACTGTTTCTTTTAAGTCTCAGAGAAATATATTCCAATAAAAAAGAAGGGCGTGCCAAGTTCGAAAGATCTTGACACGCCCTCGCGTTTATTGTTTCACTCCCTATCGGGGAGCATGTGGGAAAGACTACAGATTACATCATGCCACTTATAGGGATTGGCAGATTACATCATGCCACCCATGCCTGGGTTGCCAGCTGGCATTGGTGGTTCTGGAGCTGGCTTGTCGGCAATGACGCACTCGGTGGTGAGGAACATGCCTGCTACGGAAGCGGCCTGCTCAAGTGCAACACGAGCCACCTTGGCTGGATCGATGACACCAGTCTCGTGGAAGTGCTCATACTGCTCGGTGCGAGCATTGTAGCCGAAGTCCTTCTCGCCGTCCTTGACGCGCTGTACAACCACAGCACCCTCCTTGCCTGCATTGGCAACGATCTGACGGAGAGGCTCCTCGATGGCACGCTTGACGATCTCGATACCGAGCTGCTCGTCGTCGTTGTCACCCTTCAGGGCATCGAGAGCAGGGATGGCACGGATGTAGGCTACGCCACCACCAGGAACGATACCTTCGGCCATGGCGGCACGGGTAGCGCAGAGGGCGTCATCGACGCGGTCCTTCTTCTCCTTCATCTCGACCTCAGAGGCTGCACCGACGTGGAGCACTGCTACGCCGCCTGCCAACTTGGCAAGACGCTCCTGCAGCTTCTCACGATCATAGTCGCTGGTGGTCTTCTCGATCTGCATCTTAATTTCGCTGACACGATCGGCAATGGCCTGCTTGTCGCCTGCGCCATCAACGATAGTGGTCTTCTCCTTATCGACAGTCACCTTGTCGGCCTGGCCGAGCATATCGACAGTAGCGTTGGCAAGGGTCAAACCTACCTCCTCGGAGATAACCTGGCCACCGGTCAGGATGGCGATATCCTTGAGCATCTCCTTACGACGGTCACCGAAGCCTGGAGCCTTGACAGCGCAGATCTTGAGTGAACCGCGAAGGCTGTTGAGCACGAGGGTGGTGAGGGCCTGAGAGTCGACGTCCTCGGCAATGATGAGGAGAGGACGACCCGACTTGGCAACTGGCTCAAGTACTGGGAGCAGATCCTGAAGGTTGGAGATCTTCTTGTCGTGGATGAGAATCAGAGGCTGCTCCATCTCGCAGGTCTGCTTCTCGGCATTGTTCATGAAGTATGGCGAAATGTAGCCACGGTCAAACTGCATACCCTCGACAACATCGACGGTAGTATCCATACCCTTGGCCTCCTCAACGGTGATGACGCCTTCCTTCTTGACAGTCTTCATAGCCTGGGCGATGAGCTTGCCGATTTCCTCGTCGTTGTTGGCAGAAATGCGGGCAACGTTCTCGATCTTGGTGTAGTCGTCACCAATCTCCTCCGACTGAGCCTTGACGCAGTCAACCACAGTAGCCACGGCCTTGTCGATACCACGCTTCAGGTCCATTGGGTTGGCACCTGCGGTAACATTCTTAAGACCTACGCTGATCATGGCCTGGGCAAGAACGGTAGCAGTAGTTGTACCATCACCAGCCTTGTCGCCAGTCTTGGAAGCAACATCCTTGACGAGCTGTGCACCCATGTTCTCGAATGGATCCTCGAGCTCAATCTCCTTGGCAACGGTAACACCGTCCTTGGTGATCTGAGGAGCACCGAACTTCTTGTCAATGATCACGTTGCGACCCTTAGGGCCAAGAGTAACTTTCACTGCATTTGCAAGCTGGTCAACGCCAGACTTCAGCAAATCTCTTGATTCTGTATTGAATTTGATAATCTTTGCCATAATATTATTATTTTAAAAGGAGTAAATGACTTATCCTCTCCGAGCGGGAGAGGTCACTTGTGTTATGCCAAAATGGCTACGATGTCAGACTGACGCATGATGAGATACTTGACGCCTTCGAACTCGAGTTCCTGTCCGGCATATTTGCCGTAGAGTACCTGGTCGCCTACCTTGACTACCATCTCTTCGTCCTTGGTGCCTTTGCCACAAGCTACTACTTCGCCCTTGAGGGGCTTCTCCTTGGCGGTGTCAGGAATAATGATGCCACCGACGGTCTTTTCTTCTGCAGGTGCGGGTTTGATCAACACGCGGTCTGCCAATGGTTGAATCTTCATAATAGTTTTGATGTTTATAATAGTTTTGATATTGAAATATTTCAGTTATTTCATTGCAAATGTATTGCAACACTTCAATCTTTGCAAACTCCGTGCCAAACGGGATTGTTGGGACAATGTGACAAATTGTCCGACACAAAAAAGCCAGCGACATTTTGCCGCTGGCTATGCTATGTTTGGTATATTATCGCCTCAAGAGGACCTTCCGTCCGTTGATGATGTAAATGCCTGGGGGCAGGTTGTCACGACCTTTGTCGATGGGCTTGCCTAGAAGATTGTAGATGGTTGGAGTGCCTGCTACGTCGGTGGATATTCCGTTGATGGCTGCGTCACCGTTGCGCAAGGTCTGGAGTTCGTAGAGGGCGCTGAGTGCCTTGTGGTTGTTGTCATTCCAAAGGCCTCGATTGAGCCACGATTCGATGACGATGGTGCTGGCGTTCCACGATGCTCCGCCATTGCCGTTCTCTTCGGGGAACCACCAATAGAGACCGTTTGCATTGTCGTGCTTGAGGAGCTCGGCGATGAGATCCTTGGTGAATGCAAGTTGTCCGGCTTCGGTGGCAGGCCAAGTGGATTGGAAGTCATATTTGGCGTCGCCGGGGTAGTACTGATAGAAATAGGCTGTCTCGACAATCTGCACAGGCTTCGTGGGGAATTGATTTTGGAGTGTGGTGAGTGTGGCGCCAAGTTTGGCAAGGCTATTGTGCCAGAAGGGATAGTAGCTGAGGCCGATGATGTCGTAATCGACGTCGCTGATGTAATTGTAGTAGTTGGCAGTCTGGCTGCTGTTTTCGGTGCGTTCGATGTGGATGATGATCTTGCAGTCAGGGCATACTTCGCGCACAGCTTTCGAACCACTGTTGAGCAAGAGGCTGAGGCGTGTCCAACCTGCACTGTTGTTACTCTTGGCCTGCGAGGGATAGACCTTGTCGCTATTGTTGCGCCACAGCATGCCGTAGCTGATTTCGTTGCCCACCTGCACGAAGTCGGGTTCTGCACCATAAGCCTTGAGCTCGGTGAGGCAGTTCTTCGTAAAAGCATAGACCGAATCGGCAAGTGCCTCGTTGCTGGTGTTGCCTTTCCAGCGCGAAGGGATGTCCTGATAGGAGGGGTCGGCCCAACAGTCGGAGTAATGGAAATCGACCATCAGTTTCATGCCGGCATCCTTGACGCGCTTGCCCAGTTTCTTCACGTAGGCGAGGTCCTGCACAACGCCCGACTTTGACGAAGTGCGCTCCTTGGGATTGACAAAAATACGCACTCGTATGGCATTCCATCCACACGACTCCTTGACGTAGGTAACTACATCGCTGATGGTCTTGCCGTCGCGATCGTAATAAGGGGTATTGTATTGCTCGTAACTTGGTAGCAGAGAGATGTCGCCGCCCACATAGTGTTCGGTGGTTTCGGCCTTGGCAATCATATGTGTCATTGTGCCAAGGGCAAATAAAAGTAGTAAGGCCTTCTTCATATAATATATATAATGTAGTTTTCTGTCTGCAAAGATAATGTTTTTCGCGATTCAACGAACAAAATCTGTTGATTTTTAAGAATTATCCGCTGAAAATTTGGACAAATCATCGGGAATTGTTATATTTGCAGCAAGTTTAACACACATAGCACTGTAAGTTTATGAATACACGAATTCTTACATTAACCTTAGGTCTTGCACTGGGTGCCACTGCACTTTTTGCACAGTATCCTACTATTCCCGACAGCGTCAAGGCTCGTGGAGCAGCCGAAGAGGCAGTGTGGAATCAACTCGATCAAGTCGCCTGGCAAAAGGCCGTTCCCGTCGTGATGGAGCAAATGCTTGATGGCAAGCCCTTTGTACCATGGGCCAACCGACCTTCGGATTTGCGACAAGCCACGATTCCGGCTTTTCCGGGAGCCGAGGGCGGCGGCATGTATAGTTTCGGTGGCCGTGGGGGAAAGATCCTGGTAGTTACAAGCCTCGAAGACGATGGACCTGGAACCTTGCGCGAAGCGTGCGAGACGGGAGGTGCCCGCATCATCGTGTTCAATGTGGCAGGCGAGATACATCTGAAACGCCCGATACATGTTGTAGCTCCCTACGTGACCATCGCCGGACAGACAGCTCCCGGCCAAGGCATCGTCGTAACAGGCGAGACGCTCGAAATCGATACACACGATGTCATCATCCGGTATATGCGTTTCCGCCGTGGGACAATGGATGTGGCACATCGCGATGATGCCTGTGGAGGCAACGGAATCGGCAACATCATCTACGACCATTGTTCGGCTTCGTGGGGACTAGATGAGGTGATGTCGATGTATCGTCATGTCTATGCCCGCAAGGCCAATGGCTATGGCGAAAAGCTGGCCTGTTGCAACATCACCATCCAGGACTGTATCTTCGGCGAAGGTCTCGACCTCTATAACCATGGTTTCGGAGCATCGATTGGCGGATATAATTCGCTCTTTGCGCGCAATCTTTTTGCCAACAACATCTCACGCAATCCATCGATTGCCATGAATGGAGACTTCAACTTTGTCAACAACGTGATCTACAACTGGTGGAACCGTTCGGTAGATGGTGGCGACCACACTTCGCTCTACAACATCATCAACAATTATTTCAAACCTGGACTTATCACAGGTTTCGATGCCAACCAACTGGTGGACAATTATCTGAGAAATTATCGGAAGAACGTCAAGAAGTTCGGTTTCGGCAACTCTGAGCAGGCTGCGGCAAATAAGTCCGGCAAGAAGAAGGCCGATAAAGTTGCTGAGAAAGCCCCTGAAATCTGCTATCGCATCCTCAAACCCGAACATGGAAGAAGCGAGGCGAATGGAAACGATTGGGGCAAGGCTTACGTTGCAGGTAATATCGTGGAGGGTTTCCCGACCGTGACGGCTGACAACTGGGCAGGAGGCGTGCAACCCGCTGGACTGGGTGATGCTCAGAAGATACGTGAGGTGCTGAAAGTGGATGCTCCCTTTGAATATCATGCTCCACAGAACATCATGAATGCAGAGGAAGCCTATGAATATGTATTAAATAATGTGGGAGCTACGAAGCCCTGTCGTGATGCCGTCGATGAGCGTATTATCCGAAGCGTGCGCACAGGAGAGGCAACCTTCGTGCCTGAAGCCGAGGAATATACCTCGCCCTACAGCCGCCGACGTCTGCCTGCCGACAGTTATAAGTTGGGTATCATCACCAATCCGCAACAGGTGGGAGGACTTCCAGCCTACACGGGAGAACCTCGCTTGGACACCGATGGCGACGGCATCCCCGATGAATGGGAAAAGGCAAATGGACTCAATCCGAATGATGCAACGGACGCACTTCAAATCAGAGAGGATGGATATATGGTAATTGAATGGTATATCAATAGCCTTTAATCTCCCTTAGTATCTCTTTACTATAAAGATACAAAGCTCATAGAGCAGATACAGCGGCAACGTCACAAGCACGAGAGTGAACACATCGGGCGGCGTGATGATTGCCGCTGCTATCATAATGAGTACCAGTGCATGACGACGATATTTCCGCATAAATGCTGCCTTCAGGAGTCCCATCTTAGCCAATAGCCAGCAGACGACGGGCAATTGTGCCACGAGTCCCATGGTGAATGTAAGGCCTGTGAAAGTGGAGATGTAGCTGTCGAGAGAAATATAGTTGCGGACAGTTTCGTCCACCTGATAGGTACCAAGGAAGCGGAAGGAGATGGGAGCGAGGATGAAGTAGGTAATCAGAACGCCGATGACGAATTGCACATAGCAACTTACGCCGATGGCGAACGAGTATTTTCGTTCGTTGGAATAAAGGGCCGGAGTGATGAAGCGGAATAGTTCGAAAAGGATATAGGGCGAAGCCAGCAATGCACCGATGCTTACCGAAGCGGTGAGGTGCATCATGAACTGAGCCGAGAGTTCTGTGCTGATGAGATCAATGGAATAGGGCGTAAAGCGGAAACCTTCGCCGCTACCTGAGAGGGAGGCTATCCAGTCGCTGAGCCTTTCGATGGCACGGAAGGTGATGAAATCGCTCTCCTTGGGAGCCAGCAGCAGGCGGAAAGTCTCTTCCTTGAAGCAGAACACAATGACCGAAAGAACTGCGACAACCAATACGATGCGTATCAGCATTTGTCGCAGTACTTCCAAATGGCTTCCAAAGCTCATTGTCTCAAGTTGTTCCTTCTGTGCCATATCTTCACCCCAACGGGGCATAAAACGCATCCTTGTAATACTCAACCTTCGCTTTGCCTGAACTGGGAATAACAATGGCAAAGACATCAAATCGCACGGGATAGTCGATGTTGCGCGAACGCATATAATAGTCGGCTGCACGTACACAACGCATGATCTTGCGTCGGTCGATAGCATCCTCAGGTCTTCCCCATAAGCCTGACGAGCGGGTCTTGACTTCCACGAAAACCATTTCATCACTCACAGGATCGAAGGCGATGATATCTGTTTCGTAGGCATGGTCTTTCCACCTTGTCTCGAGTATCTGCATGCCTTCCTGGCACAAACGTTCGATGGCAAGTTCTTCGCCGGCTTGTCCGAGTTGGTAAGATGTCATGGGGAATAAATAAAAAAAGGAAACCGGCTCTCTGGACGTGATGAAACTCCAGTATATAGGTTTTGGGCTGCGGTCCGCCTCCGTAATCTTTCGAATTCCCGCCGGTGGTACCAGTGTTCGTGGCGTCGTCAGGGTCGAGAGCGCGCCTTCAGCATACGCTTTACCCGGTAAGTGTAAGAATCGATGAGTTTCCCGCTCTACATATCCGGTTTCCCTGCTGCAAAGATAACAAGATTATTTCATATTTCCAAATTTTTCCCCTACTTTTTTAGCAAAAATGTAGAATGGGCTAAAATTATTTGGAAAAAATAGAAAAATCTCTTGTCTTAACTCTATCAGAGCAGATATCAGACCTTCAAGGGATGCAGTCATAATGCCGATGCTTCTATGACTCTATTGTCGTTGGTGTGGAGTTTGAAGCGGATATGTTTGTCCTTGGGCCAAGCAGGGAAGAGGATGGGTTCACCCGTGGAGGAGTCTTCCTGAAGGAGCATCTCTTCGAGGCCTATGATGGCGGAACCTCCCCAGTTGTGGTCGGGACTCCAGTCGAAGCCGGGACCCCAGAATGCGGGGAAGCGATAGGGCCCATCCTGGAGCTTCTCCATGGTGAGACGATAGGCATCATCGGTCTGCCCGAGACATGCTGCCCAGATGTTGTCCTGCTTCCAGCCTTTCGACGAACGATGGGCTAGGGCCACCGAGTCGCATTGGTAGGTATTCAAGGCTTTTTCATTGGCAACGTATTTGCCTGTCTCGTCTTTCTCCAGTCCGTAGATGCGCCAGGGCCAGACGGGATAGAGTTGCGGAGTCTCGACGTTGTTGATGCGTTCGTAGGCAATGGCAGGGGCTATGCACTCCTTGCCTTGTTGCAGTCGCGTGGGGATAGGAGGGATGCGCGTAGCCAGAGTCTTGATGTAGGCGAGATTTGTGGTGTCACCCGACACTTCCATATATCGAATGAAATCCTGCGATACTCGTTGCAGAGCGGCGATGGTGCTCGCCGAATTGTACGTCATCTTGTAGGTCTCGCATCCCGAGCCGGGAAAGAGGATAAGGTGCCCATTGGCATCGAGTCCGCGGCGGCCACGTTGGAGCGCAAGCTGCTGATAGTGCTCGTCGAAGAAACGGAGGCAGGAGAGGATAAGAGGCTGGTATTTTTTCAGAGGGAAACTAGATGTCCTGGATTCACTAGAATAGGTATATCGCCAGGCTTCCAGTGCCATTTCACAGAATTCGAGCGAGGTGTCCCATTCGTATTCGAGCCAGGCATTGTATTCGAGGCCCGGGTCGAAGCCAACGGGACGTTTCTGCCCGTATTCGGCGGTATTGGGCAATCCGAAGTTTTCCATCTGTTCGGTGAAGCAGGCTCCTTCGTGGTTCCAATAGGCGCGGGAGCGGATTTCGGCATTGTGCAGTAGCTTTGCGTAGAAGTCGAGTTGGGGCAGGAGCAGGTCGTAGTCGCCGCTTTTCAACATTCCCCAATAAACGAGGCGTTGGTTTTGCGCCGTGAATGTTCCTCCTCCCCATTTGCGAAAGTCGGGCGTCGGGTGGAATTTGCCCGCCTTGAAGTTTGCCATACTGGCGCTATCCACTTCAAGCGGATCGAAGGCAAAGAGTCCTCCGTTGAACTTGGTAGGGTATTCGCCTCCGAAGTTACAGCCCAGCATGTAGCGGAATAGTGTTACATTGAACAGGGCTGAGCCAAGTTCGTCATCGTCGTCGTCTGTTTCAAAGTAACAGCGGTTCATGTACTGTTTCCACCAATTCTGGCTAGCCAGGCGGTCTTTTGTCCGATTGACCGCCTTTTGTGTCGTAGCAATTTTCTGCTCCCACTCGCTGACCGATGACTGCTGCGTGCAGAGAGTGATTTGGAAATGATGATGACGCGCAGCCTTGTTTGCTGAACCGTAATGCCATCGGTGGTAGGGTCGGCCGTATTCATCCTGGGCATCGTCTTCACCTAGGAACTGTCCTCCTGTCAGCACTCCGCCGAAGACGCGGTCCTTGAGGGGATTGTAGAGGCTATCCTTCCAAGCGTCGAGCTGTTGGTCGCGGACGGTGTAGTCGAACACTGTCTCATCCTGATTCTGATGGAAGAAGGTGAGTCGGGTGGAGGTGGGGTTGATGCTGTCGCGGCGTGTGATACAACGATTGGGATCGGCCTGCTTGGGAGCCAGCCATTTCCAACTGGACTGTTGGCCTTCGGCTTGTGTGAAAGGTTGATCTTGGGTTCGCCAACTATGATAACTCAGAGTAGAGAGTGTCTTTTGCCTGGTATCCACTTCAACGTGTACCACGGGCTTGAAGACATCGCACCAGATGGTGACCGTCACACCGCCCTGAGAGAGCGTCATTTCTCCCGTTTCGAGATGGAGCGTCTGCGAGAAACCTCCCTCTTCCCAGTTGGGGAATGGGCTCAGTTCGAAACGTCCCAATTTCAGCATCGTGTTGTTTTCGTCGAAAGTGCCTGATTGGGAAACGTAGAAACGGATGGTTCCTTGGGAGTCGCACCAAACGTTTAGCCCCACACCACCGCCACCTACTGGCATCGAACCTGCGGAATTAACCGAGGGCGTGCTCCAAGTGTAGGATGTCGTCCTGTGTGTATTGTCCAACTTTCCTGCGAGGACTGGGAGAGTGAACAATGTTAGAAATGTGAATAATGTGAGGAAGGAACAGCGTTTGAAGCGAATCATATTTGAGGGAGATGGTATATGGATGAATTGTTGCTACTGCCAGGAGAACAGGAGATGCAGCTGGTAGGGCAGGCTCCGGTCCAGGGCAAACTCTTGCAGGACGCCTGGGCCACACGAACCATTACCGATGCCGAGGATGGCACAGTCGAGATTGAGGATGATTTGTCCAGAGGCTTCGAGTTGATAGTCATTGCGCTTTGTGCCAAGTTCCTCGGGCGTATAATGAAGCGCCTGGAAAGTGAATCCAGGAGTGCCGTTCTCGCTCCAAGGTGTGCGGAAGTGCTGACGTTGCGATTCTTCGACGGGGAGGGCTGTGATGCGTAGGCCGTGTCCCTTGGTGTCGAGGAGAGAGAGCAGCGTGGTGCCCATATGGTTGCCTCCATCCTGTGGCTTCGGATAGTGGGTGTATTGTTCGCTGACGGTACCCTTCCAAAGTCCGTATTGCGTTTCGACGAGTCGGTCGGGATAGGTCTCATCGGGGCCGAGGCCATACCAGACAAGGTTCTCGAGTTGCCGGGGCAAAGCAAGTTGTATGCCGAGACGTGCAAGGTCGGGTAGTTCGCCTTCGGGTCGATAGGTCTGGGAGAGTTCGATGCTTCCATCAGCATTCGTTTTCCATTCGGAGGTGACGAGGATGCTTCCCTTGGCATACTGATAGCGCTCGACATTTTCGGAAACTATTGTGCGTGTAGGTTTGTCGAGCCCGTGCTTGGACCATTCCTTGGCTATCCAGTTGCCGAACATCTTGTCGTTGTCGAGCGGGGCACGCCAAACTTGCAACTTTGCGTTGTCCTTGATGAGGTGGAGGAGCGAATCGCTGCTGAGACGGCGCGAAGGTTTGAGCTTTTTGGCCATCATCTCTGGACGCTCATAGACGGGAATCTGCGTATTGTAGATCTCGTAGCCCGCTTCTGCCCAAGGGGTGGCATTGCGGAGACGGACGCTGAGGTTCAGACGGACGTCGTTGGAAAATGTTTTCTTGGCATCCGTGTTTGTGAAGAACGGGACGGGAAGCGCCACGGTGTCGCCAGGTTCAATGCTTTCGAGAAGATGTATCACGCGTGGCGTGCCGAAGGGTTTGCCATCCTTGACATATTGATAGGTGATGTAGTAGTTATCGAGCGTGGTGTGGTGATTGAGGTTGACAATGGAGAGAGCGGGGAGTGTGGGCTTCAATATCTTTTCGGGAGTTCTTTCTTTCGAGGGACCGGTAATAATCCTTACGGGAGCATAGACCTGCTTGACTGTGCGGTATTTGGCTGTGACGCTTCGGTCGCTGCGGACAACACCATTCATGCAGAAGGCGTTGAGATTGGGTTTGTCTCCAAAGTCACCGCCGTAGAGGACAGCATCCTGCGGAATGTCGGGCTGGTTGCGTGTGGGGTAGAGCCCTTGATCCACCCAGTCCCATATGAAACCGCCCAGCATACGCGGATGGCTGTATATTTCCTCCCAATAACGGTC
The DNA here is from genome assembly GCA_017519885.1 of Bacteroidales bacterium. Classification (GTDB taxonomy): domain Bacteria; phylum Bacteroidota; class Bacteroidia; order Bacteroidales; family UBA3663; genus Liminaster. The sequence continues at coordinate 59,034 of JAFWRO010000012.1, read as the reverse complement.
GAGATTACCAATGGCATTGCCCATGGCGTGGGCATATTCGGAGGTAAGGACAGGACGATCGTCCGCGATGCCATCGAGGATGCCGCCTCGGAAATGGTCGGTACGCTGAGCCAGACTGAGGAGACGTGTCCAACGAGCATTCTCGGCACGTTCCTGGTCGGCATTTTCGTCCATGCCTGGATTGAGGTAGGCATCCTGCGTGCGTGGATAGAAACGGGAAATCATATCGACGGTGGCAGGATCGGGAGCATATTCAGGCTCGGAAGTGGGCTGCTGGCCAGTCAGTATGTATCCTTGCGCTCCCTCACTATGCACGGGGCGTGTCGGGTCGAAGTCGTGGAGCCATGCCGAAATGGCAGCGAAGTTCGGGCCATAGCCACTTTCGTTGCCCATGCTCCAGATGATGACGGAGGGATGGTTCTTGTCGCGTTCGGCCATACGGACAGCACGATCGAGGAAGGCAGCATGCCACTCGGGAGTGGAAGCCAGCGTGCCGCGCAAACCATGTGTCTCGATGCCGGCTTCGTCCATGACGTATAGTCCCAGACTGTCGCAAAGCTCATACCAGCGGGGGCAATTGGGATAATGGCTGGTGCGCACGGCATTGACGCCTGCCCGCTTCATGAGGATGATGTCCTGCAACATGCGCTCTTCGGTCATCACACGGCCCAGTTTGGGATCATGCTCATGACGATTCACGCCGCGCAGACGAATGGGACGCCCATTGACAAGGAAACGTCCATGACGAATCTCAATGCTTCGGAATCCTACCTTTTGTTGCAACTGCTGGCGGACATTTCCCAGGCTGTCTTCTAGGGCTAAGGTGAGGGTGTAGAGATAGGGGGTCTCAGCAGTCCATTCCTTCACTTCTTCCACGATGGTCTGCATGCGTCCGAATTTGCGTGGTCCGCGCTGCGGGAACCATTCATTCATCAGTCCTGCCTTGTGTTGAAGGTCGAGCACTTCGGAGGCATCACATTGAAGGGACGTTATTTCGCTGCCCTCGTCATCACGGAGGGTTGCTTTCAACAGGCAGCCTTTGACGCTGGCCAGTCCATCATCAATGCCCTTGTTGGTGCCGTCCATACCATCCCAAACGAGTTCGGGATCGATTTGAAGACAATAGGATACTTTACCTTGGTAGGATGAAGCCCTGCGATCGAGGGTGCGAATAGTGACATCTGCGATGCGAAGAGCTGGGGTATGGATAAGATAGATGGAACGGTGCACACCAGCGAGACGCCAGAAGTCCTGATCCTCGAGATAAGCACCATCGGAATATTTATATACCTCGAGGGCGATGGTGTGGATGGGGGTTGAGGGGTTTGAAAGGTTCGAGGTAATGTCGAACTCGGCAGGTTCCATAGCACCTTGGCTATATCCCACTTTTTCTCCATTGACCCATACATAGAATGCTGAGGCTACTCCCTCCATACGCACCATAGTCCGTCCTCCATCGGTAAGCCAGGATGCAGGAACAGTAAAGTCACGAAGATATTGTCCCGTTGGATTACGTTCCTCGTAGGTCGTCCATGACTTGTCGGGTTCAGTAGTCACATAGGGAGGATCGATGCGGAAAGGATAACCTGCTGAGACGTAGATGGGTGTTCCATAGCCATTCACTTCCCATGTTGCAGGAACAACAAGGGGATTCCAGTCGCCTTGCTGGCACTGGAATCCCGGTTGTTCGAATCCTGCGATACGTCCCTCTGGTGTGGGACTCCAATGAAACTTCCATACTCCGTCGAGCGAGAGATAGGAATCTCCTGGTATATGGATATAGGGAGTAAACGATGCTCGTGCTGGCAGGCGATTGATTTGCAGCACGGAGACATCTTCCCAATCATGGTGCGCTCGTTGTGCCACACTCGCAGAGAAAGCGATGATGAGGCCAAGGGAAAGTATGGAACGTTTCATAGGGTATTAATTTGAGGGAGTTAACTCACGCTAACTCCCGTTGACTCCAATAATAGAAATTAGGCAAACAGATCCTTCCAGTCGTAACTGCCCGGCTTGATGGTCAGATGGGTGGCGGTGGCATCAAGACACTGCATTCTTACGATGCCAGGGCCGATGACGTTGGAGATATGGAAGCGTGTCCAACCAAGAGCCTTGATGGCCGAATGCGCTGTTGCGCCACCTTCGATGATAAGTTCCGACAGCGTGGTGGATTTGGCGATGCGTTGTGTCATGTCTCCTGTCACTTGGCGCAGAGCCAAGGCTCCTTCACGGGTGCCTGAACTTGGATAAGGAAGTGTCAGAATGAATGAGGCAGTCTTGCCGGCAACGACCTGTGTCTGTTTGAGGCGTCCCATCCATTTGTCAGCAGCTTCCTTGGGTGTAATCTTCTGATTGGTTACATTGTCGAATACCTCACGTGGCATAGGGATGCTGGCCATGTTGTGACGGCGTACGTAGGGTTGGCTGCTGAGGTCGATGCTTTGTGTGCTTCCGCAAACGATGAGCGCAGCGCCCTTTTCGTTGAGACCATGGAAGGACTTGGCACGTGTTGGTTTGCGGCCAAGTTCCTCAAGGAATGCACAGAAGAGGTCGGCAGCGCCAGCGAGAAGGGTGGGGATGCGATTGTTGAGAGCCATCTTCACAGTGCGGTGCACGTCTTGGGCATCTTCAGCGTCGCAAATGCGGAGACGACTGCCAGGCATGACGTCGATGGCAGCAGCTACATTGGCAGTAGTGGCTGGGAATTCTGGATCACGGCTGAAGTCGGTCTGATCGATGGGCAAGCCATTGACGAAGTAGCGTCCTCCACGGATGGTGCGTCCCATGCTTGGGTTGGCAGGCATATACATGACTTGCTCGTAACGCGACTCCTCGATGAGAGCGCGTAATTCGAGGTGGACATGACCGCGCAAGGCAGAATCGGTCTTCTTGAACAGGTGCAGTATATCATCCTGTTTTGCCATAGCCTGTGCCCGTTTCAAAGGTGTCATGGCAGCATAACGGGCCTCGGTTAGTTTGGGCAGTCCCAACTTGATGGCTTGGCAGATGCGGTGGGTCTCGTTTACGGCATCTTGTTCGGTCATTGATCGGGTGTCGGTAGCAACTACAATCAGGTCGCAAACAGGCAGGTTGTCAGCGACATCAATTAGTAAAGCGGTTGATAAACCGTAGGAGTGACCTATACCTGCAATCTCAGCAGCGCCTGTCAAGTCGTCAGCAATTACAATTATCATAATATCTTTTTTTTAGTTTCAAATGGAATAGCAGTGTCAGTTTAGTTATTGTTTGTTTTCTAGGCGATAGATAGCCATACGTGTTGCGTAGTCGATGCTGCTTAGCAATGCTTCTTCGGCAGCAATGCCCTTGCCTGCCACGTCGAAGGCTGTGCCGTGGTCGACCGAGACACGTATGATGGGGAGTCCAAGTGTTATGTTGACACCTTTCTGAGGTAACATCTTGCCCGTCTCGGGGTCCCAGTTGAAACCTAAAACCTTGAGCGGGATATGCCCCTGGTCGTGATATTGTGCCACGACACCATCATATTTGCCGCATTTGGCTTTGGCAAAGATGGAGTCGGGAGGAATAGGGCCTTCGACGTTGAAGCCACGCTTCTGAAGTTCCTCGACAGCAGGAATAATCTCCTGGGCTTCTTCCCAGCCAAAGAGCCCGTTCTCGGAACAGTGAGGATTAAGTCCGGCGATGCCGATGTGTGGATTCTTGATGCCGAATTGGAGGCATGCATCGTAGATAAGTTCAGTAACCTCGATGATACGCGCCTTCTTGCAAAGGTCACAGGCCTTGCGAAGGGAAACGTGTGTCGAAACGTGAATCACGCGCAATGGTCCATCGGCCAGGAGCATGGCGTACTTCTTGGTGCCGGTGAAGGTGGCGTAAATCTCGGTATGGCCGTCATAGTTGTGGCCTGCCTTATGGAGGGCTTCCTTGTTTAGCGGTGCAGTGCAAGTACCATCCACTTCGTTAGCCATAGCCAGGTCAATTGCCTTCTTGACATATTGGAAGGCTGCATTGCCGCACTGCACCTGCACCTTGCCCCATTCGAAGGTATTCAGATCGATGAGACCAAGGTCGAAGACATCGGCAATGCCTGGCGTGAACTTTGCATCCTTGACGTCATGGATGGGATTGAGTGTCAGGTCGAGGTCAAGCAAGTCGATGGCTTTCTGCATGATACTGGCGTCACCGACAATGAGTGGGCGACAAGTGCCGTAAATTTCGTGGTGTGACAGTGAGCGTGCGCAGATTTCGGGGCCGATGCCTGCGGGGTCACCCATAGTTATGGCTAAGATTGGTTTCATGAGGAAGAGAAGTTAATATAAAGAATTGTAGATATCGATGGCATCCTGCAAGGTGACGGGACGGGGATTGTTGCGGAGCAGACGTTGCTGCTTCATGGCAGCCTCTGCCATCTCGGGCACAGCGCTCTGAGGAATTCCGATTTCGGCGAGTGTCTGTGGAATGCCACAATCGCGCGAGAGTTGGGTCACAAAATCCACACCGCGCAGAGCAGTCTCCTCATCATTCGCTCCGGGTTCGCAACCTAGGGCGATAGCCACCTCGGCATATTTCTGGAGATTGGCAGGCATGTTAAACTTCATCACTGTGGGGAGGAGCACTGCGTTCGAAAGACCATGGCTCTTGTGGAACATTCCTCCCACGGGATAGGCGAGGGCGTGGACAGCGGCAGTGTTGACGGGACCCAGTCCGAGACCACCATACATAGAACCCATCAGCATGGCTTCGCGTGCTTCGATGTCCTTTCCGTCCTTGACAGCACGCAGCAGGTGGCTGGCAATGAGCTGGATGCCATAGCGTGCATACATATCGACGGCTGGATGGGCAAACTTGTTAGTATAGACTTCGATGCAGTGGGTCAAGGCATCCATACCGGTTTCGGCGGTGATGCGCGCTGGCATACTGATGGTCAGTGTCGGGTCAAGGTAGGCCACATCAGCAAGAAGATGGTCGGAGATGACACCTTTCTTGCCATTGTCGCTCTCATCGAGGAGGATGGCATTGGGCGACACTTCGCTGCCTGTGCCAGCTGTAGTGGGCACACAGGCAAACCAGACTCCACGTTTTTTGACAAAGCCAATGCCGAAGCATTCTTCGATGGATTGTTCGGAATGGAGGAAGGTGGCGACGAGTTTGGCAACGTCCATCACCGAGCCACCACCGACACCAAGCACCGAGTCGGCTTCGAACTCCTGTGCCTCGGCGAGGATGCGCTTGAAGTCGGCCACCGTGGGTTCGCGTAAGATCTGTGTTTCGACAAGAACCTTGACACCATTGGCTCCAAGTCGTTCGACGTAAGGCTGCAAAATTGGTACGATAGGGTTGGCCGTGAGGAGCAAGAGATGGTTGAGGCCCATCTTGATATAGTCGTCGCAGAAATGGTCCAGACATCCTGAGCCGAACTCTATTCTCTTGGGTTGTTTTAGTATGATTGGTTCCATGGGGATGGGGTGGTGAGGGGTTAAGAGGGGTTGTTTTTTCGTTCTTTGAGGAAACCGTAGATGGTAAGTTTCTCGTCAGCCTTGTCGCTAGGGAAGAGGAATGAAGCCAGATAACCTACGATGAGGACGATGAGGTGACTATAGACACCCAGCATATATTTCGAATGGGTGAAGTTCCAGGAGCCCAAGTCGATCAGAGCATGTTTTGAACCGTCGGGCATTTTCATTGGGGAAGTCAATGTAGCGTATGCCGTGAAGAGGATGCAGGCGATGAGGCCTACGTAGAGTCCTTTTTTGTTGGCACGTCGACTGAAAAGTCCCAAAAGGAAGATTCCCACGATACCTGCCGAGAAGATGGCGTAGAATGCAAAAATCGTCTCAAGCACCGAACCACCATGTGTCTGGACATAGGCTACAGCAATGGCGATAACTCCGAGACTGGCAATAATCACAGCCCAACGTCCGGCGTTGAGTTTCTTTTTGTCGCTCATACTAGGACGCAACTTCACGAGGTAGTCCTGCACGGCGATGGCTGAAATGCAGTTTAGGTCAGAGTCGAGCGACGAGATGGCAGCAGCGGCGATGGCAGCGATGATGAGTCCGCGTATGCCAAGGGGCAGTTGCGTCGAAATGAAATGCGGGAACACGGCATCAGCCTTCAAGAGTTGTGCCCCAGTGTTGGGGTCAATGACCGCGGGGTCGGGCGACAGTTGGTAATATGCCCAAAGCAAAGAGCCTACGAGCATGAACATTGTCCAGACCGGTACCGAGAGGAAGACTCCGATGAAGGCTGCCTTCTTGGCCTCGTGGTCGTTCTTGGCTGTCAGGTAACGTTGGACAATGGTTTGATCGGTGCCATATTTCTGCAAAGCATAAAAGATGCCATTGAAGACCATTACCCAGAATGTCGTTTCGACAAAGTTCCAATCATAAGGACCCACGTCAATCTTTCCTGCTGCCCATGCTGTGCCTACAATCTCGCTTGGTCCATAGGGTGTACCCACACCAAAGAGAAGGAAAGTGATACAAAGCAGGCCACCGCCGATGAGCAGGAATCCTTGTACAACATCCATCCAGATGATGGCCTCCATACCACCCAAGAGGGTCAGGACAATGATGGCCAGGGCCAATACGGCTATGATGAGATAGATGTTGAGATTCATGAAGGCAGCAAGTGCCATCGAAACCAGATAGAACACCGAGCCCATCTTTGTGAAATGCGTCAGGACGAAAGCCACCGAACTATAATAGCGGGCTCCTGCACCGAAGCGACGCTCGAAATACTCGTAAGTAGATAGCTTGATGATCGAGCGATAGAGCGGAACAATGACACCGATGAGGGTGAGGAGGACGATGGGAACCATGAGGCCTTGCACCAACAGAACCCAGTTGCTGCTGTAAGCGGCTCCCGGGTAAGCAAGGAAGGTGACACTGGATATCAGTGTAGCAAAGATCGAAATGCCCACAGCCCAGGCTGGAACGCGTCCGCTGCCCGTGAAGTAGGTCGAACTGTCCTTTTGCCGATGGGCAAAGTAGAAGCCCATGACAATGGCAAGCAGAATACTTGCAATGACGATGAAATAATCAAACCAGTGTAGGCCCATGGGAAGTGAGGGGTTAGGAGGAGTTCGAAAGGTTTGAGGGGTTCGAGGTGTTAAGAGGAGTGAAGAGGTGTTCGGACTAACAGCCTTTCGCTCCGAGCTCTGCTCGCGTGAAGCGAAGCGTAACAACCTTTCTTAACCTTTTGAACTTTTCTAAACTTTAATAGTGTACCACGCCTCGCGCTTTCATTGCGATTTCCTTTTCCTCTTCTTCACTCAGTCGGGTGAGAGGGGGAAGGACATCGGGAGAACAGAGACCATCGGTCTGCATCATCACCTTGAGAGCGGTGAGTGATTGGCCCAAGGTACGTCCTGCCTGATAGATTTTTGCAATGTCGTTGGTGTTCACCTGCAACTGCTGGGCTGTGGCAAGGTCGCCCGATGAAGCAGATTCGTAGAGTTTGCGGAACATACCAGGTGTGAAGTTGCCTGTGGATGGTACGATGCCATCTCCACCCAAAGAGAGTGAATAGAACGATTGAGCAGCCCATCCGCAGAAATAACTGAAGTCCTCACGATGCTGGGCAAATGAGATACAGAGCTGCATACGTTCCAGATCGCGTTCGGAGTCTTTCAGTCCCACGATGTTGGGATGGTCGGCGAGTCGCTTGATGACATCCACCGGAATGCTCATATGGGTGGTAGCGTAGATATTGTAGAGCATAACCGGGGCCTTTGAATAGTCGGCCAACTGGCGGTAGTAATTCTCCATCTGTTCGGGTGTCAAGGCATAGTAACTTGGAAGCGTTGCCACGATGACATCGGCACCAAGGGCAGTGAAGGCATCCACCTGGGCACGCTGTTCGCTGATGCAGTTGCCTGTCAGACCGGCATAGACGGTCACTTTGCCGTCAGCTGCCTTCACGGCAGTTTCGACCAGCAGTCGTGCTTCGGCCTGACTTACAGAATTGCCTTCGCCTGTGGTGCCCATCAACAGCGGGCTGACATTGTTCTTGACAAAACTGTCAATGATACGACCGACAGCGGCAGTGTCAATTTTGCTTTCGGGAGTGACGGGAGTGACCATAGGGACAACTACGCCGCAATATTTCTTCTTATTCATTCCAAAAATTACAGATTTGTCTATGTTGAAATTGTTAATTTATAATTATTATTTGCAAATTGTTTTGTCAACTTGAGTCGACAAAAATGGCACTTTTGCGGGGCAAAGATAAAGTTTTTATCTGAAAACACCAAATTTTTAGGCATTTTTTTCAAAAAAAAATTTTCGTTTTTATCTTTGCGGTATGAAAGAAACATCTAAAACTGGTCTTGTGCTCGAAGGCGGCGGCTTGCGAGGTATGTTTACATGCGGTGTACTTGACGTTATGATGGACAACGGCGTCACTTTCGATGGCGCAGTTGGTGTGTCGGCTGGAGCCGCATTTGGCGTCAATATAAAGTCGGGTCAGCGTGGCCGTGCCCTCCGTTACAACCTGCTGATGGCGGGCGACAAGCGTTATATGAGTATGCGTTCGCTAATCTTTACAGGTAACTTGTTCAATGCAGAGTTCTGCTACCACACAGTGCCTTGCAAGATAGATATCTTCGATGGAGAGGCTTTTGCGAACAACCCAATGGAGTTCATCCTAGTTTGTACTGATATATTGACAGGCGAACCAGTCTATCACGTCATGGATCATGTTGATTATGACGAGTTGGAGTGGATTCGTGCGTCGGCATCACTTCCCTTGGTCGCACAGCCAGTGCACGTGGATGGCCAGGTGCTCTTGGATGGTGGACTTACTGATTCCATACCTCTCAAGTTTATGCAAGAGCGCGGTTATGAACGCACTGTCACGATCTTGACCCAGCCTTTGGGCTATCGTAAGACTCTTACCAAACATCTTGGCTTGATGAAATTCGCCACGCGGAACTATCCCAAGGTGTACGAGTGTCTACTCAAACGCCCCGATATGTACAATGGACAGCTCGACTATGTGATGAACGAAGCGAAGCAAGGCAGGACATTACTCATCGCCCCCACCGAAAAACTCGATGTGGGACGTGTGGAGATGAAGCGCGAAAAGTTGCAGAAGGTTTACGACGAGGGGCGTAGGGTATGTGAGGCGATGTTGCCGAAGATCAAGGAGTATCTGGAGGGGGAATGAGGGGGTCTCCTCAAAACCTCACTCCATAATATATGCGTCCTTTCCAGTAGGTGTTTTGGATGGAGAATTCGTCGATGTTCCCGACTCGGTAGGTTTGAATCACTCCCAAGAGACCGATGTAATAGTGACCGCGGGAGTAGATGGCACTTGTTCGACCCAGGAGATAGAGTTGCGCATTCTGAATGGGCAGACGATATTTGACAGGCTCGCCCGTCTCAGGATTCTTTTCGAGTTGTAAGGTGTAATTTTTCCAAATCATGAAAGTCGGTTGGGCAGAGATGTGCAGCAGCCAGTGATAACGTGTCACATAGTTGTAGGCATAACCTCCACCAATGGCAATATGGCTCATCTTGATGCTTTGTTCCTCCAATAGGTTCCAACGGGGTTCGGTGAGTTTGTTGGTCAATGTGCCATTGTAGAGTGTGGCAGCCGCAATCACACTGCCGGCCGAACGCTTTTGTATCCAAGTATTGTTGAACGCTGCCGGATAAGAGAACTTGCGTCCATTGAAGACATAGTAAGAGTTGACGGAGAGTCCGAAGAGTCGGGCACTTTCCCACTCGAATTGTGTTCTCTCCCTTCCTACCTCCATCTCGACGTCGAAGTTGCTTATGTTGGTGAAGGTGACATCGGCGCCCCACCAGTTGTTGTAGTAATTGAAGTTGTATTCCTGGTCGGATGTCTTCTGGAACAAGCGGCGTGGTGCGAACGAGAGGGTGAGTCCGAGACCCTTGTAGGAGCTTGAGATGCCAATGGAAGTGCGCAGGGCAGAATTGAGCCTCAACTTTATCAACTGGCCTTCTTCGTTCATGTTTTGGATGTCGATGACACTCCCGAACCCATCATACCGCAACTTGGGTATCCAATTCTGCCGGGGACGTCTGACGTAGGCGGTGTCTGTAGTTATCTTCATTAATCGACGGGTAAGCAGGCTATCCATGCGATGCCAGAATTGTGCTTCGGCGGGCGTCGAAACACAACAAATGGCAATGAGTATGCAAATGATTTTTCCTGTACCGTTCATCAGAAGAGCCCACAAACCTTTTCGTAATTTAATTCAGTGAAGTCCTTGATGACGTGATGACTCAGTTGCGCTACCACGTCGGGAGTATTGGTGGTGGTGATTCCGATGGTGTAGATGCCCGAAGCCATGCCGGCTTGCAGTCCGTTGATAGCATCTTCGAAGACAACGCACTCGTCGATGTCCAGTCCAAAGATTTTGGCGCCCAGCAGATAGCAATCGGGGGCGGGCTTGGAGGCAGTGAAGTCTTCGCTGGTCAGTACGCGGTCGAAAAGCGCATCGAAGTGTGGTAACTGTGCGGCAACTGCCTTCATCTTCATCTGGTTTGAACTGGTGACGATGGCACACTTCACGCCATGTCGCTTGCAGTCCATCACAAAATCCTCGGCTCCGGCTATCCAATTGTAGCGCATTTGCATTTCCCATTCGTTCAGACCTTCGGTGATGATGGCCTGTACTTTGGGGTCGGGAAAATATTTATCGTAGATTTGCACCAGGGTCATACCCTTGATCTTGTACTCCAGACGGTCGATGTCAGGGCGGAATCGGCGACAGGTCTTGCCCCAAAAGATGGAGTATTGTCCTTCGGTATCGAAGAGGGTGCCATCGAGGTCGAAAAGTGCTGCTTTGAAAGTTTTCATCTGAATAATACCTTAAATGAGGGTACAAAGTTACGAAAAAACGTTGAAAATGAAGATTTGAAAAGGAATTTAAATCGAAAAAGCGTGCCAATCCGCAAAGATTTGGCGCGCTTTATCAACTCCGTTGGTCAATAGACCCCAATTACTAATTGTTAATTGTTAATTATTAATTGTTAATTGCAAATTATTAATTGTTATTTGTCAAGTCCTCAATCTGGTCGATGATTTCCTGATACTGTCGCTGGGTCTTGTAGTAGATTCGGAAGCCGCAGATGAGGCCGATGACGCCACCAAAACCTCCTCCCAACAACAGAGGCATCATATCGTCGGGTCCGTTGACACGATATACCTCATAGACAAACCAAGCAAGCCAAAGCAGCACTGTAGGAATGCCGAAGAGGAGCCATTGGGTGTCGAACTTCTTGGCACGAGCCACATTTTTCCTGGCTTCGAGCAGGTCACCGCTCATCAGGCTGGAACTGTTCAAATTGCGGTTGTTCCAGATGTTGGCTCCTGCGCAGATCAGCATAAAGATGCTGGTGCCGATCCAGAAGGCCATCGAGAATCCTACCATCTTGTAAAATACCCAGTAACTGTAGGGAACCATCAGGATGGCGATTGCCGTAAGGATGAAGTTGCGGCGGTTGATGCTCCGCATATTCTTGCGCATCGACTGGCGGATAAGCTTTTCATTCACTATTTCCTGCTGTTCCAGTTTCTTCTTGAGGATGTTCATCTGCTGACGCATCTCGTTCATTTCAAATTCGCTCATAATGGGTGTAGTTTTAATTGTTTGACATTTGCTTGAGTTGTTCTTTGATCCTGTACAGTCGGACGCTGACATTTTTGGCTGAGATACCCACGATTTGCGCAATCTCTTCGTAGCTGAGGTCTTCGAGCCAGAGCAGGACAATCGCACGATCGAAGGGCTTGAGTAGTGAGATGCGTTTGTGAAGCATACTTACTTGCTGGGTGTCTTCGTCACGATCTTCGAAGAGATCGATGTCCATGGTCAGGCGGACGGTTTCGTTGCGTCGCTTCTTCCTGTCGATTGAGATGCAGGTGTTAAGAGCAACGCGGTAGATCCACGTCTTGATGTCGCTGCGATGCTCGAAGCCTTCGAATCCGTTCCAAAGGTTCACGAGAACCTCCTGAAACAGGTCGTCGACTTCATCGGCATCCTGTGAGAACATGTAGCACACAGTATAGATGGTGCTCTTGTGCTGGGCTACGGTTTGCGTAAATGCGGTTTCTAATGTTGTCATTGTCGTTCTGTAGATTTTGATTTTCACCCATTAGACGCAACGTCGGGCTAAAAACTACACGAAAAATGAACTTTTTTCAAAAAAAATTGTTTTTTTATTGTGAAATGCTGATTTTTTCTCTCCAGGCACGGGTGCGAACGGCGAAGTTCTTTTCCAGACATTCCTTGTAGAGCCAGGGTTCGCAACTGTGGATGTCGCCTACGTTGATGAAGTTCTTGTAGGGGCGGTATTCCGAACCGGGATATCCCTCGACGACGAGGACGTGATAGTCGGGCGAGAGTGTCACGGTGATGGTGTCGTGCAACTGCGCTGGGGTGTCATCGGTGCGCCAGTTCACGGGATTGATGCCAATGCAGGTGGCAGCAATGACGGGATTCACATATTTCACGTCTTTCACGGTGTTGTAGCAGATGGCAACACCCGTATCGGTTTCACCCTTGGCTGGACGGATATGAGAGCAGGAGAGGGTGTCTTCGGGGCTGACTTTGTAGCCCAGGATGTAGGCGGCTACCAGTTGTCGGTAGGTCTCGTCATCGATGTGCTTCAACAGTTCCACCACAGCCATGCCGCCTTGGCTGAAACCTGCAAGGATGAACGGACGGCTCTTGTCCCTCTTTTGCTGGAAGTGGTCGAAGGCTTCGCAAACATCGTGCATCGAGAGACGAGTGCGACGCCGAATGGTGTCTTCGTTCATCGTTACAAACCCGTCGATGGTTGAATGTCGGTAGAAAGGTGCATAGAAACGATTGCCGCGTGACATATATTCTGCCACTCCGTTGATCTCGATGCCCATGTGCCTGCGGTGGTTAGTATTCCACACGTCAGCGTAATGGCTGACTTGCCCGTCGCCGGTCTGCCAGTCTTTTTCCCAGGTTGATACGATGTAGAAGACGTCGGCTCCCGTTCCGTCGGGATCACCATCTGCCGTTATCCACATCGTCGTATCGGCATAGTTAGGTGCTTGCGGAACATATTCCACCTCAGAGGAGGTCGCTACAATCCGATGCCGATTTGATTTGCAGGAGATGATAGTAGGAACGCTGCATGACAAGAGGATTGCAGCAATGATCCATAATTTAATTTGCTTCATGATGATAGCCGTAGTTCGAGTTTTCAAATAAACGCTGCAAAGTTCGGGAAAAATCTTGAGATATACAAGTTTTTTTGCAAAAAAAAAGTCCTATCAAACCATTTAGCAGGTTCAATAGGACTAGTAAACATTTCCATTATTGGCTGATACTGTCGAAATGCATCAAGTAAGTATCATACTGGGTCAGGAAGGGGTGGAGCGGTTCGGGAAAGTCAGAAGGGTTGATAAACCACTTGTGCAGTTTCTCCGAGAATTGCTCCTTGTCGATTCGATAAAGGAAGAAGGTGCCACCGACACTGCCAACTTTTTTGGCAATCACGGGGTATTCGGTAGCAGAAGACTTAGGCCCTTGTCCAGAAACGGCAGCATTGACAGTAAGGACGATGCCGCGGTCGGTCTGTTCGAAATTGAGATTCAATCCTTCGCCTGCAACGAGCAGGCCGTTGCCTTCTTCGTCACACACAAAGGCTGCATCTACACCCATGCGGTTACCTTCGAAGTAGAGGTCGTCCATTTGTTTTGCCCAGAAGCCATAACGGTTGGCCTTGTCACGTCCAGGATAGGAGGGGAGGGGCCCTTGTCCTATCCACTGTACACGATCCAGGCGCTCATCGAGCAGGAAGGCAATACCCAGTTCGGAGAGGAACGTGTCGGTCGTGTCGGGAGTGAGCGAATAATCTACCTTGATACCTTTGCCCTCATCGGTGGTGTTGATTTCTGCCTTCACGTAAGGATTGTCCAATGGTTGCAGATACTTCTCGATGCGGCGATCCTTTAGTTTCAGCATTTCGCACATTGTCGGCTTGCGTCCTACGCGAACCATAGGTGCCTTTTGTACCAGCGACATCGGGTCACCAATTCCCTGCCATTTCCGGTTTGGTTTGTTGAGCACGAAACTCTGATGTAGAAAGACGTGGCCTTGTGCATCCTCAATGTCGAATTGCAGTAGCGACAGTCCATTCTGCTGGGGGAGGGTAAGCCGATAGCGTGTCGAGGAACGAGGTTCGCAGTCGGGGCTGAAGGCTCCACGCATCACCGTGTCACGGTCGTTGGTCAGCGTCCAATGGAAGGTGACGTTGTCTTTCAGGTTGATAAAGTCGTAACGGTTCTCGATGCCAAGCTCATCGCCTTTGACTTCCGATACGAAGGCACGGGCATAGTTGTGCTGCAGTTCGTAGTAATTGGGTAGGGAAGTGCGGTCGGCATAGAGCAGGCCATCGGTGCCCTGGTTACCGCACATCTCAAAACCTCCTTCGGGCGAAGTGAAGACACGTTCCTCGTAACCGTACCGATCCTTCAAAGCATCCTTGAAAGGCATTCCTTGATCCACCCATTCCCAGACACTGCCTCCTGCAATGCAAGGTGTGCGCTCGATGATTTCCCATCGCTTGTCGTGGTCTTCGAACGAGATGCCCAAGGTGTGGGTATATTCGGTGAAGATGACAGGACGGTCGCTGCGCTGGAAGAAGTCGGCTACGTGCGACACCGAGGGATAGTGTGGAGCATATATGTCAGCTACCTTGGGGAAGTCATAGTTGAAGCGACGGAAATAACTGCCCACCTGGGGATAGCAGATTGGACGGACGGGGTCGAGTTCCTGTTTCACGTAATCTCCGAGTTGGACGCAGATGTCGGTCAAGGGATTCTCGTTTCCCAGACTCCAGATGAGCACCGAAGCGTGGTTCTTGTCGCGTCGAATGGTGGCTTGGGCACGTTGCTGGAGGACGGGGTAGAAGGTGGGGTCCGACAAGTTCTTGTCGCCATAGCCAAAGGGCACTTCGTCGATGACGTAGAAGCCCAACGAGTCTGCGAGTTCGTAGAAACGCGGTTCACGGGGATAGTGCGAGGTGCGGATGTAGTTGATCGAAGCCTCCTTCATCAGTTTCATGTCACGAAGGATGCTGGCCTCGTCAATCACCTTTACGGTCTTGGGGTCGGTGCTGTGGGTGGTGACTCCACGCAGCTTGATGGGTCGTCCGTTTAGTTTCAGCACATTGCCGTCGATGGTGAGTTCGCGGAATCCGAATTTGTGCTCGAACGTCTGGAGCAGTTTCCCTTTGTCGAGCACCTTTGTACGTAATATATATAAATAAGGTGTCTCGGCAGTCCATAGTCTGGGATTCTCCACCTTGGTAGTCCCAACCATTTGGCCATTGGCATCGAAAATCTCGTGCTCGACCACAGTGCTCTTCCTTGCATTAGCCACTTCGGTCTCTACTTCGACTTCGCCATTGAGATGGGCATGGATGGTGAGGTCGCTGATGTGAATCTGCGGTACGGCCATCAGGGTCACATCGCGGAAGATGCCGCTCGGTGCCCAGTCGTCGTTGTAGTCGAAGTCGCTGCCAGGGAACACGGTGATGACGCACATAGCAAGTTGTTGCTCTGTGGCCTTCTTGTTCAAATAGGGTGTGATGTCGAAGAGCGCCGTGTTGTAGCCCGATCGCCAGGAACCCGCTCTTCTGCCATTGATCCAAAGGTCGTAGCCATAGAGCACACCGTCGAAGCGAAGCACGATGCGTTGACCTTTCCATGCATCGGGGATGCTGAAAGTCGTTCGGTAATAGCCGGTCAGCGAATCAGCGTGATGGTAAGTGGGTTTGCAAAGACCATAGGCTTCCCAACATCCAGGTACGTCAATCTTGCTCCACGTCTCATCCAGTGTCGGTACGGAAAGATCATCCGTGATACCTTCGACCACCTTGATGTCCCAAACTCCATTCAGACTTTGTTTCATTTGTGGGTCTGTCACTGGCAGAATGCCTTGGAAGGCATCTTTCACTTGGGCAGTAGTGGAGGAAAAGAGGAGTGCAAGGAGGGAGAAGAGAGAGAAGAGTAACTTTCTCATAATTTCTTGTATCTGAGGTCAAGTTTGGTATATTGATGATCCTTGTTCCAATGTTCGAAGAGTCCGAGGGGCTTTTGCAGAGCCTTGCCATCCTGCATATAGATGGTACCACTTGGCGCATTGGGTATCGAAGCCGCTTCGCGCAGATATTCGTCACAATAGTTGAGGCTGCCGAACTCGGGCCATTCGTTGATGATGATATCCATACCCACGGCATCGCAGGCAACCTCGTCCTGCGACACGATAATCGAGCATGCCCAATTGCCATTGAAGGGCTCCTTCATCCATTTCGGGTTGGGTGCACCATTTACGTCACGCGAACCGTAAGTGCCGTCGATGAGGAAGAGCAGGGCTTTCTGCCCCATATTCTTGTGCGACATCCAATCGACGAAGGTCTTGTAGCCTGGTTTGCCGTGGCGTTTGTCCTGACTCACATTGTTGTGGGCATTCTGTCGCCAAAGCAGGTTGATGTCGGTGGCGCCGTACCAGTTCTTGCTCGTCAGTGTCACACCTGGTCCCGAATGGGTCTTGAGCAGGGCAGTGTTAATGAGGTAGTCAGCATCGACGACGCACTTGGCCAGGCCACGAGCCATCTTGCCATTGTCGGTCGAGTAGGTGATCTGTTCGGGATAGTATTCACACTTCTCGCGTCCATCACCGCCGATGTTGTCGATCATGCGGACGGCGGGGAAGGCACGATGCACTTTTTCGAAGATGCTGTCGGTAATGGCGCGACTGGGTTCGCAGAGAATGATGTCCTGAGGACGCACACCTCCCTCGTTTACCAAAGAACGTACCAATGCTAGGGTGATGAAAGGTGACGAGTTGAGTTCGATGGTGTCGTGGTGGGTGATGGCGTTGTTCATATTGAGTTTGATGGCAATGGTCTCGCCCTTTTTGTAGCCTCTTTTGCCGCGTCCATGCTCCTTGTTGAAGTGCGTGAACAGGGCTTTCCAGGCCTTTTGTGGCGTAGGCTCGCCCGTCAATTGAATCACGGCTTCGGGAATCATCTCGTCGGCCTTGGCCTGGTCGTTCCAGCGATCCTCGACCCAAAGCCCCGTCTTGCCATCCCATTTGGCAACACCGGGGTTGTGAATCCATGCCACACGACCGGGATGAATGCCGCGTCCTATGCCGATAGGTTCGTTGGGAGCGACGAAAAGTTTGGGAGCCTGTGGATTGAAGTCTCCGAAGAACATGCGGTCGCGGTTTACAGGTTCGTTGAGCAGTTGGATGGTAGTCGAAGGACCCAGGTCGGGATCTCTCCATGCCTTCAATTCCCAAACCTTCCGACCATCCTTGTCGATCTCTATGGCCTGTACGGGGGCATTCAAGGTATCCATGGGCTCCTTGTTCCACTCATTGTACCAGTTGTTGACGATGTGCCCGCCATTTTTCAGACGAACGGTCTTCTGGGGTTGTGTTACGCCGTATTCGGTCGTGTTCATCTCCCATATGGTCTGTCCCTGGCGATTGATTTCCTGGATATGTCCCTTGCGTCCGGTGATGAGGATGTTGCCCTTGGGCAGTTCCTGTACGGACCAGGGAAGGAAGCCTTCCCAGCGATCGACCTCTTGTCCAGCGCTGTTGAATTCGTGAATGCACCCCAATGACATGTTGGCGATGAGCAAAGTGCCGCGCGAAGTGAGACGTGCATTGCGGAATTGTCCGTGTACCGAACTCTTTTCATTGACTGGAAGTTCGAACTCCCTGACGATGCGGCAGGCGGGTACTTCCATGACGACAGCCTTTGCCGGACGTCCGTTCTGCACGAAGACGACGTGTGTCTGTCCGATGGGTTGCAGGGTATGAATCTCTGTCCCTTCGGGGGCTGCGTAACTCCAAATGGTCTTTCCCTCCTTGTCCATCTCTGCCACGCCATACTGGTGAGCCACCATGATGTGGCCATCGCTGAGCAGAATGGCATCGCTGATTTCGCCGCGTTTCAGTTGGTCATCATAACTCCACGCAATCTGTCCATCCTTGACGATGAACATACGACGCTGCTTGCTTTGTCCGGCATAGAAGAAGTTATGCCGAGCGAGGCTCGTATCGACTGCATCTTGGGCAAAGGCACTGAATGCCAGTCCTACGAGAGTGAATAGTGTGATTGTAAGTTTCATGTTTGCAGACGCTGATTTAGTGATAAAGGCCACATCTCGCGATGTGACCTTTACCTTCACAATACTATACTAACTATTTACTAACTGAACAATGCCAGAATTAATAACCGGGGTTCTGCCAAGCCTTCTTCTCGGCATCGGAGAGGTTCGAGCCGTCCTCGTTCTGGAGGGCGTCGATGAACTTCTGCGGGATAGGACGGTACATGTGGCGATCCTGCACGTTGGGAGCAGCCTCGGGGTTGAAAGCCTTGGCGCGCTTTACGAGCAGGCAAGTGCGTGCCAGCTCATCCCAACGATTCCATTCACCCAGCAACTCACGTGTGCGCTCGTTCATGATGAAGTTCAGCATACGGTCGTAGTCGCCGCTTGCACCGATAGCGGAGAGGACAGCCTCATCCTCGGCGGGGAGTTGAGTGTAGCTCTTGATCTGGAGGTCAGAAGCCTCGGTGGTCTCTTCAATGCCAGTAGAGAGATAATAGGTGTTGGTGTGGAGCATCGAAGCATAGTAAGCCTCGGTGTTGGAGAGCACCTTGCCCGACTTATCCTTATTCTTCTTTACCGAAGTGGCAGCAGCAGTTGAGTTGTCCTCGATACCACCATCAGCCTTCAGGAATGCCATTGAGCCATCGGTGTAGTAGCTGCGATCCTCGTCCTTCTTCCACTGACCACGTGCACGGAGTACGTTGACGGTATTGATGGCCTCCTGGTACTGGCCCAAACGAACCTGTGCCTCGGCTTTTACGAGGTAGGTCTCGCCGGTACGGGCCATGATGACGTCACGATGTGCATCACCCTTCTCACCTGTGCGGGTACCATCAGCAGTCTTGTTGATGCCGCAGAAGACGTTCGAAGTGGCTGTGTTGCCGCTCACGCCGTAGTTGAAGAGCACATACTGACCGTTCATGAAGTTGACGAATGCATTGGGCACCCATTTGCCGGTGCGGGGGTTCACGAAACTGTGAGCCACGCCTGCACGTCCGAATGTGCCATAAGGCTCGCCGTCGAAACGATGGTCATCCTTCTTGTTGAGGATGAAGATGATACCCTCATCACCCAGATCGGGCACCTGCTCGGCGGTGATTCCATTGTCTGAAATCACATCGGCATCCTTCTTGGCCGCATTGTTCAGACCATAGACGGTCTTGAAGGTCTTCCACATACGTGCATCGTTGACATTGTCAAAGACTGAGTAGGTGTACTCGGTTGGACGGCAACGCTGGAAGTCCATGCCACCAATGTACTGACCACGCTGTACCCAACCACCTGAGAAGTTGGAGAACTGAGGATCAAAGTAGTTATAGGTACGGTTTCCGAAACGTCCCTGGGTGGTATTGTCCTGATTGTGCTCAGCAGCCATAAGAATTTCCGAAAGTCCCTCGTTGGGGCAGTCAACACCCGTCCACTTGGCATAGAGGTCCCAGTAGTCGGCAGCCAATGGACATGCAGCGATCACTTCGTCGCAGAGAGAGATAACTCGCTGCAGGTCGGCATTCTTGTCATACTTGTTTCCCCAAGAAGCGCAACGCTCGGACTGACGGTAGAGCAGAGCCTTGGCGAGGAAGTGGGCAGCCGTGTAGCGTGTCCAGGTTCCGTTGCCGCGCCACTTGTTGGTTGGCAGCATGTTGTAGGCGTTCTCGAAATCGCTGATGATCAGGTTCAGCGTCTCCTCTTCACTGGCACGTGAGTAGTTCTTCTTCACGGTACCATTGGCGGGCTCGGTTTCGAGAGTCACACCACCATACTGGCAGAACAGACGATAGTAGTTGTAGCCACGCAGGAAGTAAGCTTCGCCCAGTGCCTTGTTGCGGCTGGCTTCATCACTTACGTTCTCTGCCTTGCTGATAATCAGGTTGGCAGTAGAGATGCCATAATACATCTGATCCCAAAGTGCCGATACGGCAGGACAGTTCTTGTTGGCAGCACCCAGTGCAGGTGTACAGTCAAGCGGATTAAGACGGTTGTCGTAGGTATTCCAAGGCTCCGAAGTCAAGTCTGCACCATTGGTGAACTCATCGCAACCATAGAGTGTGATACCATAGGCCCACTCATAACCGAAATGCCAACGAATGTTGCCGTAGAGTCCGGCAGCCATTGCCAGGGCTCCTTCCTGTGTCTCAAGCAGTGCATCCGTGTACTTGTGACCAGCCTCTTCCTTCAGGAAATCATCGCCACAAGAGGTCGCACCCAAAAGGGTAAGCATCGACAGGGCACCGCCAACTATTTTGCTATAAATAGATTTCATATTTGTTATGTCTTAATGTTATTACCCAATTATTAGAAATCAACCTGAAGACCGAAAGTTACACCACGGTTGAAGTAAGTGCGGCCAGTATCGAGATCCATGAAGTCAACCGAAGAGTAGAGCATACCCAGGTTCTTGCCCTGAACATAGAGCTTCAGGTTGCTCAGACCGAGCTTCTCGATGAGTTTGCGGTTGAAGTTGTAACCCAGTGAGAGGTTACGGATCTTGATGAACGATGCATCCTTGAAACCGAGCAGACCAGCATAGGGGTCGCCACCGGCCTGGCTATATACAGGCTTCTGCCAGTCGGCACCCGTGTTGTCGGGACGCCAGTAGCTGATTTCACGCTGCTGATACATACCAAGCTGACCTTCACCGCCAGTGCTGATGGTATAACCGAAGCGGCCTTGCAGGTCGATTGTGAGCTCTAAGCCCTTCCAGCTGAAGCTGTTCGACCAGCCTGCGGTCAAACGTGGGTTCTTGTTGCCGATGATCACACGGTCATCAGCATCGATCTTGTAGTCGCCGTTCTGGTCAACGGGCTTGACGCTACCGGCTGTGAACTTCTGGCCGTTCTCGTTGAACTTGGCCATCTCGGCTGCGTCACTCTCCTGCCAAAGACCATCGGCCTCGTAACCGAAGTGTACGGCAATCGACTCGCCGATGAACCATGCATTGTTGATGTCGTCCTCCTTGCCATTGGCAAGTTCTACGATCTCATCCTTCTGCCAAGCGAAATTCAGGTTCGAATTCCAGGTGAAGGTCTTTGTAAGGATGGGGATGGTATTCAAGGTGATCTCGATACCCTTGTTCTTGGTCTGACCTACGTTGGTCTTCATCGATGGATAGCCCGAGAGTGAAGGAATGGTCATATCGAGAATCAGATCCTTCGTACGGGATGTGTACATATCGACGGTGCCGCCAAGACGACCCTTGATGAAGCTGAAGTCAACGCCGACGTTCCACTGGGTGGTCTTCTCCCAGCCGAGGTTCTTGTTCGGCATCTGGTTGGCACCCGAAGAATAATAAGGTTCGTTGGTCACGAGAATCTGGGTGTTGCCTGTGCTGAATGGCATCCAGTAGGAACTGATGATACCGAGTGTGCCGTAAGGGCCTACAGCAGCATTACCGGTGACACCGACACCGAAGCGCAGCTTCAACTGGTCAATCCAGTTGATGTCCTTCATCCAGTTCTCCTGTTCCATGCGCCAACCCAAGGCCATCGAAGGGAAGAAGTCCCATTTCTTGCCCTCGGCAAGTACCGATGCACCGTCCCAACGAGCAGATGCGGTGAGGAGGTAGCGATCCATGAGCGAGTAGTTTACACGAGCCATATATGAAGAAAGCTGGCTGCCGGTGAGGCCTGAACCGATACCTACTTTATATTGGGTATCCGTAACGTCAACTGCTCCCAGGTTGTTCCAAAGGAATGAGGGCATCGGGATCTTCTCTTCGCTGATGCTGCTGGTTTCAGTCTCAGTCTTGGATGCACTCTGCAACAAGGTCAAGCCAATGGTGTGCTCACCGAAGGTGCGGTTGTAGAGCAGCATATTGTCGAGGGTCCATGCAAGCTGCTGACCATCGCCACGGCTCACGGTGTTGTTACCACCGGCGCGGCTGATTGAACTGCTGTCGAGGTAGTTGCCATTACGATAGTAGCGGAACTCAGGACCGAACTGGGTCTTCCACATCAAGCCTGTCAGTGGCTCGAAGATCTTGCCGAGGTCAATCTGGGCATAGAAGCTTCCGAGCAGACGGTAGTTCTTGCGCTCGTCTTTCGATTTTGTCCATTCGTCAATGATCGAATAGGTATTTGTAGTGGAGCCACCTGGTTGGGTGATGATATCGCCATTCTCATCGTAAGGCAATGTATAGCGCAGAATAGCCTTGGCTGCACCATAGAGTTCGGTTGGACCGGAACTTGTTCCATAGGCCTTCGAATAACCATACTGCTGGGTGCCGAATGAAGCATTGAACGAACCTCCGGCCTTGAACCACTTGGTGCCCTGGATATCGGCAGAAGCCGAGAAATTGTAGCGCTCATAGGTCTGGCCTTTCTGGGTGCCTTCGTTACGGAGATAGCCGAACGATACAAAACCTGAGACGTTCTTTGTACCACCGCGTGCGCTGATGGTGTGCTCCTGGGTGAGACCAGTCTGGGTTACGAAATCGGTCCAGTCGGTATCGGTTACCTTCGAACCATCCCATGAACCGCCTGCCCATCCCTTCATAATGTTGGCGAGGGCAACGTCATCACCACTGAAGAAGTTCTTGTCTTGCTCCTGTGTGGGCTGGTCACCAGGGGTATATTTGTCGGGAGCTGAGTTGTAGTATGCCCAACGACGCCAAGTGATATAGTCGCTTGCGCTCATGGCAGGACTCTTGTCCACAATCTTCTCGAAAGTGAGCGATCCGTTGTAGCTCACCTGCGTCTTGCCTTCCTGACCACGTTTTGTAGTGACGAGGACAACACCGTTGGCGCCACGGCTACCATAGATGGCAGTCGAAGAGGCATCCTTCAAGATGTCGATTGACTCGATGTCGCGTGGGTTTAAGGTCTCGATGCCACCTGCCTGAAGGGGCACACCGTCAACAACGTAGAGAGGACCCTGACCGGCAGAAATCGAACGGGTACCACGAATCATGATGCTGCCCACGGTACCAGGACGCTCGCTGGTTGTGATGTCCACACCGGCAGCCTTGCCCTGCAGTGCCTCGAAGGCGTTGTTCACGGGCTTTGCATTCATTTCTTTTTCGCCTACGCGTGTGAGGGCACCAGTTACGTCAGTCTTGCGCTGAACACCGTAACCTACAACCACCACTTCGTCGATGAGCTGCTTGTCTTCCTCGAGCGTCACGTTGACCGTGTTGCGGCCGTCGAGGGCGATGTTCTGTGTGCGATAGCCCACATACGAGAACACGAGGGTAGCATTTCTTGAAACGCCTGGGATCGTGAAGTTACCATCAAGGTCGGTCACCGTACCTGTGGTGGTGCCTTTCACAACGACGCTGGCACCGATGATGGGTTCGCCAGTGGCGTCAACAACCGTACCCGTTACCTGTCCCTGTGCCATGATGGCGGTCGGAAGGACTGCAATCATGACCAGAACGAGAAGACGCGCCCACAGCGTGCCGACGCGCTTCGTGAAGTTTGTTGCTTGTTCTTTCATTTGATTAATGTTTGGTTGTAAATAAATCTGTGAATATGTATTTTTATGGCGCAAAGATAGCGGGTTTTCCGCAACTGATACCTACAGATTTTCGTCTTTTTTGGTACATTTTTTCATCGGGGGCAAAAAAAAGGCTTTCGGGACTTGTACACATTAATATTATTATATATATTTGCACTGCAAAAACAATTTCGAATCCTTTCCTTTTTCTCAATAATTATGAACCGAAGATTGATCATTGCATGTAGCCTCACAGGCGTCCTGGCACTTCAGGCACAACCTCGCTACGACATGTCGAACCTCTGCCGTGAAACGCTCGACCGTGGTGTCGTGGCTATTCGTCAAGACCAGCAGGTGGTCGTCAGTTGGCGCACCCTCACCAGCGATGGCGTGGGTGAGGCGTTCGACGTCTATCGCAACGGTACGAAACTTAACGTTGCGCCTCTCACTTCGGGTGGCACCTTTTTTGTCGATTCCCAGCCCTTGGAAGGCGACGTTACCTACGAGGTGATGGGAGGAAGCAAGGATGGTGCATTCACCTTGCGTGCCGATGCGCCCCAAGGATACCTGCCAGTTCCCTTGCAGCGTCCTGAAGAAGGCCAGTCGCCCGATGGTCGCAAATATTTCTATTCGGCCAACGATGCTTCGGTGGGTGATGTCGATGGCGATGGTCAGTATGAGATTATTCTCAAATGGGATCCCTCCAATGCACACGACAATGCACACGATGGCTACACGGGTCCTACGCTCTTCGACTGCTATCGGCTCGATGGCACCCTGCTCTGGCGCATCAATATGGGCATCAATATCCGCAGCGGTGCCCACTACGTGCCTTTCATCGTCTATGACCTCGATGGAGATGGTCGTGCCGAAATGATGGTCAAGACTTCCGATGGCACCATCGACGGACAGGGCAATGTCATCGGTGATCCGCAGGCCGACTATCGTCACCGCGGTCCCGAAGGAGCCGACCAGCAGCAGCCTTCTCCCCAGCGCGAATGGGGCAAATACAATCGTGAAGGACGTCCCATGACAGGCCGCATCCTGACGGGAGCCGAATACATCACGGTCTTCAATGGTCTGACAGGCGCTGCCATGGATACCAAGCCCTACATCCCCGAACGCGGCAACCTTGCTGATTGGGGAGACAATTATGCCAATCGCAGCGACCGTATGTTGGCTGCCGTGGGCTACCTCGATGGTCATAAGGCGAGCGCTATCTTCTGTCGTGGCTACTACACGCGTACAGTCCTCGCTGCCTGGGATTGGGATGGCAAGGAACTCAAGAATCGTTGGACCTTCGATACCAACAACCCCGAATGGGCAGAATATGCCGGACAAGGCAATCACAACCTGCGAGTGGCCGACGTCGATGGAGATGGTTGCGACGAGATCACCTATGGTTCGATGGCTGTCGATAACGACGGACGTGGTCTCTACAACACGGGAATGGGCCATGGCGATGCCATCCACCTTATGGCTTTCGACCCCATGACCTCAGATCTCTTTGTTTGGGATTGTCACGAGAACAAGCGCGACGGCAGCGACTTCCGCAATGCACGCACGGGTGAGGTCATCTTCCAGATTCCCTCTTCGAGCGACGTGGGCCGCTGTATGGCTGCCGACATTGACCCCACCAACCCCGGCTTGGAGATGTGGAGCAGCGACAGCCATGGCATTCGCAACATCAAGGGTGAGGTGGTCTTCACTGCCGAGGATCCCGATGACCCGCAGCATAAGCAGCATCTCAAGTTGGGTGGCCGACATCTTTCCATCAATTTCGGCATCTGGTGGGATGGTGACCTGTTGCGCGAACTCCTCGATCGTGAGGCGGTTTCGAAGTTCGATTGGGAGGAAAAGTCCATCGTCGATATCACACGCTTCGAAGGTGTCAAGTTCAACAATGGCACGAAGTCCAATCCCTGCCTCTCGGCCGACATCCTTGGCGATTGGCGTGAAGAGGTCATCGTCCGTACACCCGAAAGTGACGAACTACGCATCTATGTCACACCTTTCCCCACCGTCCATCGCATCAACTGCCTCATGGAGGACATTCCCTATCGCCTCTCGACGGCAGCACAGAATGTGGGCTACAATCAGCCCTCCGAGCCCGGCTTCTATCTGGGTCCCGATCCCACCGTCAATCCTTTCATAAAATAAACAAACCCAATGCTTCGAAGGCTTGCATCTCTCTTCGTGACCAGCTTCCTGCTGGTCGGTACGGCGTGGCCCGTCAGTTACACAGCATCTCGTCATGTCGGCATGGCCAATGGCCTTGCCAACGATGGTGTGCTCGAACTGGCCATCGACGGCATGGGCTATGTGTGGGTGGCTACCGAGGCAGGAGTGAGTCGCATTGCGGGAAGCACTTGTATCTCGCTGCGTTGGCCCGATGGATCGGGTCCCATCGTGCAGCGTGTGGCAGCCCTCTATTGGCATGAGCCTACGGGGCAGATGATGATCGGCACCGAGTTGGGGCTCGTGCTCTACCACCTTGCGACGGGAGAGACAACAGTCCTCAATGCCAACCATGGAATGATGGCATCGAGTGTGGAGGACATCTCGTGGGCGTCTCCCTATGAGGTGTGGCTCGTCTATGGAAATGGCGAAGTGCAGCGAATGGACGTCGGTAGGCGCACTTTCGAGACTCTATCCCTCACCCCGCATTTCCAGAACCGTTGTCTGCTCGACGACGGCCATGGCCGCCTCTACATCGGTCATAGCCAGCATGGTATGAGTGTGGTGAGTCTGACAGGTGGTGCCACAAGGCATTTCGAGGAGGACTCCTCAGGACTTCCAGGCAACAACGTGCGTAGCATCTGCTTCGACGACCGCCAGCGTGTGTGGGTGGGCTGCGACGGAGGACTGGTGCTCTTCAATCCCGTGTCGGGTGTTTTCACGCGTGTGCCCCTCGATGCCGATGGCTTCGATGACAATGTTTACGACATCGTCCAGATGCGCGACGGCACACTCTGGGTGGCTACCGATATGGGAGGCATCAAGATAGTCAATCCCGACAACTTCGTGGCAACCAGCAAGCCTTTGCCAACCGACGATTACGAGAATTTCCGCGTCAAGGTGTCGTCGCTCAATACACGCAGCCTGGCACAGGATGAATATGGCAACATCTGGGTGGGCAATCATGGCACGGGAGTCGATTTCGTCAGCGAACAGCGTTCGGAGTTCGATCTGCTCGACTATCGCGACATCGAGCGGCAACCGCGTGCAGTCTATTCCATGGCTCCCGACGCAGACGGAGGTTTCTGGATGGCCAGTGACGACGAACTGGTGCTGTGGGCCGACGGCAGGATGCAGGGTCGATGGTCGGGACAGGCACAGATGCGGCGTCGCCATTCGCTGACCCGCTGCATGATGACCGACAGCAATGGCCATGTTTGGCTGGGCATCGACGATGAGGGTGCATTTCGTTTCAGTCGAAGCACGGGCCGATTCGAACACATAGATATCGATGCTGAGGGCGCCGACGTCCATTCCTTCTACGAGGACCCGCTGCATCGCATCTGGATTGGTGGTGAGACGGGCGTCTATCGCTACGAGCAGGGCAGCGTCGTGCC
The DNA here is from genome assembly GCA_017519885.1 of Bacteroidales bacterium. GTDB lineage: Bacteria > Bacteroidota > Bacteroidia > Bacteroidales > UBA3663 > Liminaster. The sequence continues at coordinate 31,912 of JAFWRO010000012.1, read as the reverse complement.
TTGTCCCTCCATCAGCCGTTTCCTGACGGTTCCCGTCACCGGGTTCCTCCCTCTCGACGACCATCAGCTGTTGCTCACCACCTTGGGCGGTGGGGCCTGCATCTACGATCAGCTTTCCGATTCCTGCCATCACCTGGTTCCGGCCGAAGGACATATTCCCTTTAAGATTAACCAGACCATCCGCGACTTCGACGGACAGATGCTGTGGATGGCTACCGACGATGGTCTGATTGGCATAACAGGCCTCCTGAAACCGGCAGCCGACACGCAGTCTTCGCTTCGTGTCACCCGCTATGGGCGTGAGCAGGGCCTTGCCGACAACCATGTGCTTGCTCTCCAGCAGGATGCCGACGGGCGTATCTGGATGAGCACCTACACCGGCCTTTCGTGCCTCGACAAGCGTACAGGACAGTGCTACAACTACGGCCAGTCCGACCTGCATCAGTTGCATGGCTTTTCGCCGGGCGCTGCCCTCACGACTGCCGTAGGTGTCCTCTGCTTCGGTTCGGCACAGGGCGTTTGCTGCTTCCAACCCCGTCAGGTCACGGGCAACATGCCAGTCTCCGAGGTGCAGATTGTCGCCTGCGAAGCCTATCATCCCATGGGTATGCAGACCGAGATTCAGCAACTCATTCCCGACCGGAAAGGACGTGTGCGAACCAGCTATCAGCAGAACACGCTTCACCTTACCTATACCGTTCGCAACTTTGCGCAAACCCGCCATGTCGAATATTCCTACATGATGCGGGGTATGGACGACAAGTGGTACGACATTGCAGGCGACGACGATGTGGTATTCCGTGGCCTTCGTCCCGGACACTATACCTTCATCCTCCGTGCCAAGTTGCGTAGCCAGGACTGGGACGAGGCACGTTCTGCACAACTCGACATCACCATCACGCCGCCTCTTTGGCGCACCTGGTGGGCCTTCCTGGCCTATGCTCTTGCCCTCGCCGCTTTCGTCATTTGGATGGTACGTTCCTACAAGCGAAGGCTGGCGCTCCAAAGTTCGCTCGAACTCGAGAAGCGCGAGAGCCTCCAGAAACAGGAACTCAACGAGGAACGTCTGCGCTTCTTTACCAATGTCACCCACGAACTGCGCACGCCTTTGACGCTCATCCTTGGTCCCATCGACGACCTGATGAACGACCAGAGTCTGCCGCCCTCGGCCCATCGACGTGTGGCTATGCTCCAGAAGAGTGCAGGCCGTCTGCGCGACCTCATCAACGAGATCCTGGAATTCCGAAAGACCGAGACGCAGAACCGACGACTCACCGTGGCACGTGGCGACATCGGGCAGTTTGTGCGCGAAATCTGCCTGAACTACAAGGAACTATATCGCAATCCCAAGGTGCAGTTCTCCTACGACATCGCGTCCGATCTTCCCAAGATCTATTTCGATTCGGAGGTGATCACCACCATCCTCAACAACCTGCTCTCCAACGCCATCAAGTACACCGAAGAGGGCAACATCACTGTCGATGTCAAGGGCGATACCGAGGGAATGCTGCATATCGCCGTGAGTGATACGGGACATGGCATCGCTCCCGATGCGCTGCCTCACATCTTCAAGCGCTACTATCAGGCCGAGGGACGTCATCAGGCTTCGGGCACAGGCATCGGTCTCGCCCTTGTGCGTTCGCTGGCCGATTTGCACGAAGGCACCATCATTGCCGAAAGTCGTGAGGGTGAGGGCAGTAGGTTTGTTTTCTCCATTTCCATCGAAAACACCTATCCCAATGCTTTGCACAAGGAGGATGCCCCCGTCGAACCTCTCGACCCTCTCAAACCTCTCGAACCCCTCGAACCTTCCGAGGCTTCCCGGCCCACACTCCTCATCGTCGAGGACAATATCGACATTCGGCAGTATATCACCGATTCGTTTGGCGACGACTACCAGATTCTCCAGGCGCAAAACGGTGAGGAAGGCGTGGCCTTGGCTCTGGAACACATTCCCGACATCATTGTCAGCGACATCATGATGCCACGAATGAATGGTATCGAACTTACCCGAATCCTCAAGGAGGACATTCGCACCAGCCATATCCCCATCATCCTGCTCACGGCCAAGGTCACCGATGCCGACAAGGAAGAGGGCTATGAAAGTGGTGCCGACTCCTATCTGACCAAGCCCTTCACGGCCAAGTTGCTCGGCAGTCGAATCCAGAATCTGCTTGCAGCTCGACGTCGCATGATCGAACGTCTGGCCAACCAGTTGGGACCTGCCTCTACGTCTCCAAACGATCCCGCAACCTCATCTGCTCCCGGAACGGAGCAGACTGCATCATCCGAAACCTCTGCACTGAGCCCCCTCGACCAGCAGTTCTTCGAACGATTGAACAAGATTATCGAAGACAACATCATGCAGGAGGATCTCGACATGGCCTTTGTCTCCGACCGTATGGCGATGAGCCACAGCACGTTCTATCGAAAAGTGAAGGCCCTCACCGGTATGACGGCCAATGAGTATGTTCGCAAGCGTCGTCTGCGCTATTGCTATGGTCTGCTCGAAAGTGGCGAATACAACGTCTCGCAAGCTGCCATGATGACGGGCTTCAACCAGATGGCCCACTTCCGCGAAACCTTCAAGCGTGAATTCGGCATCCTGCCTTCAGAAGTGATGAAAAATAAAAAACAATGAAACCAACCCTCTTGACCCTCCTCTTGACGTTCCTGGCTCTTAGCCGAAGCCTGGCGCTCGACGTGCGTGACTTCGGTGCCTTGGGTGACGGACGGCACATCGATTCGCCGGCCATCAATGCCGCCATCGAAAGTGCTGCTTCGGCGGGTGGGGGACTGGTGGTCGTTCCCGAGGGCACTTATCTCTGCTATTCCATCCATCTGCGCTCGGGCATCACCCTGCGCCTCGAACGTGGTGCTGTCATCAAGGCGGCTCCTGTGACCGATACCGAAGGATACGACGAGGCCGAACCCAACGAGTCGCGTTATCAGGACTATGGGCACAGTCATTGGCACAACTCGCTCCTTTGGGGCGAAAATCTGCACGACCTGACTATCGAAGGGGAGGGGCTTATCGATGGCACCGATGTGCTGAAACGCGATGGGCCGCGACGCGGCTATCGGGGCATGCCGCATGCCAATAAGGCATTGGCACTCCGCGACTGCCGGCGTGTCACCCTGCGCGGTGTGAGTTTCCTGCAATGCGGACACTTTGCCATGCTGCTCACGGGTGTCGATGACCTCCTTATCGAAGACCTCCTGATCGATACCAATCGTGACGCCATCGACATCGACTGCTGCGAACGTGTCGTGGTGCGACGCTGTCGCGTCAACTCGCTGTGCGACGATGCCATTGTCTTGAAGTGTTCCTATGCCTTGGGCCGGCCGAAGCCCACCGAACACGTCCTTGTCGAGGATTGCGAGGTCAGTGGTTACGATGTAGGCTCGTTCTACGACGGCACATGCACCACGTTGGTCGAAAAGGCTCCCGATGGCGATGGACCTACGGGACGCATCAAGTTGGGTACTGAGTCGAATGGTGGCTTCCGGCACATCACCATCCGACGTTGCAAGTTCACCCATTGTCGTGGCCTGGCCCTCGAGACCGTCGATGGCGCTGCAATGGAGGACATTGATGTGAGCGACCTCACTATGCACGACATCTGCAATTCACCCATCTACATCCGTTTGGGCGATCGTATGCGTGCTCCCGAGGGCTTCCATCCTTCCACGGTACGCAACATCCGCATTCGTCACGTCAAGGTCACCGATGCCGATAGCCGTTATGCCTGCCTCATAGCAGGTGTGGAGGGACAGCCCGTGCGCGATGTCCGCATCGAGCACCTCAGCGTGCAGTTCCGGGGCGGCCTGACGATGGACGACTATCGCGAGCAGCGCGGCGTCAATCCCTTCTTCATCCCTGCAGCACGCAAGCCGTCCCAATTGGGCGAGGCAAACTATCCCGAACCCTCCGCCCACGGCATTCAGCCCGCCTGGGGATTCAGCATCAGCCATGCCGAAAATATCCGTTTGCGTCACATCAACCTCGAAACCCGTATTCCCGACGAACGACCCTGGCTCCATCAGAAGGATACGCGCAAAGTCAGGATGAAGCATATTCAAGTGAATAAGGAAAGGCAATTCTGATTAATGGAAAGATTGGTATGTCAATAAAATGATTGGCATCTCTATAAAAAATGATTGGCATCACAAAAAAAGAGTGGCATCCTGAATGGGGCGCCACTTTTTCTGTTGATGGAGATGGATGATTTCCTTAATAGGTGAGAACTGAGGAACCGTCGTTGCGCATGATCTCGAAGTTGAACGATGAGTTGGCATTCCTGAGAATGAAGGTATGGCTCTGACCGGGCAGGAGGTTAGGCAGGTCAATGGAGTTGAGCTGGCCCTTTGAATCGTTGTAGGTCACCCGATAGCCTCGTAGAATGTAGGAGGGGATGTCGTTCTTCGCCTGAATGGTGACCTCAGCGTCATGGTTGTCGGCATCTACATCGTAAAGGTTGGCAAGGGTGCCCTTGTTCTCCTTTTGACCCGCTGGCTTTAACTTGGTCACTTCGATGGGCGACATGAGTTGGCGCAGGACGTCGAACGAAGCTTTGGGCTGGAGACGTTTGCCGCAGACTCCATGCCTTCGGATGCGGTCGCGGCCGAATCCCTCTTCGCCCATCTGGGTGCGATAGTCCTGCAGGCAGAAGTAGATGTAACCGGTGACGTAGGGATGTCTCCTCCATTCCGAGGTGTGGAAGATCATTTCATCGATGCGTCGGGCATCGCCACCCGAGAAGGCGGGTTCACAGAGGCCGTTCTCAGTGATGAGTAGGGGACGGCCCTGCAAGACGGTCTCTATCTGGTCGAAGTAGCCGGCTGTTTGGTCGCGGTGCTGGGCATGCCACGTGCCGATATATTCGTTCCAGGTGGGCAGGTCGAGGCTAAGAGAGGAATCGTTGTCCATTTCGCGCCAGATGTGGTTGCAGACGGCATCGATGATGCGTGAGGAATCAAGGCGGCGGACATGTTCGGCCAAAATGCGCAGGTCCTCCTGATTGCCGTCCACCTCGTTGCTCAAGCCCCAGGCAAAGATGCAGGGATGGTTGTAGTGTGCCTCAATGAGCTCGGTGAGCTGGCGACGTGCAGTCTCGCGAAGGGATGGTGTGAGTTGGCGGGCAGGCCCTTGCCACCACGAGATTTCCTCCTGAGTCAGCATGCCGAGGCTGTCCATCAGGTGCAGACGATAGTCGTCTTGTGCCCAATGGAAACGCGAGATGGTGCAGTTGAGTTCCTTGAGCATACCGATTGACTGGGCCATATATTGTTCGGGTTCGGCCATCCCGAAGTCGGGATTCGAGCCCGGCATTTCCTCGATACCGGGGAGTCGCACGGGTTCTCCATTGAGTACGAAGTGGTTGCCCTCGATGCCGAAGGTGCGGAATCCAAAGCATTCGCGCTTCACGTCGGAGAGCGACCTACCGTCGTAAATGCGGGCTTCGTAGGTGTAGAGGTTGGGATCGTCGAAGTGCCACAGATGCACTTTGCCGCAATCGGCGACGAAGGAGAAGATACCTTCGTTATCGGCATTCAGGGTGTGGTGGCCCTCGTAAACGAGGTGGCCGGTGGCGTTTTCGAAGATCTTGAAGGCTACAACAGCCCGCTTCGCCTTGGGTTCGAAAAGGCGGATGTCGATGCGGGCATAGGCGGTGCTGTCGTCGAGGTTAATATCGGGCGTGACGTGCACATAGCGCAGGCTGTAGCGACCCGAAGTGTGGAGCGCGACATTGCGGTAGATGCCACCATCGTTGGCCCAGTCGAACTTGCGGCGCCAGGGAAGGTTATCGTCGGAATAGCTGTTGTCGCACATCACTTCGAGCACATTCTCGCGGTCGAAACTGACGTAGGGTGTGATGTCCATGCTGAATGGGGTATAGCCGGCGTTGAGGTGCTGGTCCACCTGCTTGCCATTGACAAAGATGGTGGCATCGTGATAGACGCCATTGAAGTGCAGACGAAGCTGACGACCCTTCATATCGGGCGTGAGGGGCAATGTGCGGCTGTACCAGGCTTCGCCGGCATAATCTTCGAGTCCTGGCATGATGTTGTAGGTGTGGGGCACGGTGACTGTCGTCTTGGGCAACTTGACGGGGAGCCAGAAGTCCCAGATGCCGTTGAGGCTGATGGTCTGCTGTGCGAAGGTGAGTGCGGGGAACAGGGCAAGGAAGGCGAGAAGCAGGCGAAGAGGTCTTGAAGTCATAAGGCTTTAGAGGGAAGTGAGTTCCTTTTCGAGTTGTTCGAGCGATTTGCCCTTTGTCTCCGGACAACGGCGAAGGAGGAAGACGAAGGTGCAGATGCAGATGGCAGCATAGACCCAGAACGAACCGTAGGTGCCGAGGGTGGCATTCATCGGGGGGAAGAAGAACGTGAGGGTGCAGCAGCCCACCCAAAGGGCGAAGGTGCAGGTGGCCATGGCGATGCCTCGAATGCGGTGGGGGAAGATTTCGGCAAGCAGGGTCCATGTGACGGGTCCGAGTGTCATGGCGTAGCACGAGATGGCAGCCACGACAAGGGCGACCATCAGCACACCCGTCATTCCCACGAAGTAGCAGGCTCCGAGGATGGCGTAGATGATGCCGAGACCTCCTGCTCCGATGAGCATCAGCGTGCGGCGTCCCCATTTCTCGATGGTGTAGAGGGCAACGAAGGTGAAGAGCACATTGGCAATGCCGGTGATGACGATGTTGATGAACATGCCATCGACATTGAAGCCTGCACCCACGAAAATCTCCTGTGCATAATTGAAAATCACATTGGTACCGCACCATTGCTGGAAGACAGCGATGATTAGTCCGAGCAGGAGCACGTTGCGGTAGCGTGGCTCAAAGAGTTCCCGGAGGCCAGCCTCACTTGGGAGGTTTGAGGAGTTCGAGATGTTTGAGGAGTTCGAACCCTTCAAACCCTTCGAACCATTCGAACCCTTCAAACTAAGGTACACCGGGCTTTCCGGAATGAAGAAGCTCATCACAAGGAAGAGGGCGGCAGGCAGCGTTTCTGCCCAGAACATCCAGCGCCAACCCCATTCGAGGTTCCACGCCTGGCTGACAGGGTCGGTGGTGTCGCGTGCCAAAAGCATGTTGACGATCTGTGCACCGAGGATGCCGAGCACGATGGTCATCTGGTTAAGGCTCACCATTCGACCACGGATATGGGCTGGACTGACTTCGGCAATGTACATCGGTGAAAGCGCCGAAGCCACACCGATGCCCACACCTCCGATGAAGCGTGCGATGTTGAACATCACAAAATCGTCGAAGTATCCCGTGGCAAGAGCACTCACGGTGAACAGCACGGCAGCAGTCGAGAGCAACGGCTTTCGACCATATCGGTCGGCGAGCGCACCAGCCACCATCGCACCCACAAGGCAGCCGACGAGGGCAGTGGTCATGGCCACACCTTGCATGAACGGGCTTTGGCTAATGCCGAAGAAAAGTTCGTAGAACGGTTTCGCTCCACCGATCACAACCCAGTCGTAACCGAAGAGCAGACCACCCATGGCGCTCACGCTGCAGATGAACAGAAGATAAGGTCTGGAGTTCATTATCAATTAACAATTAACAATTAACAAATAACAATTGTTTGCTTGACACGACTAACAATTAACAATTGATTGGTGGTGCAAATATAGGGCTTTTTTGCAATATAGATGTGGAAAAGTTGCAAAAATAAGTTGGATAATCTTCTTTTTTGCCCATTTTGTCAAAAAAATGACCTATAAGCGGAGAATAATCGCTAATTTTGTGCTCAAATTTTTCGGACGAAGGCCGAGAGATGTCGAAACCAAGAATTCCATGAAACAATTGAATCCTATACCCTTGCTCACATGCCTGCTGATGTTGGCTGTCGGGTTGTTCTATGGCCAGCTCTATCCGTATCATCTGCATTACTACGAGCAGATGCAGATGTTCCAGTTCTCCAGCCAATACTTTTGGGAGACCGTTCTTGTCCCGGGTGGCGTGGCTGATTACGTGGGACGTTTCCTGACACAGTTCTTCCATATCACTTGGGCTGGAGCCACCATTATGGCCTTGCTTTACGGAATGGTCTATCTGACCAGTTGGCTTGCCTTGCAGGATGGACTGACCGGGCAGAACAAGCGGTTCTGGCCTATCGTTTTGCTTCTCCCCATCCGTTACCTTTGGATCAACGGGTGCGACGAGAATGCCATGCCTGCTCTTTGGATTGCCCTTGCCATCAGTCTTTTGGCCGTTTTAGTTATCAAGAAGATTGGAAACAGCACCTTGCGTCGCATCGTTGCGCTGTTGTCATTCATCGTGCTTTATGCCGCTGTAGGTCCGCTTTCGTTTGTGATGATTGCCCTTATGGCACTTCACGAGTTGCGACAGGGCGATTCCCTGCGATGGGGCTGGGCCGTGGCTTTTGTCGTGATTGCCCTTACGCTGCCGCAAGTAGCCCACCGAATGGTCAACTGGCCCCTCGAAAACCTTTACAAGGGCATCCACTATTTCCGTTTCACACAGGTGCAACTGCCCTATATCTGGGTGGCTGCCGGACTTGTTGTCGTCATAGATCTGCTGTCACATCTTGCCGAACGTTATACGAAAGGCAGGGAGATGGCAAACCGGATTGTGCTCTTTAGTGGCACCTTTGCCATAATTGTTGTGCTCATCTATTTGGGTGTCAGGCAACACTACCGTCCCAACAACGAAGTGATGATGATGTACGACGATATGGTGCTGAACGAGCGATGGGACGACATCCTTTCGGCGGCCGAAAAGCGTACGCCAAAGCACCCCGCCTGTGTGCAGTGCATCAACCTGGCAATGGCCATGAAGGGTAGGATGGGAGACCTGCTTTTCCGCGTTCCGCAATCCGATGCGGGAGCCCTGCTGCCTGAATTCACTATCAACTTCTCGCGTCCACTCACTGCCGGGCAGATCTATCTGAACCTCGGCTGGACCAACACTGCACAACGTTTTGTCTATGAGGCTCAGGAGTCGATACCCGATTATGAGAAGAGTGCCCGTTGCTACAAGCTTCTGGCTCAAACCCATCTGGCAAGGGGTGAGCGTGCCTTGGCAAGGAAATACCTCAAGAAGCTGCAGAAGACCTTGTTCTACGCCGATTGGGCCAACGAGACCATGGCTTTGGCCAACAATCCCGATCCGAAGGCATTGGCGCAACATCCCTTCTATGGTCAGCTGATGCGCGGTGCAGTCAAGGATGACTACTTCTTCAGCCCCGATATGATGGCGATGCTCGGCAACTATTGCACAACAACGCCCCACAACCATATCGCCACCCAGTATCTGCTTGCCCTGGCCCTTGTGGAGCGTGATCTGGATACTTTCGTCGCTTGTTTCAATCTCGACCAATATCTGAACGGCAAGGAACGCATTCCCGAATACTATCAGCAGGCCTTGGCGCTGGAATGGACACGCAAGCATCAGACATTGGAAGGCATTCCGTACAACATCGACGAGCGTGTACTCGATGCCATGGACCAGTTTGTGACCGACTACAATAACCAGATGCCGCGTGAACAGTTGGAGCGCAAGTATTTTTTTACCTATTGGTATTATTATATGACGGGCGAAAAGCCTGCCCAAAAATCCCAGACGTATGAGAGTGCTGCACAGTCATAATATGTTTTTCGTATGCGCGTTGCTGCTCAGCGCTTGCGAAATGGAGCAGGTGAAGAACCCGCAGATGGTCTATGATCAGCCCGAGATATATCCCGACTATCGGGGGGTGACCATCCCCGTCAACATTGCCCCGCTCGACTTCACGATGCAGAGCGACAGCGTGCTGATGATTGATGCTGTCTTCACAGGTTCGGTGTCGGGCGAACTGCATGCCCAGGGCAGGCAATCGACCTGCATCGATTCCGACGAATGGCAAAAACTCCTCCAGAAGAACCAGGGAGGAAGCCTCTTCGTGCAGGTGGCTGCCAGGTTCCCCGAAGGCTGGCGCAGCTATACTCCCTTCGGCATCGACATCAGCCCCGACAGCATCGACTACGGCATCACCTATCGTCTCATCGAACCTGGATACGAGGCCTATACCAAGATGGGCATCTACGAGACGCGGCTCTCCGACAGTCGTGAACGTGCCTTGATCGAAAACACGCAGTTCCGTGGCTGTGTCAACTGTCACAGCTATCTGCAGGGCGATCCGCGCTATATGAGCCTTCATATCCGTGGCGATCATGGTGCTACGCTGATTTCCCATCCCGGCGAGAATGGCGAGATGAAGGCCTATAACACCAAGACCCAGGAGACGTTGGGCTTCTGCGTCTATCCCTATTGGCATCCCTCGGGCCGCTACATCGCCTACAGTACCAACAACACGCGTCAGGGCTTTCACGTGGGTGGCCATAAGATCATCGAGGTGATGGACCTTGCCAGCGATATGCAGGTCTATGACGTTGCGAATAACCGACTGCTTGTATGTGAGGCATTGAAGGGAGATTCTGCCTTCGAAACCTTCCCAGCCTTTTCGCCCGATGGTCGTACACTCTATTTCAGCGTGGCCCGTCCGAAGAACTATCCGACCGAACTCAAGGAGATGTACTACAGCCTCTGCAGCATCGCCTTCGACCCCGAATCAGGAACCTATGGCACAAGGATCGATACCCTGGTTAACGGCGAAGCCTTGCGAAAGAGTGTCGTCTATGCCCGGCCTTCCTACGATGGTCGCTTCCTTTGCTACACGATGGCCGACTACGGCTATTTCCACATCTGGCATTCCGAATCGGATCTTTGGCTGATGGACCTGCAGACGGGTGAGAGCCGTCCGATGACCGAAGCCAACAGCCCCGATACCGAGAGCGTGCATTCGTGGAGTTCCAACAGTCGTTGGCTTGTCTTCGGTTCGCGCCGCGACGATGGACAATACACGCGCCCCTATTTCTGCCATGTGGCCGAAGACGGCAGGGTGGGCAAGGCCTTCATGCTGCCCCAAAGGAACCCCAGGCAGTTCTACGACGGACGCTTCATGTCGTACAATATCCCCGAGTTCGTGACTGCCCCTGTACCCCTAGACAACAAGCTTGCCGAAAAGCAGATTGTGAGCGATCAGCGTGTGCAGATGGGGGTGGTGCGAAACCGATAAGTTTGCATCATTTAGCAGAACATTTGCACGTGTAATCCATTGCATTGACTTGAATTTATGGATTTTTCAAGTTTTTCTATGGATTATTTTGCAAAAAATGATGAACTAATCGAAAAATACATTATCTTTGCGGTGCATAACAATGCTATTTCTTGTAGAAAATATGCATACATATCAATGCTGTTTCCTGTAGAAAACGTGCACACATATCAAGGATTCTTACATCCACATCATACAAACTAACTTATTCAATCTTCAATTACATGAAACCAAACAAATTGTTACTTGCAACGGGGCTGATAGCAGTCTCGATGTTAGGTTTTTCTTCATGTGGTGACGATGACGATTGGGGTCAGGTCGATGGCTTAGCGCCAACGATGAACCTCACCTCGACGCACATCAAGACGGCTACAGGCCGCACATTCACCATCAGCGGAAACCTGGCAGACAATGATGGTATCTCGACCATCAATCTGTACTGCCCGGAACTCTACCTCAACAAGACCATCGATATCATCGATATCTATGGCGAACCTCTCAAGACCTACGACTTGAACTACTCGTTCCCGATCTCGGCAAAGGAGACCGGCGACAACTTCAACGTTGTGGTTACTGTGACCGACGTCGTGAACCAGAAGCAGACGGGCACCGTGCTGATTACCATGGACGGTGACTTCGAGAATCCTGCTTTCTCGGCAGCACCTGGCAGCGAAGTGACACTCATCATGAAGGCTCGTACCACCTACAGCCTGAACGTTTCGGTGTCCGACGACCAGGCACTCGACTACATAACGGTGCAGATTCCTGGCATCGAGCCTTACGATCAGCCTGTTACCATCAGTTGCAATGGCGCCAAGTCGTATCAGTATGCCGACAAGGTGACCTTCCCCAATGTCGAGAACAGCTACAAGCTCTTCCTCACCGTTGTGGACAAGGAAGGCAAGAAGACCACAAGCGAAAGTACCATCAGCGTGACGAGCCAGGTGCCCGATTATCCGAACCTCTGGCTGGCTGACGTGGCAACTGCCGAGGAACTCAACGCCGACATCTTCGGTGTGCCTCAGTATGTCGATCATGCCCTCACAGCAGAAGGCGATTCTATACCCTACACCTACGTGGCCCGCTACTACAACCAGAAGGCTGGCACGAAGGTTTGGTTCCTTGGTCAGAAGACCGACTTCAGCCCCATCTGCTACGGCTGTGATGCCACCGACAACACCTTGCTCTCCGACGATGAGGAGACGATGCAGCCCATCACCCTCACCGAGGCTGGCGTTTACTATCGCATCACCATCGACATCAAGACCTACTCCATGACCACCGAGACCTATCCTATCAGTGAGGCTCTCTCGGCCACTCGTGTGGATCTCTACAACACCGCAGCATTCGACGTTTGGGGCGATGGCGGCTCATGGCTCTACAACTTCTCGTTCGGTTACCTCAACAGTGGACCTTCGGGCGTAATCAGCTTTGCACAGGATGCCACCAACCCGAACCTCTTCTATCTCGAGGAGCCGTTGCAGTTCGATGCCGACAACAACCTCTCGTCAAGCGACGATGGATATACCACCAACTTCATCATCCACAATTTCCACCCAGGTGGCTGGTGGGATGTTGTCTGCTGGAAACCCAACAGCAAGGAGGATCCCGAGTTCTGGCCCTGGTGGGGCAACAACTCTCAGCTCACCACCGAAGGTTGGCAGGATTGGCCTGGCTACCAGGTCGTTCGCTCGCAGGGCGACAAGTGGTGCAAGGTGCCCGTTCCATCCAACAAGTTCGGTCAGTATCGTCTCTGGTTCGACGCTCACCTCGAGCGTGCTAAACTCGTGCCAGCCAAATAATTTAAAACATTCTACATCATGAAAAAATATTTGTTCACACTTTGTCTGGCATTATTCGGCTTTGTCGCTTTTGCCCAGCAGCGAAACCTCAGTGGTACTGTGGTAGACAATTATGGTGAGCCCCTGCCTGGTGTCAATGTCGTTGTGAAAGGCACTACCACGGGCGTTACCACAGACTTCGACGGCAATTATGTGATCCAGGTCCGCCCAAAGGATGTCCTCGTATTCTCGTTTATCGGCTATAACACCCAGGAACAATCGGTTGGCAACAAGGCTGTCCTCAATGTCCGCATGGAGGAGGATCAGCAGGTTCTCGACGACGTGGTGGTAGTAGGTTACGGCGTTGTGAAGAAGAGCGACCTTACCTCGTCCATCTCGACCATCAAGGGCGATGAAATCGTGAAGAGCACTACCGGCAACGCCATGAACGCCCTCCAGGGCAAGGTCAATGGTGTGCAGGTGGCCAGCGCCGGTTCGCCTGGTGCAGCTCCAAAGATCCTCGTGCGTGGTGTCACCACCGTCAATGGTTCCGACCCTCTCTACGTGGTCGATGGTATGCCAATTTCGGGCAACATCAATTTCCTGAACAACAACGATATCGAGTCGATGGAAGTCCTCAAGGACGCTTCGGCATCGGCCATCTATGGTACCCGTGGTTCGAACGGTGTCATCCTCATTACCACCAAGAAGGGTAAGGCAGGCAATGCAAAGTTCAACTTCAGCGCTTCGGCAGGTTTCCAGACCATCGGCAATCCCAACGTTGCCGGTGCAGCCGAGTACGAGAAGGTTTATACCACCCGTTATACCAACGATAATCGTGAAGGTGGCTTCATTGGCAGCAACTACGACACCGACTGGTGGAACGAGGTTGTCAACAAGACCGCACTGGTGCAGAACTATCAGCTCAGCGTCAATGGTGGTACCGACAAGTTCCTCTACAACGTCAGCGCAGGCTACTTCCGTCAGAATTCGCAGTACGACTATGGCTATTGGGACAAGTTCAACATTCGCATCAATACCGAATACACCTTTAATAAATATGTGAAGGCCGGTCTCGACGTTGCTCCGAAGGTTGAGTCTTGGGACAACACCCCCAACCAGATGGGTGGCGCTATGTCGATGGACCCGACTACCCCCATCTTCAAGGACCAGAGCCTGTGGGGCGACAATGTATATAGCAACTACGAGCGTTCGCACAACAACGAGTCGTGGAACCCCGTGGCAGCCGTTGCTCGTGCCGACAACCATTCGCGCAACTACGGCGTGATTGTCATCCCTTATCTCCAGATCCAGCCCATCAAGCAGCTCACCCTGCGCACCCAGTACAGTGCCAATGCACGTTTCCAGCGCAGCGACGACTTCACTCCTCAGTTCACCATCGACTCGGCACACGAGTTCAACGAGTTCAGCGATGTGAGCCGCACCATGCGTGAGTATTTCGACTACAACTGGACCAATACCGCCACCTACATCGACACCTATGCCGACAAGCATAACGTCACCCTCATGGCAGGTTTCACCATGGAGCGCTACAGCGACATCTATGTGACCGGTTCGCGCGAAAACACGCCCAACGATGCTCAGCCTCTGCGCCAGGTAAGTGCTGGCCAGCAGAACCAGCAGTCGAGCGGCAATGCCGGTTACAACTCGCTCGTTTCGTGGCTCGGTCGTGTGATGTACAACTACGACAGCCGCTACTATCTCACCGCCACCATCCGTACCGACGGTTCGAGCCGCTTCCCCCACGGCAGCAAATATGCTACCTTCCCATCGGCAAGTGCAGCATGGAACTTCAGTCGTGAGGCATTCCTCGAAGGCCAGGAGTGGCTTTCGAACGGTAAGCTCCGTTTCGGTTGGGGCCGTGTAGGTAACCAGCAGATCAGCAACAGTGCCACGATGACCTTGCTCGGTGCTGCCGACTATGTGCTCAATGGCGAGCGCGTGCTGGGTACCACCGTTTCGTCGGTAGGCAATACCGCCCTGAAGTGGGAGACTGTCGAGGACTTCAACGTTGGTCTCGACCTCGCTTTCTTCAACTCTCGCCTCGAAGTCACCGCCGACGTCTATCAAAAGAAGTCGCACGACATGCTCTATCAGCGTGAGAACCTCCTCGTTCTTGGCTATCCCGCCTGGAACTCGGCCATCTGGATGAACATCGGTTCGATGAAGGCCGAAGGTTGGGAACTCTCGTTCAACTGGAAGGACCAGAAGGGCGACTGGAACTACAACCTGGGTCTCAACCTGTCGAGCGTTCGCAACAAGGCTGTGAAGTTCACCGGCGAAGGCAGTCCCGTCTATACGGGCTCTGTCTCGGGTGTTGAAGGCTCCATCATCCGCAATGAGGAAGGTGGCCTTATCAGCCGCTTCTATGGTTACAAGACCGATGGCATCTTCCAGAACTGGGAGGAGGTCTATGCGCACACCGACGAGTACGGCACACGCATCCAGCCTTCTGCACAGCCTGGTGACATCCGTTTCGTTGACCTCAATGGCGACGGCTCCCTCACCGAGGAGGACCGCACCTTCATCGGCAATCCCTATCCCGATCTTATGGTCGGCGTCAACCTCTTCGTAGGTTGGAAGAACTGGGATCTCGGCATGAACTTCTACGGAACGTTCGGCAACGACATCTTCAACAGCACACGCCAGCACTACAGCGGCCTGAACGGACAGAACGTCCTCGAAGGCACCTTCGACAAGGCTTGGCATGGCGAAGGCACTTCGAACGACATCCCTCGTCTCTCGGTGAGCGACAACAACCGCAACTATGGCCGCGTCAGCGACTTCTATGTCGAGGATGGCTCCTATATGCGTTGCAAGCAGATTCAGCTTGGCTACACCCTGCCCAAGAAGGGCTTCTTCAAGGATCACGTCCTGCGTTTCTATCTGACAGCCCAGAACCCGTTCACCATCACCGGCTACAGCGGTATGGATCCTGAACGTCCGGCTTACGACGGCAGCGTTATCGAGACGGGTATCGACAACATCGCTTATCCTTCTCCACGTACCTTCCTGTTCGGTCTTGATTTCAACTTCTAACAGTATTTTTGCCGAATATAAATTATGAAAAAGACATTATTATATTTTGCTGCCCTGGGCACCGCTGCTTCTATTGTTGTCGCTTGCGATGATTTCCTTGACGAGACGGTCAATGGTCAGCAAACCCTCGATTCATATTTCGTGACCGAGGATGAGGCCACTTCCTACCTCAACGGTTGCTACAACGCCCTGACGTTCTATGGCTGGTGGCAGATTCAGAACTTCTGGATCATGACCGACATGTGCTCCGACGACATGTGGATGGGCAACCTTCAGCAGAGCCAGAGCGACTACTATTCGCTGGCACATTATCAGGGCATCGGTCAGTCCAACGGCCCTCTCAACAACTACTGGATGCATCGATATAAGGGAATCCTCTCGTGCAACGTTGCCATCAATCGCATCCCCAATGCACACTTCCAGGACACCCAGAAGCAGGCTCGCTTCATTGCCGAAGCCAAGTTCCTGCGCGGATACTATTATTTCGACCTGGTGCGCAACTTCGGTGGCGTGCCCATCGTCAACGACTTCATGATGCCTGAGGATGTCGAGGGCATTGCCCGTTCGTCGGCTGCCGAGGTCTGGGCTCTGGTCGAGCAGGACTTCCGCGATGCAGCCGAAGGGTTGCCGTCGCGCAGCCAGTACTCTTCCTCCGAACTCGGACGTGCCACCAAGGGCGCTGCCCTCGGATATCTCGGCAAGTCGCTGGTCTATCAGGAGAAGTGGAGCGAGGCTGCTGCCGTTCTCAAGCAGGTCATCGATTCGAAGGAGTATGAGCTGATGGAGGACTTCGGCGACGTCTGGAATGTCGATACCAACAACAACAAGGAGTCGCTCTTCGAGATCCAGACCACCTTCAACGAGACCTACGCCCTGGGCAATGCCCTGTCGGTGGTCAGCGCCAACCGTACGGAGGTCAACGATGGCTGGGCCTGGGGTCTTCCCACCAGCGACCTCGAGCAGGCATTCATCGACGAAGGCGACTACGAGCGTCTCAAGTGGACCATCATCAAGACCGGTGCCACCGAGATTCCTGGCGAGGATGACTTTGCCGAACTCGTTGCCGACCAGTATGCCGCTCAGTCCAACCAGCACGCCGACATGGTGGAGGGTACCTACTACATCTCGCCCGACGTTCACAAGTCGGCACGTGTGAGCCGCAAGCTCTACATCCCCTACAAGAAGCGTCCAAGCAAGTGGAGCCAGGACTTCATCCCGCTCAACATCCGTCTGCTGCGTTATGCCGACATCCTGCTGCTCTATGCCGAGGCCTGCAATGAGACCGGCAACGACTCCGAGGCACAGTGGGCACTCAACCAGGTACGCAACCGTGTAGGTCGCGACAATGTCACCTCGACCGGCAACACCCTCAAGCAGGCCATCCGCACCGAGCGTCGTCTCGAGCTTGCCCTCAAGTACAACCGTCTCTACGACATCCGTCGCTGGGAGTCGATCAAGAACCCGGGTCACAAGGTGATTGCCGAGATTCTTGGCCCCAATGGCTCGTTCGTGAAGCGCAACACCAACGTGCTGACTGCCGACCCCTACGAGTACGCAGCCACCAAGGAACCGAGCGACAAGGGTATCTCGTTCGACGAGAGCCGCGACCTGCTCTTCCCAATCCCGCTCTACGAGATCGAGCACTCCAATGGCTCCATCACCCAGAATCCTGGATGGAACTAATTTGAATGTGTTATAAAATAGCACCGTGGGCGACTGTAGAATCGCGGTCGTCGGCGGTGCTTTCCTTTTCATTTCCCGTCATGAAGAAAATCTTTCGCTCATTTACATCCCTTGCAGCTGCCTTATTGGTTGCGTTTGTGTGCCCTGCGTGCAGCGGCGATGACGATCCCGTGGTCGATGATGTCCTCACGGTCAGCCCAGCCACAGCTACGATTGGGCAGGATGGAGGTACGCTGAAGCTCTCCGTCCAGTCGTCGCACGTGCCCACCGTCACCAGTTCCGAATCGTGGATTACGACAGGAAGTCGCGGCACCGACCCCACTGTCGCAGGAGCCTATACCTTTACGATGAATGTGCAGGCCAACCCCAACGAGGCCGAACGCACAGCCACCCTCACCGTCATCAGTGGCAGTCAGTCGAAGAACGTGCAGGTCACCCAGTCGGCTGCCGATGTGCTGAAGGTCGAGCCCACCACCATCAGCATCGATGACCAGGAACAGACCTTCGAGATAACGATTACTACCAACGGTGTGCCACAGTTCAGCGTCGATGCCGGATGGATCACCCAGACGGCAGCTTCGAGCGAGAACAAGCGCGGCTTCAAGGCCGAAGCCAACACGGGTGCAGCCCGTACGGCCACCCTCACCTATACTTTGGGCAAGCTCACAGCTACCGTTACGGTCAAGCAGGCACAGGCTGTCCTCACCGGTGTCGTCGATCCTTCGGTGACCTATCAGACCATGGAAGGCTTTGCAGCCTCCGACTGCTGGGCACCTGCCGTCATCGGCAAGTACTGGACCGGAAAGCGCGATGGCATAGCCGAACTCCTTTTCAGCCGTGAAGTAAGCAACGGACAGCCCAAGGGCATCGGCCTTTCGATGTGGCGCAGCAACCTGGGAGGCGGTTCTGCCGAACAGGGCCTTGCCAGCAATATCGGTGTCGAGAACGGAGCCGATGGCTACAACTACTATCGTCGCGGCGAGAGTTACCTCAACGATGACCTTTCCTACGACTGGTCGCGTTGCGAAGGCCAGCGCTTCTTCCTCGACAAGGCCAAGGACTATGGCGTCGAGAGCGTCGTCCTCTTCAGCAATTCGCCCAACGTGCAGTTCACGCGCAACGGCAAGGGCTACAGCGACAGCGGACATTCCACCAACCTCAAGGCCGACTGCTACGACGACTTTGCCGGCTATATGGCCAAGGTCGCTGCCCAGTACATTGCCTGGGGCTATCCTGTCACCCACATTTCGCCCGTCAACGAGCCTCAGTATGCCTGGGAGGGACACGACCAGGAAGGCTCCGGCTGGAAGAACAGCGAAGTGGCCAAGCTCTCCCGCGAACTTAATACGGCGCTCGACAACGAGGGTCTTGCCGATGTCAAGATCCTGCTGGGCGAAGGTGCCGACTGGGAGTATTCCTACAAGGTCAAGGGCAACGTCGATTATTCCGACTGCATCTATTCGTTCTTCAACGCTGCCAGCGACAACTACGTAGGCGACCTCAGCCACATGGCGCCCGTCTATGGCGCCCACAGTTATTGGACCGACGGCACCTGGCGCGGCATGCAGAACATACGTCAGCAGGCTGCCACCAGGGCCGCCGAGAACGGCATTGGCCTCTGGCAGACCGAATGGTCGATGCTCGGTGATGGCTACTCCGAGTTCCCCGGCTACGACAACAGTAACGAGATGGACATCGCCCTCGTCATGGACAAGGTGATCTACAACGACCTCACCGAGGCCGGTGTCACCTCGTGGAGCTTCTGGACTTCGATGGACGTAAGTCGTTGGAGCCAGCTCGACCGATTCATGCTCATCGACTTCACGCCTTCGGGCGGCACCTATAGTGTCGATCTCTCGGGCGAAGGCACCTACAAGGCCGATGCCACCCTTTGGGTACTTGGCAACTACAGTCTCTTCGTGCGTCCGGGCTTCAAGCGCATCGATGTCGATATCCCCAACTACGACCGCACGTTCTTCGGCACGGGCTTCATCTCGCCCGATGGCAAGCGCATCGTCGTGGTGATGAGCAACCTCAATGCTGCCGAGATGGAGGTGCGTCTGTCGTTGAAGGGTGTCACTCCCACCACGCTGACGTCCTACACCACCACCCAGCGTAAGAACCTCCAGCAGCAGGCGCTCAACGCCTCGACCACCGTCTTCAAGCTTGAAGGCAGCAGCGTCACCACCTTCGTCTTCGATCTTTAATCTCAATCTTGGGGCCTATAGTTTTTTATAGTTCCTATAATTCCTATAGTTCCTATATCCACTATGGTTACTATATCCACTATGGTTACTATATCCACTATAAAGCTATAGGCCCATCATTCTTTTTTCTATAACTCCTCTTCCCATGAAACGACTTCTTTTCTCAATCATCTCCCTCTTCGCCCTGTCCGCCTCGGCACAGGTCGGCTTTGGCGATGCGGTGAAATTCAATCAGGACTGGCTCTTCCAACTGGGCGACGACTCATTGGCAGTCAATCCCAGTTTCGACGACAGCAAATGGCGGCATCTCGACCTGCCCCACGACTGGTCGGTCGAAGGACAGGCTTCGCCCACCCTCGCCAGTTGCACGGGCTACTATCCCGGTGGCATCGCTTGGTACCGCAAGCATTTCGTCCTCGCTGCAAATGACCCCGCCCTGGCAACCCCTCTTAACCCCTCGAACCCTTCGAACCCTTCGAACCTTTCGAACCCCTCGAACCTCACCTTCATCTACTTCGAAGGCATCTACAACCGCTCCTCCGTCTATCTCAACGGCCACTTGCTCGGCTATCGTCCCTCGGGCTTCGCGTCGTTCCTCTACGATATGACACCCTACCTCAAGGCAGGCGACAACGTCCTCGCGGTGCGTGTCGATCATAGCCGTTATGCCGATTGCCGCTGGTACACGGGCTCGGGCATCTATCGCGATGTGTGGTATATTGAAGCACCGAAGACGCACCTTGCCCAGTGGGGCACAGGCTGGGTTTGCTCAAAGCTTACCGATGCTTCGGCCAAGGTCGATGTCGATGTTGCCATCGATAATGCGGAGGGTGTGAGCGGCCTGAAGCTGCACGTCCAGCTGTTCGATGCCAATGGTCGTGTGGTGGCTCAAAAGATGGTTAGCGCAAAGGCTGCCAACAAGATAAGCCTCAATGTCACTCGTCCCCATCGCTGGGACCTCAACGATCCCTATCTCTACCTGCTGCGAACCACGCTTCTGAAAGGCAATCAGCCCATCGACGGCAATGAGATCAACGTCGGCCTGCGTTCGCTGCAGTTCGATGCCAACAAGGGCTTTGCGCTCAATGGCCGCTGGATGAAGATCAAGGGTGTCTGTCTGCATCACGATGCCGGTACGCTCGGTGCTGCCGTGCCCGACGATGTGTGGCGTCGCCGCCTCGAGAACCTCAAGCAGATAGGTGTGAATGCCATCCGCTGCGCCCACAATCCGCAGGCACCCGTCCTCTATGACCTTTGCGACGAACTCGGCCTGCTCGTGATGGACGAGGCTTCCGACGAATGGGAATTCCCCAAGCGCAAGTGGGTCGAGGGCTGGAACGTGGGCACGCCTTCGTTCGATGGCACCTACGACTTCTTCGAGGAGTGGATCGACCGCGATGTGACCGATATGGTGCGCCGCGACCGCGATCACCCCAGCATCTTCCTTTGGAGCATCGGCAACGAGGTCGATTATCCCAACGATCCCTATTCGCATCCCATCCTCGATGGCAAGAACTCGGCCATCAACCAGCCGATGTTCGGTGGCTACGATCCTTCGCGTCCCAATGCCGAGCGCATCGGTAAGATTGCCAAGCGCCTCGCTGCCTGTGTGCGCAGTGTCGATACCAGCCGTCCCGTCACCGGTGCCCTTGCAGGTGTGGTGATGAGCAACGAGACCGAATATCCCGAGGCTGTCGATGTGGTGGGCTACAACTACACCGAGAATCGTTACGACGAGGACCACGCCACCTATCCCGACCGTGTCATCTACGGTTCGGAGAACGGCACGGGCTACGGTGCCTGGAAGGCCGTGCGCGACAAGGACTTCATCTTCGGACAGTTCATCTGGACGGGCACCGACTACCTGGGCGAGTCGGGTCGCTGGCCTTCGCGCGGCCTGCACACGGGTCTGCTCGACTTCGGTTCGTTCCCCAAGCCACGCGGATATTTCCGTGCTGCCCTTTGGTGCGAACAGCCTGTCTGCTACATCGGTACGTTCGAAAAACGTGAGCCTCGCCGCTGGGGCAACAATCGTCCTCCGCGCGAGTTCCTCACCCAGGATGCTCCCGACATCTGGAACTACGACGAAGGCAAGACCATCCGCGTGTTCTGCTACACCAACTGTGCGCAGGCGCGTCTCCTCCTCAATGGCAGCGAGGTGGGCGCCCTGAAGCCTTTCGACGATGAGGAGGGCATCATCTTCTGGGATGTGCCTTATGCTCCCGGCGAACTTCGTGCCGAAGGCTGCGATGCCCAGGGCAATGTGCAGGCATCCTACGTCATCCGCAGTTCCGGCCGTCCCTATCAGATTCGTGCTTCGGTCGATAAGGAAGTGATTGGTGCCGACCGTCGTGTGGCGCATATCACGGTCGAAGTGCTCGACGAGAACGGCGTCGTGGTGAAACTTGCCGACAACAACATCCGCTGCGAGGTCGAAGGTCCTGCCCGCCTCCTGGGTCTCGAAGGCTCCGACAACAGCGATATGGGCAACTATCGCGACAACCTCCAGCGTGTCTATATGGGTCGCCTCCTCGCCTATGTGGGCAGTGTGGGCGAAACAGGCCGCGTCACCGTCCGCTTCTCTTCCCCGCTGCTCAAATCCGCCGAGGTCAGCTTTGAAGTTCAATAATCCGAGAATCTGAGTTTCGGAGTACTCCGAATAATCCGAGTATTCCGAGTACTCTGAGAACTCTGAAAAACTCCGATTTTTCTCAATAAACTATGTCCAAAATCCTCCTTCCCCTATCTTTGCTCCTCGCCACCTCCCTCCTTATCTCCTGCACCCGTCCTGAAGACTTTGTCGTCGATCTGAGTGGAGAGTGGGAGGTGCGCCTCGATAGTCCCGATGCAGCGCCGCAGTCCATCCAGTTGCCCGGAACCACCGACATGGCAGGCATCGGCACGGCCGACACGCTGCAGCCACGTCTCGAGAAGCCGCAGGTCCTGCGTCTCACGCGCCGTCACAGTTTCGTGGGTGAGGCCTATTACACCCGTTCGTTCGAAGTGAAGAAGAAAATGGCCGACAAGCCGTTGGAGCTCATCCTCGAACGTGTGCTTTGGAAGAGCACCGTCCTCATCGATGGTCAGCCCGTCGAGGCACTCGACTACACCGACGAGAGCCTCGCGACGCCCCATCGTTACGCCTTGCCGCGAGGGCTTGCTGCAGGCCGACACACCATCCAGGTTTGTGTCGATAACCGCAAGCAGTACGACATCTCGGTCGATGAACTCTGCCATTCCTACACCGATGCCACGCAGGTCAAGTGGAACGGCATCCTGGGCAAGATGGAGCTGCGTGCCCTGCCCGAAGTCAGCATCGATAGGATGGAGGTCTATCCCGACCCCACGCTCAAGCGCCTCGATGTGGTGCTCACTGTCACCAACCACACATCCGAGTTTCAGGATGCCTATCTGATGCTGATTACTTCGCCCAAGGGGCAGGGGTCCGAGATGTGGCCGTCCTCGCCCGTGCAGGAGACGTTCGAGCCAGGCACCACCACACTCACCTTGAGCTGCAATCTGCCCGCCCACGCCCCACGTTGGTCCGAGGCACATCCCGACTTGCTTGTTGTCGGGGCAAGTATGGAGACCAAGGGAGACATCACCGAAACGATGGTCAACGTGGGTCTTCGCCAGGTCGGCACGCGCGATGGCAAACTGCTCGTCAATGGCGACCCCGTCTTCCTACGTGGTGCGCTCGAATGCTGCATCTTCCCGCTCACGGGCTGTCCGCCCACCGACAAGGCAGGTTGGCAGAAGGTGTTCGAGACAGCCAGGGAATGGGGGCTCAATCATCTGCGTTTCCATTCGTGGTGTCCTCCCAATGCCGCCTTCGAGGTGGCCGACGAGATGGGCTTCTATCTTGGTGTGGAGTTGCCCATCTGGGCCACCAACCTGGGCAGCGACAGCACGGTCTATGACTTCCTGCGTCACGAATACGAGAGCATCGTCCGCAACTACGGCAATCATCCGTCGCTCTGCCTGCTCAGTGTGGGCAACGAGTTGCAGTACGACTTCGACTTTCTCAATGCCTTCGTCGCCGAGATGAAGGTGCGCGATCCGCGCCATCTCTACACCACCACCTCGTTCACCTTCGAGAAGGGCCATGGCGGCCATCCCGAGCCCGAGGACCAGTACTTCGTCACCCAATGGACCGACCGCGGATGGGTGCGCGGACAGGGTGTCTTCGATGCCGAACCGCCAGCCTTCAACCGCAACTACAATGCTTCGACCGAGGGCATCGCGGTGCCCATCATCACCCACGAGATCGGACAGTATTCGGTCTATCCCGACATCAAGGAGATCGACCGCTACACGGGTTCGCTCGACCCGCTCAACCTGAAGGCAGTGCGTGCCGACCTCGAGCAGAAAGGCCTGCTCGACCGTGCCGAGGACTGGCTCCAGGCATCGGGCCATCTGGCTGCGCTGCTCTATAAGGAGGAGATCGAGCGTGCGATGAAGACGCGCGGCATCTCGGGCTATCAGTTGCTTGGTCTGCAGGACTTCCCCGGCCAAGGCACGGCCCTTGTGGGTCTGGTCAATGCGTTCTGGGAGTCGAAGCACGTGGTCGAGCCGTCGTGGTTCCGTCAGTTCTGTGCGCCCGTCGTTCCGCTTGCCAGTTTCGACAAGGCCGTCTATCGCACCAGCGAACCTCTGCTCGTCGATCTGCAGTTGGCCAACTATTCCGGTCAGGCGCTGGTAGGTCGCGAACTGCACTGGTCGCTGCTCGGTGCCGATGGCAATATGCTGCAGCAGGGGGCGAAGGCATTGGTCGAAGTGGCCAATGGCGACGTCACGCGCATCGACAGCCTGCGTTTGAGCCTTTCCGGCATCAAGGCGGCAAGTCGGCTCACCCTGCGTCTGGCTGTGAGCGAAAGCGAGTGGTGCAACGAGTGGCCCCTTTGGGTTTATCCCGATGTGCCTGAGGTCAACGACGACGTGTGCGTCACCGCCAGTCTGAAGGAAGCCGAAGCCGTCCTGGCCAAGGGTGGCACGGTCATCCTTTCGCCTGTGCTCGGTTCGCTCGAAGGCCTTGAGGGCAAGTTTGTGCCGGTGTTCTGGAGCCCCGTCCACTTCCCCAAGCAGGCGGGCACCATGGGCTTGCTCTGCAATCCCGCGCATCCTGCCCTGGCACAGTTCCCCACCGAGAGTTTCGGCAGCTGGCAGTGGTGGCGTCTCGCCAAGCGCAGCACGGTGCTCGACATCGATTCGCTGCAGCAGTCCGTTACGCCCATTGTCGAGAGTGTCGATAACTTCATGCACAACCGTCGTCTCTGCACGGTGTTCGAAGCCAAGGTGGGAGAGGGGCGTCTGCTCTTCTCGTCCATCGACCTGCTCTCGAAGGGTGCCGACAGTCCCGAACTCCAGCAGATGCTCTATAGCCTCCGCACCTACGCCGCCTCTTCGTCCTTCGCCCCTCGTCCCTCGCTTTCCCCCGACCAGCTCCGCTCCCTCTTCAAGTCCCGTGTCGAAGTGAAGCGCCAGGGTGCCACGGCGATCTACGAATAAATTGGCTCGACAATACCTAAGCAGGGGGACTGAGATGGTCTTGGATCCGGATGGCCTTTATTCTGCGTTAGCTTTTTTCTACTCCAAAATTGGAGTCTTTTTCTCTTTTTGAAAGGAGTAGCACGGCCTTGCCGTGCGCATAGAATTAGTGCCAGTCAGCTAGGAGAACTTGTTCTCATAGAAGACCGGCACTAACTCTATGCATCTGGTGCTACGCACCTACACCTTTCAGAAAGTTTTTTCTAAAAATAATTCTCAAATTCTTGATAAATAAATGAATTCATGCAGATTCGTCCTATTCGTGTTCAAAACCAACCCGAAATCCCGCAAATAATCAGCAATAATCCACCCAAAAAATTCATTTCACCATTTTTTCCCTATTTTATTTTGTTCTTTCATTTTTTTCTCTTATATTTGCCGCGTAATATAGTCGGATGGTGAGGTGGCCCCTGTTCAAGTGTGACCAACTATAGCGCAGCTGTCAATATATCCGCTGGTAGCGATAGGAGACAATATTTGAGAAACAACATTTTTCACAATACAATATGTGCAGATTTTCAGAATCAAGTAAAGTGAGGCTAGGCAACGCAGTAATATATATTGCGTCGCATGCCAAGTACCCTTATAAGACTGAGGTGCTGAAGCTGCTCTTCTTGATGGAGGAGAGGATGGTTCAGAAGTATCATGTGCCCATGCTGTCAATACCCTTCTCAGTATGGCGACTTGGTCCAGTGTCTGTCGATGTTTTTGAGGAACTATCCGATGGCCCAGTATTGTTGGACGACTTCGTCACACTTCAATTCAATGGACAGGGTATTATGGTGAAGCCCAGCAAAGAATTCGATGAGGATGAGTTTTCAGATGCCGAACTCCAGGTAATGCACGAAGTGATGGAGCATTATGGTCAGATGAACTCGGAAGAGCTCATTGCTGTAACGCACAAAGAGGGTTCACTTTGGTATGAAACAGCCAAAGAACATGGTTTGCTTGAAGATTTTGCCGAACAACGTGCCAACAGTTCCAATATCATCATTGATATGGGTCGCCAACTCTGTCCCGATGATCGTGCCTACTACAACGAAACACTTGAGAATCGGCAAGTCGCCAATCTATTAAGGAGTTAACCTCTATTGAAATAATAATGATCTACTAGAAATCTAATATTCAATAATTTCAAATAATTAATTTTGTCTGTTTAGTGACGCTAATAAAGAAAGGTACAAGATGAAAAATACATCCGATGAATACTACTATTCTGATGATAAAATAACCTCTAGTAAGGTTTCAGAATTAAATATTTCCGCTGTGACTATTAATCAAGATCTTTGTAATCCTAAGTTCAAGAAAGTTTTGTCAGAGTGGTATTATATTTTTAATGATCGTGTCCGGGTGGTAGAGAACAATAGGATAGAATTGAATCCAGATTACAAAGATCATTTTTGGTATTTCGGTAAGAAGATTTCAGTTCAAGCTATTGTGGGTCCTAATGGTAGCGGAAAGTCCTCGTTATTAGAGTTGATATATCGAATCATCAACAATTTTTGCGCACTTTTGGAGATGGGCATGAAAAGAAATGCTGCATGGAGGCTACTATTTGTTGAAGGTTTGTATGCTGAATTATATTATGTGCAGGATAACCATTTATATTGTATTTCGTGCAGAGGGAATGAAGTTCTGTTTATACGAGACGGAGAGAAGCTGCGCCTGCTTGGAGTCGATATCGACACATATAGTTATAATAAAAGAAATGATAGCGGCCTCCTCGTAAAAGATATGGTTAAAATAGCAGATCAACTACACTATACGATAGTGACAAACTATTCTCTTCAGTCGTTGGTAAGTGTAGATTATCAGGATGAAAAAACACTAATACTAGACAGAAATGTTTTTAATTATTCTGAACAAGAAGGAACAGTTTGGATTAATCACCTATATCATAAGAATGATGGATATCTTACACCTCTGGTCCTTAATCCTTTTCGTGATCAAAAAGGAAATATTGATATAGTTAAAGAGCATGGATTAACGATTTATAGATTATCTGCATTGTTGCTGTATTACAGAAATAGAAAAGGGTTCTTTGATGAATATGTGCTAAACGATATTCAATATAAATTTTCTCTAAAGTTAGTATATGATAAGTTCGAACTAAATGAAGAGCACATCAATAAAGATCCTTTGAATATTGAGAATTTTATAAAAAGTTATCCTCATTCAGTGCCATCGGTCATATTGAAACAGTTTAAGCTCTGTGATTTGAAATTAGATAACGATATTGCAAGAGCAGGTGCTATATACATTATTTATAAGGTATTATCCATTGCATCTAAGTATCCAAGTTATAACTATTTTGAAGGATGGAACACTAAATCATTTTATAAAAAGGAATTAACAGAACAAGAGTATGACTCGTTAGTGAAATTGATTAGAGCAATAAAGAAGGATAAGTCTCATATTACGATTAAAGTTGTTCAAGCTGAGAATCTTCTCCGTATAGTCATGCGCTATGGCTCTAGAGTATTGGAAAAAAAATCATTTGGTATTGACTACTACCAGCAGCTGCTTGGTAAATCTGTCGTAATTGGTAGAAATGAACTACAAAATATCTTGTACATGCTGCCTCCGTCGTTCTTTATACCGACATTGACCATCAAAAACAAAGATAAAAAGGATGATCCCATAGAAATATCGAAAGTTAGTTCAGGAGAAAGGCAATTACTATATACTTTAAGCACATATGTATATCATATTAGAAATTTACTGTCGATACCGAAGAAACGGGTGGCTTATAGGCACATCAATTTAATACTTGATGAAGCTGAAATATGTTTCCATCCAGAATACCAACGGCTGTTTTTGTCGAGGCTACTTTACATGATTAAGAGTCTTCATTTGAACAAATATTGTGCTTTTAATATAATTCTGGCTACTCATTCCCCTTTTATTCTTTCAGATATGCCAAGAGAGAATATATTGTATTTAGACAATGGAAAGGCACAAGATAGGGAGAATTTTATTAGACCTCTTGCAGCAAATATAAGTGATATTTTATACCAAAGTTTCTTCCTTAGAAATGGTTTTATTGGAGAGGTGGCTCGAACCAAAATAAATGAGATTTTGAAGAAAATAGTTTCATGGAATCAACTGTCTGTAGAAGAGACTGATTTTATAGAAAACATAGGTGACGAGTATTTGAAAAAACAGATAAAGCGCCATTTCAAATGCGAAGAAAGATGAAGCAGATACTAATAACGCAGGAAATAAGAGACATGGCGCAAGAATATGCAGCCAATTTGTTTGCAGATAAACATGGTAAATTTGTTCAACCAGAATCCGGTTTGAAAAACTTAATTTTGGATTTACAGGAAGTGAATAGTGATCTTCCAGATTGTGATAAATATGTGAATTATGTTGAAGAAATCATCAGAGACTATCCCAAACTAAAGAACTTACTACCTAGCAAAGTAAAAGAATATAAAGAGAGGTATGATAGCATTCTTGATGACGATAAGTTGTCAGTAGCTATCAAACACAGGAAACTCAATCTTCCTAAAGATCCAGATGTCCGCAAGGATTTACAAGTTTATTCTGTTCCTTTCTACGACGAGATAGTTTGCCGTATGCACTATAAAGATGTTCGCCCATATTTAGGTAAATATATGGAAAAGATTGGATTGAATACCTGCGTTTATTGTAATAATACTAAAGCTGTTGTCGCAAATGATCTTCAGGAGGTGTATTATCCGTTTGATCATAGTAACCCCAAGGACAAATATCCTTTCTTGTGCATTAGTTTCTTTAATCTCTATCCTTCTTGCACTACCTGTAATGGACACAAACTGAATAATGCAGACAAATCCTTCCAGATTTATGTTGAGGAAGAACCTTTGATGGATCCTTTTGTGTTTGAAATTGAAAGAGAAAAATATGAGGATGGAGATCCTTCAAGCATTAAAGTGAATTTTGTGTCGCGTAAAATTGCTGACAAAGGTTGGGCTATGGATTATAACAAATGCTACCGCATCAATGTTATATATAATTCTGACAATGAGAAACGTAGTAGTTACAAAATGTTGAGAGATATATACAAGTATAGAGCTTCTTATCCTGATGCTACCGAAGCAAGTCTACACCTTAAGGTTGATAGAAAGTACTTATTTCAAGATGTTCTTGGCGTAGATGATGATGAGTCTAATATATTCACCGACGTGAACAAGAAGTTGAAGTTAGATACAGCAAAGGATGCAAAGTTGATATAAATAATTAACAAATCAAGGATAGTTACGAGAAAATGGATGTGAGTGAAATAAAAGATCTGTATGCGGAAGAATTGGCGCTGCTGAAACGGATTCAACAATTTATGATAGAACAACCACAGGAGGAGTTGGAGCGAGTTGAGAAGGTTGTGATGTTTTTGCTATTTCGTATTTGTTCGAACTTGCATTCTACGTTAATCTTGACAGCGGCTGCTTATAAGAAAGGAAAGATGGCGTTCTTCCAGTTGCCTATAGGCATTATTCTGCGGTGCGCATTTACTGATTGTTTATTTGCTCTCTATATTCAGAGAATTGATAAAGATAAGGCTTATGAAGAACTTGAATTGAGAACAATTGAGTATGCCAATTCGCTTCTGGAACGGCGAGAGGTATACCGGGATCAAGTCAATAGTGTAGGTCAAGTGATTGATGATGACTTAATAGACAATCTTTGGGAGTTGACAATGGAGGACAATTTTCTGCATTGGCTAACAATTACCAAGGGTAAGAATGATTTGGAAGTGACGAAGCAAACGAATGATCAACTTAAAGATGCAGGATTCTTGAAACCCAAGAGTGCTAGGATTAAAGATCAGAAAGATTTTTTAATTAAGCAGGAGGGGTTGAATGTGATAGCTACACGTTTGTATCAT
Source organism: Bacteroidales bacterium (assembly GCA_017519885.1). Lineage (GTDB taxonomy): Bacteria > Bacteroidota > Bacteroidia > Bacteroidales > UBA3663 > Liminaster. The sequence goes on along the minus strand of JAFWRO010000012.1, from coordinate 1,628 downwards.
TACTACAAATATTTCTCACAATATGAGCATTTTTCTGAAAATGGACAAGGTGATGTTTTTGCTTCGTTGGAAGATGATGGGAATGATAATATTCATTTGCCTTCTGCCATCAGGGCTTTGAGTGTTGGAGTTGAGGAAGTGATGAAGACAAGAGATTATACAAAGGAGAAACAATAATGTTTTATTATACTACACTTTTCTACTCCATATCGACATGCTAATATTATGAAAGAATCTACAATACCATGGTTTGATTTTTGTAGATAATAATATAACCCTAAAGTTGTAACGACGTTCGTCTACACATAAATCAAAATAGGCATTTAAGTTACTCCGAATGCGAAGTTGAGATCTTTCGAAAATCACGGCATGTCCCTCAGAATTTCTTGGGGGACATGCATTTTTTAGGACCGCATCCCCACCCACATCAGCGGACCTTTGAAATAAAAGCAGGCTGGTCCTCACGGATGAGCCTGCTGAGTTGCTTTAATTTCACTTTTTAAGAGTAATAAATTTTAGCCATAAAGGCTAAAACATGTTCGCCGCAAAGATAGTGCTTTTTTGCTCAATCTCCAAAAGGAAATAGAAAAAAGTGAATATTTCAATCAAATATTTGGTCTTATTTGGGTTGAAATAGGTGGGAAATACCACTTACAGCTATAAAACCTCAAATAATTGTTCTAAAATTTGCGAATATTCAAAATTTTTCGTATCTTTGCAGCCGTATGATAGTTACATTTGAACAGACATACCTGCAAGAGCTCTACACAAAGGGTAAGGCCAGTGACAAGAAGCACCGGTTTCAACCTCAGATTGTCACCAAGTACGTCAAAGTCGTCAATCTGATGAAGCAACAAGAGAATGTCTTAGGGCTGAGCAAGTATGGATCCTTGCACTACGAGAAGTTGCATGGTGACAAAGAGGGTATTTCCTCTGTCCGTGTCAACGATCAGTATCGTATTGAGTTCACTGAAGGCATGGAGGCTGGCAAGCAGATTGCAACGATTTGTAATATCATAGATTTGTCAAACCATTATAAATAAAGGAGAAAGAGATATGATGACACTTGAAGGAGTAGCCCCCCAAATGATAGCAAACAATTTGAAACCCTTTCAGCCTACGCATCCAGGCGAGGTGCTGAAAGATGAACTGGAATATCGTGGCATATCACAGCGCGGATTTGCCAAGGAGATTGGCATATCATACTCAGCCTTCAATGAAGTGTTGAACGGCAAGCGATCGCTTAGTCCCGAATTGGCCATGATGATGGAGGCGGCACTTGGAGTGGATGCTGCCCCTCTGCTCGCCATGCAAAACGAATACGATATGTTGATGGCCGAACGCGACGAGTCATTTATGGAGAAACTTAGAAAGATTCGTCGTATAGCAGCACTTTTCTAAAACTCCCAGACTCCTTAGAGAAAACGGTTTAGACAACCGAATTCAAACTAACCAAAAAGCAGCAAAGCTCTCGTGACTTTGCTGCTTTTTTTTGGTTCGCCCAGCATGGGCATATTCTAACGGGTGTAAGTCCCCAAGCCGCCCTGATAACGGGAAGGCTACAGCCAAAGGCAAGGGTGTCCGTGGCGACGCGGAATCTGAAGGAAGCTTGCGGCAAACATCTGCTC
>JAFWRO010000011.1:0-87866 GCA_017519885.1 Bacteroidales bacterium | reverse complement strand
GCGGAGAGTAGGACGTGATATTTCTTAGGTCTTCCCATTGTCGTTTATGTTTTATGAACAACATATAAACGAACAATTTGAAGTTTTATTGTTTAAAATCAGTTTTTATTTATACTGGTTAGGATGCTACACTAGTTAAACAGGTGTTTCGTTGAAGGTAATTTCTCGTAAAACCCTATATTTGCAAAGCGAAAATGTATATTTTCTTCGATGGGACGTTATCGTTTTTCGTTTTGCCCATCTTATCCTAAACTTTGAATTTATTTTTGTTATAACTCTATACCCATGACACAGCAGTTTCATCCTTTCAGAAGAAGCGTGCAGCAATCCGTGCCGAGCCTGAAGCGGCTCATGGCTTTCCTATTGCTGCTGCCCTTGTGTTTTCTCGACAGTTTTGCCGATGACTATGAGTATCCGCAGAACTATTTCAAGCTTGTGAGTACCGGTAATGTCACTCTCAATCAGCCCTATGTTGATTTCGATGTGATGGTGGTCAACTACGATGGCATCGACGACGACATGGACAAGTCGCCCATCTACATCAACAATGGTGTCGATGAGGCGCTGGTAGGCTATGTGGATTTCGCATGGTCGGACGGCGAGCATTCCTACGTCCATAATCTGGGTGATGTCCGTGAAAATGGCCGCCTTGAGTTAATTGCTGACAAATACAAGCACGGTCAGGACAGCGACTACAAGATCTCGAAGTTCCGTTACCATTACGGGGATAGGGTGCTGCGCATGTGTGGCCTGAAGAAGACCCCGTTGGGCTATGTCCAGAACAACAAATACACGATGAAGATGCGCATCGAGGAAAAATGGGACTTCGACCACGACAGCAAGCAAGTTACCACGAAGAAGGGGGAGTTCACCTTGCCCGATGTTGTTTCTGAATGGGGTCAGAACTTCTCTGCCACCTTGAAGCGCACCGACCGCTATAAGGTGACCGCTACTGTCAATGCTCCTACGGCTATTGGTTCGAATACGCGTTATTTGGTTTTCCACGATGAAGACGAGTATGTGGCGCCTAAAGATGCCTATTATGGTAAATCAAGTGAGTTCCAGTCGATGCAAAGCACCTATTCGTTGGCCATCAATCGTGAGTTCGACCCTTCGCGCGAATATGATATCTGGACCTATTGTTCCACAATGACGCGTGAGACATGGGCAAATCTCTTTGGAAATATTACCTTAATTAGCGGAGGAAACAGTTTCAATTCGCCGCGCTTCAATGTGATTGTTCCCGACTGCTGGCATGCTTCGAATCTGGTGGCCACGCCCGACATGTGGAAGAAGAACGTGACGCTCACCTGGGAGGCCGATTGTAGCCAGCCCGCCCTGGCCGAGACCACCGGCTCGTGGTATATCTTCAAATATGCTGGCGACCTGTCCACCCAGGGAGCCAAGCCCCGGTATGTGGGCAAGGTGCCGTTCAAGGGCGCCCGGGATACCTATTCCTTCACCGACGCAAGCGACAGCTACGATACCTCCAACATCTATATCGTCAGCTTCGGTCTGGACGGATGGAAGGAACTTGAAGTCACGCCCGTGGAAGAACTGGCCCGCAAAGTGGAGGTCACCAACCAGCGCGACTGGGACATGCAGCTCTATACGGAACGCCGCCCCAGCTCGATTGTGCTGGAGTGGGAGCACGAGCGCATCCCCGAGGCCAACGCTTCGCCTTTCTATGTGGAGCACCGCTCCAGCCAGAGCGAGCCCTGGAAAGTCCTGGCTGAGGTGGACGAGCCTAACCTCACGAAGCACTCCTGGCAGCATCGCGACCTGATTGACAAGGAGGAGGTTCACTACTACCGCATCCGCACCCATCTGCTCGACACCGACTTTACGGTCGAGGATGTGAACACGACGCTCGGTACGAATGCCATCCGTTCGTTGGATGCCTCGAAGGGCACTTTCGCAGGCGAGGTACACCTGTCGTGGGAATGCGAGATGAACAACAACCGCGAGATGAACTTCGAGATCTTCCGGCGCCTGTCGGGCTCGAATGCCGAATGGACCCAGCTGGGCGAGATGCGCGGCACGGCCCAGTCCTTCACCTTCGTCGATGATACGCCGGTGCCCGGCAACTACTACGACTACCGCGTATCGTCAACCTATCTGGAGGACGACGGCCACCGCACCAACCCCGTCTTCTGCGGGGCAAGCGGCTTCAGCATGTCAACGGGCATCATCAGCGGCAAGGTGTCCTACGGCACAGGTACGGCTGTGGCTGGCGTGAAGATGAACCTCAGCGTCGATAGCGACGATCCGAAGCAGACGCAGCTCTACTCGATGCGCGTGCGCGACATCGGCGGCGGCCTGAGGCTGCTGCGCCCGGCCCATGAGCTGGCTACGCTCTATGCCAATCCGTTCACCGTACAGCTCTGGGCCTATATCACTCCCAACGAGGGGACACGTGTGACGCAGAGCCTCATCGATGCACAACAGGCCTTCGCCCTGCTGGCTTTGCCCCAGGGCAACGGCACCTATCGACTCGTGCTCGAAAAGCCCGACGGCACACAGATGCCGAGCGACATCTACCTCCGTACACACCTTTATTATAATATATCTGTAGCGATGGAGAACGGGCAGGTGACCTTGCGTGTCATCGACTCGCGCGAAAAGAAGCTCCAGACGTGTGTGCTCGAAGCCAAGTATAACATCCTGCCGTCGCAGTTCGCCAGCGACAACAACCAGCCCCTCGCCACCATCTTCGGCGGCAAGCGCATTGCGACTCCCGCAGGTCCCTACTTCCTGGGATACATCGACGACGTGCGTCTGTGGCGCACCGCCCTCAGCAACAGCCTTGTCTTGGCAACTTACGACAAGGTACTCTCTGGCCAGGAGTCTGATCTTGCCATGTACCTGCCGCTCGACGAGAACATCAGCGGGCAGCAGACGGCCTACGACTATAGCCTGAATGCTAACGGCACCCACAACGAATGGCATGCCGACGTGCTGCCGGGCACCAAACCCGACACCAACGTGCCGGACGGCTCGCTGTCGCTCTATGCCATGACCGACGAGATGGGCAACTACATCATCCGTGGCATACCCTACACGGGCGAGGGCACCTACTACACCGTGCGTCCCACTATGGGCCTGCACGAGTTCTCGCCTTCGTTCGTCAGCCGTTACATCAGCCCCAACTCCCTGGTGCACAGCGGTGTCAACTTCAAGGACATCTCGAGCATCCCCGTGAGCGGACAGGCGTTCTACAAGGGCACGCGCTATCCCGTGGAGGGTGCCGACCTGTATGTCGATGGTCAGATCGTCATGAACGATGGCGAGTCGGCCAAGACCGACGTCGAGGGCAAGTTCCAGATCTCGGTGCCCATCGGCAAGCACTTCATCGAGATTCGCAAGGACGGTCACACCTTCACCAACGGAGGTCGTTATCCCGCCGACCCCAACGACGAGATCACCACGTTCACCTTCGAAAAGGAGGTGACCGGCCTGCGCTTCACCGACGAGACGCTGGTCACCATTGCCGGACGTGTCTGCGGTGGTCCCACCGAGACCGAGAAGCCTTTAGGCTTCGGCGATAGCAAGAACAACATCGGCACGGCCGAGATCACACTCGATGCCGGCTACCCGATGAACATCGAGGAGGTGGTCGAGGACGGCATCATCGTGCCATACCCCGTGGCCGACAATGCAGCATTGGATTCGCCCACCGATCAGGTGGAGTCTGAGGCCTACGTTTCGGGCGGTAAGACGGCCGACGCGACCCGCTACATCCACATCACCACCGACCGCAAGACGGGCGAATTCGCCGTGAAGCTGCCGCCTGTAGTCTTCAATGTAACCGAAGTCAAGGTGCCCTCCAACACCAGCATCCAGTTCACCGAATTGCCCACTGTCGATGCCACCCAGCTCGATATTCTCACCGACTCGATCAGCTACGACTCGATCAACACCCTCTACTTCAAGTATGCCGCTGCCCTGAAGCAGAACTACCGCTCGGCACCAGAAATGGAGGTGGTGGATGCGCGCAACGAAGACAAGAAGGCGTTCGGCGAGAAATGGGTGCCCTATTACAACAGAACCGGTGATGCAGACTCGGTGCTGGCCTACAAGATCACCGACGATGATGTTGTCGAATACACCTTCGGACATCCGATTCTGGCTCAGGGCAAGAGTTACTACTACGTGATGCGTATATCCGAAAAGTACCAGAACTACGACAACCCCACCGATATACGCATCTATAAGGATCCTGTTGCCAAAGCTTCCATCCGCATCAACAACGAGTTCAGCGCTAACAAGTCGTTCTATTACAAGGGTGAGCAGCGCGGTCAGATGGTCGATCCGTCGGTAGCCGACACCATCAGCACCGACGAGGAAGGCATTGCTTCCTATTCGTTCCGTACAGGTCTGCCCAATGTCCTCGATGATCATACGCTCGGCTTGAACATCACCTTCGAGATCGATGAGAAAACCTACGAATGGGACCAGAACGGCAAGTTCAGAGTCATCGTTCTGGGTGACCTCACCCATGGCAACGACTACATCACCAAAGGCCCCGACCAGGTGGAATACGTGCTGAGAGATCCGCCTGGGTCGAACTCGAGTGCTACCTTCCACAAGAAGGTCATGCATCAGAACCAATGGATTATCAAGGCAACGGGTGGAAGTACCCAGGATATAAGACGTGGTACGGCCATACGATGCACGGTAACCTATCTGCGCATTGTCGAGAACTTCGTGACCACCAAGTTGAACTTCAATAAGGCAGACGGCTGGTTAGCCGATGAGAAACTTGCGGGTACTGGTGGCGCTGCTCAGTACGTTGTCAGTCCTGAAGGCGCAAAGAGAGCCTTGATGAAGGCAATTGGCTCAGCCGCAAAATGGTTGACCGCAGCCTATCCAAATGCTTCCTTCTCACTTCAAGAAATTTTGGATTCGGAACAATACACCCATGAAGTACAGAAGGCTTTGGTATTTGAGGGACAGAGCGAACATAACATGGACCCCCATGACAGGTTCAGCCTCAACGAAAGTAACGATTTGTCGGCTTTCAATCTGATTGAGGAAGGCGGACTGTTCTTCGATATAAATCGTGCAACCTGCTATGATGAAGACGTCACAACCAGTAACCTGCCCGAATTTGTCGGAGCTCCTGCCGACCTCTTCTTCGGCAGCAGCAGCAATATAATTATCGGCGATGTGGAGAGCGTGATTGTCCAGGTCGATGCCAATGGCCGATTCTATATCGATTGCATCGAGAATAAAACCATGTCCGACGACATAGCCTCCCGCTTCATCTATACGGCCGACCATGTGGAGAATACCCTTATCCCGCAGATGCAAACCTATATGCGCGACCTGCTCACCACCGTCACTCCGGCAGAATTGGAGGCCGCTCGTCAGGCTGGAAACAACACAGACCATATCATCTATCTCACCACACTCGACACCACCGACCCCCGGTTCGGTTCTCGTAATAACGACCAGACTATTTGGGGTGAGCAGGCTTCTGACGACGACAATGTGAGTGTCGGTCCATCCTATACCGCCATCTGGCCCAAGGTTCAGAAAGAGACGTTGCAGGACATGGTACTTTTCTATGTCACCAATATCGAGAAATGGAGGAATGTATTGCGCGAGAACGAGAAGGACAAGGTGGAAGCAATCCGCCGGAACATGCTCGAGCGTAATCTGTCGGTGAGCGCTGGTGCTCCTGTCTCATTCAGCCAATCGAGGGAGGAACGCGATCTCGGCGGCTTCTATGGCTATAACGAAGTCTATCATCTCGCTTCTTCAGAGTATGAGAAAAATCTCGAAAGCTATAATCCGAAGCCCGTATCCTACAAATTCTTCCGCTCGGGAGCCTCGCTTATTTCCAGCAACCTCGAAGGTGATATAACGGGCAAGGCAGTATCCTATTCGGTTTACGACAACGATCCCACCGATGCTCTCAGCGTCGATGTACTGACTTCGACCCAGGGCTATTCCCCCGTCTTCCGCACACGCGGCGGCGTGACCTCTTCACCCTACGAAGGTGAGGTGGTAACGAAGTACTACAACAAGGGAACGGTCATCTCCGAAGCTACCGTGCCGGTCGATGCGCCACACCTCACGTTCGATAAATATAGTGTGAGCAATGTGCCCAATGGCTAGAAGGCACACTTCACCATGCACCTGCAGAACGACGGCACCACCACCTACGACCGCTACTTCATCATCGGCGTGGTGGATTCGACCAATGTCAATGGCGCTGTCATCACCGTCGATGGCAAGCGGGGTGGAGGAACCTTCCTCGTGCCTGCCGGCAGTACCCTCGACCTCGACATGAGCTTCGAGCAGACCAACCTGGAGGTGCTCGAATACAAGAATATAGGCATCTACATGCGTGCCCAGTCGCAGGCCGACGAGACCAGCAAGTACGGCGTCCTCCAGAGCGTGGTGCCCATCAGTGTCACCTACACGCCTACCAGTTCGCCCATCGTGCTCAACCTCTCCACGCAGACCATCAACTGCAACAGCGATACCACGCTCGTGCTGACCTTGAAGGACTTCAATCGCCAGTATCGTGGCCTCCTGGGCATCCGCCTGCTCAGCAGGTATGAAGACCAGCCCGACTGGAATGTGCTCAAGGAGTGGACCTGCGACCCCGAGAACACCGAGCTGGAGTACCTGCCCGAGGACGTGGCCGAGCTTACCTACAGGCTCTCGATGCGCAACACCATCGACTTCCCCGACGGGCGCTATTATTTCCGCGCCGAGACCTATTGCGAGTATGGCGATGCCCCGGTCAGCGCTTTCAGCGACGAGCTGGCTGTTGCCAAGGATGTCGCCAAGCCCAAGATCCTCGGCCTGCCCGAACCGACCGACGGCATACTCGACATCGGCGAGATGCTTTCGCTCCGCTTCAACGAGAACATCCGCGAGGTGGCCGACCCCGACTACAGCATCATCGTCAAGGGTGTGAAGAACGGCGTTTCCTACGAGCAGGGTACGGCCCTGCAGATGAGCGGCGCCGACCTGACAGCTTCGACCGAGGCTTCGATCAATCTCAACAACCAGCCCTTTGCTGGCGAGATGTGGCTGCGCCTGCGCAGCGAGGGTACCATCCTCAAGCACGGGGAGGGCAACCACAGCTTCAGGCTCGGCGTGGACAAGGCCGGACACCTTGAGGTCACTATCAACGGCTTGAAGTTCACCAGCCAGAACAGCCTGCCGCTCGACGGAACCAAGACGTTCCTCAGCTACAGCTACAACTATAATCCCTATCAGAGCACCTTCGCCGCCCAGGCTGCGGCGGATGACGCTACCATCCCGCTCTTCGACGGCCTCCTCGTGCCTCAGTACAACGCCGAGGGTCGCCTGGCCATCGGTCTCCGACTTACGGGCACCATCCAGAACATGACGCTCTGGGATGTGTCGCGTACCATGGCCGATGCCCTGCAGGAGCGCAACTTCACCCGCACTGCCTCCTCGCGTGGCCTGATTGGCTGCTGGAAGATGGACGAGGGCCACGGCGATGTGGTTCGCGACCTGGTTCGCAGCCGCCATCTGATTGCCAAGGATGCCCAGTGGTATCTGCACAACAAGAACGAGGCCGCCCACTTCGACGGCACCTCCAAGCTTACCTTCCGCTCGCCCGGCACACTCTACGAGGACGAAACGTCGAACTACGCCCTGGAGTTCTGGTTCCGTGGCGAAATGGGACAACTGACCAATATCCGTCTGCTCGAAGCCGGTTCGCAGAATTCGAAGGACTCGCTTGCCATTGTTCATACTTCCAACGGTCGCCTGCAGTTTGTTGCAGGAGGACGTACTACCATCCTTGGCACGACCGACTACTTCGACGGCCAGTGGCACCACCTGGCGCTGAACGTGCTCCGATTCGGAACGACCAGCATCTCGATCGACGGCCTGCGGATTGCCGAAGTCGCTTCGGCCAATGTGCCGACACTTGTGGGCAAGTTCGTCACCCTGGGCAACAAATTCCGTGGCGACATCGACGAGCTGAGATACTGGCGCGCCACCCTGAGCCAGCAGCTCCTCGCCAGCCGCATCTACGAGCGCGTCGATACCATCGAGGCCAAGGAGGAGGGACTCGCCGTCTATCTGCCCTTCGAGGCAAGCAGCTACGACGAATACAACCAGGTTGTCACTGCGTTCTCGCTCAACAACCACAGCGGGCATCAGATCGACCTGACGGCCCAGAACGTGAAGGCTGCCGCGAGCGCACCCAGCCTCAAGGAGGCTCCCGCCAACAGCAGCTGGCGCTTCAGGATGACGAAGAACGAACGCGAGATCTACCTCGAGCTGACCGATGCCCTGAAGGACATCAACGGCCAGCAGGTGACCGTCACCGTGCGCGAAGTCTATGACGAGCACGATAACTACTGCGACCCCATCAGCTGGACCTCGCTGGTCAACCAGAATCCGATTGGTTGGGACGACAGGTCGCTCTCCTATTACAGCATCAGCCGTACTGGGGACTTGTCGGCCTCCATCCACAACCTGAGCGGAACGCCACAGCCCTGGTTCATCGCCCATGTGCCGGCCTGGCTCATCCCCGACAAGCTGCAGGGAACACTCAGCCCCGGCGAAGGAAAGCAGACCATCAGCTTCAAGCTCGATCCGGCTCTCCCCATCGGCCACTATACCGACGTGATCTACCTCGTCAGCGAGGATGGCATCTACGAACCCCTTCCGCTCGACGTCTCCATCGAGGCCATGTTGCCCGATTGGTACCCCAACACCAACACCAGCAATGTGATGAACATGATCGGCCAGCTGAAGGTCGATGGACGGATTCTCGATAAGAACTCCCTGCTGGGTGCCTTTGTAGGCGACGCCTGTGTGGGTGCTAATTCCCCCATCTACAACCAGAACTACGACACCTGGTTCGTCCTGCTCACCATCCATTGCAACGATGCCGACCAGGCCAAGCCCGTGCAGTTCAAGATATGGGATGGCTCGACGGGCACCATCTATCCGGTGGTTCTCACGCCCGAACCCTACGTCATCCAGAAGGACAAGTCGATCGGTTCGTTCACCGAGCCCGTCATCTGGGAAGCCTCCCACGAGGCCATGCAGAACCTGACGCTCCAGGGCGGATGGAACTGGTCGTCGATCTACGTCGTTCCAGTCGATCCTCAGATTTCCACGATCTTTGCCGAGCCGCTCGAAAGCGACCGCATCGTGGGTGCCGACGGCTATACTACGTTTGCCGATGGCCAGTGGCAGGGCAACCTGCAGACACTCGGCGTCGGTCAGCTCTACAAGATTTTCAAAGCCGGCTACGATAGGTATTCATTGACCCAAGTGCCGTTCATCGGCGCCATCATCAACCCGCAGGATTATCCGGTTACCATCAAGCATGGCTGGAACTGGATCGGCGTCAATTCGTCGAACGTCCTCAGTAGCGACGATGCCTTTGCCGACCTTGCTCCCGAAGAGGGCGACATGGTGAAGGGCCTGGAGGGCTTCAATACCTATGTGAACAATCGCTGGCGTGGTTCGCTCGATGCCATCACGCCGGGCCAGGGATACCTCTACTTCTCGCAGGCTGCAGCCGGCAAGACGTTCCGCTATCCTTCCCAGTCGTCCTACTCGGGCAGGAGAGTCCGCCAGACTTCCGATGAGCCTGCCGGTGCCTTCGGAACGGTCATCCCGGGCAAGTACCCCAACAGCATGACCATGGTGGCCGAAGTGCGCAAGGACGGTGGAATCGTCAGCGATGGCGAGGTGGCTGTCTTTGTCGATGGCGAATGCCGATTCGTCACTTCCAAGGCCGACGAAGAGTCGCTCCGATACCTCAACATCCCCGGCCAGGGTGGTGGAAAGGTGGAGGTCTATGTAGCCCTCGACGGACAGATCTACACCACCGACGTCAGCGAGACCTACGCCGACAACAAGATGATCGGTACGGTGACCGCCCCGCTCATCATCCGTCTCGGCCAGCCCACCTCGCTCGAGGCCATCGGCTCCGACCGTTCGGGCAACGAAGGCTACGTCTTCGACGTGCTGGGCCGTCGCATCGACAAGAACGCACAGAACGGCCAGCTGCCCAAGGGTGTCTATATCCAGAATGGAAAGAAGGTAGTGAAGTAGAACAATTAACAATTAACAATTGGGAATTGGAAATTGAATAAAAACGCAAACAAAAGGCATATCCAAATATGAAACCAACCAAACTGTTCTTATTGCTGACGCTGGTGCTGGCGTCCCTTCCCGCTGCCGTGAAGGCCGACGACAACGACAACATCGAGTTCTACTACGAGATAGTCAGCTATAGCGATGTGACTCCGGTGCAGCCCTACGTCGATCTGAAGATACCCTTCATCAACTACAGCGGCATCAACGATGTGCTCTATCCCTCGAAGCTTTACCTTTCGACAGCAACGTCGATGTCGAATTTCATGGGTGAGGAGTCGGAGGACATCGAGATCGCATCGCTCAAGGGTGTCGATGGCGACGGGCTTGACCCGGGCTTCGGCAACGATGAGATCAAGTTCAGCAACACGAGCTCGGACTACGTCACCCTCAAACCCATCTATTTCGAGGAGGAGGGCGACATCGCCATGGAGATCGTACGTGTGTTCTTGACGCAGAAAAGCATCAAGCTGGGCGTGTCGTCAATCAAGCTGAAAGGCTTTTGGGATACCGACAACAACGGCACCTACGACAAGCCGCTCTCGCTGGTCGCCGAGTTGCCCGACTTCAGCTATACCACCAAGCATGGTCTGCCCAACTGGAGGAACTTCTCGGTGTCGCGTCCCAAGGATGGTAAGGCCAGCATCGCCGCCCAAAGGCCGGAAGGAAAGCAATACGACAACTATGATGCCTACCACTACCTGGATGACATCTGGAAGCAGAAGAATTTCTACAACGTCAAGACCGGCAAGAAGGTCGATGCCGACGAGGTGAAGAGTGCGCTCAATCTGCACGACCACTACGACTACCATCGCTACTATATCTTCCATTCCGACGAGCAGCTTCCCGCATCGAAGACCGGCGATTTCGGCGTTTATCCGGTAAGCGCCGAGACGGCAGGCCGCGACAGCATGGTGCTGAGCCCCAAGGTGAGCAACCGCGACGAGATTGTCGTCTATTTCACCGGCGGCATCGACATCGATGCTCACAACTTCGTCTATAACGAGGAGGCCCACAGCACCTACGCCCTTCGCACCTTTGTGGACGAAGGCGGCCATTACGATACCAAGATCTTCGATTATGCCGAGGACGAAGAACTGGGCACCGGGGCTACGCACATCAAGACGTGTCTCTACGGCGAGCCCGAGGAGATCGTCATACCGGGCTGCTACTATCCCGACATGGTCGATGCTACGCCCGACATGTGGTCCAAGAGCTTCAAGCTGAGGTGGCATCCCATGTCCGAGTCCGGTCGCAACGGCTTCAAGGATGGCAAGTGGTACATCTTCCGCTATGCCAAGGAGCAGGGCGAAAGCACGCGCAAGCTGGTGGCCACCTGCCCGTTCGACCAGGTTGGCTATACCGACGTGGTCGATGATGCCAACCTCACCTACGTCTATGAGGTGTGCTTCTCGCGCAACGCCTGGGGCGCTCCCAAGCAACCCATCAGCGACCTGACGGCAAAGGTCGAGGAGCGCATCGTCCGCGAGTTCCCCATCGACCTTGAGGCCGAATCGGGTGCCGACCGTGTGAAGCTGAAATGGAGCCACTCGCGCATCAAGAACGGCTCGACCGTGTTCACCATCTGGCATCGCCTCGACCCCGAGGCAAGCTGGGAGCAACTGGCCACCGTCGATGAATCGAGCAAGCTGCGCCACACCTATACCCATGTCATCGAAGACGTGCTCGACAAGGAGCAGCCCCACTATTATAAGGTGGATATAGCCCTCATCGATACCGTCTTCGCCGAGGAGGCCAATGCCAAGATCCTCGGTGGCAGCTGCGTCAAGACCTTCAGCGCCTCCAAGGGACTCTATGCCGGCGAAGTGCGACTGAGCTGGGAGAGCGAAATCAACAGCGACCTGACGGTTGACTATACCATCGAGCGCCGGCTCCTGGGCACCAACGATGCCTTCCAGAAGATCCATGAGATGAACGGCGTGGGCACCTTCTTCTCCTATAGCGACAAGAATGTGCAGGCCGGCAGCTACTACGAATACCGCGTCACCTCGTGCTTCATCACCGAGACGGGTGAGATGAGCAGCCGTATTTCGCTCAACGACGTAGGCTTCAGCCTGAGCACCGGCACCGTTTCGGGCCGCATCGTCTATGGCACAGGCCAGGCCGTCGAGGGCGTGAAGGTGCGCATGACGAAGAACGACGGCGACAGCGAGGAAGCCCGCACGCAGTACTATGCTATGCGTGTGAGCAACCTTGGAGCAGGCCTTCAGCTCACGCGTCCCGCCGATGATCTGCGCCAGCTCTACAACCAGCCCGGTGGATTCACCACACAGTTCTGGGCAAGGATTGACGAAGATATAGCCGACTTTATCGGTTTCACAGGTAATCTCACGCCCATGATTTGTGAGATGGAGGGTGGCTGCAGCCTGATGGCCAAATTGAACGCCGACGGCTCCTACAGCCTCCAGTTGCGCAAGGCCGATGGCACGATGGTGGATACTGATCTCTCCATCGAGGCCGACCGATACTATAATTTCGCTCTCGGACGCAATGCCCAGGGCTGGTCGGTACGCCTGATTGATGCCGACAGGCAGGTCAAGACGTTCGAAACCCAGGATAACAGTGCGATTTCACTGGCTTCCGACAGTGCCAGCATCTGCTTCGGCACCGATGTGAACAATTCGCTCGAGAATACCTTCCTCGGCTATTTCGACGAGGTAAGGATCTGGAGTCGCTTCCTGTCCGACGACGACCTGCTGGGCAACTACGACCACCCGCTCATCGGCACTGAGACCGACCTGCAGATGTATTGGAACCTCGACGAGAACGTGCCCAACCAGCGCACCGCCTACGACTACAGTTCGACCAACGGACGCCGCAACGAGTGGCACGGCCTCTTGAAGAACGGCACCTACACCACCGCCAGTGTCGTCCCAATCGACTATCTGGGCCTCTATGGCATCACCAACTCCCAGGGCAACTATGTCATCAAGGGCATCCCGTTCAAGAGCGATGGCACCAACTACGTGGTGCGCCCCACGATGGGACTCCATGATTTCGAGGACCATTTCCAGACCGTCTTCATCAGCAGTACGTCGCTCGTCCACGATGGTGTCAACTTCACCGACGTGAGCAGCTTCCCCGTCAAGGGACGCGTCATGTACGAGGGCACCGACTATCCCGTCGAGGGCGTGAAATTCTTCATCGACGGCGTCGCTGCCAAGCGTGCTGGAAAGGAGGTCGTTTCGGATGTGAACGGCAACTTCACGCTCAGTGTGCCCATCGGCAACCACTACCTGCATGCTGCCAAGGACGGACACACCTTCCTCAACGGCGGTCGCTATCCCGCCGACCCCAACCAGCTGGGCACCACCTGGCTCGTCGAGGACAGCATCAGCGGACTCCTCTTCACCGACCAGACGCTCGTCAACATCAGCGGACGCATCTGCGGCGGCTCCGAGGAGAAGGGCAAGGACCTCGGCCTCGGTCTCAGCAAGAACAACATCGGACAGGCTGTGGTGACGCTCAGCTCCACTCGCTCGCTCAATGTGGTGTCGCGCCTCAACGAGGCCGGTGTCCCCGTTCAGGAGTATAACGAGCAGCAGCGCCCCGTCGAGGGTGCCTCTAAGGATGTCAACAGTCGTGCCTATATCACGGGCGGAAGGAGCAACGATGCCACCAACCGTGTGGTGATCACCACCGACTCGCTGACGGGTGAGTTCTCCATCATGGTGCCTCCCGTGCGCTATCGCGTCGAGAGCATCGTCGTGCCTTCCAACAAGGATATCACGTTCAATAACCTGCCCTATCTGAATCCCGATCCAACCACCTTCTATGTGGCCTACGATAGCCTGCAGGACAAGGAGTATCGCTACAACCTGCCGTTCGTGCGCAGCTACCAGGCTCCTCCTATTGTCGAGGTGACCGATGCGCGCTACGACCGCAGGAAGATCGGCGTATTCGGCGACAGCCTCTACAACTATGTGCCCCTCGAGGGAACCGACACCATCCCCATTCCGCTCTATCAGTTGAAGAACGGCAAGATCGACTACACCTTCGGCTACCCCGTCTATCGTATGGGCGAAGCCAGCCGGTTCCAGATCTCGGTGCAGGAGGAATACCGCAATTTCGACAATCCCGACTCCACCATCGTAAGCCACGTGCCCATCAAGGGCGCAGCCCTCCATGTCGTCAACGAGGGTTCGGCATCGGTGGGCGTAGGATATGCCGATGATAATCTCGGCGAGCGTGTACTCACCACCGATTCGCTGGCCACCGATTCGATGGGTTATGCCATCTACGAGTGGGGTGTGGGTCTGCCCAATGTGCAGGCTCCGCATACCCTCGGGCTCAACCTCACAATGACCATCGACGGACGAACCTACGACTGGGAGCAGAACGGACAGTTCAAGTACATTACGTTGGGCATGCTGTCGATGGGCAATGACTTTGTGACTGAAGGTCCCGATCAGGTGCAAATGGTGCTGCGTGATCCGCCCGGAAGCAATTCCTACGCCAAAATCGAAAAGGGCTCCTCAACGGCCAACTTCACCGAATGGACGGTGACGGGTTATGTCAATAGGCAAAAGTTGTCGGGCAATTATGGCAGGACAATTACCTACGGCGATGGCAACGTTTTGCAGCTCTATTACAATATGGACCGAAAACTGAAGGGTTATGATATGACACTCAGGGATGGTTACAAAGGGCAGAGTGTGACAACAGTCACCACAACCGAGGAGTTTGCCACCGACAGCACCCGACAGTTTGTCGGCGCAGAGGGTGACCTTTTCGTCGGCAGTGGTACCAACTTTATCGTAGGCGATGCCCGAACGGTCGATATTCGCCGTGACGAACAAGGCAAATATGTCATCAACTGCGAGATCGAGACCTCCGTATCGCAGGACTTCAAGACGAGCTTCTTCTACACCACCTATTACATCAAGAACCATCTGCTGCCCGAGTTCGAACACCTGCGCAATTCCCTGCTCAAGACCGTCAGCAACCCGTCCGCACAGAAAGGCAATGCCACCGACCACAATCTCTACTATACGTCTCTCTCGCCCGACGATCCGAAGTTCGGTTCGAGCAACATCGATAAGGATGTATGGGGCAGCCAGGTGGCCGACGAATCCTTGACAACCCAGGGTCCCAGTTATTGGGTAGTCTATCCCGATAATAAGGTGACAGGTGTGTTCTACCAGGATATGGTGCAGTACTATAACGATTGCATCGACGGTTGGAAGAATATCCTCGCAAGCAACGAGGAGGACAAGAAGCGAAGCATTTCGCGCGGCAACTACTTCGAGAGCGGCGACGATTTCAAGACCTCCGACCACAACTTGTCAATCTCGGGCGGTACAAGCATCTCCAAGTCATACACCTACGACTCCGTGTACACCGCAGCCATACACGGACACTTCCTCCTTACGGGTGGTTTCGCATCTTTGAAGGGTGAATTGACACCACAAATCTACATAAAGAATTATTCAGTAGCTGGTGCCGAAAACTGGGATTACAAGGGCACAACCGAGCATAACTACCGGACCACATCCTTCACCCTGCGCGACGACGACCCCACTGACGCCCTGACCATCGATGTGCTCAAGTCGCAGAACAACTGGGGTCCTGTGTTCCGCACCCGTGGCGGCCGCACCAGCGCCCCCTACGAGGATGAAGTCATCGCCGAATACTTCGACGGCAAGTCGGTGCTCAGCGAGAAGACCATCGCCGTCGAGCAGCCCCACCTCTGGTTCGACAAGACTTCGGTAGTGAATGTGCCCGGCGGACAGCGCGCCGTGTTCCAGGCCCATGCCCAGAACGCTTCGCCCACTGGCTATGACCGCTACTTCGAGATTGGCGTCAAGGAGGGCTCCAACCCGAACAACGCCAAGATCTTCGTGGCAGGCAAGGAGGGTGGAGGCACCTTCCTCGTCCCCGCAGATCATCCGCTCGATGTGCAGCTGCTGGTAGAGCAGACCAATCCTGCCATCATCAACTACAACGACCTGCAGATCTATCTGCGTTCCGTTGTACAGGGCGACCCCACCGGCACCTATCCCGTCATCGAGGACGTGGTGCCCATCAGCGTCACCTTCACCAAGGCTTCCACGCCCGTCACCGTCTATACGAGCAGCGATGTGCTCAACACCAACAGCCAATCGTCGTTCACCATCGGAGCCAAGGAGTTCGACCGCGACTTCAAGGGCCTGCAGGGCGTTGACCTGCTCTATCGCGTTTCCGAGAGTCCCGACTGGCGTCTGCTCCACGGATGGGTCACCGACTCCACCAAGGTCGATGCCCAGCACGAATACCTTCCCGAGGGCATCAGCGACGTGTCGTTCAGCTTCGACATCGCCAACCCGCGTCTCTATCCCGACGGACCTTATTACTTCAAGGCATTGACACGTGCCGACTTCGGCGATACTCCGGTTACGGCCGAGAGTGAGGTGAAGACCGTCATCAAGGACCTTTCGAAGCCCAAGGTGCTCGGCTATCCCGAACCCGCCGATGGCGTGCTCGGTCTGGGCGAGAGCATCTATCTCACCTTCAACGAGGACATCCAGCCGCTCACTTCGCCCGAGATGAGTGTCATCGTCCAGGGCACCCGCAACGGCGAGGACTTCGAGCAGAAGACCGCCCTCCAGATGACCGGAGCCGACGAGACCGCCGCCACCGAGGCAAGCATCTCGATCGACAAGCAGTCGTTCTCGGGCGACTTCTGGGCAAGGTTGCAGAGTGCAGGCACCATCCTGCAGCACGGCGCCGACGCCGGCAGCTTCTCGCTCTCGACCACCGACGACGGACAGATCAGCGTCACCATGCGCGGCAAGACCTATCAGGCTGTCAACCGCGTGCCCATGAACGAGAAGATCTTCTTCGCCTGGTCCTACGATGCCGAACAGGGCAAGTTCTCGGCACTGGCCCTCAGCGCCGACCGCACCATCCCGCTCTTCACGGGCACGTATGTGGGCACCTACTCCGGCTTCGGAAAGATCGTCGTGGGCAGCAAGCTGAAGGGCACCATCCAGAACCTTTCGCTCTGGAGCATTGCCCGCGATCCCGAGACGGCAGCCGAACAGCGCAACTGGAGCCGCACCTCGCTCACTCCCGACCTCATCGGCTGCTGGAAGATGGACGAGGGCCATGGCCACCTGCTCACCGACATTGTGCTCGGACGCCACATGTATGCCAAGGACGCCACCTGGTGGCTCGACAACGTCAACTACTCCGCTCGTGTCGATGAGGGACAGTACATTACCATGCTCGCACCCGGCACGCTCTACGACGACGAGACCAGCGACTACGCCTTCGAATGCTGGTTCCGGGGCGAACCTGAACAGCCCGACTCCGTGGCAACCCTGTTCTCGACCACCGACGGCTCGATGCACCTCATGTATCACGTCGATTCCCGTTCGCTGCTGATGGTATCCGACAGCATCGCTGCTGTCATCAACCAGCAGGGCGTGTTCGACGGAGCCTGGCACCACATCGCCCTCAACGTGCGAAGGGTAGGAGTTTCGGCCATCTATCTCGATGGCGAACGTCTGACCGAAATCAACCAGCACTTCATCCCGTCGATGAAGGGCAAGAGCTTCACGTTGGGTGCCAGCCGAATCTTCACCGGCTACAACGACATGAACGTCGCACAGTACGAGACACGCTTCCCGATGCGCGGCAACATCGACGAGGTGCGCTACTGGAGCGCCACGATGGACAACCGTCTGGTCGAGAACCGCTTCAGCCGCATGGATTCCGTCCAGTCGAAGTATGTGGGCCTCGCCCTCTACCTGCCTTTCGAGGAAGGTATCTACGACGAGTATGGCCAGCAGGTCATCCGCTTCTCGACCGACGACAAGAGCGGCAACCGTTGCCAGACCCTTGCTGCCACCGTCACCGAGGACAGCAATGCCCCCGGCCTGCGAGAGATGAAGCGACAGACCGCACTGCAGTACAACATGACGCAGAGCGACCGTCAGATCTACATCACGCTCAACGAGCAGGCCTCGCTCATCGAGGGAACCACGGCCTACATCACTGTGCGCAACGTGACCGACAGCCATGGCAACATCTCCGACCCCATCACGTGGCCCGTCTTTATCCGTCAGAACGGCCTGCGCTGGAACAGGAACAGCATCCATCTGGCCAAGGGCGGCATGGAGTTCAACTCGGCCGAGTCGGTTGAGTTCACCAATCACGGATCGAGCACCGAGAAGTGGTACCTCGAGAATGTTCCAACCTGGCTTAACGTCTATATCTCAGAATCAGATAGGCTCGAGCCGCTCCAGACAGGTTCTCTCCTGTTCGCTCTCAGCCCCAGCGCTGCAGTCGGCGAGTACGAGACCATCGTCTATCTGGTCGGCGAAAGCGGCATCTACGAGCCGCTGCTCATCACGGCCACCATCATGGGCCAGCTGCCGCAGTGGGCTTACGACTTCGTTGAGATAGGCTCCGAGACGATGACCATGACCGGACAGATGCTGCAGAACGACAAGCTGCTCACCAACTCCAATTCCATCCTGGGCGCCTTCCGAGGTGACAAGCTGGTAGGCAAGGCAAATCCCGTCTATAATGCCGAGTTCGACACCTACTTCACCTATCTCACCGTCTATGGCGAACCCGAGAACGAAGGCGAGCCGCTGACGTTCCGCATCTGGGATGCAGCCACCGGCATCGACCATCCTGTGGTCTTCTGCTCTGTTCCAACCGTTGCCTTCTCGGTCAATGCACATCACGGCAGCCACACGGCACCCGTCCAGTGGAATGCCACCGATGCAGCCACCCAGGCGCTCGAACTGAATGGCGGCTGGAACTGGATCTCGTTCTTCGTCGATCCGTTCGACAGCACCATTCCATCCATCTTCGGCACCGACCGTTCCGTAGCCGAGGTGAAGGGCATCAGCTCGTTCACGCGCAGTGCAGGCACCCGTTGGGTAGGTCAGCTCAAGAGCGTGAAGGTCGGCGACATGTACAAGGTGAATGTCGTCAATCCCAAGCTTCTGACTGTCGATGGACTGACGCATTCGGCCTCCGAGGTGAGCGTGAAGCTCAACCGCCAGTGGAGCTGGATTGGTCTGACCTCACCGTACGAGACCGATGTGAAGACCGCCTTTGCCGAAGCCGTTCCGCAGAATGGCGACCTCGTCAAGACGAACAACGCCTTTGCTGTTTACGACCACGGCGAATGGTTCGGCGACCTCGAGGTACTCATTCCCGGTCGAGGCTATCTCTACTACAACAACGGCAACGAGAAGACGTTCCACTTCGGCACCTCGACCTCGCTCGATGGCCGTCATGCACCGAAGCGCGCCAAGGAAGCCAGCATGTTCTCGGCTGTGCCTGAAGGAACGTATTCGGGCAATATGACGGTGATAGCCGTCGTAATGAAGCATGGCGAGATAGTCACCGATGGCGAGCTGGCTTCGTTCGTGGGCGACGAGTGCCGCACGGCTACCTCCTACGTGGAGGATGGCTTGCGCTTCCTCACGATTCCAGGCGAAGGCTCGGGCGCTCCGCTCAACTTCTACTTCTTCGACGGCAACCAGTTGCTGCTGGCCGATGAGGTACTCACCTACCGCGATGACGACCGCATCGGCGACATCGACGCTCCGTTTGTCATCAATCTCGACAATGCCATTGTGGGCATCACCGACATCTACCAGCCGGCGGATACCGAGGGAAGCACCTTCGACCTGTTCGGCCGCAGAGTACGCGACACCGAGTCCGACCTGCGTGAGTTGCCGAAGGGTGTCTATATGCGCAACGGCGAGAAGCTGATCGTCAAATAGTCGATAATTATCTGTGGCATTTCATAACACGAATTATCATGAATCTACATGAATTGTTTCTCTACGGATTTATCGGATGATCATAGCCTCGATGAACAAGTCATCTGGTGAATCTGGTAAATCTGTAGAGGAAATAATGAATGAACATTCACGATAATTCGTGTTGAAAAAAATAGGTATAGTTAATTCTGAACAATTACTTAATAAAAAATGGATCAAATCTCTTACAAAGGCGCCATTGCCGCTTTCGTCTTCCTCATTGCTGGGGGGGGTGCAATGGCGCAGACTAGCGGCTCTTGGAGTGATCACACTAAAGAACCTACAATTAATGGCACAACAATCACCATCGAGAATGAAGGGCAGCTCGCCTGGCTTGCAGCTCAGGTGAATGCGGAAGGCGAAAGCGACGATGCTGGATTCATAGGTTACGACGTCATTTTGGAGAATGACCTGGACCTTAGTGGATACGATTGGGTTCCTATAGGAAACAACGAAGATACGGTTTTCGGCTTTCGTGGCACTTTTGATGGGCAGGGCCACACCATCAGACACATGTCGGTCTATAGCGAACAGGGCGTTTATGCGGGTCTGTTCGGCTGCTTATCCAACCCCGCAATCATCAGGAATCTGACGGTAGCCGAAAGCTCTGTCATTGCCAATCTCGAGATCGGTGCCATTGCAGGTTATTATTATTCCGATGATCCCTATCAATCGACGTGTATCATCAACTGCCATGTCCAGAATACCACATTGAGCGGGAGTGAAGAAGTAGGAGGCATCGTCGGGTATCTGGGTGCTGGCGGCATTGCCGATTGCACTTGCACGGGTGTGGAATTAAATTCCACGAGTAAGACGGGGGATACACCTGGCCTTATCGTCGGATTCCTGCACTACGCCACGATGGCCGACTGCTATTGCCTCGATGCGACGGTGGCTGGTCCATTGGTAGGTAATAATGAAGGTTCCACCGTGGCCATTTCCCTGCCCGACACCTATGCCGAAAGGGATGTCCCCCTCGCGACACGCCTTGGCAACTACGACGGCCAACAGGTGGATGTCACCCTCGCTGGCCGCACCTTCTACAAAGACGGCAACTGGAACACCCTCTGTCTGCCTTTTGATTTGGAGTCGTTCACAGGTACACCCCTCGCAGGAGCAGGATTCGAGATACAGGCGCTCGAAAGATCGTCTTTGAGCGCAGGAACCCTTTCGCTCACCTTCGCCAATGTGACCGAAACCACGGCTGGCATCCCGTATATCGTGAAGTGGAAACAGGGCCAGCATGTGCAATCACCCACCTTCAAGGGCGTAACTCTCAAAAAAGCCGAAGCGGGTTCGACAGAGACCGACGAACTGACCTTTCAGGGCATCTATGAGCCCTACAGCATCGGCGAGAAGGGCGACAACACCCTTCTCTTCCTCGGCGCGGGCAACACGCTATTTTATCCCAATTCTGCAATGACCATCGGTGCTTGCCGAGGTTTCTTCCGACTCGCTGATGGTCTCACCGCAGGTTCCGTTTCGTCGGGCATCCGCTCCTTCACACTCAATTTCGACGAGGATACAAATGCCATCACGGTAGTCACTGATGAAGCAGAGCGTCGAGGAACAGCGGGCGTGTGGTACACCCTCGATGGACGCCAACTGCAAGGAAAACCTGCATCGGCGGGCATCTATGTGAACAATGGTCGCAAGGTCGAAATAAAATGAGTTTTACTCAACTTTCGCAAGTGCGAAGGTTGATGGGAGTAAACGGGAGTTAGCGGAAGTAAATGGGAGTTAGCGGACTTGAATAAATGTGATGAGGGCTCGGCAGAGGTGCCGAGCCCTCTTTCTCGATTGATTTCTTTTTTTGCGAAAAAAAATGGGGACAGACGGTTAACTTTTTGCCAGAAAACTGCATATTCTAACAGAAAGGCATCGTAAAGATTGTTTCTGTCCTTGCACATTCAAGGAATAAGTTGTATCTTTGCAGCGTCGATTTGACAAATCGATACAATGATATAGATGCCGAAACAACAAATACATGTCAAAGAATAACCAATTACCCAATGCGACCATAGCCGTCTTGAACGACTTCGCCCGCTCGCAGCGCGACAGCTCGGTAGGCTGGCTGAAGGCAAAAGGATTGAGCGAAGATGATGCGGAAGACCTCTTCCAGGAGGCATTCCTCATCCTGTACGAACAGTTGCAGTCAGGCCGCCTCGCGGTGCTACCCCGTTCGCTGGCAGCCTATTTCCATGGCATCGTGCAGAACAAGCTCAAGGAGCATTATCGCCGGGTGCAGAAGGTGCTCGACAACGAGGAGGAGCGGGACGTGGCGGACTTCAACGAGGATTTCCTTAACGAGGTGCTTGCCCAGGAAGATCCCGCCCTGGTGGAGCGCAAGGAGGCTGCTGTACGCGAAGTGGTGCGACACCTGCCTGCCCCCTGCGACAAACTGCTGCCAGTTGCCGCAGGCCGAAGCCGATGCCTTTCGTGCAGAAATGAAAGAGAACACCAGGCTGCGCGAACGCGCCATCCTGATGGCACGTCTGATCAAACAGATGCGCGAGGTGGGAGAGGAGCGTCAGCAGCGCATCGTCGATGCCATGCAGATGGTGGATCGGAAGACGATTGAAAAGATAGCGCAGGGCAAGGGCGAGAAGCTGATGAAGCCTGGCAAGCCGTTGTCGCGCCGGCTCGCGCCGTGGATTACCGCGGCAGCGGTCATCTGCTGCCTCGTGTTTGTGGGCCGCGCCGTCTGGAACAAAGAGGTGGAGCGTGCCGTCACCCGTTATGCAATCCACTATCTGCCCGCCAGTCATAAAAAGACGCCAACTACGCAGGTGAAGCAACTGCCCAAGAATGTGGTGCGCAGCCAGCATAACAGGCTCGAGGAGCTGGCCCTGCTGCGCGGCAAGGTGGAGATGGGCATGGACCTTGAGGCAACTGCCAGGCGGCTCCGTGACATCTATGAGGAGTCCAAGCGGTCCGAAGACTCACTCTATAGCCCGTTCACTGCCGACATCGCCCTGGCCTTGGCCCAGGCTTATGACAAGATGGGCGATGAGGAGGCCGAGGCGAAGATCCTCGACGAACTGTCGCAGATACAGGATGGCACCCTGATGACGTCGAAATGACTTGCATTCGCGTTTGACGGCCGGAACGCCAGTGTCCGGCCGTCATCTTATTTCACTGTGTCGGCAAATTCGCTGTAGGTGATGAACTCGTAGCCGCGTGCCTTGCAGTCGAGGATGACTGACTTCAGGCGGTCGTACATGTCGCTGCCGGCATGGTGGCGTATCACATAGGGCATCTTCCATTCGGGATGTTCGCCCAGCGGGAAGAATTCCCAGGGATGGAAGTAGGTGTTGAAGTAGCCGTCGTGGCCGACGATGCGATGGAGCAGCGCCTTGTAGAGCCAGAGCGGGAAGTGGTGGAGGGCCAGCCAGAACATGGGGATGCGCAGCCAAGGCGAGACCGAGGCGGGAATCTGCAGCACGCCCTGCTCCATGAAGCTGGTGCGTGGGGTGGTGAGGTGCATATAGCGGCCCGGGATGAAGGCCGGGTTGAGCGAGGCGTTATAGAGGTAGCCCTGCCGGTGCAGCTCCTCCAGATCTACGGGGAACATGCGGGGCTGTCGATAGCCTTTCACCCGGATGCCGAAGTCGGCTTCGAGCCGTTGCTTCGAGAGGATGACGTGCTCGGGCTTGGGCTGGAAGTGGTCGCAGCCGTGCGAGGCCACCTCATGTCCTTCGCTGATGATGCGGCGAACGATGTCGGGGGCATTTGTCGAGAAGTTGGTGGTGCAGAAGAAGGTGGCCTTCACGCCGCACTCCTTGAGGCAGTCGAGGATGCGTGTGGTGCCGAAGCGCGACACCTTCATCGATTCGTCCATCGTGATTTCGACCCCATGTTCGCGAGGCACATCGTACTCCTCGGTGTCGAAGCTCAGCATGATATTTTTGCTCATAATTCTGTCAAGTCCATTGATTATTGTGCGTGCAAAGATAGCCTTTGTCGGCGAATAATCCAAATTTTCGGAGAAATAATTTGGCAATATCGTTTTTTTTCGCTAAATTTGCGCCGCAAAATTTGAAAATTAACCAGTTAAATGAATAAATTTATGAAATGGTCAGGCTGGTTGTTCCCTTTGGTCACGTCCGAGAGAAAGCGCATCCTGACCCTCTTTTTTGTGATATCGATGATGTTTGGATCATTGTCGGCACAACGCATGACGGCGCATCGCGGCACGGTGCAGGATGCCTATAACTTCTGGTTCTACGTGCCGCCTGTCGTGGCTCCGTCCGACAGCCTGGCTGTGCCGCCCATCGTCATCGATCATGCCGCCGGTGAGGATGGCGACCTGATGGAGGCCATGGTGCGCAAGCCGCTGGTGATCTTCCTCCATGGAGCAAGTCTGCGCGGCAACAACCTGTCGAGCGTGCGTCGCTACGGACCGCTTGATGCCCTCTCGAAGGGGCTGAACCTCGATGCGTATGTACTCGCTCCGCAGCATCCTACGGGCGGATGGGACCCTCATCGCATCAATCGGTTGGTGGATTGGGCGCTCGAGCGCTATGCCATCGACTCGACGCGCATCTACGTGCTCGGAATGAGCATGGGCGGCTATGGCACCATCGACTATGCGGCCGCCTATCCCAATCGTGTGGCCGCAGCCCTGGCGCTGTGCGGGGGAGATACCCCTAAGACGAATCATAAGAACCTGCTGAAAGTGCCGCTCTGCATCCTGCACGGCACCAACGACCATTCCGTGCCGTGGGAGTCGTCGCAGCGTGTGGTCGATAGCATGCGCGTCCAGGGCGATACCACGCGACTCATCTATCGTCTTTTGCCCGGACAGAACCACAGCATGTTGTCGCATTATTTCTACTTCAAGAGCGTCTATGACTGGCTCTTCCTCCATTCCACGGCTGACAAATGGCGCCCCGTTCGTCGCCGCACGGGCTTCATCGGCCAGTTGATGCAGAAGCATCCCAGCCCGTTCGAGAAGAATGACAAGCAGATAACGATAAAGTAAGGGTTTGAAAGGTTTGAAGGGTTTTGAAAAGTTCGAAAGGTATTTCGCCTTGCTCCGAACTTTGCTCCCTTCTCTGTAGGAACAACCTCTCGAACCACTCAAACCCTTCAAACCTTTCAAACCTCTTTATGTATTACCTCAAACATTATCCCTTCACCTGGCTCATCTTCACCATCGTGATGGTTCTTTCGTTCATGCCCGTGCCCGAGACGCCGCTCAGCGATGTGGCTTTTATCGACAAGTGGACCCACATCGTGATGTACTTCGGACAGGCCGGAGCCATCTGGCTCGACCATCTGCGTGTCCACGGGCTTCGCTTTTCGCCCATTCCTCATGGCTTGCGCACCCGGGAGCTTCGTCCGCGCCGTCTGCGCATCGGTGCCCTCTATCTGCCCTCGCTTCTGGGTGGAGTGGTGGAACTGGGACAAAGGTATTGCACCAACGGATTGCGCTCGGGCGATTGGATTGACTGGGTGGCCGACATCGTGGGTGTGCTGATAGCCTGGGTGCTCTGCTTGGGGTATGTGAGACTCTTGGCAAACAAGAAATCCAATGCAAAAGAATAACGAAAGCCTTCTCCGAGGATGGGGAAGGCTTTCGCTGTAAGTATGCGGGAAGTAGTTTCGGACAAATCAGAACTCGAAGTTGATGCCGATGCCGAACACGCGGTTGGTGCGGGTGTAGGTGTCGGTCTTGGTGAGGCCGGGGGCAAGGTAGTTCTGGGTCTCGATGGTGCGGTCCTCGTAGAAGGTCTTCATGTAGCCGAGGTCGAGGTTGAGGGCGCTGGTGAGGCGGACACGGGCACCGAAGCCCAGGTTGTTCGAGCTGGTGACGAACGAGAGGTCGTTCATGTACTGGTCGCTCAGGCCGTACTGTGTGCGCACATAGCCGCCGCTGACGGTCACCCACTTGTTGATCTCCCACTCGGCACCTGCGGTGAGTTCCCAGGTGTCGTTGTCGATGAGGTCCTGCTTGTTGCCATAGACGCTGGCTTTCTTGTCGCCATACCAGTGATAGCCGGCACGCAGACGGACGGCATCGATGGGGCGGTATTCCACACCAGCAGTGAGGAGCGAAGGAACGTCGGAGGCAATCTTCGCGCCGTCCTTGAACTGGCCGAGGGTGGCGTTCGAAGCAGCAGTTGCAGCCGTGAAGTCGTTCATCTCCGACTTGTTCTCGACGCGCAGACGTGTCTTGAACTCATACTTCATGGCCACGTTCCAGTGCTCGTTGATGCGCCAATCCACGCCCAGCACGGGGGCAAAGCCCAGTCCGGTCTGGTCGGCGTTGAGCGAAAGCTCGCTGCCAACGACTTGCTTGTCAACAATCTGCCGGCTCATTGGATCCATGTAGAAGGCATGGATATCCTCTACCCAACCATTGTAGTTGTTGCTGGCATAGACGGCACGAGCGCCAAGGAAGAGGCTGAGGTCGTCCGTGGGCTTGTAGGTGGCACCGAGGGTGAGGCAGAAGTGATACTGGCGGCCCTTGAGGTAAGAGTTGAGCGTGTAGCCATTGTAGGACTGCTGGGCCATCTGCTGGGCCTGAGCCATGGCAGTGGCCTGGTCCATGCCTTGGGCAATGAGGGCAGGGGCAATGTTCTTGGTGAGCTCAGTCACCACTGAGCTATAGACTTGGGCGGCATACATGCTCTCGAAGGTGCCCAGTCCATTGTCAAATTCGCACTTGCCGCCGCCACCGCCGATGGCGAAGTTGGCATTGACGCTCCACTTCTCCCAGTTGTACGAGAACTGGAAGCTGGGGATCACGGGCGCATTGGCCTGGCCATGGAACTGGCGTGTGGGGTTGCCGTAATGATGGTTGTAGAACATCAGGGGGAAAGTCGTCTCGATGTCGCGGTCCTGCTTTGCGCTCTGGACGTTGAGGCTGAAGTGATATCCGGGGGCAAGGAAGGCCGTGCCGGCAGGGTTCATGTAGAGGCCGGTGATGTCGATGATGGCCTCCTGACTCATCTGGCGCAGGTAGGCAGCATTCTGGTTGGTGTTGGTGGTAAGGCCACCAGCTAAAAGTGTGGCGCTTGGAATCAAGGCGATCAGCGCCGAAAGAATTCTCTTTTTCATATTTAAATATAGTAGTTTTGGGTTTCTAGTTCCCGGTTTTGCGTCCTGATTACAGAACAAAACAACCTGAAAACCGCTGCAAAGGTATAGCATTTGGGGGAATTGACCAACAAAAAACGGGAGTTTTTGCACAAAATGGCATAGTTTGGGCATTCTTTTTGCCTAAAACTGCACAATCGAGCAGATTGTGTGCATCGTTTTTTACAAAAATTTGGAAAAATTGATAATAATCGTTAACTTTGCGCCCAAAAACTTTAAGATATGAAAAATATTCTCCTTATGTTAGCGTTCATCACGCTTGCTACAGTGGGTATGGCTCAAAAGAATCATGATGCTGAGTCGCGTGCGGAAGTGACCATCCAGACTACGCAGGGCAAGATTGTCGTGGCGCTCTCGAACGAGACGCCCTTGCATCGCGACAACTTCCTGGCACAGGTGCGTCGCGGTTATTACGACGGGCTGCTCTTCCATCGCATCATCGCTTCGTTTATGATTCAGTGCGGCGATTCAACAAGCCGTGACGTCAAGGCGCAGGAGTTCACCAATGCTCGTGGTGACGACCCTTACAGGATACCTGCCGAGATACGTTTCCCGCAGTTGTTCCATCGTCGCGGTGCTTTGGCAGCAGCCCGTCAGGGCGACCATATCAACCCCGAACGCAAGAGTTCGCCCTACGAGTTCTACATCGTCTGGGGCAAATACTTCGGACCTCGTGAGATGCAGGCCGAACAGGAAAAGGTGTTGGAACGCGAAGATTCGACACGCCATTTCACCTATCCGCAGGAGGTGATCGATGCCTACGAGATCGATGGAGGCACGCCGCATCTCGACAATGAATATACGGTGTTTGGCGAGGTCATCAAGGGGCTTGATGTGGTAGGACAAATACAGGCGGCCAAGACTGATAGTCTCGACCGCCCGTTGAAGGAGATTCGCATCAAGAAGGCCTGGGTCTCCAAAGAGAGGTTATGAGGGGGATCTGAGGGGTTCTGAAGGGTTCTGAGGGGTTCTGAGGGGTTCTGAGGGGTCTGAAGGGTTCTGAGGGGTTCTGATGAGTTGCTTCCTTTGGGGGCGCGAGCAGAGCTCGGAGCAAGGGGTAATACCTTTCGATCTTTTCAGAACATTTTAGAACTATTCAGAACCAACAACCTTTTCCGTCACATCCTTCATCGATGTAGAAAACATCAGGACCTTTTCGCCGAACTGCTGGTGGAAATTCGATTCGAGGGTACGCCCCGTTTCGAGTTTCCACTTTTTCAGTATCTTCACATCTTCCACTTCGCACATCAGGGCATAGCCGAAGAGGTTGTCGCCCACTTCGGTGAGTAGTCTGACGAAACGCGGGTTTTGAAGCAGTCCGTCGCGGATGGCAGTGGGGACATAAATGTCGCGCATGTAGGTCAGGAACGGACTGAGGTTGTTCTCGCCCTCCACGTGGAAGGTTGTGTTGTAGATCAGCATCTTATTCCCAGGTTATGGTTCGGCTGCCATCTTCGCCCACGGTGATATTCACATGGACGGTGTCGCCGGGGAGGAGGTCCTCGACGATGTCGGGCCATTCGATGAAGCAAAGGGCCGACGACTCCATATAGTCCTCAAAACCAAGGTCCATGGCCTCCTCGACCTTCTTCAGGCGGTAGCAGTCGAAGTGATAGATGAGTTCGGCAGTAGTGGCCGAACGATACTCATTGACGATGGCAAAAGTGGGCGAATTCACTTCGTCCTCCACTCCAAGCACCAGGCACAGTGCCTTGATGAATGTGGTCTTGCCGGCTCCCATTTCGCCATGGAAGGCAAACACGGTGCGGTCGTCCATTGCAGCCACGAAGTCGTGGGCAGCCTGAGGCAGTGCCTCAAGATTTGGTACGTTTAATGTCATATTTTACGGATATAATTAAGGGATATTTGGGGATATTAAAGGATATTAAGGGATATTTGGGGACGATAGTGTCACCTGTCGAAAATGGGACTCAAAAAACATACGTCCCTTAGCATCCCTTAGAATCTCTAGGCATCCCTTAGTGTCAATATTCCCGATGTCCGAAGATCGAGGTCCCGATGCGGACCATGTTCGAACCTTCCTCGATGGCGACCTTGTAGTCATCGCTCATGCCGAACGAGAGGATGTTGAACTGTTCGGACGAGATGCCCTGTTTGTTCAAAGGTCCATCGAGCAGGGCTTGATGACAAGCCTTGATCTGACGAAACTCCCTGCGCCATTGGTCGGCATCATCGACAAACGAGGCCATACCCATCACGCCGCGCAAACGCACGTGGGGCCAACGCTCACCGACGTTGACGCTGTCGAGCAGCGACAGGACCTCGTCGGGAGTGAAGCCCGACTTCGTCTCTTCCTGTGCCACATGCAGTTGCAGCAGCACGTCGATGCTGGCATCGCCGAACTTTGCCATGCGCTCGCTTTCGAAACGCACAGCCTGACGCTCCACCTCGTCGAGCAGACGCTCTGAGTCGATCGACTGGATGAGGCTCACGTAGGGGGCGATGTACTTCACCTTGTTGGTCTGCAAATGTCCGATGAAGTGCCACTCGATGTCGTTGGGCAAAGCAGCAACCTTGACCTTGAACTCGTTCTCACGACTTTCGCCGAAGATGCGCTGTCCGGCATCGTATGCCTCCTGCAAAGCTTCGACGGGGTGGAACTTGCTCACGGCCACCAGCGTCACGCCCTCAGGGATGGTGGCGCGTACATTTGTCAGATTCTCCTTGACCATGGATTATTGTATAGAGGAGACCCCCTCGGTCCTCCGCACCCCCTCTATCCCCCGAACAGCGGGGGCAGAATACCTGCTTAGGGGGAGGACTTGCTTGTCGGGGCTTGGTTCTTCCCCCTATGCAGGGGGATTAGAGGGGGTCTGGGTTGTCATTTTATTGTTCTTTCACCTCCTTCACCTCGAGGCCATAGACGTCCATGAGGGTGGTCTCGGCGATGGTGTTAATCTCCCAGTCGCTCATTGTGCCCTTCATGCCGTCGTTGAGGTTCTTCACAGCCTCTTGGAACGAACGAGCCTGCACGAGCATGGTGCTGGCCGACTTCTTCTCGAGGCCCGACTTCTCGTCAAGGGTGATGAACATCACCTTGCAGCGATACCACTTGTCGCCATCGGGATCCTGGAAGAGTTCTGAGATGCGTGCCTTCTTCACGGCAGTCACTTCAAACTCGCCACTGATGAATGGGGTCATTTCCTCGATGATGCGGGCTTCGGCGTCGGTGAAGGTCATTGCATCGACGAGGTATGCCTCGGTTACTTTCTTCTGTGTTCCGGTTTCGAGTGTCTTCTCATATTTTACCTTGCACTCAAACCAATTGTTCATTGCCATATCTTAAAATTTTTATTTGTTGATACTCTTGTTAATACTCTCAATATAGTCGAGCAGTTCGTCGCGGCCCGTTCCCTTTTCGGCGCTGGTGGCAAAGATGGGGGGCAGTTCCTCCCAATCCTGCATCAGTCGTTCCTTGTAAGCCTTGAGGTTTATGGCCCACTGTCGCTGGCTCAGTTTGTCAAGTTTGGTGAAGACGATGGCGAAGGGGATGCCGTTTTCGGCAAGCATCGCCATGAATTCCAGGTCGATTTTCTGCGGCTCGTGTCGGCTGTCGATGAGGAGCATGAGGCAGGTGAGCTGCTGTCGGCCCATAATGTAGCCGTTGATGAGGCGGTTGAGTTTCTCCAGTCCCGTCTTTCCGATGCGAGCATAGCCATAGCCCGGCAGATCCACGATGTACCACTCGTCGTTGATGTTGAAGTGGTTGATGAGCAGCGTCTTGCCCGGCTTCGACGAAGTTTTTGCCAAACCCTTGCGCTGGGTCAGCATATTGATGAGGCTTGACTTGCCCACATTCGAGCGGCCTATGAAGGCATACTCCGGCAATTTCGTGTCGGGACACTTGCGCCAATCGGTGTTGCTGATGACGTATTCAGCCTTCTTGATGTCCATAAATATACTATTAAAATGTAATTTCGCGGGCGCAAAGATAAGACAAATATTCCGAATACCCAAATTTTTCCCCCTTTTTTTGCGTTTTGTTTGGCAGGTACAAAAATTTTTTCTATCTTTGCCCGCGTTTTTTATAAGAACGCGTATATTTAAAAATAAGTATGAATAAAAACACCGTAATTGGAACTCTTCTGATGTGTGCCCTGTTGTTCGGGTACATGTATGTCAGTCAACCCACGCCCGAGCAGATTGAGGCAGCACGTCGCTACAACGACTCCATCGCCCGTGCCAATGCCGAAGCAGCCGTCAAGGAGGTTGCCGAAGCAGCCGTTGCCGACACTATCCTCGGCGAAGAGGCTACTGTGCAGGACAGTGCGCAAATCGCTTTGCTCGACAGCCTTAACAATGTGAAACTCCTTCAGACCTACGGAACCCTTGCCGAACGCACCCAGGGTACCGAGCAGAAGGTCGTCCTTCAGAACAATGTCCTTCGTCTGACCATCTCTACCAAGGGTGGACAGATCGAGGAGGCCGTGCTCAAGCAGTACGACGATTATCAGGGCGACACCCTCGTGGTTTTCACCGAAAAGAACAACGACCTCTATTATACACTCAACACCCCCAAGGGCTCGTTCAACACCGACAAGTTCTATTTCGAACCCGTCAACGTCACCGACACCACGGCCACCCTTCGCCTCCGTGCCTCCGATGGTGCTGAGTTCAACTTTGTCTATGCCCTCACCGGTCCCGACAGCTACCTGGTCAACTACAGCATCGAGACCAAGAACATCGAGGACATGATCAACGACCGCACCGTGCTGATGAACTGGCGTCAGTCGCTGCCCCGCACCGAGCTTGGTCGTGACTTCGAAGGTCGTTATTCGCAGATGTACTACAAGTATTCGGGCCATTCCACCGAGGACCTTTCGAGCAGTTCACGCGACGATGAGACCCTCGATGGCCGTATGAGCTGGGTATCTTTCCAGAACCAGTTCTTCTCCACCATGTTCATCACCAACGACCTCTTTACTGCAGGTCGTCTCACCAGCGAACCCGTCAAGGAGGAGGAAGACCCCAACGTCATCAAGCGCTACGCTGCCGAGAACCTTGAGTTCGAACTCGACACCAAGGCTGCCTCGCAGACCATCCCGATGTGCTTCTACATCGGCCCGAAGGACTACTGGAAGCTCGACGACATGAACGACCTGGCTGCCAGCTTCATCGGCAAGCAGAACGAGGACCTCGACCTCGAGGATTCGTTCTACCTCGGCTGGCGTTTCATCGTCCACTACATCAACTCGTGGGTCATCATCCCATTGTTCCACTTCATGGACAAGTTCATCTCGTCCTACGGCATCATCATCCTCTTGATGACCCTCTTCATCAAGCTCATTACCTTGCCGATGACCTACAAGTCGTACAAATCGACGGCTCGTATGCGTATCGCCAACCAGATGCCCGAAGTGCAGGCCCTCAACGAGAAGTACCCCGACCAGGCCGATGCCATGCAGAAGCAGCAGGAGATGATGGCGCTCTACAGCAAGATGGGTGTTAGCCCCACGGGCGGCTGTCTGCCTATGCTCATCCAGTGGCCTGTGCTCATCGCACTCTTCTATTTCTTCCCGACGTCCATCGAGCTGCGTCACCAGCCCTTCCTTTGGGCCGACGACCTTTCGACCTACGATGCCTTCCTCACCTGGGACACCAACATCCCGATCTTCGGCAATCACCTCTCGCTCTTCTGCCTCCTCATGACCGCTGTCAACATCCTCTACACCTGGATTATGCAGAAGCAGACTCCTTCGAGCCAGGCTATGCCCGGAATGAAGTGGATGATGTACCTCATGCCGCTGATGTTCCTCTTCTTCCTCAACAACTATTCGGCAGGTCTTTCCTACTACTACTTCCTTTCGACTCTCTTCGGCATCATCATCACCTACGGCATCCGTTGGTCGATGAACGAGGACAAGATCCTTGCCGAGATGAAGGAGAACCTCAAGAACCCCAAGAAGGCAAAGCCCGGCAAGAAGGCCTCCGGTTGGGTGGCTCGTCTGCAGGAGATTCAGCGCGAACAGGAGCGTCAGATGAAGAAGCAGCGCGAAGAGCAGCAGCGTAAGCTCCGTCGCTGATCGCAACTGTTCCGAAATAGCAATTTCCTCATTAGATTTCCTTATTGGACCGTTTCAGACGCTCAACGTCAGGAGCGGTCCAGTATTTGGTTTCAAACCCCTCTTAACCCTTCGCTCCGAGCTCTGCTCGCGCGCACCGAAGGAAGCGACCCTTCGCTTCTCTCGGACGCGACCGAAGGGAGCAACCCCTCGAACCCCTCGAACCCTTCGAACCTCTCGAACCTCTCGAACCTCTCTTAACCCTCCCTCCATGCATCTTTCACCCGCCCTTCAGGAAGCCTACACCCGTGAGCACCTCACTGCCCGCCAGGCCCAGCGCCAGGCGCAGTTCATCGCGTGGGGCCCTATGTTGTTCCAGGTAAGTCGTCTGATGATCAAGTTTGGCATCCTCGACTTGCTGCGCGACAACATCGACGGCCTGACGCAAGCCGAAATCGTGAAAGCCACGGGCCTTTCCGACTATGCCGTGAAGGTGCTTCTCGAGGCATCGCTCTCCATCGGCACCGTGCTTGTTGATGCCGACACCGACCGCTTCACTATTTCCAAGACGGGCTATTTTCTGCTTACCGATGCCTCCACGCGTGCCAACCTCGACTTCAACCACGATGTCAACTACGAGGGTTTGTTCCGGCTCGAAGAGTCGTTGCGCGAAGGTCGTCCTGCGGGTTTGGAGCATTTCGGCCCATGGCCCACGGTCTATGAAGGGTTGTCCGAGCTGCCTACCCAGGTGCAGCGCAGTTGGTTCGGCTTCGACCATTTCTACAGCGACGGCTCGTTCCCGCAGGCGCTTCGCATCGTCCTCGACGAGATGCAGCCCCGCACCTTGCTTGACGTAGGCGGTAACACCGGACGTTGGGCGTTGCAGTGTGTGGCCCATTCGCCTTCGGTCGAAGTCACCATCGTCGATCTGCCACAACAGCTGGCGATGATGCGCACGCAGACGCAGGGCCTTCCGGGTGCCGACCGCATCCACTGCTTCGGCATGAACCTGCTCGACCCCAAGGCCGAGTTCCCCACCGATCGCCACTACGACGTCATCTGGATGTCGCAGTTCCTCGATTGTTTCAGCCCCGAGCAGATCGTCTCCATCCTCAGTCGTGCCGCCCGCATCATGGATGCCGACAGCCGCCTTTGCATCATGGAGACGCTGTGGGATCGTCAGAAGTACGAGACTGCGGCCCTCTGTCTCACCATGACGAGTGTCTATTTCGCCGACATCGCCAATGGCAATAGCAAGATGTATCACACCGACGACCTCCGCGCTTGTGTCGAGCAGGCTGGCTTGCAGGTCGAGACCATCCACGACAATCTTGGCCTCGGTCATTCCATCATGGTTTGCCGGGCTAATTCGTGATAAAAAAAATTAATTCTTGACGATGAAGGAACAGCCCCAAAATGCACCTAAATGGCAAGGCACTACCGATGGCCTGCCCTGGATGCACCGGGCACTCGTTGCGGTGCTGGGTGTGGTGCCCGTGGGTATCCTCTACGCCATCGCGGCCATCTTCGTCATACCGTTCTACCTCATCGGCAATCGCCAGGGCTACCTGTCACAGTATCATTTCTTCCGCCGTCGGTTTGCCTTCGGGCCTTTGAAGGCTTTTCGCTACGTCGTCCTCAATCACTATCGCTTTGCACAGGTCATCATCGACCGCTTTGCCGTCTATGGGGGACGTAAGTTCCGTTTCGAGGTCGAAGGGCTCGACCAGTACAATCTCTTGGCCGAAGGCGAAAGCGGCTTTGTACAGGTGTTCAGCCATGCAGGCAACTACGAACTGGCAGGCTACGAACTGCGTCAGCCACGCAAGCGGCTCTATGCGCTGCTCTTCCGCGACGGGTCGCAAACCATCATGGACAATCGTGCCAGCGTCTTTGCGCCCAATGGGGTCGAGATGGTGTTCGTGCAGCCCGATATGAGCCACATCTTCCTGCTCAGCAACGTCGTGCGCGACGGCAACATCGCCTCCATCCCCGGCGACCGCATCTTCGGCTCGCGCAAGTTTGTCGAGTGTCAGTTCATGGGCAGCCCCGCCCGTTTCCCCTTGGGTCCGTTCCGGCTTGCTGCCGTGCGTCAGGCGCCCATTGTCGCCATCTTTGTGATGAAGGAGAGCTGGACATCCTATCGCATCTTTGTGCGTCGTCTGGACTCTTCCCTCCAGGGCCAGAAGCCGACCGCCCTCAGCCTGGCGCAGCAGCTTGCCGCCAACCTCGAGGAGGTGGTGCGCCGCTATCCCGAGCAGTGGTTCAATTATTTCGACTTTTGGCAAAACGAGAATAACGACATTTGAAGCATGACATTGAGCGACATCGACATACAGGATATCATCCCGCAGCGCCCGCCATTTCTGATGGTGGACCATCTGCTTTCCTACGAAGCGTCGGTGTCCCGCTCGTCCTTTCTCATCCAGCCCGACAACCTTTTCGTCGAAGGCACGTTCCCGACGGCGGGCATTGTCGAACACATTGCGCAGACCTGTGCCGCTCGTATCGGCTACTACAACAAGTACATCCTTCATTGCCCGGTCGTCATCGGTTACATTGCCGCCATCCGTCGTCTCGATGTCCATCGTCAGCCCGGCGCGGGTGAGGAACTGCTTACACAAATCGAGGAACTGGGCTCTGCCTTCGGTATGACGCTCGTTCGTGCCGAAGTCCGCACTTCCCTGGGCGAACTCATCGCCGATGGTGAACTCAAGATTGCTCTCAGCGAATCATAGACCTATGGTAAAGATCATCGCCGACAACATACTCTCCCCGCTCGGAGAAACCACCCGCGACAACCTGCTGGCTGTGCGCGATGGTCGTTCGCGACTCCAGGCTCACCGGTTGTGGCAGATCCCCGATCCTTTTGTGGCTTCGCTCTTCGACCAGGGGCAGGAGCGTCCCACCTACGAGATGCTCGTCCTTTCGTCCATCCTCCGCTGTCTCGATGTCTGCACGCTTTCGGGCCGTGT
This sequence comes from Bacteroidales bacterium, assembly GCA_017519885.1. Lineage (GTDB taxonomy): Bacteria > Bacteroidota > Bacteroidia > Bacteroidales > UBA3663 > Liminaster. Next base: position 51,863 of record JAFWRO010000011.1, on the reverse strand, counting down.
GGTGCTGGTGCTCAGTTCCACCAAAGGGCATACCATCGGTCCCGACGCCCATCCCTTTGGCGAGTCGGCTCGCCGCATCGAACGTCTCATCCGCCCGTTCCTGCCCAAGGTCGAAAGCCTCACGTCGCTCACCGTGAGCAATGCCTGCGTCAGCGGACTTTCGGCGCTCATCGTGGCACGTCGTCTGCTCGAGATGGGTGCCTACGACTATGCCATCGTCGCGGGTTGCGATGTGCAGTCGCGTTTCATCGTGGCAGGGTTCCAGTCGTTCATGGCGATGTCGCCCGAGCCGTGCCGTCCTTTCGACGAGGACCGCTGTGGCCTCAATCTGGGCGAAGCCGCCGCTACTATTATATTTAAAAGGTGTAGCGACGACGAGGACGTTTCCCGTCAGTGGGTGGCATTGCCCGGATATATGCGCAACGATGCCTATCACATCTCCACGCCTTCGCGCACGGCCGAAGGCAGTTACCTTGCCCTCACGGCAGCCATGGGTCACGTTGCGTCGCCTCTCTGCATCTCTGCCCACGGTACTGCCACGCTTTATAATGACGAGATGGAGGCATCGGCCATCCACCGCGCCTCGATGGGCGAAGTTCCCGTCACGGCGCTCAAGGGCTACTTCGGTCACACCATGGGTGCAGCAGGCATCCTCGAAAGCATCCTCACGATGCATGCCCTCCAGGAGGGATGGATTCCCGCAACGCTCGGCTTCAACGCCTTGGGCACCAGCCGTCCCATCCATGTCATCAATCGGCATCAACCTTTGAGCCCCCAGCAGAAGCAGCATCCTTCGTTCATCAAGATGATGAGCGGATTCGGAGGATGCAATACAGCGATGGGATTCGAATATCTTAGTGATTCTAAGGGCGATGAAGGGATTCTTGGGGATATTAAGGGACGAATGTGTAGTGGGGGAGAGGCAAAACTTATGGAGCCTGCGTTTTCGGTGCGCATTACTTCCGAAGGCGTGACGCTGTGCGGCGAGGCATTGCCTGTCGATGGGGCAAAGGGCAAGTCGATGCTTACGGCCCTCTATCGCAAATATGTCGGCGACTATCCGAAGTTCTACAAGATGGACCTGCTCAGTCGTCTCGGTTTCATTGCTGCCGAACTCCTCTTCCAGAAGGAGGGTGCACATGCCGCATTCGACCAGAGTCGTGCCGTCCTGCTCTTCGGGCAATCGGCGTCGTGTGTAGCCGATCGCAGTTTCGAAGCCACCATCCAGCCGGGCGACAACTATTTCCCTAGCCCTGCCGACTTCGTCTATACGCTGCCCAACATCGTCCTGGGCGAGATTGCCATTCGTCACCAGCTGCATGGCGAGACCTGCTACTTTGCCCTCTCCGAGCGCGACGATGCCCTCATCCATCAACTCGTCTCCCAGGCCTTCCTCGACCCCGCCACCACCTCCGCCCTCTATGGCTGGATCGATGCCCCCGACGACAACCATTTCGTCGCCGAGCTCCACATCTTTAATAATCTTTAATCATCACGAATTATCGAATTAAAGAAGAAAATTAAAGAAATCACGGCTTATATTTTTCTGGCGAAGCCCAGCCTTCAAAGAAAGTTTTTTTTCTTTTGTAAATAAATTCATCTTTTAAGAAAAAACAATGACAGAACTACTTGAAACCCTAAAACAACAAGTGATAGACGCCCTCAACCTCGAGGACCTCACCCCCGAGGATATCGATGTTGATGCCCCTCTCTTCGGCGAAGGTCTCGGCCTTGACTCCATCGATGCCCTCGAGCTTATTATGATCCTCGAAAAGGAATACGGCATCAAGCTCCAGTCGCCCGCACAAGGCAAGGAGATCTTCAAGTCCATCCGCACCATGGCCGAGTTTATCCAGGCCAATCGCACCAAATAAATGATTGTCATCACCGGCTACGGCATTGTGAGCGCCATTGGTGTCGGCAAAGCTGAGACCCTCGACGCGCTTCGTGAACACCGTTCAGGTATCGCCCCCGTGCAGTACCTCGACACGGTGCATCGCGACATGCTCGTCGGTGAAGTCAAGCTCTCGTTCGACGAGCTTATGGCTCGCGTCGGTGTGCCCTCCGATGCCGAAGCTCCGCAGAGCCGCACCGCCCTCATCGGACGTCTTGCCCTGCGCGAAGCCTTGCAGCAGGCAGGTCTCACCAGTCCCAACGACTACGCCACGATGGCATTGCTTTCGGGAACCACCGTCGGCGGCATGGACCGCACCGAGATCGAAGCCTCGGTTAGCGCCGATGGCACGATTGAGCACTACAACTACGACTGCGGCACCTCCACGCTCGACATCGCGCGCGGCTTCGGCCAATTCGCTTTCGTCGATACCATCTCCACCGCCTGTTCGTCGGCAGCCAATGCCATCGCCATAGGCATCGAGATGGTGCGTCAGGGACTCTTCGAACGCGTTGTGGCAGGAGGCAGCGAGGGTCTGTCGCGTCTGCACCTCAATGGGTTCAACACACTCATGATCCTCGACTCCGAGCCATGCCGTCCGTTCGATGCGCATCGTAATGGCATCAACTTGGGTGAAGGCGCAGCCTATCTGGTCATCGAGAGCGAGGCATCGGCACTTCGTCGCGGAGTTCGTCCATTGGCAGTGCTCAGCGGCTACGGCAATGCGTGCGACGCCTATCATCAGACCGCCTCTTCTCCCGAAGGCGAGGGAGCAGTCCTCGCCATGCGGCAGGCGCTAGCAGATGCAGGTCTCCAGCCTTCCGACATCGCCTACATCAATTGCCACGGCACAGGCACGCCCAACAACGACGTGAGCGAACTCACCGCTCTCCATCGTGTCTTCGGTCCCCAGCTCCCGCCGTTCAGCAGCACCAAGGGCTTCACGGGGCACACCACCTCAGCCAGCGGCAGCATCGAAGCCGCCTTCTGCCTCCTCGCCCTCGAGCACCACTTCCTCCCCGTCAACCTCAACTTCCGCGACCCCATCACTCCCGACTCATCTGCCGCCCCCGACATCCCCGTTGTGGACGATCAGGTCATCCCCCTAAGCAGGTATTCTGCCCCCGCTGTTGTTCCTTTCAGTCACGTCCAGGAGAAGCGGGGGATAGAGGGGGTGCGGAGGACCGAGGGGGTCTTGGCCGAGGGGGTCTGTCTCTGCAACGCCTTCGCCTTCGGCGGCAACGACACCTCCCTCATCCTCGCTCCCTACCATTCGGCCCCATCCTCCGTTCAGTCTGATGCGATGCCATCGCATCCCCTCTCTCTCGCCCCGAAGGAAGCATCCCCTCTTCTCAGTAAAAGAAGAATTTTTCTTCTCGCCAGCACCGAGCTCTCTCCCGACATCGACCCCAACTTCCGCGACTACCTTTCCCCCCTCGAGTCACGCCGTCTCGACAAGCTGCTCAAGCGCACCGTCGCCTGTTCGTTGCAGACCTTGCGCCAGTGTCCCGAAGTTGTCCCCGATGCCATCATCACCGCCACCGTCTGGGGCAGTGCCATCTCTGCCATCTCGTTCTTCCACGATATGATGCGTCAGGGCGAAGCGTTTCTCAAGCCCACTCTCTTCATGCAATCGACCCACAATACGATGAGTTCGCTCATTGCCATCCAGACGCACAATCACGGCTACAACGTCACCCATTCGCAACTCGACGACTCGCTCCCGCACGCCTTCCTCGACGCATGGCTGCAGATGCAGTCGGGTCGCATCCGCAGCGCCCTCGTCGGCATCCACGACAGCATCCCCGCCTTCGACAACCGCAGTTACCTCTTCTGCACCGCCGATGCGCTCCCTCCCGATTGCCATCCCCTCGCCGAGCTTGTCTTCAATCCCTCATCACGAATTATTGAATTATGCCACTCTTGATCCTTTCGATAATTCAAGCCGCCCTGCTCGCCGCTGGCCAAGTCTTGCTCAAGCTCGCCCTGCGTGCAGCAGGCGCGTTCGAGATGAGCACGACCTTCTTCGTGAACCAGCTCACCAACTGGTGGTGGCTTGCTTGTGGCATCAGCTTCGGAGGCGCGGGAATCCTTTGGATGTATATCCTGCGACACTATCCTTTCAGCCAGGCATATCCCCTCACGTCGTTGGCCTATGTCTTCGGCATGCTCGCAGCCCTATGGGTTTTCGGCGAACGCATTTCACCCACCGCATGGATAGGCGTTCTGCTCATCATGGCAGGTTGTTATCTCGTCACACGTTGACATTTCTCCCCTTCTTTATGGCACTCCTGGATAATCTCTATCACATCACAGCGCAAACCACCCTGCCCGAAGGCGAGGGTGGGGGAACGTTCTTTCGCATCGCGCTCCATTCCGACAGTGCCATCTATCGGGCGCATTTCCCCGGACGTCCCATCACCCCCGGTGCGTGCATGATCCAGATTGTCGAGGAGTTGGCGCGTCAGTATTTCGCCGATGCCACCCTTCATGTCCGTAGCATCACCAACCTCAAGTTCCTCGCGCTGCTCGAACCCCAGCATCACCCCACGGTCGAAGTTGTCCTCTGCGGCACCCCCTCCCAGCTTCGCGCCACCTTCCGCGATGGTTCGCTTCTCTTTGCTCGTTTCACACTTTCCCTTTTTTAATTTTATCTTGAAAAATGCATTCAAGTTTGGAGCCATTTTCGTATTTATTTGATGTCCTAAAATGCAAAATGGGGCGATTCTTTATTTTGCATTTCTGTTTTCTATGTGATACTAAGACAAATAATATGATGAAGAAGAACATACTATTCTGGATGATGCTTGCTGGCCTTTTATGGCTGGGTGGAGGCACAATGGCGCGGGCGAATGATGCTGGCGAAATGGTGAAGCATAGGGTGATTATCCTTACTGATGTGGAGAATGAGCCGGATGACACGGAGTCTCTCGTCAGGTTGATGCTCTATACGAACCGAGTCGATGTGCGCGGACTGATTGCAACCACTTCGACCCATTTGAGGAATCGCATTGCTCCTGAATCCATCCATCATGTGATTGATGCGTATGGAAAGGTGCGCACGAATCTGTTGAAGCACGAGGATGGATATCCTGAGGCAGAAAGCCTGCATGCACTCGTGAAGCGAGGCTCTACTTACTATGGCATGAATGGAGTGGGGAAGGGCAAGAACTCGGAAGGCTCGGATTGGATTGTCAAGGAACTGATGCGCTCCGACGATGACCGTCCGCTGTGGGTTTGTGCTTGGGGAGGAGCCAATGTGCTGGCGCAGGCACTCTACCAGCTGAGGGCTACCCAGTCGAAGGCCGATCTGGAAAGGCTTGTGGGCAAACTGCGCGTCTATACCATCTCTGACCAGGACGACACGGGCAACTGGATGCGCCGCGAGTTCCCTTCGCTCTTCTATATCGTCAGCCCGGGCGGTTATGGCTATGCCACATGGACGGGCATGATGCAGGTGGCCAAGGAAGCCGACAACGATAAGGTGTCGAACCGTTGGATCGCTGAAAACATCCAGCAGGGACATGGTCCGCTCGGTGCCTGCTATCCCGATGTGGCCTATGGTATGGAGGGTGATACGCCATCGTGGCTCAACCTGATTCCCAACGGACTGAATGAACCAGAACATCCCGATTGGGGCGGATGGGGAGGCCGCTACGAACTGTACAAGCCTCGCCGCGAAGATTGTGATATTGCGGGTTTCAACGGCAGTGTGCCAATCGAGGAGGAAACACGTGCCATCTGGACGAATGCCGTCGATCGGGTCACACCTTATCTGTTCAATGAATATGGCTGTGCCGTGAGAAGTGACAGCGTCACCTATTGTACTGCACAAGCAACCGTATGGCGTTGGCGCAGCGAGGTGCAGAACGATTTTGCTGCAAGAATGGACTGGTGTACCAAGGATTATTCGGAAGCCAATCACCCCCCTGTGGCTGTGGTTCGAATGATGACCGAAGTGCCAGGATATGGCATTGACAATCACGAACCGCGAGAAATAGTTGATTTTACGGTAAAAAGTGGCGAGGTGTTTATGCTCGATGCTACGGGTTCGAGTGACCCTGATGGCGACAATTTGAGTTACCTTTGGTTCAACTATCCCGAAGCAAGCAGCTGGAAACAACCTGTTGCCATTCTTGGTTCACCCAATACCTGCCACGTGAAAGTGCAGGCACCCAAAGTCGAGAAGACCGAGACGCTACACTTCATTCTTATGGTGACCGACAAGGGCACTCCTGCGCTGACGAGTTATCGGCGGGTCGTGGTAAGGGTGGTCAATTAACAATTAATAATTAACAAATAACAATTATATTTTCTAAATTCAAATTTTACTTATGATGAAAAAGAGTCTATTGATTAGTGCTGTAGTGATGCTGCTTGGTTTGACAGCATGTTGTGAGAAACAGGCGGCGCCTGTCGTTTCGGATAGCCCGAACTTCGATGAGGTGCTGATGACACGCAGAAGCATCCGCAGTTATGATGCCACCAAGACCATCAGCAAGGAGGAGGTGCGCGAACTTCTTGCCGCCGTGCAGGAGGCTCCCTCCTGGGCCAACCAGCAGCCTACGAAGTATTATGTAGCCATCAGTCCTGAGAAGCTGGAGGCTGCACAGAATGCAATCTATGGGAACAAGGAACGTGTGGCAGGTGCGCCTGTGCTCATCGTCTCGACCTTCGAGCGCGGCAAGTCGGGCTTCTTCCGTGGAGAGCCCACCAACGAGATCGGCGACGGTTGGGGCGCCTACGATAATGGCCTGAGCAACTGCTACCTCATCCTCAAGGCTCGTGCCATGGGCTTCGACACCCTCATCATGGGCATGCGCGACAGCGAGGCGCTGCGCACGATCTTTGGCATCCCTGCCGAAGAGACGGTGATGGCTGTGATCTCGCTCGGCTATCGTGACCAGGAGTCGAGACAGCCGGAGCATAGGCCGCTCGACGAGGTGGTCAAATTCTTCTAAGACCCTCTAAATCCCCCTGAAGACCCTCTAAATCCCCCTGCTTAGGGGGACTTTTTTTTTGTCACGAATTAGAGAATTAGAGAATTGAGGTTTTGATTATTTGACAACGTTGGGGAGGGAGAAAAGAAAAAATGAGCGGGAAAATGAAAAAAGTGGGACGGATTCTTGGAGATTGGGAAGATTTGTGTTAACTTTGCACCGAAAAACTATGTCTATGGAGGAACAGGAATACAAATATACCAAATGGGTGGCTTGCTGGGGCAATGCCACGTCGATATCGGACCGCAAGATGTCGGTGTATGCACGTGACATCACGCTGAGGTATCCCATCAGAATGTGTTTCAGCGGCAGCAAGCTGCGTTTCCGCTTCTCGAACCTCACGGGCACCGAGGAGGTGACACTCACCAAGGTACGTGTGGCGAAGGTGGTGGAGCACTATCGACCGGTGGCCGTCACTTTCGATGGTGCTCGGCGTGTGCACATTGCTCCGGGCAGGGAAGTGGAGAGCGATGAGATAGCGTTGACAATCAATGCGGGCGACGTCATCGAGGTAAGCATTTATCTGGGCAGTTATACGCAGATGAATGCGGGCACGCTGGTGACGGGGCCACTGTCGAAGGGCAAGTTCTCGTATGGCGACTACACAGATGCCAAGGTGCTGCCGCTCGACCTGACACGAAACACCAACTGGTTCTACTTCCTCAACACCATTGACATCCTGACCGAGGAGAAGAACCATGCACTGGTGTGCTATGGCGACTCCATCACGGCGCAGAGCTGGCCCGACTACCTTGCCAATCGTGCCTGGAACAACGGCTGGCATGACGTGTCGATCATCCGACGTGCGGTGAGCGGCACACGCATCCTGCGCCAGTACAACTGCATCACCTACCAGGCCTACGGCTTGAAGGGCGAAACGCGTTTCCCCATCGAGATGAATGTGGCAGGGGCGCGTGACGTGATTATCCAGCACGGCATCAACGACATCATCCATCCTGTGGGCGTGGATGTCAACCCGTTCCGCCCCATGAGCGACATGCCGACGACCGAGGACCTTATCGAAGGCATGCGCAAGTTCTATATCGAACATGCCCGCGAACTTGGACTTCGCGTGTGGAGCGGTACGCTGCTTCCCATCTGGAACTGGAGAACCTATGCCGAGTTCCGCGACAAGATACGAATGGAGTTCAACGAATGGCTGCGCACTGCTCCAGACTTCGACGGCTGCATCGATTTCGAGAAGGCCGTGAGGGATCCGGAGCGACCTGTGGCGTTTGCTCCGGGCTTCGATTCGGGCGACCATCTGCACCCAAGCGAGAAGGCTTACGAGGCAATGGCGGGATGCGTGCCAGAGGAACTTTTAATATAATAATAATAAAATTTATGAACAAATTGATTAGAAGAGCTTTTTTGCTGGGCCTTTGTGGAGGAATGATGTCCGGCTGTAATTCGAAGAAGGCAGAGCCGAACGAGAGTGATCCTGCGAGCAATACCGATGGCCGCAAGTATGTGAACTATGATGAGCGTACGGGCGATGAAGCCGTTGTCTATTTCACCCGCAACCTCAGTGCCGAAGGACTGATTGCGGCTTACGAGAAAGTGAACCAGAACATCGAGGGCAAGGTGGCCGTGAAACTGCACACCGGCGAGAAGAACGGACCCAACATCCTGCCTCGCGAATGGGTGAAGGCGCTGATGGAGAAGGACCTGAAGGATGCCTCCATCGTGGAGACCAACACCTACTACGAGGGCGACCGCTACACTACCGACCAGCATCGCGAGACGCTGAAGGTGAACGGATGGACGTTCTGCCCCGTCGATATCATGGATGCCGAGGGCACCACGATGCTGCCTGTCAAGGGCGGAAAGTGGTTCAAGGAGATGTCGGTGGGCAAGACCTTGACTGACTACAATTCGCTGGTTGCCCTGACCCACTTCAAGGGCCATACCCAGGGTGGCTTCGGAGGTTCGAACAAGAACATCGGCATCGGTTGTGCCGACGGACGCATCGGCAAGGCTATGATCCACACCACGCCAGGGCAACCCGACCAGTGGGACATCAAGGAGGAGGAGTTCATGGAGCGCATGACCGAATCGACGAAGGCGACCATCGACTTCTTCGCCGGACACGTGACCTACGTCAACGTGATGCGCAACATGAGTGTGTCGTGCGACTGCGAGGGCGTTGCTGCCGCTCCTGTAGTAACGCCGAATGTCGGCATTCTTTCGTCGACCGACATCCTGGCTGTTGACCAGGCCTGCATCGACATCATTTTCGCGATGACCGAGGAAGAGCATCACGATATGCTGGAACGCATCATCAGCCGCCATGGCCTGCGCCAGCTTTCCTATATGAAGGAACTTGGCATGGGGCACGACCGATATAAGCTGATCGACCTCGACAATGACGGCAAGGTGATCACAGCCGCCGAGGCCGCCGAAGGCTTGAAGTCATTCGTCGCTGAAAAATAAAAGATTTTGATGGGTGGAATAGCGTAACATCGGCTTTTTTGAGCCGATGTTACATTTTTAGAGAGATTTGTTTCATGGTTTGTAACATAATATGATAAATTATTGTTATCTTTGCCCCAGATAAAACCTTCGATTATGTTACATATTTCCAATAGATGTGCAGTGCTGGCAATGGCCCTGGGGCTGATGTGCGGTGAGGCTGATGCCAATCTGAATCTGCTCTATACGATCGAGAATAATCTTCCAAGCAGCCTCGTGCGTCAGGTGGAGGAGAGCGCAGACGAGATGATCTGGATAGCGACCGAAGATGGCTTGTGCCGCTTTGATGGCTCACAGTTCGTAACCTATACCTATGAGCCGAACAACCCGCATTCGCTGCAGAATAATATTGTGCTCACTCTTTGTACGGACGAAAAGGGTCATGTGCTGGTCGGTACGAGAGTAGGTCTGCAGATGTATAGACCAGCGACAGATGATTTTACTGAGGTCATCTGCGACTCACTACTAGGCATACCGGCAGGCAACGTTTCCGATATAACGAATCTGGCGAATGGAGATTTCTTCGTTTGTGGAAATACTATCTTTACGTGCCATATTGATGAGAACGGGATTCCACACGCCATAGCCAATCCTTTGACCAAAAAAGACCTGACGAGTTCGTATTGCTGCCAGGATTATAGTGGCAATATCTGGACCACTTCCTCGGTGCATGGAGTGCAAAGGGTGGACAAAGAGGGTAACCTGGAGAAAATCCCTTTGCCCGATGGCATAAAGGGAATCAATATGCTGGAAATAGGACCTGATGGAATCGTGTATATGGGAGGCGTGGGCCGAGGCCTCTATAAATATAATAATTTAACACATCGAATTGAAGAGATTACCGGACCAGACGATCATTTTATAGTCCGTGAATTGCGCGCTGTGCCTGGCAAGCAACGGATGTATGTCTGTACGGATGGCGAAGGTGTCAAGGTGCTGAACTGTCGAACGGGAAGTCTTTCGGACTTCAACTTCGATGATGCCCAATTGGAAGTAGGAACGCAGAAGGTACATTCGCTGACAAAATCGAGAAATGGTGACATCTGGATGTCCATCTATCAGAAGGGTATGCTTGTGATTTCGCGTAATCCATTTGACTTCCACTATTACGGTTCGCATTCCTTGCGTTACAATAACATCGGCGACCGTTGTGTGACGTCGTTGTTCCGTACGCACGATGGCATGCTATGTGTAGGCACAGACAATGGTGGCGTCTATTGCCTGGATGACAAAGGTGAGGCCCTATCACATTATCCTTGCAATACGGGCCCTCTATCAGTCCCATCTGCGCTCATCACAATGTTTGAGGACTCGCGTCATCGCGTATGGTTCGGCTCGTATGGACAGGGAGGAGGCATATTGGATCTCAAGACGGGTGTTTGTCAATATATCCCCATTGAAAACCAGCGAAGCAACACCAGCAATATCTATGACTATGTAGAGGATGTGCAGGGCAATGTGTGGGTGGGATCGATGGGCAATGGCATCTTGAAATATGATGAACAGAGGAAGGCTTTCGTGCGTCAGAATCTGCACCCCGCTTGCGATTGGACGATTTCCTTGAGTTACGATCGCGGTACTCACCAATTGTATGTGGGATCGTACAACGGGTTGGTGATCGTCAGTCAGCAGGGTGACGAAATGAAGTGTGAACAGTATTACCCCGAACGAGTGATCTACAGCATTTCGCGCATTTCGGCCACGAAGATCAGCCTTTGTACCAATGCCGGCCTTATTGTGTTCGACACGCAGAAGAGGAGCGGAAGAATCTATACCGTTGAGGATGGCTTTCCGACCGACAACTTCCTGGCATCGCAGGCCGATGGAGAGGGCAACCTCTGGGTGAGCAGCAGTAAAGGAATTTCGAAGCTCAACCTTGATCAGCATATCGTCACCAACTATACATCGAGAGAAGGCCTGCAGTTCAACGAGTTCTACAAGAATACTTCGATGCGCGATGAGAACGGCACGCTTTGGTTTGGTGGTATGGAGGGTATCAATTGGTTCAATCCCAGCGAAATACGCAAGTCGGAAACGAAGGTAGATGCCCGTGTGGTGAGATTCAGTACCGACCTTAACAACATCCTGCCCGACAAGGATGGCGTCTATCGACTGGATGAGCAAGACCGCTCTTTCTCGATTGAACTGGCCACACGACCTATCATGCAGACTTTCAGTGTCACTTATCGTTATGCTATGGACAATGATGCCTGGCATACGCTGCCGCCTACGGACAATCGTGTGATGTTCAGCCACCTCAGTTCGGGTTCGCATACCTTCCGGTTCCAGATTGATGACGATGGAACGTTGTCGCCAGAAGAAAGTGTTCAGATCTTCATCGCTCGCCCGTGGTACCTTCGATGGTGGGCTCTACAGCTGGATGTGATTGCTCTGGGCAGCATCATTGGGCTCGTCATCCTGCAGATACGGCGTCGTTATCATGAAAGGAAGATGCGACTCAAGCAAGCCCGACAAGCTGCGGATAACGAAGAAAAACTGGCATTCTTCATCAACCTCGCCCATGAGATACGCACCCCAATGACGCTTGTCGTCAGTCCGCTGCAGAAACTGATGTTGCAGGACAAGGACCCGGAGCGTTTGCGCAGCTATCGGCTCATTGACCGCAATGCCAACCGTGTGCTTGGCCTTATCAATGAAATCATGGCCCTTCGGAAACTGGACAAGGCGCAGATGCGCCTGCAATGCCAGCAACTGTCTCCCGCCAAACTGATTGAGGACCTTTGTGAGACGGTTTCAGACCTGACGCAGGAACGTCAGATCAATCTGCAGTACAACAATTTCCTGCCCGAGGGCTTTGTGACGTGGATTGACAAGGGATGTTTCGACAAGATCGTCATCAACCTGCTTTCGAATGCAATCAAATATACTCCACACGGAGGCTACATCAACGTGGAGAGCGCGTTGACACCAGATAAGAAGTTGGGCATCAGCATCACTGATAATGGTATCGGCATTGATCCTGAGGACAAGAAGCACGTCTTCGAGCTGTTCTATCGTTCGAACGTGAATAATCCGCATGCAATGGGTACAGGCATCGGACTGAACCTCGTGAAGGCATTGGTTACACTGCACCATGGCAACGTCGTGGCAGAAGACAATCCCGAGGGGCAGGGTACGATATTGTCATTCACATTGCCGACACGTGATGATGCCTATGATGACAAGGAGAAGATTACAAAGCAGGTACAGAATCCTGAGCTGGAAGACGATCTGGATGAAGTCACAATTGTGAAGAAGTCGATAGGGCAGACGACGGAAGAGCCCTCGGTGGGTTCCAATCGAAGTGCGCGTCGCATCCTTGTGGTCGAGGACGAAGATGAGATACTCAGTTATCTGACATCGGAACTCAAGCCTATTTATCGCGTGACAACGTGCACGAATGGCCGAGAGGCGCTCGAAAAACTGCTCGAAAATGCCGATGGGTATGACCTGGTGCTCAGCGATGTGATGATGCCCGATATGGATGGCGTGGAACTTTGCCGCTTCATTCGAAGCAATGTGCTGCTCAATCACCTGCCTGTAGTGTTGCTCACCGCCAAGACGAGTGACGAGGATCGAGTCAAAAGTCTGGAAGTGGGGGCCAATGCCTTCATCACGAAACCCTTCAACATGGAGATTCTGCTCAAGACCATCAAGAACCTCATCGACGAACACGACCGACTACGCAGTTCGTTCAGTGGCTCGCAGTTACCTGCCGACAAGGTCGATACTCCCGAACTGCAGTCACCCGACCAGCGCCTGCTGCAACGTATCCTCAAGGTGGTGAACGACAACCTGAGCAATACCGAACTGACCAGCGAGGATATTGCCGACAAGGTAGGACTGAGCCGTGTGCATCTCTATCGCAAACTAAGGGAACTGACCAACCAGACGCCGCGCAGTTTTATTCGCAATATCCGATTGGCCAAGGCTGCCGAACTGCTCTCGCAACGCAAGATGTCGATAGCCGAAGTGGCTTATGAGGTCGGTTTCTCCAACCCCAACAATTTCGCTACCGCCTTCAAGGAGATGTATGGCATGCCCCCAACCGCCTACAACGAAAAGCATTGCAGTGGGTCGGGGGCACAGCCGTGATGCGGATCTATTATTTTCGAACAATGACACTGCCGCTGGCCTGATGGGTGGCCAGAATCAGCACTTCGGCAATCTGCACGTGTGCCGGGGCATTGGCAGCATAGACGGCAACGTCGGCAATGTCGTCGCCAGTCAGCGGTTTGATGCCCTTATAGACATTGGCTGCACGCTCGTCATCGCCATGGAAACGCGTGTTGCTGAAGTTGGTCTCGACTAATCCTGGTTTCAGATTTGTCACTCTGATGGCGGTGTTGGCCACGTCGATGCGCAGGCCGTCGGAAAGAGCCTTGACAGCGGCTTTGGTTGCACAATATACGTTGCCTCCGGCATATGCTGCATCGCCGGCCACGGAGCCTACATTGATGATGTGGCCGCGGTCGCGTTTCACCATACCTGGCACAATGAGGCGTGTCATCGTCAGCAGACCCTTGATGTTGGTGTCGATCATCGTTTCCCAATCCTCGAAACTGCCTGCGTATTCGGGCTCCAGTCCGAGCGCCAGTCCTGCATTGTTGACCAGCACATCAATCTCCTGCCAATCCCCGGGCAGTTCGCTCAGGCACTTTTCGGCTTTTTCGCGGTCTCTGACATCGAAAACCAGCGTCTTCACTTCCGCCCCTTTCGCTGTGAGTTCCTTCTGGATGTCGTTCAGACGATCCACGTTTCTTCCGGTGAGAATCAGCCTGTCGCCGTTCTCTGCAAACTTCCTGGCACAAGCCATGCCAATGCCGCTTGTCGCTCCTGTGATCAATACGATTTTTTTCATCAGTTTGGATTATTATAGTTTTTTGTAATCTATTTTGTGCAAACTAATTAAAAGAACCCGCAGAATAATATATCCGCGGGTCCTGATATTTTTGCTGTAAAGACATTAGCAGGCAACTCTTTCGAGCCACTTGACCATACCGAACATTACGCCCATGGAGATGAGGCAGACGATGAGGAAGACTGCCCAGCACCACTGGATGGGCCATGCGTTGTACATAACAGGGCCAAGCCAGATCATCAGGTTACCGATGGCGGTGGCACCGAGCCAAAGACCCTGGCAGAGACCTACCATATGACGTGGAGCAACCTTCGATACGAAACTCAATCCGAGTGGAGAGATGAAAAGCTCAGCTACGGTGAGGAAGAAATAGGTCACGATGAGCACCCAAGGAGAAGCCTTGGCCAGACCGGCTGCGGCCATGCTGGCAGCATCGAGAGCGCGGAACTCATCACCCGAAGGATAGTTGCTGAACATCGAGAAAAGCATCAGGAAGAGGTAGGCACAGCCTGCGATACCCATACCGATGGCAATCTTGCGCGGGGTAGAGATGGCCTTGCCTCTGGCAGCGAGGCTGCCGAAGATCCACATGATGATGGGGGTGAGGACAATCACAAAGAACGGATTGAGGGCCTGCCAGATTTCCGGAGCAATGGAATCGGTCTGGACGAAGTCGCGAGCGAAGACACTCAATGACTGGCCGTTCTGATGGAACGAGAACCAGAAGAAGATGGCGATGCCGAGCACGGCACAGAGTGCGTAGAGGCGCTGCTTGATTTCGGTAGCCATGGTGCGCTTCTCTTCCTCGGTATATTCAACGACCGCAGCTGCGACCTTCTTGGCTGGCTGTGGGAAGATACGCTTGTAGGCCAGGAAGATGACGAGCGAGATGAGCATAGCAATCACCGAGGCAATGAACGAATAGTGGATGCCCTGGTTGAAGACGGTGATGTAGTCGTGGCTGAATGCGGCATTGTCAACAAAGTTGTAACCGGGAAGCATCACCTTTTCGAGCGTCTCGCTGAACTTGGTGGTCTCCTGGCCGTCAGCAAGGAACTGGTGGCAGAGTGCCGGCATATCGGCATTGTAGATCAATGCATGCTTGGTGAGCCACCACTGGCGAAGCAATGGAGCGATGAAAGGAGCAAACAGACCGCCGATGTTGATGAACACGTAGAAGATCTGGAAACCGGAGTCACGCTTGTCCTTAGCTATCTGGAGGGCTTCGGGACCCTCCTTGGCAGCCTCTGCTTCATATTCGTCGTACATCTTGCCGACGATGGCCTGCAGATTGCCCTTGAAGAGACCATTGCCAAAAGCGATGGCAAGGAGGGCCACACAGGTGAAGATGAGAATGCCCCACCAGCTGCCGCTGAAATCGGTCTCACTGAAGACTGGAACGGCGAGAGCGATGTAGCCCAATGCCATAATGACCAGACCCCACTGGATGGTGCTGTTGTAGTTCTGGGTGCGGTCGGCGATGATGCCGCCCACAAGGCTCAGCACATAGATGCCGAAGTAAAACACTGAATAGATGATGCCGGCTGTGCCGTCGGAGAGGCCGAACTTCGACACCAGGAACAGCAGGAGCACTGCGTTCATGATGTAGTAGCCGAAACGCTCGCCCATGTTGGCCAGCGCAGCAGGGATAAGACCCTTAGGATGACTTTTGAACATATCTTTGCTTAAATAACAATTAATAGTTAACAATTAACGATTATCTGGTCAAATTTCGGTGCAAAGATAGTCAATAATTTTGAAAACTCCAATAAATTGGCAATAATCTTCAAAAAATAATCAATATTTATCGGTTCCGAACCATCTTTGCCGCAGCATATGGGCAGCCATCTTGGGTTTGCGTGTTTGTGTGAAGACACCTTTGTAGTTCATCGAATTGACACGATGCATGGCTTCACCCGTCTGGAAGTCGGCGAAATTCCAGATGTGCATACCGGTGACGTAGTCCTTCTGATTGGCGAGGTCAAGATAATCGCCGAGGAAACGGCATTGGAATTCCTCACTGAACATTTCCTCACTATTGGAGTGAACACCCACTGAGGTGTCGGCGCCAAACTCAGTCATGATGATGGGCACATTGTAGGTGGTATGCAGTTTCTCAAGTTCCCTGCTCAGAATGTCGATGGCTACGTCCATGCGTCCCGGATTGGTGTACCATCCATAGTAGCGGTTCACGCAAATGATGTCGCCCACAGTATGCCACGACGAAGGACTGCCACTCATGGCAACGAAGGAGGCAAGACGTGTCGGGTCTTTTTCTTTGGCCAATGCAATCAGTTCGCCCAGGTTCTCGATGGCCAGACGATTCTCTTCTGCCTCGCCCTGTTTCTCCTTGCCGTCGTAGTTGGCTCCGCCCACGCCCTTGTGTGCGGGTTCATTGGCCACGCTCCAGAGGATTACGCTGGGATGATTCTTGTCGCGATTGATCATCTCTTCGAGGGCATAGCGGCATTGCACCTGACGAATCCTGACATTCTCTTCGCCATCGAAGAAGAGCAATCCCACGGATGGCATCTCGTCGATGATCAGGAATCCTTCGCGGTCGGCGATGTTATAGACCTCTTCGTCGTAGGGATAATGGGAAGTGCGGAATGAATTGGCACCGAGCCACTTCATCAGCTGGTAGTCGTATACCGTGACCGGATGGGCTACGCCTTTGCCAAAGACCGGGAAGTCCTCGTGCTTGCCGAAACCACGCAGTTTGATGGGCTTGTCGTTGAGCAGGATGCTCTTGTCGTCGTGGCTGATGGTGCGCACGCCGCAGTGAGTCTCATAACTGTCTTTGCCGGGAAGTTCAACGCGTACATTATAAAGATAAGGATCCTCGGTGCTCCAGAGATGCACGTTTTCGATCGAGACATTGGCTTCGGCTTCGTCACCCTTGAAGCGAAGGTTGGCGGTGTAGGTCTCGCCTTCGGCAGAAGTAATGGTCACACGGCCAGCACTTGCAGCACCTTGCTTCTTGACGCTGACATTGATGGTTCCCGTGCTGCCACTGAAATCGGTGCGCAGCGTAATGTCCTGCAGCGAAGCCGTACGGGGTAGGGTATAGAGCATCACATTGCGATGGATGCCGCAATAAGGGAAGAAGTCGTAATTGGTGGCAGGGAAGGTGCGCATGGCGCCAGGAACATTGCCGTTGGGAATGCGGTTGGGATCAAGTTCGTTCTCAACTTCTACGCTGATGCGATTCTTGTGGTCCCAGACGACATAAGGGGTGATGTCGAAGGCAAAGGGAAGGTTGCCTCCTTCGTGCATACCTACTGCATTGCCATTGACAAAGACCTTTGACATGTAGTTGACCGAATTGAAGCGAAGGAAGATGCGTTCGCCTTTCCAGGCACGGGGAACGAAGGTCTCCATTTCGTACCAAGCCATGCCCAGATAGTTGTGAAGCCCGTGGATCTGATCATTCCATGAGCCGGGAACGGCAATATCGGTGGTCTCGGTGAGACCGTTCATCCAGCCTTGGGTTTCGCCCACCTTGTCGGGGTCAGTGCGGAACTGCCAGATGCCCGAGAGGTCGAGGACGTTGCGATACTGGTTCTGTTGGGGAGTCAAGGAGATGCAGGCAGGGTCTGCCTTGGCTATTTCCTGAGCCTGGACATTTATGCCCAGCATGGCTGCCAGAAAAAGAAATGAGAATGATTTGCGCATTGTTTTATCGTTTAGATGTTGAATTTTCGGTGCAAAGATAGGGCATTTTCACCACTTTGGCATTGTCTTTTGGGCCGATTTTTTCAACCAAATGGAGTAAAATTTGGAGATGTGGAAAAATGTATGTATCTTTGCGGCAAATTATAATTGTTTATTCTAATAGATATGTTCGAAGGACAACCCAAAGGCCTTTATGCTTTGGCATTAGCCAACACTGGTGAGCGTTTCGGTTATTATACGATGCTTGCCATCTTCGCCTTGTTCATGCAGGCAAAGTTCGGATGGGACGAGGCTCAAGCCGGACAGGTTTATGCCATTTTCCTGGCAGTAGTTTATTTTGCACCCCTAGTAGGCGGTTGGGTAGCTGATAAGATCGGTTACGGCAAGTGTGTGGTCGTTGGTATGGTTGTGATGTTCCTGGGCTATCTGGGACTTGCAGTGCCGACGCCAGCCAATACGGCGGGAGAGTGGGCAATGTATGCAGGCTTGGCAGGGGTGTCGCTTGGTACGGGCCTTTTCAAGGGTAACCTGCAGGTGCTCATCGGCAATCTCTATGACGATCCGCGCTATCAGAGTCGTCGTGACTCGGCATTCAGCCTGTTCTATATGGCCATCAATATCGGAGCGATGTTTGCACCTTCGATGGCGAAATGGATTACCAACCAGCATTTGGCAGGCAAAGGCTTTGTCTATGATGCAGCCAATCAGGATCCTGCCTATCTGGAAGCACTTTATAGCGGATATGGATTGTGCTTCGGCGTGGCTTGTATCTCGTTGGTTCTTTCGGCCATCATCTATTTCTCATGCCGCAATTGGTTCAAGCATGCCGATGTGACAGCCAAGCAAGCAAAGGTCGCCAACACCGAGATGGTGGAACTGACACCCAAGCAGACCCGCGACCGAATCCTTGCCCTGCTGCTTGTCTTTGCTGTGGTCATCTTCTTCTGGATGGCCTTCCATCAGAACGGATCGGCGCTGACCTTCTTTGCCAAGCGATATACCGACCTATCGGTCACCGGACCTATGCGCATAGGCTTCAATATCTTCAGTCTGGCACTTATTGCCTTGGCTGTTTATACAGGTTTTGGCGCAGTGGGGGCAAAGACCTCGAAGAACCGTTCTCTGCTCTGGTGCATCACGCTGGTGTTGCTGGGCGGAGCTTATGCTCTTTATCGCAGTATGTCGGATCCTACCAACGCACAGCCTTCTGACTTCCAGCAGTTCAATCCCTTCTTTGTTGTGGCGCTGACACCATTCAGTATGCTCTTCTTCGACACTTTGGCCAAGAAGGGAAAGGAGGTGAGTGCTCCTGCACGAATTGCCTGGGGTATGCTGGTGGCAGGTCTTGGTTTTGCTGTCATCTCGCTTGCCTCGGTTTCGCTGACTTCACCCATGGATCTTGGCGAAGGCACGCAGAGCATTCTTTCACCAGGGTGGTTGATATCTACCTATTTCACACTGACTTTGGCCGAACTGCTCCTTTCGCCTATGGGCATCTCGTTTGTGACCAAGGTGGCACCACCCAAGTACAAGGGCTTGATGATGGGCGGCTGGTTTGTGGCCACTGCCATCGGCAATTACCTGAGTTCCATCCCCTCACAACTTTGGAACAAGATTCCATTGATGCAGAACTGGGGCATTCTGATAGCCCTCTGTCTGTTCAGTGCTGTTGCGATGTTTGCGCTGCTCAAGAAACTGAAAGTAATGACTGCGTAAACAATTAATAATTAACAATTAACAATTAATAATTAACGATTAACAAATAACAATTTGATTTTGTTAGAACCAATAAATCGTCATGGAAATTATAAAAGTATCTGACAGGACGTTCCGGTCTTATCTTGGCAGGGATAGGATACAGGAAGAGGTGGCACGAGTGGCACGTGAGATATCTAAGGATATGGCAGATGTAGAACGTCCGCTGTTTGTCTGTGTGCTTAATGGTGCCTTTGTCTTTGCTTCGGACCTTTTTCGTCAACTCACGTTGCCGGATGCAGAGATAACGTTCATACGCATGAAGTCGTATGAAGGCACACGTACGACCGGCAAGGTGAAGGCCATCGTTGGACTGATTGAGAGTGTAGTGGACCGCGATGTCGTGATTGTGGAAGACATTGTGGACAGTGGATATACCATGAAGCGTCTCATCTCGCAGCTGGGAGATCTGGGAGCCAGAAGCATCAAGGTGTGTTGCCTGCTTAAGAAACCCAAGGCCATCAAGGTTCCCGATCTGCAACTTGATTATGTGGCACTCGAAATACCCAATGACTTTATCGTAGGGTACGGATTGGACTACAATGAGCAGGGGCGCAACTTGCCTGACATCTGGGTGGTCAATGACTGAGTTGGTTGGATGTTCCCGAGCCTTTCTGTGAACATATTGCTGTAGGAATTGATTACATAATGTGGCAAAATTGAGTATTATTGCTCAAAAAAAACAAGATTTCTGTTGAAAAATTTTTATAATCGATAAATTATTCTTACCTTTGTAAAGAATTTTTTCGTTTTAATAGAAAAGAGTTATTTGTTTTTAAGGTAATTGGATATGTTGAATATCGTAATATTTGGAGCCCCAGGTTCCGGCAAGGGTACTCAGAGTGAAAAGATCATCGAGGAGTATGGCGTTGAGCACATTTCGACGGGCGATGTACTTCGCGAAGAAATCAAGAAAAGGACCGAACTCGGAAAACTCGCAGCATCATACATCGATGAGGGTGATTTCATTCCGGATTCCCTTATGATCAAGATTCTTGCTTCCGTGCTTGATGCGAAGGGCAAGGACATCAAGGGTGTTATCTTCGATGGTTTCCCACGCACTATTCCTCAGGCTGAGGCTCTTGATGAGATGCTTGCAGAACGTGGCGAGACGGTATCGGTCGTTATCGGCCTTGAAGTCGATGGTGAAGAACTCATCAATCGCATTGTGCTGCGTGGCAAGACCTCAGGTCGTGCCGATGACAATGAGCATACTGCACGTCATCGTCTTGAGAATTATCACAACATGACCCAGCCTTTGAAGAAATATTATATTGAAGAGGGAAAATATGTGTCGGTGCCAGGAAAGGGCGATATCGACGAAATCTTCTCTCATATCAAGGAGGTTATTGATGCTGTCAAGTAAGCAGAGTTCAATTGCATCAAACGTCATAGCCCCTGTCACAGTCATCTGCGACAGGGGTATGTTTTGTCAGCGAAAGGGAAAAAGAAGATTATTTGGAAAATAATAGGGTAAATATTTGCAGAATTCGAGAAAAAACGCTATCTTTGCACGCGATTGAAAACAGACCATTATGGGACGCATCCTCAGCATAGATTATGGACGCAAGCGCACAGGTTTGGCTGTCACCGATCCGTTGCAGATCATTGCCAACGGACTCTCGACCATACCCACACATGAGTTGGAGAAATGGCTGATGAGCTATATCCCCAAGGAAGGTGTAGAACGTGTCTTGGTCGGCTTGCCACGCCGTATGAGCGGCGAAATGAGCGAGTCGTGGCAGTACATCGAGCCATTTCTCAATCGTCTGCATAAGTTGCTGCCCGAGATGCCCATCGAACTGGTGGATGAGCGCTTCACTTCGAAACTTGCTTCACAGGCTATACTGCAGAGCGGAGTGGGCAAGCAACGACGCAGGGAGGACAAGGGTATGATAGACGAGGTGTCTGCTACCATCATCCTTCAGCAATGGATGGACAATCGTTCAATGCCTGGCTACAAGGCTGTGATGTTTCCACAGAAGGTGGAGTGAATCTAGGAACCCTAGAAGATCTAGATTGCCTAGATGCTCTAGATGTTCTAGAAACTAACTCTAGATAATCTAGAAACTCTAGAACTTCTAGATAATCAAGAAAAATAAGAAATCAATAATTTAGAAAAATATGATACTACCAATTTACTTATACGGTGAACCAGTACTCCGCAAGGAGGCTGAGGAAGTGCCTGAGGACTACCCAAACCTCAAGGAGTTGGCCGAGAATATGTTCCAGACGATGGAGAAGGCCAATGGCGTAGGCTTGGCAGCTCCGCAGGTGGGCCTGGCATTGAGAATGTTTGTAGTGGATGGCAACGGCTTGGCTGAGGATTATCCCGAATGCCTGGGCGTGCGTCGCTGTATGATCAATCCTGAGGTTGTGGAAGAGAGCAAGGAGACCAATGTCAAGGACGAAGGTTGCCTTTCGATTCCTGGTGTCTATGAAGGCGTGAAGCGTCCCGACTGGATTGTAATCAACTACCTTGACGAGAATCTTGTTGAGCACGAGGAACGTCTCGAAGGCTTTGCAGCTCGCATGGTACTGCACGAGTATGATCACCTCGATGGAAAGATGTTCATCGACCGTGTATCGCCTTTGCGCAAACCATTCATCAAGAACAAGCTCCAGGCTATTCTCAAGGGCAAGAATCACCCCGATTACAAGCATTGCGCTTTGCGCTGAGCGAGGATGTGACTCCTATTATTGAATCATTAACATTAAAGATACTAAATAATGGCAAAAGTACAGAAAGAAACAGCCCCAATGAGCGACAAGATGAAGGCGCTGCAGATGGCGATGGAGAAGATCGACAAGACCTTCGGCAAGGGCTCCATCATGCGCATGGGCGAAGAGAAAGTCGAGGAAGTGGAAGTTATTCCTACGGGTTCTATCGGTTTGAATGCAGCCCTTGGTGTGGGTGGCTATCCCAAGGGACGCATCATTGAGATTTATGGCCCTGAGTCGTCAGGTAAGACCACTTTGGCCATCCATGCTATTGCAGAGGCTCAGAAGAGGGGAGGTATAGCTGCATTCATCGATGCAGAACACGCATTCGACCGCTTCTATGCCGAGAAGTTGGGTGTAGATACCGACAACCTTCTTATCTCCCAGCCCGACAATGGCGAGCAGGCTCTTGAGATTGCAGACAACCTGATTCGTTCGGCTGCTATCGACATTATTGTCATTGATTCAGTAGCCGCTTTGACTCCAAAGGCCGAGATTGAGGGAGATATGGGTGACAACAAAGTGGGACTGCAGGCCCGACTGATGAGCCAGGCTTTGCGCAAACTCACCGCTGCTATCAATCAGACCAAGACCGTCTGCATCTTCATCAATCAGCTTCGCGAAAAGATTGGTATCATGTTCGGCAATCCAGAGACAACGACAGGCGGCAATGCCTTGAAGTTCTATGCATCGGTGCGCCTTGATATCCGCCGAGTGACCAGCATCAAGTCCGGCGATCAGATATTGGGTAACCAGGTGCGCGTGAAGGTTGTAAAGAACAAGGTTGCACCTCCATTCCGCAAGGCAGAGTTTGACATCATGTTTGGCGAAGGCATCAGCCGTTCCGGCGAACTTGTTGATCTTGGCGTTGAATATGGTATCATCAAGAAGAGCGGATCGTTCTTCAGCTACAATGGAACCAAGTTGGCCCAGGGACGTGATGCCACGAAGCAACTTATGCTCGACAATCCTGAACTGGCTGATGAAATCGAGGCTGGCATCATGAGCAAATTGAAGGGTGCCGAACTACCCGAGGAACCCCTTACGAAGGAAGAGACTGAAGCCAGCGAGTATTAATCGATACCAATACGAGTATTAATCGATACTAATAAAAGAAACCAGAGGCAACGTGATATCAAATGCACGTTGCCTCTGAACTATTATAATATGTGTGTGTATGTTTTTTACTTGATTACCACCTTGCGAGAAGTGCCGTTCTGCTTGATGATGTAGATGCCCTTGGTTAGGCCTATGGTGCTTTCAGCAATCTTCTTTCCGCAAAGGTTATAGACTTCCATCTTATTATTGTCGTTAGTCACCTTGTCGATGCCTTGAGCATCGGTGTCGAACACAACAGTGATGGTGGTGCAGTCATCTGGATCGAGGGTGCAATAGGCTTTGAGCTCGACAGAACCTTTGAAGGACTTGGAGTCGAAAACCATTGCATGCAGCCAATTCTTGCCCTGCTCGACGGTACCACCAGCCAATATGGCATCTTTGTAATTTGTGGTAATTTCATTGCCATCGGATGGCCATGCCATACAATTGCCATTTGGGCAGAATTCGATAATGTCCTTATAGTTCTCCTTGCCGACGCATGTGAGCGAAAGCTTGGAAGCATCCTCACTGACATTCTTGATATATACAGGAGCCTGCATCTCAATCATGAAATCGTAGTCGGCATATTCCGAGATGGTCACTGTGCCTCCATTTGGAATAACCTCATCGCCTAACATGAAGGCAAAAGTAGTCTCCTCCTGAGCCATCAAGGCAGAGGAGCAGAAAAGGATAGCAAGTATTGTGGAGTAGAATTTCTTCATTATGCTTATTGTTAGATTTATTCCTATATCGGGTGCAAATTTACTTATTTTTGATAAAAAAAGCAAATATTTCAATAAAAAACTGCTATCTTGCACAATAAATCCCCTAAATTGCAGACAATGGGTGCCAAAAAGCGGGAATTATCCCTTGATGCGGCGTTCCTCTTCCTTTTTGCTTGACAGCATTCCGCATGCTGCATAGATGTCTTCTCCACGCGAAGCGCGGATGGTGGTCATCAGGCCATGCTGGCACAGATAGTCGCGGAAAGACTCCATTGCTTTTACGTCGGAGGTTAGGAGATCCACATCGGGGATGGCATGGAAACGTATGAGGTTGACCTTGCAGGGCAGTCCTTTGAGCAAACGCAGCAACTCCTGGGCATGACGAATGTCGTCGTTGACGCCTCGGAAGACGATGTATTCGAAAGTGAGTTCGCGCTGATGTGTCCAGTCGTAGGTCTTGAGCAGTGCGATGACGTCACTTATGGGGTAAGCACCCTGAACTGGCATCAGCTTTAGTCGCTCGTCGGCAAAGGGAGAGTGGATGGAGACAGCGAGGTTGCAAAGGCTTTCACGGAGGAAATCGGAAAGGTGCTGCATCTGCCCGATGGTCGATACTGTCACGCGTTTGGGACTCCAGGCCATTCCCCAGGGAGCTGTGATGATGTCAAGCGCCTTGCGGAGTTCTTCCCAATTGTCGAGTGGCTCACCCATACCCATGAAGACGAGATTGGTGAGGGTCTGCGACTCGGGGATGGCGAATATCTGGTTGATGATCTGGTGGGAAGTGAGTTGCCCATTGAAGCCCTGCTTGCCGGTCATGCAGAAATAACAATGCATCTTGCATCCAATCTGACTGGAAATGCAGAGCGTGGCGCGCTCGTGTTCGGGCAGATAAACCGTTTCGATGTGCTTGCCAACAGGTGTAGCAAAGAGATATCGGATGGTACCGTCCTTCGAGCGGGCGGCATCGACAGGATCTTCATATCCTATGGTATAACCATCGGCTTCGAGACGGGCGCGATTCTCCTTCGAAAGATTAGTCATTTCGTCGATGGAATGCACTCGTTTCACGTAAAGCCATTGTGCAATCTGCTTGGCTGCGAATTTTGGCATGCCGAGAGCAGTGGTGATATCCTGCAATTCGGCTAAGGTTTTGCCTAAAAGTGGGGTCATGGTTGTCGGTTGGGAATGGAAAAGGACGGGCACTGGATGTCCGTCCTTCTTATAGGAATAAAGAGAAAATACTGATCAATAGAAGTTGATGCGGTTATCCTCAATCTTGGCGTTGTCCTGAAGCACCTGAAGAGCAGCATTGGCAGCCTGAGCGTATTCGCGAGTGCGACCAACGGTCTCCAGACGAGCCTTCTCATCGTAGGTGAGGCCCTTGTCGTTCTTGCTGAGCAACTGGAGAGCAACAACCACGTTGCGACCAGCTACGGTAAGAACGTCACCAGGATTAGCCTTGAGAGCAGCCTCGAAGATCTTTGGCTCGGAACCGAGACCTACTACGTTGCTGAGGTTGAAGTTGACGAACTTGGCGGTGTCAATGCTAGCGCCATTGAAGGCAGCAGCATAGCCAGCGAGAGTCTTGTCGGCCACGGCATCGAAGTCAGCAGTAAGTTTCTCGATCTTCTTGAGAGGAAGAACGTTGAACTGTGAGAGCTGCTTGTAGAAGACAGTGTCGTTGATGTCGAGATAACCCTTCTCGATGTCGCCAGTGATGGCAACCACGAGGAGGTTGTCGCCAGTCTCGATGATGTCGCTGACGTCACCCTTCTTGTTCTGGAAGGCGAACTGCACGGCCCTGCGAGCGTCCTGAACGCCACCTACATTATAAGAGGTAGAGTAGAGGGTGGTAGGCATCATCATGAAGCCTTCAGCGCGTGCGCTATCCATCATGGAGCGAATGTCCTTGTAGGTGGTAAGGAAGCGGTTAAGCTTGCCATATTCCTCGCCACGAGTACGGGTCGAAGGATAAACTTCGTTGGCATAGATGGCAACTTTTGCAAGAGCCACAGGAGCAGTCTTCTTGGTCACCTTGCATACGAAGTGAGCGTTGTCGTTCATATCGTGAATGAAGGTAGTGCCTACAGCACTCTGACGGATCTTGTTGCGAAGCTCGTCGCCGAAGTTCTGAAGGAGCGAAGGATCCTCCATCCAGCCTACAAACTTCTGCTGCTGGTCGTACGAAGCGAGAGCGGTGTTGGCATTGGTGGCAGCAGCAAGCACAGCCTTGATGCTGTCGGCTTCAGATGAAGTGGGGACAACAACCATAGCCAGTTCGATGGAGTCAGGAGCGACAGTCTTGTCGATGATACGGGCCATCATATAGTAGTCGCCATTCTCGCGATGTGGCTCAAGGATGGCACCAACGCCATTGTTCTGTACGAACTCCCTGGTGTCGCCTTCAAAACCACTTACAGGTACCCAAGCATCCATATAGGATACAGAAGAGTTGCCGTTCACGAGTTCAGCTACCTCATCAGTTGTGGCAAACTCATCACGAAGGGCCTTGATGTCGGCTTCAGCCTGGGCATAATCCTCGTCGCTGGGACGGAGAGCTACGTTGATGTAGCTTACGTTGCGGCGCTCGGCATTGAGCTTGTAGTTGCGCTTGGTGCTGTTGTAGTACTTCTCTACGTCGTTCTTGCTGACGCTGACAACCGAGTCGGGAACGCTGCTTGCATATTGCTTTACGTAAGCGAAGGTGCACTCGGTGTTGTCACCGTTGAAGTTGTCCTTTGCCTCCAGTTTGTTGGGGGTAACAGCTGCAGCAACGAGGCCGGTATATTTCTCGACCAGTCGGTTCAGAGCCACCTGATTCTCGATTTCCATCCAGTTCTGCTCCGAGAAGAAGGGATTCTGCTGGGCAGCCTGCTCAAAACCATCGTTGGTGATGAGGTTTACGAAATAAGAAACGACCTGAGGAGCCTGCTGACCGAACATCTGTGAAAGAACGGGCGACATGTTCTGTCCCTGTACGAGTTCGTTGATCTCGTCCTTGGTGACTACAAGACCAAACTTCTTGCAAGCCTTCTCGATGAGGTTCTTGGTGACGATCTCCTGATAAACCTGATTGTTGAGCTGCTGGGTGCTCTGGTTGTCAAGCTCCTGACCCTGCATGGCCTTTACAAAGTCCTGACGACGCTGACGAGCAGCCTCGTATTCTTCGTAGGTCACTTTCTGTCCGTCGACGGTCACGACCTTGTCGCGACGACTCTGAACGATGGAGCTGGAGCTTGTGATCAAGTCTCCGACAATGAATGCTACCATTGCCAAACCCACAATAACCAAGAGGAGAATGGAATGGTTTCTGATGCGTTGTAATACTGCCATTTGTTTTAATGTATTTTGTTATAATTATTTTTCTGAATTCAGACCACTTCTTTATAAAAGTGGGCAAAATCGGACGCGAATATACATAATTTATTTTAATCGTCGAACAAATTTGCGGATTTTTTTGCGAAAATCGTGTAATTTTATTTCATTTCCATCAATTCTCACTCTTCACTTGACAAATTTGACAACCTAACGAGCTCAATTTTGGTGGCACTTGTCTTCGTGACGGTCAGACGGATTTGTTCATCGTCGAGCAATATGGAGTCGCCCGTCTTAGGCATGGTCTGCAGGTGGTGGAGGATGAGACCAGCCAGGGTCTGGTATTCGTCGCTTTCGGGGAGGTTGAGTTCGAGATCCTCATTGATGTGGCTTATCTCAAGACGTCCGCTGAGTTCCCACTCGTGTTCGCCAACCTTGTTTTCGATCAGTTGCACCTGGTCGTGCTCGTCTTCGATATCGCCGATGATCTCTTCGAAGAGGTCTTCCATAGTGATGACGCCTGCAGTGCCTCCAAACTCATCGACAACGGCAGCAATCGACTTCTTGTGCTCCATCAGCATACGCAGGAGTTTGGGTGCGGCCATCGACTCGGGGACAAAGAGGATCGGGATGATCTTCTGCTGCCACTGGTGGGGTCGACGGAACATCTCACTGGAATGAATGTAACCGATAAGGTTGTCAATGTCCTCCTTATAGACTGGAATCTTTGAGTAGCCGGTTTCGACAAAGAGTTGATTGAGTTCCTTGAAGGGTGTATCGACAGAGACTGCCGTAAGTTCAGAACGCGGAATCATACAGTCGCGTACCTTGACTTCCGAAAAGTCGAGGACATTCTTGAAGAGTTGCAGTTCCTGTAGATTGTCGTCGTCGTCGGCCTTGCCTGGTGTGCTGTGAGCCTTTGTTTCGTCCTTCTCGTCATCGTCATCGTCGGCATTCTCAATTCCTTTTTGCACAAAGAAGTCAAGATCGACGCGAGTCAGCGCTCCCTGCTTCTCCTTGATGATAGGCATACCAAAGAGGCGCAGGATGCTATGGCTCAGCATGGTGCTGAAGAGAGAAATGGGGGAGAGAATCCAATATATCAGCCAAAGCGGAACCGCAAAGATACGAAGCATCATGTTGGGGTTCAGCTTGAAGAGCGTCTTGGGTAGATACTCGGCCGTGAAAAGGATGATGATGGTCGAAAGGATGGTTTGCGTGAGCACCACTATGAAGTCATTCTCCGAGAAATATTCGCGAATGGGGGGCTCCATAAGTTGTGCCATCAGGATACCATAGATGATGAGCGCAATATTATTGCCCACCAGCATGGTGCTGATGAAGCGCTCGGAGTGATTGTAGAAATACTGCAGAATGCGTGCGGTCCATCCGCCCTCTTGCTTATCGAGCTCCAGACGGATACGGTCGGCAGAAATGAATGCCATCTCCATACCGCTGAAGAACGCACTGAACAAGAGCGTCAACGCAATGCAGAACAGTAGGGTATAACTCATCTTTTATTATCGAAAGGTATATTCTTGGGCGAACCCGTACGGTTACGACGCTGACGTGCCAAAGCAGCCTTTTCTTGCGGTGTCAACGGCTCGGATTGGATAGTGTCAGTCGGGGCGATGGTGCCTGGTTCGTCGTTTTCGACAAGATGCTCGCCGTCATCGGAAGTTTCTTCCTCATAGTCGGTTCTTGAGCCATCCTGTTGGCGCATCTCGAAGATGCCGGTAGTTTGACGTATCTCGTATTCGGTGAAGGATTCGTTGCTGTTGAACCCGTATCCTTCCAAAATGTCGCGGTTGCGTTCGATGTGGATGAAGGAGTCGCTGTAGACGGTGTGCTTCCTCATATCCCAATAGAGTTCCTCAGTGTTGAACTTCTCACCCTTGGTGTTCGAAACGCGCACGTTGCCTATCAGGTGCCATTGCTGCTCCTTCTCGAAGTGATAAGCGGTGTCGGCCTGCAATTTGCCGGCTGGCTGCATTTCCTCGTCGAGTTGCTGCAACTCGATGCCCTCGGGAAAATACCAGTAGGATTTCTTCGCATCGAGGTTATAGGTGTACCAGATAGGCGTATTGGCGTGGTAGCGTATCACACCCGAGTCGGAGACCAGCATAGAGACATCGGTGGTCACCATCCCAGGTATCTTCGAGTAGTCCTCCTCTTCAGTGGTTCCCTCATCCTTATTTCCGCCCTGCTGGCAACCGGCAACGATCGAACAGGCTAGAAGGAAGAACAGGAACGATAATAATTTATGCATTTTTATGCTATGTTAGTGCCAAAATCCTTGAAATCGGAGAATTTTCACGTTTTTTTGGATGATTTTCAACTTTTGCGGTGCAAAGATACATATTTTTTCGTATCTTTGCGCACGAAAGGCCAAAAAAATTATTTTTGTTCTGCCTTTATTTATAAAAATCAGTGCAATTGTACTACGCATGAAACAGTATTTAGACCTTATACAACGTGTTCTCGATGAGGGAGTCCATAAGGAAGACCGCACGGGAACCGGTACTATCAGCATCTTTGGACATCAGATGCGGTTCGACCTCAGCGAGGGCTTTCCCCTCGTTACGACCAAGAAGATGTTCACACGCGGCATCATCGAAGAATTGCTGTGGTTCATCAGCGGTTCGACCAACAAGAAGGTGCTTCAGGAAAAGAACGTTCACATCTGGGATTCCTGGGGAGATGACGAAACAGGAGAACTCGGGCCTGTCTATGGCAAGCAGTGGCGCGACTGGGAAGGCAATAATGGCAAGCATTACGACCAGCTGATGATGGCTGTCGATGCCATCAGGCACAATCCCGACTCGCGTCGCATCATCGTCAATTCCTGGCATGTCGAGGAGATTGACCGTATGGGCCTGCCTCCCTGCCATTGCTTCTTCCAGTTCTATGTGGCAGGTGGCAAACTGTCTCTGCAGCTCTATCAGCGTTCGGCCGACATCTTCCTAGGTGTGCCGTTCAATATTGCCAGTTATGCCCTGCTGCTTCTGATGACCGCTCAGGTTACCGGTTTGCAGCCTGGGACTTTTGTACATACCTTTGGCGATGCCCATATCTACACCAATCATCTCGATCAGGTGCGTCTGCAGCTCACTCGCACACCCTATGCGCTGCCCACTATGCAGCTCAATCCCGAGATAAAGGATTTGCGCTATTTCCGTATCACCGATTTCACGCTGACCAACTACCAATGTCATCCAGCCATTAAGGGAGCCGTTTCAGTATGACGAAAGAAAGAACAATGTATCAGTTGCCGGATTTCCTGAAGTTTGGCATGATCATCAGTGAGATTCTAATCATCAATCTGATATTCTATTATTTTTACAAGGGCATCCTTTGCCCGGGCAGTGAGCACCCGTTTGATATCTCGTTCCAGTTCGGGTTCATGGCCACGTTGCTCACAATCTCCTATGTGATTGGTATCAAGCTGCGTCCTATCTCCTTTTTCTACCGTTCCGATCGTCGAGGCTCCATTCTGAGCAATGTCTTCGCCACGGTGATTGTGATGAGTGTGGTCTTCTGGATCTTTGCACTGGTCTTCGGGTTCAATAACAAATTCCAGTCCATTCGCATCATCTATGTATTGGTCAGCATCTATGTGAGCTTGGCCTTGTGGCGCTATTTGTGTCGTTGGATTATCCGATGGTTCCGTACAAGGGGTCGCAATCTGCATCATGTGATCTTTGTCGGCAATAACGAACCCATACGTGAACTTGGAGAGGAGATGCGCCATCCGTTCTATGGTTATCGCGTCGAGGGGTACTTCGCCGATGAACCTATGGATCCTGCTCCACAGGAACTGAACTATCTGGGTAAGGTTTCCGATGCTGTCAAATATGTGAAGGAGCATGACTACCTCCAACATCTGTACTGCTCACTACCCGCTGTACGAGCAAACGAAATACTTGAGATTATAGATACTTGCGAAAAGCATTGTGTGCGGTTTTATGCTATTCCACAACTCCGTACTTATCTGAAGCGAAAGATGCAGCTTGAGATTCTGGGTTCTATCCCTGTGCTCAGCATTCGCGACAATCCGCTTGATATGCTGACCAATCGAATCATCAAGCGAACATTCGACATCGTCGTTTCGGCCATCTTTATGATTCCTTTCTGGCTTCTCATCTATCCTGTCATCGCTATCCTTACTCATTACCTGCAGCCAGGGCCCGTGTTCTTCAAGCAGAAACGTAACGGATTGAACGGAAAGGAATTTGTATGCTATAAGTTCCGTTCGATGAAGGTCAACGATGAAGCAGACGTTCGGCAGGCCACCGAGGATGACCCACGCAAGACCAAGTTTGGTGACTTCATGCGACGTATGTCAATCGACGAACTCCCGCAGTTCATCAATGTGCTCAAGGGTGATATGTCGATTGTCGGTCCACGTCCACATATGGTGAAGCATACTGAGGAGTATTCCAAACTCATCGACAAGTATATGGTGCGTCATTGGGTGCTCCCTGGCATTACTGGGTGGGCCCAGGTCAATGGAGCTCGCGGAGAGACCAAGGAGCTCTGGCAGATGGAAGACCGCATCAAGAAGGACGTGTGGTATGTCGAGAATTGGTCGTTCTCGCTCGACTTGAAGATCATCTTCAAGACCGTGTGGAACGTCATCAAGAAGGACAAGCAGGCATTCTAAATCGATGGTGACAAGAGGTGCACCACACCTTCGTCTGTCACCTTGAAATGAAAGTCTATGCCGGCGAATGTGAGTCCGTAAATACGCTGCTCATCATGATGATAATGAGGACGAGGGTCTTGGCCAAGCACCTTGCGCAAGGCTGTCCATTGTTCTTCCTTTAAATTATATAATGTATAGAACTCCTCGGGTATCACTACCTCGAGGGGTTTTTGCGTATATGTCTGGTCGGTGAAGCCTCCACGAGCGTCTGGACGACTGTCGGTGAAGGGGAGATAGGGCTTGATGTCGAGGATTGGAGTGCCATTCATCAGGTCGGCACCCTTCACAAGGATTACGGGGCCATCGGGAGTGTTGAAGTCAATTCCGGCTATTTCGACACACGACAGTCCGATGGGATTTGGACGAAACGGAGAACGCGTAGCAAAGACACCCATACGTTTGTTGCCCCCCAGACGAGGAGGCCTGACTGTTGGCGACCAGGTATCTGTTCCCATCGAAGACTTTTGCATTTCCACTTCCGAAAAGACCCAAATCAGCCAAAGGTGCGAATAGCCTTCGAGCCCACGTAGGGCTTCGGCGACACGATATTCGGGGTCGAAGACGATACGTCCTTCGAGCTCGGGGATGAGTCCAGCCTGGCGAGGAACACCGAATTTGCTGTCAAAGTCGGTCTCAATATGTGCGATGATCTTGCATTCCATTGTCGTTAATTCATGTTTTCGTGTGCAAATATACTCAATTATTCTGACATTTTTGACGAAAATGGAGCAAAAATATGGAAAATTTGCAAAAAAAATCAAAAAAACTGTCTTTTTTGTACGACATATTGAAAATAGGGCTATATTTGCAGCGTCAAATCAATACAATTTTTCGAATGGCAATGAATCGTGCATATTGGTGGTGGCGCAAACTCATGACATGACGTTGTGGGGCGCACCCTTATGCTCGTACATACAGTATATCATAGGGCTTGCAGGACACAACGTCTTGCAAGCCCTCTTTTTATCTTCTCCTATTCATTAATCACAAAGACAATCTTCAGGAAAATGAAATCTTTCCAAGTTGATGCTTCAGGCTTTTATGGCCGCTTTGGCGGGGCTTATGTCCCGGAAATCCTCTATAAGACTGTTGAGGATCTCAAGAACGCCTATCTTCCCATCATTGAGAGCAAGGAATTCCAGGATGAGTATCGTCAACTGCTGCGCGACTATGTGGGTCGTCCTTCTCCACTTTATTTTGCCAAACGTATGAGCGAGCGATATGGCTGCCAACTCTATTTGAAGCGCGAGGACCTCAACCATACCGGTGCCCACAAGATCAACAATGCCATCGGGCAGATCCTGATAGCCAAGCGCATGGGCAAGACACGCATTGTGGCCGAGACAGGTGCCGGTCAGCATGGTGTGGCTACTGCTACTGTCTGTGCGCTGATGAAAATGCCATGTCGTGTCTATATGGGTGCTCTCGATGTTCAGCGTCAGCATGTCAACGTGGAGCGTATGAAGATGCTCGGTGCCGAAGTTTATCCCGTCGAGAGTGGCAACCGTACGCTCAAGGATGCCACCAACGAGGCTATTCGCGACTGGTGCTGCCATCCTTCCGACACGTTCTACATCATTGGCTCCACAGTCGGTCCTCATCCTTATCCCGATATGGTGGCCCGCCTGCAGTCGATCATCTCCGAAGAACTCAAGTGGCAACTTCGCGAGAAAGTGGGACGTGACTATCCCGACTATCTCATGGCTTGTGTGGGTGGAGGCTCCAATGCAGCAGGCACCATCTACCATTATATCGACGACGAGCGTGTACGCCTTGTGCTTGCTGAGGCTGGTGGCCATGGCATCGATTCGGGCGAGACGGCTGCATCCATGCAGATTGGTACGCTCGGTATTCTCCATGGTTCACGCATCAAGCTGATGCAGACCGATGATGGCCAAATCATCGAGCCTTATAGCATATCAGCAGGCCTTGACTATCCTGGTACCGGCCCCATCCATTGCAATCTCTACGAACAGAAGCGCGCCACCGTTCTGCCCGCCAATGATGATGAAGCACTTCGAGCAGCCTTCGAGCTGACTCGTATTGAAGGCATCATTCCCGCTCTCGAGAGTGCACATGCCTTGGCCTTGCTTCCCAAACTCAAGCATCTGTTCCATCCCGAAGATGTCGTCGTGCTTACAGTCTCAGGTCGTGGTGACAAGGACCTCGACACTTATCTCAAATACAAGGATGACCCTAATATGCAGGCTTTCTGAAAGTTCTTATTAATCCGATATTTTCTGAGTACTCCGATTACTCCGAAAAACAATCCCTCCGAATACTATGTATACCTACCAGATTAGCAGCAAGACTATGTTGGGCGATCTGCTGACACCCGTGAGTGCATATCTGCGACTTCGCGATTTATCAACCCAATCCATTCTGATGGAGTCAAGCGATTATCATTCGGGCAAGAATGCCCGCTCGTTTATCGCTTTACAACCCATTGCACAAGTAGCCATTGGTCATGGCATGGGTAACTGCCTGTATCCCGATGGCAAGACCTTCCAGCACCCTATCGACCGTACTTATCGCAGCGATGCCATCATCGGAGAGTTCATGCATTCGTTCAAATTCGAGGGCGATGCGCATCAATTGAGCTGTTGCCAGTTGTGGGGATTCACTTCGTTCAATGCTGTTCGTTATTTCGAGGATATTGCTGTCAAGGACGAGAGGCAGGCAAAGAACGATGCCCCCGATATGCTCTATATATTATTTAAATATGTGTTGGAGTTCGACCATTTCAACAATCGTCTGACGATCTACGAACTTCTTCAATCTGGCGAGCCCTCGGGCATCGAAGAGATAGAGCGTATGATGAACCGACCTGCCGTGGGACGTTTCTCGTTCCGCGCGGTAGGAGAGGTGAGCAGCACGCTGACTGATGAACAGCACAAGGCTAACATTCGTCGAGGAATCGCTCATTGCAAGCGCGGCGACGTCTTCCAGATTGTTCTGTCGCGTCGTTTCATCCAGCAATACGAAGGCGATGACTTCAATCTCTATCGCGCCCTTCGTTCCATCAATCCTTCACCCTACCTTTTCTATATGGATTTCGGAGGCTTCCGCATCTTTGGTTCGTCGCCTGAGACTCATTGCCGCATCGAACGCAACGACAATCGCTTCGTAGCCTATATCGATCCCATTGCAGGCACCACCCGTCGAACGGGCGATGATGTGCAGGATGTTAAAAACGCCAACTATCTGCGCAACGATCCGAAGGAGAATGCCGAACACGTGATGCTGGTCGATCTGGCACGCAACGACCTTTCGCGAAACTGTCATCATGTCAAGGTCGAATTCTACAAGGAACTGCAGTACTACAGCCATGTCATCCACCTGGTAAGTCGCGTGTCGGGTATTCTCAATCGCGATGCCGATCCTATCAAGACATTCATCGATACCTTCCCAGCAGGTACGCTTGCGGGTGCACCCAAGGTGAGAGCTATGCAACTCATCTCCGAATACGAGCCTCATAATCGTGGCGCCTATGGAGGTTGTGTGGGCAGCATCTCGTTCGATGGCTCGCTCAATCAAGCAATCACCATCCGCACCTTCGTCAGTCGAAACAATGAACTTTGGTTCCAGGCTGGTGGCGGCATTGTTGCCAAAAGTAACGAGGAATATGAACTTCAGGAAGTCAACAATAAACTCGGTGCCCTTCGTCGCGCCATTCTATTGGCTCAAGACTTGTGATTTCATAGTAACTATAGTAACTGTCAACATTCCTTCCTTATGAAAATTGCAATGATTGATAATTATGATTCCTTTACCTACAATCTTGTACATCTTGTAAAGGAACTAGGCGCCGAAGTAACTGTTTTTCGCAATGATCAGTTTGAGCTGTCCGATCTCGAATCCTTCGATAAGATCATGCTCTCGCCTGGCCCCGGTATACCGAGTGAGGCAGGTCTGCTCCTTGATGTCATTCGCACCTATGCTGGCGAGAAACCGATACTTGGTATCTGCTTGGGCGAACAGGCCATTGGTGAGGCTTTTGGCGCTAATCTTGTCAACCTCGATGAAGTCTTCCACGGAGTACAGACTCCTGCCCACATTGTCGATTTTGTCGAATATGGAGAGCATAAAGTCGATTACCTATTCCGTGGCCTCCATCGCGATATCCTCGTCGGTCGTTATCACTCTTGGGTAGTTGATGCCGAGACGATGCCCGACTGCCTCGAGGTCACATGCACTTCCAACGAAGGTCAGGTGATGGCACTTCGCCATCGCGAATATGACGTTCGTGGCATCCAGTTCCATCCCGAGTCTGTACTTACTCCCGATGGGAAGAAGATTATCAACAATTGGCTGCTGCATCTGTAGGAGGGGTCGGATTACTCGGAGTACTCGGAATGCTCGGAGTGCTCGGAATACTCGGAATACTCGGAGTACTCAGATTACTCTGAAATCTTTGAAACTATAATCTCTAAATAATACAACAATGAAATCTTATCTCACCAAAATCATCGAGGGTCAGATTCTTGCGCGCGAGGAGACCCACATCATTATGCTGGGCATCACTCAGCAGAAGTATAACGAATGCCAGATTGCTTCCTTGCTCATGGCTTTGCAGGTGCGAGGCATCACTGTCGACGAATTGCTCGGCTTCCGCGATGGACTACTCGAGACAGGTCGCCAAATCAACCTCGACGGCTACGAAACCCTCGATATCGTTGGAACAGGCGGCGATGGCAAGAACACCTTCAACATCTCAACCTGCTCATCGTTCGTGGTTGCAGGTGCAGGCTACAAGGTCTCGAAGCATGGCAACGGCAGTTCCACCTCTGTGTCGGGTGCCTCCAATGTGCTTCAGGGCCATGGCGTGAAGTTCACGGCCGATGCCGACATCATTCGTCGTTCGCTTGACGAGGCCAATATCTGCTACTTCCATGCTCCACTCTTCGCTTACGGCATGAAGTTCGTCGGTCCAACACGTAAGGCCATGAACGTTCCAACGTGCTTCAATCTATTGGGTCCATTGGTCAACCCCTGTCATCCTAAGTATTCGCTCCACGGTACAGCCAATCAGGCGCAGATGCGACTCTATGTAAATGCCCATCAGAAGATTGGCGATACCTATGGCGTCATCTCATCCTATGATGGTTACGACGAAATCTCACTTACCTCAGGCTTCAAGCTTGTGACCAACAACTTCGAGAAAGTCTTTACGCCCAAGGACCTTGGTCTGAATTATGTCAATGCCGATGACATCTTTGGAGGCAATACGCCAGCCGATGCGAAAAAGATATTCGACAATGTGCTCGAAGGCAAGGCCACCGAAGCCCAGAAGTCGGTCATTATCGCCAATGCGGCTTGTGGCATCTCGATCATCGATCGCAACATCAGCATCGAGGATAGTGTTAGCATGGCACGCGAATCGCTTGACTCAGGTCGTGCCCTCGCATCATTCAAGAAGTTCCTGAAGATTTACAGCTGATGGCAGATATCCTACAAGAAATCGTAGCACACAAACGCTGTGATCTCGATCGGTTGTTGTGCAAACATGTGTCGATGGCCGAAGCCCTGCGTCAATCTCCAAGCGGAATCATCGCCGAATTCAAGCGCAAGAGTCCGTCGAAGGGATGGATACATGCCGACGTTGAGCCCGAACAAGTCATCCCCCGTTATGTCGAGGGAGGTGCCGCAGCATTATCGATACTTACCAACGAAGAATATTTCGGAGGCAAGCCGGAATATATCACCCGTGTGCGTGGGCTCGTCGGTTCCTGTCCGATACTCCGCAAGGAGTTCATCGTCGATCCCTATCAGGTCTATGAAGCCAGGATGCTTGGGGCAGATGCCATCCTGCTCATTGCTGCAGCTCTTGCTCCACAGGAATATGCCCAATTGCTTGACCTTGCCCATCGCCTCCATCTGGAAGTCCTGCTCGAAGTGCACGACCCCGCGGAGTTGGAATACCTCAAGGCAGGAGTTCCCGATATGCTTGGCGTCAACAATCGTTCGCTCGGAACATTCCATACCGATGTGCAGCATTCGTTCGATATTGCTGAGGCAATGTTGGATGCCGTCTCTCATCTCGGCACCCAGCGCCCGGTACTCGTCTCCGAATCGGGCATCTCGAATCCAGAAGTAATCAAACGACTTCGCAAGGTTGGCTTCCGCGGTTTCCTCATTGGCGAATGCTTCATGCGTGAACCCGATCCAGGACAGGCCTTGACCACCTTCGTCCAGGCAATTGTTAATTGCTAATTGCCAATTATAAATTATTAATTGTTAATTATTAATTGTTAATTATTCATCCTATGTATATCAAAGTTTGCGGTATGCGCGATGCCCAGAATATTCGCGATGTGGAAGCCCTCGAAGTTGATATCATTGGCTTCATATTTTGGCCTGGATCCAAGCGCTATGTCAGTACAAAACCCGACTATCTGCCTATCGAGGCCGAGCGTGCAGGCGTGTTTGTGAATGCTTCGCCCGACGAAATTGTGCAGAAGGTCAAGGAGTATGGCCTTCAATACGTGCAACTCCATGGCGACGAGGATATCGCTTACGTCACAAACCTACAGAAACTCCTGGAGGCATCCGTCCCCAGAATGCCACGCATCGTTCGTGCCATCCAGGTGGAATCGCGTAGCAAAGTGCTTAAGGCAATGATGTGGGATGGATTCGTCGATGGACTCCTCTTTGAAGCACCCACTACGGGCTATGGAGGTTCGGGAGTGTCGTTCGATTGGAGTCTGCTTTCCAGTTATCGAGGCAGTACGCCATTCTTCATCACCGGAGGCATCGGTCCTCAGTCGCTCGAAGCTCTTCTTGAATTCGAACATCCTCAGTGGATAGGTGTCGATCTGAACAGTCGTTTCGAATCGTCTCCAGGGTTCAAGGATGTCGCTTTGCTCCGTCCTTTTGTCGAAGCATTGAAAAAAATGAAAAATTGAAAAAAAGAAAAAAATAAAAAAACTATGAATAGAATCAATCAGCTGTTTGCAAGCAGGCCCGAGAAACTGCTGAGCCTCTACTTCTGTGCAGGTGCCCCTACACTTGAAGGAACTGCTGAGGTCCTGCACGCCATGCAGCAGCACGGCATCGCCATGGTCGAGGTCGGCATTCCTTTCAGCGACCCTATGGCCGATGGGCCTGTTATCCAGAATGCAGCCACCAAGGCGTTGCGCAACGGTATGACCCTTCGCAAGCTCTTCTCACAACTCGAAGGTATTCGCCGAAGTCCTTCTGAAGGTGGGGTAGGAGACAATCTTCCTCTCATCCTCATGGGCTATCTCAATCCCATCATGCAGTTCGGGTTCGAGCAGTTCTGCCAGGAATGTGTTCGTGTGGGTGTCGATGGCGTCATCATTCCCGACCTTCCCTTCAAGGACTATATGGAGGACTTCAAGCCCATCGCCGACCATTACGACCTGCGTATCATCATGCTCATCACGCCCGAAACGTCCGAAGAACGTATCCGTTTCATCGACGACAACACTTCGGGATTCATCTACATGGTTTCGTCGGCAGCCATCACTGGCGCTCAGAAGGAGTTCAACGAGGCCAAGCAGGCTTACTTCAACAAGGTTCATGCGATGCATCTCAAGAACCCCACGATGATAGGATTCGGCATCAGCAATCGCCAGACCTTGGAGTCGGCACAGGCAAACGCCAATGGTGCCATCATCGGTTCGAAGTTTGTCCAGTTGCTCGACGAGGAGAACGGAAATGCCCCGAAGGCCCTGGACAGGCTCTTCGAGGCATTGAAGGAATAGTCGATTTTTATAAGGGATTTCTCTCTGTCATTATAAATTTCTTCAAAGGCGCAGACCGTAGAATATACGGATGCGCCATTTTATGTTGTGCAGGGCAAGATTCTCTTCATTGCCGATATTGGTGAAGTTGAACACCATAGACATTCCGAAGAACTTGTTGCCCAACTGGCGCACCACGGCTCCTCGTCCTGTGATTATGGCCTCGGGAAAGTGGTAGTGCAGAGGCACACGCGCATCGCCGAAAGTCATCGACGTGTTGCTGTAGACGATGAAGGTTGGTGTGGCAGAGATGTGAAGCAGCCAACCCTGGGACGGCACGTAGTTGTAGCCGTAGCCACCGCCGATGCCGATGTTCGTCATCTTGACCTGCATTTCCTGCTCCCATTTGAGTGTGGCGTGCTGACCCATCCCTGACGCTGCCAGGAGGAAACTGCCTGCCGAACGACGTTGGATGTAACTTTGCGTGAATGCCGCAGGAAAGGAGAACCGTCGTCCATTGAAGATATAAAAAGCATTCACGTTCAAGGTCCTTACCGACAGCATGTCTGCAGGAAGATAGATGCGTTCCATCCCATCCATGTCGTGCCAACCTGTGAAGTTGTGCGCATCCTGGAAGATGATGTCATAGCCGAAGTGCCTGCCGTAGGAATTGAAGTTCAGCTCGAAGTCGCGGTACTTGCCCATCAGTTTGGCAGGATTGATGGCTGCACTTAGCGAGAATCCAAGATAACTCACGCCTACGCTGAGCGTTGCCTTGTGGTTGGCTGTTATTTCCGCATTGAATCGCTGCCCTTCGGTTACTCCCAACGACTCGAGTTTAGCTCCCGACACGTTGAGTCGCGCTGCGAGGGTCCACTTGGTCTTCGGTCTTGTGACGTACGCCGTGTCGATGTCGCCCTTGAAGTAGCCTATGGTCAGCACACTATCCACCCAATGGTTCAGCCTATGTGTCTTTTCCTGCGCAATGGCCTGCTGGAAAGTCAACGCAGCTAACAGACAAAGGATGGATAGTCTCATGTTCATTTTCACTTCGAACCTCCGCCAAGTGCGATATAGAGTGCGATGACGGCCTGGGCACCCTTGTACATGTTCATGGCTTCGTTGAGCTGCGAGTTGAGCAGACTCTCCTGGGCGGTGAGCACTTCGATGTAGTTGGCCTTGCCGTTGTCCATCAGCTCATGCGTGCCGTAGTAGGCATCGGTGAGCACTTCCACCTGGCGATGGTAGTACTGGTGCTTGGCGCGTGCAGCCTGGCAGTCGGCCATGGCCTCGTTCACCTGGTTGCCGGCGTCGATGATGGTCTGCACATACTTCTTCTGCAGATCCTCCTTGGTCAGATTCTGTACCTTCAGGTTGGCACGGAGCTGTCCGCGTGCGAAGATGGGCTGGGTGAGCTGGCCGACGGCGGTGAGCAACAGTTTGCCGGGATTGACTACCATGCTTCCAGCCGAGTTGGTCCAACCTGCAGTTCCCGACAGGGTGATGCTGGGGAAGAAGGCCGAGCGTGCTGCTTGTGTATTGTAGAAGGCTTCCTCCAGTGCGTGGTTGGCCATGCGGATGTCGGGGCGCTGCTCAAGCATCGTGGCGGGTATGCCGGTCTTCAGGAACTCTATATCGAACATGCGCTGGCCGGTCTCGCCCTTTGCCTGGGGATGATGCAGCTCCGAAGAGCCCCAGAAGTTGCGCTCGATGCGCTGGGGTGTGCTTCCCATCAGGCGGCAGATGGCATTCTCCACACTGCGTATGTTGCGGCGCGTATCGACAATCTGTGCCTTCACGTTCAGGTAGGACGACTCCATCTGATTGACTGCGGTAGAGTATGACTTGCCGTTTTCCCAAAGTGTCTTCTGTGTCTCAAGCGAGATGTTCCAGAGGCTGTCGGTCTTCGTCAGGATATCCAGCTGTCGGTCGAGCAGCTGCAGCATGTAGTACTGCTGGGCTGTGGTCGAGATGAGGTTGGCACGCACCATCTCTTCGCGCATCTGTGCTTGCTTGAGCACGGCCTTTGCGGCACGTTTCTTATTGGTGATGGAGCCAAATACATCAAGGTCCATCGACATCTGCAGTGGCAGGTTGTAGGTCTGGCTGGCCTTCCCCTGGTCAAAGCTGGCTATGGTGCCCTGTGGTCCAAGTGAGATGGCTGGAAGGTAGGCCAAGCGGGCTGCCATCAGCGAAGCCTCGCTCTTTTCTACTGCAAGTCGGGCCGAATTCAGGTCGGTGTTGTTGTCCAGCACCTGTTCGATGAGTTGCTGCAGAAGCGGGTCGACGAAGAACTCGCGCCACGACATCATAGCTATCGACGTGCCATCGGTGGCCGTTGTGATGTCCTGGGTTCGGCCAAAGACATCGGCGGGAATCTCGGTCTTCTGCTCGTACGTATTGTATATGCCGCATCCCGAGAACAGGAGGCTCACGGCTGCAGCTGTGAAGATATAGCTTAATCTTTTCATGACTTATTCCTCAGTTAAATTAAGATCCTTTCCCTGGAACCGCTCATGCAGTTTCTGGAACACGATGAAGAAGACGGGGACGACAAACAGCAGGGCGATGGTGCCCACCGACATGCCGCCTACCACGCCGAGTGCCAGTGCACGGTTGCCATTGGCACCTGCACCACCCTCGATGATGAGTGGAATCATACCTGCAATCATCGTGAATACCGTCATCAGGATGGGGCGCAGACGTTCCTTGCAGGCTTCGAAGGCAGCTCCGCTGATGCTCATGCCCTGGGCACGGCGCTCGGAGGCAAACTCGGTGATGAGGATGGCCGTCTTCGACAGAAGGCCGATCAGCATGATGACACCTGTCTGCAGGTAGATGTTGTTGTCCATTCCCGGCAGATGGAGCAATGAGCCCAGATAAGCGAACACGAAGGCACCCATCAGGCCGAAGGGGACAGAAAGCAGCACAGCCCAAGGTGTGAACCACGAGTTGTAGAGCGAGGCGAGGATGAGATAGATAAGGATGACACAAATGACATAGATGAGAGCGGTGGCATTCGAGCCGGCAGCCTCCTCAAGTTCTCGCGACATGCCGCTGTATTCGTAGGCGTAGCCATTGGGCATCGTCTCCTTGAACACTTCGGCAATCACCTTATGGGCATCGCCCTCGGTATATCCGTTGGCAGCCTGAACGAAGCAGGTGATGCTCTGGAACAGGTTGAAATGCTCTACGCTCGACGTGCCGACGACCTCCTTTAATGTGACGAATTCCGCAATTGGGGCCATCTTGCCACCGCGTACACGCACGAAGATGTTGTTCAGCGACGATGGGTCGAGGCGGTATTCAGGTGAGGCGCTGGCCATGATACGATAGACCTTGCCGAACTGGTTATAGTTGCCCACATAGCTTCCACCGCAGTAGGCTCCGAGGTTTCTCAGCACCGAAGCGGGAGAGATGCCTGCACGGTCACACTGGGTGGCATCGACCTCCACCTGGTACTTGGGGAAGCGCTCCGAGTAGCTGGTCATGGCCATGCTGATCTCCGGACGTTCACCCAACTTGGCCAGGAAGTTGTTGGTGAGACTTGCAAATTCCGAAAGGTCGCCATCGTTCAGGTCCTGAAGCACAAGGTTCACGCTGTTGTTCGAACCGTAGCCAGGCACCTGTGGCAGCTGGAATGGCATTACCTGCGCGTTCTTGATCTCCTTGCTGGCAAAGTAGAGACGACCAATGACGAGGTCTACATAATGGTTGAAGCCTTCACGTTCCTCCCATGGCTTCAAGCGGATGATCATCGTGGCGTAGTTCGAACCAGAGCCCGACATCATACCATAACCGCAGGCTGTGGCGAAGCTCTCCATCTCGGGAATCTCCTTCACCTTTTCCTCCACCTTCTTCACGATTTCGCGCGTCTCGTGGAGCGTCGTTCCCTCAGGGGCACGGATTTCGGCAAGGATTACGCCTTGGTCCTCCTGAGGCACAAGTCCTGAAGGCAGATTCCTCATGAAGAAGATGAGCAGGAAGGCTGCTACAGCCAGCAGACCCCATGCCAGGACGGGACGCTTGATGAACTTCTGTACGCTTTTCGAGTACTTGTTGAAGATGGCATTATAGCTCGCAGAATAGGCTTTCTTGGTGTAGTAGGTGATGCCCTTGCCCTCCTTCTTGCCTTCCGTGACTCTCAGCATGATGGCGCAAAGGGCAGGACAGAGCGTCAGGGCGGATACACACGAGAGGCCTACTGACGAGGCAATCGTCACACCGAACTGGGTGAAGAATGCTCCCGATGTGCCAGGCATGAAGGCTACTGGGATGAACACAGCCATGAACACCAGGGTACACGAGATTACGGCAACCGACACTTCCGACATTGCCTCGCGGGTGGCCTGGCGGGCATCGCTGATGCCACTTTCCATCTTGGCCATCACGGCCTCCACAACTACGATGGCATCGTCGACTACGGTACCGATGGCGAGCACAAGCGCAAACAGCGTAAGGATGTTGAGCGAGAAGCCTGCCAAAGAAACGATGGCAAAGGTGCCCAACAGCGAAACGATGATGGAGATGGAGGGGATGATGGTGGCCTTGAAGTTCTGCAGGAAGAAGAACACTACAAGGATGACGAGGATGATGGCGATGATGAGCGTCTCGACCACATTGCCGATGGCAGCATAGAGGAAGTCATCGCTTGTCTCGAGTTTCACAAACTCCAGACCTGCAGGCATCATCGGTTTCATGTCCTCGTAAAGCTGGTCGATGCGGGCATTTACTTCCGTAGCATTGGCACCCGGTGCCTGGAACACCATGAAGATGGTGCCTGGCTTGCCGTTGATGTTCGAAAGGAAGTTGTAGCTCATGGCACCGATCTCCACATCAGCCACATCGCTCAGATG
The DNA here is from genome assembly GCA_017519885.1 of Bacteroidales bacterium. Lineage (GTDB taxonomy): Bacteria > Bacteroidota > Bacteroidia > Bacteroidales > UBA3663 > Liminaster. The sequence continues at coordinate 7,077 of JAFWRO010000011.1, read as the reverse complement.
CAGCAGGTGGCCGCCCTCACTGGTGCGCAATACGATCTCGTTGAACTCTTCGATGGTCTTCAGCGTACCCTTGTATTCCATGGTGTACTGGTAGCTGTTCTCCGACTGTGCACCCAGACTACCCGTAGCGGCAACGAAGCTCTGGCCACTGATGGCTGCGAACACGTCGTTGGGTTCCAGACCGTATTGTGCCATCACATCGGGCTTCATCCAGATACGCAGCGCGTAGGTGTTGCCTAAGGCCATCACGTCGCCCACGCCGGTGATACGCATCAGACGAGGCTTCAGGTTGATGTCGATGTAGTTGGCCACGAAGTCGTCGTCATACTTGCCATCGACACTCCTCAGGGCGCCTATCTGCAGGATGTTGCTCTGCATCTTGAAGACCTGAACGCCCACTTTCGTCACGTCGGCAGGCAGCATGGCTGTGGCTCGGGTCACGCGGTTCTGGACGTTCACCGCAGCAAGGTCAGGATCTGTGCCGGCCTCGAAATAGACCACGATGCTCACGTCGCCCGACGAAGAGGCCGACGAGGTCATATAGGTCATATCGGGCACACCATTGATTGCTTCTTCCAGGGGCTGCACCACCGACTTCATGATGGTGTTGGCGTCAGCACCTGTATAGGTGGTTGACACACGGACGGTAGGCGGTGCGATGTTCGGGTACTGCTCGATGGGCAGTGTGGACATGCAGATGTAGCCCACCAAAGCTATGACGATACTGATGGCACACGCCATCACATATCGGTTGATGAATATATTGTTTTTCATTTTCAAAACAGCACTTTTTGTCCTTCCTGTACATTGTTGGCACCGATGGTGACGATCTTGTCACCGACGGCAAGGCCGGAATTGATGATGACATCCTTGCCATTGCCCGTGTTTGTTGTAGTCACGGTGACGGCAGTTGCAGTGCTGTCGGGCTGCACCTTATATACCAGCGAGCGGTCCTGGATGCGTACAACTGAGGTCAAGGGGACTACCATCACGTCTTTCTGGGAGAATGGTAAAACCACAGTACCTTGCACGCCCGAATAGAGGTGACCCTCGGGATTGGGGAACGTGGCTTTGCAGGAAAGTGAACCAGTAGCGGCATCTACTACACCTGTCAGACTCGAAATGCGTCCCTTGTGCTGGTACTCTGTACCATTCTTCATGACGAATGTCACATCAGGCATGTTGGCCATGTGCGACTCCTTGTCGCTTTGCGTCAGTCCCGCCTGGACTTGTCTTTCGATGATTGCTTCCGATACCGAGAACTCTGCTTCCATCGTCGTATTGCCACTGAGGATGGTCAGTTTTGTCATAGGTGACACTTGGTCGCCGCCGCGCACTGGTATCTCACCAATGATACCCGTCACGGGCGCTGTGATGGTACAGAAGCCAAGGTTCACTTTCGCACGGTTCACCGATGCACGGGCCTGGCTTACTGCAGCCTGCGCCTGAAGGTAACTGTTCTGCGAATTGTCGAGCATATAGCGGCTCACGATGTTCTTCTCGAACAGGTTCTTGTTCGATTCATATTCCAGTTTCGCACTGTTCTCCCTGGCCACTGCTGCCTGCAGGTTGGCTTCGGCAGCCTCCAGCTCCAGGTGAGCGTTACGTGAGTCGATGACGAAGAGAGTCTGTCCCTTCTTTACCTGCTCACCCTCGGTGACATTGATTTTCATCAGCTGACCACTCACCTGAGGCATGATGGTCACGTCGGTTTGTCCCTTCAGTTTTGCACTGAACTTCATAGGTACCTCGATGTCGGTTTTTTCGATGGTCATCGTCTCATACGATGTCGGCACTTCCTTGGGGATGTCCAGTCCGCACGATGTCAGAACGCCAAGCATTGAGCTAAGCATCAAGGTCCATGTTAATACATTCTTCTTTTTCATGTTGTTTATTATTGATTGATGTTCATTGTTTCTTGTTCGATCACTCCAAATAATGGTGCAAATATAGTGGTTTATTTTGTTTTCTGCAAAAAAAAGTCCAAAAAACTACAAAAACACCTTAGAATATGTTCGTTCATGCTGCAAAGATAGGGGGAATTTTACATCCTACCAAGTTTTTTCTCCTTTTTTATTCGCTTTCTGGCGACACATACTCTCTAATAGCGACAAATTTATGATGTCCGTTTCATTTTTGTCGCCTCTATCATCATTAAGCTTTCAGTCAACTGTAGCGAACATCCTCCCGTCGTCGCATGTCCTCTTGCGAACCATAGCGGACATCCTCCCGTCGTCGCATGTCCTCCCGTGAACCATAGCGGACATCCTCCCGTCGTCGCATGTCCTCTTGCGAACCATAGCGGACATCCTCCTGTCGTCGCATGTCCTACAGCGAACCGTAGAGGACATCCTCCTGTTGCCGCATGTCCTACAGCGAACCGTAGAGGACATGCTCTTATCGTCGCATATCCTTCAGCGAACCGCAGCGGACATCCTCCTGTTGCCGCATGCCCTCCAGCAAACCGTAGAGGACATTCTCCCGTCGTTGCATGTCCTCCAGCGAACCGCAGCGGACATCCTCCCGTTGCCGCATGTCCTACAGCGAACCGTAGAGGACATTTAAGGGGGTAAAAACGAAATGAGATAATGAGGAGGAGAGCGGAAATGGGAGGAGGAAGCGGAAAATCAGTGAGTTAGGGGAAATGTGAGTGGATGGAGGTGGAAAAACGAAACGTTTACATTGGGTTACATTTGGGTTACATGGGGAGGGGATTTTGAACGGTTTGAATGGTGGGTGGTTTACATGGGGGTGATGAAAAGGTGAAATATGGGGAGAAAAGTGGGCTACAGGTGGCTGTGGATGGGATTCCGGCAAGGTTGGCAAGGTGTTTGATGGGGTGTTCGATGGGTGAGTGAATGGCGGTTGAATGGGATTTGAAGGGCGGTGGATGGGATGAGTCGAAAATTGACTTGGATGGTGGGTTGGATGGTGGGTTGGATGGTGGGTTGGAAAAACGAAACGTGCAAAAATTTTTTTCTTTGAAGAAAAAGAAGGATCCTGAGGCGGGGTGGTCTCGGGATCCTTCTTGTTGTTGTGTACTCGTAGGGGTGATAGGCGAGCCAAGGACGGCTCGCGACGGGGACACTGGAGGCAGCACTCTGCGAGGCAGAGCTACTTCTGCCATGCGGTGGGGACGCGGATGAAACGGGTCAGGATGGGAGGATGGGAGTGGGCGCAGTGGCTGGATTGACCATGAGCTCCATCTGGAGAGCCTTGATCTGTGCGGAGGTGATGCCTACGGTCTGGGTGAGGAAAAGGTAGCACTGGGTGAAGTAGTCAGGGCCGAACGCCTTCTCAAGATCCTGGTTGAAGCGACGGAACTGGTCTTCCTTGCCGCTGGTGCCGACCTTGTCCCACATCTTGGTGTTGAGCCAGTACATGATGGAAGTGACGCCATAGAAGCCCTGGGCGATATGCTTGGGGACTCCACAGATGCCCTGAAGAACGTAGCGGAGGCTACCAGTGCGGTCTGCGCCCGCGAAGCAGTTAATTGCTATGCGATGGCCTGCCTGGAGTTCACGGAGGATGATTTCGATGGCCGACTTCCATCCGGTGGGGTTGGTCAGGGCTGAGGAATAGTCGTTGAGGTTGTTGTCGCATCCGGCCGGGAACAGGTCGGGTCTCCATGGGTTCTCGGTGTCGGACTTCTCATCCGGCTTGCGAAGGTTGAGCTGGAAGTCGATGCCGAGCGACTGGATGAGCTTGTAGTCATCGCTGCCGACCACCACGTTGTCGGGGTTGGCACCACTGAGGACACGGTCCACTCGCATGATCGGAGTGTACGCGATGTCCCTCAGGTTAGGCCACGTCGGGATATTGATTAACCGAATGAAGCCGATGGCCTTGAACTCGCCCTTCTTGAGGATGATGTTGCCCTTCATGACCTGCCAGTGGTACACCCTGTCAGGCAACAGCTGGTAGCACTCATAGACGTTGTTCTGCGGAAGGATGTTCTGTGATGGCAGGCCTTCGGATTCGAGCAGCAGGCGGTCGCCGCCGCGGTAGAATACCAGGAAGGGGTTGGAGCGGTCGGCCATGTTCTTTCGGCTCGACTCGCTAACGTACTTCGTGAAGTACCACATTCGATCAACGTCAGAGTACTTGTAGCCGTCGGCGGGCAGCAGCTGGAAGTAGTAATCGACGATGGGGTTGACGATGTTGTGGACGGGGATGTCGTCAGCAAGACTTGGCTGAGACTGGGACGATTGGGATGCCTTAGCAAGGCCTTCGTCGTATGCCCTCTGAAGGAGGGACATCATCTGATCTTGATAATTGCTCATATTATTCCGATATTTCGAGATAGACTCTCATGGGTTTGCAAATTGACTTGGCCGGGACAAATGAGCCGTTGCTCGCATAGTATTTGCCCTTCAGATCGGTGACGGACATCGTGGTGTAGGTGCCACAGAACCGGTAGGTCTTGCCGCCCTTGACGATGACGATGTAGCCAGGCTCGGCGGGGAAGACCTTGCAGTTGCGCTTGGTGATGGCCTGAGGCTTGGTGGAGTTGGCCACCTTGGCGCGGATCTGGTAGGGATGGCCGGGGATGGTCTGAGAACCCGGGCCGAGGACCTGACGGACAGTTGAGATGGAACTGCCAACTGTCACGTCAGCAATCTCTGCAATCTCGAAACGGCTTGCCCAGTCTTCGTAATCGAGGGCGACGGGGAGGACAATCGTGCCCCACTTCGTGGATGCGAACTTACGGGAATAGGAGAACGAGGCGACGAGTCGGGCCTCGCGGATCGTGTAATCGGCACCGTCGGAGAATACCAGGTTCTCGGTGGGTGCAGGTTCCTGCTGCCCTGCTGCGACGAGGCCTGCAATCAGACGGTCGAAGTCGGCCTGCATCTGGGCTTTCTGCTTGTCGAACTCTTCCTTGGCCGACTTGAGGGCCTCGGATCGAGCGTCGCTGACCACTTGGTCGAGGAAGTGGAGGGTGTCGGTCTGTAGTTTTTCGCTGATCATTGTTTTGATGTTTTAGGTTTGTTGTAGCCCTCTTGATAAGCGGACTTGACGACTTCGGAGAGAAAGTCGAGAGCCATGTTGGTCAATTGTTCAGTGATCATACGGCTTTGATAGATTTGGTTTATTGATAGATTTGTTTGTTGAATCGAGGGGAAAAGAAGAACTGTGCGCCCAGTCCTGGCTCGTATCGGGACTAGAGACGGAGGGGTCAGGAGCGAGAGCGGTGGTTCTGCTCGGTGTCGATGGTTGCGACGAGGTCGCGTCCCCTTCCGCGGAGGGTGCCGGTGACATGGACGCGCTCTTTATAGGGCCGGAGCTGGGACTGGAGAGCAGGGACGTCGAGGCCGACCTGCGGTGGGATGTACTGGATGGATGAGGCCGAGAGGGAGGAGCGCTGACCGTTGAGGAGCTGCCAGAGGAGGGCTTGCTGGCGCTGGTTGAGGATCATCTCGCCGGAGTTCACGCGGGCAAGGAGGCGGTCGCCGGTGGTTGATGAGCCGCCAACGATGCCGCCTGTAGCGAACTTCGGCATCGAGTTCTTCACACTCGATATTGACGCGATCATCATCGCTACCATGCCTGCACCGATGGCGACACCCACCCATGGGATCCACGCGTGAGCCTTCAGCACCTTGGCTGCTGCTGAGGTCGTGTCGGCTGCGGCCTCTTTGCCGCTCGATGTTGCCACCAGCTCGTTCTTCGCTTCTTCGGCAGCACCTACACCTGTTGCTTCCAGACTGGCAGCGCTTTTGCCCTTTTTGGCTCCTGCACCTGCAATGTCGGCTGCTGTCTCCATTTGGGTGGACTTGGTGAGCATGTCTATGATCTTCACTATGGCCCCGATCCCGTCGGCTATCTGCAGGAACCCGTCGATGAGGGCGGTGATCTTCTGCCAGGCGTTCGAGTTGTCCTCCAGCGCCTGTGTGATGCTCTCGATGCCCGAGCCTACCCCCTTGATGCCCGACCAAGCCTCCTTGTATGTTCCCAGGCTGCGTACGCTGTCCTTGGCAAACCGGCCATAGATGCCGATGAGCTGCTCGAGCTGCTTGCGCTGGTCGTCGGTGATGTTGGGGTTGTCCAGCAGTTCCTCGATCTCGCGAATCTTGGCCATGATCTGGTCGAAGCCCATGCTCCGCACCTTGATGGTGTACTCGCGCCCCGTGAGTGCTGCTATCTCGTCGGCCTCCTTCTTCATCGATGGAAGCTCGATGCCCAGCTGGATGGCGGTCTTGCGTTCGGTGAGGCGGTCGATCAGTGTCTGGGTCTTCTCTACCTGGTCCGCATCCTCCTGCTGCTGCCTATCGGTGTAGAAGCGGATGGCAGCGTCGATGTCCTCGCTGTTGAAGATGGCCGAGGGGTCGATCTCGCCCGTTTCGTCCAGTTTGAACCGCGACTTGTCGATCACCATGTCCCAAGCCTGGGCGATGGCGTTTAGTTCGCGGATGCCCTCCTGCGCACGCAGTCGGTCCTTCTCGGTGCCAAGCTGCTGCAGGCGGTTGTAGTAGGTCATCTTGGCCGACAGCTGGTCCTGTGTCGTTATCTCCTTATGTTTGAGGTGCGACACCTCCGAGGCCCTGAGCTCTGCCAGTTCCGCTTCCCGTTTCTGCTCGTCGGTCTTGGTGACGGTCGAAAGCTTCTGGAACTGCTCGATGGCCTTTTCTGTCACAGCCTTGGCCTGCGCAAGGGTCTGTATGGTCTCTACATCGGTGATGTTGGCCTCCTCCAGCTGCTGTTCGTAGTATTTGACGTTGTTCGCCAGATCCTTGTACGTCGCAGCGTTCTCGATGAGCGAGTAGCGCTTGTCTTTTTCCTTATTTCCATTGTCGCCCTTGCCGCCCGTCGGTTCCTTGATGGCTCCCTTCACTTTGAACGAGAAGCTCGCGGCCTCCTTCACGTATTCATCCATTTGGGCTCGAAGCGTCGGAATATTGGCGACTTCCGAAGCCAGTTGCCTGTTCTCTTCTCGCAGTTGGCGGTATTCGGCCGCCTTCTTTCGGTTGCCGCTTACCTGCTTGATGAGGGTTTCCATACGCTGGCTGTTATCGGCCATCTTGCGTTCCTTCAGTTCGCCCTCGGCTATCTGGTTAGCCAGTGTACGCGTCTTGG